>CAVOPD010000008.1:0-162977 GCA_963697745.1 uncultured Acidobacteriota bacterium | reverse complement strand
CACCATCCTTCCTGTTCGCCACTCCACACACAACAGTTACTGCAGAACTCCGTCCTAGCAGTGTGCCGACGCGTTGACCGTCAGTCCGTCATCGGTGCTCTGTACGCCTGCGTTAACGCGCGAAGATGGATTTGGCCATAACCCGCAGGAGGCGCCGACCGCGCGGTTGGACGGCCGGCGCAACGACGTCGCGCAGGCGAACGCCGGCGGCCAGAACTTCTGCTTCCTGTTCGGCACAACCACGCCGTTTGACGCGGAGACGCTCACTGCGCTGTACGCATCGCACGACCAGTACGTGCAGCAGTTCACTCGAGCGGCTGACGCACTCGAACAGGCGGGCTATTTCCTCAGCGCCGGAAGCCGACGCCGCGCGGCGTCGCCGCTCTCGAATCACACATCGTCAAGTAGGAACGCGAAGGTCTTCGCGGTCACGAGCGGGCCGTGCCACATCAGCGTATGATTTCCCTGAACAGCTCTTCAATTCAGTTCAGGGGGCGATGTGCGTGGTGGGGAACCTGTGCGCGCGGTGCTCGGCGCGCTTCTGGCGTTGTCGGCCGTCGTGCCAGCCGGGCTCGCATTCAGCACCAGCGCGCAGCTCCAGCCCTCCCAACCGCTCGACGTCATCTACGTCCCGACGCCAACCGAAGTCGTGAGACGGATGCTGGCGACCTCGAACGTGGGACACGGTGACGTCGTGTTCGATCTCGGTTCGGGTGACGGGCGCATCCCAATCGCCGCGGTGAAGGATTTCGGCGCCGCCCGCGGCGTCGGCATCGAGCTCGACCCGCAGCGGATTGCCGAAGCGCGCGCGAACGCCATTGCCGCGGGGGTGAGCGACCGCGTCGAGTTCCTCCAGCAGGACCTGTTCGAGGCAGACCTGTCGAGCGCGCACGGTGATCGCCATGTACCTGCTGCCGGCCATAAACGTCAGGCTGCAGCCGAAGTTGCGTGCCCTGAAACCGGGCACCCGCATCGTGTCGCACAACTACGACATGGGAGCCGCGTGGAAACCGGCCCGCTCCTTCGTTGTGGACAACAACCTCATACACTTCTGGACCGTGCCAAAACGGTGAGGGTGCAGTGCGTCAACGCCACCCACCAAAGCTACAGCGCTGGCGGCGGGTAAAAGCGCGCCCGCGCTACAGCATCCGAAGCAGCGTGCCGTCGCGCCGGACGACATGGTGATAGAGCACTCCACCCACGTGCGCCGCAATCAGCGGGATCAGCAACCAGCCGACGATGCTGTGCGTCCAGTGCAGCCTGAGGGCAAGATCCGGCGACGCCTCCATGAACTTCGGCAGGTTGATGAAGCCCATGAATGCCGTCGCGCCCTGCTGCGGGAAGCCGAGGGCGTTCGTCGTGAAGAAGCCAAGCACCGGCTGCACGATCAACACGACGTACAGGAGACTGTGCACCGTCCCCGCGCCGAAGCGGATCATCGCCGGAATGTGTGATGGAAGCGCGGGCGGTGTGTGCCGCCATCTGCCACATCAGGCGAGCCAGTGACAGAAGCAGCACGAGGACGCCCAGGCTTTCGTGCAGCGTGTAGAACGACATCTTCACGTCGTCCTTGATGAAACGGATGGTCAGCCCGGAGAGCAGCATGACGGCGATCGGAGGAACCGTGAGCCAGTGGAACCACTGGGCGCCGCGCGAATACTGCCCGTCTGGATGCAGCGTATCCACCGGCACACTATGCCATGAGCGACGTCGCGCTGGCATGAGTGAGTTCGCGACGCGCGCCTGATAACATTTCCGCCAGTCGATGTCTTTGCCACAGGCCCGCCCGACTGTCGCCCGCATGGCCGGATACACCCCGGGGGAGCAACCCAGGCCCGGGGAAAAGGTCATCAAGCTCAACACCAACGAGAACCCGTATCCGCCGAGCCCGAAGGTGTTCGATGCGATCAGGAACGTCGGCGGAGACGCGCTCAGACGGTATCCGTCGCCGATGGCCGACGATTTCCGGCGTGTCGCCGCGCACCTGCATGGCGTCGCGCCTGAATGCCTTCTCGCGGGCAACGGGAGCGACGACATCCTGCAGATTGCCCTTCGCAGTTATTGCGGTGCCGGCGACGTGCTGGCGAGCCCGGATCCCACGTACTCGCTGTATCCGGTGCTGGCTGAACTCGCGGACGTCCGGTTCGTCACCGTGCCGTGGGGACAGGACTGGACGCTTCCGGCCGACGCCCTCCTCGCGACCGACCCGCGCGCGATCTTTTTTGCAAATCCAAACGCTCCGTCAGGCACGTGGGTGCCGCCCGCGGACGTCAGCGCGCTGGCCTCGCGCACCGACGCACTGGTGCTCGTGGACGAAGCGTACGTGGATTTCGGCGACGCCGATTGCCTGGCGCTGCTCGCGCAGCACGACAACGTGCTGATCACGCGAACGCTCAGCAAGGGCTATGGGCTGGCCGGACTGCGGTTCGGGTACGCCATCGGCCATCCGTCAGTGATCGAGCAGATGGCCAAGGTCAAGGACAGCTACAACTGCAACGCGATTTCGATTGCCGCCGCCTGTGCCGCGCTCGAGGACCAGGCCTACGCGCGAGAGCACTGGAACCTGGTGACGAGCGAGCGGACCCGCGTGACTGCTGAACTCGAACGCCGCGAATTCGTTGTCATCCCCAGCCGCGGCAACTTCGTCCTGGCGACCACCCCGGGTTCCACATACGCGCGACCGCTCTATGAGGCGTTGAAGGCGCGTGGCATCCTGGTCCGGTTCTTCGAGAAGCCCGGGCTGGCCGACAAGCTGCGCATCACGATCGGCAGCCCCGACGAGAACACCGCGCTGCTCGCGGCGATCGATGCCGCCCTTGGGTCGCTGGTGTGATGTCGACGGAGGTCGCCCCTCTGCGGGGAGACCTCCGTTCCTTAAGGTTGTGAGACGGCGACCCGAAGAGGGGTGCCTCCGGTCTCAGTGCGCCTAGGTCTTCATCGCGCGGTCGTGCAGCGTCTTCACCGTCTGCCATCCGGCCGCCACGGCGCCTTCCTGCCAGTCAGGCTCGGAGAAGGGACAGACAGCGGCCGACCCGATGACGAGGCGGTCTTCCATCTTCGACAGCTGACTCGCGGCGCGCGGTTGCCGATCCGGTCGCGTAGCCGCCCTCGCTGTACTTCACCTTCTTCCACCACACGCCGAATGCACTCTCGAACTCGGTGCGGACCTGTGGATGGACCTTGGCCGCATTCGACACGCACGTGCTCGATGCGCTGCGTCGGCGTCTGGTCCAGCAGGGTGCCGACCGGCCCGTTGGCGTAGAGGCCGAGGAGCACGCCCTTCTTCGTGAAGTAGCCGGTAGACGGATACGAGAACTCGCCGAGCGGCAGGTTCGAGTAGAGGTGCCCGCCGAAGATCTGGTCGTCCTCTTCCCAGAACCGGCGCTTCATCTGCAGCCCCATCTTCGCGCTGTTGCTGGTTGCCACCGCCTTGACGGCGGTCATCATCTCGGGAGAGAAACTCACGTCGATCTTCGCGATGATCGGCATCGGCAGGCAGAGGGCCACGAAGTCTGCCGTGAGTTCGGTCTTCTTGCCGCTCTTCGCGTCCGCGTAGACCACCTTCACTCCGGTGGCATCGTGATGGACGGACTGCACGTCGGCGCCAAAGGTGAACTTCTGGTTGCCAATCGCGCGCGCCAGGCCCTTCGGGAACTGATCCATGCCGCCGACCGGCTGGAAGATCGGCGCGGCCTGCGTACCGTCTGTCAGCGGTACCGAGCGGAAGCGGTTGCCGATGCCGGCCTTGAGCAGTGCGTTCGTGTCGTAAGGCTGGCGGCCGCTTTCGCCGATGGCCTTGTAGGTCTTCGTGGTCGGATCGAGGTAGCCCTCGCCGACGAGGAACTTGACGAAGCGATCCTTGTCTTCGGCCGTCATCGGCGCGTCCAGCTTGTCCTGGTCGATCGCCTTGACGAGCAGTTCGTTGACATGACCGAGCATGTCGCCCTTCACTTCGCGGAAGCGCAGCCGCTTGCCGGCCAGCTCGCCATACTGCTGGCCCTCGTAGAAGAAGTACGAGTTCTCGGCCTCGTTGACGAAGATTTCGAGCGGGACGCCAACCTCGCGGCAGTAGTTCAGCACGCCGGTGTGCGTGTACGGGATGCGCCACGGGCCGACATTGACGTAGAGGCCCTCGTCGAACGCGCAGACCTGCTTCTCGGTCCCGCCGATTTCGGTGTGCTCCGCGCCCCGCCGAACCGTCCAGTTCAGGCCGCCGACGCGCTCGCGCGCTTCGAGGATGCGAACGTCGTAGCCGAGTTTCCCGAGCTCGTACGCAGTGACCAGCCCCGAAACGCCGGCGCCGAGCACGATCACCTTGTTCCTGGACGGCTTGCCGGTGAGTTGCGGACGCCCTTCGGCCTGCCCGGCCATCAGCTCCCAGGAGTTCATCGCGGTCATCACCAGCGAGGTTCCACCCACCAGCCCGAGCTGCTCGAGAAAGCGGCGTCGCGTCACCGAGGCGTCGGGCGAAGTGAACTTCTTCGAGGGCATCCTGAACTCCTGCGCTGATGTATGAAGGCCCGGCGTCACGCGGGCGTCCATCTCGTTGGAATGAAACGGGTTGAAAGCCGTTCGCATTGTAGATGGCATGTTGACGGAGGAGCAACGAACGGTTTGTGGCGCGTTGTGGCAGATTGTGGCGCGCTGCAGACCCGACCATCAAGCGCGGACGCGGCCTTTGCCCGATGCCGGGTGTGGTCTCGTGAATCAGCGGCCGCCGGCAGTCGGGTGCAGGTGCAGATCGAAGAAATTCCAGACGCGGGTCCAGGCGTCCCGCTGCTCCGGCGTGTTGTCCGGTTCACGCGACACAGGGGACACGCGGCGATCGAACAGGTGCCCGCCCGGCGGGTTGTGGTAGACCTTCACGTCCGACAAGTCGGGCTTTCGTGCGCGCAGCGCGTCCACCAGCTGTATCGCCTCGTCGAAGGTGACGTCTTCATCGTTGTCGGCAACGTTCACCAGCAGCGGAATGCGCAGATCATCGACGTGGAACAGCGGCGAACGATAGCGGTAGACGTCCGGCCGATCTGAGGGTCCGCCACCAAACCGGTTCTGCGGGTCGATCGCGCGGCGCTGCTCGTCGATCCCCTTCCGTGCGAGGCGGTGAAACAGATTGGTGACCGGCACCAGCGCGGCAGCCGAGCGGAACGTTGTCGGGTTCCTGAAAACCGAGAGCAACGTGATCAGCCCGCCGTGGCTCCACCCGACAATACCGATCTGGTCGGGAGCGACGTCGGGATACTGGGACTTCAACACCGACGCCGCCGTCACGACGTCGTCCACTTCGGCGCCGCCGTAGTCGATCGCGTCGTACAAGGTGCGCCCGTAGCCGATGCTGCCGCGATACTCGGGCGCGATCACCACGTAACCACGCGCCACGGCTTCACGGATGTACGGGATGTGGTGCTCGTACAGGTGCCCTCGAATGTCCTCGTGGACCCAGACGAGGGCCGGTCGGCGTCGGCCGCCGTCCTGGGACAGCGGCTGAAACACGAAGGCGGGAACGTCGAGATCGCCCCGTGAGCTGCGGTAGGTGATCTTCTCCATCCGCATGTAGCCTTCGCTGGCCACCCGCCAGGCGCGGTCGGTTGCCGCCTGATCCCGCACCATACGCGCGAAATCCGGACGTCCCTCTATCCTGGCTGTCGGCTGTGGACGGTCGCGGGAGCGGCACTGGCGCTTCTGTCAGCGGCAGACTGGACGACGCTCGATTCTGCGGAGAGCGCGACCGACCAGCGCCGCCAGCGCCAGGAACCTGCGCCAGCCATGCGATACCCGTGGGAGCGCAGCGACATCGACAGCCGATCTTACGGCAGAGGAAGCGGTTGAGGTGCGAATGAAAAATGCGCGCGCCGATTTACGCGCGGCCGGCGGGTTTGACGCTGCACGCCGCTCTGGCGTGCGCGCGCGTGAGCCATTCCAGCAGGCTCGCGGCAGCCTGATCCGGTGTCGCGCCGTAGAAGGGCATCAACGCGGTCGGCACGCCCGGAACCCTGACGATGTAGGCACGCCAGCGCTGGTCGGCAGACGTCACCTCGATGAGGTACGTGCGACCCCCGATGATCTCTTCGAAACGATGAACAGCGGTTTGCACAGTAGATGGACCGACCTGAGTTGGCTGGGGCGAACGAGACGAATTGTCATGCCCCGGCGCCGCGCACACAAGCGAAGCGCGCGCACGAAACGGCGTCCACATCCGCCGCGCGCAAATCGTGGAGGAAAGCCGCGCAAATTCTTTTTGGTTAGCGCGGGTTCCACAGGTTATGCACGCGTCGTCCACAGGTTTTCCACAGCTTGACGGTCGGGGACCCGCGCCGTACGCTTGAAGCTTCATGAAGTGGCATCGGTTAGCGGGTGTGTGGGTCATATGCCTGTTGACTGTCGGCCCCGGCAGGGTCGCCGCGGCCAGCGCGCAGACTGCGGGTAGCCGACGCGCTGCCAGGCGCCGATTCGTGCGCCGCTTTTCAGGGTCTTTTTGAAGGATGGCACGTCGCTGGTGAGCTTCGGTGAACTCGCGCGGCTCGACGACCGTGTCGTGTTTTCGATGCCGACCTCTGCCTCCTCCGCAGCGCCGCAATTGCAACTGATCACGATTCCATCCGACACCGTGGACTGGGAGCGAACGATCAACTACGCGGATGCCGTTCGGGCAACACGCTACGTCGACAGCCGCGCCGAGTCCGATTACGCGATGCTCACGACCGAAATCGCCCAGGCGCTTGAACGACGTCGGGCAGACGGACAACCCGGCGACCCGGCTGGCGATCGTCGAGAAAGCGCGCAAGACCCTCGTCGAATGGCCGGCGGCGCACTACAACTACAGGCGCGACGAGATTCAGCAGACCATCGCCACGCTCGACGAGGCCATCGCCGATCTGCGCGCCTCGATTGGATCGAGCACGTTCGACCTGACGTTTGTCGCGCCGGGCGATCGCGCCGGCGTCGACGTTCGAGTCGATCCTGCCAGCGCCAGGTCGTGCGTGAGTCGATCGAGCAGACGCTGCGGGCGGCCGAACTGACCGGCGTCCCCAGCCGAGCGGACATCGCTGCTGACCGTGGCGGTGAATGCGCTCGACTCCGAGGCCGCGAACCTGCCCGCCCGACTGGGTGAAGTCGACTCGCGCCTCAGCGACCGCGACAGATTGCGCGCGACGTTCAAACCGATCGGCGATATCAGGCGCTCGGGGCGCGAATGCTGCGCCTGGCCACGACGCGAGCGATGATGGCCGACGTGCGCGGGGTCCAGGGTGTCGCTGGCGTCGATCAGAGCGAACGATGAGCTGCTCGGCTCGGCTGCGACCCGACGCGGTCGCATCGATGATCGCGGCCGTCGATGAGCAGCTCGACGCTGCGCGTCGCCTGCGGCTGGAGCGCGATCGCTGGGAGCTGCGTGCGCCGGTCCTGCGTGAGTACCGCGCGGCGATGACGATGCCGCTCAACCAGCTCCGGCAGATGACGCTCCCACTCGAGGACATCAAGTCGCTGGCTGGTTCGGGGCCCGATGCGCTGGGCTCGATTCTCCGGGGCACGGCACAAGTCCAGAAGGCGCTGTCGACGATTGAACCCCCGTCGGAGCTTCGCGACGTGCACAATCTCTTCCTGAGCGCGGTGCAACTGGCCGGCAACGCTGCGACGATCCGCCGCGAAGCCGCCATCAACGGCAACATGGCTCGCGCCTGGGACGCCTCGTCGGCCGCTGCCGGGGCGCTGATGCTGCTGGCGCGTGCGCCGAACGACATGCAGCTTGTGCTTCGTCCTCCTCAGATCGGCTGGTGATTACCCCGCGGCGGACCCGCTTGATACGGGTCTCGGATCTGCACGACTTCCGTCGCACCCTGGCGACGCTCTGCGCCACGCCACCCTCGATCGAGCAGGGACACGATGGCGCACCGCCCCGCGCCGAAGGGCTGCCATCTCGTATCGTCGCCGTGCCCACGCGCGGCGCGGCGACGACGCTGGCCGCCACGCTGGCGATACGCGGAGTGGCGGCGGAGCGGATGCCGGCGCTCCTCACGCGGCGACGAGATTTACGATGCGCTGCATGCCCGTCTGCCAGAGCCTCTGCGTCGGCTGACCGCGTTCGAGCGCGACGCGATGGCGCAGGCTGCCGCCCTTGACGCCGCGCGTGACGTGCGTGACCTGCCCTTCAAGGTTCGCCCAGGGCTGGTCGCCGAGATCCTTCGCTTCTACGACCAGCTGCGAAGGCAGTCGCAGCTCGTGAAGCGCTTCGAGGAGTTGATCGTCGAGGCGCTCGGCGGCGGCGATCTCGACGACCGTGGCGCCGACCGCCTGCTGCGGCAGACGCAGTTTCTGGCGCGGACGTTTCGCGGCTACGAGCAGCGTGCGGCCCAGACCGATGCCGTGGACGAGCATCGTCTTCGCGACCGGCTCCTCGCAGAGCACGCGGCGTCGCCGCTCGCGCACGTCATTGTCACGGTTCCTGACTGGATTGCCGACCCCGCGGGGCTCTTCGTTGCCGATTTCGATCTGCTTGAACCGCCTGCCGAATCTGGGTGCCATCGACATCGTGTCCACCGAGTCAGTGCTCGCATCCGGGTTTCACGAACGTCTGCACAACTGGTGGCCCGGTCTCGAAGAACTCACGTCGGGTGACCTCCTCGCGCCGGAAGCGCGCGTCCGGCCGACGCTGGTCGTGCCCGCAGCCCGACCGCAGACGTCGCACCGCTCTGGTTCACGCACCGCGACCGCGAGGAAGAGCTGATCGCCGTGGCGCGGCGGCTCGCCGCGCAGCCTGCACCGGTCGCTGGACAGAGTCGCGGTCGTCTTCAAACGCCCGTTGCCGTATCTGTATCTCGCGGGTGACACGCTTGGCGCGGCAGGGATTCCGCACGCTCGCCTGCGATGCGCTGCCGCTGGCTGCGGAGCCGTCGGTGGCAACGGTCGACCTCGTGCTGGACGCCCTGGAGTCCGACTTCGCGCGAGACACAGTCGTGGCGCTGCTGCGATCGCCGCATCTCGAATTTGTTTCCGCGCGTGGGTCGCGAATCCATCGGCGCGCTCGACCGGGCACTCAGCGACGCTCGATACCTTGGCGGTGCGGACCGGCTGTTCTCCATGAAGCCGATTCGTGGATCAGGGCCGACCGCGGGCAGCTCGCCGTCGCCGGTCGGATTCGCGCAGTGCGCCGCGCGGCCGGCCCTCGACTGCGCCATCGCGATGGTCCGACGAGCTGACGGCAACTGCGGACGACGCCGACCGGCATCGGCGCAGCTTGTCGCGCTCCTGGAGCCTTTCTTGACAGGCACCTGTCCCGCTCGACTCCGGAACACCGCTGTTCGATCGCGAACGTCGCGCGCGTGGCGCCGTTCAGCAGATCCTGCGCGATCTGGCATCGGCTCACGCCCGCCATCACGATCCGGCCTGGAGTGTCGCCGAACTCTCGACGAGTCGGTGCGTCGATGGATCGGCGACGAGACATTTGCGCCGGAGAGTGCGGCGTCAGGGTGTGCGGCTGCTCGATGACCAGGCCGCCCGCTACGGCGAATTCGACGACATGACGATCGTCGGGCTGATCGAGAAGCGAATGGCCGGATCGGCCGCGGCGCAACATCTTCTATCCGCCCGACCTGCTCAAGGCGCTCAACTGGCCGTCCGAAAAGGATCGACGTGGCGCGGCGGACGCGCGCTTTCTCGATCTCGCTCGCGTCAGCCGATCGGCCCGCGTCGAACTGTCGGTGTTCCTGCTCGACGACGAAGTCGATCGTCTCGCGCTCGATCCAGCTCGACGAAGTGCCGCGCGCCAGGCTCTCCACCGATGTGCGCGTCCGGCCATCGTCGAACCGCGTCTTCCCGGACGAGGTGATGGCGCTAGAGCGAAGATGCGCGCTCGAACCTGCCCGGCGACGGCGACCCGTGCGTGGCTCGATATGCGGCAGCAGCCGCACGTCCGCGGACGACATGGCCTATCCACGGTGCGGCCGGGACCGGTGCCAGCCGCGGACCTGGTCGGTGAGCGCGCTCGAGACCTACATCGGCTGCCCGTTCAAGTTCTTCGCGCAGCACGTGCTGCGTCTCGAAGAAGAGCCCGACGACGAAGAGGTGATGGACCCGCGGCGCCAGGGACAGTTCGTCCACGAGGTGTTCGAAACCTTCTTCACGGAGTGGCAGCGACGCCGGGCACGCGGCGATCACGCCGGCGACGCTGCCGGCTAGCGCACGAACTGTTCGCGTCCGTCGTCGAACGCGCACTCGCAGCGCGTGCCGGAAGGCGAGGCGGCGCTCGAGCGCACGCGCCTTCTCGGTTCGCCGGCGGCGGCCGGACTTGGTGAAGCCGTGTTCCGCATGGAAGCCGAGCGGCCCGGTGCCGGTGGTGGCACGCCTGCTCGAGCACCCGCTGAACGGTCACGTTCACGCTGCAGACCGCGTCGGGGCCCCGCACCGATTCACGCTGCGGGGCAAGGCCGATCGGCTCGACCTGCTGAGCGACGGCACCTTCCGCCTGATCGACTACAAGCTGGGCTGGCCGCCCGACCGCGGCAAGGCGCTGCAGTTGCCGATTTACGGCATCTGCGCCGAACAGCAACTCGACGCGCTGAATCGCAAGTGGACGCTCGGCGAAGCCGTGTATCTGGCCTTCAAGGGACCGAAGCGGGTCGTTCCCCTCTTCACAACCGACGAACGGCCGGGCCGAGACGCTCGCGCAGAGCGCAGCAGCGGCTGGCGGATACGCTCGACGCCATCGAGCGCGGCGAGTTCCCGCCCACGCCCGACGACGTCTACCGGTGCGAGCAGTGCAGTTTCGCCGCCGTGTGCAGGAAGGACTATGTCGGAGACATCTGACGCCGCGGCCCGTGAACACGCCGTCGATCCGTCCCGCAACGTCGTGCTCGAGGCGTCCGCCGGGACGGGCAAGACGCGTGTGCTCGTCGAGCGCTACGTCAACCTGCTGCGCGCCGGCGTCGACCCCGATCACATCCTCGCGATCACCTTCACGCGCAAGGCCGCCGCCGAGATGCGCGAACGCATCGTCGAACGGCTTCGGGAGGCGGCGCGGTTGTCGCAGTTCGACGCGGCCCGCTGGCGCGAGCTGAAGGAACGGCTCGGCGACATCGCGATCTCGACGATCGACGCCTTCTGTCTGTCGCTGCTGCGCGAGTTCCCGCTCGAAGCCGACGTCGACCCCGGGTTCGACCTTGCGGACGACACCGAGGTACCGCGACTGATCGCCGAGTCGCTCGACCAGGCGCTCCGCATCTGCCGCGGCATCGCCCGCGACGGACGACGACGTGGCGCTGGTGTTCGCGCAACTGGGCGAACGACGGCTGCGCACCGGCCTGGCCGCGCTGCTCGATCGCCGTCTGGTCGCGCCGCAGGCGCTCCGCCGATACCTGTCGAGCGGTCCGCGCGACCTGACCGCGGCGGAGGTCTGCCGACGATCGGCCGAGCGAGGCTGCGAGCGGGCTTCGAGCGGCGTGGCCGGCGGGCTCGAGCCGTTCCTGCGCGGACGGACCGGTGCAGCATCCCCGCTTCGCGATGCTGGCCGCCGACATCGGCGACTGTGCGGGCCGCAGGCCGACGAGCCGCTTCGCCGCGCGCGACGTGCAGGCCGAATTCCGCGTGCTGGCCGATCGGCTGCGTGCCTACTTCGTCAAGACCGACGGCCAGCCGCGCGGCGACACGTTCGCGGGCACCGGATTCACGGCCGGACACTGCGCCTCCGACGCAGGCGTGGAAGCGTCATCGAACCGCCGCCGCGGCAATCGCTCCCGTCGATCGCCGAAGGCGCTGCGCGCGTTCAGGCGCGATCTGAACGTCGTGCTGTCGAGAGGCGTGTGGCGCGTGTTTGCGGTCGCGCTCTGAACGAGTACCAGCGGACGCTCGAAGCCGTGCGCTGCTCGACTTCTCCGGCGTGCTCGAACGGGCGGTCAAGCTGTTGAAGGACATGGACGAGTTCGCGCAGAGCCGCTTCCGGCTCGAGGCGCGCTATCGCCACGTGCTCGTCGACGAGTTCCAGGACACCAGCCGCGCGCAGTGGCAGCTCGTCGCGCAGCTGGTGCGCAACTGGGGCGAAGGCTTCGGCGCATCCGCCGACGCCATCCACCCTCGATCTTCATCGTCGGCGATCGGAAGCAGTCGATCTACGGATTCCGCGATGCCGACGTGTCGGTGCTCGACGAGGCAGCGCGCCTTCGTGTCGGGCCTGCGTGTGCAGGACGACCCGCGGCGGGCGATTTCGGTCAGCTTCCGATCCAGGCCGCGAGATTCTGTCGTTCGTGAACGACGTGTTCGACGCCGTCGAGAAAGTGCCCGATCGCGCTGACCGTTTTCGCTACGACGAGACCGATCGCTTTCCGCTGAGCCGACCCGGCTGCGGACCTGCCCGCGACCAGTGATGCACCGGATGGCGACGTCTCTCCGCCGGTGGCAGCCGGCAGCCGCTGATGCCGTGGCAGCGCGCCTGCGCGTGAGAGGCGCGCAGCCGGCAGATTGGAACGTAGCCGCGACCTTCCGGCTCGCATGCGGTACAGCGAACCAGCCTGGGCATCGTCGTCGGCGAGAGCATCACCGAGGCGGCCGAGCGCGTCGGCGCCGAAATCGCCTCGCTCATCGGGCAGCGCGACGGTCCGCGATCGGCTCACCGGTACGCGCCGGCCGGCGCAGCCGGCCGATATCGCGATCCTGTTCCGCTCGCGCGACACCCATCGCGAGTTCGAGAAGGCGCTCGAGCGGCACGACGTGTCGACCTACGTCTACAAGGGGCTCGGCTTCTTCGATGTCGGACGAAGTGCAGGACGCGGTGGCCGCTGCTGCGCTTCCTCGCCGACCCGCAATCGAACATGCGCGGGCCGCGACGTTGCTGCGGTCGCGCATCGTGCGCCTGTCCGACGTCGGCGCTGGCCGCGCTCGCGCCCGACCTTGCGGCGGCGCTGGTCGATCCGGCGGCGCCGGCGGCGATGAAGCAGCTCTCGGACGAGGATCGGCGCGTGCTGGCGTTGACGCGGGCGGTCGATGCCACGCTGGCTCGATCCTGGGTCGATCGCCTCACGCCGTCGGACCTGCTGAGCCGTGCTCCTGTCGGAGACAGCCCATGCGTACGAGACTTCGACGGCGTCCGCTACCGTCAGGCGCGCGAGAACCTGAAGAAGCTGCGCGCCATCGTTCGGCGTTACCAGAACCGCGGCTATGCGACGCTCGCGCGGGTCGTGGCGCACATCGAACGGCTCGCGGTCGGCGACGAGTCGAACGCGGCCATCGACGCACATGACGCGGTGAGCCTGATGACCGTGCACGCGTCGAAGGGCCTCGAGTTCCCGATCGTGTTCGTCGTCAACATGGATCGGGGCACCGGCAATTCGCGCGCGCCGATTCGGGTCGTGGCCGACGTGAAAGGCGAGCCGTCGGTGGCGATCGCCGACTACCAGTCGGAAGCGGACGAGGACTCGGTCGCCAGGAGCGCGAGGAAACCAAGCGGCTGCTCTACGTCGCGCTCACGCGCGCCCGCGATCGGCTGTACCTGTCCGGATCGGTCGGCGGCGAGAATGCTTCCGGCCGACGCGCGGCGCGCTCGGCGAGGTGCTGCCCGAGTCGGTGCGCGCGCTGTTCATGCGCGCCGCACGTGGCACCGACGCGGTGACGTGGAGCGGCAGCGCCGGAACGGTTCATGAGCTTGTCGTGCAGCGAGGCGTCAGCGAACGGTGCCTGATTCACGGATCTGGACGATCGGCCACTCACGCGCAGCCTTGACGACTTGTGGCGATGCTGCGATCGACTTCAGAACTCAGAGCTTAGAAGTCAGAATGGGTCGGGTCTGACCAGCCTCCGCCGAGGCGTCGGCCAGGACCCTTTCGGCCCAGGCACGCGCGCGCGCCTCGGCCTCGTCACGCGTCGCCGCGACCAGCACGACCGAGTGGTAGGGCTGCGTTTCGCCGGGCAGCGTGACCCAGCCAATCCACCGCGGTCCGCGGGTGGCGCTGTGCACCTGAAAGGGGATGGGGGTCAGCTGGCAGTGTCCGGCTCGCTCGACGATGAATTTACGGTAAATCGCAGCGAGTGAGGCATTTCTGGGCGTTTTTCGTTGCGCCGGCCGCGTCGATTACATAGAATCAAGCTTTACCGAAGCCCGAATTCTGGGCGAAAGGGGAGCCGTTCGTGACGTTGACTTGTCCAAACTGCGGCAACGACCGGAACTTCCAGGTCAAGACGCTGCAGATGCATGTCGTGCACCTGGAAGACAACCGCGTGGAAGTGTCGGAAGAGAGCCGTCCCGCTGTGCTCGAAGTGCTGTGCGACGAGTGCGAATCGGCGCTGAATTTCGAGGAGTTCGAGGATACCCTCCGCAAGGAAGTCCTGCTCACGATTGGCGCGCGCTAACGCTCGCGCCGTCTCCTACGCGTTTTCTCCGTCGGCTTCCTCGAAGTAGTCGCAATCCGGACAGACCCACTCGAGGGTCTTCTTCGGTGTCGTATCGCTATACCCCGGTATACGCGAGACGACGTGGTCTGCTTGAGCTGCATCGTGCCGCCGCACATCGGGCACTCTCGTGTGTCTAGTCGCATGTCAGTTGTCGCGCTGTGCTCGACGGTAGCATCCGGCTCGCTGTCTTGACAAGCGTGGGACCCACTCCTATCGTTGACGGGACTTGAGCGTGAGACGCGATCCATTTCGTGACGAGCCGATCTTCGCCGATGCGCGACGCCGCGCGCGTCAGCGAGGCGACGCCTGGACTGCTTCCAGGACGAGATCGCCATCGACTTTCCGTCGATCGGCGGCCTCGTCGATCGTGTGCGCGACGCCTTTCTCGGCGAGGACGGCGCGCGACACCGCGGGACGGTGACGCGCGAAGTGCGCCTCTCCAACACGCGAGGCACGGCGCGGCACGATCGTGCCGCTCGAACTGCCGATCCGCGGCATGTGCCGCGGCTGCGGCGGCCGCGGCGAGGTGTGGACCGAACCCTGCCGCGGCCTGCTGCGGCAGCGGCGATTCGCTGGTGCGTCACCCGATTCGCGTGTCGGTACCTGCCGGCGTCTCCGACGGCACCCGCTACCGCTTCAAGGTCTCGTCGCCGCACGCGGCCCCGGTCCGTGTCGAACTCCGCGTCGCGATCTGCGCCTGACCTGCCGCCCGCACTGGCCGGTCACCGGTGAAGGTCCACACGCGCCCGCCCTTCGTTCGCCAGAGTCGCACGTCGATCTCGTCGGCGTCCTGTTCATGGTCTGGGGCGGCCTGACCATTCTGATCGGCGCATCGACGCTCGCGCTCGGCATGGCGGCTGCGTCGCTCATTTCGTCCGCGGCACGAAGCCGGCCGCGGCCAGTTCGCCGCCAGCCTCACCGCCGCCACCTTCACGGTGCTCGCGCTGCTCGCCATGCATCTGGGGAGCCGGCGCACCTGGCCGTCGGCGTCCTCGTGCGGCGGCGCCGCCACTGGTCGCAGGCTCGGCGCCATCCTGCTTGGCTCGGTGGACCTGCTGCTCCTGCCCTACGGCACCGCGCTCGGGCGTCTACGCGCTCTGGATCCTGCTGCGCGAGGACAGCAAGCGGCTGTTCGAAGAGCCGGTCACGGCGTCGCTCGACGCGGCACGCTGATGGCAGCGGTGCGCCTGCGACGGCGCCGGCGATCGTCGCTGACGCCTGGCACGCAGCATCGGCAATCGCGCACACTAGCATTAGCAAGCCTCACGGTTCATCCACTGCTGCCCATCGGCGTCCATGGTCCGCACCGCGCGAGGCGCTGCGCACTCTTCCACCCTCCGCGCGATCAATCCGTCGCGTCGCGATGACCACTTCCGCGTAGCGACTGCACGTCGGCGTGAACCGGCACTCGAAAGCCGAGCGCGTCCGAGCACTGGAGAGAGCGTGTGCTGGTAGCCGTGAATGCCGGCGAGGCGAGCGACTGTCCCGGCGGGTGTCGCCACCAGAGTCACGCCAAGCGGATGGCAAGCAGGAGCGGCGCCGCCGCGCGCCGCACCGTCGCAGCGCGCGCGCTAGAAGCGCGACGCGTACTCGCTGACTCCCGGAATGACGAGGCGATACCCGTTGCAGCGCTCGCACGATCGCGAACACATGGAGCGCGAGCACGCCGGCCCACAGGAACACGAAGGCGATCGACGCGAGGCAGCCGACCCGAACGTGACGACCATGAGCAGCTGCATGACGATCGAGAGGCCGAGGAGCAGCGCGAGTTCAGCGGCCATCAGCACGAGACCATGCTTGGCGTGCCACTGCACCTCGCCATCGTCTTTTGTGAGGAACAGCGGGATGACCGCGAGCGGCCACATGTAGGCCAGCACGAGCATTGCCGAGCGGTTCGGCGCGCCTTCGGCCATTCGCGGGAGTGTACCATTTCTTGTTCTGGGCGAGCCAAAGCCGATACCATTTGATCCATGGCAGTTGAACGCGCTGCGGTGCTGGATGCGCTGAAGGTCGTGCGCGATCCGGATCTGCACCGCGACATCGTCGAGTCTCGGCTTCATCAAGAAGCTCTCGATCGTCGAGCGGCAACGTCGCGTTCACCATCGAACTCACCACGCCTGCCTGTCCGGTGAAGGACCAGATGCGCGATCAGGCGCGGGCCGCGGTGCTGCAGATTCCCGGCGTGACCACCGTCGACGTGAAGCTCGGCGCGCGCGTGCGCGAGGCAGTGGGCGGCGACGGCGCACGGCAGCCGGTCGAAGGCGTCAAGAACATCATCGCGGTCGGCGCCGGCAAGGGCGGCGTCGGCAAGACGACGCTGTCGGTCAACCTGGCGATCGCGCTGGCCAGGTCGGGCAGCCGTGTCGGCATGATCGACGGCGACATCTACGGCCCGAACGTGCCGATCATGCTCGGCATCAAGACGCAGCTCGCCACCGACGGGCAGAAGATCCTTCCCGCGGAGAAGTACGGGCTGCAGGTCGTCTCCATGGGCTTCCTCACCGAGGACGATGCGCCGATCATCTGGCGCGGACCGATGTTGCACAGCGCCCTGCAGCAGTTCTTCCGCGAGGTGCGCTGGCTCGATCTCGACTACCTGGTGGTCGACATGCCGCCCGGTACCGGCGACGTGGCGCTGAGCCTCGGTCAGACGGTCCCGGTCGCCGGTGCGGTCGTCGTGACGACGCCGCAGCAGGTGTCGCTCGCCGACAGCCGGCGCGCCGTCGCGATGTACAAGAAGCTGAACATCCCGACCCTCGGTATCGTCGAGAACATGAGCTACTTCGTCTGCCCGGACTGCGAGAAGCGAGGCCGACATCTTCGGCACCGGCGGCGGCGAGCGGATGGCGGAATCGCTCGGCGTGCCGTTCCTGGGGCGCATCCCGCTCTACCAGCCGATTCGCGAAGGCGGCGACAGCGGCGTGCCGCTGATGATCTCCGAACCCGGACGCGCCCGCCGCGCGCGCCATCATGATTGCGGCCGAGCGGCTCGCGGCGCAGATCTCCATTGCCAGCTACAGCAGGCCGACGATTCCGCTCACCGTGGTCCGATGAACATTTCCTACACGCAAGCACACCCTGGACAACGGGCTCGACGTGCTGATCCACGAGGATCACGCCTGCCCGATCGTGTCGGTCAACATCTGGTATCACGTCGGATCCAAGAACGAGACGCCGGGCCGCACCGGTTTCGCGCACTTCTTCGAGCATCTGATGTTCGAAGGGTCCGAGCACCACGACAAGGGATATTTCCCGCCGCTGCAGGGCGCCGGGGCGCTGCTGAACGGATCGACGAACGCCGACCGCACCAACTACTGGGAAGTGGTGCCGACCAACGCGTTCGAGCTCGCGTTGTGGATGGAGTCCGATCGCATGGGCTATCTGCTCCCTGCGCTGACCGCGGCCAAGTTCTCCAATCAGCGCGACGTCGTGCTGAACGAGCGGCGACAGAGTTACGAGAACCGGCCCTACGGCCTTGCGCCGATGGCCATGCTCGCCGCGCTCTACCCGCCGGACCACCCGTACCACTGGCCGACGATCGGCCAGATCGCCGATCTGCACGCGCGCACGCGTCGAGGACGTCCGCGAGTTCTTTGCCACGTATTACCATCCGGCGAACGCGTCGATCGCCATCGCCGGCGACGTCGACACCGACGAGGCCCTCTCGCTGGTCGGCGACTACTTCGGAGACATTGCGCCGGGGCCTGCCGTGCAGCCGGTGCGGCCTGTCGATCCGACGCTGACAGGGCGACACGCGGCTGCTGATCGAGGATCGCGTCGAGTTGCCGCGTCTGTATCTCGCATGGATCACGCCGATCATGTTCGGCGCAGACGACGCGGAACTCGATCTGGCGGCGGACATTCTCGCCAACGGCAAGACATCGCGTCTCTATCGCCGGCTGGTATACGAGACTGCGCGCCGCAACCGATGTGTCGGCCGCGCAGAATTCCCGCGAAGCGGGCGGCTTCATGCAGGTGGCGGCGACCGCCGCTCCCGGCCGCACGCTGGCGGAGCTCGAACGCGTCATCGTCGAGGAGGTCGAACAAGCTCGCGACCGAGGGCCCGACGCAGGACGAGATCGAACGCGGACGGGTGCAGGCAGAAGCGCAGTTCATCTATCGTCTCCAGACCGTTGGCGGGTTCGGCGGCAAGTCGGATCAGCTGAACGCCTACAACGTCTTTCTCCGCGATCCGGGCTTCTTCGATCGCGACCTCGCGCGTTACAACGAGGTCACGGCGGACTCGCTTCGCGACGCCGTCAGCCGGTACCTCGCGCGTCCCGATCGCATCTCGCTCAGCATCGTGCCGAAGGGCAAGACCATCTATGCCCTGCCGGATTCGGTCCCCTCGCTCGTCTCATGAAAGCGTGCCCATGACCGTTGACCGAAGCCGGCTGCCTGTCCCGGGGAAGACGCCGCCGTTCCACTTTCCCGAGATCGAACGCTCCACGCTCGCCAGCGGCCTTCGCGTCTGGACTGTCCGTCACGTCTCCATCCCCGTCGCCACGGTCATGCTGCTGATCCGCCGCGGCGCGGCAGACGACCCGCCCGGCAAGGAAGGGCTCGCCGCGATCACGGCGGACATGCTGGACGAGGGCACCGGCAAACTGTCGTCCATCGAGCTTCATGAGGCGCTCGCGCGCATCGGCGCGCAGCTGGACTCGGACATCGGCCCCGACGCCACCCTCTTCACGGTCACCGTGCTCAGTCGCTTCATGAGGCCGGCGGTGTCGCTCCTGGCCGACATCGTGGTGCGTCCGTCGATGCACGAGGCCGATTTCTCGCGCGTCCGTCAGCTGCGCCTTCATCGGCTCATGCAGCTGCGCGACATGCCTGGCGCCGTCGCCGACCGCGCGTTCATGCGGCTGCTCTACGGACAGCACCCCTACGGCCACACGCCGCTCGGCAGCGAGCTGTCGCTCTCCTCGCTCACCGTCGACGATGTCCGCGCCTATCACGCTGGATACATCCGGCCGGCCGACGCCACGCTGGTGGTGGCGGGTGATTGCGATCACGCCGACGTCGAAGCCGTCGCCGACGACGTGTTCGCCGGGCTGGAGCGGCGCGGCGACAACTCCGCTGCCAGTGGCGCCCACGCTGCCAGGCCCGCCGCGACTGAACTTCGTCCCCCGCCCTGGTGCACCTCAATCCGAGTTGCGCATCGGACACGTGGCGGTGGCGAGAAATACGCCGGACTACCACGCGCTGGTCGCCGCGAACATGGTGCTCGGCGGCCAGTTCGTCAGCCGGATCAACCTGAACCTCCGCGAGGAGAAGGGATTCACCTACGGCGCGCGGACGTCGTTCGACTTCCGCAGACTGCCCGGGTCCGTTCTCGCTGCAGGTGAGCGTCCAGACCGCTGCGACAGCGGAGGCGATCCACGAATCGATCTGCGGAGATCGCCGGCATCCGGGATACCAGGCCGGTGTCGGCCGAGGAGCTTGCGCTCGGAGTTGCGGCGCTGACGCGCGGCTACGCCCGCAACTTCGAGACGGCGGAACAGCTTGCGCGGGCGGTCACGCAGCTCGCGCTGTACGATCTGCCAGATACCTACTTCGACGAGTTCGTCTCGCGCGCCGAGCACGTCACCGTTGACGATGTCACCCGGGTGGCGCTGCAGTATCTCGATCCGGCTCGCCTCACGACCCTGGTCGTCGGCGACTACGGCGTCGTGGCGAAGGATCTTCCCAGGCTCGACCTTGGAGCCCCGTCCATTCTGGCGGCCGACACCTTCTGAGCCGCTGGAACTTCGTGCCGCCGCAGACCGTCAGGTAGCCAGAGGCCCGTCTGCCGTTTGCGGGATGGGCATCATCGTGACTGCGCTATCCTCGTAGGTCGAATCTGATGCGATACGAGCGGATCGGCCTGAGCCTCTTCGGTGCCATCGCGCTGCTCGTCGTCGTGCTCGCGGTTGCGACGATCTGGCTGTTCCTCACCAACCCGGTCACGGTGGCGACGGCGGTGAACGAAGGTGAAATCTCGCCCCTGGTGCGCGACCTTGCAGATGTCCTGTTCCAGGCGCTGCAAGGGCTGCTGAAGTACCTGTGATGAACGACGAGCCCACGGTCCAGGACGTCGTCGAGCAACTCGCGGCTGCGCAAGGCCGACGCGCTCAACACGCTCGAGATGCTGCGGGCCCATCGCATCCGCGTGGTGGGTGAGTCCGCGCAGTTCGAGAATCCGACTGCCGTCCTCGAGTACATCGATTTTTTCATTCCGGCGATCGAGGAGGTCGTCCAGGAGTGCGATCGCATCGCCGCGGAGATTCCGCAGCGGCTGCAACGGTCGCATATCGACATGCTTCGGCAGATCGCCGCCAACTGCCGGGTCGAACAGCGCCGCTGTCTGGTCTTTCGCGACAAGTGCATCAACCGGCCGCTGCCGCACGAGCAGATGCGTCCGCTGCTCAACGACATCTCGGTCACGACGCGCGATCAGCTCACGGCTTTCTACGATCTGAATAACGCGGCCGCACGGCTCGAGCGGATCATCAACACCACCCATCCCGAACCCGAGCCCGATCCGCGGAGGACGCTGGGGCGCCGGCAGCTCTTCACGCGCCTCTTCAAGCTGCCGAAGATCGGAGTCAGGAGCCGAGGCTGTCACGACAGCAGCGCACGGCGCAGGAACCGCGCGAGAATCCAGCCGTCGACGAACTTGAACGGGCTGATGCCTGTCGTGTAATGCCCGCAGCGCAGCACTGCGACTTCGTGCGGGATCCCCTGCGCTGCGAACTGCCGAACCAGTTCGCGCGACAGGTCGACGGGAAAGGTCAGGTCGTATCTCGCGTAGACGAGCAGTGTCCTGCGGTCCCGCAATCGCTCGATGAAGTGTGCCGGGCTGAGCGGCTGCCACAGCCTGCGGAGCAGATCCAGTTCGATATGCCCGTCGAGCCCCTCGCGGACATGAGCGGTGGAAATGCCCTGCCAGACCACGTCGGCGAAGTACGGCGAGATGTGATTCAGCGCCTGGGCGCGCAGCAGCGGTTCATGGGCCGTGGTCAGCAGCGACAGGCACGATCCGAGACTCGATCCGAGAATGCCGATGCGATCGTAGCCCTGCGCGTGCAGCCACGCGATCGCGCGCCGCGCGTCGAGCACCGCCTGCCGGCACACCTGCACGGTGCGCACGATGTTCGCACTCACGATGTAGTCGGCGCGCTGCAGCTCTGGCGGCATCCGGCGGTCGTGATACGGCAGGCTGAGACGCAGCGCCGTGAGTCCGTTCATCGTCAGCAGCTTGCAGAGTCCCACGTGGCCGCCCTCGTCGGCATTCCACTGGGGCAGCACGAGCACCGCCGGGCGATGAGCGCGGTCGGGCGGCTGGCGCGCGGGAAACAGCCTCGCGTAGACGGTGTTGTTCTCCACGTGCGGGGTGTGAAGCGCGCTTGGAAAGGTCAGCAGTTGTTCGCCGCTTACCTCGCGCGGGTGGAGCGTGTACTCCGTCGTCGGCGCCGGCGTGAAGAAGGCGTCCGTGTCCGCCATCACGTCCGACACCCAGTCCCGCGATGGTCTCGGCCGGCTGCGACGCCGCAGGCGCGTGCCCCGACATCCAATCCAGACCCCACTCGAACGGGCGCACGATGCGGTCCGTGCTGACCGACGCGAGCCGCCGTTCCCATGCATGGAAGAGCGCTTGAAGCATCAACCTCCCATGCTATACTCAACCGTGTTTTCGACGGTCGCGACGCCCGTCACAACGTACGCTAAGCTCCAGTCACGCACATGATCTTCACCTCCACGACTCGAAAGTGCACCGGTCGAAAGCGGGCCCACCGTGTCGGAGGAGTTGTGCTCGACCGCTAGTCACCAGCGACCATTTCGAGCTGAACCCTGCCGACACGGTTTGCACCGCGTCGGCTTTTTTTTTGGAGAAACGAAGGCGTTTATGCCAGCTATTCCTGTTGGAATCCTCGGCGCGACCGGCATGGTCGGCCAGCAGTTCATCGCGTTGCTCGCGGACCATCCGTGGTTCAAGGTGGCGTATCTGGGAGCCAGCGAGCGTTCCGCGGGGAAGGCCTTCAAGGATGCGGCGGCGTGGCGTCTTCCCAACCGGTTACCCGACGATGTGGCGAATCGCGTCGTCGAAGCGGCGGCTCCCGGGACCGCGCCGACCCTCGTGTTCTCCGGGCTGGACTCATCGGTGGCCGGCGAGATCGAGGCGGCGTTCGCGCAGGCCGGACATGTCGTCGTCAGCAACTCGCGCAACTATCGCCTGTTCGACACGGTGCCGCTGATGATCCCCGAGGTGAATGCGGACCATTTGAAACTGCTCGAGGCGCAGGCTGCCGCCCAGGGCTGGAAGGGACGCATCGTCACCAATCCCAACTGCGCGGCCGTGGTACTCGCCATGGCGCTGGCCCCACTGCGCCAGTTCGGACTCACGTCGACGATCGTGACGACCCTGCAGGCCATTTCGGGCGCCGGCTATCCTGGCGTACCGTCATGGGACATTCTCGGTAATGTCATTCCTCACATCGGTGGCGGAGAGGAAGAGAAGATCGAGACCGAGACGAAGAAGATTCTCGGCACACGTGGCGTCGGCAGGATCGACGATCACCCAGTGCGCATCAGCGCGACGACGACCCGCGTCCCGGTGCAGAACGGTCATACCTGCTCGGTGTCCGTCGGTCTCGAGCAGCGCCCCACTCCCGACGCGATCATCGACGCGTGGCGGTCGTTCCGCGGTCGTCCTCAGGAACTGGACCTGCCGTCGGCGCCGCCGCAGCCGGTCGTCTACCTCGACGAACTGAATCGGCCACAGCCGCTGATCGACGTGAATCGTGACGGCGGCATGACCGTTTCGGTAGGCCGGCTCCGCCCATGCCCGCTGTTCGATTACAAGTTCGTGGCACTCGGCCACAACACCATCCGGGGCGCGGCGGGCGCGGCCATCCTCAATGCCGAGTTGATGCATGCCGAGGGTCTGCTGTGAACGTCATCATGAAGTTCGGCGGCACGTCGGTGGCCGACGCGGATGCGATGAACCGGGTGATCAACATCGTCCGCCGCCAGTGGGCCGACAACGCCGGCGACCTGCCGCCGGTGGTGGTCGTGTCCGCGATGTCGAAGGTCACCGATACGCTCGTGGAGACCGGTCGGCTCGCGGGCGATCGACAGGGCGAACGTGCGGCGCAGAAGGTAGCGGACCTGCTGGCACGCCATGTCACCGTGGCGTCCACGCTGGTGCAGGGCCGCTGCGCTGGACGCGCTGATTGCGCAGTTGACGTCCGACTTCGACGCCCTGTCCGCGGACGTCCTTCGCTGGGCGGAGCAGGGAGAGGTGACACCGGCCGCGTCCGACGCACTCCAGGCGATCGGCGAACTCGCCAGCAGCCGCATCGTCGCCGCCGCGTTCCGGCAGCAGGGGGTGAACAGCGCCTGGGTGGACTCGCGGCAGGTACTGGTCACTGACGCCGAACACTCGGCCGCGCTGCCGGACATGGAAGCCACCGCCGAGCGCGCCAACGCCATCGTCGGGGCGCTGTCCGCGGCTGGACAGGTGCCGGTGATGGGCGGCTTCATCGGCGCCACCGCGAACGGCGTCACGACCACGCTTGGACGCGGCGGCAGTGATTATTCCGCCGCCATCTTCGGCGCGTGTCTCGACGTCGGCGAGATTCAGATCTGGACCGATGTGGACGGTATGCTCACGGCCGATCCGCGCGTGGTGCCCAGCCCCGTCCTCGTTCCTGAACTGTCGTTTGCCGAGGCATCGGAGCTGGCCTACTTCGGCGCGAAGGTGCTGCATCCGAGCACGATCCTGCCCGCGGTCGCGAAGAACATCCCCGTTCGCATCCTCAACTCACGTCGACCCGAGGTCCGTGGGACGATGATCACGGCGGCAGGGCGAGGCAGCCGAGGCACGCTCACCGCGCTCGCGTGCAAGCGCGGCGTGACGGTGATCGACATCACCTCGACACGGATGCTGATGGCTTTCGGGTTCCTGCGCCGGCTGTTCGAGGTGTTCGAACGCTTCCGGACGCCGGTCGATGTGGTCACGACCTCCGAGGTCAGCGTCTCGGTCACCGTCGACAACACGCGCCGGCTGGACGACATCATCAGCAACCTCCGCAACTTCGCCGAGGTCAGCACCGAACCCGACATGGCCATCGTCTGCATCGTCGGCGAGAACCTGCGATCCGATCCGACGCTGTTCGGACGCGCGGTGAATTCGCTGGAGAAGGTGCCTCTCCGACTCGTGTCCCAGGCCGGGTCGCGCCGGAACATCACGTTCGTCCTGCGGGACGCCGACGTGGTGTCCGCCATGAATCACTTGCACGATCAGTTCTTCAGCGCGAAAGTAGGCGCCTGATGCGCATCCTGCTGGTCGGCTACGGAAAGATGGGCCGGCTCGTCGGCGAGCTCGCCGCGCAGTACCAGTGCGAGGTGGCCGGGGTCGTGGACCCGAAGTCCCCCGACCACACTGCCACGCTCGACGATGCACGCTGGAACGACGTGGACGTCGCGATCGACTTCACCTCGCCCGAAGCGGTGGTCGGCAACGTCGCGGCATTGGCAAGGCGAGGCGTCAACATCGTGCTCGGAACGACCGGCTGGCAGCAGCACGAAGCCGAGCTGCGGAAGGCGATAGCGGATGCCGGCGTGGGCATCGTCGCCGCGCCGAACTTCTCGACCGGCGTGGTGACGTTCGAGGCGCTGGTCGCCCGAGCCGCACAGCTGTTTGCGGCCCAACCTGAATTCGGCGCGTATCTTCATGAGGCGCACCACGGGGCGAAGAAGGATGCACCGAGTGGAACCGCGTTGAAGCTCAAGCGATCGATGCAGGACGCGGGCTACACGCGCGGCATCGACGTCTCGGCCACGCGCGCCGGCTACATTCCCGGCACCCATACCATCGGTTTCGACGGACCGTCAGAATCGATTACGCTGACACATACCGCGAGGGACCGTGGTGCGTTCGCCCGGGGAGCCCTGACCGCGGCGCAGTGGGTGAATGGACGACACGGCTGGTTCACCATGCAGGACGTTCTGGGAATTGCGGCTCGCTGATGGCCAACTGACGGAATGACGGGCGGCTCTGAAGACCCGCCCCTACGTTTGCGAATCTGAAAACAGCGATTCAGTCGGAACGGGTTTATGAACATCAACTTCACCGGCGTCGGAACAGCGCTCGTCACTCCGTTCACCAGGTCCGGCGACCTCGACGAGAAGGCGGTCCGCCGACTCGGACGTCGTCAGCTCGACGCTGGTATCTCCTTCCTGGTGCCGTGCGGCACCACGGGTGAGAACCCCACCCTGACGCACGACGAGCGTGTACGCATCGTCGAGATCCTGGTGGATGAAGCAAAAGGCAGGGCGCCGGTGCTCGCCGGTGCCGGCGGTTACGATACGCGTGAGGTCATTCACCTGGCTGCGGCCATGAAGAAGGCCGGCGCCAGCGGCCTCCTGTCGGTCACCCCGTATTACAACAAGCCGACACAGGAGGGCCTGTTTCTCCACTACAGCGCCCTTGCGGAGAGCACCGACCTGCCGATCGTCGTCTACAACGTGCCCGGACGTGCGGGCGTCAACGTGGAGCCGACGACGCTGGAGCGTCTCGCCGCGATTCGGAACATCATCGGCGTCAAGGAAGCCTCGGGGAACATCAGCCAGATGATCGAGATCTGCCGCCTCGTGCCGTCGGACTTCATCGTCCTCTCGGGAGACGATGCGCTGACGCTCCCGTTGATGGCGATTGGCGGCCGCGGCGTGATCTCCGTTGCGTCGAACGAGATTCCGGCCGACATGGTGGAGATGGTACGCGCCGCCGCGCGGGGAGACTTCGAGACCGCCCGCGCCGTCCATAACCGCATCCTCCCGCTGATGCAGGTCAACTTCGTCGAGTCCAATCCCGTGCCGGTGAAGGCCGCGATGGCCGCGATGGGACTCCTCGAAGAGCGCTACCGGCTGCCGATGTGTTCGCCGTCGGCCGCATCGAAGGAAAAAATCCTCCGCGTGCTGAAGGAACTGCAGCTTCTCAAGCCCGCATACGCGGAGTAGGCCATGTCCACCCAGGCGGACCACCGACCGACGGAACCGGACGCATGGAGCAGGTAGTGCAGGGCCGCGTCGATCTCGTCGGGCTTACCCGTTCGCTGGTGGACATCGATTCGACGACTGGCCGCGAAGGCGCGGCCGCATTCTTCCTGTCGAACTACCTCAGGGAACTCGGCTTCGCGGTAGTCGAACAGCAGGTGGACGATACGCGCTTCAACGTATTGGCCACCGCGGGCCCCGAGCCGCCGGTCGTGGTGTACTCGACGCACTTCGATTGCGTTCCGCCGTTCTTCCCGAGCCGGATCGAGCAGGGGCGAATCTATGGGCGCGGTGCGTGCGATGCGAAGGGCATCCTGGCCGCGCAGGTAGCGGCCGCGGAGATCCTGCGGCACCGGGGCGAGACGCGGGTCGGCCTGCTCTTCGTGGTAGGCGAGGAGCGGGGCAGCGAAGGGGCGAAGCGCGCGAACGTCGAGGCGCGCGGTTGCAAGTACCTGATCAACGGAGAGCCGACCGACCGCCGCCTTGGCCTCGCCACCCGCGGCATCCAGCGCGTCCTGTTGAAGTCCACCGGCCGCGCCGCGCATTCATCGTTTCCACACCTGGGCGAGTCGGCGATCGACAAACTGCTCGACGTGCTGATCGAACTTCGAAGCGTGGAGTGGCCGGCGGATGCTCTGCTTGGCCGGACCCATTACATCGTCGGCCTCATTTCCGGCGGCGTGGCTCCGAACGTGGTGTCGCCGATGGCGCAGGCGGAGCTGATGTTCCGAACCGTCAGCGACGCGGCGTTCGTGCGCGACCTGCTCGCGAGCTACGAGTCCCGCGTGTCCGTCGAGCCGATTCTCGAAGTGCCGCCCGTGAAGATGGTGACGGTGCCGGGCTTCGAGACTGCGGTGTTCCCGTATACCACCGACATCCCGTTCCTGCGCGCGTGGGGGCAGCCGCTCCTTTTTGGCCCGGGCTCGATACACGTCGCTCATACCTCGGACGAGTTCATCGATCTGAATGAACAGCTCGCCGCGGTAGACGACTACGTGACGCTGGCGCTCGAACTGCTGGCGCGGGTCTAGACGCATACCGTGACCGGGGCCGAACCACGCGAGGAGTACGATGCCCGCTTGTCCAGGCTGGCCGTTGCGGCAGCCGAGGGCGACCGTCGTCATCTCGTCATCTCGAACCTGCGCCTCGCCATCTTTGCGATCGCCGCGCTGGTTGCGTGGCTGGCGTTTGCGCGTGCGCTGATCAGCCCAGTCTGGCTGCTGGTTCCGGCCCTGGCGTTCGCCGCATTGCTGGTCGCGCATGCGCGCGTGCTCAACGCGAACGATCGCGTGCTGCGTGCGCGGCGCTATTACGAGCGCGGCGTGTCCCGCCTGCAGGGCACCTGGGCTGGCGCGGGACCCGATGGCGCGCGATTCATCGGGGATCACCACTATGCGCGCGACCTGGATCTCTTTGGTCCGGGGTCGCTCTTCCAGCTGATTGATACGGCACGAACCGAGGCGGGCGAACAAACGCTCGCCGACTGGCTGAGTACGCCGGCGGGACGTGTCGAGGTTATCGAGCGGCAGGCTGCAGTTGCCGAGTTGCGAGATCGCCTGGACTTTCGCGAGACGCTCGCCGTGCTCTCGGCCGAGGCGCATGTGTCGAGAACGGGGGCGCTCACGAACTGGGCTGCCGCCGCGCCGGTCGGTCTCGGGCCGGCGCACGCTGTGTTGTTTGCCTCGTGTGCGGCTCTCACTGCCGCACTGGTGAGCGCGATGTTCGCGGGCTGGATCTCGAGCCCGGTGGTGCTGGCCTGGCTCACAGTTCCGGCGGCGATTGCACTCGTCTACAAACGGCGCGTCTGGCAGGTGATCCGGCGCGTCGATGCCGCGGCCGACGACCTGTCGCTGCTGGAAGCGTTGCTCGGCCGGCTCGAAGTCGAGGTGTTCCACGCCGCTCGACTTGCGACGCTTCGCGGTGCGCTCGAGGGGCAAGCCAGGCCGTCAGTGCTGATCGCCCGGTTGCGTCGCTCGATTGCCGCCCGTGACGCGCTGCGCAACGAGTTCGTGCGTCCATTCGGCCTGCTCCTGCTCGTCCGCAGCCAGGCCGCCGTCGCCATTGACCGATGGCACCAGAACCATCGTGCAGCGCTTGCCGGATGGATCGCGGCGATCGGGGAGTTCGAAGCGCTCGCCTCGCTCGCGACGTACTCGTACGAACATCCGCGCGATCCCTTTCCGACCATCGAGGCGGGCGGACCTGTGTTCGACGCGGTTGCACTGGGACATCCACTTCTGCCTGACGCATCCGCGATTCGCAACGACGTCTCGCTGGGCGGCCAGGCGCCGCGTGTGCTCATCATCAGCGGGTCGAACATGTCCGGCAAGAGCACCCTTCTTCGAGCGGTAGGCACGAATGCCGTTCTGGCGCTGGCAGGCGGGCCAGTGCGCGCCGAGCGGCTCGTGCTCTCCCCCCTGGCGATCGGTGCCACCATACGCGTCGAGGATTCACTGCAGCAGGGGCACTCCCGCTTCTACAGCGAGATACTCAAGATCCGCGACATCGTCCAGCTGACCGGTGAAGGGGGTCAGACCCCGGGGTCAGACCCCAGGGTCAGACCCCCTGTCCTGTTTCTGCTGGATGAGATCCTTCACGGGACCAATTCGCACGATCGCAGGATCGGCGCAGAGGCAGTGGTCCGGGCTCTCGTGGACGCCGGCGCGATCGGTCTGGTGACGACGCACGACCTGGCGCTCACCACGCTCGCCGCGAGCATGAGCGATCACGCCAGGAACGTGCATTTCGAGGATCGCATCGAGAACGGCCGCATGCTGTTCGACTATCGGATGCGCGACGGGGTGGTGGAGCGCAGCAATGCACTAGAGTTGATGCGCGCGGTCGGGCTGCGCGTGTGAGCCGCCTGTGCAGGCAGCCGTTGTTCAGGTGGTCGCGAACCGGAAATATCGTGGTGCATTGCCGGTCGCGCCGAGGCCCGTTCTTTGCAGTTGACCGGCAACGAGATAGTCAGGGGGAAAACATGAAGGCGACAGTATGGATGGGTGCGCTGATCACAGCGGCCCTGTTCGTCCCGGCGGCGCCCGTGGCCGCGCAGAACAACGCGACGATCGTCATGAAATCCGGCGAGCGGAAACCGGCGCAGAACATCGGTTGCCGCGATTGCAACGAGTTGATCGTGCGCACGAGCTTCTCTGAAGAGCCTCGTATTCCGATCGATCAGATCGCATACATCGACTTTGGTGGCACCTCGGACGTGAACCCGGAGATAAGCGGGTCGCAGCAGGCCGCCGTTCTGCGCGACGGCACGGTCCTGCACGGTCGCGTGGAGGAAGTCGGGCACGCCAATCCCTCGGACCACTCCACGCCCCTTGTTGTGGTCTTCCGGATGTCGAGCGGCGAGCGCCGAGAACTCGCGGCCCAGCAATTGTCGCGCATCTACTTCAGTCAGCCGGGAGCGGGACAGGCGCAGCAGCCTGGCGCGGTCGCGAGCGGGATGGCGGATGCCCGCACCATTACGGTTGACGCACGTCAGGCGTGGACACCGGCGTTGACGCAGGTGCGCCGGGGTGACCGGGTTCGCGTGGCGGCGAGCGGGCAGATACAGCTGAACGCGGACGGCAGCGAGCACGCGTCACCGGACGGCAATGCTGCTGCGCGGATTGACCCCCGGTCCCCGCTGACGGCGGCCCCGGCTGGTGCGCTGATCGGCCGCGTCGGCAACGGGCGGCCGTTCGCAGTCGGCGCGAACACCGAGGTGACGATGTCGGATTCGGGCCAGCTGTTCTTCGGAGTCAACGACTCGAACCCGACGGATAACTCCGGATCGTTCCAGGTCCAGTTCTCGCGCACGCCAGGGTCGGGCCGCTAATCGTCTCTGCGTCGCCGAAGTCGTACCGCCGCTCCGGCTCTCGACGAATGCTGATGGCGGGCAGAGCAGCCTGACCGCGCGCGGTCGAGTGGACACTAACTGTCGGCGATCCGCGGCCCGCCAGACACAGGGCCGCGGCACAGTCGGGCTAACGCCGGGCTTCGGCCGGGTGCGCGGTTTGCACGATAGATAAGCATGATCGAACAACCCCAACCGACGGTTCCGCGGCCGCCCGACATCATCGACACGCCGCCGCCCGATATCAAACCCGTTCCGCCGCCCGACATCCCTCCCCCCGCTGGACCGCCGGACATTCAGGTGCCGCCGAGGCCGATGCCCGGACAGCCGATGGGATGAACATTTGACGATTGAACGATTGCACGATTTGACGATTGATCTGAACGGTTTGACGATTGGTTGGACGGATGACGATTTGAAGAATCAGTCGATCTCACGATTCGAGGTGAGCGCCAGTTCTACGCCGCGAGCGATGTGAAGAAGGTTGTCGGTCTGACCCATCGCGCCTGCCAGTTGCAGGCCGCACGGCAGACCGGTCGCCGACGCCCCGCACGGAAGGGTGATGGCCGGGTGCCCGGTGAGGTTGAACAACTGCGTCAGGCGAAGCATCACGTTGCGCACCGGCTCGCGCGTTGCCCCGACCTGCACGAAGTTTGCCCCCAGTATCGGCGCGACGATGGGCAGGGTCGGCAACAGGAGGGCGTGACTGCCCGCCAGTGCCCCGTCCACTTCGCCGTGCAGCGTGCGGCGACCGTCGAGCGCGCGCACGTAGTCTTCTGCCGTCACGTAGCGGCCCATCTCGAGCCGCAGGCGGACGTTCGGCGTATATCGCTCAGGCATCGCGTCGAGTGCATCGGCGTGATAGGCCGCCGCGTCGGCAAGGACGATATGCAGGTAGATCGGCGCGATGAGGCCCGCGTGTGGGATGTCCACATCCACCACCGTCGCACCGTGCTTGCGCAGTGCGTCCACTGACGCCTCGAAGGTGCGTCGCACATCATCATCAAGCAGGTCGCAGAAGTACCGTCGCGGCACACCCAGCCGCAGCGAAGCAACCGGGGTCGGCGACAGCGGTTTGACCGGCGCGCGATCGCGCAGGGCGTGGAGCAGGTGCCACGCATCGGTCACCGTCGTGGTGAGCGGGCCGACGTGGTCGAGCGTCCGCGACAACGGGACGACACCACGCACCGAGACCTCGTCGTAACCTGGCTTGAGTCCGACCAGCCCGCATGCCGCGGCAGGAATCCGGATCGAGCCACCCGTGTCCGTCCCCAGGCTGGCGAGGGCCATTCCTGCAACGACGCTGGCCGCCGAGCCGCCGCTGGAGCCGCCTGGCGATCGGATCGGGTCGAGTGGATGGCGGGCGGGTCCGAACGCCGAGTCCTCGTTGGTCGTGCCGAACGCGAACTCGTGCAGGTTCGTCTTGCCGACGATCACCGCGCCTGCACGCCGCAGGAGCGAAATCACCGGCGCATCCTCGCTGGCCACGAGACCGTCCCTGACGCGCGACGCCGCTGTCGTCACCGTGCCGGCCACGTCGAACAGATCCTTGACCGATACGGGAACCCCATGCAGCGGCCCACGGTCGACTCCGGCGGCGAGCTCACGATCTGCCTCCGCAGCCTGCCGTCGTGCCTCCTCGGCCATCACGAGAATGAAAGCGTTCAGGCGCGGGTTGTGCCGCTCGATGCGCTCCAGACAGTCGCCAACCGCCGCCGTCGAGGTGATCTCGCCGGCCCGAAGCCGCCGGCCGAAGGTGTCAATGCTCTGTGGGGCCATTCGCCTGTTCGCCAAATCCCGCCGCCCGCAGCGCCCGGGTTGCCTGAGCCAGCGCTTCGAGCAGCGGCTTCAGTTCGGGGAGACCGCGCTGCTCGGCGTCCGCAATCGCCGCTTTCAACCAGCGTTCGATGTTCATCGGTACTCCCTGCGGGTCAGCCGCGTTTCACTGAAATCGCGACCCCATCGCGCAGCGGCACTATCGACGTGAGCAGCTGTGGGTGGACGCTGACGCGCTCGTTGTACTCGATGATGGCGCGCGTGTCGTCGGCGTTGTTCCGCGGAGTGTCGACGAAGCCGGGGACCACCTCTCCGTCCCACAACACGTTGTCGGTGACCAGCAGTCCGCCCGGACGGAGCAGCCCGACGAGCGGTTCGAGCAGCGTGTTGTACAGCGGCTTGTGACCGTCCTGAAAAATCAGGTCGAACGGTCCGGCCACCTTCGCGATCTTGAGCTGCGCGTCGCCGACCATGATGCTGACGCGATCGCCAAGTCCCGCGCGCTCGAAGTTGGCCTTTGCGATCCGTGCGCGGTCTGCATCCTTTTCCATCGTGATCAGCATCCCGTCGTTCGGCAATGCGCCAGCCAGCCAGATCCCCGAGTAGCCGACGCATGTGCCGATCTCCAGGATGTGCCGCGCGCCGATTGCCGTGGCCAGTACCCGCAGCAGCGCTCCAACTTCAGCGTCGATGAGCGGCAGGTCGGCGTCGCTGCCCGCGCGTGCGATCTCATCGAGCACGGCATCGTGCGCGCGATTCAATCCGCTCAGGTAGCGCTCAATAAGGTCGGGAACAATCTGGCCCATAATGAGTGGATTCTACATGCGGCAGACAAAGATCATTGCCACGGTGGGTCCCGCCTCCGACTCCGACGACCTGCTCGACGCCCTCATCACCGCCGGCACTGACATCGTTCGGCTCAATTTCTCGCACGGCACTCACGAATCGCAGGCCGCCACGTTCGCGCGAGTGAGAAGCGCGGCCAGGCGTGCCGGTCGCGAGGTGGCCATTCTGCAGGACCTCGGCGGACCCAAGATTCGCACCGGCCGGCTCGAGGGCGGGCGTCCGATCCGTCTGGAACCGGGCGGGTCCCTTCGCATCGCGATCGGAGACGCGCTCGGCAAGCCTGGTGTGATCTCGACGTCCTTCGAAGGCCTGGCGCGCGGCGTCAATCCCGGCGATCACCTGCTGCTGTCGGATGGCACGATCGAGCTCGAGGTCATCGATGCCGACGACTCGGCGATCCGTACCACCGTGATTGAAGGAGGCCTGCTCGGCGAGCACAAGGGGATCAACGCGCCCGGCGTGCCGCTGCCGACGTCGGCGATCACGCTCAAGGACGTGGACGATCTCCAGTTCGGCCTCGCGCTCGGTGTGGACCTCGTGGCCCTCAGCTTCGTGCAGAGCGCCGACGACCTGCGCCGCGCCAGGCAGATCGTCGAAGACAACGGCGGCGACGTGCCGCTCATTGCCAAGATCGAGCGGCCGCAGGCGCTCGACGAACTCGACGGGATTCTCGACTGCTGCGACATGGTCATGGTGGCGCGCGGCGATCTCGGACTGGAGATGCCACTGGAGCGGGTGCCGCGGGCGCAGAAGGACATCACCCGGCGGGCCCGCGCGCGGAAGATCCCGGTGATTCTGGCGACGCAGGTGCTCGAGTCGATGACCGTCGAGGGTCGCCCGACCCGCGCCGAAGTGAGCGACGCCGCGAACGCGGTCGAAGACGGCGTCGACGCCATCATGCTCGCCGGCGAGACGGCGTCAGGCGCCCACCCCGCGAGGGTCGTCCAGGTGCTCGACACGATCATCAGCGAAGCCGAGGCCGACATCGCCAGCCGCGTGCCGGTGAATCGCGCCGACGACCGCGAGAGCGGTCATGCGCAGGCGATTTGCGAAGCCGCGGTCACGCTTGCCGAGCAGAGTGGCGCACGGGCAATCGTCGCGGTGACCCGCGGCGGCGGGACGGCACGGCGGCTGTCCGCGCTTCGACCGCGCGTGCCGATCATTGCCACCACCGATCGCGCCGACACGGCGCGCCGACTGGCCCCGTACTGGGGCGTCGTTCCCGTCTGCACCGATATCGCAGAGAACGTCAGTGCCGCCGGCCTGCTGATTGGGCAGCAACTGGTGTGGCGCGGCTTCGTGAGGGCGGGGGACAGCGTCGTCCTCGTGAGCATCAACCCGGACCTGTCGCGTACGAACGCGAACTACCTGAAGATCCAGCAGCTCTGATGCGCGATTCCGTCCTGACCATTCTCGCCATCGTTGCCGCGTTCGGCGTCGCCGCCATCGTCGTGGCCGCGGCGCACGCTCTGGTGCACCGGGCCCTGAACCGAGTGGAGGCGGTCAGCCCGGAAAGCCGCAAGGCGCTGCATGAACGGGCCACCGGGTTGATCCGTGCCCTCCGGCTGCTGGCGTTCGCTGTCGCCGCCATCGGCAGCGTCTCCTTCGGCCTGGCGCGATTCGGCATCACCGACGCGACATGGAACCCGCGCTGGATGGTGGAATGGGCGCTCACCCACGGCGTGAACCTGGTCGTCATCATCGTCGGCGCCGCGATCGCCATCCGCGCGGCGAACCTGGCGATCGAGCACCTGCAGCAGCGGCTCCTGCGGCGTCGGACGCAGTCCGATCTCGAGTGGCAGCGCCGCGCCAGCACGCTCGGCGGGATCCTCACCAGCCTGGTCACCGTCACCGTCTGGTTCGTCGCCGTCCTGATGGTGCTGCGCGAACTGACCATCGACGTGCTGCCGATCCTCACCGGTGCGGGCATTGCCGGCCTGGCCATCGGCTTCGGCGCCCAGAACCTCGTGCGGGACGTCATCTCGGGGTTCTTCATGATCCTCGAGGACCAGGTCCGCGTCGGTGATATCGCGCGCATCAACGGGGTGAGCGGGGTCGTCGAGCAGATCAACCTGCGCACGATCGTGCTGCGCGATGCGGAAGGGGCCGTGCAGGTGTTCCCGAACGGCACCGTCAACACGCTGGCAAACCTGAGCAAGCAGTTCGCGTATGCGGTCGTCGAAGTGCGCGTGCTGTACAGCGAAAACCTGGACCGCGTGTTCGGCACGATTCGGGACGTGGGCGCGTCGATGCAGGACGATCCCAGATGGTCCGGCGTGCTGATCGAGCCGATCGAGATTCCCGGCGTGGTGTCGATCGCCGACGGCCACGCCACAATCCTCTCGAAGTTCAAGACGCTGCCGCTCAACCAGGGCCGGGTGGCCAACGAATTGCGTCGGCGGCTTCTGGGCGCGCTGGCCGGGCGCGGCATCAGGCCCTACGCCAGCTGATATACGTCAGTTCGCGACGCGTCCCTGGCTCGGCGAGCGCGTGAGCGGCGCTCCGGGCAGTTCGCGTGTCGTTCGTTCGTGTGTTCCTGCGTGCTGGCGTCGTGCATTCCTGCATTCTGCATTCGTGCATTACAGGTTCTTGAGCTCTCAGCCCATGTCCGATCCGAACGACTACCACTTCGTGACCACGTGGCGCGTCGAGGCAACGCGGGGCGAAGTCGCCGACGTGCTTCGCGATCCCCTCGATCTGCCGCGCTGGTGGCCGGCGGTGTACGTGAACGTCGAGGAACTCGAAGCCGCGGGACCGGACGGGCGCGGTCAGCGCGTGCGGGTGCGCACGAAAGGCTGGCTGCCGTACACGCTGGCGTGGGAGTTCGTGGTCGTCGAGAGCCGTTATCCTGAGCGCTTCGCGCTCGAGGCGACGGGCGACTTCGTGGGCCAGGGCATCTGGACACTCGAGCAGGACGGCGCGTTCGTGAACGCGAGGTATGACTGGCACATCCGTGCCGCGAAGCCGCTGCTGCAGGCACTCGCGCCAGTGATGCGCTCACTACTCGCGGCGAACCATCGCTGGGCCATGAGCCAGGGGGAGGAGAGCCTCGCGCTGGAGTTGCTGAGACGTCGCGCCGCGACGGACGCCGCGCGTCGAGACGTCCCACCTCCGCCCGGACCGGTGACGTATGCCGCCGTCGGCCTTCTCGCCGGCGCGGCCGCGATTGCAGGCGGGATTGGCTACCTGATCGTGCGCCAGGTGCGCACGGCGCGACGCGGTTGACGGATCTCGATAGCGTCGGATGTTTTGGCCCTCACTACATCCCGGCCAACCTAGAAGTCCTCGAGCTTCAGCGCGGTATCGGCGTCAGCCCACGCATCCTGAAACCGGCGACGGACGACCAGCGTGGCCGGTACATCGCCGTCGGCGGCGCGCAGCACCTGCCAGCGGCCCCACAGCGAGCGCCCGTTGTCGGGATTCCGTTCGAGATCCTCGCGGAACGCCAGGTCGGCTTCCTCGAAGCGCTTCGCTCGAAACAGCGCAGCGCCCAGTGACTCGCGCGTCGGGTAGAACCAGTCCGGCGGTTCGTTGTAGCTGATCTGATCCTCGGCGGCGACCGCCTTCCGCCACAATTCGATGGCCCCGGTGACGTCGCCCTGCGCGGCGGCAATGCGCGCGTCCAGCACGTTGTCGGCTACCGCGAACACGTTCACCGCGGGATTCAGGTTGAACATGGTGTCCGGGGGGATGGTGCGCTTCGCTGCGACGTACGCGTCGCGTTCCTTCCCGGCTTCCGCAGTCGCGCCCAGTGCCGCATGCGCGACTCCGCGACCGAAGTGATACAGGGCCGTGAGCAGCGTCGCCTGATCGGCCGGCCTCGGTAACGCCAGCACATCGTTCCACTTCGCGAAACGCAGCAGCACGAACAGCGTCTTCGCCCCGAACGGCTCGAGCATCGGCATGTCGGCCAGCATCGGCGTCACGTTGGCGGTCAGTTCCTGCGCGGCCTTCATCGCGTCGGCGTATTGGCCCGCCATCATGGCCGCCGAGGCGAGGAAGTCGAGATTGTGATTGAAGTACATCGTCGGGATAGAACCCGCCGGCGTGCGTCTCCGCGATGTACTTGCGGTCCACCTCCGCAGCGCGCGCGTTCGCCGACCGCGGCAGCGGCGTAGTCGCCGGTGCGCATGTAGGTATGCGACGGCATGTGGACCAGGTGGCCTGCCGCCGGCACCAGCGTCTCGAGCTTCTTCGCACTCTTCATCCCCCGTTCGGGCGTCAGCGACGCCTCGGTTGCGTGGATGTAGTAGTGATTCGCGCCGACATGATCGGGCTCGCGCTCGAGCACCCGCTCCAGGACCTCCACGATCTCGTTGGTCCCTTCGGTCGGCGAACCGTCCGCGGCGTAGAGCGCCCACGGATGCAGGTCCATCAGGCTTTCCGCATACAGCGTTGCAGCGTGCGTATCGTTCGGATACGTGCGCGTGAGCTGATGCATCGCGTCCTTGTACTCCACCGCCAATGCCTTCAGGTCGGCTTTCGGATCCCTGGAATACCGCTTCGCCAGCGCCGTAACGTAAGCCCGCTCCTTCGCCGGCGCCCGGACCGCCAGTGCGACGGCGCGCTGCACGGCGTCGTAGGCCGCCTGCTCGCGCGCGGGGTCCACGTCCTGGTTGATGTTCGGCCCCAGCGCCAGCGCGATTCCCCAGTGCGGCATCGGCGAGCCGGGATCGATCTCCGCGGCGCGGCGGAACGAACGCACCGCCTCCTCGTGATTGAACGCATAGACGAACGCCAGCCCCTGGTCGAAGAACTTCTGCGCCTCCTCGCGGCGCGTCGAAATGGCGAAGTGCACACCCTGGATGCCGGGCATCAGCGTTGCGGGTCGTGTCTCGTCTGCCGCCGGATGGGAGGGCGCCGCCGGTTGCTGCGGCGCCGCGGCGACGAGCGCCGCCGCCACGATCAGGGGAGTGAACACCATCGCTATTTCTCCAACGATCTCTTCAACACGCCGAGCGCCGTCTGCCACTGCGTGGTGGCGAGACCCAGGTACCGCCTCCAGCGTACACCGTTGTCGAATCCGGTCATCACGACCCGCACCACCGTCGAGCGGGTCCCGTCGGGCGTCGCTTGTGCGGTCAATGTGATCTGCACAGCCAGCGGGCCGAGTGGGCCGCCGTCGGGTGGCAGCCAGAATGCATCAGCCAGGAACACGTGGTCGTTCGGCTCGATATGCATCACCGTCGCCCGGAAGATGCCTCCCATCCTGCCGAGCACTTCGTCGCGTTCAACGGACGGTGGCCACTCGAGCACGTACGGGCCGAGCAGACGCGGAATCGCGATCGACCGCGACGTGCCATGCCAGGCCGCCAGCGCAGTCGAGTCGAAGAAGGCTCCGAAGACGATGTCTGGAAAGGCGGTGATGTCCATCGTGACATCGAGCTTCAGCGGAGGTTGCCTTGACGGCCATGTGTCTGGACTGAACTCACTCTACGTGAGGGTAATTGCGGGGAAAACCGCGACAAGGCCGGATTTTAACATCTGCTAAAGTGACCTCAGGCATGTCTCAGCAGCCGCTCGCCTACCTCTTTCCCGAGTTCCTCGAAAGCGCAGAAGCCAGGCCCATCCGTATTCTGGCCGAATACCTCGAGCCGCTCCGCCGATTCCGCGAGCAGAAGATTCAGGACACCGTCGTGTTCTTCGGTTCGGCCCGCGTCCACAGCCGCGAACGGGCCGAGCGGGCGCTCAAGACGCTTCGCGCGCGCGGCGTGCCGGGAGCTGACGGCCACTACGAAGCCGAACTCAAGAAGAGCCGGAAGGCGCTCGAGTGGGCGCGGTACTACGAGGAAGCCCGGGAGTTGTCGCGGCTGCTCACCACGTGGAGCCGCACGCTCCCGTCGGAACACCATCGCTTCGTCGTCACCTCGGGCGGCGGCCCGGGCATCATGGAGGCGGCGAATCGGGGAGCACGCGAAGCGGGTGGCAAGACCATCGGGCTCAACATCCGTCTGCCGTTCGAACAAGGAGCCAATCCATACATCACGGACGGGCTGCATTTCGAATTCCACTACTTCTTCATGCGGAAGTTCTGGTTCGCCTATCTTGCCAAGGCGCTGGTGATCTTCCCGGGCGGATTCGGCACCCTCGACGAACTCTTCGAGATTCTCACGCTGGTCCAGACCGACAAGCTGTCGAAGAAGATTGGCGTCGTCCTCTACGGGCGGCCGTACTGGGATGCAATCCTCAACTTCGGCCCGATGTCCGAATGGGGAGCCATCGCGGAACAGGATCTCGAATTGCTTCAGTACGCGGACACGCCGAGCGAGGCGTTCGAGTGCCTGCGCGATCACCTGATCGAGCATCATCTCGAGCCGACCGAGCAGGAAGCGGCAGCGCCGGGGATCGCCAGGACGCGAGGCTGACCGGATCGCCGGGGGCCGCGGGAACACACGGAGGGCCGGACTGATGGACAGGGAGACGCGACAGCAGCTGCTGGACGCCTACAAGGATGGGTATCGGGTCGTCGCGGAAGCGCTGGCCGGCGCGAAGGACGAGGAGCTGGATACGCCGCCTGGAGAGGGGAAATGGACGGCGCGCCAGATTGTTCACCACCTCGCCGACAGCGAGATGACCTCCGCGATCCGTTTGCGCCTGCTCATCGCGTCGCCGAGCCCGAACATCGTCGGATACGACCAGGAAGAGTTCGCCAAAAAGCTCTACTACGACGACCGGCCCATCGAGGCCTCGCTCGACGCCTTCAACGCAGCCCGTCGTACCACCGCCGAGATCCTCGATCGGCTGTCGGAAGCCGAGTGGCTGCGCGAAGGCACGCACACCGAGCATGGCCGATACACGGTCCACAGGTGGCTGGAGATCTACGCGACCCACGCCCACGCCCACGCCGATCAGATTCTCGCCGCCAGGGACGCCGCGCGGAAGGCGAAGCTGAAGTAGACGCTCGCCGCGCGCGACCCGACGCCATGCGTGGCAACGTCGAACGTCGTACCACGTGGCGATCTCCGAAGTACTACGCGACGCGCAGGACGCCAGCCCAGCGACCACTCGACCCTGCCGACCGCGCTAATACAGAAGGAACCGCTCGCGCAGTCGGCATGAACTGCTCCACGACTCGCCGTCCACGATTGGGCGATCGCCTCGGCCTGGCACGCCTCGTTCGATCTGCTCGCGCGTTTCGGCCGTGCCCGCGAGAATGTCGAACGGCAGCTTCTCGTATTCGTACTCGTACGGCGGCTGACGCCACTCGGAACGCGCCGCGGTCCGCCGCGCGGAACGCCTCGGTCAGCAGCACGCCAGTGAGGACCGGCTGGAACGTTCCGCGATCGGTGACGTGAATCTGGCAGCCGCCGCACGTGCTCTTCGCGTGCTTGTGAAACGTCGGCTCGAACACGGCCGGCCTGAAGAACGACGCCGGGCAGGTTGCGCGCGTTCGAGCTGCTCGGCAAATCCTTCATCGGCGACCCACGGCGCGCCGAGAAGTTCGAACGGCCGCGTCGTCCCGCGGCCCTCCGACACGTTCGTTCCCTCGAACAGCACGGTTCCCGGATAGACGATCGCGGTGTCGAGCGTCGGCATGTTCGGCGACGGCATCACCCACGGCGCCTCGGCATCGTCGTGATACATCTCGCGCCGCCATCCCTCCATCGTGCACCACTTCGAGGTCTGCGCCGATGCCGAAGTGATCGTTGAACAGGCGAGCCAGTTCGCCGATCGTCATGCCGTGGCGCATCGGGATCGGATAGAGCCCGACGAACGACTCGAAGCCCTGAGCGAGCATCGGCCCTTCGACGCTGCAGTGCCACCGATCGGATTCGGGCGATCGCAGACGATCACCTTGACGCCGTCGCGCTTCGGCCGCGGTCAGGCAATAGGCCATCGTGTAGATGTAGGTGTAGATGCGCGTGCCGACATCCTGCAGATCGACGACCAGCACGTCGAGGCCCTTCATCATCTCCGGCGGTGGGTTCGCGCGTCTCGCTGTAGAGCGAATAGACCGGCACGCGGCGCCGGTCGTCCTGCGCGTGTCCGGTCTCGATCATGTTCTCCTGCACGTCGGACCGGAACCCGTGCTGCGGCCCGAAGATCGCGGCCAGCGTGGTCGCCGGATGCGACCGGCCAGGCGATCGGCGATGTGGACGGAACTGGTGATCGACCGACGCCGGATTGCAGACGACGCCGACGCGCTGGCCGTCGAGCGCGGCGGAGGCGAGCAGCCGTTCCGAACCGAGAGAGATGCGCATGGATGAGGATTATTTCCACGAGTCGGTGCTCAAGACGGTGCAGACCGCGCGTACGATACTGGCCGTCGTTCATGAACGGGCCGGGTCCGCGCGCGCTTCGCCCGCTGCTGTGTGTGCTCATCGGCTGTGCGGCGACCGTCACCCCTGCTCGTCGCGCAGATCATCGGCGCAGACGTTCCGCTGGGCGGGCGATCCCGAAGGCGGCGCGCCGTACGTCGAGGCGAGCCCGGACAATCCCGATGTGCTCGTCGGCTTCGACGTCGAGATCGCCGACCTGCTCGCCCGCGGTCTCGGGCGCACGCCGCAGTTCGTGTTCGTCCACTTCGATTCCATCGACTCAGTCGGTCGCCCGCGGCGACGCCGACATCGGCCTGAGCGGCATCGAAGACACGCCGGCGCGCCGCGCGTCGATGGCGGTCACGCGTGCCGTACTACGAGTTCCGCGAGGTGCTCGCGCGTTCGCGATGCCGACGCCGCGCGCTTCCGCACGCTCGCCGATCTCGCCGGCCGTCGCGTCGCGACGCTCGGCGGCACCATCGCCTACGAGATCCTCCTGCAGGCGCAGAAGCGATCACGGCATCACGCCGGTCTCGTACGACGACGACGTGCATCCGTACTCGGATCTGGTGCATCGGCCGCGTCGACGCCGTGCTGCTCGACAACGTCCTCGCCGATCCGCCGCGCAGAGGACCGTGAAGGGATTCACGGTGCAGCCGGAGAGCGTCGCCATCGAGCCACTACGTCGGCGTCCTGTCGTCCGGCGAATGCCGCGCTGCGCGATCGGTGCAACGAGATCCTGCGGCAGGCGATGCGGGACGGCACGCTCGAACGGATCCTCCGCAAGTGGCAGGTCTGGAACGACGATCAGCCGCCGCTGCTATCGCCAGCGTGCTGGCGGGCGAGCCGATCGAGCCGGTCGTCGGGGCTCGATACCGGCGAACGCGGTGTCCGGCGTGTCGCGCTGGGACGCGGCACGGCGCTATCTGCCGTCGCTGCTGCGCGCGTCGGTCGTCACGATTGCGCTGTCGTGCATCTCGATGGCGCTGGCGGTGCGCGCTCGGCGTGCTGATCGCCAGCGGGCGCGTCTACGGCAACCCTGTCGTGCGCGCGCTGCTCACCGGCTACGTCGAGCTGATTCGCGGCACGCCGATCCTGCTGCAGCTCTTCGTGCTCTACTACGGCATCGCCGCGGCCGATCCGTCTGCCGGCGTTCGTCGCCGCGTTTCGTGGGCCTGGCGCTGAACTACGCGGCCTACGAGAGCGAGATCTACCGTAGCGCGCTCGGAGGCGATTCGGTCGGGGTCAGCTCGAGGCGGCGCGCACGCTCGGGTTCACCGAGCGTGCAGATCGCTGACGCTCATCCGCGGGCCGCAGGCGTTCCGGCTGGCGCTCGCGCCGATGACCAACGACTTCGTCGCGCTGCTGAAGGACTCGTCGCTCGTGTCGGTGCTGACCGTGATGGAACTGACCAAGCAGACGCAGATCTTTGCGACCAATCTCGGCAGCTGGGTGATTCCCGGCGCGCTCTGCGCGGCGCTCTACCTGGCGATGTCGCTGCCGCTGTCGGCGCTCGCGCGCAGGCTGGAAGAGCGATGGAAAGCAGCCGACCGCCTGACCGACGCCGGTCGTTCGCCGTCCGCGATCTGCACCTGCGACGCGGCAGTCCGCGCCGTGCTCGCCGGCGTGTCGTTCGACGTCGGACGCGGCGAGATCGTCGCGCTGATGGGCGCGTCGGGCTCGGGCAAGACGACGATCCTGCGTACGATCGCGGGGCTCGAGCCGTTCGAACGGGGAACCGCTCGACGTCGACGGCGTCACGCTCGACGGAGGGCCGCGCCGAGCCGCGTCACTCGAGGCGCTGCGCGCGCAAGGTCGGCATGGTGTTTCAGTTTCACTGCCTCTTCGAGCACCTGACGGCGTTGCAGAACGTCTGGCTGGCGCCGGTGCACGTGCACCGCGTGCGCGCAGGCCGAGGCGGAACGCGCGCGCGATCGAACTCCTGAAGCAGCTCGGCGTCGAGCACCGCGCGCAGCGCGCTGCCGCGCGAACTCTCGGGCGGCGAGGCGCAGCGGGTCGCGATCGCCCGCGCCCTGGCGACCGATCCGCCGGTGCTGCTGATGGACGAGCCGACCGCGTCGCTCGACCCCGAGCGGCGCGCCGAGCTGTCGCGACCTCCTCAAGGCGCTGGTGCAGCGCGGCAGCGCACGCTGGTGATCGCCACCCACGACGAGGACTTCGCCCAGAACCACGGCCACGCGCGGTGGTCCGGATGGCCGGACGGCCGGGTCGTGACCTCAGGGCTCGACGTCGCACCACCGGCTGACGAACGGAGCCAGGCACAGCCGACAGGGCGTTTTCGCGGCCATCGAACGCCCTTGCACCGGCTCCGGAACGGTTGTATACTACGCCGGTCTGGTGGTCAGCCCTGCCTGCTTCGCCCGCGCCGAGAGCCGATCGAGCCTCCGTTCCGATGACTCGTTCTCTCCTCCACGCTTTTGCCGAGCCGACGATGCACGCCACCTTTGCGTGAGGAGTGAGTATGGGTCGTAGGCTATACGTCGGGAATCTTCCCTACACCACTGGCGAAGCAGAGCTGCAGGAGCTCTTCAGCCAGGCGGGGAACGTTGAATCGGTGCGCGTGATGCGCGACGCGGCGACGGGTCGTGCGCGTGGCTTCGCCTTCGTCGAGATGTCGACCGACGAAGAAGCACAGAAGGCGGCTGCCGATTTCAACCAGTTCCAGATGGGTGGACGTGCGCTCACGGTCAACGAAGCGCGTCCGAAGCCCGAAGGCGGATTTGGCGGGCGGCGGCGGCTTCGGTGCCAACCGCGGTGGCGGCGGTGGCGGCGGACGTCGCGAGCCGCGCTGGTAATGGCATGCCAAATCCTGGTCCAAGGGCGATCGCGTGGTGCAGCCGACCTACGGGCCGGGCACCTCCTCGAATACAACGAGCACCACGTCGTGATCGAGTTCGACGAGCACGGCAAGCGCACGTTCTCGACCCGTCTCGTCGTGCTGCAGATCGACGAACGAGCCGGCACCGGCGAAGGCGGCGCGCAAGCGCGCACCCCGCAAGGTGAAGGCGAAGAAGGCCGAGCCCGTCGACGACGAGTAGTCGTACAGATCGCGCAGAGGGGAACAGCCTCGCTGTCCCCTCTGCTCCCTCCGCCTGCCCGTAGCTTCCGCAGATCCACCAGCTGTATTCCTCAGCGGGCTCTGAACCGTCGGGTCTGAAGACCCGACGCTACTCAGTCCAGACGCTACTCAGTCCGGGCGCTTCGCGGCCGCCTATACGAGCGGAGACGTCGGAGTTCCACCGCTGGTCAGCGACAGCACCGTCGGGACGAACAGCAGCGTCACGATGGTGGACACCGTCAACCCGCCAATGACGGCGATCGCCAGCGGTTGCTGCATCTCCGCCCCCGGCCCGAGCCCCAGCGCCAGCGGCAGCAGTCCGAACAGCGTGCAGAGCGTCGTCATCAGGATCGGCCTGCAGTCGGACAGCGCCGGCCTGAACCAGCGCATTCGGCCACTCGACGCCTCGCTCGAAGAGCGCGTTGGCATGGTCGACCAGAATGATCCCGTTCTTCACAATCAGTCCGATCAACAGGATCAGACCCATGAAGGACGACACGTTCAGCGGCGTATGCGTCGCCAGCAACAGGCCGAACGCGCCGACCAGCGACAGCGGCGCCGCCGAGACGATCACCAGTGCCGCCGTGAAGCGGCGGAACTGCCCGACCAGCAGGCCGAACACCAGCAGCAGCGCCAGCGCCGCGACCACGAGCAGCGACCGGAAGGAACGCTGCTGGGTTTCGTACTGTCCGCCGATCTGATACGTGTAGCCGACCGGTAACCGCTCCGCGTCGAGCACGGTCTTTACATCCTTCATGACGCTGCCGAGGTCGCGGCCTTCGAGCCGGCCCGTAATCGGCAGCATCTGCTTCAGGTCCTCGCGATAGAGTTGCGCGCTGCCTTCGAGCGACCGCACATCGGCCGTCGCCTGCAGCGGCACGACGATCGCCGGCCGCCGTCGTGAGCGGGAAATTCTCGACCCAGGCGGGATCGAACCGGTACTTGTCGGGATACCGCACGCGCAGATCGATGAGCCGGTCGCCGCGACGCACCTCCGTCGCGACTGCGCCGAGCATCCCGGTCGGACAGCTGCGTGGTGATCTGCTCGGGCGTGAAGCCCGCTCGTGCGGCCCGCGTCGGGTCGATCTGCACCTGCAGCTCAGGATTGCCGAGCCTCGGACCGACGATGTCGACGAGGCCGTCCACCTTCCGCAGCTTCTCTTCGAGGGTCTCTGGCGAGGCGAAGCAGTGCCGGCAGGTCGTCGCCGAACACCTTCACCTCGATCGGCTCCGGGTTCCCTTCGAGATCGCCCAGCATGTCCTGCAGCAGCTGGACGAACTCGATCTCCACCCCAGGCACTTCCCGCGCAAACCTGGCGCGTTGCTCTGAGATGATCTGCTTCGGAGGTTCGCGTCCGCTGACTCACCGGTTTCAGGCGGACGACGAAGTCGCCAGAATTCTGTTCCGTCGCGAACAGCCCGAGTTCTGTTCCGGTCCGCCGTGTGAAGCCGTCCACTTCCGGAACGGATTTGAGGATGGCCTCGACGCGTTTCAGCATCGCGTCGGTCTCGGTGAGCGAAGTGCCCGCCGGTGTCACGTAGTCGATGACGAACCCGCCTTCGTCCATCTCCGGGAGGAAGCCGGTTTCCAGCCTGAAAAAAAACAGCGTGCCGAGCGCGGCGACCGCAATCGTGCCGGCGACGACAAGCCACGGCCGCCGCAGCGAGTGCGACACCCAGGTCCGATATCGGTCAGCGAGCCAGCCGCCGCTCTCGTGATGTGCAGCCTTCGATCGCAGGAAGAGCGCGGCCGGAATCGGGATGAACAGCAGCGCATACACGAGCGAGAGGAGCACCGCCGCCGACAGCGTCAGCGACAACGCCGAGAAGAACTGCCCGACGATGCCCTGCAGCAGCGACAGCGGGATGAAGACGACCACTGTCGTCAGCGTCGATCCGATGACCGCGCCCACCAGTTCGTCCGTGCCGCGCTGCGCGGCCACCAGCGGGGTGGCGCCGCTGCCCAGATGGCGATGGATGTTCTCCACGACGACGATGGCGTCGTCGATGACAAGTCCAATGGCAATCGCCAGGCCGCCCATCGACATCAGGTTGATCGTCCCGCCCGCGAGTTGCAGGATGCCGAAGGTGCCGAGGATCGTGAGCGGCAAGGCAATCGCCGCGACGAGTGTCGCCCGCCAGTCGCGGAGGAAGAAGAGCAGCACGAGCACTGCAAGCGCGCTGCCCAGGATGATCGCGTCACGCACGCTGCGGACCGAGTCGCGCACGAACGTCGCGAGATCGTAGACCTTCGCAATGCGCACAGCCGGCGGAAGCGAGCGGGCCTGCTCCTTCAACGTCTGTTCCACCTGGTCGGCGATGTCGATCGAGGTTTCCGCCAATCTGCCGCGAGATGTTGACGACGGCGGCCGGTTCGCCGCTGCCGCTGATCAGCGTGGTCCGGTCGACGGTGCCTTCGCGCACCTCGGCGATGTCGCCCACATAGACCGGCGTCTGTTCGCGATACGCCACCACCACTCGCTTCACATCGTCCAGGGTGGTGAGTTCGGAGGACGACAGCACCAGGAACTGGCGGTGATCGCGGGACAGCCGTCCGACGGAGGCGACCTGGTTGCTGGCCGCCAGGGCTTCGCGAACCTGGCCCGAGTGTCAGCTTCGCGGCATTGAGCCGCTCGGGATTGACGATCACCGATACTTCGCGCTGATCGGTCGCCGCGACATCGACCCGGCCGACTCCAGGTATGCGCGAGAGCAATGGCCGGAGATCGAACCTGGCGATGTCCGCAAGATCGACGGCCGGCAGCTGCCCGGTGAGGTTGAAGCTGAGAATCGGGAACACAGTCGGCGTCATCCGCTCGATGACAATCTCGGTCTGTGGCGGCAGCGACTGACGCGCTTCGTCCACCCGCCCCTGCATCAGTTGGAGGGCCTGCTGCATGTCGGCGTCAGGACTGAAGAGGACAGAGATCTCCGTCGCGCCGCGAATCGTCTTCGAACGCACGCGCCGCGTTCCGAGCACGCCGCGTGCGGCCTCCTCCAGCGGCCGCGTCACGCCGACCGTCATCATCTGCGGCGACAGGTCGCCCGAGTGCGCGATGACCGCGATGCGCGGAAATTCCGCCTCCGGGTAGATGCCGCTCGGCAGGACCGTGAGCGCGTAGATCCCGGCGAGTGTCGTGAACGCCACGCCGAAGACGATGGCGCGCGCGTGACGCGCGGCAAAGCCGGCGACTCTCATGGCTGCTTCGCGATCTTCACCGAGTCGCCCAGGCCATGCACGCCGCTGGTCAGAATGGTCTGTCCTTCGCTGACGCCGCTGAGCACCTCGACGACCCCGCCCTGCTCGAGTCCGGTGGTGACCTGTGTTCTGGCCGCGGTATCGCCGCTGACCACATACACGGCGGCGCCCTCGTCGTCGCGAACCAGTGCCGCGACGGGGACGACGAGTGCGTTGGCGTGCTCCTCGAGACGTATGCGCGCCTCGGCGAACATGCCGACCTTCAGGAGCCGTTCGCCATTGTCTGCGCGGATGCGCACAAGCGTGGTGTTGGTTGCCGGGTCGACCGAAGGAGCGACAGCGAGGACGGTGCCCGGGAACGTGCGATCAGGGTAGGCGTCGGTGACAACGGCGACCGACTGGCCGACGGTGATGTGTGACAGCTGCTCTGCGGGAACACTCGCCGCAAGCTCCACCCGCGCCAGGTTGGCGACCTGCACGATCGGTTGTGCGGCGGTGCCGTCCACCTGCTCGCCGACGCTGACCATCCGCTTCACGACCTGGCCGGCGATCGGCGAGCGGACCTCTGCGCGATCGAGCTGGAGCCCGACCGTGTTGAGGGTGGCGTTTGCCTGCTCCAGCGGCGGCCGTCGCCTGCGCGACCGCCATGCGCGCGTCCTCCACCTCCTTGCCGGCGGCCACGCCGCGCGCGAACAACTGCTCGTCACGCTGCAGGTTCAACCGCGCGTTCTCCAGCTGTGCCTCCGCCTGCTGCCTGGCGGCCTGCGCCTGCCGCTGCTGATCCTGAATCGTGCGCGTATCGATGCGGGCGACCACCTGTCCCTCCCGCACCGAGTCCCCTTCTGCGACCGTCACGGCGTCCACCCGTCCGGCTACCAGTGCGCTCACCCGCACGTCCTCGTTGGGGAGGGCAGCGATCGTCCCGCGCACCACGAGGTCGTCGGTCACCGTCGCACGGGTCACCGTAGCGGTGTCGGCCGCGATGGTCGGGACTGCCGACTCGTCTCCCGCATCGTCTCGGTCTGCGCGCCCCCGAACAGGCGACCGCGAGCGCCAGGATCGCCGGCAAGACGAGCGTCAGCACCGTGCTACGGCAGCGGTGTCCCAAGCAGTTCCTCCAGTTCGGCGAGCGCGAGCTGCAGGTCCAGTGCGGCCTGGACCGCGTCTCGCGACAGATCGCGCAGGTTGCGCTGCGCGTCGAGCAGACCGAGGACGGACGTGCGTCCGGCACGGTAGCTTTCTTCCGACAGCGATTGCAGATCGGTGGCGACTGGCAGGAGGCGCTCGCGGAAGGTATCAACCTGCCGTCGCATCGCCTCGACGCGCGAGGCCGCGGCGAAGACGCCGTTCTCGACGACCCGTCGCATCGCCTCGCGCTGGCCGCGGAGCTGCGTGGTGGTCGCGATCGAGGCGGCGATTTCACCCTGGTTGCGGCTGAAGATCGGCAGGCCGACGTTCACCGAGGCGGCGGCCGCCGGCGTGAACTCGCCCGGCGCGTTGAAGAGCCCTGAGATGGTGAACACGGGTACTGGCGTGCGCTGCGCGCGAAGCAGTTCCAGCCGCTGCGCTTCGATTGCCATCTGCCGATCGAGGCTGACGAGATCGGTGTTGGACGTGGAGGCCGCTGCAATGGCGGCGTCGAGCGGCGGCACTGCGGTGTGAGAGTCGAGCGTGCCCTCGATGACCAGCGGGTGTTGTGGCGGCGCGTTGAGCACGCCGTTCAGCGTGGCCTGCGCGGCGCTGCGAGCGCTGCGCACCGCATCGAGGTCCGCTTCTGCGCGCGCCACGCCGAGCTCGGCCTGCATCACTTCGAGCCGCGGCACCGCGCCGGCATCGAAACGAGCCTGTGCGGCGTCGCGGACGCGGGTGGCGATCTCCACCAGCGACTCGGCCAGGCGAACGCGTTCGTCGGCGGCGAGCAGGCCGAAGAACTGCTCGCGCACCTGCCGGCGCACGGCGCGGAGCTGGAACTGGACATCCACGTCCGACAGGGTCAGTTCCTCGCGAGCGACCTCGATCCGTCGGCGTCGCTGGCTGCCGATTTCGATCGGCAGATCGACGCTGAGTGTCTGGTGCGGTGTGTCTCGCGTGGTTTCTGCGCCGATTGCCGGGTTCGGACGCTGGCCGGCGGCGTGGATCTGCGCTTCGCGAATGGCGCGCCCCTGCCTGGCCGCGTCCACGGCAAGGTTCCGTGTCGCGGCGTAGGCGAGCGCGGCGTCGAAGGTCAAGGGGGTCGGTACATCGGTCGGCTGCGCGAGGGCGATTGACGGGGTCGCCACCAGCGCGATGGACAGAAGCGTGGCGGACGCCCGCGCGAGCATACGGCGACCAGTGTAATGGGCGAAGTACGTCGCGCGGTAATTTGCGATTCGTTTACGTTGTGAGTGCAGCGCGGCGGAGGGGGAACAGGGCAGTGCAGCCGGCGACGGGCTGCGAGGTGGAGGCGCGCGACGGGCCGCGAGGGGTCTGACCCCGGGGTCAGACCCCCCGGGGTCAGGCGCGTTCCGACGCGATGGTGTAGTCGTACCACTCGACGATCTTGCCGTCCTTGATGAAGAAAACGCCCACGCCGTGCCAGCTCTTGAGTTGAAAATTGGCGAACCGGTCGATGCGCTCGTTGACCACCATCGGGCCGCGCGCCCACGTATCGAGGATCTCGAACTGGTTCACGTTGTTGATGATGGTCTTGATGCGTGCCGTCAGCGCCTCGCGCCCCTTCGCCGGTTCCATCGTCTCGGTCATCCGATAAGCGCCATCTCTCGGAGAAGAAGGCGAGGATCTTCTCGAGGTCGTGGCTGGGCCACGCCGCGCAGAAGTCCTTGACGACCTGGATGTTCGCCTTCTCAATAGCCGAGGGCTCGGCCGCATCCGCCGGCCGGCCGACCGCCAGCATTCCCGCGACGCCGAGTCCTGATGCCAGCAACGTCCGCCGTTTGATTCCCCGGCCAACCCGGAGGTCGGCTGCTCCAACAGTCTTGCAGTTCGCCATGTGCGTGGCCTTTCGAGAGATTGGGTTCCGGCAAGAAGGGTACGCGATTTCTGCCGCCATCATGGCGCGAAGAGATTCACAAAATGCAACGGGGTCTGACCCTGGGGTCTGACCCCATCACACCTGACCCCATCACAACCCATCACGCTACTGTCGGGCCGCAAGCGCCCGCCCTGCGGTCTTCGCACTCGCCCACGCCCACTGGAAGTTGAACCCGCCAAGCCGGCCATCGACGTCCAGCACCTCGCCCACCAAGATACAGACCCGGGCACACCTTCGACTCCATCGTCCGCGCGTCGACCTCCGCCAGCGCGACACCGCCCGCGGTGACCTCGGCGTAGTTGTACCCGCGCGTGCCGATCACCGCCAGCGGCCATTCGACCAGCGCCGTGCGAGAGGCGCCGACGCGCGTCACGTGTCAACCGACCCGCGGGCTGGGCGCCGTCGATTCCCAGCGCCTGCAGGAGCGCGCCCGCCACCGCCACCGGCAGAAACGACGCCATCAGCGTCTGCATCGACGCACGCGGGCGGCCGGCGGTCGCCTCCACGAGTCTGCCGGTCCACCGTGTCGAAGGACAGGCCGGGACAGACGCTCATTGTCAGCCGCACGGCGCGACCTTCCGATGTCGCGCGCGTCCAGTGCCGCGAGACGTCGAGCGCCGCCGGGCCGCTGATGCCGAAGTGCGTCCACAGCACCGACCCGGTCACGCGCTCTGCAACCCGTCCGTCGACCCAGACCGTGAGTTCCACCGCGTGCGAGACACCGGACAGCAGCTGCGTGCGACAGCGGAGCGTCGGGCGCGAGCAGCAGGGGCACCAGCGCAGGGACCGGCGGAACGATCGTGTGACCGACGCTGCGCGCGAACTCCCAGCCAGAGCCGTCGCTCCCGCTCCTGGGCAGTGACTGACCGCCCGTCGCGAGCACCACCGTGTTCGCCCGCACGACGGCCGGTGGCGGTCTCGACCGTGAACCCGTCATCATCGGGCCGGATCGCAAGCACGCGACAGCTGTCCCGCCGCTCGACGCCCCTGCCGTTCCGCCTCGCGCAGCAGTGCTTCGAGCACATCGCGCGATCGATTGGAATCGGGGAACAGCTTGCCACCCGCCTCCTCGTGCAGAGGCACACCGAGTTCGGCGAAGAACGCCACGGTCTGCGCGACCGACAACGAGCGCAGCACCTTGCGGATGTCCGACCGTGCGCCGCCGAAGAAATCGCGCTCGCTGACGCTGGCGTTGGTGACGTTGCACCGGCTGCCGCCGCTCACCAGAATCTTGGCGCCGGGCCGACGCGCGCTGTCGACGAGCACGACCTTCGTCGTCTGGTTCAATCGCCGCGTGAAGATGGCGGTTGCGAGTCCGGCCGCACCCGCGCCGACGATGAGGATGTCCGCGGAGAGAGGAGGAGCAGTGATGTCCCATTATCCCGCGATATGATCCCGTGCAGTTGATTCGCATCAGTCCTGCATACGCGACCGCGTGGTTCTTCAGGGCCGCGGCCTGGGCGACCATCGCCTGGTTGATCGGCTGGCGGGGCGTCCTGCTGCTTGCCGTCGCCGCCGATCGCCACTCAGGCGGCAGCCCTGCTGCTTCATGCCCTGCGCGAACGCCCCGTTGCGGCGCGCAGTCCTGTTGGTGCTGACCGTCGTGGTGCAACTCGCTGCTGTTCGCGTCGATGTCATCGGCTTTCGATCAGTACCGTCGCGCTCCCGGTCGGCGCTCGGCGTGTACCTGTGCCACGCCATTTCCTACCTCGTCGACGTGCGTCGCGGCTCGGCCGATCCTCGATCACCACCTCGCTGCGCTGTTCTACCTGGTGCAACTCCCGGTCTTCCCGGTGGGGCCGCTCTCGCGCTTCCACGAGTTTGCGCATCAGCTCTGCGCGCACCGACGTGAGCATGGGCAGCTTTTCGTACGGCGTCCGCCGCATCGTGACCGGCCTGATCAAGGCCTTCCTGATTGCCGGTCCGCTCGGCGCCACTGCCGATCGCCTGTTCGCGCTGCGTGTGACGCGGCTGTCGACGGACATGGCCTGGCTGGGTGCGGTGTGTGGCGCGCTCGAGGTGTACTTCTATGTCTCCGGATTTTCAGACGTAGGGATCGGGCTTGGACGCATCCTCGGTTTCCGCCATCAGGAGAACTTCCGCCGGCCGTATACGGCCGATTCGATCCGCGAGTTCTGGCGGCGATGGAACATCACGCTGGTGACCTGGCTCCGCGACTACCTTGCGCTGCCGATCGCCGGGCACGACGCTCCAACGTTTGTCCTGTTCCTCCTTACCGTTGCGGGCTTCGTCGTCATCGGGCTGTGGCATCGCGCCGCGTGGCAGGTCATCCCATGGGCGATCTACTTCGCAACATGGCTCGCGGTCGAGGCGCTGGGCCTCGGGCGCAGCGATGCAACGGCTGCCGCGGGTCGTTCGCCACGCGTACGTGCTCCTTGTGGTGCTGTTCGGGTGGATGCTGCTCCGTGCCAGCGGACCGGGGCCGTTGCTCGGCTACACCGAGGCGCTGCTCGGCTTTTCGGTGGTCAAGTTCGGCGGGTCCAGCGCGTACCTCACGTGGGACCTCGTGACCGCGCTGGTCTCGGCGGTCGTTTTTGCAGGACCACTCGTCGGGTCCATCAGCCGCTGGCGCGTTTCGGTCGATGCGGCGACCGCGTCGCTGCTGATGATGCTGGCGGCGACCGGAATCTTCGTCTGGCAGGCCATGAACCCGATCCGGCGCGCTGTGCTTCCGGGGAGCGCACCAAAACGCCCGCGCTGAGCGGCGAGCTCTCCCGTTTCTCGCGGTGGAGTCGGCAGGGACATGGAGTTCGAACATGATGAAGGCAGGACCTGATCGTCAAGGGCAGGGTGCGTGATGCCTATTGCAGTCACTCGGGACGACGCGCGCCGCCGTATCACTGTCACGATCACCGACCCGTGGAGTGTCGAAGAGATCGCCGTGGCGATGGACCGACAGATCTCCGAGCGCATCTGGAAGTACGCCACGCTCTACGATCTCACCGGCAGCGCATCGGTGCCGTCAGAGCCTGACGTGCTGTGGCTGGTGAAGCGGGCGCAGCAGCAGGCTGCGCTGCACGGAGTCCGTGGCGCGATTGCCGTCCTCATAGGCCGCAACTCTGCTGACACTGCGCTGCTGCGTCAGTATGCGGAATACGGTGGAGCACACAGCCACGTGCTCCTGCGTGTGTTCGACGATCCCGGATCGGCGGACGCGTGGCTGGTCGAGCAGGGGGGCTGACCACAGCGCCCGGCTCACGTCATACCCATTGCACCGCCTGCACTCCGAACGCGACACATCGCGCGAATACGGAGGCAGGTACCGCGCGCACATCGCCAATCCCTGATCCGCGCCGCCCTTCGAAGGGCGTGATCCGCTATAGTCCTCACGTATTCACCGGATGCGTGTTCATCGAGGGGAGGGCAGCAGGGATGCGGGCGTCGATGTCGATTGTGGCGGCGGCGGTGGTTGCGGTGTTGGGCGTGTCCGTGTCGACGCAGCAGCGCGTCGTCGAGAAAATGGATCCGTTCGACTACGACGTGGCGCCCAACTGGTCCCTCCCGTATCCGAAGGCTGGCTATGCCTGGGGCTCGGTCCCTGGGATCTTCGTCGAGTCCGACGACCGGATTTTCGTCGCGAGCCGCGGCGAGATCCGGCTGCCCGATCCGCTGCCGCCGGGGTATCTCGGCTTCTTCGGTTCGCTTCGGAGTGCGCTCAATGCGCCGGAAAACGAAGTGCGCGGCTGTCTGCGCGTCGTGGACAGCAACGGCAAGGTGCTCGAACTGTGGTCGCAGTGGGACACACTGTTCCAGGGTACCAACGGACCGCACAAGATCAAGATCAGCCCCTACGATCCGCAGCGGCGTGTCTGGGTCGTGGCCGAGACCAAGAACGTCATCTATGTGTTCTCCAATGACGGCAAGCAGCTGCTGCAGACGCTCGGCGTCGAGTGGGCGACCGCCGACGACGACACGCATTTCGGCCGGCCGCAGGATCTCGCGTTCCTGCCGGACGGCAGCGTGCTCGTTGCCGACGGTCTGATCAACGCGCGCATCGTCAAGCTGGATCGAAACGGGAAGTTCGTGACCTCCTGGGGCGGTCATGGATCCGCGGACGGCCAGTTCGATGCGGTGCACGGTGTCGATGTCGATCGGAACGGCCGCGTCTACGTCGTCGACCGCAACAACAAGCGCGTGCAGGTGTTCGACGCGGCTGGAAAGCACCTGGCCAGCTGGCCGAACATCCGCTTCCCGAATCACGTGCAGGTCACCGATCCGGTCAAGGGCGATACGAGCACCGGCGGTGCGCAGGTCGTGTGGGTCGCCGACAACATGACTGCCGAAGTGTTGAAGTACGACACACAGGGACACCGGCTGTTCTCCTGGAACGCGAGCGGACCCGTGCCCGGCGGTTTCGGCGAACTGCACCAGTTCTCTCTCGACTCGAAGGGGAACGTCTACACCGCCGACAACGTGCTGGGGCGCCCCCAGAAGCTGGTGCCGAAAGCCGGCGCGGACCCTGCTCACCTCATCGGACCGTCCGTACCACTGGCTCCGAAGGCGAAATAACCGCACTCTTTGCGCTAGACTCGCCCCGTTCGGTCCCGCCGTTCGCTTCTCGCGGCGTGGCGGTGGCGATCCGGACTCAGGAAAGGCAACGAAACATGGCTCTGAGTCAATGCGTTCGCGTCGTCTCGGCAGTCGCGCTCGCCATCGTTTCCCCTCTCGTGGTGTCGATGGCAGCGCAGTCCAATCCCGCCTCCTCGACGCCGACAGCCGTTGGCAGGGCCGCGTCTCCGGCCGGGCGCGCGGCAACGGGGCCAGCTCGACGGACAGCCGACGGTAAACCAGACCTGCAGGGAACCTGGGACTTTGCCCAGCTCACACCATTCGAGCGGCCGGGAGAGTTCGGCGAGAAGTCCGTGCTGTCAGACGTCGAGGCCGAAGAGTTCGGACAGGAGCGTGCCGCGCGCGACAACAAGGACCGCCGCGATGGTCCCGCCGCCGATGACGTGGCACGGGCCTACAACGACTTCTGGTGGGACTTCGGAACCCGCGTGGCGAAGCAGACGTCGCTCGTGGTGGATCCGCCGACCGGCCGGCTGCCTGCCCTCACCGCCGAAGCGCAGCGGATCGCCGAGGGTCGGCGCACGCCCAAGTACGACAACGTCGAGGAGCGGCCGCTTGCAGAGCGTTGCATCCTCGGCTTCAATGCGGGTCCGCCGATGATGCCGAGCGTGTACAACAACAACATGCAGCTGGTCCAGACCAGGCAGCACGTCGTCATTCTCAACGAGATGGTGCATAGTGCCCGCGTCATCGACATGTCCAGGCGCACCCACCAGCCCGCATCGATGCGGTTTCTGGCCGGCGACTCGATCGGTCGATGGGATGGCGACACGCTGGTGGTAGACACCACCAACTTCTCAACCGAAGGTAATTTCCGTTTTTCGACTCGCGACATGCACCTCATCGAGCGGTTCTCACTCGAAGACGACCAGACCCTTCGTTACGAGTTCACCATGGACGATCCGGCGGTGTGGACCTCGAAGTGGTCGGCCTCGATCCCGATGCGCCGAACCGACGAGCTGATCTTCGAGTACGCCTGCCACGAAGCGAACTACGGTTTGGAGGGTGTGCTCAAGGGCGCGCGTTACGGCGAGAAGGCGGGCAAATGATTCGGCCGCGTCGACGACGTAGTCGGCCGCGTCTGGACGTGGAAGGCTAATAACTCAGACATGGAGCACCTCCGATGACGCGACAGACGTGGCTCTGGGCCGTGCGGCTCACTCCGGTGGCATTGACGGTCCTGTGGGCCACGATGCCCACTATGGGTCAGGGACAGTCTGGCCAGCCGGCGGCACGGACGCCTCCCGTGCCCCGTCCGCCGGGGTCGGCCCGGCCCGCGGGAACGACCACTCCTGCCGCGGTCCCGCCTCACGTCTACGGCACACAGGACGGCGAGTGGCAGACATACGGCGCCGACCTCAATAGCACGCGCTATTCGCCGCTCGATCAGATTACCGGCGAGAACTTCAACAAGCTCGAGGTCGCATTCCGCTTCCGCACCGAGATGCTCGGCCCTCGCCCCGAATACCAGTTCCAGACCACGCCCCTGATGATCAAGGGCCGGCTGTTCTTCACCGCCGGGACACGGCGGGCGGTCGTCGCGGCGGACGCGGCCACCGGCGAAATGCTGTGGATGTACAGCATGAACGAGGGCAAGCGCGGCGAGTCCGCTCCCCGGCAGCTGTCGGGACGCGGCCTGTCGTACTGGACCGATGGACGTGAGGATCGGATCATCTACGTCACGCCCGGGTATCAGATGGTGGCGCTCGACGCTGTAACGGGCGATCCGATCAAGTCGTTCGGCACCAACGGTGTCGTCGATCTGAAGCAGAACGACGACCAGGAGATGGACCTCGTGACCGGCGAGGTCGGGCTTCACGCGACGCCGATGATCGTCAACGACGTGATCGTCGTCGGTGCGGCGCACCTGCCAGGCACCGCGCCGAAAAGCCGGACGAACCAGAAGGGCTACGTGCGCGGCTTCGACGCCCGCACCGGCCGCCGCCTGTGGATCTTCCACACGATTCCCCGCCCGGGCGAGTTCGGCAACGACACCTGGGAGAAGGACTCCTGGTCCTACACCGGCAACGCCGGCGTGTGGGCGCAGATGAGCGCCGACCCGGAACTCGGCCTGGTGTACCTGCCGGTGGAATTGCCGACAGGCGACTACTATGGCGGCCACCGCCCGGGAAATGGACTCTTCGGCGAGAGCATCATCGCCGTGAACGTGAAGACGGGCGTCCGCAAGTGGCACTACCAGCTTGTCCATCACGGGATCTGGGACTACGACATCCCATGCGCGCCGATCCTGTTCGAGCAGAAGGTCAATGGGCGGACGGTCAAGGCGCTCGGACAACCGACCAAGCAGGGTTGGGTCTACACGTTCAACCGTGAGACCGGGCAGCCGATCTGGCCGATCGAGGAGCGACCCGTGGAGAAGGGCAACGTGCCAGGCGAGTGGTACGCGCCCACGCAGCCGTATGTCACCAAGCCGCCGGCATTCGATCGCCAGGGTTTCAGTGAGGCCGACCTGATCGACTACACACCGGAGTTGAACGCGGAAGCCAGGCGGATCGCCGCCAACTATAAGCTTGGACCGATCTTCACGACGCCTCCGGTCAGCACGTGGCCTGGTCCCCTGGGCATGCTGATGTCGCCCGTGGCGACGGGTGGCGCGAACTGGCAGGGCGGTTCGCTCGACCCCGAGACGAACTACCTGTACATCTTCGCGAACTCGGGGGTGCAGTCGCTCGGCATGATCAAACCGGACCAGACGCGATCGGATATGGACTTCGTATCCGGAACGGCTCGCGACCCGAACGCGGCGCCGCCGGCTGCTGGTCGCGGCGGCGGTGGCGGGGGTGAAGGTGGTGGCGGACTCACGGTCCAGGGCCTTCCACTGGCGAAACCACCCTATGCCACGATCACCGCGCTGGACATGAACGCCGGCACCAAGGTGTGGCAGATCGCGCACGGCGAGACGCCGGACAATGTGAAGAATCACCCGGCGCTGAAGGGCCTGAACATCCCCCGCACCGGACGTCAGGGGCGCATCGGCGTACTCACGACGAAGTCGCTGGTGATCGCCGGAGAAGGCGGATTCTTCACCACGCCCAACGGGCAGCGTGGCGCCATGCTCCGTGCGTACGACAAAGCCACCGGCAAGGAAGTCGGCGCCGTCTACATGCCCGCACCGCAAACCGGTTCGCCGATGACTTACATGCTGAACGGCAAGCAGTACGTCACCGTCTCAATCGCGGGTCCGGGCTCGCCCGCCGAACTCCTCGTCCTGAAGCTCGGGAACTAAGGGTGGCCTGGCTTTCCGTCTGCTGAGCTAGTCTGTGTCGCAGTGGCGGCGGCCGTGATCCTTTCGTCGCTGCGGCGATCTCAGCGTCACTGCAATTGGTCCTGGCGAACGTGAATTGCGCTTGTCGAACGCGCCGCGCAGCCGCAGAATGTGCGCATCATGCTCCGACCTGCGCGATTGGCACCATCGAACGTCGTGCTCCCACCCGGTTGCAGAAGACTACGGTCCACGGCGCCGTTCATCAGCCTGGCGCTGATGGCAACGGTCGTCGCCATTGCGGCATCCACCATTGTGCGGGCGGCACCGCAGCAACTGGCCCCTCCACCTGTCTTCGATCCGAAGGACCAGAAGCCATGGCCCGACTTCACGACCCTCGCTGAGACTGGCCGATTGGTCGAGGCGAGGCCACTGTTTTCCGCCACCGATGCGCTCGCATTCTCGCTGGTGGCCGACTTCGGTCCCGTGCAGCGGGATCGCGATCCAGAGAGTTCCACCACGTATCCCGCCAGGATCGTCGTCGCTCAACCTGACGGCAGCGAGACGTCAATCCCGGTGCGGATTCGCACGCGTGGTCACTCGCGTATGAGGCCGGACACCTGCACGTTTGCGCCGCTGTGGATCGAGTTCGCCTCGAATCCGACCGGCACGGTATTCGAGGGCCAGAAGAAGTTGAAGCTGGGTACGCACTGCCGCGAGATGGGCGACTACCCGCAGTACGTAGTCCGCGAGTACCTCGTGTACCGGATGTTCAACCTGCTGACGCCGCGTTCGTTTCGGGCCAGGCTTGTCGACGCACGCTACGTCGATGCGAAGAGCGGCAAGACCATCACCTCACGCGGTGCGCTCCTTCTCGAGGATGACGACGACGTGGCTCGCCGGCAGGGCGGGCGCATCTCCGATTCGACCGGCGTCCGGTTCCGGCAGATGGACCCCGCCACGACGACGCTGATGGAACTGTTCGAGTACATGATCGGCAATACGGACGTATCGGTCCGGACGCTCCACAACATCCGGATGGTCCTGACGCCGCGCGGCAGGTTCCCGGTCCCCTATGATTTCGACTTTTCCGGTGTCGTCGACGCGCCGTATGCGGGCCCCCATCCGTTGCTCCAGGGGAGTATCGCCTCCGTGCGAAACCGGGTGTATCTCGGCCCATGCCGCACACCGGCGCAGCTCGAGGAATCGTTTGAACGCTTCCGGGCCGTTCGTTCGGATATGTTCGGCGTCTTCGACTCCGTGCCGAATCTCAAGCCGAGCTACGTGACCAGCGCGAGGAAGTATCTGGACGAATTCTTCGAGACGATCGCGCGCCCCGATCGCGTCAAGAAGGCGTTCATCGACGGATGCGAGACGAAGCCGTATTTCTAGCGCTTCGAGGATCAGCGTATTGCGAGTCTTCAATCCGCCAAGGCGGGTCGAGACCCGCCCCCTCTCTATCGCTCGAGCGCGGCGGTGAGTCGTGCGTGGCCAGAGCGGCTGACGGGCAGGCGCTCGCCGGTCGTCAAGGTCGCCACCCGGTTCTCGCGCTCGTCCAGTTCGACCCTGGCCAGCCGATCCAGATTCAACACGTAGGATCGGTGCACCCGCACGAAGCGCGCGGGATCGAGCGCCGCCTCGACGTCCGCCAGCGTCTGCTCTTTCAGGTACTGCTTTGCCTCCGGCGCGATAGGCGACATAGTCGTCCTGGGCCTGCACGTAGTCGATCGTATCGGTGGGTATCACGTGCACGCGCGCGCCGTCGCGGACCACCACGCGCGCCACGGGCGTGCCGGGCGGACGTGCCGCCGCCGCAAGCGCCGCGGCGGGCAACTGACTCCCGTCTGGCCAGTCGCTCCCGGACACGGTCGATCGCATCCGCGAGCCGCTCGGCATTGAACGGCTTCAACAGGTAGTCGACCGCGTGCACCTCGAAGGCACGCAGCGCGTACTCGTCGTGGGCGGTCGTGAACACGACTGCGACGTCACGCCCTACCAGTTCGATGACCTCGAAGCCGTTCAGCTTGGGCATCTGCACGTCGAGGAGCAGCACGTCCGGCCGGAGGTCGGCGACCGTCTTCACGGCCTCGAACCCGTTCGCACACTCGGCAACGATCTCGACGCCCGGGATCGACGTCAGGAACTCCCGCAGCACGCGCGCGCGCGAGCTCCTCGTCGTCGACGATGGCGACACGCAGGACAGTCGCGTAGGTCATCAGACTCACTCCTCGATGCAGGGCAGGTTCAGCTCGACGCGGAAACTCCGGCGTCGGCCGTAGCGTCGATGCGTGCGCGATCGGGGAACGCGGTCTGCACCCGCCGTCGTACGTTCTCGAGTCCCACGCCCCCGCGCCGCCGGGGCGCCACGTCGGGATCGCGGGGATTTTCAATTCGCAGCAGCACTCGCCCGTCCTGCTTCGCGACCGTGAAAACGATGGTGCCGCCCTCGATGAGCGCGCTGATTCCGTGGGCGACCGCGTTCTCGACCAGCGGCTGCAGCAGCAGCGGCGGCACGCGGCACCTCAGTGCCGACGCATCGATCTGCCGATCGATCGTCAGGCGAGCTCCGAACCTGACCTGCTCGATGCCGATGAAGGCATCGACCAGCGCGAGCTCGTCCGCCAGGGGGATGCTGTCGAGCGCGCTCACCTTCAGGGTCTTGCGGAGGAAGTCACCGAGCAGCACGCACATGCGCCGCGCCCCCTCGGGGTCGATCGTGGTCAGCGCGCTGATCGAGTTGAGGCTGTTGTAGAGGAAGTGCGGGTTGAGTTGCGCACGCAGGGCGCGGAGTTCGGCGTCGCGCGTGAGGACCCGCAGCTCGAACTGCTGATGCTCGGCGCTCCGCGCCGCCTCGTACGCGAGTGCGACGTAGTGCATCGAGAGCACGAGCAGGTAGAGGATGACCGCAACCGAGAACAGAAACGGCGTCTGGGAGCGGCCGACGGCGGCCGCGTCCTGCAGCCCTGGCGTGGCACGCAGCACGGCCATCCACAGCTCCGCAATCAGCACCCACATCGCTCCGCCGGAGAGCGCAGCGACCGCCGACGCCGTTGCCACCGCGGGAGCGCGGCTCGATGTGAGAGGCATCGCGCGAGAGACGTACCAGGCCGACAGGCAGACGAACGCATAGACGACGAACGTCGGCGCAATGAAGAGGAGCGCGTCGATCTGGGTGATGCCCATTGCTGGCCAGCGACACCGACAGCAGCATGCCGACCACGAGCCACGCGGCCAGGTAGGCCAGCGTGTTGCCGAGACGCGAGAGGATCGGGTGCATCAGCTGCGGATGGTGACGCCGCCCATCATCACAAAGCCCCGGATCACGAGACGGGGCGCCGCACCGCCTGGGCGCCGCGCCCTGCTCGATGACGGTTGGCGCCGCCGCGATGCGCTTGTCGTCGACGCCGCCCATCACCGCCACGAGCGGTGCGGAGACGATCCAGTGGGGCGGAATCAGCAGTTCGCACCCGCCCATCACCGCGAAGATGTCGAGCACCGCTTCGGCGCCCGGCTCGAGGAGCGCCGGGCGCAGATCGACAAGCGCGCCACCCATGAACGTGGTCACCTCGGCGCCGTGGAACGGCAGCGGTGCGCTGACCCGCTTCACGCCGCTGAGCACCGCGAACACCGCGCCGATGTCGCTGCTCGGGGCCGCGGCGTCAGGAGCGCTGGCTCCGGCGCCGATACGGGACTGGATACCCGGCCGGGTCATCAGGCGCACGCCAAGCGCAATCAGCACGGCCGGCCAGAACAGCTCCCAGATGCTCACCCGGAGCACGCCGAAGGAGTTGAGCAGCAGCACGCCGCCAATCGCCATCATCACGATGCCGTTGACGGGAACGCCGCGCCGGATGCGGCTCTCGCGCGGGTTGAAGAACTGCTGCACCCCGATGGCGATCAGGATCAACGGCCAGAGGCGCAGCACTGAATCGGCATCGGCGATGCCGAGGCGATCGAGCATGAGGACGACGCCGAGCAGGGCGACGCCGAGTCCGAGCAACAGGCGCGGTGTGAAGACGATCGCGCTACGATCGTGCGATGAAGGCGTCATGGCAGTTGTCCGAGGATGCTATCCAGTGCGCTCACGATCGGATGGTGAGTCCGCCCATGATGATCGTGCCGCGCAGAATCAGGCGCGGCGCCGCGCCGGCCGCGACGGACGGACCAGGCGCGCCGACGGTGGCCTGATCGCGATCCCTGGGAATACCCTGATCGGGATCCCGGGGAATTCGCCTGTCCTTGACCCCGCCCATCACCTGCACGGTCTGGACGTCGACGACCCACTGGTCGGGGACGCGGATGACGCCGCCGCCCATCAGCGTGAACAGATCGAGGGTGACTGTCTCGCCGGGCGCGATGGTGACCTCACGGAGATCGATGTTACTCCCGCCCATGACGGACACCACTTCTCCCCCGGCCAGGCTGGTGGCGTGCATGCGGCTGTTCGATGCGCCGATCACCGAGTAGACCCGCAGCACGCCGTCAGCCGGTGTGCCCGCGACGTAGGTGTGGCGACCGACCCCCGAACTCACCGCGGCGCCGGCGAGAATCGCGAGCAACAGCAACGGGGAGGCTCCGCGGCGACGTCTGCCGATTCGTGTCAACGGCATGCCGTCGGCGTCGCCGTTACCTGGCGTGAGCGACTGGAACATGATGCTGACGCCGAGCGCGACGAAGAGGAGCGGCCAGGTGCGCTCCAGCGACAGCCAGCCGGCCACGCCGGCCGAGCCACCAACTGCCGGCGAGCACGAAGAACAGCCCTTCGCGACCCTGTGCCCGAGGCTGCACCAGCCGCGCCACGCCGTAGCCGATCAGCAGACACGGCCAGATGCGGTCGCGCCAGGCTGGCGGCATCGCGCCAAGTCGTTCGATCAGCAGGGCGGCGCCCGCGGCCACCAGCAACGCGCCCACCATGAACCGACCGGTCGATCGGTCGTTCGAAGGGGCGGGAATCTCCTGTTCGTCCACGGTCAACGTCCTTTCGACTAACGCAGCAGCCTGACGGCGATATCCTGCAGGGCACCGGCGGCGGTTTCGACCAGCACGACCGGGTCATGTGCACGGAGGGCCGTCGTCACAGCCAGCGGGTTGGTCAGGAGCAGCCAGCCGGCGAGCGCCGCTGCCATCGCGCACCCCAGGCCTGTCGCCGCTGCTGTCGTCCATGCCACGTGTGGTCCACTCATCGCCATCACTCCAGTAGTTTGTGTGACGGGACGAAGGTAACCGACGCCCGACGCGGGCGGCGCGGCGATTCGGTGAACGCACGGCGGTTCCCGGCGAACGGTGGAAGGAGGGTGGTGAGCGCGGAAACGCCGAGGTGCGTACGCCTCCGCCTTCGCCGTGTCGCACTGCCAGCTGACCGGAATACGGGGGACCGCCCGGGGCGAGGCTTATTTCAGGCCCTCGAAGAGAACGATGTCGTTGGTCACGGTCACGCGCGCGATGGCCAGGCGCTTGCCGTCGCGAGACCACGCGAAGGATTCGATCGGCCGGCGATCGGTGAAGCGCGTGAGCTGACGCGGAGCGCCTCCGCTCAGTCCCTGTGCCCACAGATTCCCCTCGCTCGCGTACGCGATTCCGCGACCATCCGGAGTCCAGCTGATGGCCGCGTCAGACGCCATAGGCGCGATTGGTCTGGGCGACGTGCACCCGGGAAGGCTGCAGACGACCACCGACCCACCAGCCGGGCCAATCGCCGTGAATGCCAGCGACGCCCCGTCCGGCGACACGGTCGCGGTGTTGCCGTCGGCGAGCTTCGTGGGCGTGCCGCCCTCAAGCGGCACCGTCCAGATCGACACCGTCCCGCCAGCTAGCGACGTGTAGAGCACCGAGCGATCGTCTGGCGTGATAACCATTCTTTCGGCGGTTACTGAGGGCGCGAGCTGGCGGCCCCGGCGACCGGCGGCATCCGCGGTCCACAGATCGAGGGGACTATCGGTGGACGACGACACGAACACGATTGTGCGACCATCGCTCGTCGCGGCGGGGTTGAGGGCGTCGAGGACGACCTCTTCCGCGCCCTGGCCCGGCGTCATCCGCAGGATCGCCGGCCTTCCGCCGACGACGCCTCCGTACAGCAGAGCGTTGCCCGCCCAGGCGACACGCGCGAGGCCGAGACTGACCGGCACGCGCTGCACGACAGCGCTCCCTGCCGCCGCACCGCCATCGCCGACCCATACGTCCATGCGCGTGTCCCGTCGCCCGGTGACCAGGTCGTCGCGATCGCCGCTCAGACTGATCCCCAGGTACTCGTTTGGATCGTTAGTCACTCGCGACAGCGGACCGGCCGGATACGGCAGCCGAAACAGCTGGTTGGGGGCGCCGAGCCCGGCTGGCACGTTGAGCACGAGCGACTGCGCGTCGAGCCAGCTGAGTCCGCTTGCGGTTGCGTTCGGAACCGCGACCTCCTGAATCGACCCGGCCCGGCTGTCCACGAACACGACGCGTCCCGCGGAGCCGCTCATCGTCGCGGCGCTGACCGCAATGAACTGGCCGTCGGGGGACCAGGCGGGCGCAACGCTTGGACGCCACGGCGCCACCAGTGATATCCACGGCATGCCGGCTTTGCTTGTGGCCAGCGCCCGTTCCTGGCCGCCATCAGCATCCGACACGATCAACTGGGATGAGATGGAGGGCATGACTTGCGGGCGCAGGAATGCGAGGCGCTTGCCGTCGGGCGCCCACGAGATGGGGCTGGCTACGTTGGCGATGAACGGCCTTGGAGTGCCACCCAGAAATGGCACTCGCCATATTTCCCAGGCCGGCGCGCCTGCCGTCTGCCGTACGAAGTCGACTGAAGTCCCATCGGGTGTAAACGTGGCCCCGAAGAGCGTCACGCCGCGCTCAGGCGGGACAATCCGCACGTTGCTCGTGGTCGTGGTCTGACGGATCCACAGGCTGTGGTCGTTGCCATCACGTTCGGCGTAGGCGACGTACCTGCCATCAGGCGACAGCGCCGGGCGCTCCGCGCTGCCGCTTGTCGTCAGCTGCGTGACCTGCAGGTTCGCGAGTGACGGGACCGTCGTGCCCGGCTGTGCGCTCGACGCGGGTTCCACGTCACCCCGGAACAGCACGTACACCGTGACCGCCGCGCCGAGGATCAGGACGATGGCGGCCACACCGAGAGCACGGGCGTGGCGTCTGGCCAGCGTCATTGCGAGTTGCGCATCCGACGAGGGAGCCGGTGAGGGCGCTGCGACCGCTGGAAGAGAGGAGGCTGGGGCGAGCGTGTCGGTCTCGGGCGGCGTCACCGGGCCGCTCGATTCGAGGGATGCCTTCAGGTCCTCCAGATCGTTGCGCAGATCCTTGGCGGTTTGATACCGGCGCTCGGGGTCCTTGGCGAGAGCGCGGCGGATGATACGTGCGAGATCCCGGGGAAGCGCCGGGTTGATGTCGGTGACCGATTTCGGTGTGTCCTTGAAGATGGAGGAGAGAATGGACAGGTTGGTGTCACCGGTGAACGGGCGCTGCCCGGTGGCCATCTCGTAGAGCACCACGCCCAGCGAAAACAGATCCGACCGTTCGTCGACGGCCCTTCCGTCTGCTTGCTCGGGAGACATATAGGCCACCGTGCCGAGAATGAACCCCTTTTCGGTGACCGGACCTGCGGGCGCGTCGGTCGGCAGCATCGACGCATTCGACGGATCGATCTGAGCCTCTGCGATCTTGGCGAGGCCGAAGTCGAGCACCTTGATGCGACCGCGGTGCTCGCCCTCGCCGAGCATGATGTTGGCGGGCTTGAGGTCGCGGTGTGTGATGCCTTTCTGGTGCGCAGCGGACATGGCGTCGGCGACCGCAATTCCGATCGTCAGCACGCGATCGACCGGCAAGCCCGTCGACGGCAGCGCCTCGGCGAGTGACCGACCCTCCACCAGTTCCATCGTCAGGAAGACCGTTGTGTCCGCATCCTCGACGGAATGGATGGTCACGATGTGCGGGTGATTGAGGGCGGCCACGGCGAGCGCTTCGCGCGTGAAGCGCTCGCGGCGATCGGGATCGACTGCTGCGACGTCGGGCAGCACTTTGAGTGCGATCTCCCGCTGCAGTCGCGGATCGCGCGCCCGATAGACCTCGCCCATCCCGCCCACGCCGAGCAACGAGACGATCTCATACGAACCGAGGCGAGCGCCCGGGCTCAGGGTCATCGCGCCAGATTATGGCAGCAAGCCCCTGCGTGGTGCATTCCCTCCGTACGATCGAGCAACAACGGGCGATGGCCCGGATTAATGGACCGTGGCGCTCTTTGCGCCGACCCGGAATTGCGGTCAGGCTGAGCTCTCCGCGTCCGAGCACTTCGCATGCACAGATGTCTGTAGTCGCTCGAACCATTCTGGAGAAGTCCGGTGTAACGCCGGTCCGTGTCGTGACACTTCCTCTGCGTTCGCCGAGTGGCGCCTGGAGGAGACGACATGACTGTGCACATCGCCCCTGACCTGAGTCCGGAAATAACCAGCCAGCAGACCCCGGAACACGTGCTCAAAGCGATCGTTGACGGAATCAACACCGGCGATCTGGACGCGCTCATGCGTCTGTATGAGCCGCAGGCCGCGTTTGCGGCTCAGCCCGGAAAACTCGCCCACGGTGTATCCGGCGTGCGTGAATCGCTGGCCGCATTCACCGGCATGAGCGGCACGCTCGATCTGCAAGTGACGCGTGTCCTCGAAGCCGGCGGTCTGGCCCTCGTGGTGGGGGTATGGTCATTCGCCGGAACCGGATCCGACGGCGCACCGGTGACGCTCACCGGGCACAACGCCGACGTGCTGCGTCGTCAACCGGATGGTTCCTGGCGCTTCGTCATCGACAACCCCTGGGGCACGGACTGATCGAGGTGCCCCGCGCATCCCGGCGGCGCGCCGGCCCTGGTGCAGGTTCGGACGTTGTAACGCGACGCACCCCTCGTGACACTCCCTGTGGAAAGTGAGGACGCCATGACACCACGCATCGATGAGATCGCCCCCGACCTGTATCGCATCTCCGTCTACGTCAAGGATTTCGATCTCCAGTTCAACCACTTCCTCATCAAGGACGATGAGCCGCTCCTGTTCCACACCGGGATGCGCGGCATGTTTCCGCTCGTCCGCGAGGCGGTGGCACAGGTGATCGACCCGGCGCAACTCCGCTGGATCGGCTGGAGCCACTTCGAAGCCGACGAATGCGGCGCGCTCAACCAGTGGCTGGCGGCGGCGCCGCACGCCACGCCGGTCTGCGGCCAGCTCGGCGCGATGATCAATGTCGCTGATTTTGCCGATCGGCCGCCGAAGGCCCTCGGTGCCGGCGAGATCCTCGCAACCGGTCGTCACCAGTTCCGCTTCGTCCCGACGCCACACCTGCCGCATGGGTGGGATGCCGGCGTCCTGTTCGAGGAAACGGACCGCGTGCTGCTGTGCTCCGATCTGCTGCACCAGCTCGGAGACGTCGAGCCGATCACGAACGTGGACATCACGGATCGGTATCGTCACGCGCTGGCGTCGTATCAGCAGTCGCCGGTGTTGATGGACTACGTGCCCTACAACGACAACACGCGCCGGCAGCTGGCGAAACTCGCGGCGCTCCGAGCCGCGCACGCTGGCCGCAATGCACGGATCGACGTTCGTCGGCGACGGCGCCGCACTCCTCCTGGCGAGTGCGGACGTCATCCAGAGCGTGAGCGGGGCAACGGCGCCGATTGGCTGACGCCATGGCGTTGACGGCCCTCGCCTCACCGCGATACCGTGGCCGGCGGATGACGACGCTCGTCGCCGCCAGTGACGGCGAGCTTGCGCGCGCGATTGCCGGAGCTGCCGGAGCCGCAGACGCCGCCGAGGCAGAGCTATATCGCCGCTTCGCGCCGCGCGTCCGCCTCTACGGCCTGCGACATCTGCGCGACGAGGATGCGGCCCGCGATCTGATGCAGCAGGTCCTGCTGCTGACGATCGAGAAGCTGCGCGCCGGCGCCGTCCGCGACCTCGACATGATTGGGTCCTTTATTCTCGGCGCGAGCCGGATGCTGGCCGTCAACCTGAAGCGCCGTGACCGCCGTCGACAAGTGCTGCTCGACACGTTACCGGTGCAACCGGCCGCTTCGACCGGTCATTTCGGCCGCCGGCGCTGTACCAGCAGCCATGGATGAACAGGAACTCGAAGGTTGCCTGTCCACGCTGGCCGAGCGTGAGCGCACGGTCGTGCTGATGACGTTTTATGGTGAGCGATCGTCGCGGGAGATTGCGCAGACGCTCGGGACCAGCGAGGGCAACGTCCGCGTCATCCGGTCTCGCGCCATCGATCGCCTTCGTGGCTGCCTGGGCGCGTCGGAGCGTGCCTCATGACCGTTGCATGCCTGACCCCGATTGCGGACGAGACGATCGTGGACTACTGGTCGGGTGGCCTGCCGCCGCAGCAGTCCGAAACGATCGAGGAGCACGTGTTCAGCTGCGCGGGGTGCGCCGCCCGTCTCGAATCGGTCGCCTCGATGGCGGCCGGCATTAGCTCGCTGGCGCGCCACGGGCGCTTTTCAGGCATCATCTCGCGCGCGATGCTGAATCAGCTGCAGCGCGACGGCGTCCGCGTGCGCGTCTACTCGCTCTTGCCCGGCGACGTGGTGCCGTGCGCCGTATTTCCTGACGATGATCTCGTGGTCACGTCCATGCGAGGCGACTTCACCGGCGTCGACACAGTCACGCTCTCGGTAACCGGTTCGACTCCGCTGGCGGGCATTGTCCTCGACGACGTCCCGGTATCCGCGGCGGAAGGCGAACTGCTGTGGGCGACGGCAGGGTCGCTGATCCGTGAGATGCCGACGTCGCGCGTCATGCTGACGGTGACCGCCGGGCGCACGAACACACGCCAGATCGGCGAGTACGTGCTCGATCACTCCGCAGATAGAGCGTAGGCGTCCTCGCAACGAGGCGAGCCAGCGCCTGAAGCTGATGGTGGCTGCGTCCCGCGGTGATCCATCGCCGGCAAGGTAACCTAACGCCATGCCGCTCGGATTCCTCCAGGGACTGCGGTCGAAGGGACCTGGCCTGGTCCGCCCGCGTAACGCTCCAGGCATTCCTGGCGTTTCTGGCGTGGCTGGCGATCGCGACACCCGCGCGCGCGCAGTATGTCCAAATCGACTCGATCGACGTGACGCCGTTCGTCGGCGTCCGGTTTGGCGGGACCTTCGACGTGCAGACGGAGCAGAGGTCGCAGACTCAGCTCACGTGGAAGGACGCGTCCAGCTACGGTCTGTCTGCCGGTGTCCGTTTCGATGAGTTCTCCCTCATTGAGTTCCGATGGACGCGGTCGGATTCGACGCTGCGGTTCGCCGCGCCTTTACAACTGCTGGGCGACGTCGCTCGGAGACGTCACCTTGAACCAGTTTCACGCAGACTTCACGCGTGAGTGGGTCATCCCCGAAGTCAAAGGTCTCCGGTCGTTTCTGACGGGCAGCCTCGGTGTCACGCACCTGGCCGCCGCGAACGACGGCTTCACGCGCTTCTCGTTCGGGTTCGGTGCCGGACTGAAACAATTCGTCGGCTCCAGGTTCGCGATACGCGCCGAGGCGAAGTGGTTGCCAATCCTGATTAATCCCGAGGTCGGCGCATGGGCTTGTGGCACTGCCGCAGTCGGCGGCTGTCTCGTCGTCCTGACCGGGTCACTGACGCAACAGTTCGAACTCAGCGTCGGGCCGGTCGTGCGATTTTGAGGCACGTACGTCTCGCCTCCAAGCGCTTCTTGCGTCGTTCAGTTACCCAGAAGACACCGCGGGTCTTGTCCACGTGGCAGAGTTCTTTCGACATATATAGAGCGTCGATTCCAGTTATGTCCATGCACCGCCGGAGACACCATGACCTTGCCCTTGAAGCGTTGGATCTTGGGTCTTTCCGTGTGGACTGGCGGCCACGGTCCTACGAGCACCGTCTATTTCAGGCCCTTGAAGAGGACGATGTCGTTGGTAATCGTCACGCGGAACGAGCGCGAGCTGTTCTATTCCACGTGACCGGCGCGTTGGTGCGCGGACATATGACGTGTGGCGACTCAGTCGAGGCGGTGGGCAGGCCACCACGGTGGGCTGCCGTGGACGCATTCATTGTCTCCGTCGAAATACAAATCGGTGAGAGCCGTTTGTACAGAACGGCCGATGGTCTTCATCGAGATACACTTTTTCTCCTTGAAGAACACCGGAAATAGTCCCGTCGGCGGCGAACGCCGCGCCTTCACCCGCCGCTATGAGACGAACCTCGAGGCCTACGACCTCTACCTTCAGGGCCGGTACGCGATGACCTCTTTCCCGGCGAAGGGCCGATTCATTGCCAATCGCGCGATCCAATACTTCGAGCAAGCGATCGCGAAGGACGCCAACTACGCCATCGCGTACGCGGGCATCGCGGATGTTCTCCTCTCCGTCGACAGGAACATGGGGGCGGCTGCGCCGCCCACGACTTTCGCGAGGGCAAAAGCGGCGGCTGAACGGGCTGTCGAACTCGACCCCATGCTCTCTGAGGGCCAAAGCGCGCTGGCGTCAATTCGCGCACGCGAGTATGCGTGGCAGGACGCCGAACGAGGGTTCCGACGCGCCATCGAGCTCAATTCCAATAACGCCCTGGCTCATCTGGAACTCGGAGCCGCCGTTCTCGTCCATCACGACCGGTTCGAGGAAGGGCTGGACGAAGTCGGTCGGGCAGCGGCTCTGGATTCCCTATCGCCCTACGTGAACACCGAATTCGGGCGTGCCCTCCTGCTGGCAGGCCGCTTCTCGGAAGCCGTCGACCAGCTCAGCAAGGCCATCGCACTCGACCCGGACCGGACCGCACCTTACACTCTGACGGGACGCGCCCTATACCTGCAGGGTAAAGTCGCCGAGGCGCTCCTCGCATTTCACGACGGCATTGAACGAGGAGTACCGCCGGGCGGCACCAGCCTGGCACGCGTGTGCCGAAATGCGTGCCGGACATCGAGACAAGGCTCTGGGAATTCTCGAAGTACAACTCGGCGCCGGCACACCAGCCCGTGGTGTCGCCCAGACCTACGCATGTCTCGGCGATGCAGACCACGCGCTCGACTATCTCGAGACCGCGGTTGAAGAACGCCAGGCTGGCCTTCCGGAGGTTCTTCAGGCGCCGGAAATGGCGTGGATGCGGTCGAACGCACGTTTCGCAACGCTACGCAAGAACCTGAACCTGCCCCAATAGCCCGTCACAGCTCACGTGCGCGCGTTGCGATGTGTGGCGCCGGCGAGCGCTCTGGTCCAGAGCGCATACCGGCCAGCCACCTTCGTAAGCGCCGTCGCCGTGATCAGGTTCCAACGGAGCCAGGCTCGGCGACGGAGTCTCGCGCGCCTCGACTCTGACCTCACCTCAACTGGCGTTAAGCCCTGGGACCCATCGCTCCGGCGACCTGAATACTATCGTCCTGGTGGTATCGTCTGAAACGTCAGGAGGTAGCGGTGCAGATTCTGCTCCTGTCGATGCCCGACTCGTTCGAACACACGCCCACCGTGGCGATTCGAATGCCCAACGGCGCGCTGGCGTCGCTCGCAGGCAACCTCGACCCGCACCACCACGTCGCGATCGCTGACCTGGTCCTCGTGCAGAAATCAGTACGTCGGACGGTGGAGCAGTTGGTCCGCGATCTCCAGCCCGAGCTCGTTGGGTTGTCGGTGATGACGTTTCAGCGAGGGACGGCGCGGCGAATCATTTCGCTTATCCGGTCGCTCAAGCCGGGCGTACGCATCGTCGTCGGAGGCTATGACCCAAGCCTCGCACCGGACGCCTGGACACATCCAGACATCGGCGTCGATTCCATCGTTCGCGGCGAGGGGGAGCTGACATTCCGGGAGCTCGTCCGAGCGCTCGACGAACGGACCCCCCTCGAGCGGGTCGCAGGACTCTGGTTTCGCGACGCGCACGGCTTTCGACAGAACGCGCCTCGACCGATCACGGCCATCGAGAACGGAACGCTCCGGCCTCCGAATCGAGCCGCGCGCGTGCTGACCGGCTACACGATGATGGGCCGCAACGTGGACGTGGTCGAGACGTCGCGTGGGTGCACGTTCGATTGCAGCTTCTGTTCGATCATCGAGATGCGCGGACGCAACTTCCATCGCTTTCCGATGGAACATGTGATCGCCGACATCCGCGATGCGCGAAGCCGCGGAGCGCGAACGATCTTCATCGTCGACGACAACATCACGCTCGACGTGGCCCGGTTCAGGGCGCTCTGCAAGGCCATCATCGATGCGGGCCTCCACGACGTCGACTACATGGTGCAGGGAATGACCTCGCCAATCGCGGCGCACGGCGCGGAGCTCGCACCGCTGATGCGGCGTGCGGGGTTCCGCTACGTATTCCTCGGGATCGAAAACATCCTGGACGCCGATCTCGGCTTCCTGAAGGCCGCGGCCAAGAACAGCCAGCGCGAACAGGGACGGCGCGTGGGCAACGCTTCCACCGCCGCCGTCGAGATTCTGCGCAGGCACGGAATGTTCGTCATCGGAGGGCTCATCGTCGGGAACCCCGATGACACCGCGGCGGCGATCGAAGCGAACCTGGAGTTCGCCCGAAAGTACGTGGATTGGCCTTACATCCAGCATCCCACCCCGTACCCCGGGACGCCGATGACGCGTGATTTCGTCGAGCGCGGCCTCGTCGTCAATCGCCGCGTCGAACAGTACGACGGGACGACGGCGGTGACGCGGAGCACGCACCTCACCGCGGAGGATATCGAATTCATGCGGTGGAAGGCCGAGCGATGGATGAAGCTCCGGCACTTTCCGGCTGCGCTTCGCCACGATCCGCGCTTTGTCGTTCGCCACGGTCGCCAGATGCTGGCGCATACGTTCCGCGGATCGACGTGGCGATCGCTGGTCGGACTGGAGAGCGCACGCACGGTGTTCGGACGATATCGGGCGCATCGTGCGCGCGAACGGGAGTACGTGGACTGGCCCGATCCAATGAGCGATCAAGGCGTCGACGGTCCGGTCCTTTCGGGCGCGGTGCGTGTCCACGTGACAGTAGGGCAGCTCCTTTCGCGGGCGACGCACGTGCCGCCGCGTTAGCAGGGGTCCCGCGGAGCCTTATACCGCTGCGGTGTGGGCACACGCCCGGCAAGTTTTGCCCGCGGGTCAGAGTTCTTCCGATGTATATAGGGTCGACCCGCATATGCCCATCCAGCGCCAGACGCATCCATCCCTTTGCCGATGACGCGTTGGCGCGTGGCTCTCTCCGTGTGGACTGGCGGCCACGGTCTGATCATCTTCCGCATCTGTGTGTGTGCATCCGTGATCGCGTGTACGCGGGACGTCCGTGCGGACTCACTCGTCGAGAACGTGCCCGTCCCTGGGGGAACGGCCGCGCTTTCACGAGCGCTTGGTATCGGCCCAGCGCCGGAGCGCGCGCGCTTCATGACCGAGCTGGTGCACGTCATCTACGACGCGCCCGAGGGCAAGAGTGCCTCGAGTGACGCCCTTCGCGCGCAGGTGATCGCGCATCTGGCAGCGATCGATCGCTTTCGGACGGCTCTGGCCGCCGTGCAGAATTCCGGCGCCGGCATCAGTCTGTCCGTCGCCAATCAGAAGAACGAGCGCGAGAGACTTCAGCGGTTTCTCGACGTCATCGGGCTGAAGCTGACTGAGAAGAACAAGATCTTTTCCGTCGTCCCAACCGTCAACAGGGACGCGGCAGATCGACTGCAGCTCCTGGCAGTTCTGGAAATCGATCTCGACGGGTTGGTCACGCGCCTGAATAGTGGCGAGTCGGTGCGCATCGAAATGCCGACCGAAACCATCCCGCTGCCACTCCCGGCACAGGTCTGGAGCGGCGCAGTCTTTCAACGCCCGATCGGCTCGGAGAGCCTGTTCTCGGCCGTGATTCAGGATCGGTCCGCCGCTCTCCTGTGCTACGGCCTGGCGGCGGTTGACGACGAGACGTTGCGCTATCTCGCGGACCATCCGGCGGTGCTGCGCAGGCTGTATGAGCAGGACGCCGCGGTGTTTGCGGCATTCGCGGGCAGCCTCCGCATCCGGCAGAACGCGGTGCTGGTACCGGGCGGAGCGCCGGCGCATCGCGCTGTGGGAAGCCGTGTTAGGCGAGCGGACTGCCACTCCAGACCGGTTCATTCGCGAGTTGTTCTCGCGCGACGAAGGGCGCGTGGCCTATCTCTACGACTCGGTCACGCAGCTCGATGCGAGCAGGCGCGCGTTTGCGCTGGGTCTCGGGATCGCCGATCCCGAGCGACGGCTGAAGCGGTTCAAGTCTTTCCTCACTGCCATCCAGGCGTTTCCGGGATGGGGGGTTCCTCAACGGCCGTTCAGCCGGCCGCCAGACGATGCGATCCTGATGCTCCTGCGCATTAATGTCGACGATCGTGGCGTTCCGCTCAGACCGTCGTCGCGGACGTTCTGGTCGGAGGCGTTCGACGGCGTCGACATCCCACAGGATGCGCGCGCCGGCTCGGAGATCTCGAGAAGGACGGCATCATTGACGCCGCATGGATGGCTGACGCGATCCTGAACGCCCCGACGCAGTCGCGCGCCGAACGCCTCGATCAGCTGGCGTTTGGACAGCGCGCCTTTGCCGGCATCCCCGATCGCGCGCTGCCCGACGCGCTCATCGCCGTGCGCGCGTTTCCGCGTACCGAATGCTCGTGCTGACGCTCGAGCGTCTGGGCATCAAGACGGCTGCCGTGTACGCCGCTTCGGTGCGGCACGCGGAGCGACTCGCGGCGCTCGATCCCGCGCGCGCGGCCATCGCGCTCAGTCAATACCAGGGCGTCCTGGCGCTGCTGGTTCGTCTGGCCCATGTTCACAATCTCGACGTGACGCACGCAGAGGCGCTGGTCACGTCATTGTGCAACGTGCCGATGACGGGCAGAGGCTATGACGGCGGGATCGCCCGCTGGCTGCGAAGCGAGCTGATGCCCCTGCTCCCGGGTGCCGGAGCCGACGTCGATGCCAGGATTCTTCAATCCGTGGCCGGACAGATCCAGGCACACGATTCAGAGTCGGTGCTCGTGTCCTGGGAAGAGCGCGACTATCGCATCGATCTGATCGGACCGGAGGCCAGACGTATTGCGCGGACCCTGCAGAAGGTCAAGGCGCAACCCGTGCGACACGCGCTCGACGTCGAGACGATCGCCGGCACTCTCTTGTCTCCAGATCTGAACGTGAACGGGATCGAAGCGGCGACCGGGGCGTTGACGACGGTGCTTGCGTCGATGACCCCGGCGATGGCGGACAAGGCCGGTCGTGCGGTTCGCGACTTGTCCAGGATCAGCACGCCGACGGAACTGCAGAAGGCGAAAGATATCGCCACGTCCCTCCTTGATCTCGCCGACGACCTGCTGGCCAATGCCCTTCGTGACTGGGCGTATGCCATCAACCTCGGGGACGCCAGTGGAGCCCGGGTGATCTCAGGCGACGTCGGCGATCGGCATGACTTCGGCCTCTTTGGACCGGACAACGAGCGGCGGGCGCGGCAGCCCTGGGCGCTGCCAGAACAGGTCGTTCAGACGGCCGTGCCATGGCACGTTGCAGGGTCGCTCCTGGGCCTGGACCTCGCTCTTTCGCAGACGATGCTGCGTCGGTTGTCGTCGGACGGCTTGCCTCAGCCACCGCGACTGCTATCTGGGGATCGGGATCTGTTCGCCCAGACTGCGTCGTTCGTCAATCCCACGGTGCTGGCGGATGGCGACGTCCAGACCATTGTCGAGGCAATCGGCGCCGGTCGTGAGCGCGTCAGCGCAACTCGCCGCGCGCGCCGACACACTGGAAGACGTCGCCGACGCGATTGCCATGGACGGGTGGCGTCGGCGTGCTCTTCGATGGACGTTGACCAACGAGCCTGCCAACGCCGCGTCGTACTTCTCGCTGGCTGAATTGCTGCAGTTGGGCCGCCCGTTTTCGAGTGCACCCCTGGCACCGCGTCCACGCCCATTGACGGTCCCGCCCAGGAATGGGGCGTGTCCGCTGTGGCGCTCGACGGTTGCCTGTGCACGGAATTCCCGACTCCGGGTCGATGGACAATCGTGGTGGGCCGATCGCGGGGCGGACAGATCTCAGGCCAGATCGCTGACCTCAATCTGCGGGTTCTGCTGGCGTTGAACGAACTGCGGCTGCCGGCTGCGCTGGCGAGGGGCGTTCTGGCGGCCGCGACTCAGGACTACATCGACACGGTAATGCCGCTCTATCCTGACGATTGGATCACGCTGGTGCGCTCGGCGCAGGAGGTCTCCACTGACCACATAGCGGACTACGTGGCCGCGCTCACTGGCGACGGCACTCTTTCGCCAGCCGTTGCATCGCCGCGAGCGCGTTGATGACGACATCGATTCGCGCCGGCATCTTCCTCTCGGTGTCGCTCCTCGTCGGTGGTGCGTCTGGCGCCCAGGTGGGCTCGCCCGCTCTGGCCATCGTGTCGCCGCGAGAAGGGGCGTTTGTCGCCGGCCGCACGCCGTTGCGCGCCCGTGTGGAACCTGCTGGTGAAGCCAGCAGCGTCATCTTCTACGTCGACGGCCTGCAGGTCTGCGCGCTGTCGAAGCCGCCCTTCGAGTGCGATTGGGACGCGGGGGTCGAAGTCGTCGAGCACCAGATTCGCGCCGTGGCCACCCTCACCGGCGCCAGGCATCTGGTGAGCAACGTACGGACGAAGGGATTCGACTACACGGAGTCGGTCGATGTCAGGTCGGTTCAGCTGACCGCCACCGTGAGCGACAACCGCGGCCACTTCGTGAAGGGATTGCCGAAGTCGTCGTTCCGCGTCTTCGAAGACGATCGTCTGCAGACGATCTCCCATTTCGAGGCGGAGAACGTCGCGCTCGATTTGATCGTCGCGCTCGACATCAGCGGAAGCATGGGTCCGTCCATGCCGGCGCTCAAGCAGGCCGCCAGGGAGTTCCTGACAGCGATCCCGACGACGAACAAGGTGACCCTGCTGGCGTTCAACGACACGTCGTTTACGCTGGCGCGCGGGGCCACCAATCCGGCGGACCGAATCAGGGCCGTGGACGGGCTCGTTCCGTGGGGCGGCACAGCGCTGTACGACGTGCTGGCACGCGGCGTTGACATGTTCGGCGCCGGTACCGGACGGAAGGCGCTGATCGTCTTCACTGACGGCGAGGATTACGGAAGCGGCGCATCCCTTGAAGACGCCGAAGCGCGTCTTCAGGAGAGCGATGTGACCTTGTACATGATCGGGCAGGGGAAGGGTGTCACGCTCGAACCGTTGAAGCGGGTCATGCACCGGCTGGCCGACCCGACCGGAGGGCTTCCGCTGTTTGTCGAGCGCACCGACCAGCTGCGCGGCGTATTCAGGGAACTGCTCGAGGAACTGTCCAATCAGTATCTGGTGTCCTACGCGCCGACCAATACGCGGCTCGATGGCACGATGCGACGCATTCGCGTCGAGGTTCAGGCGCCGTACCGCGTACGCGCGCGAAGCGGTTATCGTGCACCTCTCGAGGGAAAGCGATGACGTACCGGCTTCTGTGCTCGGTCGCGCTTGCCGTGGCGGTCGGATCGGTGGCCAGTGCCGTGCGGGTGCGCGGGCAGCAGCCGGCATTCAAGACCGAGGCAGAGGCACTGGCTGTTGACGTCAACGTGCTCGACGGCTCTGGAACACCAGTTCCCGGGCTGGGAGCGTCGGACTTCGACGTTCGCGTCGACGGCCGGCAGCGGCGGGTCGTCAACGTCCAATGGATTTCCGGGGAGGCCCCGGTGGCGGCTGCCCCAGGCGTCCCCCTTCTGACCATTCCCGAAGGATACGCGTCCAATCAGTCACCGACCCGCCAGTCCGGCCATCTGATTGTGATTGCTGTTGACGAGGTGAATCTTCCGCCTGGAGCGGTGTCCACCATGCAGACGGCTGTGGGCGACTTCATCGACCACGTCGCGGACGCAAGCCCCGTTGCGGTCGTCGGGCTCGGCGTCAGGTCCGTTGCCACGAGTTTCACGACCGACCGGGAGCGCCTGAAGAAGGCCGTGGCCCTCATGCGCGGACAGCAGAATCCCGGGGGCCCGGTGGGCGGGTTCTTCGACATGGGGTTGTCGGTCGCTCTCAGGATTTCTCAGGGTGACACCGATCTGGTTGAAGCGATGATCCGTCGGGACTGCCCCTCTAAAGACGACGCAGGCCATGATGGCTGCGCAAATCAGATTCGCACGACCGCCGATGTCGTCGTTCAGACCGCGACGCAGGAAGGGCTGACGACCGAGGGCCGCCTGCGCGATCTCCTGACGGGACTTCGCAGCATCGATGCGCCCAAGACGCTGATGCTCGTTTCCCAGGGTTTCTTCATCGACGGTCGCGGGTCGCGAATCGACACGCTGGCCTCGCTCGCCGCGGCCGCACGGACGACGATTTACGGACTCGCCGTAGATGAAGGTACACTCGCGCGCCGCCGCGCGGCCGTGGGCGGCGTCTCCGCTGCCGACCGTCTCGAGCGAATTCGCGCGCTGGAGAATCTCGCGGCAGCGAGCAGAGGGACGTTCCTGTCATTGACGGGGAACGGTGCGTCTGTGTTCGAACGGGTCGCTCGCGAGCTGTCCGGGTACTACCTGCTTGGCGTAGAGGCCGAGCCTGCCGACAGCGACGGCCGCCCTCATGGGCTTCGTGTCGCTGTCAGTCGCGCCGGTACCACCGTGCGGGCGCGGCGGTCGTTTGTCAGGAGCGGCGCGAGCAAACGATCCCGATCGTACGCCGCGTCAGGTTGTCGCGGCCGCGCTGCAGGCGCCGATACTCGCCTCCGGCCTGCCGGTCCGCGGCGTCGCCGTCGCGTTTCGCGATGCCGACCGATCGAAGGTTCAGCTGCTGGTTCATGCCGAAGTCGGTGCGGGGTATGTGGAGCCGCAGAACATCGGCATCGGCTTCACCGTGACGGACCATGAAGGGCGGGTCGTCGGTGGGCAGGTGGGTGTCACCAGCCTGGCTCCGGCCGTGGCAGGTGTCCCATCGTCCCTGCCATACGTGGCGGGGGCCAACGTCAGTCCGGGCGATTACACGATCAAGATTGCGGCCGCTGATGGCGACCGGACCGGCAGCGTCGAGTGGACAGTGCATGCTGACCTGCTCGATCTCGACGGCGCGTCATGTTCTGCCCTTGTTGTCGGCGGACCCGTGCTGCCGATCGATCTCTCTCATCCCACCGTGGACAGTCGAGTCGAGACGGGCACTCTCCACGGTTACTTCGAGATCTACGGAACCAATGTCGGCGCCTTTACAACCACGTTCGAGGTTGCCTCCGACGATCACTCGCCGGCGCTGGTGACGGCCGACGTGGCGGCGCTCCCTGTCGGCGGCGATCGCGCCATCTTCAGCAGGACCCTCAACGTTGAAGCGCTGCCGCCTGGCATGTATGCGCTTCGCGCAATCGTCCGCCGCGACGGCCAGGTTCAGCGGACGTTGACGCGCGCATTCGAAGTGGTTCGTCCGCTCACGCCGGCGACCGCGCTCGCGAACAGCACGGCGGTGGCAGCGCCCCGTTCGCTCCCGGTCGATCCCGCTCGGCTGGCGCGGCCGTTCAACCGCGCTCTGTTGCTGGACCCTTCAACTTTGCAGACGTTTCGTGACCTCGTCGGCCCGACCACGCGGGCGGCCTTCGACGAGGGCGTGACGCAATATCAGAGCGGCAAATACGAGGCGGCTGCGGCAAGCTTCAAGCGTGCAGTTCGTCCGGACGGCGATCCGACAGCGCCGATGGCGTACCTGGCCGCGATCTACGCGGTTCAGGGGCAGGATGCCGAGGCCGCCAACATCTGGCGCACGGCACTTCTGGCCGGGAGCGATGTGCCCGAGATCCATGTCTGGCTTGCCGATGCCCTGGTGCGCCGCAAAGCGTTCGTCGAAGCGCAACCGCTCCTTGAAGATGCCGTCAAACGCTGGCCGACGGACCGGCCGCTTCCTCAGGCTGCTGGCGCTTCTGTATGGAATGTCCGGTCGCGGGCCGGAGGCAGCGGACCTTCTGAGCCAGGCGATTGCGAGTAATCCCGACGACGTGGAGTCACTGGCGCTGGCGCTGGAGTGGCTGTACTCCGTCAGCCGCGATGGTAAGGCCTTCCGTAGCCGCTCGGAGGACCTGCAGCTTGCCCGTACGTACGCCGCGCAGTATTTGAAGGTAGGCGGACCTGATGAACCGCTTGTGCGCCGCTGGCAGGCCTACTTCGAACAGCAGACGCCCTGAGGTGCCGCGGGTCCGCCGCTGCGCGTTTGCGGCTGCGCGTTCAATACCCGTTCACGTGCCCAGCGATGTTTGAGCGCCTTCGCATTCAGCGCGCCGGGATCATGTCGAAGCGTGTCGCCAGCGCCGCCCGTTCCTCCTTGCCGCCGTTGCGCGCGGTCAGTTCCTGCATCGCGTCCAGAAACTGCTCGAAGCCGGCCGGATGGTGCATGACCAGAAGGGTGGCGCTCTCGCTGCTCGCATTGTGAAAGCCGTGGACGGTTTCACGCGGGACGAAGGCAAAGGTGCCGTGTTTGGCCACCTGGGTGTCGTCACCGATCCGCAGCACCAACTCGCCTTCGAGGACGTAGAAGAACTCGTCGCGCCCGTGATGGTAGTGCGGTCCGGCCCCGACCGCACCAGGCGGCACCCGACCCTCCCAGACGGTGCACAGACCGTCGCTCTCGGCACCCGAGACCTTGACCGTCACGCCTGTCCCGGACGATCCAACCGGAATGAAACGACCTGCACCCGGTTGTGTGACGACGGCATTCATACGCTCCTCCTTTTCCCGCGTGCTGTGACGTGTGACGTGTAACGGGACTACGCCGCGGGCGTGAGGCCGTGTCGCCGCATGAGCTCGGCCATCTTGATCCGGTCAGGCGGACCGCCGGCGGCCGCCTCGAGCACCTCCGCCGCTTCCCGGAAATACTGCGGACCGAGCGCGGCTGGCGTGATCGCGCACAGGCACTTGACGTCCTGGCTGCCGTGGTTGTCGAACCGGTGCACGGCGCCCCGCTGGATGCAGAGCGCCTCGCCGGGTCCGACGTCGATCGGCTTGCCGTCCACGGTCCACGTCAGGACACCTTCGATGCCGTAGATGGTCTCCTCGTAATGATCGTGGCTGTGCGCGGGCGCGGCCAGCCGCTGCGCCGCGGGCACGGCGAGCTCGAACACGGCGACGCTGTCGTTCGCCTCGGCACCTGTCACCAGAAAGCGGACGGTGAGGGGCCCGAGGTGAATGGTCTCGTCCGCGGGATTGGTGCGCAGGCCGGTCGTCTGTGGCGCCATGTCTGACCTCTCATCTGGTAAATAGCGTTTACTTGGCGTGCTCGAACCGGATCGGCGACGGGCCGAAGCCGTTGCCCGATTCACACCATTCGTCCCAACACAACAAAGGCGCCCTCGCGGGCGCCTCGGTCGGGTCGTACACGGCGCGTGATCAGGCCGCTAGGTGATCATGAAAAGGGCGATGAGCGAGCCGATGATGAGCGCAAAACCGGCGTGAATCCAGAGCAATCCGAAGTGGTGGTTCATATGAGTGCAGGGAGTATGACGTGATGATTGGTGCGGAAGGGGGGACTCGAACCCCCACGATATTGCTACCGCCAGCCCCTCAAGCTGGTGCGTCTGCCAATTCCGCCACTTCCGCAAGTGGACTGGGTCGAACGATCAGGACCGACGAGGAACGACTATCGCCCGATCGACTGACGACCTCTACTCTGGTGTCAGGCGCCGGCGTCGTCGGAGCCGCGGGCGCTGCCCGGTGCCGGCGTGGTCGGCGGCGCTGGAGGTGCGGTCTGCCCGGCTGGCCCGCGCCGGTGCCAGCGGCACCGCAGCAGGCGCCGGTGGCGGCGCGCTGCCGCTCAGCACCGAACCTGGGCCGCGCTGACCCATGATCGCGAGGCCGAGCGCGCCGAGCATGAAGAGCACCGCAAACGCCGTGGTCAGCCTCGACAGCAGCGTCGCGCCGGCGCGCGCGCCGAACGCCGCCTGGCTGCTGCCGCCGCCGAACGCGCTCGCCATGTCGCCACCCTTGCCCTGCTGCAGCAGGATGACCAGCAGCAGCACGAGGCACGAGAGGACGTAAATCGTCGTGAGCAGGTAGTAAAACATGTCAGGGATGTCCGAAACCCCGATTATACGACAGCCGGACGGCTCTTTGTCACGATCTCTCCGAAGCCGCGCGCGTCGAGGCTCGCGCCGCCGACCAGCGCGCCGTCCACATCGGTTTCCCGGATCAGTTCGGTGATGTTGTCCGGCTTCACGCTTCCGCCGTACAGAATGCGGCACCGCTCCGCCGACGTCCGCACCGAACCACTGGCGCAGACGGCCGCGAATGTGCGCATGGGCGTCCTGCGCCTGCACGGCGGTTGCATTCCGGCCGGTCCCGATCGCCCACACCGGCTCGTACGCGATGACGAGTTCGGCGACCTGCTCGGCACTGATTCCGTCGAGCCCGGCCTTCAACTGCCGGTCGAGCACGCGAGCGTCTGCTCGGATCTCCCGCTCCTCGAGCGTTTCGCCAATGCACACAATCGGCGTCAGATCCGGCGCCAATCGCCGCCATCAGCTTGCGGTTCACGGCGACGTCGGTGTCGCCGAACAACCGCCGACGCTCCGAGTGCCCGATGATCACGTACTCCGCACCGGCCTCCTGCACCATGGCTGCCGAGACTTCGCCGGTGTAGGCGCCCTCGCGTTCCCAGAACACATCCTGCGCCGCCACCGCGATATTCGACGCGCGCACCGCATCGGCCACGGCGTGCACCGCCGTGAACGGCGGCGCGAGGACGATGTCCACGCCGCTGACGTCCTTGACGAGGCTCTTGAACTCCTTGGCGAAGGCGACCGCCTCGTGGACGGTCTTGAACATCTTCCAGTTGCCGGCGATGACTGGTGTGCGCATGGAGGACCTCCTGCCACGACCCGCCTCTGACTCTTGTCCGCGAGCGCCGCGACGCCGGGGAGCGTGCGTCCGCCGAGAAATTCGAGTGACGCGCCGCCGCCCGTGGAGATATGCGTAATGCGATCGGCCAGCCCGACTTGCTGATGGCCGATATGGAGTCGCCGCCACCGACGATGGTCGTGCCGCGGACGTCGGCGACAGCGCGCGCCAGGGCATTGGTGCCGCCGCGAACGCGGCAATCTCGAACACGCCCATCGGTCCGTTCCACACGACGGTATGCGCATCGCGCAGCATGTCCCGGTACGCCGCGATCGTCTTCGGTCCGATGTCGACGCCCATCCGGTCGCCGATCGCCGGGTCGTCGATCGCCAGCACCTCGTTGGCCGCGTCGGGCGCGAGCCGCTCGGTGACGACGTGATCCACCGGCAGCGCGAGCTCGACCCCTTTCGCCGCCGCGTCGGCGGTGATGCTCCTGGCTGCCTCGAGCTTGTCGTCCTCCACCAGCGACTTGCCCGTGGGGACACCGCGCGACTTCAGAAAGGTATACGCCATCGCGCCGCCGATGATCAGCCGGTTCACCTTGCCGAGCAGGTTCTCGATCACCTCGAGCTTGTCCGACACCTTCGCGCCGCCGAGGATGGCGACGAACGGCCGCTCGGGCGATTGCAGCGCGTGGGTGAGGTACTTGAGCTCCTGCTCCATCAGCAGGCCGGCCGCCGGTCGCTTGAAGAAGTGCGTGATCCCCTCGACTGACGCATGCGCCCGGTGCGCCGCGCCAAACGCATCGTTGACGTAGTCGTCAGCGAGGGCAGCAAGTTGCTTCGAAAAACCCGGGTCGTTCTTCTCTTCCTCCGCGATGGAAGCGCAGATTCTCGAGCAGCACGACCGCGTTGGCCTGCCGGGTCTCGTCGATGGCCGCGGCGACCTTCGGCCCGACGCAGTCGTCGGCGAACACCACGTGTCGATCGAGCAGCTGCGACAGCCGCGTGGCCACCGGCGCGAGGCTGTAGTCGATGTTCACCGTGCCCTTCGGTCGGCCCGAGGTGGCTCGCGACGATCGGCAGCGCGCCTGCAGGCGAGGGCGTGTTGCAGGGTGGGAATCGACGCCCGGATCCGGGTGTCGTCCCCGATCACGCCGTCCTTGATCGGGACGTTGAAGTCCACCCGGAGGAACACGCGCTTGCCCTGGAGCTGCAGATCGCGAATCGAGAGTTTGGCCATGGTCGTCTTCCTCGGGAGACTCCGGCCTACAGGCCCTTCGCCGACCAGGAGCCGGAGCAGGTCGACGCACCGGCTCGAGTAGCCCCACTCGTTGTCGTACCACGACAGCAGCTTCACGAAGTCGCCGTCCATCACTTTGGTGTACGCCGAATCGACGATCGACGAGTTCGCGTTGCCCCGGAAATCGATCGACACGAGTGGCTCGTCCGAGATCGCGAGAATGCCCTTCAGCGGCCCGTCTGCGGCCTGGCGCAGCACTGCGTTCACCTCCTCGGCGGTGGTCTTCGTGTCGAGCATGGCGGCGAGGTCCACCACCGACACGTTCGGTGTCGGCACCCGCATCGAGAATCCATCGAGCCGGCCTTTCAGTTGCCGGCAGCACTTCGCCGACCGCCAGGGCCGCGCCGGTGGTCGTCGGGATCATCGACAGCGCGGCGGCCCGCGCGCGACGCAGATCCTTGTGCGGCAGGTCGAGCAGGTTCTGATCGTTCGTGTAGGAATGGATGGTCGTCATCCAGCCCTTGCTGAATGCCGAATGCCTGTCGTGCACCACCTTGACCACCGGTGCGAGGCAGTTCGTCGTGCAGGAGGCGTTCGAAATGATGTGATGGCGTGGCCGCGATCGTACTGATCGTCGTTCACGCCCAGCACGATGCTGACGTCGGGACCCTTGGCGGGAGCGGTGATGATCACCTTCTTCGCGCCGGCCGCCAGGTGTTTGGCCGCATCGTCGCGCTTCGTGAACCGGCCGGTGCCTTCGAAGACGACGTCGACGCCGAGCGCCTTCCACGGCAGCTCCGCCGGATCCTTGACCGACAGCACCTTGAAGGTCGTCGCCATCGACCGCAATGCTGTCGGCGGTCGCCGTGACGCTGGCGTGAAGGTTTCCGAGCACCGAGTCGTACTTCAGCAGGTGAGCCAGGGTTGCGGCATCGGTGAGATCGTTCACCGCCACGAAATCGATGTTCTTGTCGCCGAGCGCGGCGCGCATGATGTTGCGCCCGATTCGCCCGAATCCGTTGATGCCGACGCGAACGGCCATGAGAGCGCTCCTTTGCGCCGAGCTCGATGAACAGTCTTCACCCTGAGTCTAATGAACGCGCTTGCGGGGGGTCAAACCGTCCAGATATACTCGTTCTCTCGTAAACCGTTGGCAGAGACGGCCTTATCCACCGTTTCGTTCCCTCAATGTATCTCGCGTACAGCTTCCTCTCGCTGCTCGTCCTCGATTGCTCGTCTCGCCGTACTTCCTTTACCAGGCGGTGCGCTACAAGAAGTACGTCGGCAGCCTCGAAACAGCGGCTCGGCTACCTGCCGATCACGCTTCAACGTGGACGGCGACGCGTCGATCTGGATTCATGCCGTGTCGGTGGGCGAGACCCTGACGGCGAAGGCACTCATCGCCGATCTGCGCGAGCAGTATCCCCGGCTGCGGCTGTTTCTCTCCACGACGACCATCGCCGGGCAGCAGGTCGCCAGAAAGAACCTGCAGCAGGTCGACGAGGTCTTCTACTTTCCGTTCGACTGGTCCTTCACGGTCCGTCGCACGCTGAACATCGTCAAGCCGCGCATGTTCGTGATGATGGAAACCGAGATCTGGCCGAACCTGCTGCGCGAGTGTCGCGCGCAGCGGGATCAAGACGGTCGTGATCAACGGGCGGATCTCGGCGCGTTCGTATCCCCGGTATCGCCTGGTGCGGCCGCTGTTCCGCAGGGTGCTGGCCGACGTGGACCGCTTCTGCATGCAGAGCGACGAGTCGGCGCGCCGCATCATCGACCTCGGTGCGGACCCGGCGCGTGTCGTCGGTGACTGGCAGCCTCAAGTTCGATTCGCTGCAGGCGCCCGCGCCGGTCTCGCACGGCCGCCCGCGCGAACTCGTGCTGCGCTATTTCCGGGTGGCTCCGTCGCGCGTGGTGCTGGTTGCCGGCAGCACGATGCAGTCCGGAGGACGCCGCCGTGCTTCGCGCCTTCGCGCGCATCCGTTCGATCGCTCCCGGCGCGCTGCTCGTCCTCGCTCCGCGCCAGCGCGAGCGGTTTCGCCGAGGTCGAGCGCCTCGCGCTGGAGGAAGGCTTCACGCGTCGCCACGGCGTTCGAATCTGCCGATCGACGCCGAGCCGCGCGTGGACGTCGTCGTGCTCGACACGTTTGGCGAACTGGCGCAGGTCTACCAGATTGCGACGGTCGTCTTCGTCGGCGGGAGCCTGGCCGATTACGGCGGTCACAACATCATCGAGCCGGCCATCTTCGGCAAGCCGATCGTCTTCGGTCCGCACATGCAGAACTTCCGGGAGATCTCGGAGGTGTTTCTCGGCAACAGTGCCGCCGTGCAGGTCCAGTCGGAACGCGAGCTCGAAGAGGTGCTGCGCAATCTCATCACCGATCCTGTGCGCCGCGCCAGCCTCGGTGCGGCGGCACGCGCCCTGGTCGAAGCGAACCGCGGCGCCAAGGACAAGACGATGGCGGTGATCTCCGAGCTGCTGCCCGCTCCGGGCGGCGTGGTCCGTCCCTTCCGACTGGTTCAGTGATCGTGGATGCGCTCAGCGCGGTGTACGGAGCCGCGGCAACCTGGCGACGGCGCTGGTATGCCGGCAGTTCCTCGCGAACGCTGCATCTGGCGCGGCCCGTCATCAGCATCGGCAACCTTCGTGTCGGCGGCACTGGCAAGACGCCGGCGTCGCCTGCATCGCCCGCCTGCTGCTCGAACACGGCGAACGGCCCGCGATCCTGAGCCGCGGCTACGCCCGCCAGGAGCCGAGCACCGGCGTCACGGTCGTGTCCGACGGCGAGCGCATCCTCAGCGACGTCGCCCACGCCGGCGATGAGCCGATGCTGCTCGCGCGCAGCGCTGCCGGGTGTTCCGGTCCTCGTGTGTCCGGATCGGCATCTCGCGGGACGTCGCGCGGAGACACGTCTCGGCGCCACGGTCCACCTGCTCGACGATGGGTTCCAGCACGTGCAGGCTGGCGCGCGACATCGACCTGCTCCTGGTGGACGAGCGCGACCTCGCCGACCGCGTGCTGCCGGCCGGCCGACTGCGCGAGCCGCTCGCCAACGCCTCGTCCGCTCACGCCGTCATCGTGCCCGCGGCGCGGTGACGGACGCGGCACGGACGATCGCGCGAACGTCTCGGCGTTCGCGACGCTTTCGTGATGACCCGCATCACTCGGCAGTCTCGTGATGCTCGGTCCGAGCGGAGCCGCCGTTCGCATGGCAGCGGCGCTGCTGGCCGTCGCGGGCATCGCGCGTCCCGAGCGATTCTTCGACGACCTGCGAGCTGCCGGCCTGTCAGCTCGCCGGACGATGGCGTTCGCGATCATCACGTCTTCGAGCCGCGCCGACATCGACGCGCATCGCCGACGGCGGCGCGCGCAGCGGTGCCGCGGCCGTCGTGACGACCGAGAAAGACGCGATGCGGCTCGAGGGGCTGGATCTGTCGGCCATGCCGTTCGCCGCGGTGCCGCTGCACGCGCGCATCGAACCCGCCGACGTATTCTGCAGCGTGGCTCACGGCGCGTCTCGAGCGGGCGCGCGCGCAGCGTCCGACCGTCCGCCACGATGATCCGGCATCGGCTCGAATATCTCGGCGTACGCATGCTCATCGTCGCGGTGCGCTGCATGCCGCCCGCGGTGGTCGACGCGTGCGGGTCGGCGCTCGGGATGACGTTCCTACGTCCTCGACCGGCCGCATCGGCGCATCGCCGAGCGCAATGTCGCCGCGGCGTTTCCCACGCGCACCGTCCGCCGAGCACACCGCGATCGTGCGAGGCGCGTTCAGGCACTTCGGACGCCTGCTGTTCGAACTGCTGAAGTTCAGCACGCTCACCGACGCGCAGATGCTCGCGCGCGTCGAGTTCGAAGGCGAGGAGCGCGTGCGCTCGGCGTACGCGCAGGGCAATGGCGTGCTCTTCGTGACCGGGCACTTCGGCTACTGGGAACTGCAGGCGCTGGTGCACGGGCTGAAGCTGCAGCCGATGGCGGTCATGGCGCGTGCCCTGGACAACCCGTACCTCCATCGCCTGCTCGAGCGGATGCGGACGCGCACCGGCAACAGCGTCATCTACCGCCAGGGGACGCTGCGGCGCGCGATGCGCGTGCTCCAGGACGGCCAGGGCGTCGGGATCCTGATCGATCAGCACATTCAGAGCCGCGACGCGATCCACGTCGACTTCTTCAACCGCCCGGCGGCGACCACGCCGATCGTCGCCGCGCTCGCGATGCGCACCGGCGCGCGGATCGTTCCGCTGTTCGCGCTGCCGCTCGGCCGCGGCCGCTACCGGATGATCTACGAGCACGCGATCGAGCCGCCGCCGGAGGGCACCGACGATCCGATTCACGAGCTGACGCAGCGCTGCACCGACGTGCTGGAGATGTACGTGCGCCGGCATCCCGAGCTCTGGCTGTGGATGCACCGGCGGTGGCGCGACGAGGGCACGGACAGCCGCGCCCGAGCGCGAACGGCCGATGTTCCCTGCTGGTGCGGCGGAGGAGGATGCGGACTGAGCGGACGGTCGCGACGCACGACAGCACGATGCACGAAGGCTAAGGCAGGAAGGCAGGAAGGCAGACTGCAGGAACGCTGCAGCTGGCAGTGCATGCAGTCCGAAGGCACTGAGACCGCTGCCTTCTGGGTTCCGATCGTTCGCGCTCACGGACTTCGTATCGCGCGGCGATCGGCATCCGCCATCCCGTGCCGAACGCGCGGTCGGTCACCTTCAGTCCTGGGGCCGCCTGCTTGCGCTTGAACTCGGCGCCGCGCACCAGGCGCAGCACGCTGATGCACGGTCGCCGGCATCGAAGCCCGCCGGCGACGATGGCGGCGGCCGGTTCGTGACGTTCGATGTGCCGCTGCAGGATGTCGTCGAGCATCTCGTACGGGCGGCAGTGAATCCTGATCGGTCTGGTTCGGCCGCAGTTCCGCTGACGGCGCCTTGGTGAGCACCGCTTCGGGAATCACCGCGCGGCCGTCGCGATCGTTCAGCCACCGCGACACGCGGTACACCATCGTCTTGGGCACGTCGGCAATGACGCCGAGCCCTCCGGACATGTCGCCGTAGAGCGTGCAGTAGCCGACCGCGAGCTCGGACTTGTTGCCGGTGGTGAGCAGCAGCGCGCCGCGCTTGTTCGAGAGCGCCATCAGCAGGTTGCCGCGGATGCGCGCCTGGATGTTCTCCTCGGTGACATCGCGTGCGGTCCCCGCGAACGCCTCACGCAGCGTCGCTTCCATCGCGCGCATCGCCGGCTCGATTGGCAGGGTCAGCGTGTCGATGCCGATGTTCGCGGCCAGTGCCACGGCAGTCGTCAACGCTGCCCGGCTGGAGAACGGCGACGGCATCAGCACGCCGAGCACGTTGGCGGGACCCAGCGCCTCGGCCGCAATCGCCGCGGTGAGCGCCGAGTCGATGCCGCCGGACAGCCCGAGCACCACGCGGCGCGAACCCGCACTTGCGTGCGTAGTCGCGCGTGCCGAGCACGAGTGCGCGCCAGACTTCCGATTCGGCGATGAGATCGGTTGCGGGACCGATCGTGTTCGACGGCCGACAGATCGCAGACGATCACGTCGGCGTCGAACGACGCGCCGCGCGCGATCGGCACGCCCTGCGGCATTGAACCCGCAGCTGCGGCCGTCGAACACGAGGTCGTCATTGCCGCCGTACTGATTCACGTAGACCAGCGGCACGCGCGTACTTGCGCGCCATGCTGCTCAGCATCTCCTCGCGACGCGCGTGCTTGCCGACCGTGAAGGGCGACGCCGACAGATTGACGATCGCTTTCGCGCCGGCACGGACCAGCTCCTCGACCGGATCGTGGTGGTAGCGGCGGCGCTTCCAGAAGTCGCGGTCGTTCCAGATGTCTTCGCAGATGCTGATGCCGACGCGCGTGCCCGCCAGGTCGAGGACCTGCGCGCCGTGGAACGGCTCGAAGTAGCGGTCCTCGTCGAACACGTCGTAGGTGGGCAGCAACGCCTTGCGGAACCGTTGCTCGACACGGCCGCCGCGCAGCAGCGCCGCGCTGTTGAACAGCGGCCGTCCTTCGTCGGACGGATTCGGCTCCGGCAGGCCGACGAGCGTAGGCGGACCGTCGGCGAGCTCGCGCGCCAGGGCGTCCAGATGCACCCAGCTCTGCGCGACGAAGTCACCGCTCAGCAGCAGGTCGCGCGGCAGGTATCCGACCAGCGCCAGTTCAGGGGTCACGGCGAGATCCGCACCCGCGGTCGCGCGCACGAGCGGCCGCCGTCGGCGATGAGCCTCGCGTTGCCGGTCATGTCGCCGACCGTCGGGTTGATCTGGAGCAGCGCGATCTTCATCGTTCACCGACGAACTGAGTCGCAGATCGGAACCCGGTGATACCGGAAGCCACTTTCTCGACCGTGGTACGCTCGTTGTACACGTCCATGAGAACGGCAGGGTGCGGGTCCGAGTCGATCGGTGCGGCGTGGATTGCGCTCATCCAATCAGAAAACGTAGCACATCGCGCCCGGCCGAGGCAGGCATGAGCCGACGCCTCCTTGTTTTCGCGCCGAACTGGCTCGGCGACGCCGTGATGGCGCTGCCGGCGATTGCCGATCTGCATCCGCGCCTCACCTGACGCGGTGATCGACCTGGCCGCGCGCCCCGCCATCGCTCCGCTCGTGCCCCTCGTTCCACGGATCGGGACGGCGCTCGTGCTTGGGAACCGCCGGGACAGCATCGCCGCCGTGAAGGGCGGTCGCTATGACGCCGCATTGCTGTTGCCCAACTCGTTTCACACCGCGTGGATTGCGCGAAGCGGCGGGCATTGCCTGAGCGCTGGGGCTATCGCAACGAATTCCGTTCCGTTCTCCTCACCCGGGCTGTGACGCCGCCGATACGCGTTCACCAGGCAGCGTATTACCAGCGGCTCACAACGGTCCTCGGGTTTCCCGCCAGGTGCGCTCGAACCGCGGCTCGACCGTGCCTCAGGATCTCCGATCGATCGGGGAAGATCGGCTGGTCGAGTCGGGGTGGGACGCGCACTCACCGCTCGTAGCCGTTGCGCCGGGCGCGGCGTTCGGAGGCGCCAAGCGCTGGCCGGCGCGTACGCTTCGCGGCGACGATCGATGCGCTGGCGCGTGACGGAATCCGGGCCGTGCTCGTCGGCGCAGCGGGCGATGCACCAGCCGGCGTCGAAGTGCTCGCGGCCGTGCATACCGCGCCTGCGTCCGATCAACCTGATCGGCGCGACCGACCTCTCGACGCTGGCGGCGGTCCTCGTCCACTGCCGGGCGCTCGTCACCAACGATTCGGGCGCGATGCACTTCGCGGCGGCGCTGGGTGTGGACGTGACGGCAGTATTCGGTCCAACCAACGAACACGAGACGCGACCGCTCGGCTCCGGGCGCGTGTCGGTGGTGCATGCCGACGTGTGGTGCCGTCCCTGCATGCTGCGCGAATGTCCGCTGACGCACCGCTGCATGACGCTGGTCGGCGTGGACGATGTGGTGCGTGAGATGAGAGGCCATCCGTGAACGCTGCCGTGTTTCTCGATCGCGACGGAACGCTGATCGAAGAAGTGGGATACCTCGATCGCGCCGAGCGCGTCGCGCTCTATCCCTTCGCCGCCGATGCGATTCGCGCCTTGAACCGCGCCGGCATCCGGATTGTGATGGTCACCAACCAGTCGGGAGTGGCGCGGGGCTTCTTCACCGAGGCGGTCGTCGAGGACGTGCCATCGCCACATCGCGAATCTGCTCGCGCAAGCGCGGCGCGCACATCGACGCGTACTACTATTGCCCGCACCATCCGGACGGCCGCGTGCCGCAGTACGCGGTCCGTTGCGAGTGCCGCAAGCCGGGACGGGCCCTGGTGGATCGAGCCGTGCGCGAACTGGGCATCGATCCCGCAGCGGTCGTTCACCGTCGGCGACCGGTGGCTGGACGTCGGCCTCGCCCGGACGATTGGCGCACGCGGTCTGCTGGTGCGCACCGGCTACGGGTCGGATGAGGAGCACAGACAGCCCGACGGCCTGAGCGCCGACGCGGTGGTGGACAATCTCGTCGAGGCGGTCAGCTGGATTCTGGTCAACAGCCGATAGGCCGGACACCCGCCGTCAATCTACAATCCACGGTGACATCGCACGCACGACACTCACCTCGACTCGCTTTGAGAAGGAATCGACCCGGCCATGCCATCCACGAATGATGCGGTCATGCACACAGCGGAACCCGAGTCGCGGCTGCAGTCGCTGATCGACGCCTTCGGCGCGACGCGGGTGCTCGTCGTGGGCGATCTCATCGCCGACGAGTTCATCTACGGCGAGGTGGCGCGCGTCTCCCGCGAGGCGCCGGTGCTGATCCTCAAGTACGACACGACGGAGGTGGTGCCGGGCGGCGCCGGCAACGCGGCCAGCAACGTGGCGTCGCTCGGCGCCCGTGCGGTCCTCGCCGGAATGGTCGGCACCGACGGCGAAGGGAAGCGTCTGCTCGCGATGTTTCCGCGGGCCGTGGACACCACGCAGGTCGTGCGCGCGAAGCACTATCGAACGCCGGTCAAGACGCGCATTCTGGCCGGCGGTATCCACTCGGCCAAGCAGCAGGTGGTGCGGATCGATCGCGAAACCGACTGGCCGCTCGCCGACGATGTGAGCCGGCATTTGCGGAGAAGCTGGCGCCGGCACTCGGCGAATGCGACGCGGTGCTGCTGTCCGATTACGGCTCCGGTCTGGTCACGCCGGCGCTCGCCTCGGCAATCCGCAGCGCGCTCGATGCGCGGGACGCGCGGCGTCCGCCATCCCGATCGTGTCGACAGCCGCTATCGGCTGCTCGACTTTCAGGGGCCTGACCGCATGCACGCCGAACGAATCGGAAGTCGAGCACGCGCTCGGCATCCAGATCGACGACGATCGCGGAGGTGCTGGAACAGCGGGCCGGACGCTGCTTCGCACGCACCGGCATGCAGGCGGTGCTCATCACCCGCGGCAGCCGGGGCATGGCGCTGTTCCAGTCCGAAGCAGCCGACCATTCACGTGCCGATCTTCGGATCGGACGAAGTGGCCGACGTGACGGGTGCCGGCGACACCGTGATCGCGACGCTGACGCATGGCGCTGGCGGCCGGCGCGTCGTTCGACGAAGCGGCGCGCCTCGCCAACTACGCCGGCGGCCTCGTCGTGATGAAGCGCGGCACCGCGACCGTGTCGGCGCGTGAACTGACGGATGCGATCGATCAGCATGCCGGCGACTGACGACTGCCTCGACGGATCGGTTGGATAGCTGATGGGCAGGTGGTGACGGAAGCGGAGCTGATCGAGCGCGGTCGCGCGCGAGCGGGCCGCCGGGCGCACGATCGCGTTCGCGAACGGCTGCTTCGACCTGCTGCACGTCGGTCACGTGCGGTACCTGCAGGGCGCTGCCGCGGAAGCCGACCGCCTGATCGTCGCCGTCAACAGCGACGGCTCGGTGCGAGGACTCAAGGGGCGCAACCGTCCGATCCTGCCCGAGCACGATCGCGCGGAACTGGTCGCCGCGCTGCGCGGCGTCAGCCTACGTCGTGCTGTTCGGCGATCCCGACGTCGAGCGCCTGCTGCTGCTGCTCCGGCCGGACGTGCACTGCAAGGGCACCGACTACACCGTCGACACCGTGCCCGAGCGCGCCGTCGTGCAGTCCTACGGCGGGCGCACCGCCATCGTCGGCGACCCGAAGCACCACGGCACCCGTGAACTCATCGCGAAGATCACTCGCAGTCGACGAGAAGATCTGACGAACGTGCCGACTTGCGACTCCGACTCGCCGACTCGCTGACTTGCGACTCGCGACTTGCCGACTTGCGACTGTGCCGACGATGAAGTTCCTCCTCGTTCGCCTCGGCGCCCTCGGCGACATCGTCCACGCGATTCCGGTGGCGGTTGCGCTGCGGCGTGCCTATCCGGACGCGCGGATCGACTGGCTCGTCAGCGCCAAGCACCGCGCCATCCTCGACCTCGTTCCCGGTCGCTCACCGCCGGATCGTCGTGAACGATCGCGGCAACGCCGGCGGCGGGCTGTCGCTTCGTCGCCGCCGATCGGCGAACTGCGCCGGACGCGGTACGACGTCGCCATCGACATGCAGGGGCTGCTCAAGTCGGCCGTCGTCGCGCGGCTGTCGGGCGCGCGGCGTGTGATCGGCTTCAACGCGGCGGTACGCGCGCGAGTCGCTGGCGCGCTGCTTCTACACCGAGGCGCACGATCCGGGCGGCGAAGGGATCTACGCCGCCGTCGGAGAACGCGTCACGTGGTCACCATCAACCTCGGGCTGCTCGACGCCGCTCGGGCATTCCGCCGGCCGCGCCCGAGTTCCGACATCGACGCGCCGCGGTCGGCGGCGGTGATCGACGTCATCGCCCGCGCCGGCGGCCGTTTGCGCTGCTCAACACGGGCGCGGCGTGGCCGAACAAGCGGTGGCCGCCGCGCCGCCTGGCGGAACTCGCGCGTCGACTGCGGAGCGCGACGCGACCTGCGGTCGATCGTGCTGTGGGGACCCGGCGAGCGCGAGCTCGCCGACGCAGGTCGTCGCACGAACGCGGGCGATGCGGCGATCGCTGGCGCCGCACACGACGCATCGCCGATGTCGCGGCGCTGGCCGCGTGCCGCGGCGGTGATGGTGTCGGGCGACACCGGTCCGACGCACATCGCATCGGCCGTGGGCACGCCGCTCGTCGGCATCTACGGACCGACCCGGCCCGAACGCAACGGTCCGCTTGGCGCCGACGACGATGGCGGTGTCGCGCGCATCGGTGTGTCAGTGCCATCATCTGCGACAATGCCGGCTCGACCGCATGTGCCTGCTCGACATCGACGTGGCCGAAGTGCTGGACGCCGTCGAACGGCGCCTCGCCGCGGCGGAGCGTCGCCGTGGCTGACCTCACCACGGCGCCTTGCGCGCCTGCGCGTTCCGCTCGGGTTCGTGTTCGCCGTCGCTGGTGCTGTGGCTTGCGCAGCCGTCGGGCACCGACGCTGCTGGCGGGAAGCGTCATCGCGCTGGCTCGGCGAAGTGCTGCGGATCTGGGCCGCCGGTCACCTGAACAAGTCGCGCGAAGTGACCTCGTCGGGTCCGTACCGCTGGTTCGCGCATCCGCTGTACGTCGGGTCGTCGATCATGGGCGTGGGCCTCGCGATCGCCTCGCGGCAGCCTGCCATTGTCGCCGCGTTCATCGCTGCTGTACCTCGGTGCGACGATCACCGCCGCGATCAGGAGCGAAGAGGCGTTTCTCCGGCAGAAGTTCGGCGATCAGTACGATCGCTATCGACGCGGCGAGGTCGGCGCGCGCGACGCCGCGGCGCGGACCAGGCGCTTCACGCTCGCGCAGGCGATCGCGAATCGCGAGCATCGCGCGCATCGGCGGAGTGGTGCTCGCGGTGTTGCTGCTCTCGCTTGAAGGCAGCGTATAATGGGACGTTCTGGCGGGCAGCCGGACCGCGGTAGGTTGGTCGGGCCGGGCGGTTAGCTCAGTTGGTAGAGCACCGGCTTTACACGCCGGCTGTCACAGGTTCGAGTCCTGTACCGCCCACCATCAGCACGGAATCGCAGAATCGCTGATTGCAGATTGCAGATTCGCAGGTCATGTCAGATTGCCGATTGCAGATTGCGGATTGGAATTACCGTCTGCAGTCTGATACATTCAGAGTTCCGCTTCAATCTGAAATCTGCGTCCTGAAGTCTGCAATGTCAGCTTGAGATCACATCTTGGGGTCGTAGTTCAGTTGGTTAGAACGCCGGCCTGTCACGCCGGAGGCCGCGGGTTCGAGTCCCGTCGACCCCGCCAATCTCCTGAAATCCTTCGCGTTGGAGCGTAGTGACAGACGCTCCGACACCAGCCTCCTCCAAAACCGCGACCAGATCCGAGCGTGTGCCTCAGGCGCACCGTCAGCTCCCCTTTCGAGCGACGCCCTCGTCGACGCGCGTCGATGCACCGGGGTCGGCGGTCGTGACCACCACGGCCTCGCACGGCGCGTCGCCCTGCTGGGCATAGCCGTGAACTGCGCGGCTGTTGATGTGGATGGAGTCTCCCGCATCAAGCCGATGGTCCTCGCCGTCCACGTGGACGAGCAGCGTTCCGCTCAGCACGTACAGAAACTCCGCGGCATCGTGGGCATGTAACCGCGCACCGCCAGATCGCGGGCGGAAGTGCGCGAGGTACCCGTTGAGGTCCCGCCCGCTGGCCTTGAAGTTCAACGCTTCGAACTCATACGACTGGTCGTCATCGTCCGGCACGTCCGGAAACCGAAGGCGCTCGGCTGCGCGGACCACGCTCGCCTGGGGAACATCCTTCGCGAAGAAGTCCTCCAGGCCGACACTGAAGACGCGGCGATCCGCAGCAGTGTCGGCAGCGTCGGCGTCACGAGGTTGCGCTCGAGCTTCGACAGCAGTGCGGGTGAGAGGGAAGTGTGCCGCCCGAGTTCCTCGAGGCTGATCTTCTTGCGCAGTCTGAGGCGCCGCACTCGCGCGCCGATCCGGTAGCTGTCGAGCGCCCCAGCGGGGCTGGCTTTTCGTCCCATGCAGGCGCAACGGCCCTCCGCTTCTCATCATTCAATGCGTGGGCCAGCACACCCGGCACTGGTCAACACCCGCCGCTCATCGTCCGCCGTCCGATCAAGATCAGCTGTCGGCTGGTGGCCGACGGCGGCCGCATGTCATAGGACCCGAACCGCCGTTCGATCTCGAAGCCGCCAAGCCGGAACAGCAACTCCAGCTCTCGCGGGTAGTAGACGTGGCAATCGAAGTCGCTCACGTATCGGTCCACCGGCTGTCCGTCGGGGAACTTGTCGTAGAGAAACCTGATCTCCGCGCGCTGCTCATGCGACATGTACCGCGTGGTCTTGTAGCGCAGCAATCGCGCGCCGTTGATCGGATCCTGCGCGTCCACGTCAATCTCCAGCAGAGTTCGCGGCGGGGTCTGCATGGACTCGGCATACGCCGCAAGGTTGGGCATCGTGAGATCCGCCACGAACCGTCCGCCCGGCACCAGGTTGTGACGCGCAGTCGACCAGGCGCGCAACTGGTCGTCGATGGTCAGCAGGTGCGTCAGCGACGAACACGGCGTGATGATGAGATCGAACCGCGCGTCGCTCTCCCAGTCGCGCATGTCGCCCTGGACAAAGGTGACCCGTGCACGGGCGGCCGACTCGAGCTGCTTCCGCTTCCGTTCCGCTTCGCCCAGCATCGTGTCGGCCAGTTCGAGGCCGACGATGTGAAACCCGAGGCGCGCGGCAGACCGAGCGAGTGGAATCGTGACACGTCCGCTGCCGGAAGCCAGTTCGAGCACGCGCGATGGCCGCAGCTGCGAAACGAGGCGCATATAAAACGCCACGTCCTCGTCGTCGCCTTCATGTTCGAGATCGTAATCACCAGGACGTTCGTAGATGGCTTCCATGCGGCGTCGGTCATGCGACGCTCGAGCCGATCGCGTCGCTCCAGCTGCAGATCGGTTGCCTGCCAGTGCAGGGTAAGCGGTGTTGTGTGCTCAGGGTGAAAGCCACTTGCCGCCGGGCCGTGCCTACGGTTCCGATGTTGAAAGTGCTTAGGCGCTGGAGGAGACAACAGATATGGCACTGTCATCGATATCGCGCAGCGAACACACCGAAGGTCAGGTTGCGAAGTCCATCGAAGAGCAGACGGCAAAGCTCCCATCAGATACGTTCCTGTGGGCAGCCGTCGCATCGATGGCGACATCGGCCACGTTTCATTTGATGGGAAACAAGGACGCGAGCGTGTTCGTCGGTCAGTGGGCGCCGACGTTCCTGATTCTCGGCCTGTACAACAAGCTGGTGAAGCAGCTCGGCTCGGACTTCACCGACTCTCGCGCACGGGCCTGACACAGGAACCGACGCGGAGTTGTGCCGAACGCAGTGAGCGACGGGCCCGTGGGCCCGTCGCCACGCATGTGAGTGTCGACGCGAGAGGAAGGGATTACCGCGGCTCGCCGCAGGACGCGGCAAGCATCTTCACGTGTTCGACGTCGACCTTCCGCACCAGCACGCGGACCTTGCGGTCGTCGTCCTTGTTCGGCGCCGGGTACATCGATGCATTCGGAACGTTGGCTTTCATCGTGCGCCCATCGGATTTCACCGTCATCTCGGTCCAGTTGTCCTTGCGATCGAGCTTGATCTCGCCATCCTTCAGATCGCCTTTGATGTCGCCGCGGACCTCGACCTCGTGCCCGATATTGGTCCTCAGGTCGTCGTCGCCTTCGAGCCAGTAGAACACCGACTCGAAGCCGCCGCTGGTGCCGACGGTGCTCGGCTGGATCTTCGAGTCGCCGGACCGCTGCCAGTCCGGTTCAGCGGGGGCGTTCGTCAACAGGTATCCGGCTCCGTCACCTTCGCCTTTCATCAGGCACCCTTTCAGCGTGACGTCCTTGTCTTCGAGGCCGCGTGCCGCAACGCTCGGCAGCGGCGCAGCCATGCACAGCGCGCAGGCGAACAGCCCAGCGAGAGTTCGTTCAGTAGCCTTCATGTAAATCCTCCAGCTCTTACCACTGCAGGAATCTTTCCACTGCGAAAGCTGGACAGCGCGTCGCGTCCGGTGTGTTCACGAGCGGAGAGCGACGGCTCGGGCGGCAGGCGAGGCTCAGGTCGAGGCGTGCTTGAGGCGAGGCACTTCGGTCTGCGGCGAATGTTCCTCGTAGACGCTCCCGGCCCGATCGCTCTTGTAGGTCGCGATCGCGTCAGAGACATCGTTGCCGTAGAGGTCGTGCCGTTGCTCTTGAGGCTCGGGTTCGCTGGGTAACAGGAACAGGGCGGTTCTTGAGGTCGCGGTCGGTGTCAGGCGATGCGGCGGGCGCGCTGGCTGTCGGCGTGGGTGTGAACGTGACACGCGATGACCTGGCCGAATGACCAGCGCCGTAGGAGCAGGCGGCCACCGTAAGCAGTGTAACGGTCAGCATTGCGGGAACGGTCCTGCTCACCTGATCTCCTTCCCGGGACATCTGTGCAACGCAAATGCCACGATTTTCGAGCAAGACGCAGTGGATCGGCTGTTGCAGGGCTTGGTGCCGTGCAGACCATGCGAGCGCGGATCGACCGGATTGCGACGCGAGTTCGACGAGGTCCGACGCACCCATCCTCGTCTCGTGCGCGGCGTCATGCTCGGGCTCAGTGGCCGCGGTCCTGGTGGCGCTGACCGTCAGTGGGTGGTTTCTTGTCTCGCTGCGCCGCGGTCTTCCGAACGTCGACGCCCTGCGGCGTCTGGGCGAGATGGACCAGGCGACGGCGGTTTTCGATCGCAACGACCAGCTCGCATTCACGATCTTCAAGGAACAGCGCATCGATGTCCCGCTCGCGCAGATCTCGCCGAACCTGAAGGCGGCCATTCTCGCGATCGAAGACCAGCGCTTCTACGATCACAACGGCTTCGACACCGTGCGGATCGGCTCCGCGATGCTGGCCAACATCCGGCGCGGCCGCCTGGCGCAGGGCGGCAGCACGATCACGCAGCAGCTCGCACGCCAGAGCTTCCTCACGCCCGACAAGACCTACCGGCGCAAGATTCAGGAACTGATTCTCGCCGGCGCGGATCGAGCAGCTGTACAGCAAGGACCAGATCCTCGAGATGTACCTGAACAAGGTGTACTTCGGCGACGGTCTCTACGGAGTCGAAGCGGCCGCCCGCGGCTACTTCGGGAAGCACGCGTCGGAACTGTCGGTCCCGGAGGCGGCGCTGCTTGCCGGTCTGGTCAAGTCGCCGTCGTCCTACGCGCCGACCGTGAGCATGGAACGCGCCGTGGCGCGGCGGAACATCGTGCTTCAGGCGATGGCGGAGAACGGCGCGATCGACACCACGGCCTGGCAGGTCGCGCGCAAGACCAAGCCGGTGCTGAAGGACAACCTGCGCGCCGAGGAGCCGCATGGGCTCTACTTCAAGGAACAGGTCCGCCGCGAGCTGGTGGACCGCTTCGGGTGGCAGCGCGTCTACCAGGGCGGCCTGCGCGTCTACTCGACGATCGACATGGCCATGCAGGTGTCTGCGGACGCGGCAGTTGGCTGCCGAGCTGAAGGCCTGGACGAGCGTCGCGCCGCGGTCGCCAAACGGAAGAAACAGGCGCCGGCCGCCGCAGACGATGCCGGTCCGCTGCAGGCGGCGCTGATCGCCATCGATCCCGACACCGGTCACGTGCGCGCGATGACCGGCGGCCGCAACTTCGACGACAGCCATTTCAATCGGGCGGTCCAGGCGAAGCGCCAGCCCGGCTCCGCGTTCAAGCCGTTCGTGTACGCCGCTGCGCTGGAAGCGGGCTACACACCGGCGACCCTGATCGAGAATCTCAATGCCCCAATCCCGACGCTGCAGGGCGAATGGACGCCTGAAGACGAGCATTCCACCGTCGGACTCGATGAGCCTTCGCACGGCGCTGCGCACCTCCAGCAATCGCGCCGCTGTGCGGCTGCTGCAGGACGTGGGCATTCCCAAAACCGTCCAGTACGCCAAGGCCATGGGCGTTGGCGACGTGCCGAGCGTGCCGTCGCTCGCGCTTGGCTCGGGTGAAGTGACGCTCCAGTCGCTGACCGCGGCCTACGCCGCGTTCGCCAATCACGGCGTGGTGCCGACGCCCGTGCTGGTTCGTCGCGTCGAGGATCGCGATGGCACCGTGCTCTTCGCCGCCGAGGAGAAGGGCGACGCGCGCCATCAGCGACGTCACTGCCTACCTGATGTCGAACATGATGGCGGACGTCATCAACGCCGGCACGGCCGCACGTGCCCGGAGCCTCGGGTTCACGTTGCCAGCCGCCGGAAAGACCGGAACGACGAACGACTACAACGACGCCTGGTTCGTCGGGTTCACGCCGATCGCTGGTGACCGGCGTCTGGGTTGGCTTCGATCAGCCGCGCACGATCATCCCGGGCGGGTTTGCCTCGGACGTGGCGGTGCCGCTGTGGGCGCCTTCATGAAAGCCGCCACCAAAGGGCAGAAGCCGCAGTGGCTGCAGGCACCCGCAGGGCATCGTGACCGCGAACGTCTGCCGACTCTCCGGCAAGCTTGCCACCGAGGGCTGCGAGCACGCGGACGTCATCGACGATAACGGGCGGCTGATCGCAGCGCTCGATGGTCTATACCGAGTACTTCGCGCGCGGCACTGCAGCCGACGACGACCTGCGACATCCACGCCATCGCGTGGCGTCTTCGGATCGATCGCCGCCGTGTTCACCGGCGGTGGCGACAAGCAGCCTGCGCCGCACGTCGCAGGACACCGGCCTGCCTCCGGTGACCGCCACATCGGGCACGGTCGCCGACGTCGTCCTCGTCGATCTTCGCCGCCAGCGCCTGAGGAGCCACAGAAGAAGAAACGCGGCTTCTGGTCCAAGGTGTTCGGTGTCGGCAAGGACGAGGGCGAGGGCGACCGGAAGAAAGACAAGCGAGCGGTGATACGATGCGGGGCGTTGGCCGCCAATGCCTTTCCGCGACATCATCGGACATCGCGAAGCTCGTCGCGCTGCTGTCTCGCTCGATTGCGAGGCACTCGCTGCCGCCGAGCCTGATTCTGTCCGGGCCCGGCCGGCATCGGCAAACGGCTGGCCGCGCTCTCGACTGCGCAGGCGCTCAACTGCCTGCAGCCCGCCTCCCGCACATCAGGCGCTGAACCTTCGGATACACCAGAGCTGGACGCCTGCGGTGTCTGTGCCGCGTGCACGCGCATCGCTCGCGGTGTCCACCCCGACGTCCTGATTCTCGAGCCGAACGACAAGGGCAACATCAAGATCGATCCGGTGCGCGATGCCGTCGACCGCGCCGGCTACCGCCCATTCGAAGGCCGCCGCCGCGTGACGATCATCGACCAGGCGGACGCACTCGAACGCTCGGCCCAGAACGCGCTGCTGAAGGTGCTCGAGGAGCCGCCGGCCGGCGTCGGTGTTCCTGCTCGTGACGGCCCTGCCGGACATGCTGCTGCCGACGGTGCGATCGCGCTGCCCGCAGCTGCGATTCCGGCCGCTCGCAGTCGCCGAAGTCGCCGAGGCCCTCATCGAGCGCGAGTCGCAGGGAAGAGGAGGCGTGGGCTGTCGCCGCGCTCGCCGACGGCAGCATTGGCCGGGCGCTCGAGGCGCGCGCCGACGAAGTGGTCGAAGCGCGTGACGTCGCGCTCCGTGTGCTCGCGCAGGCGGCGGCGTCCGACGACGCGCGACGCAGGATTGAGAGTCGCGAAGGACCTGGTGGTGAAGGGCGCTGGCGGGGCGTCCACCGAGCGCGATCAGCTCGCCGTGTATCTTCGCGCGATGGCGTCGCTGCTGCGCGACATCGCGGCGATCGCCGCGGCGGCGGATCGATCGGTCCTCGCGCATCCCGATCTGTCGCCGAAGCTGGAGCGGCTCGAGACGTTTGCCGGCGAGCGCGGACGCGAGGCCTTCCAGGCGATCGACCGCGCCCTGGCCGCGCTCGAGCGCTACACCAACGCCAAGCTCGTGGCCGACTGGCTCGTTCTGCAGCTGTAGCCATGCCGGACGTCACCCCTCGCCCCCTGCGATTCGTTTCGGTGAAGCTGACGCCTGTCGGCCGCGCCCAGAGCTACGCCGTCGACGACAGTGGCGCACGGATGCCGCGCGCCGGCGAGCACGGTGGTCGTGCAGACCGAGTCGGGTCCGGCGATTGGCACCGTGACACCGCTCATCCCGCAGACCGCCGCGCGGCGGCCTGGCGCCGCCGATCCGTCGCACCGCCTCGTCCGCCTCGCCTCGCACGAGGACATCGTCGCGCGGATCCGCCACCAGCAGCGCGAGGAAGAGGCGTATCGGGTTGCGCTCCTCAAGATCCGCGAGCGCGGTCTCGCGATGAAGCTGACGCGCGTCGAGCAGGCGTTCGACGGGTCGCGGCTGCTGTTCTATTTCACCGCGGAAGCGCGCGTCGACTTCCGCGAGCTGGTGCGCGAGCTGGCTGCCGAATTCCGCACGCGGATCGAGATGCGACAGATCGGCGTGCGCGACGAGGCGAAGGCGCTCGGCGGCTACGGCACCTGCGGGCGCCCGCTGTGCTGCACGACGTTCCTCACGACCTTCGAGCCGGTGTCGATCAAGATGGCGAAGCAGCAGGACCTGAGCCTGAATCCGTCCAAGCTGTCGGGCCTGTGTGGTCGCCTGAAGTGCTGCCTCCGGTACGAACTGCCCAACGCCAAGGGTCAGGTGCACGGCGGCTGCGGCAGCGAAGGCGGCTGCGACAACCCGTCCGGCTGCGGGAGCGGCGGCTGCGGGACGGGCGGTGCGGGAGCGTGCTGCTCGAGCGGTTCGTGCGGCTGCCGATGAAGCGGCCGCGTCTGGCACTGACGGTTGGGCGATCCTGCCGGCATCGGGCCGGAGATCGCGGCGAAGGCGGCTCGTCGATCCACGGGTGCTCGAGGTGTGCGAGCCGATCCTGTATTCGCCGCCCGGCGACGCAGATATTCGAGCCGGGTGTGCTCTCCGGCGCAGCAGGCCTCGCGGCGTACGACGTGATCGTGCGCGCGGTCGCCGATGCGCAGGCGCGGCGTGGTCGACGGCATCGCGACTGCGCCCGTGAACAAGGAAGCGTTCAGGCTGGCGGGGCTGCACTGGGCCGGCCATACCGACCTGCTGGCGCACCTGACGGGCGCGCCGCACGTCGCGATGATGTTTCACTCCGACGCGCTGCGCGTCGTGCTTGCCACGGTGCACATCGCCCTGGCCGACGTGCCGCGCGCGCTCACCCGCGAGACGATGAGCGAGACGATTCGCGCTCGTGGCACGCGAGCTGCCGCGATTCGGCGTCGCGCGGCCGCGGATCGGTGTGGCGGGACTGAATCCGCACGCCGGCGAGCACGGGTTGTTCGGCCGCGAGGAGATCGACGCGATCGGACCGGCGATCGACGCCTGCCGCGCCGCAGGTATCGACGTGTCCGGGCCGTTTCCGGGCGATACGATTTTCGTTCGCGCCACGCGCGGCGAGTTCGACGTCGTCGTCGCCTGCTATCACGACCAGGGGCTGATCCCGGTGAAGCTGCTGGCGTTCGGACAGGCGGTGAACGTGACGATCGGCCTGCCGATCATCCGGACGTCGGTCGATCACGGCACCGCGTTCGACATCGCCGGACAGGGCATCGCCGATCACGGCAGCATGGTGCGACGGCGGTGTCTGCTCGCGCGGCGAAGCTTGCCCGAGACGCGGCTGAACCGCGCCGCGGATCGAAGGCTGGCTCGAAGAATGGCTGAAAAGACTGAACGCGAACTCGCGCAGACGAACATCGCCGAGAACCGCAAGGCCTTCCACGACTATCACGTCCTCGACACCTACGAGGCAGGCGTCGTCCTGCTCGGGACCGAAGTGAAGGCGATCCGCGAAGGGCGCGTCAATCTGCGCGACAGTTATGCCCGTGTTGAGAAAGGCGAGGTCTTCCTCTACAACGTGAACATCAGTCCATATTCGCACCGCGGCTACGCCGAGCACGAACCGCTGCGGCAGCGCAAGCTGCTGATGCGCCGCGAGGAGATCCGCAAGCTGATTGGCAAGACGATCGAAAAGGGGATGACCCTGGTCCCGCTGCGGATGTATTTCAAGAGCGGCCGCGTGAAGGTGGCGGTCGGCCTCGCCAGGGGCAAGAAGGACTACGACAAGCGCGAGACGATCAAGCGTCGCGAGACCGATCGGGAGACGCGCGCGGCCATCAAATCGCGGCGATAGTACAATTTCCGCACCGTGACCGCCTCACCCAGCCCCGTTCCGCTGCTCGATCTCCATGCCCAGTACGCGCCCATTCGGGAACAGGTTCTCGCGGCGATCACGCGGGTCTGCGACAGCCAGCGCTTCATCATGGGACCCGAGATCACCGCGCTCGAGACCGAGACTGGCCTCGTTCATTGGCGTCGAGCATGCCGTCGCCGTCTCCTCGGGAACCGACGCCCTGCTGCTCGCGCTGATGGCGCTGAATATCGGCGCCGGGCGACGAAGTGGTCACCACCACCTATTCGTTTTTCGCGACGGCCGGCGCCATCGCGCGGGTCGGGCGCGACGCCGGTGCTGGTCGATATCGATCCGGTCACGTACAACATCGACCCGGCGGCGATCGCGGCGGCGATCACGCCGCGAACCAAGGCGATTCTCCCCGTGCACCTGTACGGCCTGTGCGCGGACATGGATCCGATCGTCAGTGTGGCGACGCGCGCCGGCATCCCGATCATCGAGGACGCGGCGCAGGCGATTGGGGCGCGGTACAACGGGCTGCCCGCGGGAGGCGTCGGCACCTTCGGGTGCTTCTCGTTCTTCCCGAGCAAGAATCTCGGCGCGTTCGGCGACGCGGGCCTGCTGACGACGAACGACGCGGACCTCGCCGCGCGCGCGCGATTGCTGCGCATGCACGGCATGGAACCGAAGTACTACCACCATCTGATTGGTGCGAACTTCCGGATGGATGCCCTGCAGGCCGCCGTGCTCCGCGTCAAGGCGACGCACCTGTCGGCGTGGACCGAGGCGCGCCGGCTGAACGCGGCGCGCTACGCCGCGATGTTCCGTGATGCCGGTCTGCTCGAACGCGTCGTGCTTCCAGTGGAGCCTTCAGGCCGCTACCACATCTTCAATCAGTTCGTGATCCGCGTCCCGCGACGCGACGAGCTCAAGGCGTTTCTCGATGCCCGCCATATCGGGAACGAGATCTACTACCCGGTGCCGTTTCATCTGCAGCCGTGCTTCGCCGATCTCGGGCACTCCCGCGGCGACTTTCCGCATGCCGAGCGCGCGGCCGAGCAGACCATCGCCATCCCGATCTACTCCGAGCTGTCCATCGAGCAGCAGCGCACCGTCGTCGCCGCGATCGCCGAGTTCGTCGGGACGATTGCGACGCCGACGGACCGGCCAGATGATCTCCGCTGACGCGGGACACGCATCGGCGCCCTCGCGAAGCCGTCGTCAGCGGCACCATGCGGATCTTCATCGGCCTGCTGCTCGGCATCGCCGTCGGGTGGCTCTGGCCGTCGTTCGCGATGGAAGTCCGCCCGCTCGCCGACGTCTTCCTGCGCATGATCAAGATGATCGTCGCGCCGCTGCTCTTCTCGACGCTGGTCGTGGGAATCGCCGGGAGCGGCGATTTGAAGTCGCTTGGCCGGATCGGGCTGAAGGCGATCATCTACTTCGAAGTCGCGACCACCATCGCGTTGATCATCGGGCTGGTGCTGGTGAACGTGTTCCAGCCCGGCGCGGGCCTGGCCGTGCCGCTCGGCGGCCGACACAGCCGCAGTGTCCGCGATGCCGCAGGCGCAGCCGCACGCGTGGGACCTGCTCCTGCACCTGTTCCCGACGTCGGTCATCGACGCGATGGCGCGCGGCGACATCCTCCAGGTGGTCGTCTTCGCGACCTTCTTCGGCGTCGGCGTCGCGTCGCTTGGTGCGCGCGGCAAACCGGTGTTCGACGTGCATGGAGTCCACCGCGCTGGCCATGTTCAAGGTCACCGGCTACGTCATGTGGTTCGCGCCAATCGGCGTGTTTGCCGCGATAGGCGCCACCGTCGGTGGCAAGGGCATCGCCGTGCTGCTCACCCTCGGCAAGCTCGTGCTGCTCATGTACGCCGGCCTCGCGCTGTTCGTGCTGGTGGTCGTCGGGGGCGTGTCGCTGCTGATTCGCGTGCCGTTCTTCACGTTCGCACGCGCGATCCGCGAGCCGTTCCTGCTGGCGTTCTCGACCGCCAGCTCGGAAGCGGCGCTGCCCGACGCGCTCGAGGTGATGGAACGCTTCGGCGTGCCGCGGAACATCGTCGCCTTCGTGCTCCCGACCGGCTACAGCTTCAACCTCGATGGGACGACCCTGTACCTGTCGCTGGCGAGTGTCTTCGTCGCGCAGATGGCCGGCGTATCACTGAGCGCTCGGCCAGCAGGTGCTGATGATGCTGACACTGATGCTGGCGAGCAAGGGCGTGGCCGGGGTGCCGCGCGGAGCGCTCGTCGTGCTCACCGGGATGCTCACGCAATTCGGCCTGCCACTCGAAGGCGCGGCGATTCTGCTGGGCATCGACCAGGTGCTGGACATGGGACGCACCGGCGTCAACGTGATGGGCAACTGCATCGCCACGGCCGTCGTCGCGCGCTGGGAAGGCGTGTTCGACGATGAGAAGATGCGGGCGTTTGGAGAGGGACGGGCCAACTGCGTAATGCGTATCGCTGTTGTTGGAGCACGCGGGCAGCTTGGCGCCGCGATGGTGTTCGAGTGCGGCAAGCACCATGAGGTGATCGCCTTCGCATCGCGGGTTGCTGGACATCGAAGACGACGCGGCGGTGCATGAGGCGATGCACGCTGCCCGGCCGGACGCCATCATCAACTGTGCCGGCTACAACGCCGTGGACGCGGCGGAAGCGCATCCGCTTGCCGCGCTGCAGGCGAACGCCTTCGCGGTGCGGTCCCTGGCGAGGGCCGCACTGAGTCTCGGCGCGACGCTGGTGCAGTTCAGCAGCGACTTCGTGTTCGACGGTCTGGCGTCGTCGCCGATGACCGAAGACCTGCCGCCGAATCCGCGCAGCACCTACGCGGCGTCGAAGCTGCTGGGTGAGTGGTTCGCCTCGGATGTGCCCGTCCACTACGTCCTGCGCGTCGAAAGCCTGTTCGGCGTCGGTCCGGGCGGGCCTGACAAGGGTAGCCTCACCAGCATCGTGAACGGGCTGCGGGCAGGGAAGGTGATCAAGGTGTTCGGCGACCGCACGGTCTCGCCCACCTATATCGAGGACTGCGCGAAAGCGACGATGGCGCTGCTCGAGCGCCGGAGTGAGCCGGGGTTGTACCACTGCGTCAACACCGGTGCAGCAACGTGGCACGACGTCGGGCGTGAGGCGGCGCGCCTCCTCGGCATCGAGGGCACGTTCGAAGTGGTGTCCGTCGCCGACGTGAAGCTGCCCGCCGCCAGGCCGCAGTACTGCGCGCTGTCGAACGCGAAGCTCGCTGCGGCGATCGGTTACGAGCTGCCGTCGTGGCAGAACGCACTCGCCAGGTACCTGAATCAACAGGCGATAGGCGATAGGCGATAGGCGGTAGGCGGTAGGCGACGTAGGCGAGCAATAGGCGATAGGCGATGCAGGCAACAGGCGCTTCGTCACGGCGTTCGTCTGAACGCCTGCTCAGTGTCCTCTGCGTCCTCCGCGGTGGATAGGTCCACACCGGTTTGGTGCAGCCGCGGACCTTCAGGTCCGCCAGGCACCGCACAGGTCATCTAGCCGTCCGCGATGATCTGGCCGACCAGTTCTCCAATCGCAAGGCTCGACGTGAGTCCTGGAGAGTCGATGCCAGCCGCCTGGACGACACATGGATTCACGGCGTCGCGCCGGATCATGAAGTCGGCGAACGACTCGCTGGGTGGATGCAGCTTCGCGCGGATGCCGCTGCCTGACAGGCGCAGGTCCTGGAGTTGGACCTCACGCAGCAGTCGACGCGCCGGTTCGACGAAGGCCTCGAGCGGGAGCCGGTGGCCTTCGTAGTCATCCTTGCGGGCCTGGTAGTGGATGGTCGGACCGAGCCAGACCTCACCACCGGTCGTCCGCACCAGGTGCACACCGAGACCATGGCCCGATCCGTGCGGCAGCGGGTAGACGAGCCCATTCACGAAGTGGCGTCTGGCCGGGGTGAACTCCGCATATTCGCCGCGACACGGATAGATGGTGAAGGTCTCAGCGCCGAGCATGGCCGACACATCGTCGGCATATAGACCGGCGGCATTCACGACCTGGCTGGCGAGCACCGATTCGCTCGCGGTGGTCAGCACCATGCCGGCGGCGTGCGGTTCTGCCCTGACGAGCCGGGTGCCCGGCAGGAACAGCACACCTGATTCCTGACCGACTCGCAGCAGCGTGCGAACGTAGGCTTCCGCATCGACGATGCCGCTGTTCGGGGAGAAGATCGCGGCAACGGCGCGCACATGAGGCTCACGGCGTACCGCGAAGTCGGCGTCGACCAGCACCAGCCCCTCGACGTCGTTGGCGACGCCCCTGGCGAGCAGCGGTTCCAGCAGGGTGCGCTCCCGGTCGTCCGCGGCAACAATCAGTTTTCCGCAGCGACGGTGCGGCACGTCGTGAGCGGCGCAGAACTCGTAGAGAAGATCGGCTGCCGCGGACGCACAGCGTCGATTTCAACGAGCCGGCGGGATGGTAGATGCCGGCGTGGATGACGCCGCTGTTATGAGTGCTGGTGTCCAGCCCCGGACGAGGATGACGTTCGAAGACGCACACTGAGCGGCCGGTGCGCGCGATGGCGCGCGCAGCGGCGAGTCCGGTGACTCCGGCGCCGATGACAGCCACGTCGATCTGTTCCATGCTCCGCCTGAATCATGGTACATCGTGTACAATTCGAGGGTTTACCCCGACGAATTCGACGGAGTTGGCATGGCTAAGCGCGCACTGATCACGGGCATCACCGGACAGGACGGATCCTATCTGGCCGAACTGCTGCTGGAGCAGGGATACGAAGTATTCGGCACGATTCGCCGCCTCAGTGCACCGAACACCTGGCGCATCGAGCATCTTCTCGATCGGATCACGCTGCTGCCGGCGGATCTGCTCGATCAGCTGTCGCTGTTGAGCGCCATCGAATCGGCTCGCCCGGACGAAATCTACAACCTCGCAGCGATGTCCTTCGTGCCTGCGTCGTGGGACCAGCCGATGCTCACGGGCGAGTTCAATGCGCAGGGCGTCACCCGGCTGCTGGACGCGGTCCGCCGTGTCGACCGGAAGATCCGCTTCTATCAGGCGTCGTCGAGCGAGATGTTCGGGAAGGTCCGCGAGATGCCGCAGACCGAACTGACGCCGTTCTATCCGCGCAGCCCGTACGGCGTGTCGAAGGTGTACGCGCACTACATCACGGTGAACTACCGTGAGAGCTACGACCTGTTTGCCGTGTCGGGCATGCTCTTCAACCACGAGTCGCCGCGTCGCGGCCTCGAGTTCGTCACCCGCAAGGTGACCGACGGCGTGGCTCGCATCAAGCTCGGGCTCAGCGACAAGCTGTCCATCGGCAACCTCGACGCGCGTCGCGACTGGGGCTTCTCCGGCGACTACGTACGTGCGATGTGGCTCATGCTCCAGCAGGATGCGCCCGACGACTACGTCATCTCCACTGGCATCAGCCACTCGGTCAAGGAGTTGATCGAAATCGCCTTCGGCCGCGTCGACCTCGACTGGCAGAAGTACGTCTACCAGGACCCGGCGCTGCTGCGGCCGGCGGAAGTCGATCACCTGCTGGGTGACTGCGTCGAAGGCGAAGAAGGAGCTCAACTGGACGCCCGCCGTGGACTTCAAGCAGTTGATCGAGATGATGGTGGACGCAGACATCGAACGGCTCCGCAACACCGCTCCTGCGGCCGCCGGCTGCGATGCACCCCAGATGAACGCGACGCGAACCAGATGACACCAGCTGCGCAGCTTCTCGATCGCATCCGGACCACCCAGGCGAAGATCGGGATCATCGGTCTCGGGTATGTAGGCCTTCCGCTGGCCGTCGAGTTCGCCCGCGCCGGGTTCGACGTCACCGGCTTCGATGTCGACCAGTCGAAGAACGCGCAGATCAACGCCGGCACCAGCTACATCCCGGACGTCCCTTCGTCGCAGCTGGCGGAGGTCGTGAGCGCCGGCAAGCTGCGCGCGTCGGCGGACATGGCTCGCCTCGCCGACATGGACGTGATCGACATCTGCGTTCCGACGCCGCTGCGCAAGACGAAGGATCCGGACCTGTCGTATGTCGTCAAGGCCGTGGAAGCCGTCGCGCGCGGTCTGCGGCGAGGCCAGCTGGTCATTCTCGAGTCGACGACCTATCCGGGCACGACCGACGAGGTCGTCCAGCCGATGCTCGAAGCCGGCGGGTTCAAGGCCGGAGAGGACTTTCTGCTCGCGTTCTCGCCTGAGCGCGTCGATCCCGGCAACGCCCAGTACAGCACACGGGAAATTCCGAAGGTGGTCGGCGGCCATGGTGCGGCCAGCACCGAAGCCGCGTGTGCGCTGTACGCACGCGTCGTGACGAGTGTGGTCCCTGTCAGCTCGACGCGGGTCGCCGAGATGGTGAAGCTGCTCGAGAACACGTTCCGTGCGGTGAACATCGGGCTGGTCAATGAGATCGCGTTGATGAGCCACAAGATGGACATCAATGTCTGGGAAGTGATCGACGCGGCGAAGACCAAGCCGTTCGGCTTCATGCCGTTCTATCCGGGACCGGGCCTTGGCGGCCACTGCATCCCGATCGACCCGTTCTACCTGTCGTGGAAGGCGAGACAGAGCGGGTTCGAGTGCCGGTTCATCGAGCTGGCCGGGCAGGTCAACGGCTCGATGCCCGAGTACGTCGTGCAGCGGGTGGCCGATGCGCTCAACATGGTGAAGAAGCCGATCAACGGCTCGAGAATTCATTTGTTCGGCATGGCCTACAAGCGCGACGTGAACGACATGCGCGAGTCGCCGGCCATCGATGTGCTCGAACTGCTCGTCCGGCGTGGCGCCATCGTCAACTACACCGACCCGTGGGTGCCGCAGTTCAACGAGGGCGGGCATCGCATTGCCGCGACGGATTTCGACACCGCGCTGGCGGAGGGATTCGACTGCGCCGTGATCACGACCGACCACACGGCGTTCGACTACGCGCGTCTTGCGGCGCTGCCCCTCGTGGTGGATACCAGGAACGCGCTGAAGTCGGCGTCGGGTTCCAACATCGTGCGGCTCTGATGCGCACGGGGCGTCTTCGCGCATTGCCGCGTTCGTGCTCCTCAGATCGTTCGAGAGTCACCACGACGCGCTTTCGATGCCGTCCACGTCCATCCTGATCGTCGGCTACCACGCAGACGAGGAGCTGGATCGATGCCTGGCCTCGCTGGCGGTGCACGAGCCCGAGGCGGAGGTGATCGTCGTCGAGCATGACGCCGATGCAAACCGCGGCCGGGCGCTGGCAGACCGGCATCCGCATGTCATCTATGTTCCCCGTCGCGAGAACCCAGGCTTCGGTGCTGGAGTGAATCATGCCGCGACGCACGCCCACTGCGCCGCTGTTGCTGCTCGCTCAATCCCGACGTCGAACTGCGCGCGCCGGTGGTCCGGACGACTGGCCGCCCGTCTCGAGATCGACCACGAGCGTGGCCGATGGTCGGCGGACGGATTCGCGAGGAGGACGGTTCGGTCCAGCACTTCGGCCCGACGCTTTCCCGATCTGTCGACCGCATTTGGCGGGCGCACGTCCTGGCTGACGCGGGTGAGCCCCGGCAATCCGCTCACCCGGCGCAACCTGTCGAGCGGCGTCGCCGGAGACCGCGCGGTGACCGTCGACTGGGTGACCGGCGCGTTCATGATGATTCGAGCGGATGTCTTCCGCGCGCTCGGCGGCTTCGACGAGCGATTCTTCATGTACTGGGAGGACTCGGACCTGTGCCTGCGTGCGCATCGTGCAGGGTGGAAGATCGTCTACGAGCCCGGTGTGGAAGTGCTGCACCTGACCGGCCGCTCGAGCCGACACGCGCCGCTGCGGTCCCTGCTGGCATTTCACGTCAGCGCATTCCGGCACTACTGGAAGCACGGGTCGTGGCTGGCCGCGTCTGGCCGCGCCTGTCGTGGCAGTGGGGCTCGCGACACGACTGGCGATCAGGCTGCTTGCGCCCAGACCACACGCGTCAGCCGCGCGTGCGCAGGGCGCGGAGCGATCGCGTGACCGCTGATGCCTCCGACCTGCGCACGACAGTCGGCCTCGTCATCGTCACCCACAATTCGGAGGCCGACATCGGCAGCTGCCTCGAAGCCGTGCACCGGCAGACGCGCCGGCCCGACCGCGTGGTGCTTGCCGACAGCGGCAGCACCGATCGGACGCTGGCAGTCGATCGCCGAGACACGCGATCGCCTGGCGCTCGAGATCGAGTTGCTGCCGTTCGCCGGGAACGTCGGGTTTGCGGTCGCGAACAATCGGGCCGTCGAGCGCCTCGATGGCTGCGAACTGGTGGCGCTGCTCAATCCGGATGCATTCCCGGAGCCGGCATGGCTGTCTTCGCTGATCGTCGCGGCGGCAGGCCAGCGTAAGGCCGCCTCGTTTGCATCGCGGCTGATGGTGGCGGGCACGCAGGACGTCGTGGACGGCGCCGGCGACGCGTTCCATGTCAGCGGCCTCGCCTGGCGCATCGGCTACAGACAGCCGCTGGGGCAGGTGGACAACGCGCTCAGTGCCCACCCGGTGTTCGCTGCGTGCGCGGCAGCAGCGCTATACCGACGCGACGACTGGGTGCGCGCTGGCGGCTTCGACGAGCGGTTCTTCTGTTATGCGGAGGACGTCGATCTCGGATTCAGGCTGCAGCTGCTCGGTCGCGGCTGCTGGTATGTTCCTGACGCGGTCGCCTACCATGTCGGCTCTGCGGTATCGGGCGTCGACAGCGCCTTCTCTGTGTATCACGGCTATCGCAACTTCGAGTGGACCTTCCTGAAGGACATGCCCACGTCGCTGCTGTGGCGGTATCTGCCACTGCACATGCTCGCGATCCTGGCGCAGGTCGTGTGGTTTGCGAAAAAGAGGCGCGGCTCCAGCGTGCTTCGGGCGAAATGGGATGCCCTTCGACAGCTGCCGGCGGTGCTGCGCGACCGTCGGCGCCGTGCAACGGACCCGCGTGGTCAGCGATGCCGACCTCCGGGAGGTGCTCGACAGGACGCCCCTTCTGGCGCGGTTCCGCGTCGGTGACGACGCGTCAATCTCGGCAACCTGGCGCTCGCGCATGAACCGCGACCGCACACTCGTGAACCGCGAACCGTGCGGGAGAGCGCCCCGTCACTGACGCCTGTAAACGCATTCGGATGATGTACACTTCTGTTCTGCGCCGGCCTTCCTTCCTGCTGTTTCGATGAATCCTGTCCTCCTTCGCACCGGGTGGCGCGCCGCTCTGCTGGATGCACTCGTGGCTGCGGCCACGATGCTGCTGGCGTACTCGATCCGATTTCCCCTCACCCAGGTTTCCGGCTTTCTTGCCAGCGGCGGCAGTCGTTCTAGCGGCGACGATTCTGCTGCAGTTGCTGATCGGCGCGACGGTCGGGCTGTATTCGAGCGAGGGCCGAGGCACCTGGCCGGTGCGGCTCGCCAGTGCCGCAATCGTCGGCGCGGTCGCCGGACTTGCTGGCGGCGGTCGCAATGGGGATGGAACAGGGAGTCTCGCGGGAAGCGATCATCAGCCAGGTGCCGCTGTTCGGGTTCGGCGGCGCGCTATGGCGCTCGTCTCGTCGGGTCTGCTCGTCCGCCGGCAGCGCCGAAAGGAACTCCGCGACCGCTTTGGCGACGCCGATCTGGTCGAGATCGGAAGTGACCTCGGCTCGATGACCGGCGGCGTCTTGCGCACCTGGGGCTATCGCCACCTGCTCGTGAACATCGTCGTCGAAGGATCTGAAGCTCAAATACCAGCGATCGTTACTCGGGTTCGCCTGGTCGCTCCTGAACCCGCTCGTCATGATCGCTGTCTACATGGTCGCGTTCACCTACATGTCTGCAGGGTGCCACCCCAGCGCTTTGTGCTGTTCATCCTCGTCGGCCTGCTTGCCTGGAACTTCTTTGCCGGCTCGGTGACGAGCGCCTCGGAGGCGGTGACCAGCAACGCGCCGCTGCAGAAGAGCGTGGTCTTTCCGCGCACCGATACTGCCGTTCTCGACCGTGCTCTTCAACCTCGCGCTGTACCTGCTGACGACTGCTGGTGCTGCTTCCGGTGATGATGCTGTTCTACGAGGTGCCGCCGGCGCCGCGGATGCTGCTCTTTCCCGGTGTTCCTGTTGCTTCAGGTCGTGTTCATCACCGGCCTGGTCCTGCTGCTGTCAACCGCGTCGACGCTGTTTCGTGACGTCAAGCATCTGATCGAAGTCGGCGTCAACATCCTGTTCTGGACGACCCCGATCATCTACGAGGCGACGCATGATCCCCGGGCGGTTTCAGCGCGTCGCGCTGCTCTCGCCGATGGCCTCGTTCATTCGCGCCTATCAGGACATCTTCTACTACGGAGTCGTGCCGAGTGCCATCGTGTGGACCGTCGCCATCGGTCTATGCGGTCGGCACGTTCGTGTGCGGCCTGAGCGTGTTCCTCGCGTACGAGGATCGCTTCTCCGATTACCTATGAGTGCGGCACCTGATCGTCGTCGCCGAGCAGGTCTCGAAGCGTTTCCTGCTGCATCACAATCGGGCCTATTCGCTCAAGGCCCGACTGCTGGCCACGGTGGTGCCCAAGCTCCGCCCGCGCGTCGAGGACTTCTGGGCGCTGCGCGACGTGGATCTGCGCATTCGACAGGGGCGAGGCGCGTCGGCCTGGTTGGCCGAAACGGGTCCGGCAAGAGCACGCTGCTGAAAACGCTGGCTGGCCTGCATCGCCCGACCAGCGGTCGCGTCCTGGTGCGGCGCGGCGTCAAGATCGGCGCGATGATCGAGCTCGGCGTCGGCTTCCATCCCGAGCTGAGTGGCCGCGAGAATGTCTACCTGAGCGCCTCCGTCTACGGTCTGACCAAGGCTGGAGGTCGATCGAATCTACGACGCCGTCGTGGACTATTCGGAGATCGGGCAACTTCATCGACGAGCCGATCAAGAACTACTCGTCCGGCATGATGATGCGGCTGGCGTTTGCACTGGCGATCCACATCGACGCCGAGGTGCTGCTGCTGGACGAGATCTTCGCGGTGGGCGACGAGGCCTTTCAGCAGAAGTGCCGGACGACGATGCACGAGCTTCATCGCAGACGGGCGAACGCTGATCTTCGTGTCGCATTCGGCAGGCCTGGTCCAGGAGATGTGCAACCGGGTGTGCGTGCTGAGTCAGGGGCGGAAAGTGTTCGACGGCGCAGTGGACGAGGGCCTCGCAAATATCCACGACATAACCGCGGCTGGTGCTGACTGAGGTCATCCGTCAGACGCACCCGCGGAACCGTTTGTCGAGGCGTCGCCCGACGCCTCGTACCAGAAGTGACACGCTCGCGGACGGCTGTTGCATGTAGGATATTCTTTCAATTGTGCCGATGATCAATCACAGTGTGCGACGGATCGACCAGTTGGCCGCAGCCCTCGGTGCCACACGTTACCTGGAGATCGGTGTCGAGGACGGGCTGACCTTCTTCAACATCAACATCCCCGATCGGACGGCCGTTGATCCGAATCTCCTCTTCGATTACCGGCCGATGCAGAGCGACACCACTCACTTTTTCAAGATTTCGAGCGACGAGTTCTTCGCGCATCATCCTCCTCCGGCGCCGTTCGACATCATCTTCATCGACGGCCTGCATACCTTCGAGCAGGCGTTGCGGGATCTGCTCGATTCACTGCTCTTCGCACACGAGCGCTCAGTCCTTCTGCTGGACGATGTGTGGCCGTCCGATGTGTTCAGCGCCTGTCGGTCGCCAGTGGAGGCACTGCGGCAGCGGCATCTGGCCGGTGGGAGCGATCTGGCCTGGCATGGCGACGTCTACAAGGTAGTCTTCTTTATCGCGGAGATGATCCCGAGCCTCACCTTTCGCACCATCGAAGACGGCGGCACGCGACAAACCGTCATCTATCGGAAGGCGCGTCCAGGTTTCCGGCCTGAGTTTGGCTCCATTGAGACGATCGAGCGCTTGTCTTATTTCGACTTCCTTCAGAGGGCCGATGTGATGCAACTCGGCACCGAGGAAGATGTCTTGACTCAGACGATCGCTGATCTGGCTGACTAGGGTGTCAACTCCACGGATCGGCGACGAGTTTACCTTCTCCTATTTCGACGATCGCCATCAGCCGCTCTCGGCTGAAACAGTGGCAAGCCCGCCGTTCCTGGCCCCAGCGATGGATCGCCTGCGGGCGTTGTCGGAACCGTGCGGTCCCGGCGAGGTGCGGAGTTATTTCTTCGATCTGGCGTCGAAAGGCTCATTTGCATTCATCTCCCCGCTCACGGGCCACATGGTGACGAGTGGAGATTCGGTTGTGTTGAGTGATCGCAATGTTGTGTTCAGTTGCCCACAAGAGCCGCGCCTGGCAATCGCCGCGGAGTTCCTCGGTGCTGGATTCCCACTTGCCGCTTTCATCGATTTCGAACGCAACATCGTCTACTCCCGCGGGGACCGGGTATGGGGCTTCCGGGCTGACCATCTCAGCGCCGTGGCGGCGATCCGACCTGCCTGGACGGCCAACGAAGCCCGAACGCCACCCATCTTCGTGCTGGGCGAGCAGAACTACGCCCACTGTGCCCTCAATCAGTTGCCGGCAGTCGAAGTACTTGCGGAAGAGAAGGCGTCGCAGAAGGCACGCTTCATAGCAACGCACGAACCGCTCGGTTCCTTATCAAGCCTGTTCCACGAACAAGGCTTCACGTGCGAGCGCGTCCCAGAGTACCAGCTCGAATCGCTCAATCAGTCTGGCACGCTGTTCATTCCGTGCGGGGCGAACCGTGTCACGCGGACTGTCGTGCAACGTGTCCTGGATTATGCCCGGCGGCGTGCGAGCCCCACGGCGAGGGCCATAGCCCGCTCGGTACCGCCTGGAGCACCATGCTTGTGGATGTCAGTGCGTACCATAAACCGCACTCCGTCCAATCAGACGGATTTCCTGTCTATGGTCGGCCGCGGTTTCCTCGATCGACATCGGTCCGGGCACATCATCCTGGATGGGCTCTCGCTACCCTCTGACTTCGCCAGGGGCATTGCCCATCCACCCGTCTACTCTCAAGAGTGGTTCGAGAGTGTTGTCGCCAGGGACTGCGCCGCTGCGGAGGAGGTTTACCAACGCCTAGGTCGTCTCGAGAACGTCCATATCGCAGTCGGTTTATCGATTCTGGACTCAATTCTCCTGGGCGAACGCGCGACGTTCTACTGCTGCCATCATGGCAGTGTCCAACACAAGATAGGCTGGTTTCACCCGACACCTGGCGTGGTTCATACCAATCGCGCTTTTCTGGAATACAATCCTGCCGACTGGGTGAAGGCCCGCTCCGCAGTTGCGACCAAGCCCATTTATCTTCCGCCACACCTTGTCACGGATGTAATTCAGTCGTCTTCCGCCGATGATCCTCGCGTTGCGGCTCTGGAATTGCACTCATACACTGTCGACGCGGAGGCCGCGGCTCGCTACATCACAGACGCAGGCGCGTAACCTCGCTCTCCGTGACATGACTCAACGATCGGCGTAGCCACTTGGAGTTCCCAGGATTTAGTGGAAAGCTAGGATGCCGACCCGTTGGAGGTCGACACCATGTCCACGAAGGCTGCAGAAGGGCGAGTTCGGACAGTCTATGCGTTCATCAAGCCCAATCGGAAACAGCATAGCGTCTAGGAAATGTGCCGCGTGCTTGGCGTCGCGCCGAGCGGCTACTACGACTGGCTGAAGCAGCCGCTGTCGACGCGCGCGCAGGAGGACGCTCGGTCGCTGAAGTTGATCCGCGCCTCCTTTGTTGCCAGCCACGGATCTACGGCGCGCCACGCCTATTCCTCGATCTCAGGAAGGCAGGCGAAACCTGCAGTAAGCACCGCGTCGCTCGTCTCATGCGCGAGCATTAGCTTCGTGCGTTGCATGGCTATCGTACTCGGCGGATGGCGGTCGGCAAGACGTCCGTCCTGATTCCCAATCTGCTGAAGCGCGAGTTCACCGTCCCGCGGCGCAACCAGGCGTGGGTGACGGACATCACCTACATTCGCACGTGCCAGGGCTGGTTGTATCTCGCCGTGGTGATGGATCTCTTCTCGCGGAAGATTGTCGGCTGGACGACCGCGCCCACCATTCATTGGAGGTCGTGTGAACGCGGTGCGTCGGTGACCGACAATTTCAATCCAATCTACGCGCTCTCCTGGACGACGGCGGAAGTGCTTGGAGAGTTTGAGACGGGACGTGTCCCCGCAATCCGCAGTCGCCTTCGGAGCCACCACCGTCAGCGATCTGGCTGCATATTGGCGCGACGCGTCCCTGCGCGATCATCCGCGGTGGACACCGCTCTTCGAGCTGTCCGATGCATCGCGCGAACGGACAGCGGCCGGCTTCGAGCTGGTCGCCCGTCGGCGGCGCTTGATTGATCGAGCTCCGGGCGCCCCGATTGAGTAACGCGATCAAGGCGGTCGAGCTTTTACAATTCGGTGGCCCATGGCATGATCCGAAAGCCGCAAAGCACCTCCCGATGCGTCAGGAGCAGCACCGTGAAATCCACCAACCGCCAATCCAATGACCGATCACACCTGATGCGACTTCGTTACAAAACCGCTCGCTCATGCCGCTGCGCTGAGCCTGGTCGGTCTCGCGCAGTTGCACGCCGCGCCGATCGTTGTGCCCCCGGTGGCGGGCTGCAAGCCGCCATGAATGGAGCTGCGCCCGGTGACGTTGTTGTGCTGTCCGCGGGAACCTATACCAACCAGTCGGGTTTCGGGTTCAGGGTCAACAGAGCCATAACATTGCAAGGGGTCGGCTCAACGACGGTCCTCCTGGTCGCGGCGAACGCAAACGCCGATCAGGCCGGCCTTTACCTGATGAGTCGGCGCCTCGGGCGCCGTGGTCACGAACCTGGCCGTGCAAGTCGACACCGGCTCGAACGCTGGCATTCAAATCGACACGGCGGCCTCGAATGTCTCGCTGAGCAACTTGAGCGTGACGGGCGGAGCCAACGGCGTCGTGGCCCTGGGTGCAAGCGCCACGCTCACCAACCTCGCGATCAATCCCAATCCGAACCCTGCGAACGCCGGCCACGGGTTGATCATCCGCGGGAGTCTCGTGACGGTGGATACGGTGACGATCGGCACCGTGACCAAGGCCGGGTCGAATGGAATCGAAGTGTCCGGCAACTCCAATACGGTCAGGAACTGCACGGTCACGTCGCATCCGCGCGGTGTGTTCATCGCCGTCGGCTCGAATAACGTGCTGCAGAACTGCACGATCACGGCACAGGCGGGCGAAGGAGTGTTGCTCGCCGGAGCGAGCGATAACGTAATCGAGAACAACACGATCGTCAGAGCGGCCACCAACGGGATCCTGCTCTACCCTCTCGACCCGGCCGCCGCCGGCAACGGCAGCAATCGCAATCTGGTCATGGGCAACACGGTCCTGCGAACGGACACGCAGCACGGCATCGCTGTCCAATCGAGCGATTCGAATGTCATCGTCGCCAACACCGTGAACAACTCCGGAGCCAGCCTTCCCCCACCCAATCAAGGGGCCGACGGGATTCTGGTTCTCGGCGGGCAGGACAATCGCATCGACAGAAACGTTCTGACCGGCTTCACAGCGGACGGCATCACGCTGACGCCGACGCCCAGCGGCACGCTCAGCCCGTCGGTGGCGGGGTACCGGCCGACCACCGGCACCTACGTGGGGAAGAACAGGGTGACGGGCGCCTCGACCGCTCACACCGGGATCTGGCTCAACGATTCTTCGAACGGGTCTTACGTCTTCAACAACACCGTCACGACCGGCACCGAGGCCGGCATCACGAACTTCAACACCAGCGCCTCCATGGTCGAGGCCAACGTGGTGAGCAACTTCGCACAGGCTGGAATCCTGGCGTGGAACGCGGATCGCTTTCCCAGGCCCACGGACAACGTGTTCCGGAACAACTACGTCTTCGACAACCCGGCGAATGGGGAGATTCTCGTTCGAGGCCTTGCCAACACCGTCATCGCCGACAACTACTTTTCACTCGCGAGCTCGGGGACGACGTCTGCCGGCATCAACTTCTCGAGCTTTACGGAGAATGGAGTGTTCAGCGGCGGATCATCGCAGGCCGAGGTGTACGGGAACACCGTAAGGAATGCGATTTTCCCGAACTTCTCGACCGCCGATACCACCGCCGCCGTATTCTTCCACAATCGCTACTACCCGGCTCCGGGCGGATTCAATGCGATGAAGGCGCCCGCGAGCATCAAGTGGGATGCGAATGTCTACGCGGGAGGGAATTTCTGGTCGACATTTGCCGCCAGCGGCAACCCGGGTCGCACGACGCCGTTCCGCGGTTTTGTCGATCCCGCCACGGGCTCGCTGACCGGCCACGTGGACCGCTTTCCGTTCAGAGACGAGGATTTCGGACAGGATCACGCCGTCGCGGTATTTCTTCCCGATGCCAGGACGATCGCCGCGCCCGGCAGCAACCAGACGATTGCCTGGCGAACGAATGGGTGCGTGCTCGTCGACCTGGCGTACGGCACACCGGGCAGTTCGACGTTCATCGTGACGAATTATCCCGATGTGGGCTTTTACGACTGGGTCGTTCCAGCGGCGCCCGCCGGCGCCAGTTATGCCGTGAGCGTGACCTGCAAGAATTCCAGCGGCCTGTCGCTCGGCACTCAGGGATCGAGCGCGGCGTTTACGATTGCGGCCGGCGGTCTGCTCCTCAGGTCTCCGGGAGCGGAGGCGATGACAAATGCCGGTTCCGCCTTGCGTGTCGCCTGGCAGCGGACCGGATACGCCGGCGGCGTGGACGTCTATCTCCAGACAAGCGCGGGCGGATCACTCGCGTTGATGATCGGCGGCCAGACCGGTGACTTCGCGGATATTACGCTGCCGTCAACGTCAACGAGCCGCGCCAAGATTGTCATCAGAGCGGCCGCCTCGCCGGCGATCCAGGACTCGAACGACGGCTACTTCAGCATTCGCACGGACACCGGCGCATTCGTCAATCCGTCATCGGCAACGACGTTGCTCATCGGACGCATCGTCAACCTGGAGTGGGTCTCGCCGCAGAATTCGCAATTCGTGGACGTGGAGTTGTTCGACAGCGACGTCAACCAGTTTCGGACGATCTATGGCAACGTTCGCGACTTCGTGCTCAACCTCCCGGACCGTGGACGATACGCCTACCTGATTCCGGAACGCTGGATGTCAAACGCCCACTTCCGGCTCACGTTCAAGGACGCGAACGGCGCCACGATTTCCACGCTGAACAGTCCGGCGTTCGACATCCGCTACACGCTCTCGACGGGGAGCTTGACGGCGTTCTACCGGCTCTTTTCGCCCATTACCTTCGAGCACCTGCTGACGACCGACTCGAACGAATACAACGTCCTCAGTGGCCCTGGAGGTGGGTGGGTGGGCGAGAGCAATCCCCCGGCGCCCGTCGATCAAATCCTGACCGGCGATTATCAGATCGGTGGAGTGAGGGCCGTTCCCTTCTACCGGCTGTATAACGCGTCGAGCCGCCAGCACCATTGGACGAGCAGCCGCCACGAGTACTTCGTCCTTCGCGAATCGCCGGACTTTGCGCCCGAGCATCTTGTCGGATACATCTTTCCCAGCCAGGTGGCCGGCAGCACGGCTTTGTACCGGCTGGCGTACCCATTACTTCCGCTCCACCTGTGGACGTCTGGAGCGAATGAGTACAACGTGCTCTCCGGACCGGGCGGCGGCTGGGTCGGCGAAGGCGTGGCGGGCTATATCTTCTGCGCGGCAAACGACACGCAGCACCCTGGCTGCACCAGTTCCCTTCCACCCCAATCAGCGATGGCCAGTGCATCCATGGTTTCCGCGCTCAGCACCGAGACGTTTTCCCTGCTCCAAACGGGAGCGAGGGCGCTCGACACCGGCAGTGCGCGACCGCGCGTCAGCTGGTTCGTCAACACCGCGAGCGCGGAGTCGGCGAACGTCGTCGCGCCCGGAGAGATTGTCAGTCTGCAAGGTGTCGGCTTGGGTCCGGCCGTCCCGGTGGAGTCTGAATTGGTTCCCGGCGGGCGCGTGCCGACGCAATTGGCGGGCGTCAGCGTGACGTTCGATGGTGTTCCCGCACCCATGCTGCTGGCTTCAGATCTGGAGATCCGCGTGATTGTTCCCAACCGTCTGTCTGGTACGGACAAGGTGAGAGTCCAGGCGCAGGTGCGAGGCATCCCGGCGGATCCATTTCGAAGTCGACGTTGTAGAGGCTGCGCCGGGCCTTTTCACGGCGGACGCCAGCGGGAAGGGCCAATCCGCCGCGTTGAATCCGGACGGCGTTGCCAACTCCGCGGAACACCCGGCAGCGAGGGGAGCGGTCGTCAGGATCTACTTGACCGGAGAGGGCCTGGGGACGCCAGAACTGGACGACGGCGAGGTGCCCTCTCTGGAGCGCCTGCCCCGACCGCTCTTGCCAGTGTTGGTGCGGATTGGCGACGTGCCCTGCGAGGTGCTGGATTCGCGTGCGGTCCCAGGTCTCCCGGGAGTACTCGAGCTCGCAGTTCGCGTACCGCAGGCCGTCTCTACGGGCTCTGTGCCTGTCGTCGTGACTGTCGGTTCGAGAACCACCCAGGCGGCGGCGACACTGACGATTCAGTAGAGTCCGGTTCTCGAATCTATTTCATTGCTTGACCAGTTCCATGAACCAGCCGGACGGGGCAATTGGAAACACCATGTGCGTGCCGCGTGGCACCGCGGCAAACTCCTGCGCACGCGCTGCAAAGTGTTGATCGTTCCACGCGGGATGCCGCCAGTCACGGATTATGCCGACCGGCATGACGAGGAGCGCGATCAACGCCGTCCGCTGCAGCCATCCTGTTCGTGCGTACGCGATCCACGCCAGGCTCACAAGAAACGACAACATGGGAATCAGCCAATAACGATTGCACGCCCCTGGCGCAACCATGATCTGCCACTGAGGGGTTGTCAGACTGCACAGCGGGAACCTCAGCGCCGCGGCAGCGAGCACCGCCGAAAATCCGACGAAAAACCTCAATCCGATCGGTGCGTTCAGCAGGCAATACGCCATCGCCGCCGCCCCCAGGCAGACGACGGCCGTTGAGAACATCGCGGCGATCTGCCCGTCGCCGGGCAGCGGGGTCCGCATTCCCAGCAGCGGCGCCAGGAACATCTGGCGAGCGAGGATCTCCGCGAAAAGCGTCGGCGTCGCGCCGAGCGGGGCGGTTGCACTCGTCCTCATGTTCTCCATGGTCAGCAGAATGACCAACCCCTGAGCGGCGGCCCCAGGCAACAAGGCCAGTATCTGCATCGACAGCCACCGCTGTCGCCGGAACCACCACAGGACGATCGCGATCGGGACGAGAAGGATGACGGTGACTCCGGCCAACGAAAAGAGCACGAGAACGGCGACGTCGAATGCTTTCCATCCGGGCCGATCGGCGGGGCTGGCGCAGATAACCATGACGGCCAGAATCGTCATATGAACGCCGGTCGCGGCGAGGTTCGCGAACACTTCAAGGCTGCTCGGCAGTGCCAGATACCCAAAAGCGATCAGGGCACGCACAGGCACCCGCCCGATGAAGTCGAACCGTGACGAGAGCAGGAGGCTCACCGGCAAGACGATGAGAGCCAGAGAGATGACATTGACGACGAAGGGCGCGGCGGACAACGGAAAGAGACTTGCCAGCAGCGCAATCAGGCGCTGGAAGATCTGCAGGTACCCTGCGTGAGGAACCGGCATGAGCATCGACGCGAGGCCGTAATTGTAGGCCTCGGCGAAAAAGACGGTTCCGCCTTCCGCGGAGAACTGGGCGTGCAGCAGCGCGTCGGGACGGCGTGAAACGGCGATGCCGAAGGCGGCGGCGAACACGAGCAGGTGACCCGTCGCACGTCCAATCGCAGAATCAGCTGACCTCGGTCGAGGTGACGTCATGGTCCGTGGCTCGGGCAGTTACGACTTCTGCGCGGCAAGAACCAGCGTGCCACCGCGCCCGAGGAGCGTGCCGAGCAGCACCAGGGGAAGCGCGCACGCGGAAAGCACCGTTCCCCCGGCAAACGTGAGTATCCGCGGCAGCGCCCCTTGCACGGGCGGCCGTCCGCGAAGCTGGTCGAAGTAGGCGTTCGGCGTGGAGGACATGCGGTTCAATGCGCTCTGACTCCAGCCCAGCAAATCATACTCAAGCTCCTGGTGCCAGATTCTGAGGGGCCGCAGGCCACTTGCCTCGGCAAGCCGCAGCAGAGACGCGCGCGTGAAGTGAAACAGGTGCCGCGGAACATCCAGGTGCAGCCAGTCTCCGGCAAATGCCAACGCCTGCAAGCCGCCGGCATCCGGTACGGCGATTAAAACAAACCCTTCAGGCTGGAGCAATGTGACTGCGGAACGGACCGTGGCGACCGGATCGTTCATATGCTCCAGACTGTGCCACAGGGTGACACAGTCCATGGGACCGATCTCGGCCACCTCCGCCAGCGTGGCCCGAACGTCCAGTCCGGACTGACGGCCCATCTCCGGCTTCAATTCGGTGCCTGCGACCCGCCATCCATGCTGGCGTGCGCGCAAGAGGAATGAGCCGTCGCCACACCCGATATCGAGAAGACGTCGGCCCTGTGCGTTGCCTGCGATCTTTTGCACCCAACTCATTCTGCGTCGGATGCAGTACGCCGCCGTCGCGCCATGGCGGCCGCCGTGATACGCCGCCGGATAATACCTGTCCAAGTTCGTTGGAACCGGTTGAGTCTGGCCCAGTCCGCACGAGCCGCATGCCGCGATGGAGAAGGGGTCTCCAGTACCTGTGTCGTGCACCGTCGCATAACGGAGGCTCATGGCGCCTCCGCAGAGTTGGCAGCAGCTGGACCCAGGGGAGACGTGGCGGCGGGCCCGCGGGTCTGTCGCCCACTGGCGATCAGGCATTCAATTCCTTGTAGTAGTCCGAGCGGAGGCGGTTGCCCTGCTGGCTGAACAAGCGGAAGCTGGCCACGCCCATCTTCTGCAACCGGAACTTCAGCGAGGTGAGAAGCACGCCAAACCCATACGTCACGCTGCGACGGAAGTTGATAGAGGAAGCCTCGGCAAAATACTTGGTCGGGCAGGAAATCTCGCCGATGCGAAACTCGAAGTAGGCGGCTTGCGCCAGCATTTCGTTGTCGAACACGAAATCGTCTGTGTTCTCCCCGAGCGGCAGCGTTTCCAGCACCTGACGGGTGAAGGCACGGTAGCCGGTGTGGTACTCAGACAGCTTCTGCCGCAGGAGGAGATTCTCGAACGCCGTCAGGAAGCGGTTCGCCACGTATTTGTACACCGGCATTCCCCCTCGTACGGCGCCATTGCCCAGGATGCGCGAGCCCAGCACCACGTCGTACTCTCCATACGCGATCATGCCGGCCATCGGTACGATCAGCTTGGGGGAATACTGGTAATCGGGATGGACCATGATGACGATGTCGGCGTTGCGGCGCAGCGCCTCGAGGTAGCAGGTCTTCTGGTTCCGGCCGTAGCCGAAGTTGCGCTCGTGCTGAAAGGTGGTCAGACCGAGCTCACGCGCCAGTGCGACGGTCTCATCTGAGCTGCCGTCGTCCACCAGCAACACCTCGTCGACGATGTCAAGCGGCACTTCGTTGTAGGTCTGCCGCAAAGTCTTCGCGGCGTTGTAAGCCGGCATGACGACGATGAGTTTCTTGGTGTTGAGCACGCGGTTCTCGGCGAGGGCGGAATCCTGCAATATAGCGTAGCCTGCCCGGCGTCAGGCTGTCCATGGCGGGCGCCCGCACACTGGCCGTCGCCGATCGCATCCATCGCGAGTCCGCGATGAGCGCGGGCACCCGGTTCGTCGTGCGCAATCGGGAAACGGTCGACGACCAATTGCGGACCCTGCTCGATCGCTTCGGCGATCCTGCGTCGGTGGACATCAAGACGGGCGAAAACGACGACTTCGTCGCGGAATCAAGTGCGGGAGCCCGGACCCACCGCAGCTCGTCTGAGCACGTTCCCTTCGATCTTGCGCATGGCGCCGTTGGAGGCCTCTCTCCGAACATCTCGTTTCAAACAGGACGAGCGGCGACGTCAAGACGTCAGTTGGTCGCTGGCAGCGTGAGCCACTCTTCAGAGGCTGGAACCTTGCGAACAGTGCGGGCCGTCGCTCGTTGACGAGGCCACCTGGCTCATAATCAGGTCGCACGGAAACAAGACCACGCGTTTCTTTTGATATTCGGCCCGGAGACCGCCGCACATGCAATTGCCACATCACGAAAACTTGATCCCGCCTGGTCTGCTGATCTCCGACAACAAGATCGGAAGTCACAGCGATCCGGTTGCTGCGGAGAAGGAGTTCCGGGAATACGGCCGACTTCAGATGGAGGATTGGGTAGGCCGAGGTTACGTCACCCCTACCTCTAACGTGCTCGATGTCGGTTGCGGCCTCGGCCGGGTCGCGCAGTCGCTCCCGGGTTTTCTGACTTCCGGGACGTATACAGGAATCGATGTCACGAAGTCGTCGATCGACTGGTGCGCGCAAAGCTACCGCGAATTTGCCAATTTCCGGTTCATCCACGCAAATATTGAGCAACTCCCACTACAACACGACTGGCTCCGGTTCCAGGAGTGCGGCGCAATATTCGTTTCCTCTAGACGACAGCACCATCGATTTCGTCTGGTCCACGTCTCTGTTCACTCACATGAGAATCGGGGAGGTCGACAACTATCTCGGCGAAATGGTGCGAGTGGCTAAGCACAGTGCGCTCATCTGGAATACGTTCTTTCTCCTTGACGATGTCTCAGAACCCTTGGCTCGCGCCGGTATCCCCGGGGGTATCACACTCCGATTTCCGATCGACGGAGGGCTCTATATGACCGAGGGGAACCCAGATCATGTGATCGGCTTCTACCTCAACAGATTGCGTGAGTTGCACGACAAACATGGTTTGGAGGTCGTTCACATCGGATTTGGAGGCTGGTGTGGGCGACCGGGTACTGAAGGTCCCGGTCAGGACGTGATTGTTGCGAGGAAACGGTCGTCGAGTCCCTTGGCAGCCGCTGGCGCATGAAGGCGCTCGAACATGTCGCAAGCCCTCGCGTTTGGCTTGTGCCATTTTTCACGCTTTCGCCTAGGCGGCCAGCCAATCAGATACTCCGATACTCGCGAGTGGGGAGTAGACCAGCAAGGGAACGAATCCACCGACGGCGGCCACAGGTTGGGCGGCGATTGCCCTGGCGTATGCGCTTGAGGTCGGTCACGAGCGACAGCGAGAGCCGGCGACGGCGTCGGACAGGGTTCTATCTTGCATTCGAGGTGAAGACGTTGCGCGTCTATGAGCGGCGATCTTCGGCGCAAGAAGCGATCCAGCCAACGTCAAGTGGCCAAAATCGAGATAGATCAGCTGGCCGCTCGGAGTGAAGATCCCGCACGTGCCTTCACACATGATGGATTGAACGTCGATGTACGCGTCGATCTCGGGTGTGAACCTCCGGCGCATCGTCTCGTTCAGCGCAACGACCGATGGTGCGATCTTCGAGTTCACGAAGCGCTCCACCTCCGGAACGCTGATGCGTCTGGACTGGTAGATCAGCGGCTGAATGTTCGCCACGAGACGTATCCCTGACCCGATGACCGCCACTCGCAGACCACGCAACTTAAGATGCTTGATGGTCTCCTCCAGTGGATCGAGATCCTGCGGGTTCCATGCGGCGCTGAGAATCACGCCATCAATCGCGCTGCCAGGAAGAAATGTGCCGAAGATGCGCTGCAGCAAATCTTTCCAGAGCGATCGCCAGACGCGTCGACCAGCAATAAATCACAATCTCCCGCGGTGGCCTGCAGAAAGTTCACACCGGTGTAGGCCGTCGAAAGATACACGTAAGCGTCGGCAGCGAAGCTGTCACCAGAATCAGGTAGTTGGGTCGGTCGGATTTTCGGCGCGAGACAGCGTCCCTCGTCGAATTTGGTCTCCGTCGGCGCGTACACGAAGCATCTCCCTACGCGAGCCTGGGAATTACGTTCGTTCCACATTGCCGTCTCGCTCGGAATCATTCCGAGTTCCCTCGGCATGCGCGAGGGCCAGCCGCCGGTGTGCCAGCCATGGAAGCCGATTGCCGACACCAGCAACGCCATGGTGGCGATAGTGACATCGCGGTGCGTCTACAACAGCGATCGTCTGCCAGTGCCACCGCTTCGCAGTGGCCGCTCGATCAGCCAGTTCATGGCTGTCAGGCATCAGGGATCCGCCGGACATTGTTAACGTTAACGGTGGACACGGCTGCGACCTGAAGATGCTGATAGAACGCGATCACAGGCCAGTGAACGAGGTACAGCGAATAAGAGATCGCGCCGATGCTTGCGGCAACGCGGTTGGAGAGAAGCGGATCCGACCAGCTGTTGCTTCCGCCGTAGATGACCAGGACTGTTGCGATGCACGGCAGGAGAGCCCAGTAGTGTTCCTGCGCGGTCGTGGCATCGAAACGCGCGATGACGTAGGCGAGTATGCAGAGGCCGACGACCGTCGCGGTTTTCGCAAGAGATGGCCGCGGGCGCTGCGGATTCGACACCGCCAGCAGCGCTCCTGAGGACAACTCGAACATCCGGAACGGCATCAAGTAAAACACAGCGCCCGGGTCTACCGTCCGGTAGAACTCGGCGCCGCGAAGCGACGCGAGTCCGACCAGTGCGACGACGACGGCAATACCGCGCGCATGGCGGAGTCTGGCTGCGCCGACGATAACGGCGGGCCAGAGCAGGTAGAATTGCTCTTCCACTGCCAGCGACCAGGTGTGCAGCAACGACTGATACCGCCGACGCGTCGAAGTAGCCAATCTCCCGCCAGAACAGTACGTTCGAGAGTGATACGACGGCGAACAGCGCGGATTCGGCGAGTCGAGCCATGTCGTCCGGCGCGAAGAACTGCCTCCCCACGGCGAGTGTCACCATCAGCGTGACCGCGAGTGCGGGGAATAGACGCCGGATGCGCCTGCTGTAGAACTTGCCGAACGTGAAAGCGCCTGCCTGCTAATCTCGAAGAATGTTGCTGGTGATAAGAAACCCGGAGATCACGAAGAACACGTCGACCCCGACGTAGCCGCCGGCAATTGGGAAGCCGACATGGAACAGCACAACGGCGAGCACCGCGACTGCGCGCAAGCCCTCGATTTCGAGACGATACCCACGACGCTGTTCGTCGACGGAAACGAACGGGGCCGCCAACGCGTTGCTGGTCATGTCAGGCGGATGGCGGTGCAGCCGCGCTCTGTGTCGAAAAGTCACTAGTGGGGCGGATGAATCGGATCGCTGCAACGTGACGTTCGGCGGCTGGTGCTGCTGCAGCACCCAGTCCGACCGCCGATACGCGGATCATCGATCAAAAGCAGCTGAGCCACGGCAGCGGGCACGTCAGGCGTGTCTGCCGACGCTGTCCGGGACTCAGTGCCATCTGGGCCGGAGAAGGACCAGCACCTGGAGGGAATCGACGCTGTTGCGGTCGGTCCCGACGATTTCCCAGTCGGTCCAGGACGCCGGGATGGAGTCGAGCAGAACCGACGTGTCACCGTAGGTGACCTCGCCATCAATTGGCTCACGATTGTGAGGGAAGAAGGCGTATCCGATCTGGCGATGCGTGTCTGCGAGCTGCGCGGCTGTGTAGCCCTTATCGAGCGCATTGTTGAATCCCCAGTATTCGACCGGTCGATCGTAATCGCCAGCAGCGACCGCGCTGTCATTCGCCCCCGAATCGCCGCCAGGCAGCGTTGCGCCGTCCTTTCTGACAGATGTGTGAAGACGGAAAAGGCATAGACGAGGTCGAAGCGGGTTTCCCCGAACGGCAGCCGATGGGGAATGTAGTCGCTAACCGCCAGGTGCCCGAGGACGCCGTCCTTGCGACAGATGTCAATCGATTCCGTCCAGGCGTGACGCCGAAAAGGCTGTCCGGCTCAGCATACTTGAGCATCAGCCGCAACAGCCAGCCAGCCGCACCCGAAGTCCAGCACATGTCTGCCTTCGAGATCGGGACCCAGATGTGCTCGTGCCGCGCTGATGAGTGAACGAACGAATGCCGTGCTCTGCGGGAGCAGCGTGTGGCCGCTGCTGCCCGTCCAATTTGTCTGCACCTGGTCGTCGGCCATCCGCGGAAGGAGCTTGAGCAAGGCAGAGTAGTCCGCGGGAACCGCGAGCAGCAGTTCGCCGAAATCATCGAGAGGGAGCTGGCGTAGTTCTCGCAGAGCGAGTGCAGACTCACCCTGCTGTGCGTAGGCGTCGGCCTTCGCGACCACTGGCTCGAACATTTCGATCATCAGGGAGCGTCCTCGTACATTCGTGTCGAAGAGCGGTAACAGGACAGATGGAATCGAGGCGCGGCCACGCCCCGATAGCCGAACTCCGGCTTATCATGGCTCTTTGGAGTGCGAGACATTGTGTGGCGCCAGAACACCGGCGCGTCGCGATCGACGATTCTAGCGCGTAGTCGTCGGGCAAAGCTCTGCGAAAGCCTGGCGAGATAGAGTAGCCGACCCGACAACGCGCTGAGCCGGTACACCGCCGATCGGCGTTCATAGACGTGGTAATCTTTGACGGTTTCGCCCAGCGTCTGACAAATCCCGCGGACCACATGTCAAGCCCTGATGAGCGCTCAGCGACGATGCCCCCATCCTGCCCTGGACGGGCGAGCGGTACGTGCCCCAGGTGGAGGGAAACATTCGCTTGGAGCATGTGCACCGGTACCTGCTCGCCCGCGAACTGTCGCGCGGCAAGCGCGTCCTCGATATCGCCTGCGGCGAAGGGTACGGGACCGCGATTCTTTCGACCGTGGCAGCCCACGTCATCGGTGTGGACAACGCGCCGGAGGTCATCCGGCACGCCTCGCTCAAGTACAACCAGCCGCACGTCGAGTTCCGGCACGGCTCCTGTGAGGCAATCCCGCTCGAGCGATCACTCGGTCGACGTCGTGGTCTGCTTCGAGACGCTCGAGCACGTGCTCGCGCAGGACGCGATGCTGCGCGAAGTCCAGCGGGTGTTAACGCCGGACGGGCTCCTGATGATTTCGAGCCCCGATCGCCACGAGTACTCGGAAGTGATAGGGAACCAGAACCCGTATCACGTCAAGGAGCTCGACCGCGACGAATTCGAACGCCTTCTGCGCTCGTATTTCCCGCATGTGGCGCTGGCCGGGCAGCGTATTCGAGCGGGATCCCTCGTCGGTCCGGTCGACGGGTCAACCACGCGATTCGTGTCGTTTCCGTCTGGTGACGCCGTACCCGATGCAGTGCCCGGCGCACACGCGCCTGAGTACCTGCTGGCCTCGCGTCCACCACGCCGATCGACGCGCTGCCGATTGGACTGCTCGATGGTGGGCCGTTCGCGTGGTCGGCCGATCTCTCGAACCTTCTGGTCAAGGTCCAGGGCCAGTGCACCGTCGAGTTCGCCAAGCGCCTGGGTGAGACGATTCAGCTCGACGATGCCAGCGAAGACGTGATCCGTGGCGAATTCACCCGCGTCGCGGAACGCATCTCGGAGCAGGTTCGGCAGCTGGCCACGCAGCACGAGCTGTCGCGGGGCGGCGGAATATCGGCTCGATGAAGTGGTGGCGTTGAGTGCAGCCCTGCGCGCCGAGGCGGAGGGCGCGCGCCTACGGGCCGAGACCGCGATCAGTCAGCTGTTCGAGACAAATCGGATCCTTGGAGAGACACAGGCGCGTCTTGTCGCGGCCGTGGCCGATCTGGCCGCGTCGCGCGCGATGACGGTCGCGCAGGAAGACCTGCGCCGCGTCGCGGAGCAGCGGTCGTTGGAGGCGAATCGGATCCTTGGCGAGACACAGGCGCGTCTCGTCGCCGCCGAGGTCGATGTGGCCGCGTCGCGCGCGATGACGGTCGCGCAGGAAGACCTGCGCCGCGTCGCGGAGCAGCGGTCGTTGGAGGCGAATCGGATCCTTGGCGAGACACAGGCGCGTCTCGTCGCCGCCGAGGTCGATGTGACCGCGTCGCGCGCGATGACGGTCGCGCAGGAAGACCTGCACCGCGACGCGGAGCAGCGGTGCTTGGAGGCGAATCGGATCGTTGGCGAGACACAGGCGCGTCTTGTCGCGACCGTAGCCGATCTGGCCGCGTCGCGCGCCGACGCCGATCGGGTCTCCGCCGAGCGGAAAGCTCGGCGCAAGGCGAGCGCGCAGTTCTTCAAGCACAGGCGGCTATCGTCCAGTTCCAGGCGGCTCTCGAGAAATCACTGGTCAGACTCCGGACAACGCAGGCGCACATTCCGGAGCTGCGGTCCAGGATTGCCGCCCTTCAGACGCAGATCGACGTCTACGAACACAGTCGGTCCTGGCGTTTGACCGCGCCCCTGCGCACGATGCGGCGCATGGCGCCGGAGCCGCCACTGGTGCAGGCGCCGATTCCGGACATCGACTTGTCGCCCGTCGAAATGCCGGCGCTCGAGCTCTCGCCGACGCCGACCAGCATCGCTGCAGATCGGGCCGCCGCCTCCTGGCAGGGGACGCTGCCGCAGTGGTTCTACGAGGAGCCAACGGCGGACTACGTGCCGCTGCGCCGATCGAGCGCCGTGGAAACCCGCATCAAACTGATTGCGTTCTACCTGCCGCAGTTCCATCCGATTCCGGAAAACGACGCGTGGTGGGGCAAGGGCTTCACCGAGTGGACATCGGTCACCCGTGGCAAGCCGCAGTTCGAGGGGCACTATCAGCCGCATCTTCCGGGCGAGCTCGGTTTCTACGACCTGCGGCTCCCCGAGATCCAGCAGCGCCAGATCGAGCTGGCCAGGCTCTTCGGCATCCATGGCTTCTGCTACTACCACTACTGGTTCCAGGGAAAGACGCTGCTTCGGCAACCACTCGAGCAGTTGCTGGCGCGCCCCGAGCTCGAATTCCCGTTCTGTCTCTGCTGGGCGAACGAAAGCTGGACTCGGCGCTGGGATGGGTGACGAACAGGACGTGCTCCTCGCGCAGCACCATTCTCCCGGAGGACGATCTCGCGTTCATCCGCGACATCGAGCCGGCGCTTCGCGATCGGCGGTACATCCGCGTCGATAATCGTCTGCTCCTGCTGGTCTACCGCCCGTCGCTCTTTGAGGATGCTGCCGCGACGGCCAGACGGTGGCGAGCCTACTGCCGCGAAACGGGTATCGGCGAGCTGTTCCTGGTGTCCACGCACGCCTTCGACAACAGGAGCCCGCGCGATTTTGGCTTCGATGCTGCTCTCGAGTTCGCGCCCAACAACATCCCGGTGTCGAATATCACCGCCGAGATGCCGCTCGCCAATCCGTCCTTTCAAGGCGTGGTGTACGACTACCGTGAGCTGGTGGCCACGTCGCTGGTGCGATCGGCTCCCTCACGACTATCAGCTGTTCCGATCGGTCACTCCGATGTGGGACAACGAGGCCCGGCGCCCGGGCCGCGGCACCAGCTACGCCCACTAGCTCGCCGGAGCGCTACCGGGACTGGTTGACGGCGATGTGCCGCTGGACGGAAGCGCAATGCCGGCAGCGACAGACCGTTTGTCTTCGTGAACGCCTGGAACGAGTGGGCGGAAGGTGCCCACCTCGAACCGGACCGGCGCCACGGGTACGCCTACCTCGAGGCGACCGGCGATGCGCTCGCCAACTTCCCGGTTCGGACTAACGGCGTGCCAATCGTCTGCGTGTCCCACGACGCGTACTTCCATGGCGCGCAGGTGCTGGCCCTGAACCTGGTGCGGACGTTGACGCGGCGGCTGCACTACCCCGTGGAAGTCATCTTGTGCGGTCCCGGCGGACTGCTCGGCGAGTTTGAAGCCGCCGCGCCTGTTCATCAGTTCTGGTCACCAGAATTGAGTCCGGGACTCGAAGCTGGCCATCATCCAGCGGCTCTACGATCAGGGCGCCAGAGTCGCGATCTGCAATACCAGTGTGGTCGGAGAGTGCGTGGAGATGTTGAAGTCGGTTGGCTTCTCCGTCGTGTCGCTGATCCACGAGCTCCCGGAACTGATCAAGGCGCACCGGCTGGAATCGTCGGTCGAGCAGATCGTGCGCGACGCCGATCGACTGGTCTTCCCGGCGGCGTTCGTGCGCGACCGCTTTCTCGGAATGAACGATCAGGTGGCGACGCGTGCCGTGGTGCAGCCGCAGGGCCTCTTTGCGCCCAACGCATTCTTCGGCCAACGCCAGTACGCTCGCAGCGAGCTGCGCGAGCGCCTGGGTCTCTCCCCGACGGCCCGCATCGTCCTGGCGATCGGGTACGCGGACCATCGCAAAGGTGTCGACCTGTTCGCGGAAGCGGGCACACGGTTGCTCCAGGCGCGCGAGGATGTCGTGTGCGTCTGGGTCGGCAATCACGAAGTCGAGGCGTTCGCACGAGCCCAGGCTATCGTGGAGCGCTCCGGGCACGCGGACCGCTTCGTTTTTCCAGGCCTGGTTCGCGACTCGGATCTCTTTTTCGCCGGCGCCGATGTCTACCTGCTGACCTCGCGTGAAGATCCGTTTCCGTCCGTGGTCCTGCAGTCCCTGGACATCGGCGTGCCGGTGATCGCGCTTCGAAGGCGGCGGCGGCTTCGTCGAACTCCTCGGCCGGGGCTGCGGCGTGCTGGTGCCTCATGGCGACACAGCCGAAATGGCTCGGGCTGTGCTCCGGCTCCTGGATGCCCCCGACCTCGTTGACGAGCTCGTCTCGAAAGGGCGCGAGATTCTGGCGCGTGAATTCTCGTTCGTGAACTACAGCCGTAACCTGGTGGAACTGGTCGGCCGGCGCGGTCCAACCGTGTCGGCAATCGTGCCGAATTACAACTACGCGAAATATCTGCCGGCCCGTCTCCGGTCAATCGTCAATCAGACGTATCCACCGCACGAGGTCATTTTCCTGGACGACTGCTCGACCGACAACAGCGTCGAAGTCGCTGCCGATATCCTTCATGGGTCCGGTTTGTCCTATCGAATCATCAGCAACACAACCAACCAGGGCACGTACCGGCAGTGGCTGCGCGGGTTTCGCGAGGCGGCCAGCGAGCTGATCTGGATTGCAGAAGCCGACGACTATTGCAGTCCGGATCTCCTGGAACGGCTGACGCAGGTGTTCAACGAGCCCGAAGTGATGCTGGCGTACAGCCAGTCCCGACAGATTGACGAAGAAGGACGAGAACTCGCTCCGGACTATCTCGAGTACACAGCGGACATCAGCCAGACGAAATGGCGGTCGTCGTATGTACGACCGGGACCAGACGAGATCCGGGATTCGCTCGCCGTCAAAAACACGATTCCCAATGTCAGTGCCGTACTCATGCGGCGAATCGATCTCTCGTCAATCGAGGGCCCGCTGGTGGCAATGAGGAATGCCGGAGACTGGCTGCTGTATGCGCACCTGCTGCAGCATGGACAGATTGGCTTCGTGTCCGAGGCATTGAACTCGCACCGCCGCCACGCTTCCAGCGTGACGATTGGCAAGGGCGGGCTCAATCTGATGCGGGAAAGCCTGATGGTCCAGCGCTACGTCCGCGAGCGCTATCGCCTCACCCCCGACACCGAACGGTTGATGGAAGCGAGCCTGCAGCAGAACTACGATCATCTGGGGCTGGCCGCTGCGGGCCCAGGATCCTTCAAAGAGCATCCGGCGCTGAGGGAGATCGAGTGGACGCCAGCGAAGTAGCCCCGCGAGCCCTTGTCCTTGGCGGCTCGGGGTTCCTGGGCAGGCATCTCGTTGAGGCGCTGACCGAGAGCGGCTATCGCGTCCGACTATTCCATCGCACGTCTGAACGGCGCTTGCATCCGTCGCCTCCCGTCGAAGACTGGATCGGAGACGTCACGAGCCGAAGCGATGTGGCGGCGGCGCTCCGTGGTTGCGACATCGTCTTCCACCTGGTGTCGAGCACGCTCCCCAAGACCTCGAACGACGATCCCGTGTCCGATCTCGAGACAAACCTGATCGCCACGGTTCGCCTGCTCGAAGAAGCCCGGATTCAGAGGCCCCGCAAAATCGTGTTCGCCTCGTCAGGTGGCACGGTGTACGGCCTGCCGCGGAACGTGCCGATTACCGAGGAGCATACGACTCATCCGCTGTGCTCCTATGGGGTCCACAAGCTCGCCATCGAGCATTACCTGCACCTCTACCATCACCTGTACGGGCTTGAATACTCCGTGCTCCGTGTCTCGAATGCATTCGGCGAGCACCAGCAGCCCGCAGCGTCGCAGGGCGCGGTGGCAACGTTCCTGGATCGAGCGCTGCGCGGAGAAACGATTCAGATCTGGGGCGATGGCTCGATCGTGCGGGATTACGTGTACGCAGGGGATGTCGCGCGAGCGTTCTGCCTGGCGGCGCGTCACTCCGGAGCGCCGCGAGTTTTCAACATCGGTTCGGGCCGGGGGATCAGCGTCAACGAGCTGCTGGCGACGATCGAAGCCGTGCTGGGGCAGCCCGTGCCCCGGCGGTACCTGCCGGGCCGCCCCTTTGATGTTCCCGTCAATCTTCTCGACATCACCAGGGCCGCCGAACATCTGGGATGGCATCCGCGGTATTCGTTCGAAGAAGGGCTTCGCCGGACTCTTGTGTGGCGCCGATCGGACGACCGTACGGGGGCAGCGAATCGTCGATCGGTCCTCGCCGATCGGACTGCCTCAGAGAACGCCTGAACGCAGGCGCTCGAGGGCCACCCGCGTCGCCTCGAGATAGGCATGCCCCCAGCGGAGATCGGGCTCCAGGTAGGCGCCCTCGGCCCATTCATTCCACGCGTTGATGAACACCAGCCGTTCGTCGCCGGCATTCCGAAGTGTGGTCTGGCGCAGCACTGACTCGAGCCAGGCCTGATAGGCCCCCGGCGTGCTGCCGGCAAACGTGATCGCGTCGTTCTGCTTGCGTGGCGTGTTGTCCCAGCGCGGCATCACGCCGCGGAAGCAGGTCCCTGCGCCAACGGGCGTCGCGATATAGGCGAGCGCCGCCTGCTCGTAATCGAACACCGCGCCGCGGTAGTCGGGGTTAATAAACGGTGATGGCGTCGGAATCGGACTGGTCTTGCCATTGTGCGGCGGGAACTCCACGGTCGCGTCAAAGCCGGCGTCGATCGCTGCGGTGTTGTCGATGCCCACTTCGAACGATGCGACCGCCGCGACGTAGATGTCGCCTAGTCCCTGCCCGCGGCATTCGTTCCGCCAGGTTTCAAGAGTTCGGCGGATGTCGGGGAAAAGCGACATCCTGTAGATAAGCAGCAGCGGCCGGTCGCCAACACGCAAGTAGCTGGGGTGCTTCATATAGCGAAGCAGATCGAGAATGACCGCGCGGTCGTCCTCCGGACTGTGAACCTGCCGCATCAGCACGGCGTCGTCGTGTCCGTCCCACCTCCTGGTCCAGTTCTCGTTGGCCCACGCGACACAGAACGGAAGCGCCGGAGTGCCGGGCGCTAGCAGACGCTCGAGTGGACGCTCGAGCAGCCGCTTGCCAGCAAACCAGTAGTAGTAGAAACAAAATCCATGGAGACCATAACGGCGGGCGAGTTCGACCTGCTGGCAATAGGTCTCGTCGAGGCGGAGATCGTAGTACCCCAGGTCGGCGGGCTGATTGGGCTGACCATGGCCCGGGAAATTTGGTCTGGCGCGGGTCACATTCCGCCACTCCGTGAAGCCGCTGCCCCACCACCGATCATTTTCTGGTATCGAATGAAACTGCGGCAGATAGAAGGCGATCAGCTTGACGTCGGCGACCTCGAGGTCTGTTGCCGATGTCGGCCCGCCTGCCTTCGTTTGAACGGCCGATCCCGCCGGCCGGCTGACACGCGATGCTTCGATCGCATCCGCGGCGCGGCGCACGCGCTGGTAGGCGGCAGCGGATGCCTGTTCGTCGCTCTCCGAATCGCTCGTCAGGGAAACCACAGGAGCGCGAGTCAATCTGCCGTTCGGCTGACCAGCCTCGATGTAGTGCACCAGCGGATTTGCGTCGGCGATACCGGCGTCCGGATTCTGTTCGACGTAATACGCCGTCTCGAAGCCGGCATTTGGGTCACATCGCTCCGCCGCGCTCGCGGTGACGAAGTGCACCAGCGGGTTCAGTTCCCGGGCTGGAGTGCCGGCGATTTGTTCCAGGTAGAAGGCTGAGTCAAAGAGTGGGTGTGGATTGGCGCGGGGCTCCGAGCCGGACTGAATAAAGTGAAGCAGAGGGTTGACGGGGGCCGCCCTCAACTCAGGCAACTGCCGCAGGTAGTAGGCGGTCTCGAAGAGCGGGTGCGGATCGCGTCCTTCGCGCCAGCCAAACGTGAGGTAGTGCACGAGAGGATTGATCCCCGCCGCAACGACATCGGGATTTCGTTGCAGGTAAAACGAGGTGTCGAAAAGCGGGTGAGGATCCCGTCCGGCGCGCCAGCCCGTTTCGAGGTATTCCTTCAAAGGATCGATGTTCGTGCCGATGCTGGATTGATAGCGGGCCAGATAGTAGGTTGCGTCGAACAGCTCCCTCGCGATGTCCGCATCGGAGGTTCCTGTCCGCTCGCGTCTGATGGCGCGGACGATGGCCCGAAATGGAGCCGTGAGGCGCCACCATGGTGACAGCTCGATCTCGGCGAGCCTGCGGCGCCACCAGCGTGTTTCTACTGCGAGTGCGACAGCGGCGTCCGCCGCTGCAATCGTCGCGTTGGTAGCCATCTGCGCCACTCTGCGGCGCAGGTACTCCAGCTCCCGCTCGTGATTCACCAGCGTCCGTTTAGCGACGCGTGCTTCCTCCTCAGCGCGGAAGACGGCGGACTCGAGCTGCACCACTCGGCGGCCGTCGTCCCTCATCGTGCGCTCGAATTCCGCGCTCTCGTTTTCGGACATGGGGAACGTCTGTTCGGTGCGTTGAAGCTGACGACAGGATTCTAACATTCAGTTCTGGCGGCTGAATTGCGACGGCTTGATGGCAGACGCAGCGTCCGGATCCCGTGATACTCATTGACGACGCCGGGCGCCGACGATTCAATAGCCGCCCGGCATCAGCAGCTGACGAAAGTGCCGCTACCAGCGGTAACGAGGCTATCCTTCTCAGGGCGGACGTCCGAAACGCTGAGCTGCTGGCCTTGATGTGGATGAACGCCTTTGAGGATGAGGGTGATTGCCGCGGAGTGAGGCACCTTGAAGATAACCGCCCCACGCCGCGTCAACGCGATACCATAACCACCGCCGATATGTTTACTCGGATACTCGATAGCCATGTCGAAATCGGTCTTGAGGGCATTGATCGGGGACATCATAAGATTCTCTATCGCGGCGTCAAGTGCATCAAGTGCCCGCTGGACTATGTCCTCTATCAGATGCTTTTAACGGAGCTGCGTCCGGATTTGATTATCGAGATTGGCACCAATAACGGTGGCAGTGCGCTCTACCTGGCGGATGTTCTGCAATTGAACGGAGGTGGCACAGTTCACACGATAGACATCGCGAACCAGATTGATGCCCGCGCATTGGCGCATCCTGGAATTCGGTTTTTCGGCAACGGCTGGGAAGCCTATGATCGACGTCTCGCTGAAGGTTTCAATAAAATCCTGGTGATCGAGGATTCTTCCCATACTTACGCGAATACTTTAGGAGTCATGGAGCGGTTTGCGCCTCTGGTAACACCAGGCTCTTACATGATCGTTGAGGATGGCATCATAGACGCGCTTGGTATATCTGATCAATACGATGGCGGCCCGGTACGAGCGATTCGCGAATTTCTTGCCGCCGACAGCGGCTTCGAGCTGGATCTGGGCTATTCCGATTTCTTCGGTAAGAACGCAACGTTCAATACCCTGGGCTATCTCAAACGAGTGAAAGATTAACGCTGATCGCTTCGAGACTGTCTGATGCCGGCTTCGACCATGACGAGATCATGGTTCCCGCTCGTTCTGTCCGGGCGCTCGGCTGGGTGCTCGCTTAGTGGAGCGACCAGGCTCGCATCGGAACCCCGCGCGCCAGTCTCGAACCCAAATTTCGGCGCTCCCGTCACATCGACGCCGACATCCGCGACGAGGTAGCGATGGAGCGGACGTTTGCCGAGTTTGGCAAGTTGATCGCGCTCGTGGTCCATGCCGCGGCGCAGCCGTTGCGACGACTGGGCAGCGCACGAACCGCTCACGGATTTCACGATAACGCCAACGGCACACCTATACTCGTCGAGGTGACCCACCACCTTCATCCGGCGGGCACGCCGGCTCGTTACCGAAGGCTGAAGTCGAAGCCGGTGAGAGTCAGGTTGGGATTGTAGTACGGGTCGCCCTGCTCGAAGAGCGTTCTCCAGCGCGCGCGCAGCATCTCCTCGTACTTCAAGTCCTGCTCGGCATTGTAGGCGCCGCGCGTCGCCGACTGATAGTGATAGAGCAACGCATACGGCGTATAGACGACCAGATAGCCGTGCTGCCGGATGCGGAGACAGAGATCGATGTCGTTGTACGAGATATCGAACGCTTCGTCGAAGCCATGAATCTCCTCGAAGACGCTTCGTCGAACCATCAGGCACGCTCCGGTAACCGCGCTGTAGTTGCGGATCACCCGGGCCTGGTCGTAGTAACCAGGATGGTCGGCCGGAAAGCCCCAGAACGCATGGCCGGCCTTGTCGAACAGGCCGACCACGACGCCGGCGTGCTGCAGCGTGTCGTTGGGAAACAGCAGCCGGGCCCCGACCGCGCCGACCTCGGCGCGCTGTGAGTGTTCGAGCATGGCGTCGAGCCAGCCCGGCTCGATGACCTCGGTGTCGTCGTTGAGGAACAACAGGTGTGAGCCCGTGGCCACCCTTGCCGCCACGTTGTTCATGCGCGAGAAGTTGAACGGCTCATCGAAGGGGACAACGCGGTGCGGCACCGACTTCAGGTACGCGACGGTGTCAGCATCATCGCTCCGATTGTCGACGATGAGAATCTCGAAGTCGCGATAGTGCGTGAGCGATTCCAGGCTGTCGACGCACTGTTTCAGGATTCGCCAGTTGTTCCTGGTCGGAATGATGATGCTGACGAGCGGGCTGCCGATGATGGCGCGTTTCACGCGATAGCGATAAGGAGCGCCATAGCCGTCGAGGACTTCGCCCTCGACGCCGCGCCGCGCCAGCGCCTCCTGCAGCGCCCGGCGTCCAGCTTCGTGAGCGTAGGGTTTCGCCTTTGGGTCGGACGCCACTGACGTAGGAGGTTGTCCCCACGAGTAGAGCGGCAAAGGAATGTGCGCCACTCGACGTGCCTGCTCGGTCGTGCGGAGCACGAGATCGTAGTCCTGGCTTCCCTCGAATCCCTTGCGAAACCCTCCGGCATGCGACGACCAGCGCGCGGCGGTGCACCGCGAAGTGGGTGACGTAGTTCATCGAGAGCAGCAGGTCTGGCGACCAGTCGGGCTTGAAGAACGGCCCGTGGCGTTCGCCGTCGCTGCTGATCATGTCGTGGTCGGTGTAGATGAAGTCGATCGTCGGATCGTCGTTGAGCCGCTTGACCACTTCATACAGCGCATTCGGTGCCAGCGCATCGTCGTGGTCGAGCGGGGCGACGAACTCGCCGGTCGCCATCGCCAGCGCATGATTCGACGCGCCGGAGATGTTTTCGTTGACGCTGAGCGTCTTGAGCTTGATGCGCGAATCGGCAGCCGCAAACCCCTCGAGCATCGGGCCAATGTGAGGCGCCGTCGACGCATCGTCGACCACACAGAGTTCCCAGAACGGATAGAGCTGCTGGCGGACGGATTCGACCGATGCCTGGAGCCATTCGGCGCTGATGTTGTAAACCGGCATCAGCAAGCTGATCACCGGACGGGCTGCCAGGCGTCTGACACGCAGTCCGGATGACGTCCATCTGCTCCGCCGTCAGTTGATGCCGCTGCTGCCAGGCCAGATACCGCACTTGATGCTGCGACGCTCGGATTCTCGCCAGGCGGAGCGCCGGCACGAGGCCGCGCGGATTCGTCAACAGCGTCTTCGACGGTGGCGGCGATGCCCAGGCGCAGGACGGCGTCGGTCCCCAGCATGGCCTTTCGAAACAACCGGTCGCGACGACTGCCAGCCGGCAGCGCGTGTGAACGAACGTGGCGGAACCGCGCAAGGGCTCGCCAGGCCACGCCCGATCGAATCAGATCGAGTTGGTACTGAGCGTCGTGCCGCGCTTGCTCGAGACGCGAGTTCTCCGCCTGAAGTCGGCGTACCTCTTCTTGAAGGACGCGCAGCGCGCGCAACTCGCCCTTATGCTCATGCTGAGTTCCGGTCATGCGACCACAGGATGTCACGACTCGATGCCAGCTGGAAATACGCCGCGATTTCAGTTGAACGCGCGAATTTGGCATCGATTTCGTCGTGCGTTGTACCCCGCAGGGCAGCCCCGCCGCGCAAACCGGTAAGATGGACCTCCTCTGCCCATGCTCCAGTACGTCGCTCAAGCAGCGCTGGGTTTCGTGTTATCGCTGGCGCTGGTCCCGCTCTGCCGCGCAGCCGCGACGCGCTTCGGCTACGTCGCCCGCCCGCGCGCCGACCGCTGGCACGGCCGCCCCACCGCGCTCCTTGGCGGCGTCGCAATTGCCACCGCGACGCTCGGTCTCTTCAGCCTCCTGGCCGGTGTTCGCGCCGAGCCTGTCCTGTTCTTCGGCGCCGGCCTGATGTTCGCGGTCGGGCTCCTCGACGACCTTATATCGTTCAATCCCGCGACCAAGCTGGTTTTCGAAATCGGCGTGGCGTCGCTCTTCGTCTTCTTCGGGTATCGCCTGACCTGGGTCGACTCGCTCACGCTCGACACGATCCTCACCGTGCTGTGGATCGTCGGGCTGACCAACGCGTTCAACCTGCTCGACAACATGGACGGCCTGGCGGCGGGACTGTGCCTCATCGCGGGCACCAGCGTCCTCGGGCTCCCTGCTGTCCAGCGGCGCCGGCGGGCCGGACTCGACCTATCTTGCGCTGCTGCTTGGATCGACTGCCGGGTTCCTCGCGTACAACTTTCATCCCGCCTCGATCTTCATGGGCGACAGCGGCAGCCTCTTCATCGGGTTGAGCCTTGCCGTCCTCACGCTCCACTCTCCGACACGGGCACAGGCGTCGACCAACCTGCTCTCGGTGATGGCCGGACCGGCGCTGATCCTCCTGGTGCCGATCCTCGACACGACCCTCGTGACGGTGTCGCGCCTGCTATCCGGGCGCAGCGCGGCACAGGGCGGCCGCGACCACACCTCGCATCGCCTCGTCGCGATCGGCCTGTCGGAGCGCGCCGCGGTCCTCGTGCTCTGGTCGCTGGCCGCCCTCGGTGGTCTCTTCGCGGTTGCCATCAAGAACTCCGGCAACGGCTGGCTGAGCGTGGGTGCCGCCCTGTTCGTCCTCGGCATGGCCATCTTCGCCGTTTACCTGGCTCACGTCCGTGTCTACGCCGACGACGAGATGACGCCGCCGGCGGGAAGGTTCACGCCGTTTGTCGTGAATTTCGTTTACAGGCGCCGGATAGCGGAGGTGTTGCTCGACCTCTGCCTGACGGCGATTGCCTATTACAGCGCATACAGGCTGCGTTTCGCGGGTTCTCAGTACGCCGAATTCTTTCCGGGCTTCGTGCAGTCGCTGCCGCTCGTGATGGGAGTGCAGATCGTGAGCCTGTTCGCTGTCGGAGGCTATCGGGGCATCTGGCGGTACTTCGGGCTGATGGACGGGGTCACCTTTGCCAGGGGCGTCGGACTGGGAACCGTGCTCAACGTGATACTGATCCTGTTCTTCTACCGGTTCCAGGCGTACTCGCGCGGCGTGTTCATCATCTATGCAGCGCTGCTGGTTTTGCTGCTGGTTGGATCGCGCGCGTCGTTCCGGCTGATGAGCGAGTTCGCCCACCGGCGCAGCCAGCGAGGCATGCGCGTGATGATTTACGGTTCGGGCGACATTGCGGCAACAGTCGTGCGCGACATGCTCAGCCAGCGTCCCGACGGCTACCGGATGATCGGCTTCATCGCCGACGATCCCGGCCTCGAACGGACGCGGATGCAGGGCTATCCGGTGCTCGGCAACTACGACACGCTGTCCGAGGCGATTTGCGGAGGTCGCGTGGACCTCGTGGTTCTCACGCAGACGATCGAGGCGAACCGCCTGGATGAACTTCGCAGGTTATGCGGCGACAACCAGGTGGGGCTCGAACGTCTGCACTTCGTCCTCGATCAGCTCGTCGCGCCTTCCTAGCGGCCGACGAGACCTTCGACCGGGCTGCTCGCCGTCGCGTACGCCTTGCGCGGAATGCGCCCGGACATGGTACGCCAGCCGGCCTGCGCGCACCGCCAGCTTCATCGCCTCGGCCATCGCCACCGGATCCTGCGCGCCGGCGATCGCCGTATTCATCAGCACGCCGTCGGCGCCCAGTTCCATCGCGAGCGCCGCATCGGACGCCGTGCCGACGCCGGCATCGACGATGAGCGGCACCTGGATGAACTCACGGATGATGCGGATGTTGTTCGGATTCTGGATGCCCAGGCCCGAGCCGATCGGCGCGCCGAGCGGCATCACCGCGGCGGCCCCTGCGTCAACCAGTTTCCTGCAGACCACCAGATCGTCGCTCGTGTAGGGCAGCACGACGAAGCCTTCCCTCACCAGCGTGCGCGTCGCCTCGATGAGCGCCGCATTGTCAGGAAACAGCGTGCGCTCGTCGCCGATGACCTCGAGCTTCACCCAATTGGACAAGCCGGCCTCGCGTCCCAGCCTGGCGGTGCGGACCGCCTCGTCGGCGGTGTAGCACCCCGCGGTATTGGGAAGCAGGAAGATCTTCGACGTGTCGATGTAGTCGATGAGCGATTCCTTCGTGCGGTCCGAGATGTTCACACGGCGCACCGCGACGGTGACCATATCGGCGCCAGACGCGGCGTGCGCCTGCGCCATCACGGCGTGGGAGGAATACTTGCCCGTCCCGACGATCAGGCGTGACGAGAACGTGCGGCCCGCGATGACCAGACTGTCCATCTGCAAATTCTATCGCACGCCGGCAGCCGCTCTGTTCGACGAGGCTTCATCACCGATGGCCAGCGCCTTTGGCAGCCCACCAGCGGAGGTGCGTCCATAGCGCACCGGATTGACCTCGCCGCACGCTACGTTCACACTCACTGGCACTCCATGCCGAACGAGACGATCTCTGCTTCACACACCAGCGCAGCCCGTTTCTCTACCGGGCCACTGGGTCGTGTTCTGAACACGTCACCGGTCGCGGTCCTGCAGTGTGGCCTTGGTCTGGCGATGGCGGTCGCTTTTGTGGCGTTCAGCGTTGCAGCGCGGTTCACCGTGCCTTACCGCGACGATTGGGACTGGCTGCTGTCGCTTTTGAGCCAGCCGATGACGGTCCGCTCGCTGTTCGCTCCGCACAACGAACACATCATCCCGCTCGCACGGCTTCTCCATGCGGCCCAGTACAAGCTGGAAGGTAGCCAGGGCATTCTCCTGTTCTCGGTCGCAGTCCTGGCTCAGCTATCTACCGGATGCGTGTTCTGCGGCGAAACGGCGGCGCGCTGGACGGAACGCACGCGGCTCTTTGTGATCGGAGTGGTGTGCACCCTCCTGTTTTCCACGTTTCAGCTGCAGTCGATTGTCTTTCCTGCGGCCATTCTGTTCCCGCTCGTGCAGTGCTTCGCGGTGATCGCGTTCAGTGCGGGCCTTACTGCCGACCTCCGGCCGCGTCCTCGTCGGCTGCGCACCTGCGCCGCAGCTCTGGCAACTGTTGCTGCGATTCTGACCACGACCAATGGCTTCGCCGTGCCGGTTATCGTGGCTGCCTTGGCCTGGCGCGAGGGGCGCCGGCGGACCGCCTTCGGTTTCGGCGTCGTCGCCCTGGCCTGTGCCATCGGCTATGCGATTCTCGTCGGCGCGCCCTGGCACGATGGACCGCCGGCGGCGGGCCAGCAATGGGCGTTGCGCTCCGCAGGGACGATGGCCGCGTACTTCTTGACCTTCTACGGATCCGCGCTCGCGTATGCCAGCATCCCTGCGGCCATCGCAGTAGGCACGGGTCTCTTCGGTCTTGGCTGTTTCGCAACGTGGCGCACGATTGTCGCTGGACCCAACGCGACCCGTCTCGAGTGGTTCTGCGTGGCGGTCATGACCTTTGTTGTCGCGAGCGACGCGATGGCGACCCTGGGCCGGGCGGCGCAGTTCGGACCGATACAGGCCGCCCAGTCGCGCTACGCGACGTTCGCGTTCGCGTACTACGCCGCGCTGATTCTGTGGCTGTTCAGTTACAGCGAACGTCACCGGAATCTGCCGCTGCCTGCCTGGATTGCCTGGGTGACCGTGGCGGTGTCGGTGGCGCTGATTCCCGCCAATATCTTCGTCGGCGCGGTCTGGGTGGCCAAGGCGGCCAACATTGCCGCCGCGGGTATGACGCTTGCCTTGGGAGTGAACGATGAGGAGTGGGTCTCCACGCTGTATCCCATCACGTCTACGGTTTACGAAGGCAACTCGCGATTACGCTCGGTCGGAGATCCGATCACCACCGATCCCGATGTGGGGCGTCGCTTCGCCCTCGACGCGCTGCCCGCTTGTAGCTCGGGAGACGTGCGCATGGTCAGCATGCCCGACGATTCAGGTTGGCGCGTCACCGGCGTACTTCCTGCGGAGGCCAGCGCCGGGCTCGTCACGGATCGATCCGGCGTGGTGATCGGTCGCGTGCGACCTGCACCGCTGGTTGCCCTGCCGAACCCGCAGGAACCAGCGGTGGTCGAGGCCGTGTATAGGGCCCTGCGCAATAGTGGTCCGCCACCATCATGGTTCGGCTTTGCCGGCCGCGGGACCGGCCCGTTCAGTGCGCTTGTCGTGAGTGCGTCGGGAACGCGGACCTGCCGGACATTGATACTGCAGCAGTAGGCAGGAACCGGTGTGCACGCGCGCGCTCGTGCCCGCCTATCCGCCGCCGACGAAGTTGACGATCTCGACCTCGTCATTGTCCGACAGCCGAGTCGTCTCGAATGCCGTCCGCTTGAGCACGACAAGGTTGTGCTCGACCGCTACGCGCCGCGCGTCAACCTGCAGCTGCGCCAGCAGTTCGGAAATGGTCAGCGAGCCGGCTACCTCGAACGGGTCGCCGTTGAGCGTTATCTTCACGTCACTCCGTCCGGCGAACCTGAAGGTTCGCGGCTACACGCGTCGCACTAAGCCCAGAACACGGTCTGACACCCGTGTTCCCGCTACTCCGCGCTGCGCAGCGCCAGCCCGAAGCTGCCAATCGGGAGATCGGCCTGCAGCCTCACGGGCAGCCGCCGTTGGTCGGTGGAAATCCAGGCGCCGACGTTCTGGCCGACCGGCTTGTTGGCCGGATCGAGCACGGTGATGCGCAGCTTCCAGGCGTCTACCACTCCCATCGGCACCTTGATCGGACTCGGGTCCCGTGACGTCGAAGATCGCGGTGTACAACGTTCCGTTGTCTACCACTGGAACCGACAACTGGTCGCCAGCTTTGAACGTACGGTTGCGCAGCGTGTAGAGCGTCGCCAGCCCATCCTGGACGTTCTGCGGAACGGCGAATTCATCCCTGATCGGCTTCGGGTCCGCCTGCGCCTCGAACAGCGCGCGCCGGGCGCTCCGGTCGAACGTCGTCGACGTCGAATGCTTGCGCGAGCCCTCTTCCGTGTAGAGCGACGTCCGCTGCGACAGCGCGGAAAAGCTGTCCAGCAGCGAATCCATCTTGTAGTAGACCGAGTAGAAGCGCGCCACAAGCGGGATCGGGCGCCCTTCCGCGACGATGTAGTACGCGGTGGAGTTGTTGGAGGGGCGCTTCTCGACGACCCGGCTCACCGCCGTCCCCGCTACCAGGAATTGCGACCAGGCGACGTCGAAGGTGAGCGTTTCGCCGACGCGGAACGGCACCGGCACTTCCGTGCGGGAGGCCGCCGGCGCGGCAGGCAGAGGCCGTTTGCCCGCCGGTGCGGCCGGAGTCTGCGGTTTCGGCTGTGCCTTCCGCTGCGGCCTGCTGTGCCGACAGATCCAGCGCGGTCGCGAGGAGCAGCGCGGCAGCGAAGCAGGAAAGAGCACGCATCCGGCTATTCTATGGTGATACCACTAATGACGAACACGACCGAGACCGCCTCGCCGCAGATGCCGCTCGGCATTTCCGGCTTCACATACGCCGACCTGCACACACCCGACCGGCTCGCCTCGCTGTACGACCGATTCTGTGAGGAGGTGCTGGCGAAAGATGCCCCGTTCTTCGCCGAGTGGGACGCGTATCGGCGCAGCCCCGACGGACCCCGTTCGCCGGTCGCGCTGTCCAGCCTGCTGACCCGCATGGCACCGTACGTCAGCAGCTTTCTCGAACGGCTGTTCGACGTGGGGCCGGCGACCTCTGCGGTACGCGCAGCGACGCGCGATCAGGACCAGCTGTTCCGGTTCAAGGTGGACTTCGTGCGCCGCCGTGCCCTGCCGTTGCTCAAGGCCGGCGGACACGTTCGAGGTATCAGCCGCCGACGAGGCCGTAGTGCGTCGGATTGTCGGGCAGGAACCGGCCGACGCGGCGCGAGTGACCGAGCATCGGACCGATGCCTCCACTGGCGGACACCCGGCCAAAGAGGGGCACTTCGGAAACCTGTTCAGCGCGGTGGCGGGCGATCCCGAACTGGCGCTCGCGCGCGCCGGCTGTGCGCTGCTCGATCGTGAGAAGACCGACAAGGCTGCGGTTGCCGACGACATGGAGGCATTGAAGCGCTGGTGCGCCGCCGCCATTCACAATCCCGCGTACCGCGACTGGGTAGTGTTCCGCTTTCCCGAGAACATCGAACCGTGGACCCTGGTCCCGGTCCAGCGGCCCAATGCCGCCTTGCCCGAGCAGATGGTCGGGCCCGAGGGGCGCCTGCGCAGGCGGGATGGTTTCAAGCTGACCGATCCGCGCTGGAAGGATCGCGAGGTGCTCAGCGAGATCCACTACTGCGTGCTCTGCCACGAGCGCGACAAGGACTCGTGCTCCAAGGGGTTCCACGAGCCGGCCAAGGGCTCTCCCGCAGAGACGCAGCCGAAAATCGCGGTGAACGCGCTCGGTATCGAGCTCAACGGCTGTCCGCTGGACGAGAAGATCTCCGAGATGCACATGCTCCGCAAGCAGGGCGACGCGATCGGCGCGCTGGCGCTCGTCGTGATCGACAACCCGATGGTGCCAGGCACCGGCCACCGCATCTGCAACGATTGCATGAAGGGGTGCATCTACCAGAAACAGGAGCCGGTCAACATCCCGCAAATCGAAACCGGCGTGCTCACCGACGTCCTGGAGATGCCGTGGGGCGTCGAAATCTACGGCCTGCTGACCCGGTGGAACCCGCTGAACGTGCGGCGGCCGTACGCCCTTCCGTACAACGGGAAGAATGTGCTGGTCGTAGGACTCGGCCCGGCGGGCTACACGCTGGCACATTACCTGGTGAATGAGGGGTTCGGCGTGGTCGGCGTCGACGGGCTGAAGATCGAGCCGCTGCCCGAGCCGCTCGTCGGCACCGAGGCTGTCCCACCGCAGCCGATTCGCGACTGGAGCGAGATCTATCGCTCCCTCGACGAGCGCGTGCTCGAAGGCTTCGGCGGCGTGTCCGAGTACGGCATCACGGTGCGCTGGGACAAGAACTTCCTGACGCTGCTGCACCTGACGCTCGCGCGTCGCCGCGGCCTGCGCATGTACGGCGGCGTCCGCTTCGGCGGAACGATGCCGATTGACGAGGCGTGGCAATACGGGTTCGACCATGTCGCGATCGCCGCTGGCGCCGGCCGGCCGACGATCATCGACATGAAGAACAACCTGATTCGCGGCATCCGCAAGGCGAGCGACTTCCTCATGGCGCTCCAGCTCACCGGCGCGTTCAAGCGCGAGGCGCTGCCGAACCTGCAGGTCCGGCTTCCCGCGGTCGTGATTGGCGGCGGCCTGACCGCCATCGACACCGCGACCGAGCTGCTGGCCTACTATCCGGTGCAGGTCGAGAAGATCCTGCGCCAGCACGAGGCGATGGTCGCGACGCTCGGTGAGCGGGTCGTGCGCGATCGTTACGACGCCGAGGAGCTCGAGGTGCTCGAGGAGTTCTGCGCGCATGGCCGCGAGGTCCGCGCCGAACGCGCGCGCGCCGCGCAGGCCGGTGAATTGCCCGATTTCATTTCGCTCGTGCGCAAGTGGGGCGGCGTGACGATCGCGTACCGCAAGCGCATGGTCGATTCGCCAGCGTACCGGCTCAATCATGAAGAGATCATCAAGGCGCTCGAAGAGGGGATCGCATTCACCGAGAACCTGAACCCGCTGGAGGCGCTGGCCGACGAACACGGCGCGGTGCGCGCGATGGTGTTTGCGCGGGAAGGGCAGGCGGGCAGGCGGGCAGGTAGGGCAGGTAGGGCGGAGGCAGGCGGGGGAGAGCACGTCACCCTGCCAGCGAGGTCCGTCATGGTGGCGGCCGGCACCTCGCCGAACGTGACCTACGAAAAGGAACTGCCCGGCACCTTCAAACTCGATGCGAAGAAGAAGTTCTTCCAGCCGCACCGGGTGGAGCGTGACGACCGGGCCGGTGTCGCGCGGCTCGTGCCGGATGCGTCAGGATTCTTCACGTCCTACGAGCACGACGGCCGGTTCGTCAGTTATTACGGCGACAATCACCCGCGCTTCGCCGGCAACGTCGTCAAGGCGATGGCGTCGGCGAAGGTGGGATATCCCAAGGTCGTCGAGCTGTTCGGGAACGAACTGGCGAAGCTCGATGGGTCCGCGCAGGCGCAGCGGGACCTCGCGTGGCGCGCGCTCGGTGAGCGGCTCGACGCGGAGTTCACGGCGCACGTCGAGGAGGTCATTCGCCTCACGCCGACGATCGTCGAGGTGATCGTGAAGGCGCCGGCGGCGGCTCGCCATTTCCACCCGGGTCAGTTCTACCGACTGCAGAACTTCGAGTCACGCGCGCCGCACCGTGACGCGCGACGGGCGCACGACGCCGCTGCTGATGGAAGGCATCGCACTCACGGGTGCATGGGTCGACAAGGAGCGCGGCCTCCTGTCGCTGATCACGCTGGAACTCGGCACCTCGAGCCGTCTGGTCGCCTACTTGCGCAAGGGCGAGCCGGTGGTGGTGATGGGGCCGACGGGCGCGCCCACCGAGATTCCCGAGAACCAGAACGTGCTGCTCCTCGGCGGGGGGCTTGGCAACGCCGTGCTCTTCTCGATTGCGAGGGCGATGCGCGACAACGGCAACCGTGTCATCTATTTCGCCGGCTACAAGAACGGCGCGGACCTGTTCAAGCGCGAGGAGATCGAGTCGGCCACCGACCAGGTGATCTGGAGCACTGACACTGGCGTCGCCATCGAACCTGCCCGATCGCAGGATGCGCACTTCCGCGGCAACATCGTCCAGGCCATGCTGGCCTATCAGGCCGGCGAACTCGGCGACGTGCTGGTGCCGCTGACGACGATCGATCGGATCATCGCGATCGGGTCCGACCGGATGATGGCGGCGGTAAAGGCGGCGCGGCATGGAGCGCTCGCGCCGTACCTGAAGCCGGAACATGTCGGGATCGGCAGCATCAACTCGCCCATGCAGTGCATGATGAAGGAGGTGTGCGCCCAGTGCCTGCAGAAGCATGTCGATCCGGTGACAGGCCGGGAGTCGATCATCTTCTCGTGCTTCAACCAGGATCAGGAACTGGACCGGGTCGACTTCCCGAACCTCGCGGCGCGCCTGCGGCAGAACACGGTGCAGGAGAAGTTGTCGAACCTCTGGTTCGATCACCTGGTGCTCGGCGAGGGCCTGGAGCACGTGTAGGCGCGTTCGCGCACCTTCAGGTGCGCAAGTCGCCGTTCACGAACCGAACTCCGCGGCGAACAGCGCGGCACCAAGCAGGCCGGACTCCGCGTTGAGGATGACCTTCACCGGGACACCCTCGACGAGGCGACGCATCGCACCCTTGTCGTGGAACGCCCGCATGAAGCGTCCGTCGGTGAGCGCCGGCAAAATCTTGGGCGCGATCCCGCCGCCGATGAACAGGCCTCCGGTCGCCACCGATCGGAGCACCGCGTTGCCGGCCTCGGCGCCGTACGCGTCGACGAACACTTCCAGGGCTTCCATGCATCCGGCGCAGCGGCGCTCCAGGGCGGCACTGGTCAGCGCCGCAGGTGCGTCAGCGGAGTCGGGGTCGATTCCTGCAGCGCACGGCCCCCGGTGCATCGCCCGGTGCAGGTTAGGCAGTCCCCGGCCGGAGACCACGTCTTCCACTTCGGCGCGGCCAGACTGCGCGATCAGCAGTCGGAGCACCGTGATGTCGCGCTCGGTACGCGGCGCCCAGTCGGCATGGCCGGCTTCGGAGGGCGACGGCACGAAGCGGCCGCCGACATGGTGCAGCAGGGCCTGACCAAGTCCGGTGCCCGCGGCGATCAATGCCATGTTCCCGCCCCGGATCGCTTCTCCGTGCTGGAGCACGTGCACTTCCTCGCCCTCGAGCGCCGTGACCGCATAGGCCATCGCCTCCAGGTCGTTCAGCAGCTTGACGTGCGGGATATGGAACGTCTGCGAGACCTCGAGCGCGTCGATGGCAAACGGCACATTCGTCAACTCGGCGGTGGCGCCGAGGACTGGACCCGCCACGCCAAAGCAGGCGGCCGACAACGGGACGTGCCGCACGGCATCGTCCGACACGAATGCGTCCACCATCTGCGTCAGCCCGGCGAACTGCGGCGTCGGGAACGTGCGAACGTGAATCGGGCGCGGCCGCGCGGGCCTGGGGTCGAACAGACCGAGCAGGGTCTTGGTGCCGCCGATGTCCCCCGCGAGAATCATGACGTGCACTCCCGGTGCGCGGGAGAGAGCAGTGTTGACATCGGTCGTATTCTCCTTCATCTTGAGTGCCGTCCTGCAGGTGTGCGCCCACATCGCGCTTGCGCCCTGCAGCGGCCGAACGCGTGTTCCCGTGCACTCTGATCCATCCTCGCAGCCACTCGCCGGCCAGCTCGTCGTCTTTACCGGAAAACTGAGTTCGCTCGGCAGGAAGGACGCGCGCGCCCTCGTGTCGCGACTCGGCGGTGTCACCGCAGACGACGTCAACGCCAGGACGACGATGCTGGTCATTGGCGGTGAAGGCTTTTTGAGCGGCGCATCCACGAGCAACAAGCTGCGTCGGGTGGACGAGTTGAACGCGCAGCACAGTCTGGCCATCCAGGTGCTGTCCGAGGAGCAGTTCTGCAGGCTCGTCGGCGAGCCGACGCCAGCGGAGTTGACGCAGCAGCTCTACGCCACCCGGGATCTGCTCGCGCGGTACCGGGCGCTTCGAGAAGACCACCTGCGCTACCTGGTGAAGTACGGCATCATCAAGCCGGCGCTACGAACCAACGCGGACACGTTCTTCTCGTTTCAGGATCTCGCGGCGATCAGGCAAGCCAACGAGGAGGTGAGCGAAGGCGGATCATTCCGCAGCGTGTTGCGGACCCTGCTCGCGTCGAGGCAGGGTCAGCTGGCGTTCGATTTCAGGCTCGACGCCGCGCCCGCGAAAATCGTGACGCTGCAGCCGCGGCCGCCAAAGCCCACGGCACCCGGAATTCCGTTGCGGCGCGACACGCTGAGTGCCGAGGAGTGTTTCCGCGCTGCCTCAGAGTTCGATGACGGCAACGAGGCGACGCTGGACCAGGCAGCCGCGCTCTACCGCAAGGCGCTCGAGCACGACCCCGAACTGGTCGCTGCGTTGATCAACCTCGCCAACATCCATTACACCCACCAGGAGACCAGCGAGGCGCGGGCGCTGTACGAACGTGCGATCGCGCTCGAGGCAGACTTCTTCGAGGCGCATTTCAACCTCGGCAACATTCACCACGACCTCGGCGAGTACGAGGCGGCGCGCGCCTGTTACGAGGAGGCGCTGGACCTCAATCCGTACTACGCCGAGACGCACTTCTACCTGGCGGTCACCCTGGAGAAGATGGGGTTGTCGCACGACGCAGGGCCGCATTGGCGGTCCTACCAGCGGCTTGCGCCGCAGGGGGAATGGGTCGAGCTCGCGCGCGAGTTCTCCCAATGAGAAACATTGTCGAGCGGATCTGATTCCGTCGGAGCGGCTGCTCCTGACCGGCGCTACGCGCCAGCGTTAGTAGCGCGAGAAATCGTTGGGGTCGCGCTTCTTGGGCGTGCGGCGCAGCTTGAAGAACTGGCAGTCCGGGCACCATGCGTCGGGATTGAAGCTGGTTCCGGCAATCGGCAGCACGTCGCGGTGCCCGCAGCACTCGGGGCCGTCTTCGGGCGGACGGCGCCACCGGCAGGACTTGAACTTGATGACGGCGGCAGACACGGCCGGCGTTTCAGTCGGTGTATCGCCGGGTGGTGCGGGGGAAAACGTGTCTGACATCCGTATTTATTCTAAGCGAACGCCGACGGACTTTTCCATGCTCTCCCATACGTGGCGCTCGGCAGGAGACACCAGCGTGATGGCGTGGCCCGCCTCATCCGCTCGACCCGTTCTGCCCACCCGATGCACGTAGCTCTCGGGTGAATCAGGCAACTCGTAGTTGATGACGGTGTGGATGCCGTCGATATCGAGGCCGCGCGCCGCGATGTCCGTGGCCACGAGCACCTTGTAGCGGCCGCCCCGAAATCCTTCGACGGCGATGCGGCGCTGATCCTGTGTCCGGTCGGCATGAAGCGCGGCGCACTTGATGCCGGCGGCCACGAGGCGCTGTGCCAGCCGATCCGCGCCAATCTTGGTGCGCGAGAAGACCAGCACCGGCCCGGCAGGGCGGCGCAGATGCTGGATGAGCCATTCGAGCTTGCCCGAGTCCTCGACCACTTCCACGTGGTGGGTGATCGACTTGGCGGCCCGACTGCGCTGACCGACCTGCACGTACTTGGGTTCGCGTGCGATCTCGAGCGCCTGCTTCACAATCTCTTCGGGCATCGTCGCCGAGAAGAGCAGGGTCTGGCGCGCGTTCGGCAATGCCTGGATGATGCGGCGGACATCGGGCCAGAAACCCATGTCCATCATGCGGTCGGCTTCATCGAGGATGAGCAGTTCCACGCCCGTGAGGTCCGCGTTCTGCTGCCGCATGTGGTCCATGAGGCGGCCGGGCGTGGCCACAATGATGTCGACCCCGGCCTTGAGCGCCCGTTCCTGCGGCCCCATCTCGACGCCGCCGTACACCGCCGCGCTCGTGATGGCGGTGTGGTACGACAGCCCGTGCATCTCGTCTTCGATTTGCACCGCCAGTTCGCGTGTGGGTGCCAGCACCAGCACGCGGCTGCGTGGCAGATTCTGCACGGGGTCTGACCCCGGGGTCTGCCCCCCTTGCATCGCAGGCGGAGTGGTCAGCAGTTTTTGCAGCGTGGGCAGAACAAATGCGGCGGTTTTTCCGGTCCCGGTTTCGGCGCACGCAATCAGGTCATTGCCGCCGAGAGCCAGCGGGATGACCGCACTCTGGATCGGCCGCGTTTCCTTGTAGCCGAGATCGCGGACGCCTTCGAGCAGCCGCTTGTCGAGCCCGAGGGTGTCGAAGGGCACCGGCGCGATTTCGCACAGCGTTGGTTCGAGCGAAATCGGACGCTGCGACGAGGCTGTCATCGGCGCGAAGGTGCGCGTCCTGGGGCGTCGAGGGCCCGACCGCGGCTTGCTGCCGCGGCTTCGGGAGGAATGCCTGCTATCGGTTGTCTTGGAAGGCAAATCGTTCTGGCTAGCGTGCGCGGAAGGTGATGATGCCCCTGACCGGGTCATACGGCGAGACGCCTACGGTCACGCGGTCACCCGGGACGACCTTGATGCGGAACCGCCGCATGCGGCCACTGAGCTGAGCGAGCACTTCGTGACCGGCGTCGCACTGCACACGGTAAAGACCGCCGCTGTGAACCGCCACGACGGTGCCCTGCATGTCGATAAGATCGTCCTTGCTCAAACGCCAGCAATCCTTTCAGTTCTATCTTTGTGTTTAGATACGACAAACATTGTGCCACAACGCAATTAGCTATTCGCTAATTGACGGGACCCGATCCCTGAACCCCGATCCCTGAACCCCGATCCCTGATTGAGGCAGCAAGGGCATCCCTCTTCCGGTCGCCGCCTCACACACACCTGATGGGACGGGCGGTCTGCCTTCAGAGGGACAGCCCTCGCTACCCTGATCCCCGCCTCTACAACCGCCGAACCGCGTCTTCCACCTGCTTTGCCAGCGCCTCGTAATTCTCGCCGGCCAGCTGCATCGGCTTGCCGAACGCCACGCGGGCTCTCCCGGGACGCGCCATTTTCCAGGTGTGATGAAGGATCCTGTCGAGCCCCTCGACGCGAACCGGCACGACCGGCACTTCCAGCTTCGAGCCGATCATCCCGATTCCGGGTCGGAACGGGCCGATTTCGCCGGTATCAGTGCGCTTGCCTTCCGGAAAGATGAGCACCGAATAGCCGCCCTCGAGCACCTCGCCGATGTAGCGCAGGGTCTGGCGCGTCCCCGCCTCCCGCTGCGGGAGCGGAAACGCATTGAAGAACAGCGCGGCCAGGTAGTAATTCAGGCTGTTGGTGAACCACGCCGTCCGGCTGTACTGCTCCGGGAAGAAGTGCGCCTTGAAGAACTCCTTCGCCATCGCCGGCGCCACCTTGTAGCGGAAGCGCGGCGGGAGTGCCATCAGCATGACCGGGACGTCCAGATGACTCTGATGGTTCACGGCAAAAATCACCGGCCGATCGATTTTCGCGAGGTGCTCGAGCCCCTGCACCTCGAGCCGGGCGAAGATGCGCCCCCACGGCAGAATCCACGTCGGCAGACTCGCACGCCTGACCGCATACGCCAGCCATGAGCGATTCCAGCCAGGGAACTCGACCGGCTCGGCCGGCGCCACAGCGCCTGCCTCCGCACCGCGGTCGACAAGCGCCTTGAGGTCCGACACGCTGCGCGCGTCTCCGAATGCGCTTTCGTCGATACGAGTGCCGAACGCATCTTCGAGCGCGACCATCAGCTCGACGCGTTCGAGCGAACTGAGGCCGAGTTCCTCGAGCGTTGCCGTCGCCGACACGCTCTCGCGGCCCGCATAGCGCGCGACGAGCGCCGCGAGCGCGTCGTTTCCGGCCGTCACATGCCGCGGCGTGCCGCCGCTCTTCGCCCACTCGCGGATAGCCGCCCGTTTCAGCTTGCGTGTGCCTTCGGTGCGAGGGAGCTCAGGTTCAGGCCATACGAGTGCGCGGCGAATCTTCTGATGATCGGCGAGCCGCGCGTTGGCGTCCCGCACGATCTGATCGGCGTTGATACCCGGTTCGAGCAGCAGAACCGCATGCACGCGCTCGTCCGTGCCTCCGGTGCCGCTCAATCCGACCGCCGCCGAATCGCGGACGCCGGGCAGCTGGTTCAGTACCCGTTCGACATCCTCCGGAAACACGTTCAGCCCTTCGGCCGTCACGATCATTTCCTTCTTGCGGCCCTTGATGAACAGCTGGCCATCGGGTCCGATCTCGCCGACGTCGCCGGTATGGAACCAGCCGTCGGCGAACGCTTTGGCCGTTTCCTCGTCGGCATTGAAGTAGCCCTGCGTGACGTTTTCGCCACGCACGAGGATCTCGCCATCGTCGGCGACCTTCATCTCCACGCCGGCGATGGCCTTGCCCACCGATCCGCGTTGCGTCCCGAACGGGTGGTTCAGCGTGACAATCGGGGCCGTTTCGGTGAGGCCGTAGCCCTGCACGACGGCAAACCCAAGGTCGCCCCAGAATTTCTCGAGCTCTCCTTCGAGAGGCGCGGCGCCCACGACGAACGCCCAGAACTTGGCGCCGAACAGACGATGTACCTTGCGGTGGTGCCACCAGCGCCCGGCGATACGCGTCAGTGCCCGCGGAAAGCCGCTGCCCTGAAGTCCAGGCGTGCGCGCCGTGCCGGCATCTTTCGCGGTCGGCGTCGCCCGCACCACATGGTCGCGGAGCACATCGAGAATCTTGGGCACCGACACCAGCACCGAGACCCGACGCGTGCGGATCTGATCGACGATGTCGCCCGGGATTGTAGCCGCGCATGAACACGACGACGCCAGTCAGCATCGGCGGAACGAAGGTGGCCATCGCCTGCCCGAACATGTGGCTCAGGGGCAGCAGGTTCAGGAACCTGATCGGGCTGAATGGTTTCGCGTACCGGCGATACTTCAGGACCTCTTTTTCGACCGGGACGATGTTCGCGAGCACGTTGCGGTGCGTGATCACCACGCCCTTCGGCTCGGCCGTCGCGCCCGACGTGAAGATGATCTCCGCCACATCGTCACGCACGATCGTGACGGGAGGAGGGGTGTCTGCTGCACTCCAGTCGAGCTCGTGGATCCGCCACACAGGCGTGTCGCCCAGCCCGCGTACCGGGGGAACGTCCTGGCCAACGAGCACCACGCGGGCGGCAACGATGCGAGCCACGCGCACGAGAAAGTCGGGGGACGAGCGGTAGTCAATCGGCACGACGACCGCGCCGATCAGCAGACAGCCCCAGAACGCCACAATCCACTCAGGGCGGTTTTCGCTGAAGACGACGACCTTGTCGCCTTTGGCCACCCCTGCCGCAGCCAGTCTGGCGGCGAACGCCTTCGAGGCGCGACCCACGTCCGCATAGCTGAACGTGCGCGTGCGGAACGAGTCGTCGTGCACGACGAACTCGCCGTCGGCCGAGGCGATGTCGTCGAAGAAGTCGATCAGCGTGTCGCGGCGCACTCGTGAATTATGATGGAAGCACCGTGAATCCGTTCATGAAGGCAGGGAGAACGATACTGGCCGCTGGTGCGCTGGCCTGTGTTGCGGCGGTCATGCCGGTGACGGCGCAGGAGCAGGCGGGGCCGGTCTGGCCGAAACTGAATGCCTCGGAGCGGACCGAAGTCACCCGGTTCGGCGACGATTTCAAACAGTTCATCGGCAAGGCGAAATCCGAGGCGTCGTTCGTGCGCGAGGCGACGCGACTCGTCGAGGCCGCCGGCTTCAAGGCGTGGCCTTCCACGCCCGCGAAGGCCGACGTGGCGCCGGGTTCGAAGTGGTATGCCGTCAATCGCGGACGCAGCATCGTCGCATTTGTCGTCGGTCTCGACCCGGTCGTCAGCGGCACGCGTATCGTCAACTCGCACAACGATTCGCTGCACCTCGAGCTGAAGCCGGAACCCTTTCGCGACTCGTTCGAGATCTCGATTGCTCGACACGCGGACGCACGGGACGCTCAAGAACTACCAGTGGGTGAACCGCCCGCTCGCGCTGATCGGGCGCGTGACGCGGATGGACGGCACGTCTGTGGAGGTCAACATCGGCCACGATCCCGCAGACGCGGTGCTGATGATCACCGACCTCGCGCCGCATGTGGATCAGGATTTCCGTGAGCGGCGGAACCGGGAGGTGATCCAGACCGAGGAGCTCGATCCCCTGCTCGGCCTGACGCGCGACGCGGCGCTGCGGGCGCTCAAGGACAAATACAACATCACGCCCGACGACCTGCTCTCGGCCGATCTGCAGATCGTGCCGGCGCAGATGCCCGTGGACATTGGCCTCGATCATCAGCTGATCGGTGCGTTCGGTCATGACGGGCGGGTGAACGGGTTCGCGGCGTTCCGAGCGATGGCCGAGGTGCAGAGGCCGCAGAAGACGGCGATCGCCTACGGGGTCAACAACGAAGAAGTGGGATCCTGGACGACCGGTGTCGAGTCGGAATGGTTCAGCACGCTGGTGGCTGAAATCATCGCCGCGCAGGAGCCTGCGTACAGTGACCTGATGTTGCGGCGGGCACTCCGCGCGTCCCAGGCGCTGGTGTCGGACTGTACGACCGCGCTCGACCCGGGCTTTCCGCAACCGTACCTGCCGAACAGTTCAGCACGGCTAGGCTGGGGATTCGTGATCAAGGACTATGGTTCCGGTCGGGAGAGCGATCCGGAGTATTCCGCACAGGTCCGTCGGATGCTGGCCGACGCCGGCGTGCCCTGGCAGGTTCACGTGTACCGCGCAGGGTACGGCGGTGGAACAATCGCCCAGTGGTTCGCCAACGCCAACATCGACACGATCGACGTCGGTATCGGCATCCTCAGCATGCACTCGCCGATGGAGCTTTCGGCGAAGGTCGATATCTGGGAACTCTATCGCGGGTTCAAGGCATTCTGGGGCGCTCCGGCCCACCCGGGTGGCGCCGCATCCGGCCGTTGACGTAATCTGAACAACTTCATGCGTATATTTCTGACCGGCGCTACCGGTTACGTCGGCAGCGCTGTTCTCGACGCCCTTCTTCGCGCTGGACACCAGGTGACCGGCCTGGTGCGCGACAACGAAAAAGCCGCCCGGATTGCCGGCAGGGGCGCGCACGCGGTGGTCGGCAATCTCGCCGAACCCGAGTCGTATCGGGCCACTGCCGATGCGCAGGACGGATACATTCACACCGCGCTCGACAGCTCAGCGAACGGCGTGGCGATCGATCGCCTGACGATCGAGACGCTGCTGGCTGCCGCGCGGCGGCCACGGACCACCAACACGCTGCCGGTCGCGCCGCGCGTTCTTCATCTACACGTCGGGGATCTGGGTGCTCGGCCGGGCGCCGGAACCGGTGGACGAAAGCGCTCCGCTCAAACCCGTCGCGCTCGCGGAATGGCGGGTCGCACACGACAACCTGGTGCTGGGTGGCGGCAGCGAGCACCTGCGGACCGCAGTGGTCCGTCCGGGCGTGGTGTACGGCGGCGCGCTGGGCATGGTCGGCGACCTCTTCAAGATGGCCACCAACGGCCTGGTGCGCGTGGTCGGCGACGGGAACAATCACTGGCCGCTGGTGTACGACCACGACCTCGCGGATCTGTACCTGCGCATCGCCGCGAGAGACGATGCCTCGGGCGTGTTCAACGCCAACGACGAGGGTGATGAGCGCGTGAACGACATCGTGTCGGCCATCGGACCGTATCTGCCGCACAGGCCCGATGTGCGCTACGTGCCGATCGAAGAGGCGCGTTCCAAGATGGGCCCGTACGCCGACGCGCTCGCGCTTGACCAGGTCGTCCGCAGCACACGGTCACGGGCGATCGGGTGGAACCCGAGCCTGCACTCGGTCGCCGGGAACGCGGCGCGACTGCTGGAGGAGTGGCGAGCCGCCCGCGGCTGACGCCGCTGATGTAGCCGTTCACCGACCAAGTCCACGGTGGTAGTCGCAGCTTCGCTGCTGATGTAGCGGCGGACCTTCAGGTCCGCCGTGGCACTCAACTCGCCGGACGTTCCCGTGCCGCCTCGGACTCGAGCGGCATCGGCCCGGTTCTATCGGAGCCGTTGGCGCTCTCCATCCCGTCGTTCGCGTCGAGCGGCTTCGGGCGCGGCAGCTCACCCGCAACGATCGCGTCGATCAATCCGTAGTCGAGCGCTTTCTGCGCGTCGAGATAGAAGTCGGTGCGCTTCGTGTCCCTGATGATCTGCCGCAACGGCTTGCCCGAGCGGGATGAGAGGATGCGATAGATCTGATCCTGCATCTGTTTCAGCCGCTCGAGATGCTGCGCCGCGGCCGTGGTGGACTGCCACCCGGCCCATTTCGCCGGCTCGTGGATCATGATCCACGAATGCGGGAACGCGAGCCTGCGCCCTTCGCTGGCCGCCTGGAGGATGATCGACCCCATCGAGTAGGCCATCCCCTGGACGATGATCGTCACCTCGATGCCGCGGGTGGCCAGATGGCGGATCGCATCATGAATCGCCAGGCCATCCGTCACGTTGCCGCCAGCGCTGTTGATGTACAGAGTGATCGGCCGGACGTTGTCCGACGCGAGTTCGCGCAGACGCTCGATGGTGCTGCGCGCATTGTCCTTCTCGATGTCACCGATCAGGTACACGTCACGAAGCCGCTCACCCTGCTCGCGGCGCAGCTGTGCACGGACAGCGTCCACCAGCTCGGCGACGAGGCGATCGCTCAACTCTCCCATGGTGCGATTATGGCAAGGAAGCCTAGCTCGACCGCATGCCCCGTGATCGATAAAAACATCAACGGGCCCTCGCCAGGAATGAACGTGCACGCGCCACGCAACGGGCATGCGCCCGAATTGAACGGGCGCGCGTCAGGGAATGAAATAGAAGGCGAGCGCGATGATCGCGTACACCGAGATGAGCTGCAGCCCTTCGACCCAGTTGCTCTCGCCGTCAGCCACGACGAACGACGTGGCGAAAACCGACAGCGCCACCGCACTGATTTCGAAGGCATTGAAGATGAGCGACATCGGTCGGCCAATCGCAAAGGAGTAGAGGATCACCACCGGTGCCACGAGCAGCGCGATCTGTGCGCTGCTGCCGACGGAAATCTCGACCGCCAGCGTCATCTGATCGCGGCGGGCCGCCGTGATCGCGGAGTAGTGCTCGGCCGCGTTGCCGATGATCGCGACCACCACGACACCCACGAACAGCTCGGTGAATCCGAACTGTTTGAGTGCCGGCTCCAGGGTGCCGACCAGTAACTC
>CAVOPD010000007.1:0-240120 GCA_963697745.1 uncultured Acidobacteriota bacterium | reverse complement strand
GACACTGGCGCGACCGTTCACGATCGCGCCGGGGGTCACGCTGCCGGTGGGCGGCTACGGCTTCGGCGACGTGACCGCCGCGTTCGCGCTCGGCAACCAGCGCAAAGTATCAGGGACGATCACCGTCTCGCATGGCACCTTCTACGATGGCGATCGCGATGCGCTCAGCTACACGAGCGGCCGTATCGAACTGTCGCCACGCTTCTCGCTCGAGCCGGGCCTCTCGTTCAACTGGGTCGATCTGGTCGAAGGCCAGTTCACCACGGAGTTGCTCTCGAACCGCACCACCTTCACGGTGACGCCGCGCATGTTCGTCAGCGGGCTCGTGCAATACAACTCGAGCATCAGCGCGGTGAGCAGCAACCTGCGCCTGCGCTGGGAATACCGCCCCGGCAGCGAACTCTTCGTCGTCTACACCGACGAGCGCGACACGCTGCTGACCCGGATTCCAGGGCTGAAGAACCGCGCGTTCGTCGTGAAGGTGAACCGCCTGTTTCAGTTCTGACCCGACTTCACTTCCGACCGGAGTCAGTTCCGACCGCAGTCAGTTCCCTCCCGACTTCACTTTCCGACTGACGCGATTGGCAGATCGGCCTCACAGTCCTTCGTCTGGTCGAATTGCAGCGGCCACCAGCGGTCGAACGCCTCGTCGGTGGCCCCGACGATCAGGATCGGCGTGAGCGTGGACGGTTCGTAGACGCCAATGCCGGCATGTTCGGGCTGGGGCGGCAGCAGATCGACCCGCATCTGGTTGAAGGCGGCCGATTCCAGGGCGACGAAGTACAAGTCCGCGCGGCCGTTCTGGTCCTTCCGAGTCCGGTGCGCCAGGCACACCGGCTGGAACTCGGCCGCGTCCACACCCGCGTCGCGGGCGATGCGCAGCACCGAGTCGGTCCCGTATACGCCCTGCAGCCCTTCGTCGAATTCCGAGCGCAGCACGAGCGGCAGCGCTGGATGCGCGGGCGCGACAAGCCGTGTGCCCGACCGCCGCGTTGCGTCCTGGAAGAGGGAGGTCGTGAGCGATTGGGGCGGTGTGAGGGCGACGACCCAGGGATCCGAGCCGTCGCTCGCCACCAGGGTCCATCCGGTGAGGTCGGCGGTCGTGACGGCGTACGGCGGCGCGGCGTCGCGGCGCGTGAGGACCCACGACAGAATGCCGGCGGCAGCAACGAGTATGAGGAAGACCGAAAGGAATGTCCGGCGTGAGATGCGCACACCGCATCCTAGCGCGGGCGGGCGGAAGGTGATGCCACGGAGGACACATGCGTGCCCTCCGTGGTGAAACGCGACTTACTTCTTGATCTTGTTGCCGATGTCTTCGATGAACTCGCCTGCCTTGCGGCGGCCGCGGCCGATCGCGTCCTGCGTGTCACCCGCTGCTTCATCGACGACGCCTTCGTCGTGCATCTTCTGATCGTCGAGCATGTCGCCGGTGGCCTGCTTGACTTTGCCTTTCAGCGCCTCGGCCTTGCCTTCGATCTCATCGCGGTTCATTCATGCCTCCAGTTGCCTTGGGGTTAGATCCAGGACGCGTTGACGCGCGTCAGACTACCGTGCGACGGCCGCTGATGATGCCGACCAGGAACAGCACGAGGGCGATGACCAGCAGCACGTGAACGATCGATCCGATCGTGTAGACGCCCACCAGTCCGAGCAACCAGGCTACGAACAGAATCACCGCGAGTGTGTACAGCATGTCCTCTCCCTCCATGTGGCGACGGCCGTCTTGATGACCGCCGCGCTCTTGGTTCCGGTTAGTGCAAGCTGTGCGCCGTAATTGGCTGGTGCTCAGCCATTACTACCGACTTGATGAACTTGTGACGCGGAATCCCTCGATCCAGCTGGTACACTTGATAGCTCAGCATTCGTGACCCACCGTCACTTCTTCGCGCCGTTCCAAGATGTTCCGATTCGCTACCGTTTTTTGCCTCCTTCTCTGCCTTACCACTGGTACCGCCGATGCTCAGGTGCTATCGTCCAGCGCGACCGTAACGGACCCGGCGGTCTCCGGACCGGTGGTGATTCGTGACGCTGAAGGAGCGGTCACCATACGCGCCACCCGCATTACCCAGCCCATCGCTCTCGACGGTGAGCTCAACGAGGAGGTCTACACCTCGACGCCGATGATCGACGGCTTTCTTCAGCAGGAACCCCGCGAGGGTGAGCCGGTCACCGAGGCCACGGAGGTGTGGTTGCTCTTCGATGACCGCAATATCTATGTGGCTGCCCGGCTGCACGATTCCGAGCCGGAGCGCGAGGTCATCAGCGAGATGCGCCGCGATGGGCAGGGAACGAACGACAACGAGAGCTTCGGGGTGGTGTTCGACACGTTTCACGATCGGCGCAATGGCTTTCTGTTCCAGATCAGCCTGGCCGGCGGACTGTTCGATGGGTACATCACCGACGAGCGGGACATGAACCGCGACTGGAACACCGTGTGGGACGCTCGCACGAGGCGCGTGCCCGATGGCTGGACGGTCGAGATGGCCATCCCGTTCAAGTCGCTCCGGTTCCCGCCGGGCTCTCAGGATTGGGGCGTCAACCTCAAGCGCGTTGTGAAGTGGAAGAACGAGACACAGTACCTCACCAGGATTCCCGCCGCGCTTGGCAGACGAGGTATGAACAAGCTGTCGTCCGGGGCCACCCTCTCCGGCATCCAGACGCCTCAGACCGGCCGCAACTTCGAACTCAAGCCCTACGGGAGCAGCGGCTTCGCCACGGATCAGGCTGCACCGCCCGGAGCCGCCACCGACAAGAAGGTCGAGGGCGGCCTCGATGTGAAGATGGGCATTACCGACGGTGTCACCGCGGACGTGACCTACAACACCGACTTCGCGCAGGTGGAAGAGGACGAGCAGCAGGTGAACCTCACCAGGTTCAGCGTGCTCTTCCCCGAGAAGCGCGACTTCTTTCTCGAAGGGCAGGGCATCTTCTCGTTCGGCGGAGTGGCGAGCTCGCCGCGCGGGGGGAACGCCAGCAACTTCGGCAACCCGATTCCAGCTGACGTTCCGGTGATGTTCTTCAGCCGCCGCATCGGCCTGGTGGAAGGCGGCGAGGTGCCGATTGACATCGGCGGTCGTGTGACAGGAAAGACGGGGCCGTACAGCGTCGGTGTCATCGATATCCGGACGGCCGACGTCCCGAGCCGCGGCCTCGACGCGACCAACTTTGCGATCGCCCGTGTGAAGCGCGACATCCTCCGCCGCAGTGCGGTGGGAGTGCTCTACACCGACCGCTCGACGTCGTCGATCGGGGCTGGGCATGGACGGACCGCGGGCGTCGACGGAGTGTTCTCCTTCTATCAGAACCTGAACGTCAACACCTACGTTGCGGCAACCGACAACCCTGGCGCGTCAGGCAGTAACGTGAGCTACCGGGCACAGGTCGACTACAACGCCGACACCTACGGCTTGCAGCTCGAACGCATGACGGCAGACCAGAACTTCCTGCCCGACGTCGGGTTCATGCGCCGGACGGCGTTCTCCCGGAACTCGTTCTACGCTCGCTACAGCCCGAGGCCGTCTTCGACGATCGTCCGCAAGATGTTCTATGAGGGGGTCTACGACTACATCACCGATCCCGCCAATCGGCTCGAGTCGCGGCTGGGGCAGCTGGCGGTCCGTTCCGAACTGCAAAACGGCGACGGACTGGCCGTCGAGGCCGCGGCCAACTACGAATCGCTCGACCAGCCGTTCGAGGTGGCGCCCGGCGTGATCATCCCGGTCGGCGGCTACGATTTCAACGAACTGCACCTGTTGTACAACCTCGGGCCGCAGCGCCCGGTGTCTGCAAACGTCACCTTCGAAGTCGGGCAGTTCTACGACGGCACGCGCACCAGCATCAGCACCAGCCGTGGCCGGGTTCAGATCAACCCTCAGTTCACGCTCGAACCGGGACTCACGCTGAACGTGGTCAAGATGCCGGAGGGCGATTTCAACTCGACGCTCTTCACGACCCGCGCGACCTACACGGTCACACCGCGGATGAGCACGAGCGCGCTGATGCAATACAACTCCAGCGCGTCCACCTTCAGCGCCAACATCCGATTCCGCTGGGAATACCTGCCGGGCAGCGATCTCTTCGTGGTGCTCACCGACAACCGCGACACACTGTCCACCGGATTCCCGGAACTGCGGAACCGCGCGTTCATCGTCAAGGTGACACGACTCTTCCGCTTCTGATGCGCGAGCGACACCCACCGACGACCGGCGCGGCGACCAGCATCACCACGGCGGAAGCGGCTGCGGTGGCGGCACTGGCCATTCCGGTCTGCGCCATTGTGTCGGCGTACCTGTTGGATCAGATCGGCCTGCGCTTCGTGCCCGGGCTCGTGCTGCCGCTGGTCGTGGCGGCGTCTGCTGGCACCTTCGTGACTGTGGCACGAGGCGCGGTGCGTGTTCCCGGCGACGAGCGGATGCTCGCACTCGTCGTGGCCGCGAGCACCGGCTGGCTGCTGTGGCTGGCCCGTCCGACGCTCCTGCCGCTCAGCACCGGCCCCGACCTGACGCACCACCTCATTCTGATCCGCTATATCGAGGAGCACTGGCGTCTCGTGCACGACCCGGCGCTTGGCCGCGTGTTCGGGGAGATGGCGCAGTACACACCAGGGAGCCATATCCTCGCTGCGCTGTCGGGTTCGTGGTCCGGCACCGACGGCCTGCGCGCGCTGCATCCAGTCCAGGCGTTCACGGTGGGGCTCAAGGCGGGCTTCCTCTTCCTGATCGGCCTGCGGCTGCTGCCGCCGCGCACACCGCGCGTGCTCGCACTGATCGGGGTGCTGCTGCTGTGGGCAGCTCCTCGCTACTTCCTCGGCGGATTCACGGAGTACGCCTTCGTCGCTCAGGTCGTCGCGGAGCTGTTCGTCGTGGCGATGTGGTGGGCGGCTGTGGCGTGGGACGCTGTTCCCGGCTGGCGAGGATGCCTGGTCTTCGGCATCACTGGCGTGGCGGCGTTCCTCACCTGGCCAGTCTATTGCGGACCGCCGGCGCTCGCATTCTTTCTGGTCGTCGCGCTGCGGACCGATCTTCCGCTGTTGGCACGCGTCCGTCATCTGCTGGCCGCATTCGCGCCGATCGCCGCGATCGCCGCCATTTATCTGATCGGCCGCATCGGCCTGCTGCAAATTGCCGCAACCGGCGGCTCGGCGCCATGGCCGTCGGTGTCCTCTTTCGGCTGGCCGCTGGTCGCGCTTGCGGCTGTCGGCCTCGCCTTCGCGGCGACGCGCAGGTACGGACGCCCCACCGCGTTGATGCTCGTGGCGGTCGTGGCCCAGACGGTCGCCTTCTACGTGCTCGCCGCACGAAGCGGCTCGCCGCAGCCCTACATGGCGCAGAAGATGTTCTACCTGCTGCTCTGGCCGATGGCAGCCTGCGCGGTCATGACCGTCGGCGAGGTGTGGCGCATCGCACAGTCGATGCTTGCCGCCACCGACGACGCCATCCGCCCGGCATCACGATTCGAACAGATCGGAGCGTGGCTGTGTGTGGGCGCGGTTCTTCGTGCTGATTGCCCGTCCGCTGATCAGAACGCCACGGCTCCTGCATCCACTCCCGCCGGCGGTGTCGCTGCCGCTGTATGAAGCCGGGCGCTGGACGCGCACGCATGTCGATCCCGCCTGCGTTGAATACCTGGTGAGCGATGACGAGACTGCGTATTGGCTGCACCTGGCCGTACTCGGGAACCCGCGCGCCGGGGAGCGGACCGGCAACAACGCCACCTACGAACCAACCGACGCAGTGGTCCGCTGGCTCACACCCAATGGCCTGCCCTATGCGATTGCCGACCTGCCCACGCTGCCGCGCGACGTGCGCAACGAGCTCGACATCGTCCAGCAATTCGGCACCGCTGCCGTGGCCAGACGGCGGGGACCCTCGTCCTGCGTCGGCGACCGGTGAGGCGCGCACATACGGCGTCGGGTATCATTGACGCTCGTTTGGAACCGCTGCTCTCCATCATCGTTCCCGTCTACAACGAGAGTGCAACGATCGGCGCCGTCCTGGAGCGGCTGCTGTCGATCGACCTGCCGATCGCACGCGAGATCATCGCCGTGAATGACGGATCGCGCGACGGCACCGCAGCTGCCCTCGACGCGGCGGCCCGACTGAGCCCGCTCATCACGGCGATTCATCTCGCGCAGAACGGCGGGAAGGGAGTGGCCCTGCGCACCGGACTCGCCCGCACGACCGGCACCGTCGTGGCGATTCAGGACGCCGATCTCGAACTCGATCCAGCGCAACTCGCCGATCTGCTCCATCCGGTGCTCAGCAACGACGCGGACGCGGTGTACGGATCCCGATTCATGCACGGTGCGGCGCACGTGCCGCTGATGACACGCTTCGGCAATGCCTTCCTGACCCGATTGACCAACGTGTTGTACGGGACGGCGCTGACCGACATGGAGACCTGCTACAAGATCATGCGCGGCGATCTGGCGCGGCGCCTGCCGCTGACCGCCAGCCGCTTCGACATCGAGCCCGAGATCACCGTGATGCTGCTCGAACGCGGGGCGCGGATCGTCGAGTTGCCGGTGACCTTCTCGCCGCGCACGCGCGACGCGGGAAAGAAGATCCGATGGCGCGACGGCTGGCACGCGATCACCATGCTCGTCGGGCATCGGTTCTCGATGCGAAGACACGCTTAAAGGCGGGACGGGCAGGACAGGACAGGGCAGGGCAGGCAAAGCAGGAAAGCAAGAAGGCAAGAAAGCAGGAAAGCAGAAAGCAGGCAAGAAAGCAAGACAGTCAGGAAGGCAGGGCCTTGCGTTCGCCGCAGCTTGCCTTCGTGCCTTTCTGCCTTTCTGCCTTCTTGCCTTCTTGCCTTCTTGCCTTTTGCCTTCTTGCCTTTTGCGCTGTGCGTTTCGGTCTGCGGTCAGCTAGTGTTTGGCCGGAATCTTGAGCACCTGACCCGGCTTGATCTTGTCCGGGTCTGACAGCTGATCGCGATTGGCCTCGAAGATCTGGGTGTAGGCGCTGGCGTTACCGAGCAGGTCCTTCGCGATCTTGCTGAGAGTGTCGCCGGCCTTCACCGTGTAGGTGCTGCCTGATCCCGACCCCGCCGCGGCACCGGACGTGCCGGTTGCGCCCGCCGCGCCCGTGCCGGTGGCCTTGATATCGGCAACGATGTCGGTGCGCCAGCTGGGCACCGTCTTGATCGCATCCCAGATCTGGTTAGCCTCCTCCTGCGTCGGCACCGTCCCGTGAAAATACAGCTTGCCGTCCCGTTCTTCTGCCGCGCCCTCCATGTGCAGGCTCTTGGCCGTCTGAATCGCCGCGTTGTACGTATCGCGCAGTCCCATGCATCACCTCATCCGCGTGGATCGCGGGTCAGGCGAAGCTGTGCAAACGAGGTGCCCCTGTCCCTCCGCGGTGACAGCGTCGTGTGCGGGCCAGGTGACATGACCTCGTAAGTTGTTGGATTGAGACGGTCGAGAGCTGGCGGAGCGGTTGCTGGCATGGCGTCCCCCTTGTCCGGGACATGCATCGGTCGTCCTCGCCGTACCGCGTCGCATTCATCGAATCCACTGCGTCTCAGACCGGCCACCTCCGCCAGTTGCTCCAGTTCGAGGGCATCACGGTGATCCAGTTGGTGGCCGACGTGCTGCGCCATCCGGTTGAACTGCCGGTGGACCTGCTGGTGCTCGATCATCAGCAACCTCCCATGAGCGGCACGCGGACCACCGGCGTCGCCTCCGGTGCCGTGCGTCAGCCGCGGCCGCTGACCCTCGCGCTCGTCGGCGCTGGCAAGGAACTGCATGGCATCGAACTCGTCGAACGCGGACTCGACGCGTACATGGTTGTGCCCTGTGGCGCGCGGGAGTTCGTCGCTCGCGTCCGCGCCCTCCTGCGCCGCACTCGCGGGAGCGACACTGCCACAGAGCGCCGCGACGCGACCGGCACGGCGCGCATGGTCCGGATTCGCGATCTGCACATCGACCCGTCCCGCCGCCGCGTGCGCATGGGCGATCAGAATCTCCGGCTGACCGAACAGGAATTCCAGCTGCTGTATTTCCTGGCCGGGAATCCAGGACGCGTGTTCGATCGGCAGGCACTGCTCGACGCGGTGTGGGGGGCCGACACGTTCGTCACGTCTCGCAGCGTTGACGCCCTGGTGAAGCGTCTGCGACAGCAGCTGCGCGGGCCGTCACGCGGCAGCTCACTCGTCGAGACCGTACGCGGTGTCGGGTACAGGCTGACCGACGCCGGCGTCTCTGCCTCGATTACAGCCTGACATCCAGTCGGCGTCGCGCCCGCGCCTCGAAGCCTCGGCGGATGCCGGCACTTATTGTGTGCAGGTGTTCGACGTGGGCATCCTGACCGAGGACACAGGGTTCGCCATCACGGTCGAGCAGCCGTAAGCCGGCCAGCGGCCAGAGTCCGCGCAAAGGCTCCGTCCTGGTGGCCTCCTCAGCATTAATGCTGCTTCTCTCGCGCCGGGCGCGTGGGATAGCATCTTCGCCCATGAACGGATTCCAACGAATCGGGGCGACCACCGCGATGGCCGTAGTGGGCGCATGCGGCGCTCATGTCTTCACGCAGGGAACCACATCCGCGTTGGCGGACTGCACGGTGCCGGCGCTCCAGGCCAGCGCGCCGAAGGGCACCACCATCACCGCCGCAACGCCGGTCGACGCCACCGGCAAGCTTCCGAAATATTGTCAGGTTGACGGCCATGTCGCGACGCCCGGGCAACGAGGTGAACTTCCGCCTCGGGCTGCCGGAACGATGGAACGGCAAGTACTACTTCGTCGGCGTGGGAGGGCTGGGCGGCAGCATCGGCTCCCTCAACAAGGGGCTCGAGCGCGGCTACGCCGCCGCATCCACCGACACCGGTCATCTGACCGACGATCAGACCTGGATGGCCAACCGCGCGAAGGAGATCGATTACGGCCATCGCGGCACGCACGTGACCGCGGTTGCGGGCAAGGAGCTCACCGGCGCCTTCTACCGACAGACCGTGCAGCACGCCTACTTCGACGGTTGCTCGAACGGCGGCCGGCAGGCGCTCATGGAAGTGCAGCGATATCCGACGGACTTCGACGGCATCATCGCCGGCGACCCGGCAACCGGCACGCCGATGCAGGTGGGCCGCGCACTCGTCTACCAGAAGATGCTCTCCGCTCCGGAGAACTACCTCACCGCCGCCAAGCTGGAACTGCTCTCGAAGGCCACGCTCGCCGCATGCGACAAGACCGACGGCCTCGAGGATGGCCTCGTCACCGACCCGCGTCTCTGCACCTTCAAACCCGAGACGCTGAAATGTGCCGGAGCCGACGGGCCCGATTGCCTCACGGCCGGTCAGCTTGCCGTCGTGAAGCAGATTTACGAGGGGGCGAAGCTGCCGAGCGGCGAGGTGTACTCGTACGGCTTCCCGGTGGGACACGAAGGAAGTACGAGTGGTTGGCGTGCATGGATTTCCGGTCCAGAGGAGCCGACTAAGCAGGAGGACGGCACGCTTGCCTACACCGGCCGGCGCCTGCCGAGCGGGTATGGGCTCGCCGACTCGAACATGCGATACCTTGCGCTCGAAACCGATGATCCGGCATTCAACTGGCGGGTCTTCCGGTTCCCCGACGATCTCGCCCGGATGAAAACCATGAGCGAGATCCTGAGTCCGTTGAATCCGGACCTCCGACCCTACAAGGCCCGCGGCGGCAAGCTGCTCATGTACCACGGCTGGTCCGACCCGGCGATCAGCGCCTACGGCACCGTGGCTTACTACGAGAAGGTCTCGAAGATCGTTGGTGGTCAACAGGACGTGGACGCTTTCGCGAAGCTCTACCTCGTGCCCGGCATGCACCATTGCAGCGGTGGCCCGGGGCCGAACCAGTTCGACATGCTCACGGTGCTGGAGAACTGGGTCGAGAAGGGGACGTCTCCTGGCCCGGTCACCGCGACGCACAGCACTGACGGTCGCGTCGATCGGTCACGCCCGCTCTGCCCGCACCCGCAGGTCGCGCAATACGTCGGCAGCGGCAGTGTGGACGATGCAGCGAACTTCCGGTGTGAAGTGCCGGCGCGCCGCTGAGCACGAAGGCAGAGGCATGCCACTCTACGAGTTCGAGTGCCTGTCGTGTCGGCACGAGTTCGAGGCCCTGGTGCGAGGATCCGATCTGCCCGCGTGCCCTGCCTGCGGAAGTGAGGAACTGCAGCGACTGGCGTCGGCGTTCGGCGTGAAGACCCTCGCCGGGACGAAGTCCGCCGTGGCCAGGGCCAGGCAGGATCAGAAGAGGACGAACCGCGACCGCGAGGTCGCCGAACGTGAAGCCGCTGATCATCACGACGACTGACCGATCCACGTGAATTGAAAGGGTGTGTTCGATGAGGCGAACGCTGACGCTGCTGGTGTGCGGAGGCCTGTGCGCGGCTGTGGCGTTCATCCGCACCGCGCCCGACGTTCACGGGCAGACTGGTGCCCGCAAGGGCGAGTGGTCGTCGTACGGCGGCGACCTCGGCAACACCAGATACTCGCCGCTCGATCAGATCACCGCCGCCAACTTCAACACGCTCGAAATCGGCTGGCGCTTCAAGACGGATCATCTCGGGCCGCGTCCTGAGTTCAACCTCGAATCCACACCGCTGATGGTCAATGGCCGGCTGTTCTCCACCGGGGGAACCCGGCGCGCGGTCTTCGCGCTGCGCGCCACCACGGGCGAGATGCTCTGGATGCACAGCGAGGACGAAGGCCCGCGCGGACAGGCGGCGCCCCGCCAGCTTTCTGGCCGGGGGCTCTCGTACTGGACCGACGGACGCGAGGAGCGGATTCTCTACGTCACGCCCGGATACCGACTGATCGCACTCGACGCGAAGAGCGGCGCGCTGATCCAGGGATTCGGGGCCAACGGTGTCGTCGACCTGAAGCAGGATTTCGATCAGCAGATCGATCTCACGAGCGCACCCGTGGGGCTCCACGCCACACCGCTGATCGCCAACGACGTGGTCATCGTCGGCGCGGCATTCGAGACCGGTGCGAACCCGAAGAGCCGTGAGAACGTGAAAGGCTACGTTCGCGGCTTCGACGTGCGGACCGGCAAGCGGCTGTGGATCTTCCACACCATTCCGCGCCCGGGCGAGTTCGGGAACGACACGTGGGAGCGCGACTCGTGGGCATATACCGGCAACGCGGGCGTGTGGGCCCAGATGTCGGCAGACGAGGAGCTGGGTCTGGCATACCTGCCGGTCGAGATGCCCACCCATGATTACTATGGCGGCGAGCGTCCTGGAGCCGGCCTGTTCGGCGAGAGCATCGTCGCCGTCGATCTGAAGACCGGCCGCCGCAAGTGGCATTACCAGCTGGTGCACCACGGCCTCTGGGACATGGACATTCCGTGCCCGCCGATTCTCGTGAATATCACGGTGAATGGACGTCCGGTGAAGGCGCTCGCGCAGCCGACCAAGCAGGCGTTCCTGTACGTGCTGAACCGCGAGACGGGCGAACCGGTGTGGCCGATCGAAGAGCGTCCGGTGCCGAAGGGTGACGCCGACGGCGAGTGGTACTCGCCGACACAGCCGATTCCAACGAGACCTCCGGCGTACGACGGCCTTGGTCTGTCCCAGGATGACCTGATCGACTTCACGCCGGAGCTGCGCGCCGAGGCGCTGAAGGCGATCGAGAAATACCGGGTCGGCCCGATGTTCACGCCGCCGTCGGTCAGTCGGGCGGAGGGACCGATTGCGACCCTCGCGATGGGCGGCCAGGCCGCCGCGTCCAACTGGCCTGGGGGCTCATACGATCCGGAAACACACACCGTGTTTGTCGCGTCCACCCGGAGCCTCGGAACGTTCGGCCTTGTGCCTCCGGCGCCTGGCGCTACCGATGGTGTGCGTTATCACCAGGGGACGGTGCTGTCAGGCGCGCGGACCACTGGCGGGTCGGGATCGTCAACCGGTGCCCCGCGCGGCGCGGCTGTCGAGGGCAGCGGCGGGGGCGGGGGATTGACGGCTCAGGGGCTGCCGCTCATCAAGCCGCCGTACAGCCGCATCACCGCGATCGACATGGACCGCGGCGAGTTCCGCTGGCAGGTGCCGTTCGGTGCGACACCCGACAACATCCGCAATCATCCGGCGCTGAAGGGGCTCAACCTGCCGCCGCTCGGCCGACCCGGCAACAACTCGGGCACGCTGGTCACGAAGACCGTGCTCGTTGCTGGTGAAACCAACCTCGGACCGACGCCGTCAGGCCAGCGCGGGGCGATGCTGCGCGCGTTCGACAAGGCGACAGGCAGCGAGGTGGGTGCGGTCTATATGCCGGCCCAGCAAAGCGGTACGCCGATGACATACGAGGTCGATGGCAAGCAGTATGTGATCGTGGCGATCAGCGGTGGCAGCTACTCCGGCGAGTTGCTGGCCTTCCGGCTTCCCTAATCAGAACAGCAACTTGCCCGCGAGCTGCACGACCCGCGGATCGAGCGCGGTCGTGATGCTGCCGAAGTTGGCGGCCCCGAGTACCGCTGCGGGTGCGCCAAAGTTGGCGGTGTTCAGCAGGTTGAACATCTCGACGCGCAGTTCGATGCTGGCCCGCGGTCCCACCGGCAGCCGCCGCGTGACCGCGAGGTCCACGTTGGAGTACGGCGCACCGCGCACCGGATTGCGTGACGCGCTGCCGAGCGTGAACTGCGGCGCGACCGCAAAGGCGTCGGTGTTGAACCAGCGCTGAGGGTTGCGCTCCGCCGCCGGCAACGTCGGGTCACCCGTAAGATTTGGACGCTGCACGCCGAACCCCGCAAACGCATTGAAATTCGTCGCCTGGGTGATGGCAATTGGCGCGCCCGATTGCCGCGTCACAATCGAGGCGATCGACCAGTCGTTCGCCAGTGCTCCGATAATGCCCTCGATCGCATGCCCGCGTCCCTTGCCGAAGGGCAGCTCCCACACCATCGACGCCGCGAACGCGTGCGGAATGTCGCCAGTAGAGTAGTCGCGCTCGCGCGAACGATCGAAGCTGTCCGCCACCGGGTAGTTCGCCACCGGGCCGGTCAGGATCGATGCATCGAACACCGATGAGGCATCGTCCGTCAGCTTCGAGCGTGTGTAGGCAACCGACCAGGTGAGCCCACCCGACAGGCGCTGTCGCAGGCTCGCTGACACGCCCTGGTAGAACGTGGTGCCCACGTTGTTGCGATAGAGGCTCACTGTCGTGTACTGCGGGAACGGCTTGAGCAGCTGCGCCAGCGGAATCGTCGGGTCACCAAGTGACGACGAACGAGGAATGATTCCGAAGTATGGGTTCGCCACGCGCTGCGTCAGGGCCGTGCCGAGCGCGAGCTGGTCGACCGTGAGCTGGTTCAGGTTTGTGTCCGGGATGCCGACGTGCGTGATCGTCGAGCCGAGGTAGGCGACCTCCGCCGTGATGCGAGAGGTGAGGGAGCGCTGAACCGACGCGTTCCACTGCTGTACATACCCTGAGCCAAGGCCGCGATCGACCGAGAACACACCCTGCCCCAGGCCCGCCGTCGCAATCGGCTCGAGAGGCGCCACAGTGGGGCCGTTCTGCAGTTCGAAGGCGGGCGTGATGTTGTCCAGCGTGCGCTCGGAGACGGTCTGCAGGAAGGGAAACGACGGTGTGGTGAACGGCGTCGTGATCCCTGCCATTTCGATCCACACCAGGCCATACCCCGCGCTCGCAACGGTGTGGTCGGACGCACGGAACACCACACCGAACCGCGGGCCGAAGTTGTCCTTGTGCAGCTCGCGGACAGGAGCAGTGCCCGGATATTCGAGCTGCTGCGTGTGCAGGTTGAAGACCGCGGTCTGTCCGTTGATCTCGGTCGACGGGAAGTTCAACGTATAGCGCACCCCGGGATTGAGCGTCACCCGGTCTGACACCCTCCAGTCGTCCTGCACGAAGTACTCCTGGACGTGCGCGCGTTCCTGGATGCGATCGTGCTGCAGATCGATGGAAAACGCCTGCACCTGTCCGAGTAGAAAGCTCGCCAGCGGCGCGCCGCTACCAGCCGCGCCGGGCTGGTCGGTGAACAGGCTGCTGAACGTGAATGTTCCGGTTGGCGAGGGCGGCTGGACGACGTTCAGCCTCGACCACCGCAGATCGAAGCCGAGCTTGAGGGTGTGGCGGCCCTTCAGCCACGTGAGCGAGTCGGCTACTTCCACCACGCCCGTGCCGAAGTCGGACGCGGTGTTCGCGGGTGAGCCGAGCTGCTGGTAGCCGCTGATCACGAACGTCGGGAGCGTGTTCGGAAAACGCGCCGTGGTGGGAATGCCGGGGATGCCGAGTGCCGTGGACGCCGAGGTGTCGAGTTGCGCAGCCGCGCGCTGCACCGATCGACGCGTGTCGCCGACGCGCAGCTCATTCAGCAGGTTACCCGACAAGGTACGCCGCCAGTTCGACGCGAACGACCGCGCCTGGGTCTCCTGAGGACCAAGCGTGCCGCTCGTGACGCCGCTGCCGTCGGGCAGGGGACTCACCGGCGTGAATGTTCCCGCGAACCCGGAGAGCCTCGCAAACGCCTGGTCCCGGTCGCCCGCGAAATGGTGATCGATCCTGACGGACCACTGGTTCTGATCATCGCCTTCGGTGGCGGTGCGGCGATAGTTGTTCGCGGTGCCTGCAGACGTGGGCAGCGGGTAGCGCTGCAGCAGCGACACCGCGGCCGGATCCATTCGGCTGGTCGGAACAGTGTTGCCGGGAAAGGCAGTGCGCGTGTCTGTTCCACTCGCCGGGTCGAAGATGGTCGGCACCCGTCCGCCGATCGCTTCGGTGAACACGCCCTCGCGCTGCAGCACCGTCGGGACGGTCGAGATGACGGTGCGTCCGATGTTCTGCCGCTGGCCCTGGTAATCCACGAAGAAGAAGGTGCGCGATTTCACCAGCGGTCCACCGACCGTCGCGCCGAACTGGCTGCGCCGGTACTCGGGCTTCTCGGGGTCCGTGGACTGAAAGAAGTTGCGCGCATTCAGCGCTTCGTGCCGGAGGAACTCGAAGGCGGTGCCTCGCAGGCGGTTGGTGCCCGCCCTGGTCGTCAGGTTGACGACGCCGCCGTTGAAGCGCCCGAATTCTGCCGGCGGGCTGTTGCTCTCGACTCGGAACTCCTGAATCGAGTCGATCACGGGGAAATAGGCCACCTGCCCCGGCTCGGGCTGCAGCACCGAGATGCCGTCGAAGAGATATTCGTTGGTTCGGGGCCTGCCGCCATTGATCCGCGGCAGTTGCGAGTTGGGCGGCAACGCCACGCCAGGCACGAGTCCCGCGAGCGTGATGAACGAACGGCCATTGAGCGGCAACTGGGCCACCTGCGTGCTGTCCACAATGGTCCCGAGGCTGGCGCGGTCCTGGCGAAGTGACGGCGTTTCGCGGACCACGTTCACCTCCTCGCGCACCGACGCCACCTGGAGCACGGCATCGAAGCGATGGGTTTCGCCGGTCGCCAGTCGCACGGGCTCCTGCCGGATGGCTGTGAAGCCCGCCATCGAAACGATGATGCGGTACTCACCAGGTGCGAGCGCCGCAGCGGTGAACACGCCGTCGCCATTCGTGGTGACAGTGCGGCGGCTGTTCGTGTCGGTCTGGGTCAGCTCGACGGTGGCCCCCGGCACCACCGCACCGCCCGTGTCCCTGACGATGCCGGTCACCGCAGCTGAGGCGATCTGCGCCCATAAGGTGGGCGTGACCAGCCACACGGCTGCAAGCAGCAGGGCCGCTCGAGCACGTTTCACAGCGAGTGACCTGGCCGCGAATTTCATGGCGGGGTGATGTAGCCGTGAATTCATGGCGCGGCGATGCAGCCGCGAACCTTCAGGTTCGTCTGGCGGACCGCTCGCCCGGCGTGTGAATTCCTCACGGGGACCATCCGCGTACGGTATGCAGCTCTGAATCGATAGTCAAATCGGTCTGAATCGGCTCGATACGTGCTGAAGCCACCAGCTGCCGGCATCGTCTACAATCCGGTCTGTCATGCGACAGAGGCACGTGCTCTTTCTCGTCAGCGCACTGCTGTTCGTCTGCGGTGTCGGTTTCGCAGTGGCCGGGGCCCGTGCGTCACGCAGCGCGGCGCCGCTTCCGGCCGATCCTCTCGTCCCGGTGGCCAGCGTCCGCCACATCATGCGGGGCATCGTCGATCCCGCGGCGACGGTCGTCTTCAATGCGGTGAGCACCACCGTGACCGCGACGGGTGTGGAGGAGAAGGCCCCGACGACGGCCGCGGAGTGGGAGGCGGTGGCCAACAGTGCGGCGGCGCTGGCCGAGTCGGGGAACCTGCTGCTGGTGGGCAGCCGCGCAGTCGATCACGGGGACTGGGTCCTGTGGTCGCGCAAGTTGAGCGAAGCGGGCACTGCCGCGCTGAAAGCGGCGGAAGCGAAGGACGCCGAAGGGGTGTTCGCGTCAGGAGAAGCCATTTATGAAGCGTGCGACACGTGTCACAGCAAGTATGAGCGGACGCAGTAGGCCGGCGCCCGCTCGAGTCGCGCGCCGCGCGTCAACAGTGGCGCTGCTGACCATCGCCTGCGCGCTGCTGCTGCCGCTGCGTGGCGACGCGCACGGCGTCTCCGGGATCGATGCGCTCTTCCTGCAGGGGATCTCCGGTGCGGCCATTGGTCCGCTGATGTATCTGGGCGCGAAGCACATGGTGACCGGCTACGATCACCTGGCGTTCCTGGTTGGCGTCATCTTCTTTCTGTACCGCGTCAAGGACATCGTCCTCTACGTCAGCCTGTTCACGCTCGGCCACAGCATCACGTTGCTGGCGGGCGTGCTCGGCGGCATTCATGCGAACTCGTACCTGGTCGACGCGGTGATCGGGTTCTCGGTCGTCTACAAGGCGCTCGACAACATGGAGCTGTTCCCGCGAGTACTCGGCTTTCAGCCGGACACCCGCGCTGCCGTGCTGCTGTTCGGACTGTTTCACGGCTTCGGGCTCGCGACGAAGCTGCAGGCCCTGTCGCTCCCCGCAACCGGGCTGGTGGCGAACATCGTCAGCTTCAACGTCGGCGTGGAACTTGGGCAGGCGGTTGCGCTGACGGCGGTGCTCGCGCTGCTGACCGTCTGGCGCACGAGGCCTGGATACCTTCGTCACGCGTTCGTCACGAACACCATGTTGATGTGCGCCGGGTTCCTGCTGATCGGCTATCAGTTGTCCGCGTACGTGCTCGAGTCATGAGGACGGCAGCCTCGGTGGTTACGGAGCAGGAGCAGGCCGGCGCGCGCGAGCGCATCGCAGTGGCGATCGGCGTGGCGCTGCTGGTGTCGGGACTGGCACTGGTGCTGGCGGTGCTGCCGGCGGAGTTCGGCGTCGATCCTACCGGTGTCGGACGAAAGCTCGGGCTGCTGGCGCTGGCGGAGACGAAGGCGCAGGTCGCCGCGTTCGAGGGCACGCGAGACACGGCGGCAACCGCGCGGACCGTGGTGCAGGAGCCGCGTGCGTTCCGCACCGAGACGGTTGACTTCGCGCTCGCTCCGCACGAGTTCGTCGAGTACAAGTACCGGCTGGACAAAGGGCAGCCGCTGCTCTATTCGTGGCATGCGACCGCCCCGGTGAACCTCGAGTTCCACGCCGAACCGGATGGGGCGCCGCGCGGTTACGCCGAGACGTACGAGAAGCGCAACGCCGTCGAGAGCGCGGCGGGGACGCTCACCGCGCCGTTCGCCGGGATCCACGGCTGGTATTGGGAGAACCCGACAGACGCTCCTGTGACGGTGACGCTGTCGTCGGCCGGGTTCTACAGCCTGGCGCACGAGTTCCGAAAGGACCAACCGCCCGCCACGCGGACGTTTCAATAAGCAGGGATCAGGATCAGGGATCAGGGATCAGGGATCGGACCCTGCTCTTGGTCGCCGATCGCCGATCGCCGATCGCCACCGCCATCGCCTATCGCCTATCGCCTATCGCCTATCGCCTTTTGCCTTTTGCCTTTTTCCTATCGCCCATGCGGGAACGTTCAACGGGAGCTCAGGCAGCATCTCGAGCGGCCTCGGATAGAGTATGCGCATGAGCGTCATCGAATGGCTGCTCGACTCCGATCCGTCGATTCGATGGCAGGTGATGCGCGACCTGATCGCCGAGCCGGACGCCGCGGTTGCGAGTGAGCGGTCGCGTGTGGCCGAGGAGGGTTGGGGGGCTCGGCTGCTGGACCTTCAAGCAGCGGACGGCCACTGGGGCGGCGCGGCGTTCGTACCGCACGCGTGGACCTCCACCATGGACACACTCCAGTTACTGCGGGATCTCGGGGTGGACCCCGCGAGCGATCGCGTGCGAAGGGCGATCGGCCTGGTTCGCGACCGGTGCACCTGGGGCGCGGAGTTCGCGGACGCGGCGTTCTTCGACGGCGAAGTCGAGCCCTGCATCAACGGCCGGGTGCTCGCCATGGGTGCGTACTTCGGCGAAGCCAGCGATCGTCTGGTCGACCGGCTGCTTCAGGAGCAGTTGAGCGATGGCGGCTGGAACTGCAACGCCCCGCCCAGCCAGCGGTCATCATTCCATACGACGATCTGCGTGCTCGAAGGACTGCTGGAGTACGAGACGGCGAACGGGCCGTCGCCCGACGTCACTGCCGCCCGCCTTCGCGGACAGGAATACTTCCTCGAGCGGCGCCTGCTCAGATCGCGATCGACCGGGCAGCTTGTCACCATCGATCGGAAGCTCCAGAAGCCCGCCGCGTGGACGCAGTGTTCGTTCCCCACGCGCTGGCACTACGACATTCTGTGGGGACTCGACTATCTGCACAGAGCGGGCGTCGCGCCGGACGAGCGTATCGCCGAGGCGGTCGATCTGATCGCGAAGAAGCGTGACGAGAGTGGACGATGGCCGCTCGAGAATCCGCATCCCGGTCGCGTGCACATCGAGATGGAGGGCGCCGCCGGTGAGCCGAGCCGCTGGAACACTCTTCGCGCGCTCCGCGTGCTGCGCTGGGCCGGTGCGATGTGAACGTCGCTGACGCGTTGAGGATCTTATGAGCGGACGCATCACGCTGGCGGCAGTGTTCATCGCGCTCGCCGGAAGTGGGTTGCTTGCTGGGCAGGCGCCGCAATCGCCATCACCAGACACCGCGCCAGGGCCGACCTTCAGGACACAGATCGAGTACGTCGAAGTGGATGCCCTCGTGGCGGATCAGCAGGGGAACTTCGTCGCCAACCTGCAGAAGGAAGATTTCCAGGTCCTCGAGGATGGGAAACCGCAGACCATTTCGGCGTTTTCTTTGATCGATATCCCGGTGGTCCCCGCCCCTTCTACCGCCTTCGCCGTACGCGTTGAGCCAGACGTGCAGTCAAACCTGCGTCCGTTTGACGGGCGCGTCTATGTCGTGGTGCTCGACGACCTTCACGTCGATGCCGGCCGTTCGCCGCAGGTGAAGCAGGCGGCGCGCCAGTTCATCGAACGAAACCTCGGCGCCAACGACCTGATGGCAGTCACCTTTACCGGGCGTACCAGTGCGTCGCAGGAGTTCACGAGCAATAAGGGTTTGTTGCTGAACGCCGTCGATGCTTTTGTGGGCAGTCAGCTTCCGGGGAGCACGCTCAGCAAGAACGACCAGTATCACCAGCGAATCGACCTCCCTGTGGATGGGCGGTCGTGGTTCCTGGACGACCTGAACGACGTCGAACGCGGCAACAATGCGCAGTCCATGCTCGGCACCCTTCGCCAGGTTGCGGCGTGGCTGGGTGGCATCCACGGTCGCCGCAAGACGCTGCTGCTGTTCAGCGAGGGGATTCCGTACGACCTGTCGGACCTGATTCGAGGTCCTCTCGAGCGGCCGAGTCCGGCTGGTTCGATAGCGAGTGACCTTCGCGACACGCTGGCGATGACCGCGCGCTCGAACGTCAGTATTTACGGAATCGATCCGCGCGGGCTCGCCACCATGGGCGATGCCACCGTCGGTAGCTTTGCCGGCCAGACCGACCCGTCGTCCGGCATCGGCCTCGTTTCGCTGGGCCGCGAACTGAGCGTGTCGCAGGATAGCCTGCGTCAGCTTTCGGAGGAGAGCGGTGGGTTTGCGGTGGTCAACCGCAACGACCTCACCGGTGTGTTCGATCGCATCGTGCGTGACAACAGCTCCTATTACCTGCTCGCCTACTATCCGGCTTCAGCGACGCCTGATGGAAAGTTTCACCGCATCGAGCTGACGGTGAACCGGCCCGGACTCACCGTGCGAGCGCGACGCGGGTATGCCGCGCCACGCGCGGCGCCCACCGCGACAACGAACACGACCAGCAATACGGCACCGAACACCGCAACGAAAACGGCAACGACGGCCAGGGACGGCGGTATGCCGGAGGAACTCTCGGCAGCGATGAACAGCCTGTTGCCGGTCAGCGGTCTGACGATGCGGGTGTTTGCGGCGCCTTTCAAGGGCTCGAAGCGGAACGCGTCCGTGATGATCGGCATCGAAGTGAGCGGCGATAGCCTGGGTCTCGGCTCCGATGGCACGTTGGACCTTTCGTTCGTGGCGCTGGACCGCAACGCGAAAATGTTCGGTGCACGGCACGACTCGCTGCCGCTCGCTGCGCGCGCGAATAACCGCACACCGGTCACTCAGAGCGGCATTCGTGTACTCAATCGCCTCGAACTCCCGCCGGGACGCTACCGGCTGCGCGCCGCGGCTCTCGATGCCCAGCAGAAGCGCGTCGGATCCGTGGTTTACGATCTCGCGGTGCCCGATTTCGACAAGGAGTCGATGGCCCTGAGCGGCGTGACGGTCACCTCCCTCGCCGGGACGACGATGATGACCGCGATTCTCGACGACCAGATGAAGGACGCACTGCCGGCGCCGTTCGTCGCGCTTCGCACCTTTTCGCGGAGCGATCAACTGGACCTCTTCGCCGAGGTCTACGACAACTCCGGCAAATCACCCCACAAGGTGGACGTCGTCACGACCGTGCTGACTGCCGACGGCCGGCAGGTCACCGAGAACCGCGACGAGCACGATTCGACCGAGTTCAAGGGAGCGAAGCGCGCGCTGCGCTACACGGCCCATCTGCCGCTGGCGGGATTTCCGCCGGGGGACTACGTGTTGAGCATCGCGGCGCAGTCGCGGCTCGGCAAGGAGCCGTCGGCGACACGGTATGTGCCCTTCCGGGTCGTGCCGGCAGGCACTGCGACATTGCGCTGATCGTCGTCGCGACTCCGACCCGCGGCGTTGGTCGCTGCGAAAGCGCGTCACACCGGTCGCGGTAGAATCGTCGCGGAGGAGCCTGATGCGCGCCGTCCTTTACCGAACTCGTCGTTGCGTGTGTTGTCGCCGGCATCGCCTTGCCGCTGGTCCTTTCGGGGCAGTCTCAGGACGCGGTGGATGCGCGCTTTCGAGCATCGATCGATCCGGCGAATATCCGCGAGAACATGCGTCGCCTGACCGCACGACCACACCACGTCGGGTCGCCCTACGACAAGGACAATGCCGAGTGGATGCTGGCGCGGTTCCGCGAATGGGGCTGGGAAGCCGAGATCGAGACCTTCGATGTGCTGTTCCCCACGCCGAAGGAGCGGATCCTCGAGATGATCGCCCCGCGCCGCTTTCGTGCGGCGCTGAATGAGCCGCCGGTCGCCGGCGACATCACCTCCACGCAGAGCGACGAGCAGCTCGCCACCTACAACGCGTATTCGAAGGACGGCGATGTCACGGCGCCGCTCGTGTTCGTGAATTACGGGCGCCAGGAGGACTACGAAGAGCTCGCGCGTCACGGCGTGTCGGCGAAAGGCGCGATCGTCATCGTCAAGTACGGGGAGACGTGGCGCGGGCTCAAGCCCAAGTTCGCGGCGGAGCACGGCGCGGTCGGCTGCCTGATCTACTCCGACCCGAAAGACGACGGCTTCGGCGATGCGCCGGTATTTCCGGCGGGACCGATGCGGAACAAGGACGGCGTGCAGCGGGGCAGCGTGATGGACATGCTGCAGTACCCCGGCGACCCGCTCACGCCGGGGATCGCTGCCGTCCCTGGCGCGACACGCCTGCCGCTGGCAGACGCACCAACCATCACGAAGATTCCCGTGCTGCCGATCTCGTACGGTGATGCCCAGCCGCTGCTCGAGGCGATCACCGGGCCTGCCGCACCGGAAGCCTGGCGCGGCGGATTGCCGATCACCTACCGGCTCGGTCCCGGTCCTGCGCAGGTCCACCTGAAGGTGACGGCGAACTGGGACACCAAGCCGGTGTACAACGTGATCGCGAAGATCACCGGCTCGACGGCTACCCGACGCAGTGGGTGATTCGCGGCAACCATCACGACGCGTGGGTGAACGGCGCGAGCGACCCGGTGAGCGGGATGGCGCCGGAGCTCGAAGAGGCGCGCGCATTCGGCGAACTGCTGAAGACCGGCTGGCGGCCGAAGCGAACGATCGTCTACGCCGCGTGGGACGGCGAGGAGCCGATGCTGCTCGGTTCCACCGAGTGGGTGGAGAAGCACGAGGCCGATCTGCAGAAGGCCGTCGTCTACATCAACAGCGACGGCAACGAACGCGGCTTCCTCGGCGCCAGCGGTTCGCACACGCTCGAGCACTTCGTCAACACCGTCGCCAGGGACATCAAGGATCCCGAGACGGGGCTCACCGTGTGGAAGCGTCTGCAGGCCCGGCGCATCCTGAACGGCTCGGCGGAATCGAAAGCCGAGGCGCGCAGCCGGCCGGACCTGCGTATCGGCGCGCTGGGGTCGGGTTCGGACTATTCGCCCTTCCTCCAGCATGCCGGGACGCCGACGCTATCCATGAGTTATGGCGGCGAGGACACCGACGGCATCTACCACTCGATCTACGACGACTTCTACCACTACACGCACTTCAAGGACACCGACTTCGCCTACGGCCGCGCGCTCGCCGAGACCATGGGCACGGCGGTGATCCGGCTGGCCGACGCGGAGCTGCTGCCGTTCGAGTTCACCAACCTGGCCGATACGGTGTCGCGCTACACGAACGAGCTGCAGACGCTGCTGCGTCAACGGCAGGACGTCGATTCGCGATCAGAATCGGGCGATCGACGAGGGACTCTTCCAGGCCGTGCGCGATCCGAAGAAGCCGTCCGTCGCCCCGGCAAAGAGGGACGTTCCGCCGGCCCTGAACTTCGCGCCGCTGCAGAACGCATCGATGGCGCTGACTGACGCCGCCAACCGTTATCACAGTGCCGCCGAGGCCGCGCAGTCCAGGCTGTCGGGCTCGCCGGAGATCGCCAGACGAGTCAACGATCGACTGGTGCAGAGCGAGCGCGAACTCACCGACCAGGCCGGTCTGCCGGGCGGCCGTGGTACCGGCACCTCGCTCTACGCACCGGGAACCGAAACCGGTTACGGCGTGAAGACGATGCCCGGTGTCCGCGAAGGCATCGAGCAGGCACGATACGCCGAAGCCGAACGCGAGATCGCACGGATCGCCGCGGCGCTGGAGCGGGAAGCGCGGCTGGTTGATGCGGCGGCGGCGGATCTGGAGAGCGTACCGAAGTAGCAGCTTCTGTCGCCGGTCAAGGCAGGAAGTTGTAAGGAGCTGATTCGGTGCGAACGCAGGGTACCGCGGTCTGAGCTTGATTTCCGGGGCAGAAGGACTACCATCCGGGTCGCATCGTCCACGCGTCCCCGCCACCGGCAATCTCGCAAAGGAGACAGCATGCGTTCGACACCACTGTTCACACTGGCCACAATCGGCGGATTTGCCGCGCTGATCATGAGCGGTGCGCTCATGACGTCACCGGCTGTGCAGGCGATTGACGACGAACACAGCAACAGCGACACCGCGCGAATCGATATCGGACTGCGGGCTGCGCCCGTGTCTCTCACTTACGATCATGGCGATCGAAAGCTCGTGGGCCTGGGCAGCTACATCGTCAACGTGATCACCGAGTGCAACGGCTGCCACAGTGCGGGTCCGGCGACGGAGTATGCCGACGGCCACAATCCGTATTTCAAGGCCTTTACGCCACCTGCGCAGGCCAACCCGAAGACGTATCTGGGCGGCGGGCGAAGTTTCGGACAACTCGGGCCCGTCGTGTCGGCGACCGTTCCACCTCCGATCATCTCGCGCAACCTGACGCCAGACGATTCCGGACTGCCGGAGCAGGGCGCCGAGTTCGACGAGTTCTACAACTCGATGCGCTTCGGCATCGATCACGATCATCTGCATCCGAACTGCAGCGCCACGGTGACCAGCAACTGCTTCCCGGCGTTCGGTCCGTTCAACGGCGACAAACTGCAGGTGATGCCGTGGCCGGCGTATCAGGATCTGTCAGACCACGACCTGCGGGCGATCTACGAATATCTCAAGGCGATCCCGTGCATTGCGAGCCCTGGTCACAAGTGTCCCTGAGAGGTGTGTGACGATCGATCGCGGGGCCACGTAGACGAGCCCGTCTGCGTCGGTGAAGGCTGTGCATCGCGGTTGGTGGAGGCGAATCGGCCTCCGTCGACCGTGGGCGATTAGCTGGGACGCGGATCGAATCGACCTTCCGGGCGTCTCTGGCCGGGACGGTCGTTCTTGTGCACTCTTTCAGGATTTCTTCACGACGTCTGCCCGACAAGCCGATCTCGACTCGCTTCCCATGATCCATGTCTCACTTGTCGCCGGCATCCAGGACGTTTCGTATCGGCGGGATGGCGAAAAGCGAACTACTTGCCGAATTGCGACGCAGCGGGATTCAGATCAACGCGGCTGGACTCCTCCTGTTCGACCACCCCGGCTTCACCACGGCCACTGCCGTGTCCACCATTTCGACGATCGAGTGCTCTGTTGGGGATCTCGGCTTCACGAACGGTGCAACCATCGAGGAGATTCATCGGCGTGGTGCTGGGCTTGGTCTGTCGCTGTGCCCGCTCGAACTGGGTCCGCATCTCAGGCTTCAGTTCCTCGAGCAACCTGAGGGCGCGTCGGGGCACCCACCTTCAAGCCACCGTGCGCCGCCGGGCGCGGTGACAATTGCCTCGGCGTGCCTCACGGACGACGACGACACGCCGAAAGGGTTCTACTTGCGCAACATTCACGGCACGCTCTGGCTGCGCGGTTACCGTTCGGGGCCAGGGCACACGTGGAGTTCTGCCGACCGGTTTGTCTTCTGCGATTCGGCGAACATTTCCAGGAACGGCAATGCGGCGGCGGAGCTGGAGAGCGTGCCAAAGTAGCAGTGCCTCGGGTCACGCTTCACCACGGAGCGCACCGAGGGATCACAGAGGGCACCGCTGATGCTGTCCGTCACTTTGCCGCGGCGAGGTTGGTGAACGTCTCTGAGATGACACGCCACTGCCCTTGACGCTTGACCGCTATCCAGGTGTATTTGCTCTTGCGATCGGCACTGCTGTCGACGACGACAGCGGTATCACCATCGATGCGAATGTCATCGTGCACGACCTCGAACGGCTCGATGCCGGCCTTCATCATCATGTCGATGAACGCGGTCCGATCGATCGTCCTGCCTGAGGCAAAGGTCGCGAGGAACTGTTCATCCAGAATGCGTTCGAGCGCGGCACGATCGTGCCGAACTTCAGCGTCAATCCACGCAGTGTCGAGCGCGATCAGCGCCGCCTCGTCACCGCGTGTGCACAGCCGGTGCCCGCGAGGCCGCCCTCGCTTGCGTCAGGATACTGACAATCGGACTCTCACCGAAGTACAGCGCCGGCGCCTACGCTTACCGTCAACTTGAGACGCTTCACAGAATCCGTACCCGGCACGAGCCCGCGCCGCGGCTCGTGCCAGCACCAACGAGGCTCGAGGCGCCGGCACCGTCGCTCGCGCCGGACGTGCCGCGATTGAGCCGCGTTCACTGATCCTCGAGCACGCGCCCGCGGCAGGCGGCCGCCGCGCATCCAGGCGCCGATGGCGGCCGGCGAACAGATGATCAGGCGCGAAGGCGAGGTGTTGAAGGCAGGCCCTTCCGCCACCATACACCCGTCCAGTCCACTGGCTGCACTGGTTCTTCTATTTTGTGCTCACGCCGAAAGTCGTCAACGGCGAGCCGGCAACTTTCGAGGGCACCGTAATCGTCGATGATGATGAATCCTCCGTCAGAAACTTTCGGATAGAGATGCGTCAATGCCAGGTGCGTTGACTCATACATATCGCCGTCGAGTCGAAGAACCGCGATTTGCTTGACGGGAGCGGTTGGCAGAGTGTCACGAAACCATCCAGGCAAGAATTTCACGCGCTCGTCGAGGAGACCGTAGCGCTCAAAGTTAGACTTGACGACATCCATTGACACCCCGAGGTACGTCGTAAACGTTGAGTGCGGATCGTCAGCATCCTGCGGATACTCCGCAGGCGACGGGCGCGGCAACCCCTGGAACGAATCGGCCAGCCAGACCGAGCGATCCGAATCGCCGAAGGCCTTGAGTGCGGCACGCATCAAGATGCCGCACCCTCCTCTCCAAACGCCGGTCTCGACAAGGTCGCCGACGACATCGTCCTGAAGGGCTGTGACGATGCAGGTCTGCAAGTTGTCCAGCCGTCGTAACCCGACCATGGTTTCGGCTTCTGTTGGCCAGTCCTGACCATGGGCACGAACGACGGGGTCAAATTGACGCTTGTGCACTAGGTCCCAGTCCCAGGATCCATCTGGAAAAATCAGTCGCGTCAGGCAACCCTTCAGGAGACTCAGATACAGCGAGGCGGGGTTGTCGGCTTCAGGGGTCATCGAGGCTCCGGGCAAAACGAAAATCGCGATGGTAACACCTATCGAACCTGCCAAAGGGTGTTCCACGCATGGTGGCGGCGCGCACAGGTGCGCGCCGATCGCCAGAAGGTAATCTGCATCGGGTTACTCCTCCGCACGGAGGCGCATGTTCAGGATGTCTCGCACGATCGCGGACACCGATCGATCGTGCTTCAGCGCCAGGCGGACAAGCCGATCGTCGTCGCTGGTCCGCAGGTACGTGGAGAGGCGCGCGCCAGGCTCGCCAACGCGGGGGCGGCCAGGGCGGCGCCGCGGCGCGTCGACCATGGGCGGCAGTCTACACCGGCGGAACGCCTCCGGGGGCAGCCTAGGCGCGTCGACGTATGAACGACGTATAGAACCTGCCAAGCGAAACGCGGCCAATCAGCCTATTCCTGTAAACGTTTGCTTTGATTGGTGCCGGAGGTCGGAATCGAACCGACACGTCCTTGCGGACACGGGATTTTGAGTCCCGCGCGTCTGCCAGTTTCACCACTCCGGCACGCAGGAGGGGAAGAGCGTCAGTATAACGCGTCCGCTATTTCTTCTTCTTCGACATCTCCGCGACGATCGCCTTCACCTCTTTCTCGAGCGCGCCGGCCACCGCACGCTTCCTCGGTGCTGTACTGTTCCGCCGCCGTCTTCGCCGCCGCCTTGTCGAGCAGCGAAAACGCCATGTTCATCACCGGATCGGGCGACTGCTTCATCGCGCCGGACGGCCCGTTCTGCGACAGCATCGACCCGTACGCGTTCATGTAGCCATACTTCGCCATCATCACCGGCGGAGCGAACTGCGCCATCTTCTTCGCGATCGTGATCGCACTGTTGAGCGTCGAGCCGCCGCTGCGCTCACTCTCGGCGTACACCGGCTTGGGCTGCCCCGGCGCCACCAGCGCGAAGTCCACTTTTGCGGTGAACGCATCGCCGGACGTGCCGCTCACCTTGCCGATCACCCCGCCCCGGGGCACCTTCACTTCCGCCACGCTGCTCTGCAGAATCAGATCGACCTGCTTGCTCTTCGCGTCCGCTTCGAGGTCCGCCGGCGAACTTCCGGACAGACGGACGATGTCGAGCTCGGTTTCGCTGAACGATTCGAGGAGTGCCTCGGACAACTCCGCGATGCCCAGGCTCGCCGGTGACTTGTTGCCGAGCGGCGCCAGTCCCACGCGCACGCACGCCCGGTTTCTTCGCACCCGCTTCGCCCGGCCGGTGATCGGCAGTCAACTGCGCAACGCTGCGCACCGCGACGTAGTCCGCCGGCACGTCGACCGCCGACGCCGGCACATCGGTCCGCTCCATCTTCTCCACCTCCATCGTCGTCGTTACGGGTGGTTCGTCGCCGCTGGTGGCGATGCTGGTGTACTTGACCGGATAGCCGACAGGGGTCTGCGGGACCTGGTAGCGCACCTCATCGACGCAATCCGGATGCTGCGGGTCCGCCTGCAGCGTCTTCTCGACGGGCGGCACCGTCGCACACGAGACGGTCGATGGCAGGTCGATATACCAGCCGTCGGTGTCCACCCGCTGCGGCTTCTTGTCACACGCGGTCAAGGTGAAGTCCTTGACGACCGCCAGCTTGAGGTGCCTGGCCGTGAACCCGAACATGGGCTGCGTCTCGCCGGTGTCGGTGACGGTCGTGGTGTAGATCACCTCGCCGCCTTTGCGCTTGCTGTCGGCGGCTGGGGCCGGCGTGCGTCGCGGCGGTCTGGAACGGCACCGTCAGGTAGGTTCGCGTGTCCGTATTCAGCTGAACGGTCTGGCTGGCGTCGCACTGCTGAATCGACGCGAGGTTTTCGCCGACGATGATGCGAGTGCGCGCGCCCTTCATCTGCACCGTACTCGTGGTGCGGGTGGCGTTGGTGGCGTGCGTGGTCGTCAGCTGCAGATCCGGCGGGGGCGGCTTCGGCGGTTCTGGCACCGGCGTGGCGGCGGGAGCCGGCGGCAACGGGCGCTTCTGGGCTGGGCGTGGCGCGGCGGGCCGCGCGGGTTTCGCCGGCTGAGCTGGCGGTCTGGCCGGCTGCGCCGGAGGATTTGCAGCCTGCGCACGCAGCGGCAGCGGAGCCAGAACGCTGAGGGTGAACAGAAGCACGCAGGCACGGAACACAAAGCACTCCTTCGGGTTCAGTAGAGCTGTCACTTGCGAATCTCCCGGTCGCCAGAGAGCGGCGACCCTGGAGGTCGGCGGCGCTGATGTGCAAAACCGCTCGAGAAGCACGAAAGTCGAAGTCGACGTGCAACCGCTTCGAGGGTGGAAGGCCGGTCACGCCTGCTTACGGCAGGGCTGACGCAATTGGCGACAACTCTATACCTCCCAACAGGTTTAGCGCGATATTTCGTTCCCAATCCCGCAACGCCAGGATGAGCTCGCGTGCGAGGTCGCGCGCAGCGAGGCTGGGGGCGAAACCCCGGAAAAATGCCCATTTTTCGGGCTTTTCTCGTTGTGGGGCTGCGCGGGGTGGGCTATACTGGGTGAACTGCCGGCACTCTATCGGCCTACCATACTGCGCTCCTAACAGGGGGAACCGTGACATTTGAAGTCGGCGACAAGGTCATATACCCGAATCATGGTCTCGGAATCGTGGAACGGATCGAGGAGAAAACAATCCTCGGCACGACCTGCGGTTTCTATCACCTTCGGATTGTGGCTAACGACACAACAGTCCTCGTACCCATCGCGAACGTCGACGGCGTCGGATTGCGACGAGCGATCGGCGACGAAGAAGTCGAGCGACTGTTCGGCCTTCTCGGCGACGGCAAGATCGACAACCACCAGAACTGGAAGGGTCGGTTCAAGGACAACTCGGACAAGATGCGCAGCGGTTCGATCTACGACGTAGCTGATGTCCTGAAGAGCCTCACCTTCCTCGCCAAGTCCAAGAGCCTCTCCTTCCGCGAGAAGCGGATGCTCGATCGCGCGAAGTTCCTCATCATCTCGGAAGTCTCGGAAGTCATGCGGGAAACGGCGGCCTCGATCGAGGGTCGCGTCGACCGCGCGCTCGAACGCTGCTTCACGACGAAGGCGCGCGTCGCGACCGCCGCTCCTCGTCCGAAGGTGACCAAGACGGTCACGCCTCCCGCGCCTCGCGCGCAGGCTGCCGCCTCGACGCGTCGCGCTGCGCGCGCCTGACAGCGGCGCAGTAGCGCTCCCCACGTATCGAAGAAGCCCGCAGGCAACGGCCTGCGGGCTTTTTTCGTTATGATTCAACTCCGGTGATCATCTTCGCGCTTCGCACGGTCACGACGTACGTGGCCGTGTCCCTCTACGTCCTGCTCGTCGCTCCCCCAGGCATCCTGCTGGCCATCCTCTTCAGGTGGAAGGGACTGCTGTACTTCCTCGGACACATGGGGGTCCGGCTGGCCCTGCTCACGACCGGCATCACCTTCCGCGTGACCGGCAGGGAGCACGTGCAGTTGAACCGCGCCGCCGTCTATTGCTCGAACCATCAGAGCAACGTGGACCCGCCGGTCCTGTTCGAGGCGCTGCATCCGCGGATGCATATTCTCTACAAGCACGAAATCGATCAGATCCCGCTGCTGGCGCGCGCGTTCCGGCTTGGGGGGTTCATTCCGGTCGATCGACGCAATCGCGAAGCATCGCTCAGGTCGATCGAAAACGGTGCGCGCTCGATCCGTTCGGGCAACTCGTTCCTGATCTTTCCCGAGGGAACGCGAAGCCGTACGGACGAACTGCTGCCGTTCAAGAAGGGCGGGATCCACATGGCCATCCTCGCGCAGGCCCCCATCGTCCCGGTGGCAATCCGCGGCGGGCGCGCGGCGATGCGGAAGGGAAGCTGGCTGATCCGCCCGGCGACGGTGGAGATCAGCGTTGGCCCACCAGTGGAAACCGTCGGCATGGGCGCCGACGACAGAGACCGGCTCATTCAGGTGATACGAACACGGATCGAAGGCCAGCTGCAGAAGATGGCAGATGGCGAGACGGTGTAACCGGGAAGGACTGTCTGTCCTAACCGCCCGTTTCGAATCTGAGCGTCCACGGCGCGAGCGCCTGTTTGTCGGTCGCGGCGATCCCTTCCTGCAGATCGACGATGACGGTGCTGAAGCGTTCGAGCGGTGCGGCGAACTTCAGCTCGAGCACCCGTGTGCCAGGCAGGTAGTTGGTCGTGAACGGCACAGGAGGCGCGGCGTCGTTGGGATAGTGCACGCGGATCCGGCCGCGGAAGGTCGTCGCATCGATATCCCGCGAGAACTGGATGCGCACCGTGCTGGTGAGCGATACATCCGTTTCTCCCGCCGTCGGCGCGCTGAACACCACTTCAGGCGGCGGCGCGGCGGCCACGCGGATGATTGGCGTATCAGGGGTGTCTTTTGGAGCCTGGGTGATCTTGACCGTCGTCCCTTCCGCATTCAGCCACTGCAGCCCGCGCCCCTGTTGCAGCGTTCCCGATACCTCCAGCCAGCGTCCGGTATCGATGCGGGCGTCGAGTGACAGTTCGAAATCCTTGCCGCGCGGCCGCAGGTTCGCCACCCAGATCGCGGCATCCGCCGACCGCAGCACGAAGTCCCACCGGCTCAGTCCCGGCGCGTCGGGCAGATCACCCAGGAGATTTCGCCCGCCGAACTGACCGGTCACGGTCACCTTCTGATCGAGATATCGCGACGGATGCAGGACGATGTTCCGGATCGACGGTGCTGATGGTGCCGTGGCCGGTGCGACGGCCGAGGCGATGAGTGCCGTGACCTGGCCGGCGCGCGGCCATGCTCCTTCAGGATCGATCCCGAATGTGCGCTTCAGGTCGTAGCCGACCAGCCGTGGGTCGTCTGCGCCGAACTTGCTGAGATCCCAGAATTCGCCCCGCACTTCGGCAAGCCCTTCGGGTGTGTTGCCCTGATGAATCACGCGCAGTCGTCAGGCCGTCGCTGCTGAGACGGAGTTCGCCGCTGTCGAGAAGTTTGAGTTCGCCGACGACCACCACCGGCCGCATGTGGAAGAACGCGGGATGAGCGCTGAGCGCCGCCACGTTCGTCGCTCGCCGCGCGGCACCCGGCTGGGCGGACAGCGTCGCGGTGATGAGCAGGAACAGCAGCAGCAGACGTTTCATCGGGTTCGCTCGGTTCCGCGACGGAAGGCCATTACATAACTTTACGCCGCGCCATGCGCGTCGTCACGATCGCCAGCGCCAGGAAGAGCAGCGCGCTCGCAATCTGGGCCAGCGCCGGCGTCGCCGTGGAACCAGGGAATGGCGTTGCCGATCGCCTGGAAGGGACCGATCGTCTGCGTGCCGACGAGTACCGCGAACAGGATCCCGCAGATGGAGCCGCCGGCGATCAGTCCCGAGCTGAACAGCGTGCCCGCGCCAAGATCCGACTCCTCCGGTCACGCCGGTGCTGCGCTCGACCCACCAGCGGACGAGTCCGCCTGCGAAGATGGGCGCCGTGGTCGCAATCGGGAGATAGGAGCCGACCGCGAACGACAGTGATCGGATGCCGCACAGTTCGAGCGTGATCGACACGAACACGCCGACGAGCACGAGCCCCCACGGCAGGTTCTGGCTGAGAAGGCCCTTGATGATGGTGGCCATCAGCGTTGCCTGGGGCGCCGCTATCGCTTCGGACCCGATGACGAACACGCGGTGCAGGTACAGGGTGGTCACGCCGATCGAGAGCGCCGATGCGGCGACGCCAATCAGCAGCCCAAGCTGTTGATACAGCGGCGTCGCGCCGACGATGTAGCCGGTCTTGAGATCCTGCGAGGTGTTGCCGGCGTTCGCAGCCGCGATGCACACGACCGCGCCGACGCAGAGCGCGATCGGCCCATAGGTGTCGCCGGTCCAGCCGAGCGCCACGAACATCAGGCAGGTCAGGATCAGCGTTGCGATGGTCATGCCCGAGATCGGATTCGACGACGTGCCGATGAGCCCGGTGATGCGGGACGACACCGTGGCGAAGAAGAACGCGAAGACGATGGTCAGCAGCGCCGCGAGGAGGTTCCCCTGCAGCGGCATACGCGGCGCAAAGGCGAGGACCAGCGCCATCAGCAGCGTCCCGATCAGCACGACCGACATCGGTATCTCACGGTCGGTTCGCGCGACGACCGTGCCCGCGCCAGCACCGAAGCCGCGCATCCCTTCGACCGCTGAACTGACGATGGTGGGAATCGTCCGCGCGAGCGTGATAAGGCCGGAGGCGAGCACCGCGCCGGCACCGATGTAGCGGATGTACGCGCTCCACAGCTGGCCGGGCGCCATCTCCGAGATCAGGAAGGGCCGGCCGGTGGCGGGGTTGTTCGCGAAGTTCGGGTGAATGGGTGGAAACGGAACGGTGATGTAGGCGCCGAGAATGGTCAGCAGCGGCAGCAATACCAGCCACGACAGCACGCCGCCCGCGAACATCGTCCCCGCGATGCGAGGGCCGATGACGTAGCCGACGCCCAGGTACTCAGGCGAGATGTCGACGTTGAGCGTGGCGTTGGGGAACTGGCTGGTCCGTGCGGTGGAGTAGCCGATCTCGGTCCTGAACAGGTTGAAGATCCAGGAGAGCGCCTTCCAGAGTGCGCCCGACGCCGAGGCCGCTGAAGACCAGTGATGCGAGCTTGCCGCCGCGTTCGCCCGCCACCAGCACTTCCGCGCAGGCGGTGCCTTCCGGGTACGGCAGCACTCCGTGTTCCTTGACGATGAGTGCGCGGCGGAGCGGCACCATCATGAGGGTGCCGAGGATTCCGCCGACAAGCGTCAGCATCGTGATCTGGAAATAGGTGAAGTAACCGGCGCCTGACGACAGGAAGATCAGCGCCGGCACGGTGAACACCACGCCTCCGGCCACCGACTCGCCGGCGGATCCGATCGTCTGGACGATATTGTTTTCGAGAATGGTCGAGCCGCCGAGGCGCTTGAGCACCGAGATGGCGAGCACGGCGATCGGGATCGAGGCGCTGACGGTCAGGCCGGCCCGGAGCCCGAGGTAGACGGTGGAGGCGCCGAAGAGCAGCCCGAACAGCGCGCCGATGACAACGGCCTTGAGCGTGAACTCAGCCGGAGATGCGGTGGCAGGAACGTACGGTTCGAACGCTGCTGGCGAGGTGGACACGGCCCTGCCTGGGACTGAATCCGCGGCGGGCGTGGCCATGGCCCCGGATATTAGCATGCCGTTTTGCTACAATCTGGCGCGCGCTTGTGAAACAACGGAACAAAGCCGGGGCCCGGTCCCCAAAGTCGCGGCAGACCACGGATCAGGTCTCGGAACTGACGACCAACCGCCTGTCGGTCTACCTTCGCTGCCTCACCGAACTCGAGGCTCAGGGAGCCCGGACGGTCTCCTCGCAGTCACTTGCCGAGCAGTTCCACCTGAACGCGGCGCAGATCAGGAAGGACCTCGCGTACTTCGGCGAGTTCGGGGTCCGCGGCGTGGGCTACTACGTTCGCGACCTCAAACGGCACCTCCGGCAGATTCTCGGGCTCGACCGCAAGCCTCAAGGTGGCGATCTTCGGTGCCGGCAACCTGGGCCTCGCGCTGGCTGACTACCCCGGCTTCCGGCAGGAGGGGTTCGAGATTGTCGCGATGTTCGACAACCAGCGCGAAAAGATCGGCCAGCAGTCGCGCATCGGGTGTCCCGATCCACGATATCGCCGAGCTGCGGCGTTTCGTCAAGCGCGACGGGGTGAGCATCGCTGTGCTCGCCGTTCCGGGGGCCTCTGCCCAGCGAGTGGCGGAGATGGCGGTGGCGGCTGGCATCAAGGCGATCCTCAACTTCTCGCCCGGCACGCTGAAGGTTCCGGACGACGTGAAGGTGAAGGGGGTAGACCTGACCGTGTCGCTGGAGAGCCTGTCGTTCTATCTCGCCCACGGCGACGCCGCGGCGCAGGAGCCCTGAATCAGTAGCGACCGGAACGGTGAGTTGGTGAATTCAGGATTTGGTGAATTGGTGAGTGGCGAATTCGCGAACTGGTGGCTGATGTAGCCGCGAGTGGTGGTTGATGAAGCCGCGGACCTTCAGGTCCGCCGTCACGAGCACTTGAAACGAGGCCCGGTGAGTTGAGTATGGCTAAGCGGACCAGAGACAGCTCGCCTCGCTTGTCGCACGTGGACGACCAGGGCCGCGTGACGATGGTGGACGTCGGCGAGAAGGCGGTGACGGCTCGCGAAGCGGTGGCTCGCGGCTCGATCAGGATGTCTGGCGAGGCGATTTCGCAGATCCGCGCCGGCACGGTGAAAAAGGGCGATCCGCTGCAGGCGGCGCGACTGGCCGGCATCATGGCGGCGAAGCAGACCTCCGCACTCATCCCGCTGTGTCATCCGCTGCCGATCTCCAGCGCGAACGTCGATCTCATTCCGACTGCCACGGGCTACGACATCGAAGCGCGCGTGCGGACCACCGGGCAGACCGGCGTCGAAATGGAAGCACTCACGGCGGTGGCCATTGCGGCGCTGACCATCTATGACATGGTCAAGGCGGTCGACAAGCGCATGGTGATCGGCCAGATCCGCCTGATGAAGAAGACCGGCGGCAAGAGCGGTACGTTCGTTCGCTGACGAAATGCTTCACCACGGAGTGCACGGAGGACACGAGAGCACTGTCAAACAAGCCGTGTCCGTGCGCACGTGCCTCCGTGGTGATGATCTGGGAATGCGTCACCGAAGTACCGACATGCCAGGGAGTGCACGGAGACAGAGAGCCCTGTGTTCACAAGAGCACTGCCATCATCTCGGTGCGCCTCGGTGTTCTCCGTGGTGATGTTCCTGGGTGTGGCTTGCGACTTCCGACTTGAGACTGACGACATTCAGCGGCATGATCGCTCGCAGAATGCGTAACGGCTGTGTCCTTGTTCTGCTGCTCATGATCACTGTGACCGGTCGCATCGCGGGATTCGCCGGCTGGCAAGGTGCCGCCGCGGCGCTGCCGGTGTTCGGGTATACGGTCGTGCACGCTTACCCGCACGACCACGAGGCGTTCACCCAGGGCCTGCAGGTGGTCGACGGCGTCTTCTACGAAGGCACCGGGCTCAACGGGAAATCGTCAATCCGCAAGGTCAAGATCGACACCGGGGAAGTGCTGCAGAAGCGCGACGTGCCGGCGCAATACTTTGGCGAGGGGATCACCGTTCGCGGGAACAACCTGTTCCAGCTCACCTGGCAGTCTGGCGTCGCGCTCGTGTACGACCGGCAGACGTTCGCGCCCAGGGCCGCAGTTCAAGTACTCCGGCGAAGGCTGGGGGCTCACTCAGGACAAAGCCGGGTTGATCATGAGCGACGGCTCTGACGTCCCTCCGCTTTCTCGATCCCGCGACGTTCGCGGAGCGCAGGCGCGTGCGAGTGACCGCGGCCGGCGCGCCGCTGAAGAACCTGAACGAGCTCGAGTACGTGAAGGGCGAGGTGTTCGCCAACGTGTGGCAGACCGACTACGTGGCGCGAATCGATCCCGACACCGGCAAGGTGAACGGCTATATCGATTTCAGGGGCCTGCTCTCGCGCGCGAACGCGAAGCCACCGACGTGCTGAACGGCATCGCCTACGACGAAGCCACCGACCGGCTGTTCATCACCGGCAAGCTGTGGCCCCGCGTGTTCGAGGTGCGGATTACTCGTAAGTAGGGCGGCGTAGGGCAGGTCGGACGGGTAAGGCAGGTAGGGCAGGGCAGAGGCAAGTAAGGCGGGTAGGCCCGGTAAGGCAGGTGGGAACCCTGGCGAGTTCACGGTAAGGCGCTCCCGATTCGCTGACCTTCCCGACCCTCCCGACCTTCCCGACCCTCCCGACCAGTGATCACCACCGAAGCAGTCGCGTCACCTTCACCACGAACGATCGGTTCTGGGTCTCCGGGATTCCGTCGGTGAGAGTCGTTCGCCCGTCGCTGTAGACGACGAACAGCTCGCTGCCGGGGAGGTACTCCCACCTGAAACGCGCATTGCTGGCCACGGTGTGCGTGCGCGACTGGTACTGGACCAGCGCCGACACGAACATGCGCGGCGACAACGTGTAGGTGGCGCGTCCGCTGAACAGGTTGTTGTTCGCAATGCCCTGCGGCACGTCGACGTGGTTCCACGACAGCGTCGGCTCGACATAGAACTGGCTGGACAACTCGACACGGCCGGCCCAGGTGAGCTCGCTCAGCGTCCCTCCGTAGAATCCGCTGTACCCCGCGGTAATCGCACCTGACACGGGACGCTGCTGCCCGAGCGTGTACGTGACGTGCGACTGCGTGGTCTCGTACTCGCCGGGAGGGATGAACACCCCGTTCCCGACGTCGAACCGGGTCGTCAATCGCTCGTAGTTGTGGCTCACATCGGCGGACACGATGTCACTGTTGTCGAGATCCATCTGATAACTCCCCTGCACCTCCTTCGACTCTGGCCGGTACGCGGGGTCGGTGATGTAGTCGACGCTGCCGAGGAAGTAGATCTTCCGGACATGTCGCCAACCGGGGCGCGGACTGTACCGCGCCTGGCCGTACGATCGCGCGAACGCGGTCCGGCGCAGGAACCCGACCTCCGGGTTGAAGTTCGTCCCGACCGAGAGGTACTCCGCCGACAGCCCGTACTTGTCCGGCGTCCAGTCGAACCGTCCGCGGTAGCTGGTGTCCTTTCCGCTGCGCCCCTCGGTCTGCGGTCTTGGCGGCGTAGGTCACGATCGAAATGTCGTTGGTCGGACTGATGAGGCCATCGACGCCGTAGGCCAGATTGTCCGGGCCGGATGCTCCCGGTTTCGCGGTGGCGACGGGATCGCGCCGCGTCACGATGGCGCCGACACGGCTGCGGCGAAACAGGTCGTGGTTCACGCGCAGCACCGAGAAGTTCGTCGATGGCGCGTTGGCGTCGTTCGACTCGCCGGTCTGCATGTTGAGCAGACCGTACTGCCATGGTCCGGAGCGTCCCAGCAGTCGGCCTCCGGCCCAGATCGGCACGGTCAGGCCGTTGGCAAATCCGATGCGACGGCTGTAGAACAGCAGCGGCGCCGTGCTGGTGTTCTGGCTGCTGCCGGCTGAACCGCCGCCCCCGCCGGTTCCTCCCGTGCCTGCCGAGCCATTGGCAAAGTTGAACGTCTCGGCGCCTTCGAGGAAGAAATCGCGCTTCTCGGGGAACAGCACGCTGAAGCGCGACAGGTTGACGACCTGCAGGTCGTCTTCCACCTGCGCGAAATCGGTGTTCACCGTCAGGTCGGCGACCAGCGTCTGGCGCACGCCCCACTTCACGTCGAAGCCGGCGTTGCCGTCGCCCGCGTTCGACACCGGCGGCCTGGCCAGGCGGTCGGTCACCACCGATCCGAGTCCGTATGGCTTGATGTCGAGATTCTTGCCTTTCGGGGGCACCTCGAGGCCGGTGACCGTTGCGGCCACCGACATCTTCGACATCGCCGGCCGGCCCCAGGCTGCCTGCACGGGGGCCAGGTACGACACTTCGTTCTTGTAGATGACGCGGCGACGGAAGTTCATGCCCCAGACGTGACCGTTCTCGCGGAACCGGAAGGAGCGGAACGGAAACCGGATCTCGACCGTCCAGCCGTTCTCGAACGTGCCGGTCTTCACGTCCCACAGACCGTTCCAGTCGTTGTTCGGCCGCTCGTTGGTGATCGACCAGTCGAGCATGCCGCCGAGCGGATTCACCGCAAAGCCATAGCCGTTGCGCCGGTCGTAGAATCCGTCGAACGACACGGCGAAGTGATCGTTGTTGTACAGGTTGTTCGCGTCGCGGCGCATTTCGGTCGCCACGCGCTTGTCCGGCGCCGAGTCCCACAGCCTCGCCGACACGTACAGGTAATCGCGATCGAAGAACACCCACACTTCCGTCTTTTCCGTGGACGGCTGGCCTTCGTGCGGCTCCTGCTGGATGAATTCGCCGAACGACGGCACGTCGCGATAGAACGGCTCGTCGAGTACGCCGTCGAATACGAGCGGGGAGGGAACCCGCATGGTGCGCAGCGTGATGCGTCCCTGCTCGTCGCGGGCAATCACTTCTGGCGCGGAGGGTGCCGGCGGCCCCTGGATCGTCGGGTCGGTGCTCTGTGCGATGACAGGAGCGACGGTGAGCAGACAGAGCAGGACGGCTCCTGCAGTACGCAAGTAGGACACGGTTCTATTCTCAATCAAGGCTGGGCCTGGGTGGCGGCTCGAGGTGAATCACGGCATCGACGATCTGCGGGTAACGCGCCATCAGGCGATCCTTCACGACGTGCGAGAGGTCGTGCGCCTCGGTCAGCGGCATGTCGGCCGGCAGCCAGACGTGAAAATCGAGAAAGACGTGGTCCGCCGAGCCCCGCGTGCGAATCTGGTGGCAGCCGAGCACGCCCTGCACCCTGAGCACTTCCGCTTCGATGTCGGCCTCCGACATGACGATGCGATCGCTGAGAATCTTCGTCGTGGTCATGGCCACCTGGTAGCCGGCGTGACCGATGAACGCGGCCACCACCAGCGCGGCGAGCGGATCGAGGATCGGCAGGCCGGCATGCGCACCCGCGAGGGCCGCCATCACCGTCAGCGACGACCACACGTCGCCGCGGGTCTGCGTCGCATCGGCCAGCAGCACCTCGCTGCCGAGACGCTCGGCCGCCGACGACTCGTAGCGGACGACGATCACGTTGATCGCCACCGTGATCCCCATCACGATGAAGCCGGTCATCGAGATCACCGGCGGAGCGGATCGACCCGTGAGGTGGTTGAACGCGTTGCGCAGCACCTCGAACATGACAAGGGCGAGAAACCCGACGACCCCGACCGCCGCGACCGTCTCGTACTTGCGATGCCCGTACGGATGGTCTTCGTCCGGAGGCCGCCGCGCGGCGTACACGCCCACCAGCCCGACGACGTTCGAGGCAGTGTCGGTGAGCGAGTGAAATCCGTCGGACAGGATGCTGATCGCGCCGCTCGAGTAGCCGAACGCGATCTTCGCGACGGCGACCATCAGGTTGAGGACCAGGACGCGCGTCAGGACCCGCGCGACGTCCGTGTAGCGTTCAGAAGACACGAGCGGTCGGCATCGGCCACCATCGCAACTGCACCTTGCCGATGATGTACCTCTTGGGCACCATGCCCCAGTGCCGGCTGTCGGAACTGTTGTTCCGGTGGTCGCCCATCACGAAGTAGTAACCCTCGGGGATGATCTGCGGGCCCCAGTCGTCGTGGCTGCGGAACTCCGCCGGACACGTAGTCGTCCTGCAGCGGGATGTCGTTGACGTAGACGCGGCCGTCCACGATGCGCACGCTGTCGCCTTCTTCCGCGATCACCCGCTTCACGAACGACTTGTCCGGGTTCAGCGGGTAGTAGAGCATGACGATGTCGCCGCGGCGTGGCTCGCTGATCCGGTAGACCAGCTTGTTGACGATCAGCCGGTCCTGATCTTCGAGCGTGTGGCGCCATGCTCTGCCCTTCGACCCGGGCGACCTGAAACCCGAACGTCACGATCAGGATGGCGTAGACCGCCGCCGAGAAGAGCGTCTTGATCCACGCGACGAATTCTTCCTGCACCTGCGCCACACGCGAGGGGCCGGAAGCGCGGGCGATGGCCTGAGGCACGCCGGCCGCGGCTGTCACCTGAAGCGCTGCCGGGGCCGATGGATCCTGCACGTCGGTCTCGAACCCGGTGGATCCCGTCGCGGCTGGACCTTCCCCTGCTTCGTCGCCGACAGCCCGCAGCGGGGCATGTTCTGACGCCGCGTTCAAATCTTGAGGTATTCCCTGAGACGTCTCGTCTGCGTGCGGCTGACCGGGATCTCGGTCGCCTTCTCGTCCTTCATTCTCAGGATGTAGTTCCGACTGAACCACGGGACGATCTCCTTGATCTTGTTGATGTTCACCAGGTGCGATCGATGCACCCGCCAGAATACGGCGGGATCGAGCCGCGCGTGCAGTTCGTCGAGCGTCCGGTAGTTCGACGTGCCTGCGTACTGGCTGGTGACGATGGTGATGGTTTCGTCCGTCAGGGTGGCGTGAATGATTTCGTCCGCCTGCACGAGCATCAGGCGTTCGCCCACCTTGACAGCGAGGCGTTCGCGTCGGCTCTGGCGTTCGCTCACGAGTTGAAGGATTCTTCTCGAGCTGATCCGCGGCGACGCCCGATGCGGGACGGTCCGCCTGCCCGTTCTGGCGCTCGGATGCGATGCGGCGGCGCGCCCGCTGGACCGCGATGTCGAGACGGGCCGCGTCCACCGGCTTGAGCAGGTAGTCCACCGCGTTCACCTCGAACGCCTCGATGGCGCGCTGATCGTAAGCGGTGACGAACACGATCTGTGCGCTGGTCTGGTTGTCGACGAGGCGCCGTGCCACCTCGAAGCCAGTGAGGCCGGGCATCTGCACGTCCAGGAAGACGACGTCGGGCTGCAGCCGTTCGACAGTATCGACGGCGGCCGGCCCGTTGTCGGCCTCACCGATGATCTCGATGCCGCCGAGCGTACCGAGCAGGTAGGCGAGCTCTTCCCGGGCGAACTGCTCGTCGTCCACGATCACGGCGCGCAGATCGCTCACGCGGTGATCCGCTCGGCCATCGTCAGATCGGGAATCTCGACGCTGACCGAAGTGCCGCGCCCCGTGACGCTGGACAGCTTCAGCGAGCAGCCGGCTCCGTAGATGGTTCGCAGCCGCTCGTTGACGTTGCTCAGGCCGATGCCTCCTTCGAGCGCTTCCTGCAACCGCTCTTCGGTCATCCCGAGGCCATCGTCCTGCACTTCGATGAGCGAGCGATTGTCGCGCCGGGAGGTCCTGATGGTGATGCGGCCGCCGCCCACCTTGCGCGACAGCCCGTGCTTGATCGAGTTCTCGATGATCGGCTGCAGCAGCATGCTCGGCACGATCAGATCGAGTGTATCGGGGCTGATCTCCTTGACGACGCGAAGCTGCGGACCGAATCGGACCACCTCGATGTCGAGGTACTGATCGATCGACTCGAGCTCCTCGCGCAGCGAGACGAAATGATCCGTGCTCCGCATCAGGCGCCGCAGCAGGCCGGACAGCTTGGTGATGAGCATCCGCGCCGTATCGGGCTGCGTGCGGATGAGGGAGGAGATCGAGGTGAGGGTGTTGAACAGGAAGTGTGGATTGATCCGGTTGGCGAGCGCCTCGATGCGCGCCGCCAGCAGCAGCTTCTCCTGCTCCTCGAGCCGGTGCTCGATGCGCGCGTTGTTCCAGATCTTGATCGGGGTGGCGACGGTCAGGACCGTGGCGAGGAGGATGACCGCGAGTGTCCAGAACGGTTCCGGCTGCAGGTAGAACAGGCGGTGGTGTGCGCCCCAGCGGGGGCCGAGCACCTGGCGGATCAGTTCCAGCGCGACCGGGGCGACCAGCAGGATGACCTGCCAGTCCATCTGCTGCTCGCGCAGCATCTTCCAGACGCGAACCGGAAGCCGCGTGACCACGAACGGCGAGAAGTGCCAGATCGCCTCCTTCGGGCAGAGTTCGCGAAGGCCGCCGCCGGCAAACCCGCAGCCGACCGCGAAGGGCAGCGCGATGATTTCGCCGTTGGCGAGCGGCGGCATCCCGACCAGCAGGCCGACGATGGCGCCGGCGTACGGCCCGGCGATCAAGCCGACGACGAAAGACCCTTCGAGCGTGAGATCCGCCGCGTTATAGTTCAGAAGGAGCCGAGAGGCGACGCCCGCCGTCAGCGGCAAACCGAGCGCGAGCGCCAGCAGCAGCCGATCGCCCCAGCCGCGGCGTTCGAAGATCAGGATGTGGCGGAATCGGCGATAGCGGACCAGCATGGTGGCCAGCGTCGCCATGACCGCCAGCTTCACGACCAGGGTCGTGAGCAGCACCTGCTCGGCTGAAAGGAATTGTGGGCCGGGCATCCTTGATTTACTCGATCTTATCGGCCGGGTACACTGAGAGCAATGGCTGTCATTCGTCCTCTGATCGTTGGGTTCGCGACGACCTTCAAGCACCTCTTCAAAAAGCCGATCACGGTGAACTATCCGGACCAGAAGGTCCCGATGTTCCCGAAGTATCGCGGCAAACAGGTGCTGATGCGGGACGAGAACGGGCTCGAGAAGTGCGTGGCCTGTGGCTTGTGCTCGGTGGCCTGCCCGGCTGACGCGATCTACCTGGAAGCGGCGGAGAACGACGGCACCGTGCAGGCCGGGCCCCGGTATGCCGTCGGTCTACCAGATTCACAAGACGCGCTGCATCTTCTGCGGCTACTGCGAGGAAGCGTGCCCGGTCGGCGCGATCTTCATGGGCAAGGACTACGAACTCGCCGTCTACAGCAAGGACGACTTCGTGTGGGACAAGACCGACCTGCTGGTCCCGGCGACGACGCGAAAGCGGCGCGAACGGATAGGGCGTCCCGCCCGTCTGCCCCACCGACATGCAGATTGGTGCGCTCGGCGACATCCACGGCGCGTTCGACGCGGTCCACGACATCATGACGCGGCATCCCGACGTGCCGTTCTGGGTGCAGGTCGGCGACGTGGCGAGCAACGACGGCGAGTACTTCACCCCGGCGCGGCCGCTCTACTGGATCAAGGGCAACAACGAAGACTTCGACGTCATCGCCGAGCGCGATGGCCGGGCACTCGCCGGCGCCGACGCTGCACTACCTGCCCAACGGCGGCGCCTCACCAGGTCGGGCCGTGGCGCGTCGCGGCGCTCGGCGGCACGTTCGCGCCGAGCTGGTATCACTCGCCGGTGTCGATGCTGCCGCCGTCACGAGGCCGGCGGGTGACCACGGCGACGATGAAGCTGGGTAAGAGCCGCGACGACAAGCGGCGTCACTTCGTGCGCGAGGAGGTGCTGGCCTGCAAGGCGACTCACCGGCATCGACGTCTTCCTCACGCACGAAGCGCCGCGGCCGTTCTATCCGGCAGGGCGGCGCATCGACGCCGGCAAGACGGTGATCAACGAAGTGCTGACGTCGATGCGGCCGCGGTTGCACCTGTTCGGCCATCATCACGAGTTCACCGACTCGGTGCGCCAGGGCGTGCGCTCGATCGGGCTCGACGTGGTGACCAAGTCGTATCTGCTGATTGACGCAGAGACGTTTCGGTGTGAGCGCCTGGACACATGACCTCACATTTGACGATTTGACGATTGACGATTTGACGATTTGGCGATTGGACGATTTGAGCGATTGCGACGATTGCATCGACGCATCGACGCACGACGAAGCCGCCGCACGACATCGCGGCGTCAGGTTGAAGTGACCGTGTTCTCGTGGTGTCGTTATTCCCGTCCGTGAACTCAGTGGTAGCGCTCTTTGATTTCCCTATGACTCCTTTTCTTGACGCCCTTCGTGAGCGCGTGCTCGTGTGCGACGGCGCGATGGGCACGATGCTGTACTCGCGCGGCGTGTTCATCAACAAGAGCTTCGACGCGATGAACCTGACGCAGGCGCCGCTGGTCGAAGCCGTGCACCAGGAGTACGTGCGCGCCGGCGCCGACATCATCGAGACCAACACGTTCGGCGCCAACCGGATCAAGCTCGGCGTCGTTCGGCCTGGCCGACAAGCTCCGCGAGATCAACATCGCCGGCGTGCAGATCGCGCGGCGTGCCGCGGGCGACCGCGCCTACGTGGCCGGATCGATCGGGCCGCTCGGCATCCGCATCGAACCGTGGGGCAAGACCGGCGTCGACGAGGCGCGCGAGTACTTCCGCGAGCAGGCGCAGGCGCTCGTCGACGGCGGCGTCGATCTGTTCATCCTCGAGACGTTCCGCGACCTGAACGAGATCGGCGCGGCCATCGACGCCGTGCGGCTCGGTGTCCGATCTGCCGATCGTCGCGCAGATGACGACCGAAGAAGACGGCAACACGCTGGACGGCACGCCGCCGGAGCGCTTCGCGCCCGAGCTCGAGAAGCGCGGCGCGACGATCATCGGCGTCAACTGCGCGGTCGGTCCCGGCGCCGATGCTCGAGACGATCGAGCGCATGGAAGCGGTGACGCCGCTGAAGCTGTCGGCGCAGCCGAACGCCGGCAAGCCGCGCGACGTCGAAGGCCGCAACATCTACCTCTGCTCGCCGGAATACATGGCGTCGTACGCGCGGCGCTTCATCCTGCACAACGTGCGCGTGGTCGGCGGCTGCTGCGGCACGACGCCCGAGCACATCAGGCAGATCAAGGCGGCCGTGCGCGGCGCCGATGCCGCGCGACGCACGCGCCGAGCCCAGCGGCGCCGCGCGTCGGTCGCGCAGCCGGCGCCGGCCATCGTCGCGCCGCCGGTTCCGCGCGAGCAGAAGTCGCGGCTGGCGCGGCGAGCTGGCGCGCGGCGCGTTCGTCATCGGCGTCGAGCTGCTGCCGCCGCGCGGCTTCGAGGCCGAGCCGGCCATTCAGCGGGCCCGCGAGCTCAAGCGCTACGGCGTCGATGTCGTCAACATTCCGGACGGCCTGCGGTCCGGCGCGCGGTTGAGTGCGCTGTCGCTGGCGCGTGCTGATCGAGCAGCAGGCGGGCATCGAAACGCTGCTGCACTACTCCTGTCGCGATCGCAACCTGCTCGGCATCCAGTCCGACCTGCTCGGCGCGCATGCCATGGGCCTTCGCAACCTGCTGCTGATCACCGGCGACCCGGGCCGCGTCGGCGACTATCCCGGACGCCACGGCCGTGTTCGACGTCGATTCGATCGGGCTGACCAACGTCGTCACGCGTTTCAATCACGGCAGCGACATCGGCGGCCAGGCGATTGGCGCGCCGACCGGCTTCCACGTCGGCGTGTCGGTGAATCCGGCGGCCTCGAACCTCGACGAAGAGCTCCGCCGATTCGATTACAAGGTCGAGGCAGGCGCCGAGTTCGTCCTGACGCGGCCGATCTTCGACCTCGCGGATTCGAACGCGTCCTGAAGCGGATCGAGTCGGCGCGGCTGCCGGTCATCGCCGGCATTTTTCCGTTCGAGAGCGCCAGGAACGCCGAGTTCATGGCCAACGAAGTGCCCGGGCGTGCGTGTGCCCGAGGCGCTGATGGACCGGATGCGGCGGGCCGACGGCCAGGACGCCGCGGCCGCCGAAGGGATCGCGATTGCCCGGGAGATCGCAGGCGGGCTTGCGCCATGCCGTGCAGGGCGTTCAGGTGTCGACCCAGACGGGCAACATCGACGCCGCGCTGGCGCGTGCTCGATGGACTTCGCTGATGCACAGGATGTATAGTCGCTCGAATTCGTCTACGCGGGTACAGGGCTTGATTACGTTCAGGTCATTGAGCATGTGCCGCAATCGCCGAGGCCATTGATGCCGCTATTCGAGTCGCCGCACGCCCGAGGACGACGAGATCATCGGGTCGGACGCCGCCACCCGCGCGTTGTCGGTCACTGCCGTCGAAAACGACTTCGTCGCGGCGTCTACGAAAAGCTCGCGTCGGTCTACGACTTCACGTTCGGCCCGACGCTCCACCCCGGCCGCCTCCAGGCGATTCAGCGGATGGGCATCAAGACCGGCGATCGCGTGCTCGAGGTCGGCGTCGGCACCGGCATCAACGCCGACGCTGTATCCGCGCGACTGCGCGGTCACCGGCATCGACCTGTCGGACTCGATGCTCGAGAAGGCGCGCGAGCGCGTCGCCCGCAAGGGCATCCGCAACGTCCGGCTGCTCGAGATGGACGCCGCCGACATCAAGTTCGCCGACGCCTCGTTCGACATCGTCTACGCGCCGTACCTGATCAGCGTCGTGCCCGATCCGGTCGCGGTCGTGCGCGAGATGCAGCGCGTCTGCCGGCCGGGCGGCCGGATCATCATCCTCAATCATTTCCGCAGCCCGAACCCGGTGGTCGCGTGGATCGAGCGCGCGATCTCGCCGTTCACCGTCCACATCGGCTTCAAGTCCGACCTCGACCTGCCGGCGTTCCTCGCCCAGGCCGAACTCAAGCCGGTCTCGATCGAGAAGGTCAACATCCCGAGGATCTGGTCGCTCGTCACTTGCATCAAGGACTGAGGGTGAGCCGGCCCTGGCTGGCTCTCGTCCTCGTCCTCTTCTGCCTTCCGCTGTTCATCGGCCTCGGTCGTCTCGATCTCGAGACCGACGAGGCCATCTATTCCTTCGCCGTCGATCGCATCCTCGAAGTCGGCGACTGGCTCGCAGCCCGAAGAGCAGCCCCAGCGAGACCGCTGTCTTTCTCGAAAAGCCGCCGCTGAAGTTCTGGATCGTCGCCGCGCCGATCCAGGCCGGGCTGCTGCCGCACGACGAGTTCGGCCTGCGCTTCTGGGATGCCGTTGTTCGGCGGCGTCGCGTTCGTCTACGTGTTTGCGATCGGCTCGCTGCTCGCCGGACCGGTCTGCGGGGCGGTCGCCGTGCTGCTGCTGTTCGTCCACTGGCCGCTGCTCTTCGACTCACGGCCTGCGCACCAACAACATGGAGGCGTCGCTCGTCCTGCTGCTACTGCGGCGGCGTGTTTCACTTCCTGCGCTGGTCGGCGCTGAGCGACGAGCGGCGACGCAGGCGGCACGTCGTCGGAGCCGCGCTGTTCTTCGTCCTCGGCTTCATGACGAAGTTCGTCGCGGCGCTCTTCCTGCCCTTCACGCTCGGCGCTCGTCGCAGCTGGCGTCGCCGCGCTGCCGCGCGCGGCTGGTTCAGGACTGGCGGGCCTGGCTCGGTGCCGCGGGCGCTCGTGGTCGCGTTGTGCGCGCCGTGGTTCATCTACGCGCAGGTCCAGGTTCGGATCGCTCTTGTGGGAAACGATCCTCGGCGAGCACGTGCTGCAGGCGGTTCACCGGCTTCCTCGATCCGACGCACGTCCATCCGTGGAACTACTACCTGCACGATGATGTGGCAGGAGTTCGCGCGCCGGCGGGTGCAGTGGCTGGTGGCCGCCGGCTTCATCACGCTGCTGGTGCAGGCGTCCGCCGCCGCTGGCTCGAAGGCGCCGTCGTGCTGATGTGGGCGATCGTGCCGATGGCGATCATCTCTGCCGGCACGTCGAAGCTGTATCACTACGCGTACCCGTTCCTGCCGCCGCTGGCGATCGCCGGCGGCTATCGTCGTGTCGCTGGTCGTGATGCTGGCGCCCGCGCCGCTCCGACGGGTGCTCGAGCGGAGTCGAGGACGCCACTCACGAGTGTGGCCGCGGCTTCGAAGAGTGGACACGCGGCGGTGTGCTGCGCATCGGGCGGCCTGTTCTCATCGTGCTGGCGGCGGCCGCGTCAATCGCGACGGCGGCGCTGGGCGGACTGCGCATCCACATCGACGGACACGACGCTCCTCAGCAACTCGGGCGTGCTCCGGCCCGTGCTGCTCATCGTGGTCGTCGCGCTCGGCACACGCACCAGCGCGCGAGTCGGCCGGCTGGTGGTTGCCCTGCTGGTCCTCAACGCGATGCCACTCGCCGCGTACCGCGAGCAGCTCGAGGCTGCTGCCCGACGGGCAAGCACCCGATGCGCACGACCTCCGAATGCCTGCAGCGGCTGCAGCGCGGAGTCCGGCGCCGGCGCCGGCCTCTTCGTCGACGTCCCCGAAGGGAATCTGGCATCCGCTCTATTACTACTTTCGTCGCGTGCAGCCGCTCGACCTCGCGACAACTCCGTTCGATCCGGCCATCGACCGCTACCTGCAGCGATCCGGCCTCGCCCTCGACCGATCCTCATGAGCGACGTCACCTGGCGCGAGTACCTGGAGCGGCGAGCGCGGCGCATCCTCCGGCCAGTCGGCGCCCCCGAACTGTCACCGCCGATGGTGTCGTTCCTGAACACGGTCCTGCTCCTGCCCGGGCCATACGTCGCATGCAGTTCCGAGGCAGGCCTGCGAGCGCGCTGATCGGCTGATGGACAGACTTTCGCTGTCGATTGTCATTCCGGCGTTCAACGAGGAGCGCCGGCTGGGCGAAACGCTCGTGGCGGTCACCGAATTCCTCGGCCAGCAGCCGTGGGACTGGGAAGTCCGCGTCGTGGACGATGGGTCGTCCGACAGGACGGCAGCCATCGCCGAGGCGTTCGCCGTTCGTCAGCCGTCGAGTGGCTCGTGCAGCGCGAGCCGCACCGCGGCAAGGGCGGTGCGGTCAAGGCCGGGCTTGCTGGCCGCCACTGGTGAGTTCCGGTTCATCTGCGACGCCGACCTGTCGATGCCCATCGGCGAAGTCGCGCGATTCCTGCCGCCGGCTGCGCACGGGTTCGACGTGGCAATCGGATCGCGGGAAGGCCTGCGCGCGCACCGCATCGGCGAGCCGGTCGTACCGTCACCTGATGGGCCGGCTGTTCAATCGCGGGTGTCCAGTGGCTCGTGCTGCCCGGCATCGAGGACTCGCAGTGCGGCTTCAAGATGTTCACCGCCGAGGCTGTCACGATCCATTTTCCCGCGCGTCGACGGTGGACGGGTGGGCGTTCGACGTCGAGGTGCTGGCGGTGGCTCGTGCGCAGCGGCTTGCGCGTCATCGAAGTGCCGATCGAGTGGCACTATCGCGCCGAGTCGCGTCTCAGCCTGGTGCGCGACGGATGGGAGATGCTGAAGGAGTTGATCCGCATACGCCTGCGCTCCGTCCGCGGCCGATACAGGGCCTGACCGCGTCCCTCGATCCCGGTGCAACCGCGCGGACGATTCACGACAGGAGCGGGAAGATCCGATCGAAGTTTCCCGAGAAGATCCGGCGCGTCACGTCGGGCTCCACGCCGATGTCGTCGAGGATGCGCGCGCTGCGCGCCGTAAATGACCTGGCGCCAGCCGCGCGGGAAGAAGGACGAATCGGTGCCGAAGATGAGCCGGTCCGGTCCGGCAATCGCCGAGTGCATGCCGGAACACGTCGACCAGCGTCAGTCCGGGAACGAACCGGATCCAGCTGTTCGAACTCGACGTGTCGAACACGATGTTCGGGCACGCCTCGGCCGCCATCAACGCCTCGCGGAAGAAGCCGCCGCCGAAGTGCGGGATGATGACCGGCACCCGCGGAAACGCTGCCGCCACGACGGCCAGCGCGAGCGGATCGCCGCGCCTGGAGTCGAACGTCTTCTGCACGCCCAGCCGGCTGCGCATCTCGATCGACAGGAAGCCGCAATGCACGAAGATCGCGCCGCCGTTCGCATCGGCGACCTCGAACACGCGTGCAACCCGCTCGTCGTCCAGCCAGTAGCGGTGCATGGCCGGAAACAGGCACGCACAGCGCAGGCCCGAGTCTCCGAATAGGCCCGGCCCGGCACGCTCGACCGCGTCAGGCGCCGCGGCATTCAGCGCGAAGAACCCGACGAAGCGGCTCGGATGATTGCCGCACCGCCAGCGGCGACCGACTCCTCATCCCCGGGCACGCTCGCGATCAGCGCGGCACGCGACACGTGATGATGATCGAGCTCGGCGGTCCATCGTGCGGCCAGTGCGTCGGTGGTGCCTGGCGGCTCGACCCCGAGCTCTCTCGCGACGTCGACTCGCAGTCGGCTGCGCGGCACCGTGAACCTTCTCGCGGCCGAGCGCCTCGAAGAAGCGCTGCGGACAGGAAGTGGCAGTGGACAGTCGTTGATGGGCATGGGCGCGGTTCGCCGCTCAGAAGCTGTGCTCGAGACCGATCATCGGCGTCGCCCGATCGCGGACGCCGTGATCGTCGAGATTGAAGAGCACGTTCGCCGCGAGCAGCCATCTGTCGACCAGCATGGCCTTCACGCCGATCGCTCCGCTCAGCGCGTTGAACGAGTCCTTCGTGAACGCGATGTTCGGAAACGTCGATTGTCTGTCGAGTGCGTGGAACGCTGCATGCTGAGCCGTTCGGCGTCGATGACGTATCTGCCCGAGGACATCGAACGCCAGCGTCAGGCGCGGGTGCGCGCATGATGTCGGCGCCGACCGCGTAGCCGACCTGGTCCGGGAAGTCGCCCGACTCGCCCGTCGCCGGGTTGCCCGCGAGCACGCTGCTGCCGTTCCACCTGTACGCGACGTTCACGTGTGGCGACACCGGGCCGAGCGCGCCGGACCAGACGGCAAACGGCTGGACGCCAGTGGTGCCGCTCCCGAGCAGGTCCATCGCATCTCCGGTCGGAACCCGCACGTCCAGGCCAGCGGCCATTCCGTTGGACGCGCTCCTGCGCAGCGTGCCCTTTGATGCCGCACCATCAGATCGCCCAGCCCGCTCGCCGAACCCTGCGCGGTGAAGATGCGCACTTCGCCCACCTCTCCGTCCGACTGGCGGAAGAAGTGGGTCAGCGGGTTGGTCGTGCCCAGCCGCTGAATGGTGGCCGTGGAGACGACCCTCAGGTTGTTGCTGACGATCGGAACGGCAAGGGAGACATCGAGCTGATCCGAGATGCCCACCGTGACGTAGGTCGTGGCCTGGTTCACCGAGGCCTCGATGTTGTTCATCGTGGTGACGACGTCCTCCCGGCCGCCGAGCAGCGCCGCGTTGTCGTGCGTGAACACCGCCGGAACTTGTCTCAGATCGAGCCCTTCGACCGTGTCGAACGTGAATCGCTGGAAGGCGAAGCCCACGGACACCCGTCGCGCGCCAATCGTGTCGGCGCGATCGGCGAGGATCGGACCGAAGCTCCGGGTCGTGCGCTGAAACACGCCAAGCGTCGGATCGAACTCGTAGGTGAAGCCGGAGGTCGGTGACGGCAGTGGCACGCTGACGAACTGGCTCGACGAGCGCCGTGCTGAACTGGCTGAAGTCGAACTGGAAATCGCTGTTGAAGTGCGCCGAGTGCGGCTGCTCCCCGGGCAGTGTCGCCAGGCTGTCGACGATCAGGCCTCGCGGTCCGTACGAGATCCGTGAAGATCGTTGCGAGGCGGTTGACCGGCGACGCCAGCGTGTACGGCTGTGCCTCGGCGCTGTTCGCGAGCAGAAGGACACAGAGTGCGAACGGCGCGCGCAGATGTGGCAAGGCGGTCTCCTGTCTGGTCAGCGAATTTCGTCGATCACCCATCCACCGGCGGCGTGCTTCAGCCGGAACGTCTGCCGGCTCTCCACCGTCTGCTGCCGGCCCCCCGCATTCACGGTGTCGCGCCGCGCGACGGCCACCGACGCGTCCTGCCCGCGCAGATCGACCGACAGGATTGTGAGGCTGCACGCGCTGGGAGGTGACGGTGCGGAAGCCCTCCTGCAGGCGACGTTCTTCCTCGCGCGTGATGTTCGGCTTGAGCGAGCGAAACAGCGCGACGTCCTTGGTTTCGATCGCGCGCCCGTACTCCGCCACGACCCGTCGTACCGCTGCATCGTCTGCCGACGCGGCCGGTCGATCGGCGGACGGTCGATCGGCTGCCGCTCGATCCGCTGCCGCCGGTCCGGTGCCGGACAGAGGGCGGGACTGCTGCTGGTGCGGTGCTGCGCGAGTCGACCGGCTCGGACGGCGGCGCGGCGTTTCCCGAACGCGGAGGGGCCGTCGTGCCGATCGTCGTGCCGGCGTCGGCGGTGCGTGTGGCTGCAGGCTCTACGCCGGGAGCAGGAGGTGCGGCCGCAGGTGGGGCAGCCGCAGCCGACCTTGGCGGTGGTTCCCCGATCTGCGGCGCCGGCGGCGGTGCGGACGTTGACGTCGCCGGCGGCGGGGGAGTGGCCGCCGCCTGATCGCCGCGCCGCGACGGTGGCGGCACCGGAGCGGAAGGCGGCGCAACTCGAGTGGCTGTCGCCGGGGGTTGAGCGATCGGAGGAGAGGCCTGCCGTGCCGCTCCGGCCGCACCTCCCTCGCGCGATCGGTTCGGCGGTTCGCGTGCCGCGGGCCCGTTCGGCGATCTGCGCGCCGAGCTCACTCACCGCTGGCGCAGCGGGATCGATGTCGCGCGCCCGCGTGAGGGCCTCGCGCCGCGCCCTGAACGTCGTTGTCGGCCAGCCGCTGTCGCGCGGTGGTGACCGCCTCGTCGAACCGCGCGAGCGCCGCGGCCGCCTCGCGGCGGATAGCTCAACGCGGTTGCCTGGTTCGGATCGAGCGCGAGCACCTCGGTCGCATAGGACTGTGCCGCTCGGGAGTTGCCGGCGTCGAGGCTTGACTGCGCCAGCGTCAGCCGGCTGCGCACGTCAGCCGATGGGGATGCGCCGCGCGTCCGCCGTGACAGTCGACTTCGGCTGGCCTCGATGCCACACGCGCATACGCACTCGGCACCGAGGATCACCACAAGCGCCGCCGCTCCGAGCGCAAACCACGGCACGCGGCTCGCCGTGGGTGGCATCAACGTCAGCACGCGAGTCGGCCGAGGACCGTGCGCCTGACCTGCCCAACCGGGACGCCGGTCCTGCGGAGGACGATGTCGCGGTGCTGCCGGACGCGTCGACCAGCGCTCGGCCCGACTCGATGTCGCGTCGAATCCGTTTCAAATCGGCTCGCAGGTCAGCGGCGGACTGGTATCGCAGCTCGCGGTCCTTTTCGAGGCAGGTCGTGATGACGTCCTGCAGGCGAGCGGGCAGGTCCGGGTTCAGCAGTCCGGGAGGCGTCGGCGCGCGATTCAGGATGGCCGACAGAATCACCGCGTGGGTCTTGCCCTCGAACGGCGGCTTTGCCGGTGGCGCACTTCGTACAGCACGACGCCGAGCGAGAACAGGTCGGTGCGTCCGTCCAGTTCCTCGCCCGATGGCCTGCTCGGGCGACATGTAGGACACCGTGCCGAGCGTCGTCCCCGCCGCCGTATGCTCCGCGGTGGCGAGCGTCTCGCTGTCTGGACCGGGAGACACGGTGGTCAGCTTCGCGAGACCGAAATCGAGGAGCTTCACCTGACCACGGGTGGTCAGGAAGATGTTGGCCGGTTTGATGTCGCGGTGAACGATGCCCGCGGCATGGGCACCCTGCAGGGCATCGGCCGTCTGGATGCCGAGATCGACGAGTTCATGCACCTTGAGCTGGCCGCGGGCGAGCCGATCGCGCAGCGTCTGGCCCTCCATCAACTCCATGACGATGAAGGGATGTCCATCGTCGGTCGCCGATGTCGTGAATGGTGCAGATGTTCGGATGATTCAGCGACGAGGCGGCGCGCGCTTCGGCGCGAAGCCGCGCCACGGCCTGCGGCATCATTCGCCAGGTCGTCGGCGATGAACTTGATCGCGACCGGCCGGCCGAGACGGACGTCCTCGGCGCGGTAGACCACACCCATACCGCCTGCTCCAAGCGGCGCGACGATGCGATAGTGGGAGATGGTCCGCCCGACTAGACTGCCGCCCGACAGATCGGCCATCGAGCGGTCATTCTACCTGCGCTGGTGGTGAGGAGTGAAGAAGAGGACGACGAACGGCCGAGATGGTGGCGCTGGAGTCGCAGCGATGATCAGTGCGTTCGCGAGAGGGACATCGGATCCGCTACAGGGACAACAGACGGTCAGCCACAACGTCCGCACCGTCCACGCGCATGCTTCGGGCCGGCGCTGGCTGTGCGAGCAGCGCGTCCACCGACTCGGCCCACCGTCCGGCGCGCAGGTCCTCCTGCGTGATGTGCCGCGAACGGATCACGCCGGGCATCTCGCGGATGAACACGTCCTGCTCCACGAAGCGCCCTCTGCAGGCATACAGCAGCGCCACGCTGTTGGCGATGCACTCCGAGACGATGCCATATCCGAGCTTGGTGACGACGACATCCGACGCGGCGAGCAGATCCGTGTACGTCAGGCCGGCATGCCGAAGGTCTGCGGCGTGAACGACGTGCAGGTTCGGGTCGGCCGCGGCGTGTTCGCCGACCTCGTAGTCGGTGGCGACGAGCGCAAACGAATCGTGTGCCGCCGCATCGGCGAGCGGAAGGTGGCTGCCATGGCCGCCGAACGTCGCGAGCACAATCGGACGGCCCGACGGCAGGCCGAGCCGGATGCCGCGTATCGTCTCGTGGAACCGCGGCGCGCCGCGCGACCAGCGGGACATCCTCGATGCGCGTCATCGTCGAGAACCCGCCGGCGAAGGGCAGACGCAGCGCCAGTGTTGCCTGCGCGCCGGCATCCGCGATCAGCGTGCGCACGCCAGGTGCGAGCGCATCGAATTGCGGATACGCCGCGTAGATCCAGTCCCAGGTGAAGTTGCTGAACGCCACCGACGGGACGCCGGCCGCCGCAGCGGCCGCGAACGCCAGCGGCGGGATGTCGCCGACCACCAGCGTCGCGCCGACCCTGCGAATCACATCGTGCTCGCGAGCGACACGAGCGGGGAAGTCTCGATAGAAGAGTGCCGCGCGCCTGGCGGTCTCGTCTTCATCGATCGTCAGGCTATCGGGCTGGACCATGCCCGTGTCGGTGTCGACGGGACTGATCTCGACGGTCGTCTCGGAGCGACGCGTTCAGAAACCACGGCGGCACCGTGCGTGCGCAGCGTGATCGCCACAGACGGATCGCGCTGCGCGATCGCGTTGATGACCTGAATGTCGCGCGCCGCGTGGCCGAACCCGTGGCCGGAAATGTAGAAGAGAATCCGCACGTCAGGTGTGCGAGGTCAGACCACGGCACGGCAGTGCGACCTTGAGGACGTCCTCGAGCGTGGCCGCCGGCACGAACGTCATCTGGTCGGTCACCTCGGGCGGGAGCTCCGCGATGTCGGCCTTGTTGCGCGAGGGGTAGACGAACGTCTTGATGCCGAACCGCTTTGCCGCGAGCGCCTTCTCGCGAATGCCGCCGACCGGCAGCACGAGGCCGCTCAGCGTGATCTCGCCGGTCATGGCCACGTCCTCACGCACCCGTCTGATTCCGCAGCGCGGAGACGATGGCCGTGGCCATCGTGACGCCCGCCGACGGACCGTCCTTGGGAATCGCGCCAGCCGGGACATGGACGTGCAGGTCGTGCTTGTCGAGGAACGCCGGCATCGATGCCCAGCTCCGCGGAGGTCGCGCGGATGTGGCTCAGCGCCGCGCGGGCGGACTCCTGCATGACGTTTCCGAGCTGGCCGGTGAGGATCAGGTTGTGGTGACCGGAGGGAAGCAGGCTCGCCTCGACGAACAGCACATCGCCTCCCACCTCGGTCCATGCCACGCCGGTGGCGACGCCGGGCCTCGACACGCGGAACGACACTTCCTGTTCGAAGCGGGGCGGTCCGAGATATTCGGGCACGTCTTCGGCACGAACCACGCCGGCTCGCGGGGCGTGACTGCCGATGCGACCCTCGCCGCAATCTTCCGCGCGACCGTGCCGACCTGCCGCTCCAGGTTCCTGACGCCCGCCTCGCGCGTGTAATCGCTGGCAATGCGCCGAATCGCCGCATCGTCGAGGATGACCTGTTCAGGGGTGAGGCCGTGTTCGTGCAGCTGACGCGGCACCAGGTACCGTTTGGCGATGTGCAGCTTCTCTTCTTCGCTGTAGCCGGTGAGCTGGATGATCTCCATGCGATCGAGCAGCGCCGGATGGATCGTCCCGAGCTGATTCGAGGTGGCGATGAAGAGCACCCGCGACAGGTCGACGTTGATCTCGAGATAGTGATCGCGGAAGGAGTGGTTCTGCGCCGGATCGAGCACTTCGAGCAGGGCGGCAGCCGGGTCGCCCTGATGCCCGACGCCGATCTTGTCGATCTCGTCCAGCATGAACACGGGGTTCATCGCGCCCGCCTGCTTCAGCGCCTGGACGATGCGTCCGGGGATGGAGCCGATGTAGGTGCGTCGATGGCCGCGGATATCGGCTTCATCGCGAAGACCGCCCAGCGAGATGCGCACGAACTTCCGGTTCATTGCGCGGGCAACCGATTGCCCGAGCGACGTCTTGCCGACGCCCGGCGGGCCGACGAAGCAGAGGATCGGCCCCTTCAGCGACAGGCCGCCCGTCTGCTGCGCCTTCAGCTTCTGCACGGCCAGGTACTCGACGATGCGTTCCTTGATCTTGTCGAGGTCGTAGTGGTCCTCGTCGAGGACCTGCCGCGCTGCCACCGGGTCGAGGCGATCCTCGGTCGTCGTTGACCAGGGCACGTCCAGCACCCAGTCCAGATAGGTGCGGATCATCTGGTACTCCGGCGAGGCCGGTCCCATCCGCTCCAGCCGTTCCACCTCGCGCAGGGCGGTCGCGTTGACGTGCTCGGGCAGGTTCGCATCCGCGATCCGCTTGCGGAGTTCCTGGGCTTCGGGCTTGTCACCTTCGCCGAGTTCGTCCTGGATCGCCTTCATCTGCTGGCGCAGGTAGTACTGGCGCTGCGCGTCGGTCATTTCCTGCTGGGCCGCCGACTCGATCTTGCCTTTCAACTCGAGCAGCGCAATCTCGCGGTTGAGTGCCACCGACGACCGACTGGAGTTTGTCGAGCAGGCGATCGGTTTCGAGGATCTGCTGCTTCTCGTCGGCTTTCATGTCGAGCAGACTGGAGAGCAGGTAGGCAAGCCGCAGCGGGTCGTCGATGCCGCCGACCATGGTGCGCAATTCCTGCGAGAGTCCGCTGCTGACCGACAGCGCCTTGTCGATCAACTCCTGGAGGCGCCGCACGTAGGCATCCACTTCGAGGTTGCGCGACGCATCCTCCGGCGCCGGGCGCACCGTGGCCCGCAGCGACGTCGAACTGCGGGTCATGAGCTCCGCGCGGCCGCGGGTCAGGCCCTCGACGATCACGTGAACGCCGCCGTTTGGCACCTTCGCCATCTGGCGGATCGCCGCGATGGTGCCGATGGTCTTCAGGTCGGTCGGCTGCGGATCGTCGGTCTCGTTGGTCTGCAGCGCCAGGAACAGCAGGCGATCGCCGGCCAGCGCACGGTTGACCGCCTCGATCGAATGCGGGCGCGACACTGCGAGCGGCTGGAGCGTCAGCGGAAATACGACAGTCTCGCGCAGCGCGAGGACGGGGAGTTCGCTGGGATACGTGCGTGCGGGGTCGGTCGCCATGGTCACAGGATATCAGTGGATGTACGGGATTAGACGCCACCGCACCGCCCGACGGTACCTGCGGTATTGGTCACCGAACTGCCGCGCCAGTGCCGCCTCTTCCAGCGGCATCGCCAGCACGAGATAGACGGTGGAGACGAGCGCAAAGAGCAGCCGGTCGCCGGTCATGTGCGCCGCGCCGAAGACCACCAGCACCCAACCCAGGTACAAGCGGATGGCGGACGAGCCGGTACGGTCCGCCGATCTGTAACCGCTCGTGCGCGTCTGGTTCGCGCAAGCCGGCGAGTTCGCGGACGCTGATGCGCCTGACAGCGAGCACTCCGACACTGACACCGAGCAGCTGCGCCAGGGCGAGCACAGCGGCCGCTCCGCCGGTCGCGCTGTAGGCAACGCCTCCAACCGGTTGCCACAGCACGCACGTGATGACGAGCAGCACGCTCGCGATGCAGACGTAGACCGTTCGCACGAGGTCTGATGGCACGAGCCGCGCCAGCGCATCCTTCGGCGTGCGCCGCGCGAACAGGCTGTGATGCAGGGCGAACGCACTGAACAGCGCGACGTCCGCTGACTGCCGCGCGCCATCCGCCGGCAGGTACGCTGCGACTGGCGACGCGGATCCACCACCAGCCGAGCAGCGTCAGCGACGCCATGAACGCGACCAGCCCGAGCAGGCGCAGACCCTGTCGCATGCTTCAGTCGGTTCTGGTGCCTGGCATGTGACCTAATGCTATAAGGTCCGTGTGCGTGTCGTCATCACCGGCATCGGCGTCGTGTCTCCCTTTGGCGTCGGACGCGAACGTTTCTGGACGCGAGATCAGCCGTGGACAGAGTGGGGCGCGCGTCCTCGACGAACTCGACGACTCGTTCGGCTGCCGTGTCGCCGCACCGGTCAGCGGCGTCACGATCGACGATGTGCCGGTGCTGGACGGCGACGACATCTGGGATCCGGAGCATCGTGCCGATCCCAAGCGCTATTCCCGCGCCGCGCTGATCGGGGTCATTGCCGCCCGCGAAGCGTGGAATGACGCCGGCCTCCGCGTGGGCGAGGAGGGCGCCGGCGTCGTCATCGGCAGCGGCGGCGGTGGCATCGACGTCGGCGAGCGTCAGTACTACGACTTCTTCGTCGAACGCGGACGGAAGGTCACCCCGTATGCCATCCCGGTCTCGATTGTCGGGATGATGTCGAGCGAGATCTCGATCTCGCTGCGCTTGCGCGGCGTCAGCCACGTGCTGTCGTGCGGCTGCACGAGCTCCACCGACGCGATCGGGTACGCGGCCGGCCTGATTCGATCGGGCGATGCTGACGTCGTGCTGTCGGGCGGCGCCGATGCGTGCGTCACGCCGGGCATGATGTACGGCTTTTCGCGGATGCGCGTGGTGTCGATGGCCTACAACGACACGCCGGCGACGGCGTCGCGTCCCTTCGACCGCGGACGCGATGGTTTCGTGCTTGGTGAAGGCGCCTGGATGGTGACGCTCGAGCGCGAGGAGCGCGCCCGCGCGCGCGGTGCGAAGATCTACGCGTCCATCGACGGCTACGGATCGACCTGCGATGCGTGGCACCGCGTGCAGATGGCTCCGGACGGCGTGGAGATCGTGCGCGCCATGAACAAGGCGATCGAGAAATCCGGACGCCCTCACGAGCAGATCGGCTACGTCAACTACCACGGCACGTCGACGGTGCTGAACGATGCCATCGAGACGCGCTGCGTGCGCGAGGTGTTTGGCGCCCATGCCGAGAGGCTGGCCGGCTCCTCGACCAAGTCGATGATTGGTCATCCGCAGGGGGCCAGCGGCGCGGCTGGCATTGTCGCGACAGCGCTTGCGCTGCAACGGCAGTTCCTGCCGCCGACCATCAACCAGCACGATCCCGACCCGGCCTGCGACCTGGACTACGTGCCGAACACCGGCCGCCGGGCGACGCATCGAGGCGGCACTGTGCAACTGCCTCGGCTTCGGCTCGAAGAACAGCGCGATCGTCATCGGCGCCGCTTGAGCATCGCCGATTGACGATTGCCGATCGCTGATTGGAAATACCGTGCCGCTTTTCCCGTTCGTGCTGATCTCGAATTTCAATTAGCGTTTGGCAGTTGGCAATCAGCAATGTTCGACGTGCTCGTCATCGGAGCCGGCCCGTCCGGATCGACGGCTGCCACGGTGCTGGCCCGGGCGGGCGCGCGCGTGTGCCTGATCGATCGCGCCGCGTTTCCACGTCCGAAGCTGTGTGGCGACACGCTGAACCCGGGCGCGCTGGGCATCCTGCGCCGGCTCGAACTCGCCGCGTGCGTCGAGCGGGAGGGGCTGGCCGTAGACGGCATGCGGGTGACCGGCGACGGCGTCGTCGTCGAGGGCCGGTATCCCGGCGGTCTGCGTGGCCTTGCGATATCCCGCGAGGAACTGGACCTGGCGCTGGTCCAGGCCGCGAGCCGTGCCGGTGCCGAGTTCCGCGAGCAGGTCGTCGCCCGGACGCCGATGTTGCGAGGCGATGGCGCGGGATCGATCGTGCGTGGCGCCGCCTGCTCGACCAGCGACAGTTCGGCCTTCGAGATCAGCGCGCGGGTGACGATTGCCGCGGACGGTCGTCGGTCGGCGCTGGCCTTCGCGCTTGGTCTTGCCGGTCATCCGGTGGCGCCGCGGCGCTGGGCGGTCGGCGTGCGCGCCACCGACGTGCAGGGCCTGTCATCGCTCGGAGAGATGCATATCCGTCGCGGCCATTACATCGGCGTGGCGCCGCTCCCTGGAGGGCTGGCCAATGTCTGCCTGGTGCGCCCGGCCGGGTCGGCCGCTGCATTCCGCGATCCGCTCGCCACGCTGATGGCTGCGATCGCCGGCGAGCCGATGCTGCGCGAGCGCTTTGCGCGGGCGCGGTTCGTCGGCCGTCCGATCGTGCTCGGGCCGCTGGCAGTGGACGCGGCGAGAGGAGCCGAACCGCCCCGGGGACTGCTCGTGGCTGGTGACGCGGCAGGATTCGTCGATCCGATGACGGGTGACGGACTGCGCTTCGCGCTTCGCGGGGGTGAACTCGCGGCGCACGCGGCGCTCCGCGTCCTGGAACACGGGTGGGATGGGGTGCACGCGTCGCTCGCCGAGACGAGGCGGCGCGAGTTCGGCGGCAAGTGGCGGTTCAATCGGATCCTGCGAGGATTGGTCGGCTCGTCACTCGGCGTGCGCGGCGCCACGATGGGCGGGCGCCTCGCTCCCGCGGCGGTGCGTGCCCTGATTCACTATGCCAGTGACTGCGGGCTCGCTGCCCGGACCGCGCAGGCATGACTCGGCCGCTCCTGCTTTTCTGCGTCGTGTTCGGCGCCATGCTTGTCGAAGCGCGCCGCGCCGCCGCCAACGAACGCGCACAGTTTGCGCGTGGCGGCGTCGAACCGAAGTACGACATCTATCCGTTCATGCAGGTTGCGTATCCGGGCGTGTTCCTGGCGATGATCGGCGAAGGGCTCATCCGTCCGGCACCACCAACAGCGGTACTCGTGCTGGGCATCGTGGTGTTCGCAGCCGGTAAACTGCTCAAGTGGTGGGCCATCCTGACGCTCGGACCGTTCTGGACGTTCCGGGTGATCGCCGTGCCTGGCAGCACAGCGGTCGCGAACGGACCGTATCGATATCTCAGGCATCCCAACTACGTGGGGGTCATCGGCGAACTCGTCGGAGCAGCGTTGATGGCCGGCGCGCCCGTCGCCGGACCACTCGGCACCGCGCTCTTTGCGGGGGTAATCGCGGTGCGGCTGAAGGTCGAGACCAGATGGCTGCGGAAGGTGCTGGGCTGATCGTCAGCAGCCTGGTCCCTGTCGATACTATTTCAGACGGTACAAGCGCGACTCGCTGCCTTCCCAGGGCGCGACCGCGATCAGCTCCAGGTCGCTCCTCGCATCGAGCAGGGCTGCGCTGTTCGCGTAGCGAACCGGGTTGGTGAAAGCGCCGTGCCAGGTGACATGGGTGACGCCGCGCTTGCGAAGATAGGCGATGGAGTTGTCGTATGGGAACTCTGTTTCCTCCGCGACCATCTCGAGGTACGACCGCGGGGCGAACCCGCTGTTGCCGTTCACCATTCGATACCAGTGAAACGTGGAGAAGTACTCGTAACGGGTGTCCGACCAGGAGATGCCGGTTCGGGACGGCATCGGCATTTCTGCCACGACCGCGTCAGGCTGATTGGCCAACGCATCGTAAATGGCGGGCGGCTGTCGCCACACGCGGACAAGCGGGATATTCGGGAGTGACTCGATCAGCACGGCGCCAAGCATGACGATCATGAGCGTGGTGCGCGCTCCGGGCCACCGCGAGAACAGGCGCGCGGCGCCGTAGCCTCCGAGAATCGCCAGCGACAGGCCCGCAAGGATGCTGAAGCGCGCGGGCACGCGCAGCCCGGCAAACCCCGGCACCACTGCTCGCAGCCACGGGAACAGGAAGCCGTTCATGCCAAGTGAGCCCTCGAAGCTCGCGGCGAGCGCAATCGCATATCCAACCTGCGCAACCGACAACGGCGGGCTCATGCCGACGACAGCGAGGATGAGCGGCGAGATGTGGGGGAACAACTGGCGTTCGGGCATGCCCCGGTGCGACCAGGCGTTGTAGGCATAGCTGCGGAAATGCGGCTTGAGGTAGTCCTGTGGCGTTGCACTGAACAACGCGACAGTCCCCGGATCGCGATCGCCAAGGATCGGGCGATTGGCGATGTACTTCGATGCGAGCGGGGCGATGAGCACGCCGGCGGCAACGACGCCGGCAGCGATCATCAACAGCGGGCGTTTTGGGAAACGTCGGCCGATCCACAGCGTCGCGCCGACCAGCACGAGATAGATCGCGAAGTACATCCCGTAGTACATCGACGACAGCATCTGCAGCGCGAAGCCGACACCCGTGAGGAGTCCATCACGCAGCCGGCCACTCGCCAGCACCCGGTGAAGACCCCAGAGCGCCAGCGGCATCCACATGGTCATCTGCAGTTCGAGGTGACTGTAGTGCTCCAGCCGGTATGGGTGCAGGGCGAAGATGACGCTGCCGACGATCGCCGCGTCCCGCCTGCCGGTCAGCGCGCGAAGCAGATAGTAGGTCGCCACGCCCGACAGGACGAACGACGAGAGGAAGAGCACGTTATAGATGACCACCTGGTGAAGTCCGAGCCAGAACAGCGGTGCGGCCATCAGCGAGGGCACGAGCACGGGGTCCGAATAGGTGAGGGTCAGCGGCTCCGGATGGAAAATGTTGGCATCGAAGAGGGCGGCGGGTGCGCGCCAGATGCGATGGTTGACCCACGCGATCCGCCAGATGGAGAGGAGCGGGTCGCCCATGTCCGGCACGCCGTACATGTTTGCGGCCTGAGGCCACGTGAAACCCACCGTCAACCCCGCGAAGCCCGCCACCACGCCCGCGAGTTCCCTCAGGCGTGCACCAATCGGGCGGCCCGGCTCGAACGCAAAGAGGCGCGCTTCACCGAGCGGGAGGCGCGTCGTTGTTCTTGCAAGGCCGCGCAGGAAACCGGCCTGCCGGGCGTGCCGCATCTGGCGGAGTATAACCCCGGGCCTCGCATGATCTGAGGCTGTGCAGGCCGCTTCGCGACGCGGTCATGCGCCTGGGATCGGGTGCTATACTCCGACGCAACCGGCGCCAACGTCGGACTCCTGCATGCCCGGTTCCTCGCCCCGGTTCCCCTCACCAGATCCAACCGTGTTACCGCGATGGGCCCGTGCTGCCGACGCGATCACGCTGCTGCTGATCGCGGCGGGCGTGATTGTCGCGATTGGAGGGGGATTCCGCGAGCGGTTCGGGGGCGTGCGGATCGCTGTCACGTCGCCATGGGGGCTGTGGGTCGGTGCCGCAGGCGTCGCGCTTCTGCGACATGCGCTCGAGCGTCGCGAACCGGCACCGCTGCGGTGGCGCCGCGCAATCGGTCGCGGCCGTCCGGCCGCAGTCAACGCCGCCCTGGTTGGCGTCCTCGGCACCCGCCCGGCCATTCTCTTCGTCGGCTACTTCGCGCTCGTGGCGTTCGGGTACATCCACGATCGTCCACCGGTGCGCTTCTCCGAGAACGAGATCATCAACCTGCAGGCCCGCTGGGACGCTCCCTGGTATCTCACGATCGCGACCGAGGGATACCGGTTTCAGCGGAACGATTCAGGCTCGCAGCAGAACATCGTGTTCTTCCCGGCGTTTCCGACTGGCGTTGCGGACGGTGGGGCGACTGCTCGGCGGAACGTCGATCGCCGCCTTCATCGTCGGGGGTACGCTGGTCTGAACTGGGTCGCGTTCTTCTTGGCGCTCGTCTACCTCTTCATGCTCGCGCGGGACCTGCTCGAGCGCGAGGACGCGGCGCGCGCGGCCGTGCTGCTCGTCGCCACCTACCCGTTCGCGCTGTTCTACGGCGCCATCTACACCGAATCGCTGTATCTGCTCGCGGCCGTCGGCGGCGTTCTATCACGTGCGCCGGCGCCAGTACTCTGCGCGACCGCGGCGTGGGGACTGCTCGTCGGACTGACGCGCCCGAATGGCTGCTTCCTCTCGATTCCGCTCCTGCTGATCACGGCGGGGCCCTGGCTGCCTGACTGGCTCTCGATGCCTGCTGCAGCCAGGTTCCGGCGTCCGCTCGAACCCAGCGGAGGGCGCCGTGTCGCGGCGGAGCCTCGTTCGCTGGCTGCCGCGGCTTGCGGCGGCGTCGGCGCCCGGCATCGGCGTCCTGCTGTACTGCTGCGTTCGTCTGGCGTCTCACTGGCGATCCGCTCGCCTGGGTCGAGGGCCAGGTTGCCTGGGGCCGCGACTACATCGGGCTTCGGCACCCTGGTATCCGACCGGTACGCTACTTCCAAGAAGCGGCGTACGCTGGTGACGCAGACGTTGCCGGACGATCTGCTGAACGCGCTCGGCGCGCTGTTCGTGCTCGCGCTGGCCGTTCCGGTGTGGCGTCGGCTCGGGCTTGCCGTATCTGATCGTTCATCCTCATGAACATGCTGCCACCGCTCGCGACCGGCGGTTTTCTGTCGACTGGGCGGATGTCGGCCGTGCTGTTTCCCGGCGTTCATCTGGCTTGGCGAGGCTATCCCCGACGCGGCAGCGCGGCGGCTGGCTGGCGACCTTCATGGCCATTCAGGCATTCGAACGCCGCGCTGTTCTACACCTGGCGGGAACTGTTTTAGCCCGTCCATTCACGCCAAATTACCGGCCAGCACGCCGGTGAAAAACCGTCCTATATAATGTGCAAATGACGCGCAAGGCGCTCGGTCTGACCGCCGCGCTCGTGCTCGGCGTATCGTTTTCCGTCGCGGTCGCGCAGGTGCGTCGACCATCGCCGCCCGCTGCCGCGATCCCGCAGACGCCGGCGCAACTCGCCATGCGCGCCCTGATCGAGGGGCGGTACGACGAGGTTGCGTCGATTACCGGGAAGGACCAGTTCGACCCGCAACTCGTCGCGCTGCACGCGCGTGCCCTGATCGAGCGCGGGCAATACAAGGAAGCCGAAGATCTGCTGCGTCCGGCTGGCGCAGCGTCAGCCGACCAGTGACGCGGCGCTCGAACTCGGGCCTGCTCCTGAGAATGCTGAGCCGACCGACGGGAACCCAGGTACCTCACCCGCGTCGCCGACTGCGGCCGACACGGCCACGCGCGCCGCAGACCTGGCGCGGCGTGCGCGCGCGCTGCGCGCTCTCGGGCGCTTCAACGAATCGAACGCCGCGTACCGCGATGCGGCGACGGCGGCCCCGCGCGATCCCGCCATCCAGACCGCCTGGGGCGAGATGTTCGTCGAGGGCCGCTGCCAGAGCTGCAATGCCGATGCGCTGAAGTCGTTCCAGGCGGCGCTGAAGGAGGATCCGAAGTGGGCGCCGGCGCTCGTCGGCATGGCACTAGGCGGTCAGCGACGACGAATCCGCCGCAAGCGGTCGGTGTCTGGCCCAGAAGGCACTCGAGATCAACCCTCCTCCGTGCCCGCGCACCTGTTCATTGCGACCGAGGCCGCCGACGCCGGACATCGCGACGAGGCGCGCAGTCCATTCAGAAGGCGCTCGACGTCAACCCGTCGAGCCTCGACGCGCATGCGCTGCTCGGCCGCGCTCGCCTACGTCGAGGACAAGCAGCCGGAGTTCGAGCAGAACATCCGAAGGTGCTGTCGCTGTCGCCCAACTACGGTGAGGCCTACCGGCTGGCCGGCGAACTTGCGGCGCACAACTACCGCTTCGACGAAGCGGTCGTGCTCGTGCGCAAGGGGCTGGCGCTCGATCCGCACAACCCGCGCGCCTCTCCGATCTCGGCACGCACCTGCTGCGCACCGGCGACGAGGCGGGCGCTCGGTCGGCGCTCGAGCAGTCGTTCAAGGATCATCCCTACGACGTCGTCTCCTACAACCTGCTGCAGATGATGGACACGCTGGACAAGTTCGTCACGCGTCCGCGACGGCGACTTCATCATCCGCATGGACAAGGGCGACGCGCCGGTCATGCAGCGACTCGGTCGTGTCGCTCGCCAACCAGGCGATTGTCGCGCTGACGCAAGCGGTATCAGTTCACGCCGAAGGGGCCGATCCTGATCGAGATCTTCCCGAAGCACGACGACTTCGCCGTGCGCAACGTCGGCCTGCCCGGGATGATCGGCGCGCTCGGCGCCTGCTTCGGCCGGGTCGTCACGATGGATTCGCCGAAGGCGCGTCCGCCCGGCGAGTTCCAGTGGGAAGGCACGCTGTGGCACGAGCTCGCGCACGTGATCACGCTGCAGATGTCGAACCAGCGCGTGCCTCGCTGGCTCACCGAAGGCATCTCCGAGTACGAAGAGAAGGTGGCGCGGCCCGACTGGGCGCGCGGCATGGACGTCGAGTTCGCCGGCGCTGCTCAACCGCGGCGAGACGATCAAGCTGGAGAACTCAACGCCTCGTTCCAGGATCCGCGCCGAGATCGGCCTCGCCTACTTCCAGGCATCGCTGCTGGTCGAGCACATCGTCGACACCTACGGTGACGAGGGGCTGCACAAGCTGCTGCGCGCCTACGGACAGGGGCTCGAAACCAACGAGGCGATGCGCACGGCGATTGGCGTCGACCTCGGCGCAGATGCAGGCGGCGTTCGACCGCCGCATGGAAGAGAAGTACGGAGCGATCCGCGCCGCGCTGAAGGAACCGCCGGAGGGCATCGAACCTGCCGAAGATGCCGCTCGACGAGCTGAAGGCGTACGTGGCGAAGGACGAGGGCAGCTACATCGCGCAGATGGCGCTTGGCGTCCAGCTGCGGCGCGCGGGCGACCTCGACGGCGCCGTGGCTGCGTTCAAGAAGGCCGCGGCACTGGTGCCGATCGCCGCTGGCGACGACAGCCCCAACGCGCTGCATCGCCGACATCGCCATCCAGCGGCAAGGACTATCCAGGCTGCGATCGAGGCGCTGCAGGCGCAGATGGCCGTCGACTTCAACAACATCGACGCGGCCCGCCAGCTGGCGGCGCTGATGCGCGACAACGGCGTCACCGATCCCGCGCGGCTCGAGCCGGTCTACCGCGCGCATCGTCGACATCGATCCGTTCGACGCCGAGTCGCGCACGGCGCTGGGCCGCGTGTTCATGAAGCAGAACAAGGCTGACGCCGCGGTCCGCGAGTTCAAGGCCGTCGTGGCGATGAACCCGGTGGACCAGGCGCGGCGTACACCGACCTGGCCGAGAGCTACTTCCAGAGCGGCAAGCGCGCGGACGCCCGCCGGCAGACCCTGGCGGCGCTCGAAGTGGCGCCCAGCTACGAGCGCGCGCAGGATCTGCTGCTGAAGCTGTCCGAGGCGCGTCCGTGACAGGCCGAACGGAGCCGGCTGCTGATGTGCGCCGCTGCTCGCGTTCACGCTGGTCCCGACGCTGCAGCCGACAGGTCGACGCGCAGCTGCCGACGGCCGCCGACGACCGCTTCGCCGGCCTGCAGTGGCGCTTCGTGCGCATCAAGTACCACTACACGACCGAAGACACGCGCCAGCAGCAGGACTTCTACGGCGAACCGTGGCTGATCGACGGACCGGCGGCCGAGCAGAACCTGTCGCGGCGCATCAAGACCGCCACGTCGATCGACGTGCTGGATCCGATCGTGCTCACGCTGGACGATCCGCGACTGTTCCAGAATCCGTGGATCTACTTCGTGGAGCCGGGCAACCTGCAGCTCACCGACAGCGACGTGAAGATCCTCCGCGAGTTCCTGCTGCGCGGCGGCACGGCGCTCTTCGACGATTTCCACGGGCCCTACGAGTGGCAGCACTTCGAGGACGAGATGAAGAAGGTGTTTCCCGATCGGGAGATCGTCGACTTCCCGAAGGACCACCCGATCTTCAGCAGCTTCTACAAGCTCGATGGCTACCCGCAGGTCGCCGGCCTGGGCTCGTTCATGGCGGGGCGCAGCTGGGAGAAGGGCGGGTTCGTCGCGCATCTCCGCACGATCTTCGACGACAACGAGCGCCCGATGCTGTACGTCAACTGGAACACCGACATGGGCGACGGCTGGGAATGGTCGAATGCGGAGGACTATCCCGGCTACCTGAAATACACGTCACTGGCGTACCGGATGGGCATCAACGAGGTCGTCTACGCGCTCACGCACTGATGACGCGATTTGACGATTAGGATTTGACGAATTGCAGACCTGACAGTTGGAACGTCAGAACGAGTGCTCAGAATGCGAGCCGATTCGGCCAACGTCTGCACGTGGCGAAGTTCTGAGTCGCACGTCGCAAGTCGGAAGTCGCTGAAATCGTCAATCGACCTGCGAAATCTGACGTCCGAGCCGATCCTGGCGAAGGAGACCGTTTGGAGAACGAGACGAAGACTGGCGCCGACAGCGTGGAACGCGTCGCCGAAGGTCGCGAGCGCATTCTCACCGAGCTTCGCAAGGTCATCGTCGGACAGGACGACGTCATCGACCAGGTGCTGGTGGCGCTGTTCACCGGCGGGCACTGCCTGATCACCGGCGTGCCCGGGCTGGCCAAGACGCTGCTGATCCGGACGCTCGCCGACATCCTCGATCTCGACTTCAAGCGGATCCAGTTCACGCCGGACCTGATGCCGTCGGACATCACCGGCACCGAGATCCTCGACGAAGACTCCGGCGGCCGCCGTCTGCGGTTCGTGAAGGGGCCGGTCTTCGCGCAGATCATCCTGGCCGACGAGATCAACCGCACGCCGCCCAAGACGCAGGCCGCGCTGCTCGAGGCGATGCAGGAGTACCACGTCACCGCGGCCGGACGGACCTATCCGCTCGACCAGCCGTTCTTCGTGCTCGCGACGCAGAACCCGATCGAGCTCGAAGGCACCTATCCGCTGCCGGAGGCGCAGCTCGATCGCTTCATGTTCAATCTCGTCATCGACTACCTGAACGAAGACGACGAGGTGGCGGTCGTGACGCAGACGACCGGCGCGAAGCGGCTCAGGCCCGAGCGCGTGCTGAGCGGGCCCGACATTCTCCAGTTCCAGGAGCTCGCGCGCGAGGTGGTGATCGCCGAGGAAGTGGCGCGCTACGCCGTGCGCCTGGTCGATGCGTCGCGGCCGGGCCGGCCCGGACGCGCCAGACTTCGTCGAGAAGTGGGTGAAGTGGGGCGCCGGTCTGCGCGCCTCGCAGGCGCTGGTGCGCGGAGGCAAGGCGCGCGCGCTGATGCATGGCCGCTATCACGTGTCGATCAAGGACATCCAGTCGCTGGCCAAGCCGATCCTGCGGCACCGCGTGATGACGAACTTCTACGCCGAGTCGGAACGCATCAACTCGGACACGATCGTCGAGCGGCTGCTCGAGACGGTTCCGGTGCCGAAGAGCGGGATGTAGGCCGTGGCCCAGGGCGCGCGCTCGCGCCAGTTCCTCGATCCGGCGGTGGTGGCGCGCCTCGGCACGCTCGAACTGCGCGCCCGCACGATCGTCGAAGGGTTTCTCACCGGCCTGCATCGCAGCCCGTTCAAGGGCTTCAGCGTCGAGTTCGCCGAGTACCGGCAGTACATCCCCGGCGACGACCTCTCGACCATCGACTGGAAGGTCTACGCCCGAAGCGATCGCCACTACGTCAAGAAGTTCGAGGAGGAGACGAACCTCGACTGCCACATCATGCTCGACGTGAGCGGCTCGATGGGCTACGGCTCGCGCGGCCTGACGAAGTTCGAATACGGCCAGTGCCTCGCCGCATCGCTCGCCTACCTCATGAACCGGCAGCGCGACGCGGTCGGGCTCACCGCATTCGACGAGGGCATCGTTGGCATGCTCCCGGCAAGCGCACGGCCGGGGCACCTGCGCGCGATGCTGGTGACGCTCGAGCGGCTGAAGCTCGGACAGAAGACGAACGTCTCGAAGCCGATGCACCAGCTCGCCATCGTCGCATCAACAAGCGCGGCATGGTCGTGCTGATCTCCGATCTGCTCGACGAGCCCGAGCGCGTGATCCGCGGGCTTGAAGCACTTCCAGTTCCGCGGCACCGACGTCGTCGTGTTTCATGTGCTCGATCCGCACGAGCTCGAGTTCCCCTTCGAGCGCGCGACGCGGTTCGAGGACATGGAAACGGAAGCCGAGGTGCATGGCCGTGCCGGCCGTCGTGCGCCAGCACTACATCGAGGCGATGCAGGCGCTCATCGACCGCTACAAGCGCGAGCTGGGCGGCGCCGGCATCGACTACCACCTGCTCACGACCGCCGATCCGCTCGAACTCGCGCTGATGAAATACCTCTCGACGCGGGAGCACGCGTTCTGATGGCGTTCCTCTCGCCGCTGTTCCTGCTGGGCGCGCTGGCGGCGGCCGTGCCGATCGTGCTGCACCTGCTGAAGCGCGAGCCGGAAACGCGCGTGCGGTTTTCGGCCGTGCACCTGCTGCGGCATGCGCCGGTCGAGCAGCTCGAGCCGTCGCCGGCTGCGCGAACTGCTGCTGCTCGCGCTGCGCGTGGCGGCGCTGCTGCTGCTGGCGTTCGCGTTCGCGCGTCCCTTCCTCGCCTCGAGCCTCGCCACCTCGGGCGCCACCACCGTCGTCGCGCTCGACACGTCGCTGAGCATGTCGGCGCCGGGGCAGTTCGAGAAGGCGCGCCAGCTGGCGAAGCAGGCGATCGACCGAGCCGACGAGGGACGTCTCGTCGCGGTCGTGACCTTCGCCGATGGCGCGCAGGTTGCGAGCCAGCCGTCGGCGATCGAGCGACGGCGACTGCGGCGATCGACGCCGCGCAGCCAGGCGCAGGCGGCACGCGCTTCCGCGCGGCACTCAACGCCTCGGTGGATCTGCTGCGCGGCCGGCCCGGCACCATCGTCGTCGTCACCGATCTCCAGGAGACCGGGTGGGATGTCGGCGACCGCGCGTCGGTGCCTGACTCGGTGAAGGTGGAGGTCGCCGACGTCGGCGCGCCGCCGGCAAACCTGGCCGTCACCTCCGCGCGCGTCGCGGGCGATCGCGTGTGCTCGCGTCGGTGCGCAACACCGGGACCGACGCCAGGTGTCGGCGCGCCTGCGCCTGAACGTGCACGACTCGCCCGACTCGACGTCCAGCCACGCAGCGTCGCGGCCGAGATCGACCGTGCCGGTTGGCGCGGGACAGACGGCCAGCGTCGCGTTCCCGCTCCCGAAAGGGCGCTGGGCGTCGGTGAGCGTCGACGACGCGACGGGCGTCGCCGCGCGACAACGCCCGCTTCGTGGTGCTCGACAGCGCGTCGCGGCCGACGGTGCTCGTGGTCACGCACGTCGGGCGATCTCGCGCGCGACGCGTTCTACCTGCAGCAGGCGCTCGATGGCCGCGGGCGCGGACGGCCGCGCGTATCGCAGTCGACGGGGATCGCGCGCCGGCGAACTGGTGTCGTGGGACCAGGCGCGGCTCGACGCGCACACGGCCATCGTGCTGCCTGTCGACGCGGGCGCTCGAGCACCATGGCCGTGAACTGCTGACCGCGTACCTGAAGAAGGGCGGTGGCATGATCGTCGCCGCCGGGCCCGGACGTGGACGGCGAGGTGCTGCAGGAAGTGCTCGCGGGTCCGCGCATTTCGATCGTCACTCCGGACGCCGCCGGCGCCCGGCGCGCGCACGACGCGAACCTGGGGCGCGTCGGACGTGCGTCATCCTGTCGTGCGCGCCTTCGGTTCGGCTCGCGGCGCGCTTGGGCTCGTGCAGTTCCAGCGGGTCTCGGTGGTCCGCACGGACGACTGTCCCGGTGCTCGCGCGGTTCACGAGCGGCGAACCGGCGCTCGTCGACTGCGCGTCCGGCGAGGGTCACGCGCTCGTGATCGCCTCGGACCTCGACAATCGCGGCAACGACTTTCCCGCTGCACGCCACCTTCGTCCCGTTCCTGCACGAATCGCTGCGATACCTGGCCGGGCGGCGAGCAGCGAGTCCGCTGAGTATCTGGTGGCGGACGTGCCGGCTGGGGTCGCCGCCGTGCCCGGCGTCGCGGCCACGCCCGGGCGGGCCGGCGTCCAAGCTGGTAGCGGTCAATGTCGATCCGGCAGAAACCGATCCCGGGCGGCTGACGCCGAGAGTTTCAGAGGCGCCGTCGCCACCCTCGGGCGGCGGGGCCCAGGCCGGTGCGCGGCTGCAGGCACAGGAGCACGAAGAACGGCAGCACATCTGGCAATATGTGCTGGCGGTGATGCTGGCGATGATGGTCGTGGAAAGCTGGGTGGCGACAAGGATCGCCTGAGACAAATGAGCGAGCAGTTCGGGCCCATTCAGGAACTTCTCGACCGCGTGCGGGCGCGATGGCGTCGCCTCGTGCTCCTGCAGGTGACGACGCGCGGCGGCGCTCGCCGGCGCGCTGGTGATCGCGCTTGCGCTCGCGCTGTCGCTCGTGGCTGTCGCGCTCGCCGATCGCCCTCGCGGTGCTCGGCGTCTGCGGCCTTGTCGCCGGCTGTCGCGCGCGCTCGTCTGGGCCGTCTGGCCGGCGCGGCATGTCCCGTCCGACCGCGACGTCGCCCGCTTCATCGAAGAGCGGACGCGTCGCTCGACGAACGGCTGGTCAGCGCCGTGGACGTGGCCACGACGCGTGACGCAGGACGATCGTCCGGCGCTGGCCGACGCGATGATTCGCGACGCGGCGAAGGCGGCCGCGGCGCGTCGACGCCGCGGTGATCGTTCCGGGCGACGCGATTCGCCGGCGCGGCGTCGCGGGCGGCGCTTGCCTGCGCGGCTCTGCGTCGGCATGCTCTTCGCTCGCGCGTCACGCGGCACGGCAGGCGTTCGACGCCGTCGCGCTGATGCTGTTCCCGTCGCACATCGTCCTCGACGTCACACCCGGCAACACGCGCGTGCAGGCCGGGTCCGCGCTGACGGTCGAGGCGCGGCTCGTCGGAAACAGCGCGCCGGTCGTGGCGCAGTTGCTCCGCGCGGCCAGCGGGTTCCGAGGAGTGGCAGCCGACCGAAATGGAGACCGATGGCGCGCGGGCACTTCCGCTCTGGCGCTGCAGTCGCTCACCAGTTCGTTCCGCTACAAGGTGCTCGCCGGTTCGGCCGCGTCGCCGGCGTTCGACGTGGCGGTCGTGCAGGCCGCCGCGCGTCGCACGCATCGACGTCGAGTACGCCTATCCGCAGGCGCTCGGGCTCGCGCCGCGGGTCGAAGAGGACGGCGGCGACATCTACGGACCCGAAGGGCACCAGCGTCACGGTGAAGGTGCACACCGACGCGCCCGTCGCGACCGGGCAGATGGTGCTCGGCGCCGACACGTCGCTCGACGCTGAGCGCTGAATCGCCGACCGTCCTCACGGGGTCGCTGCAGATTACCGAGAACGGCTCGTACCGGGTGGCGCTCGCCGACGCCGACGGGATGAACAGCCGGGGCGACACCGAATACTTCATCCGCATCCTCGACGACCGTCCGCCCGAAGTGCACGTGGTCCGGCCGGCCAGCGACCGGCGCGTCACGCGGCTCGAGGAAGTGGAGATCGCGGCCGAGGCGCAGGACGACTTCGGCGTGTCGGCGCTCGAACTGGTGTACGCGGTGCGCGGCGGCGCGGAAAAGGTGGTGCCGCTCGGCATTCCGCCGCACTCGACATCGGTCACCGGCCGCTACGTCATGTACCTCGAGGACATCGACGTCTCGCCCGGCGACTTCGTCAGCTACTACGTGCGCGCGCGCGATCTGCCGCGCGGCAAGCGCGCCAGCGAATCGCGCAGCGACATCTTCTTCCTCGAGGTGAAGCCGTTCGAGGAGGAGTTCACGCTCGCGCAGACGCAGGCGGCGATGGGCGGCGGCAGCGGCAACCCGCAGCTCGACGATCTCGTCGCCGCGCAGAAGGAAATCGTCGTCGCCACCTGGAAGCTGGATCGCCGCTCGCGCGACGCGCAGGGCGCGAAGTCGCGAGCAGGACATCCGCGCCGTGTCGAAGTCGGAGGCGGAGCTCAAGATGCGCGTCGAGCAGACGTCGAGCTGCCTTCCGCGAGTCGACGATGAGGGATCCGCGGCGCCCGCGTCCTGGCGGCACGCGGCCGGCGCCGGTCCGCAGCCGCCGACCCCGCCGCCGCCGCGCCGGACGCCCGCGCGTCGGTCAGAGCATGCCCGAAGAAGACGCGATGACCACCGCGTCCAACGCCATGGGCAAGGCGGTCGACCTCGCTCAACGCGCTGAAGACCACCGAGGCGCTGCCGCCCGAGATGGAGGCGCTGAACGCCCTGCTCAAGGCGCAGGCCGACGTGAAGAAGCGTCAGATCCAGCGGCAGCAGGCCGGCAACGGCGCGGGGCAGAACCGGTCCACCGAGGATCTGTCGAGCCTGTTCGACAAGGAACTCGCGAAGAACCAGCAGACCAACTACGAGAACAAGACGAGCGCCGAGCAGACCGAAGACAAGAACGCCAGCGCCGTCGACCGCATCAAGGAACTGGCGCGGCGTCAGGACGAACTGGTACGCAAGCAGCAGGAGTTCGCGCGCAACCAGTGCGCAGATGTCCGCCGAGGAAGCAGAAGCGGCAGCTCGACGATCTCGACGCGCGAGCAGAACGAGCTGCGCGATCGCGCGGAGCAGGTCGCCAAGCAGCTGCAGCAGCAGGGCGGTCAGCAGCAGGGCGGCCAGCAGGGCGAGCCGGGGCAGCAGGGACAGAAAGGGCAGTCCGGACAGCCGAGCGGTCAGCCCGGGCAGTCAGGCCGGGCAGCAGGGACAAGCCGGCCAGTCGGGCCAGCGTCGTCCCGGAGACAGCCAGAATGCGCGCGCCAGGGGTCGCAGGGGAAGGATGGCGGCAGGTGCGCCAGGGCGCAGGGACGCAGCAGATGCGCGACATCTCCGAGGAGATGCGCAGCGCCGCCAGCGATCTGAAGCGCCAGGATGCCGGGCAGGCGAGCGCCCGAGCGCGCGCGCGCGCTCGAGCAGCTGCGCGATCTCGAACGGCAGCTGCAGGCGCAGCACGGCGGAAGGCCGGCGGCGCGCGCTCGGCGATCTGCAGCTCGAGGCGCGGCAACTCGCCGACGCGCAGCGTCAGATTGCGTGCGGAGTCGGGGCGCGCGCGCGACGGGCCAGGCGAGCAGCGACACGCTGCGGCGTCTCGCCGGTGAGCAGGACCGCGCTCGCCGAGCGCCTGCAGCGCGTCCAGGAAGGGCTCAAGCAGCAGGGTCAGGGTCGTCGCCGCCCGGGCTCGCGTCGACCGAACGCGCCATCGGGCCGCCGACGGGCGCCGGAACTCCAGACGCTGCGAACCTGCAGCAGGCCGCGGCAGACGCGGCGAAGGACATCGAACGTCAGCGGCTCGCCGAGCGCATGCAGCAGTCGGCCGACGCGATGCGCAAGGCGGCTGCCGGGCCAGTCGACTCGCCTCCGGCCAGTCAGGCCACCAGCCAGCGTCCCGCCATCGTCCGAGGCGGCGTCCACTCGTGGCACGCCGACGCCGCGCGCCGGTGCCCCGAGCCAGGCGGGCGCGCAGCAGGAGCTGGCCCGCGCGCTCGATCGGCTGGCCGATCGCCTGCAATCTCGTCGACACGCCGCAGGACGACGAGTCGCGGCGGCTGAACGAGCAGGTCGACGCGCGCGCGCGATCTGCGCAACCGCATGGACGATCTGACGCGGCAGCTCGAGGAACTCGATCGCCAGTGCGTCGGGCCAGCGTGCAAGGCTCGCCGCAGGCCAGTTCACAGGCGCAGGGCACAGCCCATCGCCAGACGGGGCAAGCCGGGGCAGGGGCAGGGCGGATCGACCGGCGATCCGGCCGACGCTCGAGCAGCTGCGCGCCGATATCGGGAAGCAGATGCAGGAAGTGCGCGAACTGCTGAACGAGACGCAGCGCGACAGCGCTCGAACGCACGCACCGAGGCGGGCCCGGGCTCCACGTTCGAAGGACAGGGCATGGTGCTGTCCGCGCCGGGCACCGAAGGGCTTCAAGCAGGACTTCGCGAAGTGGCAGGAGCTCACGCGCCAGGTCACGCTCGCGCTCGACGATGTCGAGTCGACGCTGTCGAAACGCTGCAGGAGAAGGCCTCGAAGGATCGGCTCGCGTCCGGCGGCGATGAACGCGCGCCTGCCGAGTACCAGCAGCAGGTGGACAGCTACTTCAAGGCGCTGGCGACGAGGAAACGACCCTGATCCATTTCGCGTCGCCGATTCCCTGGTGGCTCATCGCGCTGCTGGCGCTCGGGCTTGCCGGGATCGCCTTCTATTCCTATCGGCGGCCGCTTCGTGCCGCTGTCGCCACGACAGCGCGGCGTGCTCGTCGCGCTGCGCGCGCTGGCGCTCGTCGCCGTGCTCCTGTTCGCGTGCCGGCCGATCATCCTGCTGCCGCCCGTCAACGCCGGTGACATCGTCGTGCCGGTGCTGGTCGACGCGTCGCGCAGCATGCGCGATCGCCGATGCCGACGGCGGCATCGCGCATCGCGCAGGCGCGACAGCTTGCTCAACGCGCGATCCTTCCGGCGCTGTCGCGAGATCGGCAGGCCCGAAGTGTTCCGGGTCGGCGACGGTGCTCGCCGAGTCGTCGGCCGAAGAGCCTGATCGGCCGATGGCCGGCGCACCGATCTGGCCGGAGCGGTCGCTGCCGTCCGCGAGCGCTTCCGCGGCCGCCGTGTCGCCGGCATCGTCGTGCTGTCGGACGGCGGCGACACGGGACAGGGCGCGCAGGACGTCCGCGGTCGCGCGCCGGCGTCGCCGGTGTTCGCGGTCGGCGTCGGGTCGGCCGGAGGGTGTGCCGGATCGTGAGGTGGTCGGCATCACGGCCGGCGATCCGCGGCTCGATCAGGCGCTCGTCGATCTGCACGTCACGACGGTCGCCCACGGCTTCGGGCGCGATGCCGTATGCGCTGCGGCTGCTCGCCAACGGTCAGCTGGTCGAATCGCGCCGGTCGTGCCGGCCGCCGACGGCACGCCGACGACGAGACGTTCGCCGTCTCGCCCGATCCGCTGAATGCGACCGTCTACACCGCCGAAATCGTCGCCGACCCGAAGGAGACGATCGCCGAGAACAACACGCGCAGCGTGCTGCTGAGCCCGGCGGCGCGCAAGCGGCGGCTGCTGGTGCTCGGCGGAGCGCCGGGCTACGAGCACAGCTTCCTGGTGCGCGCGCTGTCGCAGGACCCGAGCTTCGAGATCGATTCCATCGTGCGCAAGGGCAAGAACGACAGCGGCCGCGACACGTTCCTCATCCAGGCGGGCGGCGGTCGCGGCGCCGCGCTGACGTCCGGGTTTCCCGACGACGCGCGAAGCGCTGTTCGCCTACGACGCGGTGATCATCGGCAACCTCGAGGGCGAGTTCTTCGGGCGCGCGCAGATGGAACTGCTCGCCGACTTCGTCAGCGTGCGTGGCGGCGGTCTGCTGGTGCTCGGCGGGCGGTCGTTTCTGCAGCGCGGGCATCGCCGGATCGCCGCTCGAGGAAGTGCTGCCGGTCGAACTGAACGATCGGCGCGGCGGTGCGCCGACACGAGCCGGCGGATCGCGAGGGCGGCGCCGGCGCACAACGTCGGTGACGCTGACACCGGAGGGTGCGCTCCACCCGATCATGCGCATCGCGCGCCACGCCGGAGGAGTCGCGGAAGCAGTGGGCGGCGCTGCCGCCGCTCGCGTCGAGTTCGCCGGTCGGCGGTCCGCGGCCCGGCGCGACGGTGCTGGCGGTGACGCAGTCGGCCGAACGGCGCGCCGGTGCCGCTGATCGCGATTCAACGCTACGGCCGCGGCCGCTCGATGGTCTTCGCCGGCGAGGCGTCGTGGCGCTGGCGCATGCTGCGGCCGGCCACCGATCGCAGCTACGAGTTCTTCTGGCGGCAGGCCGCGCGCTGGCTGTCGAGCGATGCGCCCGATCCGGTGACGCTCAGCGTGCCGGACTGCGCCGGCCGACGGGCGACTCGATCGCCGTGCAGCTCGAGACACGCGACGCGGCGTTCGCGCCGGTCGCGGACGCGACGGTCGAGGCGACGCTGACGGCGCCAGGCGGGGAACCCGACGCCGCTGCCGCTGCGGCCATCGGGCGCCGGGCAGCACGCCGCCGTCGATTGCGGCCGACACCGCCGGGCTCGTATCGCGTGCAGCGCCGAAGCGCGGCGCGGCAGCGACGCTCGCTCGGCGTCGCCGACCGATGGTTCTATGTCGGCGGCACCGATCCCGAGTTCGCCGATCCGCGGCTGAACGAAGGATTCCTGCGGCGGCTGGCGCGGCAGTCGGGTGGGCAGTACGTGCCGGCCGCGGAGACCGACCGGGTGCTGGCAGCGCGTGCCTCCAGCGTCGCCGCAAACGCTCGAGCCCGAGCGCCGCGATCTCTGGCACGAACCGTGGGCATTCGCGCTGGTCATCGGCTTCCTGGTCGCGGAGTGGATCGTGCGCCGCGTCGTGGGGCATGCGGTGAACGCACGGCAGACGTCGCGCGTGCGAAGTTGGACGTCAGAAATGCACGTCGAACACGGGATAATTGCCCGCGTGAACGCTCTGTCGGCGCGCGGCCGCTGTCATCGTCGATGCACGCCGTTCTGCTCTGCTCGCGCGCACGCGGGACTGCGTCACGATGCGGGCGAACGCTACGCGCTCGTCGTGACCGGCGCATCGGGGGGCCGCAGTACGCGCGAACGATACGACGAGTGGCGGTCGTCGTTCGTGCAGCTGCTGCAGGGACCGCTCGGCTATCCGGAGGATCACGTCCTGCGTGCTCGCCGAAGAGGAGTCCGCCGGAGCGCAGAAGGCGACCCGCGAGAACGTGCGCGCCGCGATTGCCGACATCCGGAAGCGCGCGACGAAGGACGATGTCGTGCTGGTCGTGCTGGTCGGGCACGGCAGCGGCGCCGACTCGGGCGAAGCGCAAGTTCAACCTGGTCGGTCCGGACCTGAGCGCCCGCGAGTGGGCGGACCTGCTGAAGCCGCATGCCCGGCCGGCTCGTCTTCATCAACGCCGCGAGCGGCAGCTTCCCGTTCATCGAGGAGCTCTCGGCGAAGAACCGCATCGTCATCACCGCGAACGACTCCGCGGCGCAGACGCTACGAGACGGTCCTCCCGCAGTTCCTCGTGCAGGCGTTCAAGGACGACGCCGCCGACCTCGACAAGAACGGCCGCGTGTCGATCTGGGAGGCGTTCACGTACGCGAGTGCGCGCGTCAAGGACTGGTTCGAACAGCGCGCGCAGCTGGCGACCGAGCATCCGATGCTCGACGACGACGGCGACGGCGTCGGGACGGCTGGTCGATGACCAGGGCGCCGACGGCATGCTGGCGCGCGTCACCTACCTGCAGAGGCGATCCGCCGATCCTCGACACCGGCGATCCGGAGACGGACGGCGCTGCTGCGCCGCACGCGCCGAGCTGAACACGCAGCTCGAGGAGCTCCGGGCGCGGAAGGACACCATGCGTCCCGACGAGTACGAGAACGCGCTCGAGAAGCTCCTGCTCGAGACTCGCCCGCATCGATCGCTCGCTCAAGACCAAGTCCTAGGTCCGGGTCGACATCCGCCGATCACCAGTCCGACGCGGCCCGATCCGCTGATCGACTGCATCGCGTCGCTCACGCCCACCACGCGTCGGGCTGCTGCTTCTTCCTGAACGACGAACACACCGATCATGCCCGATCGACGAACCCGGCGACGTGCGCCATGAAGGCGACGCCGCCGCCGCCTGCGTGCTCGCGGTGACGGCGATCGCGCCGGCGCTGAACAGCTGCATCAGGAACCAGAAGCCGAGCAGCATGATCGCCGGCAGCTCGATGATCTCCCAGAAGATGATCAGCGGAATCAGCGTCAGCACGCGCGACTGCGGATAGAGCACGAAGTAGGCGCCCATCACGCCGGCGATCGCGCCGCTCGCGCCGATCGTCGGCAGCGTCGACTGCGGGTCGATGCACGATCTGGCCGAACGCCGCGACGATGCCGCACAGCAGGTAGAAGACGATGAAGCGGCCGTGGCCGAGGCGATCTTCGACGTTGTCGCCGAAGATCCACAGGTACCACATGTTGCCGATCACGTGCGACCAGCTGCCGTGCAGGAACATCGAGCTGACGAGCGTCGGCGGGCTGAAGGCGGCGGGCACGACGCCGAACAGCTGCAGGAACACCGGCAGGTCCTCGCGCGGCAGCGAGAGCTCGTAGAACCAGGCGAGCGCGTTGAGGATGATGATCGTGACGGTGACGTAGGGCGTCGTCCGGGACGGGATGACGTCCCGAAGCGGAATCATGGAGGGATTCTTAGCAATTGCTAATTGCGAAATGCTAATTGCTAATCGGAAGACATCACGTGCGATCTCTCGAATCAGCAATTCAATCAGCAATCAGCAATCTGCGATCAGCAATTGCTGATCGCGGTTATCCTGCACTTGCGCGGTCTGACCGGAGCGGACGCGCTCGACCATCCGGCGGAGGTCGTTGTCGCCGATCGACTTGCGGTGCTCGCCCATCGTGATGACCGCGTGGTAGACCTGCGCGAGTTCGTCGGTCGTCAGCGACGAGGCCGAGCTGCTCGGCGCGCTTGCCGACCGCGTGACGGCCGGAGTGGCGGCCGAGCACCAGCTGCTTCGGCGTTCTGCCCGACGTCCTGCGGCCGCATGATCTCGTAGGTCCGCGAGTCCTTCAGCATCCCGTCCTGGTGAATGCCGGCTTCGTGCGCGAACGCGTTGCGGCCGACGATCGCCTTGTTCGACTGCACCGGTTCGTCGGTGAGCCTGCGAGAGCAGCTGGCTCGTTTCGAAGAGCAGCGGCGTGTTGATCGCGGTGTCGTACGGCAGCCGATCCTGGCGCACGCGCAGCGCCATCACGATCTCCTCGAGCGACGCGTTGCCGGCGCGCTCGCCGATGCCGTTGATCGTGCACTCGATCTGGCGGACGCCGCCCTGGATGGCGGCGAGGCTGTTGGCCACGGCCAGCCCGAGGTCGTCGTGGCAGTGCGTGCTGAAGATCGCCTTGTCGGAGTTCGGGCACGCGGCGGATGACTTCCGCGAAGAAGTCGCGCATCTCGTCCGGGATCGCCGTAGCCGACCGTGTCCGGCAGGTTGATCGTCGTCGCGCCGGCGTTGATCGCCGCTTCGACGACCCGGCAGAGGAAGTCGCGATCGCTGCGCGTCGCATCCTCCGCCGAAAACTCCACATCGTCGGTGAAGTTGCGGGCGCGCCGCACGCTGTCGACGATCGGCTCGAGGCACTGCTCGCGCGTGATGCGCAGCTTGCGCTTCGAGGTGCAGATCGGAGGTGGCCAGGAACGTGTGAATGCGCTTGCGCTCGGCCGGCTCGAGCGCGCGTGCCGCCTCGTCGATGTCCAGCGGCCGGCAGCGGGCGAGCGCCGCGATCACCGGGCGGCGCACTTCGCGCGCCACCTGGCGCGTGGCCTCCGCGTCGGCCGGCGAGGCGATCGGGAAACCCGGCCTCGATGATGTCCACGCCGAGCGCGTCGAGCGCCCGCGCCATGCGTCAGCTTCGACGGCACGTCCATCGAGAAGCCGGGCGCCTGCTCGCCGTCGCGCAGCGTCGTGTCGAAGACGATGATTCGGGATGAATCGTGACTCATGGTGCTCAGTTGTAGCGGCCGGTGAGCCTAGAAGTCAAAGTGATAATTATTACGTTACAATAAGCTGATATTTATGGACCTGACCGCCCTCCGGATCTTCCTCGCGGTGGCCGAAGAGCGCAGTTTTTCGCGCGCCGCGGCCAAGGTGCATCGCACGCAGCCGGCGGTCAGCCAGGCGGTGAAACGGCTCGAGGACGACCTCGGCGAGCAGCTGTTCGACCGGTCGTCGAAGAGCGGCACGCTGACCGACGCCGGGCCGCGTGCTGCAGAACTACGGTCAGCGGCTGGTGCGGCTGGCCGAGGAAACCGAATCGGCGATGCGCGAACTGCGCGACCTGCGGCGCGGGCGCGTGCTGATCGGCGCCAACGAGGCGGCCATCCACACGCTGCTGCCGCTGATGGCGCGCTTCCGCCAGAAGGTCCCCGACATCGCCGTCGACGTGCGCCGCGTGCCGGCGCGCCAGATCGCGGTCGAAGTGCAGCAGGGCAGCCTCGACTTCGGCGCGCTCACGTTCCGTCCCGGCCGAGGAGGGGCTGCTCGAGGTGGTCGTCGGCAGCGACGAACTGGTGCTGCTGGTGCCGCCGTCGCATCCGCTCGCGAAGCGCAAGCAGGTGACGATGGAGGACGTGGCCGGGGAGCCGGTGGTCGCGCACAACGATCCGTCGCCGGCGCGCGAACGCGTGCTGCGGCTGTTCGAAGAGCAGCACATCTCGCTGAACATGGTGATCGCGCTGCCGAGCCTCGACGGCATCAAGCGCGCGGTGGAACTGAAGCTCGGCGTCGCGCTGCTGCCGCGGCGCTGTGCGATCACCGAGATCGCCAGCGGCCGCCTGGTCGCCGTGCCGGTGCAGGGCATCTCGCGCAAGCGTCAGCTGACGCTGGTCTGCCGCAATGCGCATCGGTCGCACGCGGCGAATGCGTTCCTTGCCGTGGCGCAGGAGATGAAGCACGACGCGTGAAACAGGCTTCAGACATCGGGCTCCAGGCTTCGGACCGGACGCCGACGCCGCCCAAAGCCGGGAGTCGATAGGCCGAAGCCGATCGCCGCACGTTCGAATGAGGAGTGCCTTTGACAGGCACGGTCCCCAGAGCCTATGGCCGAGAGCCCAGAGCTTCGTGCCCGCTGCGCGGACTAGAAGCCGCCACGTACGGCAAGCGGCTGGCGTCCCGCGCACCTGCTCGAAGTCGGCGAGCAGCATCGCGGTCGGATTCCACTTGTCGGTGAGGAACGCGTCGCGCACGCCGGCGGGCAGGTGCCCCTGGATCGTCAGTGTCCCGGCCGTGATGACGCCGGTGTCGACGCGCGCGTCGATCACGGTGTCGGGCGCCGTCTCGATCAGCGCCTGCAGTGACTCGATCGACGCCTTGTCGGCCGTGAAGCACGGCATGCCGAGCACCGACGAGTTGCCCAGGAAAATCTCCGAGAACGACTCGCCGACGATGGCCTTGATGCCGTAGCGGATCAGCCCCTGCGGCGCGTGCTCGCGCGACGAGCCGCAGCCGAAATTCGCGTTCACGACCAGAATCGAGGCGCCGTGGTACTTGGCGTTGTTGAACGGATGCGTTCGGGTTCGGCCTTGCGATCGTCCTCGAACAGGTGCTTCTCGAGGCCCTCGAAGGTGACCGCGCGCAGGAATCGCGCCGGCATGATGCGATCGGTGTCGAGATCGTCGCCGCGCAGCGGCAGCCCGCGGCCGGTGACGGCGGTAATCGGCGTGCCATTATCGCGTCGCGTGCACTTCCTCGAGCATGTGCCGGACGTCGATCGACTTCGCCGGCGATCGGCGGCCGCAGCCACCATCGCCGGGCTCATCAGCAGCGTGCGGCCGGTCGGGCTGCCCTGGCGTCCCTTGAAATTGCGGTTCGACGATGACGCGCAGACCTGGTTGCCTTCGAGCCTGTCGGGGTTCATCGCCAGGCACATCGAGCAGCCGGCGCCGCGCCATTCGAAGCCGGCCGCCGAAAAGATCTTGTCGAGCCCCTTCGCCTCCGCCTGGCGCCGGATTTCCTGCGAGCCTGGCACGACCAGCGCCTTCACGTGCGGGGCGACGCTGCCGCCCCTTGACGAACTTCGCCGCTTCCTCGAGATCCGACAGGCGCCCGTTGGTGCAGGAGCCGATGAACGCGACGTCGATCTTCGTGCCGGCCACCTTCTGGCCGTTCGTGAACCCCATGAAGGCCAGCGCTTCTTCGTCCTTCGTCGCGATCGGCTTCGCCGATGCCGACCGACTGCGCCGGGTTGATGCCCCAGGTGACCGTCGGCTCGATCGTCGCGGCGTCGATCACGACGCGGTCGTCGTACTTCGCGTCCGCGTCGCTCGCGAGCGACCGCCACCAGGCGACGGCCCGATCGCACGCCTCGCCCTTCGGCGCGAACCGGCGCCCTTCGAGGAACGCGAACGTCGTCTCGTCGGGATTGACGTAGCCGACGCGCGCGCCGCCCTCGATCGACATGTTGCAGATCGTCATGCGCTCGTCGATGGTCATGCGGTCGATCGTCGTGCCGCCGTACTCGTAGGCGTAGCCGACGCCGCCGTTCACGCCGAGGCGGCGGATGATCGTGAGGATCACGTCCTTGGCGTAGACGCCCGGCCGCAGCTGCGCCGTTGACGTCGATGCGGCGCACCTTCAGCGGATCGAGCGCCAGGCACTGCGACGCGAGCACGTCGCGCACCTGCGAGGTGCCGATGCCGAACGCGATCGCGCCCAGCGCGCCGTGCGTGGAGGTGTGGCTGTCGCCGCACGCGATCGTCATCCCCGGCTGCGTCAGCCCCAGCTCGGGGCCGATCACGTGCACGATGCCCTGGTGCCCGCGCCACGTCGTCGCCCGGCGCGAACAGCTGGATGCCGAACTCGCGGCAGTTCCGTCTCGAGCGCCGATCGTCATCTCCTCGGCGGTGAGGTCGATGAACGGGCGCTTCTGCGAGCTGGTCGGCACGATGTGGTCGACGGTGGCGAACGTGCGCTCCGGGAACGGGACGCGCCAGCCGTGCTGGCGCATCATGTCGAACGCCTGCGGGCTGGTCACCTCGTGCACGAGGTGCAGGCCGACGAACAGCTGCGTCTGGCCGCTCGGGCAGCGTGCGCACGGCGTGCGCGTTCCAGACTTTTTCAAAAAGGGTTGGCATGAGCCTTCAATGATAACGCGTCCGCGCCGGGAGGGCGACAGACCTGTCATAACGCATCCGCGCCGGCGGGCCGATATACCGGTCAGTGGCGGTTCCTGCTGGGCGGGCGTATGATTCAGAGAGGGTGATGACCGGGCGGCACGTCACACGGCGATTTCGGCGATACGCGTGCTTAGCGCTCGCGCTGTTCGCGGTCTTCCTCGTCACGGCGCAATTCGAACATCACGACATCGCCTGCCACCTGAAGACACCGCAGCACTGCAGTGCATGCGCGTCAAGCCAGCTGTCGGGTCCGACCCGCACGTCGCCCGCCTCCTTCGATCAGCATCGTCCTCGCTGATGCCGGGCAGCGCCGTCTCGGACTCGCGTTCTGCTGTCCGGCACCGTCCTTCCCGCGCGCTCGTCCGGTCGCTCCCCGCCGCCTTCCGCCTGATCTTCAATCAATTCGTTCGTCACTGTTGGCAGTGGCCTGCGCATGTGCGCGGGCCGTGTCGGAGGAAGTCATGGTGGTCTCCGTCGTGCGAGCGTCGCGCGGCTGCTCGCCGCGGCGTTTGTCGCGATCGCGATCCCCGTGCTCTGGCGCAGCCGGCGCAGGATCGCGGCCGCGGCGCAGGCGCTTCGGTCCGAAATCGATCAGCTGAAGCAGGATTTCAACGCGCGGCTCTCGGCGCTCGAGTCGCGGCTCTCCACGCTGGAAGGCGGCACAGCCCGCCGGTGCGCCTGGCGCGCCGCCGGCGCCGGCGCGCCGCCGGCGGCGCGCATGCGCAGCCGGGCAGCCAGCCGACCGCGCAGGTGCCGGCTGGCGCTGAAGGTGGCGGCGGACCGAGCGGTGCACTGCCGGTGTACGGCAACGCCTCGGCGGGGTCGAAGGTCTTCAATCCCGACATGGCGGTGATCGGCAACTTCGTCGGCGCGGCGGGGAAGAACACCGTCGCACCGCTGCCGGCGCTTGCGCTGCCCGAAACGGAACTGTCGCTGCAGGCCATCGTCGATCCCTACGCCCGGGCCGACTTCTTCCTGTCGTTCGGCGAAGAAGGCGTGGCGGTCGAAGAAGGATTTCTGACGTTCCCGGCGCTTGCCGGCGGTCTGCTGATGAAGGTCGGCCGCCAGTACGCAGGCATTCGGCAAGGCGAACACGCTCCACTCGCACATCCTGCCGTGGGCCGATCGTCCGCTGGTCACGACGAACCTGCTCGGCGGCGACGAGCCGCTGGCCGACGCCGGCATCTCGGTGGCGCGGCTGATTCCGAACCCGTGGCTGTTCCTCGAAGCGACCGGACAGGTGTTTCGCGGCGAGCGGCAACGACGTGTTCCAGGGCGAGCGAGCGCAGCGACCTCAGCTACGTCGGCGCACGTCCGCGGCTACCACGACCTGAGCGAGTCGACCAACATCGACCTCGGCGACGTCGTACGCCTATGGACACAACAGCTCGCGGCGTGGTGGACGGCGCGGACCTGGGCCGGTTCACGACGTCGCTCTTTGGCGTCGACGCGACCCTCCGCTGGCGGCCGCTGCAGCGCTCCATCTACCACTCGTTCCTCGGCCGCGGCGAGGTGATCTGGAGCCGCCGCGAGCAGCCGGACGGCCGGCAGGACGCGATCGGGCTTCTACGTCTCGGGCGACTACCAGTTCGCCCGCCGCTGGTTCGCCGGCCTTCGCTTCGACCGTTCGGAGCGCGCAGTCGATGCGAGCGCTCCACGACACGGGTCAGTCGTTCGTCGTCACCTACTGGCCGAGCGAGTTCAGCCAGGTCCGCGGACAGTACCGCCGCACGACTATGCCGAAGGGCGCGACCGCGAACGAGTTCCTGTTCCAGTTCCAGTTCGCGATTGGCGCGCACGGCGCGCATCCGTTCTGAGGTGCGAGCATCGACGCAGAGCAGAAGCAGAAGGCACGAAGCCATGTTGTTGCAGACGTGGTTCTGTATGCACACATGTCGAAAGGATATGATCGAAGCTGCTGTTCTGCGTCGTGATGCTCGTCGGTTGCGAGCGTCGCGCACGCGCAGGGCAAGCTGAACGTCGTGACGTCGACCGAGGATCTCGCGGCGATTGCCAGCGAAGTGGGTGGCGACCGCATCAGCGTCGAGTCGATTGCGCGCGGCTACCAGGATCCGCACTTCGTCGAGGCGAAGCCGAGCTTCATCCTCCGCTGCAGAAGGCCGACCTGCTGATCGTGGTCGGACGCGAGCTGGAGATCGGCTGGCTGCCGCCGCTGATCACGCAGAGCCGCAACGCGAAGGTGCAGCCGGGTGCGGCCGGCTACCTCGACGCGTCGCTGCAGGCGAGGATCCTCGACCTGCCGACCGGGCAGGTGACGCGCGCCATGGGCGACGTGCATCCGCTCGGCAACCCGCACTACTGGCTCGACCCGGAGAACGGCAAGCTCGTCGCGAAGTCGATCGCCGCGAAGCTCGGCGAGCTTCGACCGAACGATCGCGCCGTATTTCGACCAGCGGCTCGCCGACTTCACCGCGCGGCTCGACGCGGCGGAGAAGCGCTGGCTCGCGCAGCTCGCGCCGTACAAGGGCGTGAAGGTCGTCACCTACCACCGCTCGTACCCGAACTTCGCCGAGCGATTCGGCCTCGACGTGATCGGCTACGTCGAGCCGCGGCCGGGCATCCCGCCGACGCCGCAGCACACGCTCGACCTGATCGGCGAGATGAAGCGGCAGAACGTCAAGGTGGTGATGGTCGAGCCGTACTTCGACCTGAAGACGCCGAACGCCATCGGCCGCGAGACCGGCGCGCAGGTGATCGTGCTGCCGCCGTCGGTCGGCGGCGTGAAGGAGATCACCGACTACTTCAAGCTGTTCGACTACGACGTCAACCTGCTCGCCAACGCGCTGAAACAGGCGACCGGAAAGTAGCCCGACGATGATGCTCGACTCCGGCATGCTCCAGTTTCTCGCGGCGCCGTTCGTCGCCAGCCTGATCCTCACCGGCATCCACGCCTATCTCGGCGTGCACGTGGTGCAGCGCGGCGTGATCTTCGTCGACCTGTCGCTCGCGCAGATCGCGGCGTTCGGCGGCACGATCGCCCTGCTGATGCCGATCAGCGGCGGCGACGCGCATTCGCCGGCGGTCTACTGGGTGAGCCTGGCGTTCACCTTCGTCGGCGCGTTCGTCTTCGCGACGATTCGCAGCCGGCACGCGAAGATTCCGCAGGAGGCGATCATCGGCATCTGCTACGCGGTCGCCTCGGCGGCGTCGATTCTGGCGATGAGCAAGGCGACCTCCGAGAGCGAGCACCTGAAGGACATGCTCGTCGGCAACATCCTCGCGGTGTCGTGGCCGGAAGTCGGGCAAGACGGCGCTCCTGTACGGCGCGATTGGCCTGTTTCACTTCATCTTCCGGCAGCAGTTCCTGGCCATCTCGCGCGATCACGACGCCGCCGAAGCGTCAGGCCTGTCGACCAGGCTCTGGGACTTCCTCTTCTACGCCTCGTTCGGCTTCGTCGTGACCTCGTCGGTGGCGATTGCCGGCGTGCTGCTGGTGTTCTGCTACCTCATCGTGCCGTCGGTCGGCGCGATGTTGTACGCTGAGAGCATCGGCAAGCGCCTCGCCATCGGCTGGACGATGGGGACGGTGGTGTCGGCGCTGGGCGTCTACCTGTCGCTCATGCTCGACCTTCCGACCGGCGCCACGATTGTCTGCACCTTCGGGCTGGTGCTCATCGTGATGGCCCTCGTCAAGCCCCTGATCATCCAGCGCACGCATGCAATGTCGTAACTGCGGAACCGAGATCGCCGACAAGGCGCTCATCTGCTACCGCTGCGGAACGGCCACCACCGAGGCGAAGTACCAGCCGTACGTGGCGCCAAAAGGGCGATCGTCGTCGACCATCGTCTACGTGGTCATCGCCATCGCCGTGCTGGTGCTGCTCGCGTGGTTCTTGTTACACTCGTCGGGCATTCAGGCACCCCTGTGAATTCTCCCGACATCCGCCACGACTGGACCATCGCCGAAATCGAGGCGATCTACACCGCGCCGCTGCCGGATCTCGTGTTCCGCGCGCAGATGGCGCACCGCGCGCATCACCGGACCGACGAGGTCCAGGGCTGCATGCTGCTCAGCATCAAGACCGGCGGCTGCCCGGAGGACTGCGCGTACTGCCCGCAGTCGGCGCACTACAAGACCGACGTCACGCCGCCAGGACCTCGTCTCCCTCGACGAGCTGACCGACGCCGCGACGCGCGCGAGGGAGCAGGGCGCCGTCCGCTTCTGCATGGGCGCGGCCTGGCGCGACGTACCGAACAGCGACCAGTTCGATCGCGTGCTCGACATGGTGCGTGTCGTGCGCGGGCTCGGCATGGAAGCGTGCTGCACGCTCGGCATGCTCACGCAGGAGCAGGCCGACCGGCTCGCCGACGGCCGGGCTCACCGCCTACAACCACAACCTCGACACGTCGCCGGAGTTCTACGGCAAGATCATCACGACGCGCACCTACGACGAGCGCCTCGAGACGCTGGCGCGCGTGCGGCAGGCCGGCATCACCGTCTGCTGCGGCGGCATCATCGGCCTGGGCGAGGATCGCCGCGTGCGCTACGGCCTGCTGCAGCAGCTGTCGTCGCTCGATCCGCATCCCGGAGAGCGTGCCGGTCAACATGCTGGTGCGGGTCGACGGCACGCCGCTCGCCGACGTGGCGCCCGAGGATCCGCTCGAACTGGTGCGCACCATCGCGACCGCGCGCATCCTGATGCCGACGTCGTTCGTGCGCCTCAGCGCCGGGCGCATGCAGCTCACCGACGAAGCGCAGGCGCTCTGCTTCCTTGCCGGCGCCAATTCCGTGTTCCTCGGCGATCGGCTGCTGACGACGCCGAATCCCGGCGAGTCGCACGACGAGCAGCTGCTCGACAAGCTGGGAATGCGGCTGACGCCCGGCGAAGTCGAGACGGCCAATGCCGGCGGATAGACCGCTCGAAGCGCGCGTCCGCGCGCGCCTGACCGACCTCGCGCGCCTCCGACCTGCTTCGGACGCATGCGCCCACCCATCGGGGTCGACCTCTCCTCCAACGACTACCTCAGGCTGTCCGTCGCACCCGCGCGTCACGGCGGCGTTCGTGGCCGGCATCGAGCGCGGAGGGGTGCGGCAGCACCGGGTCGCGGCTGCTGCGCGGCGAGCGCGGTGCCTTTGCGGACGTCGAGCGGCGGTTCGCCGCGTTCAAGGGGACCGAGCGGTCGCTGTTCTTCTCGTCCGGCTACCTCGCCAACCTCGCCGTGCTGACGACGCTGCCGGAGGCGGGCGACGTCATCTTCTCCGACGAGCTGCAACCACGCCAGCCTCATCGACGGCGTCGCGCCTGTCGCGCGCCGAGGCGCGTCATCTTTCCGCACAACGACGTCGTCGGCGCTCGCGCGCCTGCTCGAGACGACGCCCTGTCCGCGGCCACCGTTTCGTCGTCGTCGAGTCGCTGTTCAGCATGGACGGCGACGAAGCGCCGCTCGCGGAGTACGCGCGCATCTGTCGCGAGCACCGGCGCCACGCTGATCGTGGACGAGGCGCACGCCGTCGGCGTCTACGGCGCGCGCGGCACGCGGCCTGATCGAGCAGTGCGGCGTCGGACGCCGGACGTGCTCGTGTCGATCAACCCGGCCGGCAAGGCGCTCGGCGTCGGCGGCGCGTTCGTCGCCGGCCCGGCGTGGGCTGATCGAGTACCTCGTGCAGCGTGCGCGGCCGTTCGTGTTCTCGACGGCTGCGCCGCCGGCGATGGCGCCACGCGCTGATGGCGAGCCTCGACGTCGTTCGGCGACGAGCCGGAGCGCCGCGAGCGCCTGCGCGCGCATGCCGCGCACCTGCGCGCGCGGCTGCGCGCCGCCGGGGTCGACGTGGCCGCACGGCGACTCGCACATCATCCCGGTTCACATCGGCGCCAACGAGCACGGCGCTCGCGGTGGCCGCGGCGCTGCAGGTCGAAGGGTTCGACGTGCGCGCGATCCGGCCGCCGACCGTGCCGGCAGGGACGGCGCGCCTGCGCGTGTCGGTCAACGTCGGCGTCAGCCGCTCGATGCTCGACCAGTTCGCCCGGCTGCTGGTGTTCGCGCTCAGGGAGGCCGGCGTCTGCTCCGCGGTGTCTTCGTAACGGGCACCGACACCGGCGTCGGCAAGACGGTGGTGTCCGCGGCGCTGATGTACCGCTTCCGGCGCGATGCCGAGCCTGCGCTACTGGAAGCCGGTGCAGACCGGCATCGAGGCGGACGACGACACCGCGGAGGTGCTGGCGCTTGAGCGGTGCGTCGCCCGAGCGCGTGCTGCGACGAGGGCGTGCGGCTGCCGCGGCCGCTGTCGCCGCACCTCGTCGCGCGCTCAGCTGGCCGGACGGCCCATTACCGCTGGCGCGCGCTGCATGGACCTCGCATGCGAGCCAGCCTGCCACCGATCGCTGGATCGTCGAGGGCGCGGGCGGCGTGCTCGTGCCGCTCAACGAGCGCGAACTGATGATCGACCTGATGACCGTGCTCGGCCTGCCGGTCGTGATCGCCGCGCGCAGCGGCCTCGGCACCATCAACCACACGCTGCTGACGATCGAGGCGCTTCGCGCGCGGGCGCGTGCCGATCGCCGGTGTCGTCATGGTCGGACCGTCCGAATCCCGACAACCGCGTCGCCATCGAGACGCGCGGCCACGTGACGGTGGTTGGCGAACTGCCCGCCTTCGACCCGCTCACGCCGGAGGCGCTCCAGCGCGGCTGCCGGCACGCTGGCGGTGCGGGGCGAACTCGACGCATTCTGTGCCTGATGGCTGATGGATCGCCAAAGGTCCGGCTGACGCCGGATCCGAATCCGCGTCGCTGGCGGCGCGCGACGCCGCGCACCTCTGGCATCCCTACACGCAGATGCTCACGCGGCCGGAGCCGCTGCCGATCGTGCGCGGCGAGGGCGTCTACCTCTTTACCGAAGATGGCCGCCGGCTGCTCGACGGCACCTCGTCGTGGTGGGTGAACATCCACGGCCACTCGCACCCGACGCTGAACGAGGCGCTCGCGGCACAGGCGCGCGAGATCGAGCACGTCATCTTCGCCAACTGCACGCATCGTCCCGGCGTCGAACTCGCCGAGCGGCTCGTCGAGGTGCTGCCGTCGCGGCCTGACGCGCGTCTTCTACTCCGACAACGGATCGACGGCCGTCGAAGTGGCCATGAAGATGGCGAGCCAGTACTGGAGCAACCAGGGGCAGACGCGCCGCACGTTCATCACGCTGCACCACGCCTATCACGGCGACACGGTCGGGCGCGATGTCGGCGAGCGAGGCGTCGGTGTTCACGCAGCCGTTCGCGCCGATGCTGTTCGACGTCGTGCGCGCGCACGCGCCGTACTGCTACCGCTGTCCGCTGGGGCTCGAGCGCGCGACCTGCCGGATCGAATGTCTCGGAGCAGGTCCGCCCGGCGCGCCGTCGCCCGAATCGTGGGCGGACACGCTCGGTGCGCAGCTGGAGCGGCACGGGGGCGACGTGGCGGCCGTGCTCGTCGAGCCGATGCTGCAGGGCGCCGGCGGCATGATCGTCTGGCCGGCGGAATTCCTGGCCGGCGTCCGGCGGCTGTGCGACGCGCACGGCGTGCTGATGATTGCCGACGAGGTGCTGACCGGATTCGGCCGGACCGGCCGGATGTTCGCGTGCGAGCACGCGGACGTGACGCCCGACATCATCTGCCTGTCGAAGGCGGTGACCGGCGGTTACCTGCCGCTCGGCGTCACGGCTGCGACCGAACGCGATCTACGACGCCTTTCTCAGCGAGGACCGCACGCGGACCTTCTTTCACGGCCACTCGTTCACGGGCAATCCGCTGGCCTGCGCGGTGGCGGTGGCGAGCCTCGATCTGATTCAGGAGACGGGCGCCGTCGAGAAGGTGCAGCAGCTCGAAGCGCTGGCTGCGGCGCGGCCTCGAGCCGCTGGCGTCGCACCGCGCGGTCGGCGACGTCCGCGTCATCGGCGGCGTCGGCATCGTCGAACTGGTGACCGACAAGGCGACGAAAGTCGGCCGGCGGTTACCTCGACGACATCGGCCCGCGGCTGACGCAGAGCGTTCCTCGATCGCGGCCTGCTGCTGCGCCCGCTCGGCAACGTGGTGTACGCGATGCCGCCCTACGTCATCACCGAGGCGGAAACGGCCTGGATGACCACGCAGATCGCGGAGGTCATCGACGAGGTCGCTCGGCGGATGAGGCGGCCAGCCACCGGCGGGCAATCGTCGTCGCCGTCGTCCTCTGGCTCGTCTTCGCGTTCGTCGTCTGGAACGTCATCTTCGACCGCATCATCGTTCTCGCCGGACGCCGATACTCGCATGACGCGATGGTGCTCTACCGCACCACCGGACATACCTGCTCATCGACGATGTGATGCGTCCGGCGATCGCGCACGGCGTCCGGGTCGCATCGGCCGTTGCCGCGAGCATTGCGGTCGTCGGACTGGTGCTGATCAGGCTTGCCGCCTCACGGACGCTCCCAAGTAGCTCTCGCCGATGAGCGGCGATCCGGTTCAAGCTCGGATACCGTGATGGCGGCCGGAACCGACAGATCACGAGGATCACGAAGGGCACTGTCAAGATCAGAACTGTGCCGTGAACTCGTGTCCGCGGTGATGCGAGTGCACGGCGGTTGCCGAAGTTCTACGCTGAAATGCCGTCAGCGCTCAGGCGCTAGCGCCGGGCGAGGCGCTGTTCGATCTGCGGCAGCGCGGCGAGCAGCACGTCGCCGACCACCTGGAGGCTGCGCGCGCTGACCGCGTCGAGCGTATCGAGCGGCGTGTGCCAGGCGGCGTATTCGAGATCGATGATGTCCACCGCCGGCACGCCGGCCGCCAGGAACGGCTGGTGGTCGTCTTCGATCTGCGGTGCGCTCGTTCAGGAAGTGCTCGGCGAGCTTCTGCGTCGCGCGCGGCGTTCCAGATGATGTCGGTCAGCCACGGCGTGGAGTTGGTCTCGCGCCTGATGCGCAGATCGCGATCGCGCAATCATGTCGACCAGCATCAGCGCCTTCAGCGACGTCGAGCGAGCCGTCCGCGCTGCGCCGCCTCGACGTAGTGCCGGCTGCCGTAGGTGTGGTCGGTGCCCTGCCACTCGCCGACGGCTTCTTCGCCGTCGAGAAAGAGCAGTTCGATGGTCAGCGGGTTGCGTGCGCGCCTTCAGGACGCGAGCGAGCTCGAGCAGGAACGCCGCGCTCGACCCGCCGTCGTTGGCGCCGACGAACCGGAACTCGCGGAACCGCTTGGTGTCGTAGTGGCCGGCGATGACGATGCGGTCCGGTCGCTGGCGCCGGGAATGGTCGCGATCAGGTTCACCATGTGCACCTGGCCGGCCGGCGTCGCATCGTCCCAGGCCTGTTCGGCGACCGGAACGTTCAGGCGCGCGAGCTGCGGTCTTGATGTACTGGCGGGTCTGCTCGATGGCGGGTGAGCCGGCCGGGCGGGGACCGAGCGAGACCAGCTGGCGCAGATGCTCCCAGGCGCGGCTCGAGTCGAAGCGTGGCGCCGCCGCAGTTGCCTGCAGCAGCACCATCGCCAGGACAAGAACCGGTCGGAACACGTTACTGCCGCTTTTCCTTCGACACGTAGTCGCGCAGCCGGATAGCCGGTGTAGATCTGCCGCGGCCGCGCGATCTTCTGATCCGGATCGACGCAGCATCTCCTGCCACTGCGCGAGCCAGCCGACGACGCGCGGAATGGCGAAGAGCACCGGGAACATCTCGACCGGGAAGCCCATCGCCTGGTAGATGAGGCCGGAGTAGAAGTCGACGTTCGGGTAGAGCTTGCGCTTGACGAAGTACTCGTCCTGCAGGGCGATGCGTTCGAGCTCGAGCGCGATCTCCAGCTTCGGGTTCTTGCCGGTGACGGTGAACACCAGGTCGGCGATCTTCTTGATGACCTTCGCGCGCGGGTCGTACGACTTGTAGACCCGGTGGCCGAATCCCATCAGGCGCGAGTCCGCTTCGCCCGACTTCACCTTCTTGATGAACTCCGGCACGTGCTCCACGGAGCCGATCTCGTCGAGCATGCGGAGCACCGCTTCGTTCGCGCCGCCGTGCAGCGGACCGTAGAGCGCCGCGGCCGCACCGGCCACCGCCGCGTACGGGTCGGCCTGCGAGCTGCCGATGTTGCGCATCGCGCTGGTGCTGCAGTTCTGCTCGTGGTCGGCGTGCAGGATGAAGAGCACGTCGAGCGCGCGCGCCAGCACGTCGTTCGGGTGGTATTTGTCGGCCGGCGTGCTGAACAGCATGTTCAGGAAGTTGCCGGTGTAGCTGAGATCGTTGTCCGGGTAGATGTAAGGACGGCCGACGATGTGGCGGAAGGCGTAGGCGGCGATGGTCGGCGCCTTGGCGATCAGCCGCGTAATCTGCAGCCGGCGCGACTCGGGGTCGTTGATGCGCTTCGCGTCGGGGTAGAACGTCGAGAGCGCGCCGACCGTGCTGAGGAAGATCCCCATCGGGTGCGCGTCGTACCGGAAGCCCTCCATGAACTTCTTCACGTTCTCGTGAAGCATGGTGTGCATCGTGATCTGCTCGATGAACTGCGCCTGCTGCGTACGCGGTCGGCAGTTCGCCGTTCAGGATCAGGTAGGCCGTCTCGAGGTAGTCGCTGTCTTCGGCAAGCTGCTCGATCGGATAGCCGCGGTAGCGGAGGATGCCCTTGTCGCCGTCGATGAAGGTGATGGAACTGCGGCAGTTCGCCGTGTTCATGAAGGCCGGGTCGTACGTCATCAGGCCGAAGTCGTCCTCGGACGCCTTGATCTGCCGGAGGTCCATGGCCTTGATGGTGCCGTCCTGGATGGGCAGCTCGTATTTCTTGCCGGTGCGGTTGTCGACGATCGTCAGCGTATCTGCCATCGAAGTCTCAAGTCGTCCGTCTCGATCGGCCGTCGCGCCTTCGGGCTGGTCAGGCCGTCAGACTCGGAGTGTCCGTATCGTCCTCGCCAGCTCCGGACGCCGGATCCACCGGCTCCGCAGCCACGCGATAGGTGCCGTCCGCCCAGCGCGCCAGATCCTGCAGCTTGCAGCGCTCGCTGCAGAAGGGTCGCCATTTCGCCTCCACCGGATGCTTCCGGCAGAAGACGCACAGCGGCGCCTCTTGCGCTGGGGACATCGATCCATTCTATCGAAAGTCGAGCGGAACGCGTCGATGACGGGCAGCGGGACAGTGCGCGGGAGACGATCGGCGACGATCTGCGGTCCGAATCCGGTCAGCGTCGAGCGCCTCAGGTCTGTCAGCTTCGGCACGCCAGCCTGCCGTGGTGCCTCACGTCGCGCGCCGAGACGATGAAGATGACGTCCTCGGCGACGTTCGTGGCGTGGTCGCCGATGCGTTCGAGGTGGCGTGACACCAGAATCAGGTCCAGCGCCGGCTCGATCGTCGACGGGTCCTGGAGCATGTAGGTGAGCAGCTCGCGGAAGATCTGGGTCTTCAGCGCGTCGAGCCGGTCGTCTTCGTCGAGCACGTGCTGGGCGAGGTCCAGGTCGCGGCGGACGAACGCATCGAGCGCGTCGCGCAGCATGTTCTGCGCGATCCCGGCCATCACGCGGGATGTCGATCAGCTTCTTGACCGGCGGATGCGTGGCGTAGCGCTGCGCGGCCTCGGCGATGTTCACCGCCAGATCGCCGACCCGCTCGAGGTCGGTGTTGATCTTCACGCGCCGCGACGATCGTGCGAAGGTCGGCCGCCATCGGCTGGTACAGCGCGAACAGCGTGAAGCAGCGGCTGTCGATTTCGATGTGCAGCCGGTTGATCGGTTCGTCGCCGACCAGCACGCGCTCGATCAGCGCGTGGTCGCGCTCGACGAGCCCCTGCACGGCCAGCCGCACGTTTTCCTCGGCCAGCCCGCCCATCTCGAGCAGCCGCGTCTTGAGCTGTTCGAGCTCCTCCTGGAAATGGCGGGTGACGCGCTCGACCGGTTCCATTAACCGAATCTCCCGGTGACGTAGTCCTCGGTCAGTTTTTCGGACGGAGCCGTGAAGATCTTGTCGGTGCGGTCGCACTCGACGAGGCGGCCGAGCCAGAAAAACGCCGTCGTGTTCGACACGCGCGCCGCCTGCTGCATGTTGTGCGTGACGATGACGATCGTGTAGCGGCTCTTCAGCTGGTAGATCAGTTCCTCGATCCGCTGGGTCGCGATCGGGTCGAGCGCCGACGCCGGTTCGTCCATCAGCAGGATCTCCGGCTCGATCGCCAGGGCCCGCGCGATGCAGAGACGCTGCTGCTGGCCGCCGGACAGCGCGAGCGCAGACGTGTGCAGCCGGTCCTTCACCTCGTCCCACAGGGCCGCCGACTTGAGGCTGGCCTCGACGCGTCCGCGCAACTCGTCCTTCGACGCGGTCATCCGGTTGATGCGCAGCCCGTAGGCGACGTTCTCGAAGATCGATTTCGGAAACGGGTTCGACTTCTGGAACACCATCCCGACCTTGCGGCGCAGCGCCGACGACGTCGACCGACGGCGCGTAGATGTCCTGCGCCATCGATCGCGCACGGCCCTTCGACGCGGGCTCCCGGGATGATGTCGTTCATCCGGTTCAGCGCGCGCAGGAACGTGGACTTGCCGCAGCCCGACGGACCGATGAAGGCGGTGACCTGGTTGCGGCGCGATCTTGAGGGTGATGTCGTGCAGGACGCGGTTCGCGCCGTAATAGAAGTTCACGCCCGAGACGTCGATCTTCGGCGGCTGCTGCAGTGCGCGGTGTCGGGTTAGCCTGGCGACGCCGAGGCGGTCGGTGCCACCGTGGCTCTCGAGCCCCATCATCTCAGCGTAACCGCTGGCGAGGCGCGGGCATTTCGGACATGTAAAATCCTCGTCAGTATCCACCAAAGGAGTCCTCATGCCGACGTGCTGCCGCCGTCGCCGAGCCGATCGCCCTGCTGTTCAAGATCAACAACTCGATGGTGCACCGGGCCTCGAAGGGCTGTCGGACGACGAGGCCTGGCAGCAACTCGAAGGGAAGGGCAACCCGATCGCGTGGATCGTCGGGCACCTCACCGAAACACGCGCGCAGATGCTCGGGCTGCTGGGAGCGCCGTGGGACGCCGGCTGGGGCAGGCAGTTCAAGCGCGGCGGCGAGCTCTACGATCGCTTCGCCTATCCGTCGCGCCGAGTATCGAAGCGAGATTCAACGAGACCCACGAGTCGATGCGAGCGGCCTTTGCGACGCTGACCGCGGAGCGGCTTGCCGCGCCCGCGCCGGTATCGTTTGCAGGCGCGAAGACGATCGCCGACCTGCTGGCCTTCTTCGCGTTTCACGAGGCGTATCACCTCGGGCAGGTGGGGTTCATCCGCAAGCAGCTCGGGCACAGTTCACTGGCCGGCTGACCGCCGCGCGCCTCGAGATGCAGCGCCGCAGCCCGCCAAACGCCGCCGTGTCCTCCGTGGTGATGGTTTGTAACCCGGGCACCGCCATTCGCCTTACAGCGACATCACACACAGTTGCCTTCGGGTTTACCGCGCCGTCATTCGGGCGTTGCGCTCGCTCACTAGACTCCGCTGGACGGGTGACGCACGGGGCGTGACACCGTCGCTCATCACAACGGAGACACACACTCATGTCGAATCGCGTTCCGCTGGCCCTGGGGCTGGCGCTCATCACCGCACTACCTGCTCTCGCTGTCAGCACAAAGTTCTCGAACTTCGAACCGCTCCTGAACTCCGCATCAGCGCTGCCGGTTGGATCCGCCGATGAAGCCACGCCGATCACGTTGAGCAACACGAAGTGGAGTCAGCGCACGATTGCCGATCGGGCCACCCAGAACAATCTGGTCGCCAACTCGAATTCGGGCAACTGGGACATGGTCACGTCGAATGAGACCGGTCCCGATGCCGGGCGGTACCTGTTCATGCCGTTCGAGACCGGCCTGGCCGGCGTACAGCGGGTTGACCTGCAGAATCCGGACTACGCGACGCGGACGGTGACCATCGTCGCACCAGGCACGGACGGTTTCGTCTCCGGTGACGCCTCACGGTGGACGCCATGGGGCGCCTATCTCACCGGCGAGGAGTCCTGGGGAACAGGCAGTGTCAAGGGGCGCCTGTTCGAGGTGACCAATCCGATCACCGCCGGGCCGGCCGAGGGCGACTTCGTGTGGCGACGAATCATCCCACGCGTGGCCCACGAAGGGCTCGCCTTCGACAGCGCCAAGGTCCTGTATTTCGTTGACGAACTCAATGGCGGAGCGATCTACAAGTACGTGTCGTCCCGTCCGGACGCCGCCACCGGTGATGAGTACTTCTCTGCCGGCCAGACGTTCGTGCTGAAGGTCGGTGCGGGCGGTCAGTTCGAAGGCAGCAATGGGCCGGCAATTACCGGCGCAGCAACGTGGGTGGCCATTACCACGGCGACCGGCGGGCCAATCGCGGGGGTCTCGACGGTCCTGCCGGACCTCACCATTGACGGGCGCGCCTCGGCGGACGACAACGACGTGCTGTCTACCGGGTACAACCGCCCCGAAGACATTCAGTTGCAGACTCTCGCGGACGGCACCCAGTTGCTGTACTTCGCAACCACCGATTCGGACGTGAACGGCAGCGGCGCCGACGGAACCAGCCGCGTGTACACGCTGAACCTCGCGACGAATCAGGTCGCGCTGTTCGCCGCCCCGCAGACGCTCGATCTCGGATCAGGCCTGCCGGTGGCCGGTGGCTTGAGAAACGCCGACAACCTGGCCGTCGACGCCGAGGGCAACATCTACATCGTGGAGGATCGAAACGGTGGATCAGACGATGACATCTGGTTTGCTGTCGACCTGAACAAGGATGGTGATCTGCTGGATGCCGGAGAAGGACTGGCACGCTGGGCGTCGAACGGGACACAGGGTTCCGAGTTCACCGGCCTGTATTTCGACCTGCGCAATCCGAACCGGGCCTTCGTGAATATCCAGCACCCGTCGAGTGGTGTGGATCGCCTCGTCGAAATATCGGCATCGCCGCAATATCAGCGCGGAAACACTCCCTGACCACCACGGTTGTGGCCGCCCGACGATCGAGTCGGGTGGCCCAGGCCATCGAGTGGGGTGGCCATGCATCGTCATGGTCCCCGCGCGCGCCCTACTTTGATTCGATTAACGTCTAGCCCTTGCCATCGTCCAGATGGCGGTCAGCGCGAGCGCGGTGGCAGCCGGAATCGCCCTGCCGGCGGTGATAGCGGGGGTGTGGGGCGTGATTTCGTCGCATGCTCTCAGCAGATCGCTGCGACGTTCGAGGAACCGTTGGTGCCTGGCGTGAATGTCTGACCGCAACAGCATAATGGCCGTAGTGAGCCCCTCGTCGTCTCGCGTTGGCTCAGCTTCAAGCGCGGACAACAGCAGTTGCCAATCGTGAATGTCACCGAGCGTATCCTGCGCCTTCCGCAGCCTGCGAATGACCGGCGCAGGGATGACAACCAGACGTGTCGCAGTGGCCAACTCCGCGGCGTATCGCAACTTCTTGATCGCGATCCGCGCCTCGTGCAGTCGATTCGGAAAAAAGACCCCACCGGCGCTGGCCAGGGCACCCACGGCCGCGTCGTGTCGATCGCTGAGACGCTGGCGCAGCGTCCGCCGCCAGGCAGCCGGGTGAATGCGGTCCAGCGCGTGTCGCGGTGACCAGGAGACGTGCGGCTGTTGTGCGCGAGACACGAAGTGATCGGGAAGGTGCTTCAGCAGCTTCCTGAGTCGCCGCTGCTTTCGATCTTCAGCCTGATGGCGTTGCAGCGCCAGCACGGTCCCCGCTCGCGGAACGCGTCGCTCGACCTGGTTCAGCAAGGCGATCTCTACATCGAGCTCACGAATTCTGCCAAGCCGCCGGCCCAGGCGCCGGATCGTGCGCGGCAGGTCATCCGCAGCGTCGCGCCGGTGCTCGCAGAGCGGCAGCAGTTCGCGGATTCGACGCGTTGCCACGCGTCCGTCGTGGATGGCATCGACGTCGCCGTCGCGGATTCCCGGGAGTTGTGCATCCAGAAGACGGAGCTGAGCCGCAAGGAGCGTCGCTGGCGTGACGTGCATGGGTCCCCGGCAGGTCTCCCTGCAATCCGGTTACCCGAGAAAGGCCGACACCTGACGACGCAGTTCATCCTGGATGACGTCCACCGGCCGGCGTGCATCGATGCTCCGGAACAGGAACTCGTCGGCGAGCGATCCGAATTCCCGCAGCATCTTGTTCTGGTAGGCGCGAAAGCTGTCGTAGATATCGTCGCCCAGCTTCATGTCCATGCCCGACTCCCAGAAGTCCATGCCCCGCATCGTGAGGACGCGGCCGATCAGGGTCTCCACGTCCACCTTCAGGTAAAAGGTGAGATGCGGCGCGATGGCGAAGCCGTACAGGTTGCGCAGCCACGGCCGATCGACTCCCCGCACGCCTGCGCGCGCCAGTGCCGTGAAGATGTAGCGGTCGGACAGCACGATGAAGCCGGCCTTGAGCGCCGGGATGATTTCCTTCTCGAGCCGGTCGGCGAAATCGGTGGCATACAGCAGCACGAACGTGAGCTTGTTGAGCGTGTTGCTCGCCTTCGCCAGCTCAATCGTCGGCTGCATCAGCTCCGATCGCGTCCAGCCCGTCTCGACGACGCCGTAGCCTTTCACCTCCAGCCATTCGCGCAGCAGCGTGATCTGCGTGGTGCGCCCGACGCCGTCAGCCCCTTCGATCGCAATCAGCTTCCCGGGGAAGCCCTGGACCGGCAGGTACGGAATGCCCCGTCCCAGATAGCTGCCCGGCTGGACCAGGTCGGTCGCGCACGGGAACGTGGCTATCGGACGACGGCGCGGTGCTCATCGGTGATCCTCTCCATGCCTGGTGTGAGAAATGGTGAGACGAGGCGCCGCACTGTCTGTTGCTGCTCGGTGATGCCGAGGCTGGCATCGATCACGTCCAACGCATATTCATCAACGAGCCGGTCGTACTCGTCCAGCACCTTGCCCTGGAACAGGCGAAAGCTCTCGACGGGGTTGGTGCTCCAGCCCATGTCCAGCCCCGCTTCGTAGATATTTCAACTTGACGCGGCGAGCCAGCAGCCGGTCGACCGACACTTCGATCGGCACCCGGAAGTACAGGGACAGATCGGGCCGCACGGTGAAATCGTACAGGTCGCGCACCCACTGGCGGTCGACCCCGCGCGTCACGTCGCGCGCGAACGCGGTGAACGCATAGCGATCGGCCAGCACGATCATGCCGGCCTTGAGCGGCGGAATGATTTTGTAGAGCAGCCTATCGGCGAAGTCGGTGGCGTGCAGCAGGCTGAACGTCATCGGGGTCAGCGTGTTCTGCTTCTTCCCGGCGCGTGTGGCGGACTTGACCAGCACCGACGAGTTCCATTCGGTGACCGAGACGCGATGCCCCTCGGCCGCGAGCCACTTCGCCAGCAGGCTCAACTGCGTCGTCTTGCCGGAGCCGTCGATGCCCTCCACCACGAAGAGCTTGCCCGGATACTCGTGCCGTTTCGTCAGATTGTTCAGCATAGGAATAGGGGGCCAACTCGAAGCGGAGCGGCTTGCCGAGCACCGCTTCGAATGGTGCGGCGTGTCTGGAGGCGGCCCACAGTTCGAGTTCGGCGTCGGCCGTGGCCTGCAGCATCAGCACGGCGTCGTCGTCTCCGTCCTGGAGTGTGACGCCCGTGACGATCTGCGAGTGGCTGCGGTCCAGCGTTTCTGCGAGGCGGAGCATCGCCGCGAGCGTGCGTACGACGCGACGCCGCTTCCTCGGTAGATCCGAGTAGCCCTCGTGTTCGCGGACGGGAACGGCGCGCCGATGATAGCGAGCGATCAGCGCGATCGTTTCGACGTCCATGCGGCTCGAAGCCGCGCAGATCGCCGTTGCAGATCAGGTAGTGCGAGTGCTTGTGGTGACGTTCGTAGCTGATGTGAACGCCGACGTCGTGCAGCAGCGCCGCATACTCGAGCCACTCGCGCTCGCGATCGGTGAGCGCGTGCGTGCTGCGCGACGCGTCGAACAGCGCAAGGGCCAGCCGCGCAATCTGGTGCGAGTGCTCCGGGGCGTAGTTGCATCGCTCGGCCAGTTCGATGACGCTGCGACGCCGGACGTCGGGATAGCGCTGAGCGTGCGCGATCTCCTTGTGGTGTCGCGCGACGTAGTCGAGGACGATGCCTTCGCGAAGCGACATGTCGGACAACGTGATTTCGTCCGCCCCGAGCCTTCGCAGGATGACGTCGATCAGCACCGAGCCGGCCACCGCAATGTCGGCGCGCCTGGGCTCGAGCCCGGGAATCAGCAGGCGCTTCTGCAGTGTTCACGCCGCACAGCGCCTTGCGCACGCGGTGAATCTGTTTCGCGGACACGCGTCGATTGCGGATGCCCGTCGGCACGACGCCGTCTTCCTCGGCTGCGGCGATGATGCCGACGCTCAGGATCGATCCGGAGGTGCCGACCACGCGATCGAAGCCGGCTTCCTTGATGCGTCTTGAGATAGCTCTTGAGCTCGGAGAGGATGTGTCGCACCATCCGCCGTTCGTCGCGCTGCGAAAGCGGGTCGGACTTGACGAACCGCTCGGTCAGACGGATGACCCCGAGCTTGAAGCTGCGGCCGGTGGCCAGTGTCGGCCCGGTCCCGTGCGTGATCTCCACGCTGCCACCGCCGATGTCGACCGTGACGCCGACCTTGTCGATCAGCCCGATCCCATAGCCGGCGGCCAGATGAATGAGGCGCGCCTCTTCCGTACCCGAGATGATGCGCGCGCGGATGCCGGTCTGGGCGACGATGGCCTTGAGGAATTCACCGCCGTTCTCGGCTTCGCGGACCGCGCTGGTCGCCACCGCCTCGATGACTTCGACCTGGTGCGACTCGGCGAGCCGACGAAACTTCGCCAGCACCTGCAGTGCGGCCTGCATCGCCTTCGGGCACCAGGGCACGGCCGTCGAGTCCGCCGGCGCCCAGCCGGACCATTTCCTTCTCGCGATCGATGATCTCGAACGAGAGATCGGGCCGCACCCGCACGACGATCATGTGCACCGAGTTCGTGCCGATGTCGATGGCCGCCAGGCGCATGGATGTCCTTACCTTACAAGGGGTTGGGGCGCAAAGTCACGCGGACGATATCGTGAGCTCACCGGCCCCGCCGGACTGCGCCATCGGGACGGAGCGCGACGCTGGGTTGAACCGTCGGATAGGCAGGAGCGTCCATCGGCTGCGCCGCGAGCGGTCGGCGACATCAGGACCGTCGCCAGACGCTGAGGGAGTCATCGATGAGCGGGAAGTCGTTCGAGCTCTATCTGATTCGACACGCGATTGCCGAAGAACGTGGCGACAAGTGGCCCGACGATGGCCTTCGGCCGCTGAGCGCCGAGGGCGCATCGCTGATGCGGAAGGCGGCCAAAGGGCTCGTGCGTCTGGGCGTGAAGTTCGACGTCGTGCTCTCGAGCCCCCTTGTTCGGGCACGCCAGACGGCAGAGATCGTGGCCGACGGCCTTCGACTCCAAGTCCGCCAATCGTCATCGGCGGATGCGCTCGGCACCGAGGGCACCTACGCCGACCTGCTCTCCGAGTTGCAGAAGCACTCGCGGCGCAGGAGCATCGCCCTGGTCGGGCACGAGCCGAATATCGGCGAACTCGCCGCTCGCCTGGCCGGGTGCCGCCGGCCGTTTGAATTCAAGAAAGGCGCGGTATGCCGGATCGACATCGCATCGATTCCGCCAGCCGGCCCGGGCACGCTGCGCTGGTTCCTAACGCCGGCGGTCCTCCGCGCGATTAGAAAGTAGAGCGCGTCTTCGCGTGACGTAGCGGCCGACCTGCGGTCGGCCGAGTCCATCGAACCGTCAGGCGCGGAGAAAGTCAGCCTGCCAGTCCTTCACCTTCTGCTTGATGTCCTTGCCAGTCGCGAGCTGACCGGCCAGCACATCGTTCACCAACCCCGGCAAGCTCAGCATCGCTCGCGAACCGGAGCGCGATGATCTGCCCGATCGGAAGGGCGGACGCGCGGGCGGCCACGTCACGCGGCAGCAGTTCCCGGTAGCGCAGGCGCTCTTCGAGACGGATGACCCGGTTCTGGACGGTTATCGTCTGGGTGCGCGAGACGAATGCGATCGCGACGAGCGCGAGGCTGACCAGAAATGCGATCGCCGTGTCCGGCGACAGCGCAGTGACCATCCGGTAGCCGGACCAGAGGATATTCGCCAGCAGGATCAGAAGAACACGGCGTTCACCCAGCCGGGCGCTCTCTTGACGTGGTTGTTGTAGTTCTGCGTCTTCAGACATTCAGCAATCTCTCCCTGCGCCATCTTATGGCAGAGTCGGCAGCTTGCGTGCGATCCAGAGAATTTACAGCGGCGTTACACGACGTACCGGCAAGATCGCCTCGTACCCGAGAGGCCACCATGTTTGACGTGAATGTCGTGTTCGCGAATCGTGTCCGCCACTACTCCATCGTGCTGGCCGGGGCGGCCGGATGGGAAGTGAGAGCTCGAAGAGGGGCCGGCCGTCGAGTGGCGGGAAACGCTGCAAGACTGGCATCGGGTCGAGCGGACGCTCGACGCGGGTGAAGCAGCGAAGTCTCGGACCTGCTCGCCCACGGCTGGACCATTCGAGCCGCTCAGTCGATGAACCGATAGCCGAGCCCGACCGCCGTCTCGATCTGCTGGCCTGCGCCTCCGAGCTTCTGGCGAAGGCGGCCGACGTGGACATCCACCGATCGTGTCTCCACCATCCGGTCATATCCCCACACCCGTTCCAGCAGCTTGTCGCGCGACACGACCCGGTTCTTGTTCTGCACCAGGTACCGCAGCAGCTCGAACTCGCGCCGGGTGAGCCGCACCGGCTGCACCGTCCACCTCCACCGACAACTGCGTCGAAGTCGGCCACGAGGTGCTCGCCACGGTAGCTCGACGCCGGCCGCTCCTCGGGCGCCGTCGCTGCGGCGCAGCACGGCCTTCACTCGCGCCGTCAGCTCGCGCAGGCTGAACGGCTTCGTGACGTAGTCGTCGGCGCCCAGTTCGAGCCCGGCCACGCGTTCGCTTTCGCTGCTCCTTGCGGTCAGCATGATGATCGGCAGATGTCGTGCATCCGACCGCTGACGGAGGAGGCGGCAGACCTCGAGCCCGCCGAGCACAGGAAGGTTGAGATCGAGAATGATCAGATCCGGCGGACGGACCGACACAGCTTTGAGCGCCGCATCGCCGCTGCCCACGACCTCGGCTTCAGCGTCGCCGCTCCGTTCGAGCGTGTGTTTGATCAGACCGGCAATGTCCTGTTCGTCTTCGACGATGAGCACACGATGCTTCTGCATGGACTGGCTTCCACACTACAGACCGGAGGTTTCGACAGGGTGTCGCAGCTGTTAAATCCGGGTTACGGATGCGCTGAGGTGCATGCTATCCTGCGCCTGATTTCGCGGGTGGGTCCGGAAAGGAGCGACGTGAGGCAGGTGCTGATCGAAGCTGTCGCTTGCAGGCGCGATGGTGCTGATGGCCCTCGGGTTGCCGCGTGTGGCCGCCGCTCAGGAGTGGATCTCGTACAACAGCGACCCGCGGAACATCCTCGAAGGCAACTGGCAGTCCTGCCAGCAGTCGGACGGTCACTACGCCGAGAAGATCTACGACCATTACGTCAACAGCGTGCCTCAATATCGAGGTGCACCTCGGTCCGCGACGGGAGTTTGCGATCTTCAAGGGCGTCCAGGAGGAGCACCGCGAGCATGAGATCGCGGGAGAACCTGCTCCAGCCCTATCGCGTGATCATGGAAGGCAGCCGCGCCCGCCAGCACTGGGAGATCCCGTCGCTGAACCTGAGCTTCACCGTATCGCTTGGCGGCGGCTCGACGATGGACTGCGAGAGCTGGTACATCCTGCTCGCCCCGCTCGACAAGCCCTCACAGTGACTGCTCATTTGACGATTTAGCGAGTTAGAGATTTAGCGATTTAAAGATGTGATGGCCGCCTCTGCTGCCAGCAGTCAGCCGTCTGCGTCGATAGGTCTCCGCCACTACATCACCGTCACGGCAGCGTACTGGGCGTTCACCCTCACGGACGGGGCGCTCCGCATGCTGGTGCTGCTGCACTTCAACCAGCTTGGCTACACCCCGGTGCAGCTCGCCTTCCTTTTCCTGCTGTACGAGGTCTTCGGGATCGTCACGAATCTGGTGGGCGGGTGGGTGGCGTCGCGCACCGGCGTGCGGTTCACGTTGGCGCTGGGGCTGGCCCTGCAGGTCGTTGCGCTGACGATGCTCGCCCGTCTCGATCCGTCATGGGCCCAGGCGGCGGCCGTCGCATACGTGATGGCATGTCAGGCGCTGTCGGGCATCGCCAAGGACCTCACCAAGATGAGCGCGAAGAGCGCCGTGAAGGTGCTGGTGCCGACCGGTGACGACTCCGGGCTGTTCAAGTGGGTCGCCCTGCTGACCGGATCGAAGAACGCGCTCAAGGGTGCGGGTTTCTTTGCGGGCGGGCTGCTGCTGTCGGTGTTCGGGTTTCAGGGTGCGCTCTACGCGATGGCTGCGGGCGTCCTCGCCGTGCTGCTGTTCGTCATGCTGTCGTTGCCCGCCACGATCGGCAAGGCGCGCCGCAAGGCGCCGTTCACGGGCATGCTGTCGAATTCGCGCGGCATCAACGTGCTGTCGCTCGCACGCCTGGCCTTGTTCGCGGCACGCGACGTCTGGTTCGTCGTCAGCGTGCCTGTCTTCCTCGCCAGTGTGCTCGGCTGGTCGTTCGCGCAGGTCGGCGGGTTCATGGCGCTCTGGGTGATCGGGTATGGGGCGGTGCAGGGCGCCTCGCCGGTGTTGCTGCACGGCCTCACGCGCGGCCGCGCGCCGGGACCAGGACTGACGTCCGCGCTCGGCCTGTCGCTCGCTGCGGTGACCACGCTCGTGCCGATTGCACTGCGCCTGCATCTCGATCCCGCCCTGACGATGCTCGGCGGCCTCGGGCTGTTCGGCGTCGTCTTCGCTCTGAACTCCGCGGTGCATTCCTACCTGGTCCTGGCCTACTCCGAAGAGGATCGCGTGTCGCTGAGCGTCGGTTTCTATTACATGGCCAACGCGTGCGGGCGTTTGCTCGGTACGCTGCTGTCCGGCGTGCTGTATCAGCAGGCCGGAGTCGTCGCCTCGCTCTGGGGCGCGGCCGCGCTCGCGGCGCTTGCGGGAACCATCGCGCTGTTGCTTCCCCCGGTGTCAGCACAGGTGTCCTGGGCGGGAGCGAAGGGAGAGGACTGACGTTCGCAACGCGCGCCAGAAACACCTTCCCGCGAGCATCTCCCAATTTACACAGACGTAACACGCCCGAAGCATGGGCGATACACACGGCCGGTACCGTCAAGGCACACTATTCCGGAGGGTACGACTGCCTCCGGAGGAGCCTGCGTGAGACAGTATCGCCCGACATGCCGTTCGACTGTGGATTTCGTTGATGGTCTTTTCCTCGGGGCGGGCACGGTGCTGGCGCAGACGCCGCCGGCCCAGGCTCCTGCAGCACCGGCGCCCGCCGCTGAACCCGATGACACGCCCTCGATTCGAGTCGGCGCGACGCTGTTCGCCGATTACACCTACACCCAGTCTCCCGAAGCGACCGACGCCGACGGCAACACCTACAACCCGTCACAGTTCAACGTCGGACGCAGCTACATCAACATCACCGGCAACATCTCGCACCTCGTCGCCTTCCGCTTCACGCCGGACATCGCCCGTGAGACCGGCACCGGCAGCTCGCTCAACGGCAGCCTGACGTTCCGCGTGAAGTATGCGTACGGGCAGGTGAACCTCGACGACTGGATGCAGCGGGGATCCTGGGTGCGCTTCGGCATCCAGCAGACGCCGTGGGTCGACTTCGAGGAAGGCATCTACCGGTACCGATTCCAGGGCCAGGTCTTCTCCGAACGTGAAGGGTACCTGTCCTCCTCGGACGCCGGCGCGTCGTTCCACTACAACCTGCCGTCGAACTACGGCGAAGCTGCACGTCGGCGTCTACAACGGCGAGAACTACAACCGGCCGGAGACGAACGGCCAGAAGGCGTTCGCAGGTGCGCGGGTCGGTGCGTCCGCTTCGCGAACGGCAGGCCCGCGGTGCTGCGCGGCACTCCGCGTGCACGGCTTCTACGACGCCGACAGCTACGTCAAGGACGGCGAACGTCGCCGCGGCGTCGTCGGCGCCACCTTCGAGCACGCCTACCTGAACGCCGGGTTCGAATACCTCGACACACAGGATCAGGTCGTCGGTGACCAAGCCGGAAGTGAACGGCCACGGCTACTCGCTGTGGGCGACGCCCCGCGCGAAGAACGGCTGGGAAGCGCTGCTTCGGTACGACCACATGACGCCGGACACGTCGCGATGCGATCGCAGACACGGACGCGCACCATCGTCGGCGTCGCCTACTGGCTTCCGCACCAGGGCACCGTGTCCAGCGCGCTGCTGCTCGACTACGACGGACAGACGTTTCACAACTGTCACACAGCCGCTGCCGAAACAGGCAGCGGATCGCCGTGCACGCACTCGTGAATTTCTAGAGAGGCCTCATCGATGAAGACGTCGACGTTCCGTTCGTTCGCGCGCGGCTCTGTCGCTCGCCGCTCCCGTGGCGTTCGCGCTCGCTGACCCTGGCGTGTGGCGGCGGCGCAGCCGGCCGCGGAAGGCGGCGCCGCGCCGGCCGGTCAGGCGCGACGCTCAAGATCAACGGCGCCGGCGCCACCTTCCCGTATCCGATCTACTCGAAGTGGTTCGACGAGTACCACAAGAAGAACCCGCAGGTGGAGATCAACTACCAGTCGATCGGCTCCGGCGGCGGCATCCGGCAGGTCAGCAGCGAGACCGTGTTCTTCGGCGCCACCGACGGTCCGATGACCGACGAGCAGCTGCAGGCGGCGCCACGGAAAGATCCTGCACTTTCCGACCGTGCTCGGTGCCGACGTGCCGGTCTACAACCTGCCCGGCGCTCATCAGCCGACCTGAAGTTCACCGGCGCCGGTGCTCGCGGACATCTTCCTCGGCAAGATCAAGAAGTGGAACGACCCGGCGATCGCGAAGGTGAATGCCGGCGTCACGCTGCCGTCCACCGACATCACCGTCGTGCATCGTTCGGACGGCTCGGGCACGACCTACATCTGGGTCGACTACCTCGTCGAAGGTCTCGCCCGAGTGGAAGCAGAAGGTCGGCGTGTCGACGGCGGTCAACTGGCCGGCCGGCGTCGGCGGCAAGGGCAACGAGGGCGTGGCGGGTCTGGTCAGCCAGACACCTGGCTCGATCGGCTACGTCGAGCTGATCTACGCGCTGCAGAACAAGATCGCGTTCGGCTCCGTGCAGAACGCCAACGGCGAGTTCGTCAAGGCGACCACCGACTCGGTGACCGCGGCGGCGGCTGCCGCGGCGGCGCAGATGCCGGCCGACTTCCGCGTGTCGATCACCAACGCGGCCGGGCGCGGGCGCCTATCCCGTCTCGTCGTTCACCTGGCTGCTGCTCTACGAGAATCCGAAGGACAAGGCGCAGTCGAAGGCGATGGTGGACTTCCTGAAGTGGGCGCTGACCGACGGGCAGCAGTTCGCGAGCCAGCTTGGCTATGCGCCGCTTCCTGCGGACGTGGTGAAGCAGGAGCTCGCGGCGCTCGAGCAGGTGAAGGTCGGCTGATGTCGAGTGGGCTGAGCGTCAAACAGGGTCAGACGTCCGAGTCGCAAGGATCTCGGCGTTCAGGATCGGCACGGGCATGTTCGGTGCTGCTGCTGATTCTCATCGTCGCGGCGATCGGCTTCGAGCTGGCGCGGCAGTCGATGCTGTCGATCCAGAAGTTCGGCCTGCAGTTCTGGCGCACCTCGACGTGGGATCCGGTGGCCGGCGAGTTCGGCGCGTTGCCGTTCATCTGGGGCACGCTGTACTCGTCGGTCCTCGCGCTGCTGATCGCCACGCCGGTCGCCATCGGCATCGCCGTCTTCATCACCGAGCTCTGCCCGCCGTGGCTGCGGCAGCCGCTGGTGTTCCTCACCGAACTGCTCGCCGCGATTCCGTCGATCGTCTACGGCCTGTGGGGCATCTTCGTGCTCGTGCCGGCGGTGCGCGCCTTCCAGGTGGCCCTGCCGGACTCGCTGCAGGCAACTCCCGATCTTCAGCGGGCCCACCGCTCGGCGTCGGCATGCTGTCGGCGACGCTGATTCTCGCGGTCATGGTCGTCCCGTTCACCTCGTCGGTCGCGCGCGAGGTGCTGAAGTCGGTGCCGGTGGCCCAGCGCGAAGCGGCCTATGCGCTCGGCGCCACCCGGTTCGAGGCGATCTCCGCCGCGCTCTTCTACGCGCGCACCGGCATCGTCGGCGCCGTGATGCTCGGCTTCGGCCGGGCGCTCGGCGAAACGATGGCGGTGACGATGGTCATCGGCAACAACCCGCAGGTGTCGACGTCGCTGTTCGCGCCGCAGTACACGATGGCCGCGGTCCTCGCCAACGAGTTCACCGAAGCGGCCGACGAACTCTACCTGCACGCGCTCATCGAGATCGGCCTCGTGCTCTTCATCATCACGCTGATCGTCAACGGACTGTCGCGGCTGCTCATCTGGAGCATGGCGCCGCAGCGCGAGAGCGGCGCACGTCCCCGCTCCGCGAACCGGCGGCCGCAGGCGTAATGGCCATGATGCAGGCGCAAGATCACTGTCGTCGCTGTTCGTCGCGTTCTGCGCCGGCGCCGTCCTGCTCGCGCTGATACCGCTGGCGATGATCCTGTTCTTCGTCGTGTCGCAGGGCGTCCGCGCGCTGAACCTCGACGTTCTTCACCCACATGCCCACGCCGGTCGGCGAAGCCGGCGGCGGCATGGCCAACTGCGATCGTCGGCACGCTGATCCTCACCGGGCTGGGTTCGCTGATGGCGATCCCGATCGGGATTCTGAGCGGCGTCTACATGGCCGAGTACGCCGGCAGCCGCTTCGCGTCGGCGATCCGCTTCGCCGCGGACACGCTGAACGGCGTCCCGTCGATCGTCATCGGCGTGTTCGCCTACGGCGTTGCGGTGCTCCCGTTCAAGCAGTTCAGCGCGATCGCCGGCGGCCTGGCGCTCGGCATCATGATGATTCCGATCATCGCGCGCACCACCGAGGAACTGCTGCTGCTGGTGCCCGGGCACGATGCGCGAAGGTGCGCTGGCGCTCGGCGCGACGCGTGCCCGTGCCGTGTTCACGGTGGTCCTGCCGGCCGCCGCTCCGGGCATCGTGACCGGCGTCGTGCTCGCGCTGGCGCGCATCGCCGGCGAGACCGCGCCACTGCTCTTCACGTCGTTCAACAACCGCTTCTTCACGACCAGCATCAACGCAGCCGATCTCGTCGCTGACCGTGCAGGTGTTCACCTACGCGATCTCGCCGTACGAGGACTGGCACCGCCAGGCGTGGGCCGGTGCGCTCGTGCTGGTCACGATCGTGCTGGTGTGCTCGCTGCTGGCGCGCTTTGCGACGCGGCAAGATGACGGGCTTCACGAGAGGCTGATCGCTTCTATGCGGCGAGGGAAACTGATCCGGATTGTTCGTGAACAGCGCGTCGATGCCGAAGGTGTAGAGGAACTGCGCCATCTCGTCGCGCACCGACGGGATAGCTGGTCTTCTCGTCCGCGCGAAACGTCCAGGCCGTCACCGTCAGGCCGAGCGCGTGCGCGCGAGCCACCATGTCGGGATGCGCGGCGATGACCTTCTTCTCCGGCCCGATGCCGGTCGCGAACGTTGCGAGGTCCTTCAGCCGCGCGTCGTGACACGTCCTCGTCGTCCGAGGTCAGGAACACGCGCGGAACCGTGGGCAGCTCCACCGACATCCGCTTGATCGTCGGACGGTCGAACGACTGGACGATCACCGGCGTCGTCCGCAGCGACTCGGGCTGGTCGAGTCCGTGCTTCTTCACCGAGTCGACGAAGATCTTCGCCATGTCGATGCCGCGCGCCGTGTAGAGCGGCGGCGACTTCAGCTCCGGATAGACGCCGACGCCGGGATGCTCCTGCACGCGCGCGAGCATCTCGTCCCACGTCGGCACCGGCGCTCCCGCGAACCTCGCGTCGAACCAGCTGCCGGCGTCGAGCTTCCTGATCTCGGCGACCGTGAAGTCGTTTGCCACCCAGCGCTTCTCGCCGTTGCGTCCCTTCACGTCCGGCGCTGAAGCGAGCCGGGTAGACCTCCTCGACGTTGGTCGTGCGCTCCAGGGTGTCGTCGTGCAGGCAGATCAGCACGCCGTCCTTCGACACCGCGAGGTCCGGCTCGACGAAGTCGGCCTTCTGCTCGATCGCGAGATCGTAGGACGCGAACGTGTGCTCGGGCGCGTAGCCCGAGGCGCCGCGATGCGCGATCAGCTGTCTTCGGCGCGTCCGCGCTGCGGAGCGACCACGGACCGGCGCAGCGAGCACCCGCGCCTGTCGAGCATGACGACGGCGATGCGAACGTAATTCAGCATCTGGCGGATTATAGAGGCAGCTCGTAACGGCCGTGTGAGCGCTGCTGACCCGGAGCGGCGGTCGGGCAGGTCGAGAGGTCGGGATTGAGCAGGTCAGGAGTGGGCGGTCGGCGTCGAACTGAGCGAACCAGAAGGCGGCCGCGAGCGACACGCCGACGCGGAGCCCGGCCCGAGAAGATGTGTCGACGCGAGGCGGAGCCTGATCCTCGTCGCTCGAGCGCGCGTCTAGAAGTTCAACCGGAACGCGAGCTGCACCTGACGGTTCGTGCCGAGGCCGACCGTCGTGCCCACGCGTGCTGGCGTAGCGGCCGAACGTGCTGCCGGCGGTGGCCGCGCTGAGCGGCTCGCCCGGCTGGACCTTGTTCGCTTCGGTCAGCGCTGTTGCTCGGCAGCGCGTTGGGCAGCGTCGAGGGCGGGTTCGCGAAGTTGGTCTGGTTGAACAGGTTGAACACCTCGAGGCGGAACTCGCCGTTGGTGCGGCCGAACGGCACCCGCTTGGCCACGACCATGTCGATCTGCCGAATGCTGGGCCCGTGGATCGAGTTGCGCTCGAGGTTGCCGAAGGTGCCGGGCTTCGGCGTCGCGAACGCCGCCGGGTTGAGGAACAGCAGCCCGCCGTCCTTGATGATAGGGATCGACGCCGGGGACCAGGTCCGGCCGCCGCGTCGCGCGCGAGGCGCCGCCGCCCGGCGTGTTGACCACCGCCGTGCGATCCGCCGCCGCGTTGAGGAACACGTTGCCGCGCGCCGTCGACGTAGACGATGTCGGGGCGCGTGATCGGTGACGTTGATCGGCAGGCCGCTGCGCGCGTTCGCGATGCCGCCGACGCTCCAGCCGCCCTTGAGCGCGCCCTTGCCGGGAATGTTGTAGAGCGCGCTGAAGTTGAACGTGTGGCGGACGTCGAAGTTGTTGTAGCCGTTGTCGTAGTCGAAGTCGCGAGATGGTCCGGGCGTTGTTGCCGGCGGTCACCGCTTCGTTCGAGCCGCCGGTGTTGCCCGTGCTGTAGCCCAGCGTGTACTGGCCGTTCAGCGTGAGCCCGTTGCGCCGACCGGCGGGTGAGCGACAGCTGCATCGAGTTGTAGCTGTCGTGTCCGCCGCTGGTCTTGTAGTCGATCTCGGCGTACGGACGCTGGATGCTGGCGATCGACGAGCCCGGGCACATCGATGCCGGTGCAGCACCTGTGCCATTCGCGCAGGTCACGATGTCGAACTCGCGGACCTGCGTGCCGGCGCCGCGCCGTTGGACTGCACGCCGATGGTGCGGTTCGCGATGCTGCGCAGGAACAGGTTGCGACCCTGGCTGCCGACGTAGGCGACGGTCAGCGCCATGCTGCCGCCGAGTTCCTGCTGCACCGAGGCGGTGTCGCCGTAGACCTTCTCCGGCAGCGTGTACTCGTTCGCGTAGGCGCGCGGCTGGTACGAGCGGTTGTTCGGGTTGTTGATGAAGTTCGCGCGCATCAGATCGGCGTTCGACCGGATAGGCGATCAGCGCGCCGCTGAGCTGACGGTCGTGCTGATGCGCTCGGCTTCGATCGGCTGAATCTGATCTTCGGTCTGGCCCGGGCCGACGAAGATGCCCGACGCCGCCCTTGATGACCGTCTTCGCGCGTCGGCGAGCAGGTGGCCGACGACGCGCGGCTGGAAGTTGTTCTTCTTCGACTGTGTAGAGCGGCGTCGTGTTCGGGTCGATCAGCCCCGGTGTCGATGTTGAACTTGACGATGCGGTTGTCGGCTTCGCTGCAGCGGCGTGTAGTAGTCGTAGCGCAGGCCGTAGTTCAGCGTGAAGTTCTGGCGCGACGCGCCATTCGTCCTGCGCGAAGCCGACGTAGTACTTCTGCGTCGGTGTGCTTCGGTCCCGGTGGCGCCGTTGTTGAACGGGCTCGGCTCGCTCAGGTCGCCGAAGTACTGGATGCTGCTCGGCGTGTTGGCCAGGAACGCCGTTGAGGTTCTGGAAGGTGTAGGTGATGCCGCCGAGCTGGTCCGTCGTCATCCGGATCAGCGCGGACGTCGACGCCCACTTTCAGGAAGTGGTTGCCGCGTCGAACGGCTGACCGTGTCGGCGAACGTCAGCGAGTACGGATCGTAGGGAGCGCCGCGGCCGTTGCCGGCGCTGTTGACGCGGACGAGGCCGCCGGGCGATGCCAGGCCGGTGCTCGACGCCCTGCCCGGCGATGCCGGTGTTGGCGACGGTGCCGGTCAGGCTGAGCGTCAGCGTTCTCGAAGCCGGCTGCGTCGTCGCGCCGATCGTCGTGGGCGCGGCGTTGTAGCCGAACTTGAACTCGTTGATCATGCCGCTGCCGAGCAGGCCCTGCAGGTTGAACGACGGCGTTGGACGGATTCGCCGTCATGTGCAGCCGCCGGCCGGTCACGCCCGCCGGGTCGCTGTTGGTCGCCCTGGTCGTGGAACACGCGGACGTACGCCGACCAGTTGTCGCTCAGCTTGAAGTCGAGGCGCGCCGAGACGAGTTCTCCGTGCACGTTCTGCGTGTCCTGCAGCTGGGCGATGTCGAAGTCGGGGTTCGTCGACGCGCCCGGCAGGATGACCGCGCCGGGCGCGGTGAACCCGGAGCGCAGCGCGGCGATCGCCGGAACCGCGCGCGCCCAGGCCGCGGCGCTCGGCACGGCCTCGACGAAGTTCTTGCCGGCGTCGAGCCGGTAGCCCTCGTAGCTGCCGAAGAAGAACGCCCGGTCCTTCATGATCGGGCCGCCAATCGAGCCGCCGAACTGGTTCTGCTTCAGCGGCGACTTCGGGCCGGCCGACTGCACGCTGCCGTCGGCGTTGCGGAGCTGGTCGAAGTAGTTGCGCGCGTCGAGCGCGTCGTTGCGGAAGTACTCGAACACGGCGCCGTGGAACTGGTTGCCGCCCGACTTGGTGACGACGCTCACCTGGCCGCCGGTGCCGGTGCCGAACTCGGCCGCGTAGCCGCTCGACTCGACGCGGAACTCCTGCACGTTCTCGAGGCTCGCCTGCAGCTTGAACGGCGTCTTGTTCTCGCCGTTGGCGTTGCCCGGCGAGGCGTCGATGATCGCCGAGCCCTCGATGCCGTCGTACTTGATGACGTTCTGCTCGTTGGCGCGGCCGGAGAAGCGGATGTCCTGCCAGGTGCCGTCGCCGGCGTTCTGCGAGCCGGGCGCCTGCAGCATCAGCTGCGACATCTGCCGGCCGTTGACCGGCAGGCCCTGCACCTCGCGCTCGCTGACGTTCGCGCCGATGCGCGCCGAGCTGATGTCGAGCACCGGCGCCGTGGCCGACGACCGTCACGTTCTCCTGCACGCCGGCCGGCTTGAACTCGAAGTCGAGCGCCAGTTCCTGGCCGACGGCCAGCGGCATCTGCGTGTATTCGATCGTCGAGAAGCCGGGCTTCTCGGCGGTGATCGTGTAGGTCGACGGCTTCAGCGGGCTGATCACGAAGAAGCCCTGATCGTTGCTCAGCGCCGTGCGGACCTCGCCGGTCTTCTCGTTCTTCACCGTGACCGTCGCGCCGGCGACGAAGGCGCCGCTCGAGTCGCGCACGGTGCCGCTGATGCGGCCGTCGGTCTGTGCCGCGGCCAGCGAGGGCAGCAGCGGCGAACAGCAGCGCCGCAACCACCCATCGAAACATCTTCATTGATTCCTCCACTCCGCTCGACCCCGCGCATCGGGGACCACGTTCAGGTACGAGCGTAGAAGCGGAGTGATCGGCGGGTGACGCGGATGTTACGGGAGTGTTAACTGTCGTAGGCGGAGTGGAACGCAGTTGAGTCGGAGTCGGCGATCGGAACGACGTCGAAGCCCCGAAGCCTGCCGAGTCGCCGACCTCTGTCCAGTCGATTCAGACCACCGTTCCCGGCTTGATGACGCCGTCCTTCGGCACGATGATGACGCCGTTGCGGATGTAGTAGCCGTCGCCGTCGGCATGCGTCGACGCCCCTGCTCGTTGACCAGGCGCGCGCCGTCGCCGATCCGCGCGTTCTTGTCGACGATCACCCGGTCGAGCACGACGTTGCGGCCGATGCCGAGCCGCGGACGAGTCGCCGCGCGCCGGCGCGGCATCGTCGGCTTCGTAGTAGTCGGCGCCGAGCAGCACCGAGCGGCGGATCGTCGTGCCCTCGAGCACGTGCGTGCGGATGCCGATGACCGATTCCTCGACCGTGCAGCTGGCCGAGATAGCAGCCCTCGGCGACGATCGCGTCGTGCACGCGCGCAGTCGACCAGCCGCGAGCCGGGCAGGAACCGCGGGTGCGTGAAGATCGGCCGGTGCGGATCGTAGAACTTGAACGGCGAGCCGGGCTTGGTCAGCATGATGTTCGCGTCGTAGAACGACTCGATCGTGCCGACGTCGGCCCAGTAGCCGCGGAACAGGTACGAGTTGCACCCGGTACTTGTCGAGCGCCGACGGGATCACCTCGCGGCCGAAGTCCTTGGCGTCGCTCTGCCGCCAGCAGGTCGAGCAGCACATCGCGCGAGAACACGTAGACGCCCATCGACGCGACGAACGGCTTCTCCGGCGTGTGGCCGGCGAGCGACCGATCCCTGCGGAATGCTCTGGCCGATCTCCGCCGAGACGCTCCGCGATTCGGCTTCTCCTCGAACGCGACGATCTGGCCGTCGCGGTCGAAGCGGAAGATGCCCATCTGCGGTGGCGTCGTCCGGCGTGCACCGGCTGCGCCGCGATGGTGATGTCGGCCCGGCGATCGATGTGCGCGTCGACCATCTCGCGAGTAGTCCATCCGGTACAGATGATCGCCGGCGAGAATCAGGTAGTAGTCGGCGTCGTAGCGCACGAAGTGGCGCGCCGCCTGGCGGACCGCGTCGGCCGTGCCCTGGAACCAGTTCGTGTTGTCCGGCGTCTGCTCGGCGGCCAGGATCTCGACGAACCCCTGGCTGAACAGATCCATCCGGTAGGTCTGGGTGATGTGGCGGTTGAGCGACGCCGAATTGAACTGCGTCAGCACGAAGATGCGGCGGATGTCGGCGTGCAGGCAGTTGCTGATCGGGATGTCGATCAGGCGGTACTTGCCGCCGATCGGCACCGCCGGCTTCGAGCGCAGCTGCGTGAGCGGAAACAGGCGCGAGCCCTGACCGCCGCCCAGAATGATTGCGAGAACCTCGTTATTCACGGCCACTCCGTGTGCGATGGTACACCCGGCTGCAGTCGCGACCGAGCCGGCGCAGTGTAACGGCCGTGTAAACGGATCTGCTACAATTCCGAGGTTTCCAAGTCCGGTGACGGCCGCGACGGCGATGGGGAGGATCGGTTGGCGTTTCGTCTGATTCCGCGCGAAGAGAAGTTCTACAGCGACTTCCAGGCGCTGGCCGACGAGCTGCAGCGCGGCGCCGTGCTGCTCGAGGAGATGCTGGCGGCCGACGAGCCGGTCTGGGACAAGGCCGACGAGATCAAGGAAGTCGAGCACAAGTGCGACTTCCTGACCCACGAGATCATCTCAGCGGCTCAACCGCACCTTCGTCACGCCGCTCGATCGCGAAGACATCCACGCGCTGGCCCGGTCGCTCGACGACGTCATGGACGCGATCGACGCGTCGGCGACGCTGGTCCGGCTGTACCGGCTCGATCCGATCCGGTTCGGCGCGCGCGAACTGGCGCTCATCATCACCGCCTGCACCAAGCAGATTCGGCTGGCGCTCGACGCGCTCGAGCGGCAGCAAAGGCGTCATCACCCACGCGGTCGAGATCAACCGGCTCGAGAACGAAGCCGACCGCATCCATCAGGAGGCGGTCAGCCGGCTGTTCGACGACGAGCGCGATCCGATCGTCGTGATGAAGTGGAAGGAAACGCTCGACTTCCTCGAGCACGCCACCGACCGCTGCGAAGACGTCGCCAACGTCCTCGAGGGCGTCGTCGTCAAGCACGGATAGCGCGCCGATGTTCTGCATCGTCGTCGGGCTCATCGGCGTCGCGCTCATCTTCGACTACATCAACGGCTTCCACGACGCGGCGAACTCGATCGCCACCGTCGTGTCGACGCGCGTGCTGTCGCCGGGCAAGGCGGTCATCTGGGCGGCGTTCTTCAATTTCGTCGCGGCGTTCGTGTTCGGCACCGCGGTCGCCAAGACCGTCGGCTCCGGGATGATCGACATCAAGATCGTCACCTTCGCCGTGATCTTCGGCGGCCTGACCGGCGCGATCGTCTGGGACCTGATCACCTGGTACTTCGGCCTGCCGACCAGTTCGTCGCACGCGCTGATCGGCGGCTACGCCGGCGCGGCGGTGGCCAAGGCCGGCTTCGCGGCGATCATCCCGAGCGGCTGGACGATGACGCTCATCTTCATCTTTCTGTCGCCGCTGATCGGCCTGGTGGCCGGCCTGCTGCTGATGACGGCGATCTTCTGGATCTTCCGGTGGACGCCGCCGTCGCGCGTCGACCGCTGGTTCCGGCGGCTGCAGCTGGTGTCGGCGGCGTTCTTCAGCCTGAATCACGGCGCCAACGACGCGCAGAAGACGATGGGCATCATCGCCGGCGTCCTGTTCGCGGCCGGCTACATCCAGACGTTCTACATTCCGTTCTGGGTCGTCCTGGCGGCGCACACGGCGATCGGCCTCGGCACGCTGGCCGGCGGCTGGCGCATCATCCACACGATGGGATCGAAGATCACCAAGCTGCAGCCGGTCGGCGGCTTCGCCGCGGAAACCGGCGCGGCGACTGGCGCTGATGATCGCGACGCTGACCGGCGTGCCGGTCAGCACGACGCACGCGATCACCGGAGCGATTGTCGGCGTCGGCGCGACGCGCCGGCTGTCGGCGGTGCGCTGGGGCGTGGCCGGCCAGATCGTCTGGGCCTGGGTGCTGACGATTCCGGCCGCCTTCGCGATCGGCGCCGCCACCTACACCGCTGCTGCGCCTCGCCGGCGCGCGACGTCGACGCGATACGTGCTGCGACTCACTGCCGCCACGCAGCTCCACCGTGAACCGCGCGCCGCCCCCGGGCCGGTTCGCGACTGCGACACGTGCCGCCGTGCAGTTCGATCAGGTGCTTGACGATCGCGAGGCCGAGACCGGTGCCGCCGGGGTCGCGCGCGCGCGACTTGTCGACGCGATAGAAGCGCTCGAACACGCGCGAGAGATCCTCGTCGGGAATGCCCGGGCCCTCGTCGAGCACGTCGATCGCGATCGCGCTCGCCCGCGCGCGCGCGTCACGACGCTGATCGTCGAGTCGCTCCGGCGCGTAGGTGCTCGCGTTCGCGATCAGGTTGCGCAGCACGTCGTGCAGCTTGGCCGGATCGGCCTGAACGTGTTCCGGCGCCGTCGCCGATCGTGATCGTCGACGTCGCTGCTCGCCGCGCGTCGAGCGCCGGCGCCAGATCGGCGATCACCGACTGCACGAGCCCGCGCAGGTCGCACGAGCGCGATGTCGAGCGTCTCCTGGCCGGCATCGAGCCGCGCGAGCCGCAGCAGATCCTTGACCAGCCGCTCCATGCGCAGCGTGTGGCGCATGATGATGTCGAGGAAACGCTGCGTCTCGTCCGGGCTCGTGTCGCCCTCCGACAGCGCCTCGACGTAGCCGCGGATCGCGGTCAGCGGCGTGCGCAGCTCGTGCGAGACGTTGGCGACGAAGTCGCGCCGGATCTGGTCGGCGCGCTTCAGCTCGGTGATGTCGTGCAGCACGAGGACGACGCCGTGCGCCCGCCGCCGGCGACCGGCGCGGCGCGCGCGATGATCGTGCGCGCCGGCGTCGCGCGGCGGCGCGAGCTCCACCGACGCCGGGACCCTGCCGCCGAGTGCGGCGGTGACGAGATCGGCGATCGCCGGATGCCGGATCGTCTCGATGTAATGGCGGCCGATCGGCGCGCTCGTCGAGCTTCAGCATCTCCTGCGCCGCCGTGTTGACCAGCTGCAGCCGCCCTGCGTGATCGACGACGATGACGCCTTCGATCATGCCGGCGAGGATCGCCGCCATGCGGCCGCGGTCGCGCGCCAGCTCGGCGAGGCGGCCGCCGAGCTCCTGCACCGAGTCGTCCAGCGCGCGGGCGACGATGCCCAGCTCGTCGTCGCCGTAGTCGAGCCGCGGCGGCGTCAGATCGCCCTGCCGGTAGCGCTGCGCGATCCGCGGCGATGGCGCGGACGCGCTGGCCCATGCGGCCGGCCAGGATGCCGGCGATGGCCGCGCGCGCCGAGCAAGCGCGAGGCCGAGCGCCGTGAGCGTGGCCGTGAGAATGCCGGCGAGCTGCTGGCGGATGTCGGTCAGCGGCAGCGCGACGCGCACGAAGGCGACGCGGCGGATGCTGCGCGGGCACCGCGACGTAGAGCATGTCGATCGCCGAGCGTGGCGCTGGTACCGTCGCGACATGCCCGATGCCGGACTGCGCGCGCCTCGACCACCTCGGGCCGCGTCGCGTGATTCTCCATCGTGGCCGAGCGCCTCGAGCGGCTCCGGCGAATCGCCGAGGACGCGGCCATCGGCGGCGATGAAGGTGACGCGGGCGCCGAGCAGCGCGCCGATGCGGTCGGCCTCGACGTCGAGCGCCCGGGCCGGCGCCGGTTCCATCGAGTGCTCGCAGGCGCGCGCGCGAGGAGCTCGGCGGCCAGCCGCGCTTCCGCGATCAGCGTCTGCTCGATGCGCGCGTTGGTCTGCCGCTGCATCGTCGGCGCGAAGAGCACGCCGGCGACGAGCGAGCGCGAGCAGCGCCGTGGACAGCGCCGCGAGGAACAGCTTGGTCTGGAAACGGACGTGATCGCGTGCCATCGTGCTTCGTACGCTACCTGTCCGGCGGTGCTTCGAGCAGCTTGTAGCCGAACTGCTTCACCGTGACGAGCGCGCTCTTCGAGCAGCGGCAGCTTTTCGCGCAGCCGGCGCACGTGGACGTCGACGGTGCGCGTGCCGCCAGTGTACTTGTAGCCCCAGACGTCGGTCAGCAGCACATCGCGCGACAGCACGCGGCCGCGGTGCGCAGCAGATACTGCAGCAGCAGAAACTCCTTGGCGGTGAGCGTCACGGGCTCGCCGCTGACGCTGACGGTGTGCTGCGCGCGTGTCGACGACGATGCGGCCGTACGATGATGGTCGCCTCGGCCGCAGGTGGGCGCGACGGTGCGGCGGAGCAGCGCGCGGACGCGCGCGACGAGCTCGTTCGGGCTGAACGGCTTGGCCATGTAGTCGTCGGCGCCGAGCTCGAGCCCGGCGATGCGCTCGGATTCCTCGGCGCGCGCCGTCAGCATGATGATCGGAATCGAGGCGGTCTTCTCGTCGGCGCGCACGCGCGCGGCAGATCTCGAGGCCGTTGACCTGCGGCAGCATCAGGTCGAGCACCAGCAGATCCGGCGGCTGCGCGGCGATGGCGGTCGAGCGCCTCGCGCCCGGAGTGTCGCACCTCGACGGCGAAGCCGGCCTTCTTCGAGGTAGCGCCCGACCAGATCGGCGATGTCGCGGTCGTCTTCGACGACGAGGACTCGGTTCATGGAGTGGTGTGGACGATGCGCTACACTCGGACTGGTCAACCCGGCCATTGATGCACCGGCGAGCGCTCGCGACTCGGAACCCGAAAGAGGACAGCTCATCACGTCAAAGCGCAATCAAACCGAAGTATTTCAGCTGGCACCGCGCTTGGTGATACACCGCGCATGGCGCGAACGTCGCGCGTGGAGGCGGAGATGACGAAGTATCTGGCTGGTGTGTTGACCGTGATCGCGGTGGGTGTGCTGCTCGATTGCGTATGGACTGCTTGAATCCGCGCGGCAGCGACGCGTCCAGTCGCAATGGCCCCGGCGATGACGCCAGCTCCGGTGAGTGAACCCGTCGCCGTGCGCATGCCGATATCAGGCGGATACGGCTACGCCTATGTTCCGGCTGGCATGCATGTGCCGGCAGGAGTGGCTCGCTGCGTTTCCGGCGCAATCCGGGTCTGCGGTGTCCTACGCCCCCTGTATGTGCAGCCAGGCTACGCGCAGCCACGGCTACGCGCCAACCGACTCTGCGCAATCCATTTCGATGACCGGGACGCGCCCCGCGTGCAGTGCGCACGGTGTCGTATGAGCCGGCGGCATCGCGGCGGGCCGACCACGGATCGAGGTGGTGGAGCGCAAACCGCAGCGCGACTGGAAGCGGACGGCGCTGATCATCGGCGGTGCGTCGGCGGCGGGAGCCGGTGTCGGCGCGATGGTTGGTGGCAAGAAGGGCGCGCTGATCGGAGCGGCGATTGGCGGTGGCGCGAGCACGATCTATCAGACGACCAGATAGACGCATTGCTGATTCGGCGTCGGCGATCTCATCCAGGGTATCCACCACGGGAGACGCGGAGACGTTCCGAATCCGGCATCCTCCGCGTCTTTTGTGATGGGGTCCTTACGTTCCGCTGTCGGTCGGGATCCTGCCTCTTCGAGACGGGGCGTTGCAGGTAGAATCGGTCCCATGCGAGTTTGCACGATCGTCGCCGTGACCGTCTGCGCCCTGCTCAATCACGGCACGAGCGACGCGCAGAGCCTGCTGGCCAAACCGACCGCTCAGCATGCGGCTATCGCAGCGTCCGCAAGCGCGCCTGCGGCTCCTGCGGGAAGCACTGTGACGCTCTGGGCGGATGTCACGCCGAACCCGTCGATTCACATCTACGCCGAAGGTGCGAAGGACTTCACGCCGGTGTCGCTCGTGCTCACGCCGAACGCGGCGGTTACTGCGGGGAAGCCGAGGTTTCCCAAAGCCCGATGTCGCGACGGCTCCGGGCTCGACCGAGGCAGTGCCCGCCTACAAGCAGCCGTTCCGGATTGCCCTTCCGGTGACGATCAAGGTCGACGGCGAAGCCCGGCGATGTGATCACTTTGCCGGCGCGGTGAACTACCAGGCGTGCGACGATCGCCTGTGCTATCCGGTGTCTGTCGCGCCGGTGGTGTGGAAGGTGGCGGTGAAGTGATCGCGTCGGTGTAGACGTCGACGTCTGGCCTGGTGTACGCGCCGACGTCCCGGTCTAGAAGATGCGTCCCACCAGCGGATAACCCCAGAACAGGCCCAGCGTCGACCGACATGCAGCCGACGGCGAGCGAAATGGCGCGCGCGACGCCGTGATGCGCGCCGAGGCGCGCGAGTGGCCAGCCAAGCAGGCCGGACAAGGCCGCCATCCCGACGGTCGATCCCAGTCCGAACAGCGCCATGTAACTCAGTCGCGCGGCGGTCGAGGGCAGCGTCGTCAGCACCAGCGCCGTCAACGCTCCGCTTCCGGCGAGCCCGTGAATCGCTCCGATCGATGAGCGGGCGCCGTGCGAGGGTCCATGCGCCGATGTGGACGTGCGCTGGCATGCCCGAGTGCTGATGCACCGCGAAGGCGTGCCGATGGTGATGAGCCGGGCTGTCCCTGGCGCATGGCCTGCGAGGACGGCGCGCGAGCCGAGCGCGATCAGCATGATCGCGACGAGCAGCTCGAACAGGTCTGGCGATCCGCGCCGGAAGTTCCGCGCGGAGCACCACCAGCACTGCGCCGACGACGATGAGGCCGGCCGTGTGACCGAGTCCCCAGCACATTCCGAGCAGCGCCGCCTTCACGCGATTGCGCTCGCGGCTCACGAGCGTCGACACCGCCGCAAGGTGATCGGGCTCGAGCGCGTGGCGCATGCCGAGCAGCGATCCGAACCCGGAACTGGTGAGGAGCTCGAGAACTGGCATAATGCGGAGCCGACCTCAATCTTACGTGAATATCCTCCTCATAGCGATTGGCGGCGCGATCGGTTCGGTGTGCCGCTACCTGGTGTCGTCGGCGGTCCTGCGTACGCTCGGCACGCTCTTTCCCGCAGGCACATTCGTCGTGAATGTCGATCGGCTGCCTGGTGTTCGGTGCGATTGCCGGCGCTGACGCAGGAGCGCGTCTCCATCACCCCTGAGGTGCGGGCGCTGCTGCTCGCCGGGGTGCTCGGAGGCTTCACGACCTTCTCGTCGTACATGAACGAGAGCTTCGTGCTCGTGCGCGAAGGGCAGTTCCTCTGGGCCGGCGCTGAATCTCGGCGGCCAGGTGGTCGTCGGCTTCGTCGCGTTCTGGATCGCGTTCTCGATGGCGTCGTTGCGGTGATCGGAATCGGTCACACGGTCAGCGCAGTCCGCAGCTGCGCCGCCTGATCACGCGCGTGCGGCGACTGACATGCGCCGGCCAATCGCTCGAACGCGGCGAGCTGCACTTGCGCCTCGTCGCGGCGGCCAGCCGCAATGAGAGCGCGAACATGCCACGCGCCCATCAGCAGCCTGGAGACCGCTGGTTCACCATCGCCAATGAGCTGCAACACGTCATCGAAGGCACCAACGGCCGCGTCCCACTCGCCGCGCCTGTAGTGCACGTGACCGAGGCAGCGGCGGGCCTCGGTGCGCACGAACAACAGCGCCGCATCGTCGGCGCTTGCCAGCCCTTCCCGCGCCATCCGCAGCGCCTCGTCATGTCTCTCGAGATCCGCGAGCGAGATCGATCGGAATACCTGGAGCAGCAAAGCGAGACGGCGCTCGCCCAGCGACGTTGCGAGCGCGACTCCTTCCTGGAACTCCGCGTCCGCACGCGCGGCGTTCCCGAGCGCCAGCTCCGATAAGCCCGCGGGCAAGTGGGTCCACGCGGCGCGTTCGCGGGAATGGATCCGCTGAGCGATGGCCCGCTCGGTCGCGACGTGGGCGAGGGCCTCGCGCCAGCGTCCGGCCACATTCGCGTTTTCGGCGAGGAACTCGTAGCCAAGCGCCTCGGCTGCGGGCCGTCGATGCGCGACTCCGAATTCGATCACCCGCCGTGCCCATTGGTCGCCATCGTCCATCAGCCCGAGGTGCTGGTAGGCGCCAGCGAGATATCCCAAGGCGAGAATCAGCTGGGTCTCGGCAACGGCATCGCCCCCCGCGACCGCACGCGGGGTGAGAAGCTCGACGCCGCGCTTGAGGAGCTCGATTGCGGCACGATGCCGTCCTGCCAGGTGGTTGAAGCGCCCCTCGACGACGAACGCGTTGGCGGTTTCAACCGGGTATTCAGCGGGATCGAGGATTGCACGCGCCTCCCGCACGAAGGTGAGCCCGCGAACGTCACCGAGGGTCACCAGCGAGGACGCCGCTTCGCTCTGAAGGCGAGCGCGGACGACGGGGGACGGCGCATGCGCCAGCGCGCGCTCGAAGTGCTCCAGGGCCTCGACCGAGTTGCCCGCCAGCTGACAGAGGCGTCCACTCTCCTCCTCGATGGCCAGCTGTTCCTCGACCTGGCCGAGCGTTTCAGCGCATTCGAGCGCCTGAGCGTAGCCGCCAGCGCCTCGTCGTATGCAAACATCCGCTGGGCCTCCACCGCGGCCTGACGCGCGTAAGTCAAGCCGCGGTCGTGCACACCGGCCTCGATGAAGTGATGCGCCAGCCGATCGACCGACACCACGCACCGATCGCGACAGCGCTCGAGCCCCTCCGCCGTCCGGCGGTGCAGGCGGCGTCGCCGGATCGGGTTCAACTCCTCATACAGCACTTCACGGATCTTGTCGTGGGTGAACGCGAAGGTGTCCGAGCGTCCGGGGATCAGCAACTGCGCCGAGCCGGCTTCGTCGAGCGCGTTCAGCAATGCCTCCTCGTCGCGATCGCTGACCGCTTCGGAGAGCTCGTTGAAGTCGAATACCTTGCCGAGCACTGCCGCCGCGCGCAGCACCTCGTTGGTCTCGGGACTGACGCGATCGAGTCGCCGGCCGATCGCCGCCTTGACGCTCTGCGGAAGATGCAGCTCACCGACGGCGGAGTGTACCCAGCGGCCGTCCTCCCGCCGGACCGCCCCCTGCTCGATGAGCGCCTTCAGGATCTCCTCGACGAAAAATGGATTTCCATCCGTCTCGCGATGCAACGCCGTCGCAAGCCCCTCGCCGACATCCTCGCCAAGCAGCGCCGACAACTGCGCATGCGTGTCCTCCGGCCCAAGTCGCTTCAATGCCAGTCGCGTCGTCAGACGCTCCCGGTTCCACTCGACCAGTGCCCTGGACAGCGGATGCGTTCGATTCGAGCTCGCTCTCGCGGTAGGACGCCACGACCAGCACACGCGAGTCGGACAGCTGCCGCAGCAGGTAGCCGAGCAGCCACAGCGTCGCGCTGTCGGCCCAGTGGAGATCGTCCACGTAGAACAGGAGCCCACGTGATTCGGCCAGCTTCCGGAACACCGCAACAATGGCATCGGCGAAGACGAGGCGCTCCTCATGCGCGGGCAGTTCTGCGCGCGCCGGGAAGGGTCCAAGGCGCGACTGAACTTCGGGACTGAGCTTGGCAATGTGCCGTGCGTGTTCGCCGAGACTGTTGCGGAGCGCGTCGTCATCACTCTGCGCGCCTGCCCACCGGCGGAAGGCCTCCGTGAATGGCAGGTGCGGTGTCGCCGCCTCGAACTCGTAGCAGGCGCCCCACAGCACCACCGCGCCGTCGACACCGGCCTGGATCATCAGCTCTCGGGCGAGCCGTGTCTTGCCGACGCCGGGCTCACCGCTGACGAGCAGCCCGTGGCCTTGGCCCTTGTATGCCCGTCGCCAGAGCTCGCGCGACTGGGAGAGCTCACTGGAGCGTCCCACCAGCCGACCGCGCGACAGGGCATCCAGCACGACGACCGATGCCCTGGCCCGTTCGTCGGACGGGTCCGCCCTGACGAGCGCCTGCTCGAGCGCAGCTTTCGTCTCGGCGGCGTCGCGGTAGCGGTCGCCAGGACTCTTCGCGAGAAGCTTCAGAATGACAGCCTCGAGTCCGGCCGGCAGATCGGCGCGAAGCGAACGCGGAGGCACGACAGGTGCGTTGACGTGCTGCGAGATCACCGCGAGCGCATGATCGCCGAGAAACGGGGGTCGGCCCGTGGTCATCTCATAGAGGACTGCACCGAGTGAGTAGAGGTCGGCCCGCCCGTCCACGCGCTCCCCGAGCGCCTGCTCAGGCGCAATGTAGGCGGCGGTACCGACAATGTGACCCGAGTCCCGCGGTCCGGCGGCACGAAGCGGCATCGACACGCCGAGGTCCGCCACCTTGATGTGGCGCGATTCCCCGGTTCCAATGACCAGGATGTTCTCCGGCTTGATATCGCGGTGCACGATGCCGTTCGCGTGCGCATGGGCGAGTGCCGCGCAGACCTGTGTGGCAATCGCCACTGCCGCGCGCACGTCGTCAGGAGGCTCGCCGCGAAGGGTTGTGCCCTGCACGAGTTCCATGACGAAGAAGGGAACGCCGCGATCCTCGCCGACGTCGTAGACGGCGACGATGTTCGGATGGTTCAGGGCGGCCGCCGCGCGTGCTTCCTCCAGCAGCCGAACCCGTGCTTCCGCCGAGCCAGCCGCTTCGGGCAGCACCTTGATGGCGACCTGTCGATCGAGCTGGAGGTCGGTGGCGCGGAAGACGATGCCCATCCCACCACGCCCCAGCTCCGCGCCGAGGCGATAGCGACCGTTCAGGACGACCCCGTCGCCCAGGCGGGCTACCGACCGCGCCTCGGTGTTCAGGAGGCGGGTCTCGATCGTGTCGTCCGGCATCGCCAGAGGGTAGCAGATGCCGAGCTGCCGGAGCTGGACAGGACGGACACCCGTCGTCGCGAAATCCGTGCGCCGCGTCTTATGCCTTGACAATCTACATATGCCGGCAGCATCGGGTCGTAGCTGTCGATTGTCTAGGTATCAACATGCCGCCATCAAAATCCGATCTTCTCCAGGGCACGCTCGACCTGCTCATCCTGCAGGTCGTCTCGCTCGGTCCGCTTCACGGCTACGCCATCGCGCAGCGGCTGCAGCAGATGTCGAAGGACGTCCTGCAGGTCCAGCAGGGGTCGCTGTATCCGGCGCTGCATCGGCTCGAGGCTCGCGGCTGGCTCAAGGCCGAGTGGAAGGCGAGCGAGACGGGTCGCGACGCCAAGTTCTACAACCTGACCCGCGCCGGCCGGCGGCAGCTGGAGAGCGAGCGCGCGAACTGGAACCGGCTGGCGGCGGCGATCGGCCTCGTGCTGCGCACGGTGGAGTAGTGGAGGGCTCGCCATGGATGTTGCGCGCCCACGCCGAACGCGTTCCGGAGCGATTTCGAAACGGCTGCCTACCTGGTCGCCGATCGTCCTGATCGTGGTCGGCGGCGCTGTTCGGTGCCACGCGGCTGAGGCCGGCCGCGCCGACCGTCGAGGCATCCACGCTGTGGCCGGACACCGTCAAGCGCGGTCCGATGGTGCGCCAGGTGCGCGGGCTCGGGCACTCTCGTGCCGGAGGACCTGCGCTGGGTGTGCCGCGCCGTCGCTGGCGCGCGTCGAGCGGATGATCGTGCAGCCCGGCACCACCGTCGCGCCCGACACCATCCTGCTCGAGCTGTCCAACCCGCAGCTCGAACAGGAAGCGCGAGGAATCCACGTCTCAAGCTGCAGGCCGCCGAGGCGGCGCTGGCCAACCTTCGCATCCAATTGCAGGCCGATACGCTCCAGCAGCGGGCGGCGGTCGCCGCCATCGAGAGCGATTACCAGAAGGCGCGCATGCAGGCAGACATGAACGATGCGCTCGCCCAGCGGCAACTGGTCAGCGAACTGATACGGCGGCAGTCGCAGCTCGACGCCGAGCAGCTCGCTATCCGGCGGAAGCTTGCGGACGAACAGCTTGCGGCACGTGCCGACGCCAGCGCCGCGCAGATTGCGGTGCAGCAGTCCGTCGTCGACCAGGCGCGTGCCATGGCGGCCCTGAAGTCGCGGCAGCTCGACGAACTGCACGTGCGTGCGGGCATCGCCGGCGTGCTGCAGACGGTCGCGGTGGACGTGGGGCAGCAGGTCGCTCCCGGCAGCAACCTCGCCCGCGTCGCGAACCCGGGACGGCTGAAAGCCGAAGTGAAGATTGCCGAGACGCAGGCCAAGGATGTCCTCGTCGGGCAGCGGGCGAACATCGACACGCACAACGGCGTCGTCGCCGGCCACGTCATGCGCATCGATCCGTCCGTGCAGTCCGGCACGCGCACCGTGGACGTCGGCGCTCGACGGCCCGTTGCCGAACGGCGCCGTTCCGGACCTGAGCGTCGACGGCACCATCGAGCTCGAACGCCTCGACCGCGTGCTGTTCATCGGCCGTCCGGCATTCGGACAGCCTCAGAGCCAGGTCTCGCTGTTCAAGGTGGACGCCGACGGCGTGTACGCCACGCGCGTGCCCGTGAGGCTGGGTCGCAGTTCGGTCGACGCGATCGAAGTCGTCGAAGGGCTCGCCGAAGGCGACCGCGTGATCCTCTCGGACATGTCGGCCTGGGACGGAGTCGACCGGATTCGCCTCGAATAGGCACAGAGAGGAAAGTGCATGGAGCCGCTGCATCGCGTTGAACGACATCACGAAGGTCTTCGTCACCGACGATGTCGAAACGCATGCGCTGTCGGACATCACGCTGACGATCGAGCGCGGGCGAGTACGTGTCCATTGCCGGACCATCCGGCTGCGGCAAGTCGACGCTGCTGTCGATTCTCGGGCTGCTCGACACGCCGACGCGGGGCAACTATCTGCTGAACGGCCGCGAAGTGGCCGACCTTCCGCAGAGCTGAACGCGCGCGCATCCGCAACCGCGAGATCGGATTCATCTTCCAGAGCTTCAACCTGATTGGCGATCTCACGCGTCTTCGAGAACGTCGAACTGCCGCTGACCTATCGCGGCATGAGCGTCAGCCGAGCGGCGGCAGCGGGCGCGCGACGCCCTCGAACGCGTCGGCATGGCGCATCGCGCGAAGCACCTGCCGAGCCAGTTGTCGGGCGGACAGCAGCAGCGTGTCGCCGTGGCGCGCGCCGTCGCGGGCGAGCCGCTCATCCTGCTCGCAGACGAGCCGACCGGGAACCTCGACTCGAAGAGCGGCGAGTCGGTCATGGAACTGCTGTCAGCGCTGCACCAGCTGGGCGCCACCATCTGCATCGTCACGCACGATCCGCGGTATGCCCGGCATGCCGAACGTCACATCTACCTGTTCGACGGCCAGCTGGCTGACGAGCCGACCGTCGAAGCCGCCGGGATCGCCGGTGCTTCGACGCGACTGCGTAGGCGTCGCACACCGCGGTCGCGCTGCTTCGACGATGCCGGCCGCCGTAGCAGGAAAGGGCACCTGAATGGGAGACGACGATCTTCGCCGTGAACTGGAGTTCCACGTCGAACAGCAGACGGTCGCGTACGTGGCGCAGGGGACTCCGCGCGACGAGGCCGAGCGGCGGGCGCGCCTGCAGTTCGGCGGCATGGCCCAGGTGAACGAGGAGTGCCGCGACGTGCGGCGCTGGCGGCTGCTGGACGAACTGCGCGACGACCTTCGGTTCGCCCTGCGCCTGGCGCGCCGGACGCCCGTGCTCACCGTCACGACGCTGCTCGCGCTCGCGATTGGCATTGGCGCGAGCAGCACGATCTTCGCGGTCGTGAACGGCGTCCTCCTGAAGCCGCTGCCGTACGCGGATCCGGACCGCCTCGTGATGGTCTGGAATCACTCCCCGCGGGACGGCGGCGTCGAGAACACCATCTCTCCGGCGGACTACCTCGATTTCGCGAGCCGCAACCGCACGCTCGAACGGCTCGACGGCTACTTCTCGTTCCTGTCGACGCTCGAGGTCGTCGTTGAGCGATCGGACGGAAATCGCGTACGCGCAGGTCGTCACCCCGGGACTGTTCGACGCGCTCGGGCGGATCGGCGGCGCGCGGTCGGACATTCAGGACCGACGCGTACGCGCCGGAAGTCGTGCTCAGTTACGGCTACTGGCGCCGCCGCTTCGCTGAGGATCCAGTCGGTCGTCGGCCGCTCGATTCGCATCGGCAACCAGCCGGCCACGATCGTCGGCGTCATGCCGCCGGACGTGGTCTTTCCCTATCCGGGCATGCTCGGACCTTCGGGGTTCACGCGCGTCACCAGCGTCGACATGTGGGCGTCGATGGCGTTTGACGGGTCCGATGGCTGCCGAGCAGCGGACGGTCGGTCGCCAACGGCGAGGTTCTGCGCGGCGTGCGGTTCCTCGGTGCGATCGGCCGCAGCCAAGCCGGCGTGTCCATCGAACAGGTGCGCGCGGACCTGGCGTCGGTCGCTCGCGATCTCGAGGCGGAATATCCGGCCAGCAACACCGGGTGGGGCGTCATCGTCACGCCGCGCGCGACCAGACGGTCGGGCAAGATCCGGCCGGCGCTGCTGCTGCTGTTCGGCGGCGTCGGCCTCGTGCTGCTGATGGCCACCGTCAACGTCGCGAACCTGATGCTGTCGCGCAGCCTCGAGCGCCGCACCGAGTATGCCACGCGCGTCGCGCTTGGCGCGGGCCGGGCGCGCATGCTGCGGCAGTCGCTCGTCGAGAGCCTGCTCCTCAGCGCTGGCGGGCGGCACCCTCGGCCTCGCCGCGGCGCTCGTCGGGCATCCGCATGCTGACGCGTTTTGCGCCATCCGACCTGCCGCGGCTGGCGGACATCGCGCCCGACTGGCGCATGGTGGCCGTCACGCTCCTGATGGCCGCTGTTGTCGGCGTGCTGATCGGCCTGCTTCCAGCGCTTGAGTGCCGCCGGATGCCGATCCGCAGCGCGTGCTCCGGGAGCAGGGGCGCGGCACCACGGGCAGCCGGCTGCAGCGGCGGTACCGGACGGCGCTGATGATCGGGCAGGTGGCGCTCGCGTGCGTGCTGACGATCGGCGCGGCGCTGCTGCTTCGCAGCTTCGCGTCGGTCATGAACGTGAATCCCGGCTTCAGGTCCGATGGTCTGCTCACCTGGCAGATGAACCTGCCGGATCGGCTGACGACGCCTGAGAGCGCGCGCGCTCTTCTACAGCGACTTCTTCGACCGCATCGAGCGCCTGCCTGGCGTGCGTGTCGGTCGGCGGCACCACCCGCCTTCCGCTCGGCAGCACCTCGGTGACGACGACGATCGAGATACAGGGCACGACCGGTGACCGACGCCACGCGGCCCGAAGTGGAATTCCGTCGCGCGCTGCACCGGTACTTCGAGACCATGCAGATTCCGGTGACGCGAGGGTCGCGGTTTCAACGCCACTGATGGCCCGGACGCGCCGCCGGTCGTGGTCATCAACCAGACCATGGCGCGCCGCTTCTTTCAGGGTGAGAAGCCCGTGGGTCAGTATCTGCGGACCGGCAGCACCTCGGCCCTGGATGCAGATCGTCGGCGTCGATCGGCGACATCCGCCACGCCGGGCTCGAGCAGGATCCGGCGCCGGAGCTGTACATCAACTACCTGCAGAATCCGCCCGTCGCGCCGTTCATCGTCATTCGCGCGTCCGGCGATCCCGCGGCGCTGATGGACACCGTCCGCGCCGAGGCGCAGCGGATCGATCCGGACCTGCCGCTCTACGACATGCGGACGATGACGACAGGTGCGATCGGAAGCCGTCGCGCAACGGCGGTTCATCATGGCGCTGGTGACGATGTTCGGCGCGATTGCGCTGGTGCTGGCGGCGATCGGCATCGACGGCGTCGTCGCCGTCGCGGTCAACGAACGGATGCCCGAGATGAGCGTACGGCTGGCGCTCGGCGCCGATCCGGGCCAGTTGTGGCGCATCGTCGTCGCGCAGTCGGCACAGGCTGACCTCGTACGGGACTCGCCGCAGGGCTGGTCATGACCTGGCTGGCGATGCCGCTGATTCGCGAGCAGCTCTTCGGCAGTCCAGCCGACCGACCCGGTCACCGTCGCCTCGGTGATCGTGCTGTTCCTGTCGTGGTCGCCGTCGGCGCGTCGCTCGTGCCGGCGACCGCGGCGGCACAGGCCGATCCCGCGCAGGCGCTGCGCGGAGCGCTAGGGCAGCTAGCTGCGTCACGACCCCGCATCCCCGATCACCGAGCCCCGATCCCTGATCCCGTCGAGCTCGCACCTGATCCCTTCCTGTTGACATCCAACATCGAGATCGCCGCATTCTCGTGTTGTCCGTCAACAGAAGGAGAGACGGTGGGACTGAGATCGATTGCTGACGTGCAGTACGGCACGCTCGACCTGATGGTGCTGAAGACGCTGGAGAGCATGGGACCGCTGCACGGCTACGGAATCGCCCGACGGATCGAGCAGGTGGCGCAGGGCTCGCTGGCGCTCAACCAGGGCACGATCTATCCGGCGCTGGTGCGGCTCGAGCATCGTGGCTGGATCGCAGCGACTGGGGCACCAGCGAGAACAACCGGCGCGCGCGCTTCTACTCGATCACCAGGTCGCGGACGGAAGCAGCTGGCCGCCGAAATCGAAACCTGGACGAGCACGGTCGCCATCGTGACCGGCTGCTGGAGCATCGCCCGTGAGCGTCCGTGCGCACCTTCATCGGCGATCAGGCTGCGGTCGATCTGAGCGGTCGCAACGCGATGCCGCGCTCGCCGAGGAGATCGACTGTCACCTCGACATGCTCGCCGCCGAGTTCCGCGCGAGCGGACGTGCCGGACGCCGAGGCGCGGCATCAAGGCGAGACGCGAGTTCGGCAGCGTCGATCGCGTCAAGGAGTCGGCCCGCGAGGCGAGCGGGTTTCCCGCTGATCGAGTCGCTCTGGCAGGACGTCGTCTTCGCGCTGAGACAGTTGCGACGGACGCCCATCGTTCACGCTCGCCGCGATCCTCACGCTCGCCATCGGCATTGGCGGCACCGCCGGCATCTTCAGCGTGCTCGACGTCGTCGCGTTCCGCAGCCTCTCCTACCCGGAAGCCGATCGGCTCGTGATCATCCACGAGGGGCTGCCAACGGTTCGGCCCGTTTCCGGCCAGTGCTGCCGACGCCGAGTTCTGGTCGTTGCACACGACATCGTTCGAGAAGCATTGCGCTCGTCAACGCGGCACTTCATGAACCTGACCGGCGCTGGCGACCCCGAGAGGCTGGAGATCGGCCGGGTGTCGCCGGCGCTGCTGCCGATGCTCGGCGCGACGCGCGCAGGTCGGCCGCCTGTTCGCCGACAGCGAGGCGCAGCCCGGTGCCGACGCGGTCGTCGTGCTGAGCGATCGGGCTGTGGAGACGCCGGTTCGGTGCGGACCCGTCAGATCGTCGGACGCACGATCGCGCTCGACGGCGTTCCTCACGTCGTGGTCGGCGTGATGAGCGCCGGTTTCAGGGCGCCAAACATCAGGCACCTGTATGCGATACCGGTGACGCGAGATGGTGCTGCAGGCGTGGAAGCCGCTGGCCCTGGCTCCCGAGGAGCGGCCGGCTGTCGGCGGGTACAGCTATCCCGGCGCTCGCGCGTCTTGCGCCAGGCGTGTCCCGTCATCCGCGCGCAGCAGGAACTCGATGTCGTGCAGGCGGAACTTCTGCGTGCCGTCCCTGGCAAGACGCGGACTGTATGCCGCGCGGTCGATGCCGCTGCAGGCGCAGCTGGCGAGCCGCTCGCGGCCGACGCTCTGCTGCTCCTCACGGCGACTGCCGCGGTGCTGCTGATCGGGTGCGTCAACACGACCAACCTGCTGTCTGCGCGGATGCTTGCCCGGCGCCGCGAGATCGCCGTGCGTGCGGCGATCGGTGCCGGGCGATGGCGTCTGGTGCGCCAGATCCTGGTCGAGAACCTGGTCCTTGGCGCCGCTCGGCGGTGCCGCCGGCATCTCGTCGCATTCGCGGTGATGCGGATCGTCGTGTCGCTCGCACCAGGCGACGTGCCGAGGCTCGACGAGGTCGCGCTCGACGCACGCGCCCTGTTGTTCGCGGCCATTGTCTCGATTGGGTGTGGACTCCTCATTGGCCTGCCATCCGCCTGGCGCCTGGGAGCGAGCGACCTCCGATCGTGGCTCGGCAAGCGTACGGGACGATGCGCCGGCGTCGCAGGCGTCCTACGCCGTGCTGGTCGTCGGCGAAATTGGTCTGTGCGCCGCGTGTGTGGGTGTCGGCTTCCTGCTGGCCGAGAGCTTTCGCGGACTCAACTCCGTCGACAAGGGATTCGATCCGGCGCGGATTCTGACCGCCAGTGTCAGCCTGCCTCCGGGCCGCTACCAGACCGCTGACCAGCAGGCGGCGCTGTTCGACGCGGTGATCGACGACATTCGCGGCCATGCCAGGTGTTGCGGCCGTTGCGGTGTCGACGCAGTTGCCGCTCACCGGGACCGGCGCCCTGAGCGCACTGTCCGTCGAGGGGGCGAACCGTGTCTCCGGCTGAACGGCCGAGCGCGGACGTGCGCAGCGTCAGCCTCGACTACTTCCGCGTGGTGAACGTGCCGCTCCTGCGAGGGCGGCTGCTGGAACCGCAGGACCGCGAACCGGACCGTGGCCGTGCTCTCCGAGCAACTCGCGGCACGAGGGTGGCCCGGCGAGAACCCGCTCGGCCGCCGATTCCGGTTCGGCGCTAACCCGACGAATCCGGTCTACGAAGTCGTGGGCATCGTCGGCGATGTTCGCGGGACTGCGCTCGACCAGCCGGTGACACCCACCGCCTACGTTCCGTTCCCGCAGCGCGTGCGGGGGATTGCCGTACTGATGGTGAAGACCGCAGGTGATCCGTCGGATGCCGCGAGCACCGTGCAGCAATCGCTTCGCGCGCACGATCCCGACATTCCCCTTCCGTCGCTCCGGACGATGGACGATGTGGTGGCGAGTTCGCTCGACGCGCGGCGTTTCCAGGTCAACGTCGTCGCGGTGTTCGCGGTCCTGGCCGTGGTGCTGGCGGGGATCGGCATTTATGGTCTGATGGCGTACTCGGTCGCGCAGCGTCGTGCGGAACTCGGAGTTCGTCTGGCGCTGGGCGCGAACCCCAACGGGCTGCTGCTCGTGGTGATCGGGCGCGCCGTTCGCCTCGGCGTCGGCGGACTCGCGCTTGCCGTGCCGATTGGATGGCTGGCGGGGATTGCCGTGCGATCGTTTCTCTACGGAGTCACGCCACTCGATCCGCGAGTGTTCGCGCTCACCGCCGTCGTGACCTTCCTGGTTGCGGTTGCGGGAGCGGCGATTCCGGCGCTGCGTGCGAGCCGGCTCGAGCCGATGGCCGCGATACGACACGAGTAGCGGAAGGGTCGAGCGCAGGTCAGCGGCTCGCCAGCGCGTCAACCCTCGCGGACAGTGCGAGCAGGTGCTCGAGGATGATGCGGTTGTCGTCGCGCACGTCCTCGAACAGCATTGTTGCGTGTTGGCGTGCCCGTTCGCCTTCGGCGGTGATTGATGCCTGCAACTCCGCACCTGGTGCAACTCTGTGCGCGTGGCCAGCGGAGCGATGGCTTCCTGCAACTCCGCCCGCGTGGCCAACGGAGCGATGGCCGCCGCGATGGCTTCCTGCAATTCCACCCGTGTGGCCAGCGGGGCGACAGCCGCCGCGATGGCTTCATGCAATTCCACCCGCGTGGCCAGCGGAGCGACAGCCGCCGCGAGGGCTTCATGCAACTCCTCCCGCGTCGCCAGGGCTGGCAGATATTGCTCGATCCTCACGACTCGGGCGTCGATGTTTTTGATCGTGTCGGTCAGGGTGTCGTCGTTCATCGCGCTGATACTCCTGCAGAACGCGTCGACTCAGCTCGGCGCGATCCTACCATCGTCGGCAGATGGCAAGGGACGTACCGGGTGAAGCTTGAAATGCAGGAATGCAGGAATGCAGGAATGCAGAAAGGCAGAAAGGCAGAAAGGCACGAAGGCAGAAAGGCACGAGGCACGAAGGCACGCTGCCGGAATCCAACAGCGCGGGTGGAGAATTCTAGATTTCGCGGATGCCGTGACTGCGGATCAGGAAGTAAATCGCCACCGCGACCAGCAGCACGCCGTTGACCTGCAGCACGGCCGGTGCGCCGATGTAGGTGGCGGCCCATCCGCTCGCCAGGCTGCCGAGTGGCATGCCGCCGCGGAAGGCGAGCATGTAGATGCTCATCACGCGTCCGCGCATTTCGTTCGGGGCGATGAGCTGCACGAGCGAGGTGACGGTGGAGAACACCACCATCAGCGCCGCACCGGTGAGGAACAGCAGCAGGTCGCTCAGCCAGAGCGTGCGGGACATCGCGAACGCGATGATGAACAGCCCGTAGAGCGCCTGCATGAGCAGCGACGTCAGACCCATTCGCTTGAACTTGCCGAGCCAGGCGACGATGAGCGCGCCGACCGACGGACCCGCGCGCCCGAGAACGCGAGCAGGTGGCTGTAGGTGTTCGCCCCTCCTTGAACACGCTCTTGGTGAAGACCGGCAGGAAGGTCAGCACGGCAAATCCCAGGAACGTCGTCGTCGCCGCAAGGACGATGAGCGCGATGAGCACGCGCTGCTGGCGGACGTACTGGAGGCCACCCGCCAGCTCGTCCCGCATGCTCTTCTGCTGCGCCGGCGGAATGTGCTTCACGCGCAGCGACATCAGCGTGTAGATGACGACGAGGAAGGAGACGGCGTTGAGGGCGAAGCAGAGCGCCATCGACTGCTGATCGCCGAAGCCCCACGTGGCGCCGGCCGAGAGCGTCGCCGCGAAGAGCAGCGGGCCGATGACGCGCGCGACGTTGAACTGGATCGAGTTCAGGGCGACCGCGTTCGGCAGATCCTTCTTGTCGACGAGCGACGGCACCAGCGACTGGTAGGCGGGCCCGCCGAACGCCTGCGCGATGCCGGTGATGAACGACAGCAGTCAGGATGTGCGTGATGGTGACGTAGTCGAAGTAGACCAGCAGCGCGAGGGTGGCCGCGGTCGCCATCTGCAGGTACTGCGAGCTCAGCAGCGTCCGGCGCCGGTCGCGGCGGTCGGCGAGCACGCCGCCCACCAGCGTGAAAAGCATGATCGGCAGCTGCTGCAGGAACGAGTCGAGGCCGAGGAAGAAGGCCGAGCCGGTGAGCGACAGCACCATCCAGTTCTGGGCGGTGATCTGGACCCAGGTGCCTACGCTCGAGGTGCAGGCGCCGAACCACTGGACCCGGAAATCGCGATACGTGAACGCCGCGAGCATCCGGTGAAGGGCTTTCGACCCGAAGAGCGTCGGTCGCCGACTGGCGTGTCGGGGGCCGGTGCTGCTTCTGCTGGAATGGAGTCGGCCACTAAAGTTGTGTCGTGCAGGAGTTTAGCCTGCTTGAGCGCGCCGCTCATCTTACCCCAGACCGACGGACTTGATCGTCGGGAAACGCGTGGGCTATAGTTCGCGGGTAGGCGAACAAAAGGCGAAAATATGCTGCCTGCCCGTGCCGATCGCAACGTTCTCGTCTCCGCTCTCCGGGCGCGCCGTCTCGATCGGACGCTCACCTCCGCCCTGCCCGGCGTCGATCCGCACGACGAGCAGGCGATCGGCTCCACGGGCTTGCCGGTGCTCGACGCCGGCTTGGCGGCGGGCTGCCGCGCGGGCATCTGTCCGAAATCGTCGGGCCACGATCGTCGGGACGGACCAGCCTGCTGCTCCATGTCATCGCTGCGCCGCAACGGCGCGCGGCGAACTGGTGGCGCTCGTCGACGCGCTCGACATGCTGGACGTCGCTATCGGCTGCAGCGGCCGGTGTCGATCTCGCGACGTCTGCTCTGGATTCGCGGACACGTGGTCACCAACCCCGGCCTGTGCCGCGATCTGAATCAGCGCGCGATGGAGCAGGTCGATGAAGGCGCTCGGCCTCGTGCTGCAGGCCGGCAACTTCGGCCTCGTCGTCCTCGACGTGGGCGATGCGCCGCACGACGCCGTTCGCCGCCTGCCGTTCACCACGTGGCTGCGCCTGCAGCGGATGGTCGAAGGCAGCCAGACGATCTGCGTGCTGGCGGGAAACGAGCCGATGTCGCGCAGTTCGGCCGGGTTGTCGATCAAGCTGCAGCCTGCCGGCATCGCCGCCGCCCTGAATCGCAGCGACGCTGCTGGCCACCGCGAGGCCGGGCATGCCGGACGGTTCGCGGGGCCGCTGTTCGACGGACTCGATCTCGAGGCGCAGCGTGGCGCGCGCGCGGGTCCACGGCGTCGGACACGACGGCGCTGCCGTTCGCGACGAAGGTGGGGCGTCATGTCTGAACCGGATCAGGAGGGTCGCCTTCACCAGGGTTCCGGCGACCCGGGCCTCTTCGCGTGTCTGTATCGGCCGCCGCTGCCGGGGCAGTTCATTGTGCCGCCCGACACGGCCGCGCGGTGGATGTCGATGCGTCGGCGGATCGCGCTACCCGTGGCGAACGCTGGTCAGCCGCGGCGATATCGCCGCACTTGCCGGCATCCCCGCCTCATCGCCGACGTCCCCGCTCGTGGCGATCGCGGCCGAGTTCTCGCCGCGCTACGAGCAGCATCGGCCGGACCTGGTGTCGATCGATGTGCGCGGCCTGTCGCGGCTGCTCGGAACACCCAGGAACCATCGGCGCCGAAACTGCGGCGCGAGGCGGCGTCTCGCGGCGTGCGCGTCCACGTGGCGATTGCGCCGACGCGCATGGCGGCGCTGGTGCTGTCGCTCGCGCGTCCGGGGTCTCACCGTCGTGCGGCGCGGCGGAGTCGGCCGACGCGCTCGCGCCGATTTCCCTCAGCGTGCTCGAGCAGCTGCACGAAGATCCGCAGCCGGCCAGCGGCAGCGCAACGCAGGTGCGTCTGCGCGCGGACGAAGCGCAGCCTGGCCATTGCCGCGTTGAAGCGATGGGGGCTGCGCACCCTCGGCGAACTTGCCGCGCTGCCTGCCGCCGACCTGTCGGCGCGGCTGGGGCGTGGCGGCCGCGTGTGGCAGGCGATCGCCCGCGGCGAGGACACCCGGCCGCTCGTGCCGATGCAGGCCGAGGAACGGTTCGAGGGAACGCTCGAACTCGAGTGGCCGATCGACGCGGCCGAGCCGCTGTCGTTCGTGCTCACGCGGCTGCTCGAACCGTTGTCCACGCGGCTCGAACGCCGCGATCGCGGCGCCGCGGTGCTGCACGTGGCACTCGGCCTCGTCACGCGCGAGGTGCATGCGTGCCGGCTCGAACTGCCGTCGCCGCTGCGCGATGTGCGCGCGCTGCGCACGCTGGCGCTGCTCGACTTCGAGGCGCATCCGCCGTCGGCCGCCATCGACACGGGTCACCGTCACATCGAGCCGACACCCGGGCGCATCCTGCAGCACGCGCTGTTCGCGCGTCCGCATCCCACGCCAGAACAGCTGTCGACCTTGCTCGCGCGTCTCGGTGCGCTGATGGGGCAGGATCGCATCGGCGCGCCGGCGCTCGTGGACACGCATCGTCCCGGTGCGTTCGCGATGACGCCGTTTGCCATCGAGCATTCAGCGTCCGATCCGCCCCTCGATCCCCGATCCCTGTCCCGATCTCCGATCCGCCCTGATCCCCGATCCCCGATCCGTCCTCGATCCCTTTCGTCCCGGTGTCTGTCCTGCGCCGCTGTCGTCAGCCCGTTCCGGCGCGCGTCGCCATGGACGCGGGCCGGCGGCCGCTGCGCGTCTCCACCGAGCGGCGCGGATTTGCGGGCGGCGCCGTGCTGACGTGCGCGGGACCGTGGCGCACGTCTGGTGCATGGTGGGAGGACGAGGGGACGCCGAACGTTGAACGCGCCACGCCGACACGTTGGCGGAGGTCGGAGGTCAGAGCGGCGCGAAGACAGCGGTCGCGCCTTCCCCGCGCGAGATGCAGTTTCAGACGCGAAGAAGAGAGGAGCGTGCCTCGGCGACGACGACGAGCACGTTCAGAGCATGACGAACGAAAACGCGGCTCGCCTTCACCGACGCGCGACCGACTCGGGCGCGAAGGCGGCGCCTGGAGTCGTGACGAGTGGGACGTGGCACTCGACGATGGTGCGGTCTACCGGATCTTTCGCGACCGGGTGACCGATGGATGGTTCATCGATGGAGTGCTGGACTGATGGAGAGGTCGGGAAGGGCGGGAAGGGCAGGAAGGTCGGGAAGGTCGGGAAGGTCGGGAGGGTCAGGAGGGTGGGAGGTCGGGAAGGTTGCGTGGGGCAGGTAAGGCGGGCGGGCAGGTGAGCCGGTGGGCGTGGCAGGGGCAGCAGAGGGCTTGACGCGCCGCGTGGTGTACCCGTCCGAGCGCTGAGTCCCTGTGTCCTCTGTGTCCTCCGTGGTGGCATTTCTGAGTTTGCGGCTTTCTGATCGGATCGTGGTGTCTGCGTGTCGTATGTCGAACTTCACACCGCATCGGCCTTCAGCTTCCTGCAGGGCGCGTCGCTTCCCGAGGCGATCGTCGACCGTGCGGCTGAACTGGGCTACACCGCGATCGCGCTCGTCGATCGCGACGGCGTGTACGGAATGCCGCGCTTTCACAAGGCGGCGCGCGCCGCCGGAATTCGGCCGCTGGTCGGGGCCGAGCTCACGATGGGGCTCACGGATGGGCAGGGGCGGGAGGGGCGGGAAGGGCAGGAAGGTGAGGAGTCAGGAAGTCAGGTAAGTCAGGACAGTAAAGCTGAAAATTCGAAGCGTGGAAGTCGTGGCGTCCAGTCAGGTGTCGCGTCTTTGTCCGACCCGACCCGCCTACCTGCCAGACCCACCCGACCTTTACTCTCCCGCTCCTCTGCGAAAGCGCGGAAGGCTACCGGAATCTGTGCCGGCTGATCACGCGCATGAAGCTGGCCTCACCCAAAGGCGAAGGTGCGCTGCCGATCGACGCGCTCGACGGCATGACCGGCGGGCTCGTCGCCATCGTCGGTCGCGCGGCGCTCGACGCGCATCGATTCGGCGTCGGCGGCCTGCTCGATCGCATCGTCGGCCTGTTCGGACGCGACCGCACCTATGTCGAACTGCAGCGTCATTACCGCCGCGACGAGGAGTCCGACAACCAGACGCTCGTCGCGATGGCCGAGGCGTTTCGCGTGCCGATCATCGCCACCAACGGCGCGCGGTTCGCGACGCCGGCCGAGCGCCCGCTGTTCGACGTCCTCACCTGCATCCACCACCACACCGATCTGGCCCGCGCCGGACGCCGCCTTGCGCCGAACGCCGAGCGCTACGTCAAGTCGCGCGAGCAGATGTCGGCGCTCTTTGCCGATCGTCCGCAGGCGCTGGCGAACACGCTCGATCTCGCCGATCGGCTGCAGTTCACCATGGCCGATCTCGGCTATCGCTTTCCGGAATACCCGGTGCCGCCCGGCGAGACGCAGGCGTCGTTCCTGCGCCGGATGACCGAGGTGGGCGCGCGCAATCGCTACCGGCCGTATCACGATCGCGCGCGCGCGCAGATTGCGCGCGAGCTGGACCTGATCGAAAAGCTCCAGCTCGCCGGCTACTTCCTGATCGTCTGGGACATCGTGAACTACTGCCGCCAGCACGACATCCTCGTGCAGGGGCGCGGGTCGGCGGCCAACAGCGCGGTCTGCTACAGCCTCGGCATCACGGCGGTCGATCCGGTCGGCATGGACCTGCTCTTCGAGCGGTTTCCTCTCGGAAGAGCGCGGTGAGTGGCCCGACATCGATCTCGACCTGCCGAGCGGCGATCGGCGCGAACGCGTCATCCAGCACGTTTACGAGAAGTACGGCAAGCACGGCGCCGCGATGACCGCCAACGTCATCACCTACCGCGGCCGGAGTGCCGCGCGCGAAGTCGGGCAAGGCGCTCGGCTTCGAGCCGGCGCAGGTCGACCGGCTCGCGAAGGTGATGAATCATTTCGAGTTCGTCGACGCCAACGACGCGCTGCCGCGGCATCTCGCGTCGGTCGGGCTCGATCTGAACGCGAACCGCGTGCGGCTCTTCGCGAAGCTGTGGCACGAGATGCAGGACCTGCCGCGCCACCTCGGCCAGCATTCCGGCGGCATGGTGATCTGCCAGGGACGCCTCGACTCGGTCGTCCCGCTCGAAAACGCCAGCATGCCCGGCCGTGTCGTCGTGCAGTGGGACAAGGACGACTGCGCCGACATGGGCATCGTGAAGGTCGATCTCCTCGGGCTGGGGATGATGGCGGCCATTCAGGACGCGCTGGCGCTGGTGAATGGACCGGGCCACGCACTGCAGGGATCAGGGATCAGGGATCAGGGATCAGGAAAGGGATCAGGGATCAGGGATCAGGAGTGCAATCAGCAATCGGCAATCAGCAATCAGCAATTCAGAATCGTCTGATCCCCGATCCCTGATCCCCGATCCCTTGCCGACCCCATCGCCTATCGCCCAGCGCCTGAAGTCCGAAGCCCAGAGTCCGCGTGTGGATCTGGCCCACCTCCCCGAGGACGATCCCGCCGTCTACCGCATGCTCTGTGAGGCCGACACCATCGGCGTGTTCCAGGTGGAGTCGCGCGCGCAGATGGCGACGCTGCCGCGTCTGAAGCCGGCGAAGTTCTACGACCTCGTCGTGCAGGTCGCGATCATCCGTCCCGGGCCCATCGTCGGCCAGATGGTGCATCCCGTACCTGAACCGGCGCGCGGGGCGCGAGGCGGTCGTCTACCCGCATCCGTCGCTCGAGCCGGTGCTGTCGCGCACGCTCGGCGTGCCGCTCTTCCAGGAGCAGTTGCTGCGCATGGCCATGGTCGTCGCCGGCTTCACCGGCGGACAGGCCGAGGAACTGCGCCGCGCGATGGGCTTCAAGCGATCCGAGAAGCGCATGAAGCAGATCGAGGTGCAGCTGCGCGAGGGGATGGCGAGAAACGGCATCGCGCCCGAGGCGATGGAGCAGATCATCCTGTCCATCACCTCCTTCGCGCTGTATGGCTTTCCCGAGTCGCACGCCGCCAGCTTCGCGCTGCTGGCCTACGCGAGCGCGTACCTGAAGGTGCACTACCCGTCGGCGTTCTACACGGCGCTCCTCAACAACCAGCCGATGGGCTTCTACCATCCGTCCACGCTGGTGAAGGACGCGCAGCGGCGTGGTGTCCGTTTCCAGCCGATCGACGTGCAGGTCTCGGATTGGGACTGCACGGTCGAAGGCGACGGCGCGATTCGCCTGGGGCTGCGCTACGTGAGCGGATTGCGTGCGGACGTGGGGAAGGCGATTGCGGCCTTCGCTCACGCGTCGGCAGGCAGGGGCCGCATGTCCGGGACCGATGCGGCACGACGCATCTGCTCTGCCCGAAGTGCGGGTGCGACGACCCATCGATGATCGAACGGGTCGAAGGACGTGGCGCGAGGCCGGGCACCTGGTTCTGCAACAACTGCTCGCACGACTGGGTGCCGGGGGTCAGCGCATCCGCGCCGGTTCGCGTCGCTCGACGAACTGGTCGCGCGCACCGGGCTGCGCCGCGACGAAGTGGTGACGCTCGCCGACATCGGTGCGCTCAACTCCTTCGGCTACGACCGCCGCGCGGCGCTCTGGCAGGCCGAGCGTGCCGTGCGCCCGGCAGGCGACCTGTTCATCGACAGGGACACCGACGAGCAGCGGCACGAGGCTCGCGAATGGCTGACACCACTACGGCCGATCTCGCGCTCGCGCAAGCCATTCAGGAGCGCAGCGATGCCGACCGCGCGACGGAGCCGTCGCGCCGACGAAGACGATGCGGTCTGTCCGCTGAAGCCGATGACCGAGGCCGAACGTCTGGTCGCCGACTACGCGGGAACCGGCCTGACCGTCGGCCGCCATCCGATGGCGCTGCGCCGCCACGAACTGGCCATGCGCGGGGTCATGCGTGCGAGCGACGTGCGCGCGGCCCGCCAGGGGCGCCGGGTGCGCGTGGCCGGCATGGTCATCACGCGGCAGCGCCCGGGCACGGCCAAGGGGTTCGTCTTCCTCACGCTCGAGGACGAGACCGGCATCGCCAACATCATCGTCCGGCCCGATCTGTTCGCGCGCGACCGCGCCGTCATCGTCGAGGAGCCGTTCCTGCTCATCGAAGGCGTCCTGCAGAACCAGGACGGGGTCACGTCGATCCGGGCCGAAGAGGTGCAGGGACTGGCCGGCGTCACTGTCGATTTCGACGCGCACGACTTCTACTGACGCTTGAAGACGCACGAACGCACGCACGAACGCCAGAACGCACGAACGCTATCCGCGAAGGCAGGCAGGTCTGCAACGGACGGCGGACCGATCGCCTGCAGGGAGACGTCCGCCAATCAGGCGCTGTGCGACGCGGTGAGCCGGACGAGGCGCTCGTACTTCGCAACGGGCTGCCTCTCGCAGCACTCGCAGCCATGCATTCTCGCGTTCTGACGTTCCGGCTGTTATCGTCTCTTGATCCGACTCGCCTCGTGATCCCACTGCTATAATCCGGTCGATTTTCGACGGCACACGTCTTACTGAACCCTTACACCTGACCTCACGAACGGAGCGAAGCGATGCTACTGGCACTACTTCTGACGCTGTCGATGGCCGCGCCGGCCATCACCGGCGTCGTGAAGGACACGAGCGGCGGTGCCGTGCCCGGTGCGTCAGTCACCGTTCAGACCACGTCCGGCACGGAACAGCAGACGGTGATCTCAGGGTCCGACGGACGATTCACGTTCGAGAACGCGCCCGCCGCTGACGCGGTCCTGGTCGTCCGCGCGGGCGGATTTGCCGAGGCATCGTCAGTCGGTCGGCAGTGGCGGCGAAGTCGAGGTCATCGCTGCAGCCGCCCTCGATTCTCGAAACCGTGGTCGTCACGCCGGGGCGAACCGAGCAGCGTCTCGGCGACACGCCGGCGAGCGTCAGCATCGTCACCAGCGAGCAGATCGAGTCCTCACCGGCCGTCGTCGCCGACGATGTGCTGCGCCAGGTGCCGAGCTTCAGCCTGTTCCGCCGCGCGAGCAGCCTCGTCGCGCAGCCGACGACGCAGGGTGTGTCGCTGCGCGGCATCGGCCCGAGCGGCCAGAGCCGCACGCTCGTGCTGCTCGACGGCGTCCCGTTCAACGATCCGTTCGGCGGCTGGGTCTACTGGACACGCGTGCCGCTCGTGAGCGTCGACCGCATCGAAGTCACCGAGGACACGGCGTCGGGCCTCTACGGCAACTACGCGATGGGCGGCGTCATCAACATCGTGACCAGCCGGCCGACGCGCCACACGCTCGAACTCAAGCCGCAGTACGGCAACCGACGACAGCCCGAAGCTCGACCTGTTCGCCAGCGACATCTGGAAGAAGGTCGGGCTTCGCCGTCGAAGGCAGCTTCTTCAAGACCGACGGCTTCCCGATCGTCACCACCGAAGCCGGCCCGATCGACAACAACGCCGACGTCGAATACAACAACGTCACGGCGAAGGTCGAATACTCGCCGACCGATCGCGTCAACTTCTCCGCGCGCGGCGGCTACTTCAACGAGAACCGCAACAACGGCAAGGTTGGCGAACTGAACGACACGCGCTGGACGACGATCAGCGGCGGCGCTCGCATCAAGCTGCCCGACCAGAGCGATCTGCAGGCGCGCATGTTCGGCGACATCCAGAACGCGCACTACAACTTTCTGGCGGTCACCAACGCCGGCGACGCTCGCAACTTCGTCCGCCTCGCGACCGATCAGCGGGTGCCGGTCAATGGCGTCGGCGGCATGGTGCAGTGGCAGAAGATCGTTCGGCACGAAGCAGGTCGTTCACGCGCAGGCGCCGACTGCCGCTGGGTGGACGGCGACAGCGAGGAGGACGCCTATGTCCCCACGGTTCCCGCGTCGTTCAACGGCGTGACCCAGGCGGCGACGCTCTCGGTGCAGCGCATCTCCGGCGGCGCGCAGCAGAGCCAGGGCGCCTTCGTGCAGGACGTCATCACGCCGATCGACAAGCTGGTGCATCACCCTGAACGCGCGCCTCGACCACTGGAAGAACTACGACGGTCACAATCTCGAGACCACCGTGAGCACCGGCCTGCCGACCGCGAACAACCGGCCGTCATTGCCCGAACGGACCGACACCGTGGTCAGCCCGCGCGTCGCCGCGCTGTACCACCTGACCGATCGCGTCACGGCGTGGGGCGCCTTCAACTCCGGCTTCCGCGCGCCGACGCTCACCGAGCTGTATCGCCAGTTCTCGGTCGGCGCCGTCACGACGCGGCCCAACGACCAGCTCGGTCCGGAGCGGCTCAAAGGTGGTGAACTGGGCCTCAACGTCGCGCCGATGCGCAACCTGACGGCGCGCCTCACCTGGTTCGACAACCGCGTGGAGGATCCGGTCTCGAACGTCACGATGACCCCGAGCCAGCCCAATTACGCGACCGTCTGCGTGGGCCTCGCCGCCGGGAACTGCGTACAGAAGCAGAACCTCGGGCAGCACCCGCATCTAGGGCATCCAGACCGACGTCGAATACCTGCTGGGCACGGACTGGCGTGTCGCTCGGCGGCTACATCTACAACCAGGCGAAGGTCACCGACGGCGGCGCGGTGAACGCGGACGCTGGTCGGCAAGTACCTCGCGCAGGTGCCCGAAGCATCGCGGGTCGCTGCAGGTTGCGTACAACAATCCGAAGATCGTGAACGTGTCGCTGGCGTTCCAGTTCGTCGGCCTGCAGTTCAACGACGATCAGAACGTGCAGTTCATCCCGGCAACGACGCTGGTCGCTGACGGGTACGACGCCGACCAGATGCCGGCGGCCTGCCGCGGATACACGGCCGTGGACCTGCTGGCGTCACGCGACTTCGGCGAGCGGCTTCAGGTGTTCTTCGGTGCCCAGAACCTGACGGACAAGGTCTACTTCGTCCAGACCAACCCGTCGACGGTCGGCACGCCGCGCCTGGTCAACGTCGGCGTCCGGATCCGGTTTACCGGACGGTAGGACTATTCAGTTGCGTGAGTTGGTGAGGCGGTCGAGTCGGCGGTCGTGAGTTGACCGCGGAGCGGCTTCAGGTCGGCGACTCGACCGATCGGTTCCGCGGTCGCGCCGGACGCCGCTCACGGTCGGCTGCGCCGCTCAGCGTGCGGCTGCGGCGCCCGTGGTCTCGAGGCCTTGCGCTCCTGCCGCGCCAGCGTCGCCGAATCCACCGACCGCCCGAGTCGCGAAATCGCCTGCACCGACATCGCGTCCTTGTCGATCTCGACGAGCATGAACGCCTGGTCCGGTCGTAGCCGACGTCGGTGAGCGCCGACCGCTGCAGGTCGCCACGGCGCAGCTGGCCCGCCGAACCCGGTGACGAAGTAGTAGATCCCCTTCTGCGGCTTGATCCGCTCGTAGACATGGTCGTGTCCGGAGAACACGACGTTGACGCCGTACTTGACGAACAGCGGCTCGAGGACGAGCCGGAGGTCGGTCTCCGAACCGTGACGTCCCGCCGATGAGTAGAGCGGGTGGTGAAAGTAGGCAATCTTCCAGTCGTCGTTCGACGTCCTTCAGCTCGCTGTGTGAGCCAGTCGAGCTGCTTCGGGTCGATGTAATCGCTGTCGAGGACGAAGAAGCGCACGTTCTTCTTCGTGTAGGTGTAGTACCGCTCGCCGTTCATGTTCCACGGCTTGTAGAACCTGTTGTTCTGCTCGTCGTGGTTGCCGAGCGCCGCGTAGAACTTCACCCCGGCGTCGAGCAGCGGCTTGTACGGGCGCTCGAACTTGTGCGACGAAGTCCGCCGGCCGCTGGCTGCCGTACAGGTTGTCGCCGAGCATGATCGCGAAGTCGAACGGGAACTGCTTGCGCGCTTCCACCATCTGCGATGCCGACTTCGTACTGCTCCTGTCTCGCCCGTGCCGTTGTCCCCCATGGCGAGGAACTTCACCGAGTCCGGCTTGTTCGGCAGGGTGATGCGCAGGCTCCCTGGCGGCCAGTGTCGGGCCAGAGGACCAGCCAGAGCCAGGATGACCGGCGCGAGACGGGAACGACGCATGGCGAACACCTATGGCTTGCATGATCGGGACCGCACCCGGGATGAAGTCGACGATGACGTTCGCCTCGCGATCGCGCAGGATCAGGTCGCGGCCCATGAAGCGATACTCGAGTCCGTCGGGCAGCCGCGGCAGGTTGACCAGGATGAGTGGCGGAACCGTCGCCAGCGCCGCCTTCTCGGGATACATCGCATTGACCGTCGGCGGGCGACTTCGCTGGCACTTCCTGCATCGTCGCGTAGGCATCGCGCACGCCGCGGGTCTGGGCGTCGCGCTCGATGATACGCTTGAAGTAGGGTGCGGCATCGCCGAAGATGTCGCCCGCGTTTCGCGTCCTTGCTGGCGGCCATGATGCGCGACGCGAGCGTATCCTCGTGCTTCCGCCTTCCCGGTGGTCGCGATCGCCCGGTCTTCGTCTTCGGCAGGTCGCCGTGCAGCTTCTTCTTCAGCTCGACGTGTAGTCATTCACGCGCTTCGTTGAATCCCTTCAGTGCGTCGTCTCGCGTCGGTGGCCGTCCGCCTCGAGGCGTCCTGCGCGCTGGCAAGCGTGGTAGTCGGCGCCCGGAGCATGCGGCGATACGAGGGCGAGAATCACGCGCAGCACTGCCGACGGCCGGTACCGCGTCGCGATGGCCGGGATGGCGAGCAACTTGCTGTTTGGTTGAGTCACGTGAGTCTGACGTTACAAGGTCCGTACCTCTTAACCTGAACCTGAGCTGTCAAATGAAGCTGATTGTAGAACCCGACGATGGCATCGCCCCGATCCTGACCGCCATCAAGCAGGCCAAGAAGACCATCGACGTGCTGATCTTCCGGCTCGACCGTAGCGACATGGCCCGCGCGCTCGAGGCAGCGGTCGCGCGAGGCGTCGCGGTGCGGGCGCTGACGGCGCACACCAACCGAGGCGGCGAGAAGCACCTGCGCCGGCTCGAGATGCACCTGCTCGAAGCAGGGTGTCACCGTCTCGCGCACGGCCGACGACCTGGTCCGCTATCACGGCAAGATGATGATCGTCGACGGCCGGATCCTCCACGTCTACGGCTTCAACTTCACGACGCTCGACATCGACAAGAGCCGCAGCTTCGGCGTCATCACGCGGAACCGGCGTCTGGTGCAGGAGGCGCTCAAGCTGTTCGCGCGCCGACTTCGATCGGCAGCCCTACACATCCAGCTTCAACCGGCTGATCGTCAGCCCGGAAAACTCGCGCGAGCGGCTCGCCGACTTCCTGAACGGCGCGAAGCGCCAGCTGCTCATCTACGACCCGGGCCTGACCGACGATGCGATGCTGCGGATCATCACGGCGAAGATCAAGGCAGGCGTCGACGTCAAGATCATCGGCAAGGTCGAGGCGAAGTGGCAGCTGCCGTGGGAGAAGTATCCCGGCAAGCGCCTTCACGTGCGCGCGATCGTCCGCGACGGTCAGCGCGCGTTCATCGGCAGTCAGAGTCTGCGGAAACTGGAACTGGACAAGCGCCGGGAGGTCGGCGTGATCGTGACCGACCGCAAGGTGGTCGACGAAATCGTGGCGGTGTTCGCGCGCGACTGGGCCGAGACGCCGACTGGCAAGAAAGCGTTGAAGAAAACGGCCAAGACGCCTGAAGGAGGGCAAGCCCGCTGGCCCCGACCGAACGGTTATGGCAGCGGCGGTGTGATGACCGCCGCGGCGTGAGCGCGGTCGTGCAACGTGTGCACGCCTTCAGCCCGGTTCAGCCTCGCGCACCGACCGGCATCGACGGTGGCGCGTGCCCGTGCGCTCGCGCCGCCGTCGCATCATCTCGCCCACCGCGACCGATCCCGTCGAAGATCGCGCCGACCGGGACGAATCCCCAGAGTTTGTGGCGGGCGACGGCCGCCAGGCCGGCCGACGCCACGCATCCGCAATTGCGCGCAGTCGGGCGTGCCGCCGAACTGGCACGGCTCGATGCGGGTCGTCAGGTCCGCCGACACCGTGGTCGTCGTGCGCGCGAACACGCACTCGGCCGGCGACTCGGGCGGCTTCGCGTAGACGTTGAGCATGCCCTCGGGCGCTTCGAGCTTCGGATAACGCAGGCGCAGCGCCATGAGGTCCGCGACCACGCGACTGGCGATCCGTCGGCGGTCAGCCGTTCATCCGACACCTCGCCGATCTGCGGCGTGTAGAGGCTCATCCAGATCTTGCGCACTTCCTGCTTGGTCGACCAGAACTGCAGGAACTCCTCGAGGTAGCCCGGCCGGTTGATCTGCTGCCGCGTCACCGTGCAGTGCACGACGATCTGGTGACCGACGATGTGCTTCTGGATGCGATCGTAGGTCGCCGGCGTGCGCCGGGCATCGTGTTCGGGCTGCAGGCCGTCGATCGAGACCACCAGGTGCAGCCTCGGGATGGCTGGCCCACTCCTTCGGAATCTCGCGAACGGCGCTGGTGACCAGCTGCGTGTAGATGCCGCGCGTCGAGAGTTCGGGCAGAATGGTGTTCAGCTCGCGGATAGCGCACCAGCGGTTCGCCGCCGACGATCGACACGTGCAGCGGCCTGTGCCGATCGACGAGGGCGAGCACGTTGTCGATCAGTTCCTGTCCCTTGAAGTCGCGCACCTGGCGCAGCGTGATCTCGCCGCCGAGATGTTCGTCGCCGTAGGCGTAGCAGCCGGGGCAGCGCAGCGGGCACTCGCGTGTGATTTCGATCGACAGCGCGGGCTGTGTACCCGGCGAGAATCCTTCCCCATGCAGAGAAGATCGCTTCCATTGTCCAACTATATCAGTGACATCGGTTACATTAGGTAGCAATGATTGAACGACGCAAATCGAAGAGTTCAGGGTTGGGGCGTGTTCGCAACAGAAACGATTCCGAAGAACAAGCGGATCATCGACTACGCCGGCGAAAAGATCTCGAACAGGGAGAGCCTGAAGCGCGAAGCCAGGTATCTCGACAAGGGGCACATCTGGTGCTTCAAGCTGACGAACCGCACGGTGATCGACGCCGGTGTCGGCGGCAACATCGCCCGCTTCATCAATCACTCCTGCAAGCCGAACTGCTACGTCGAGATCAAGGACGGCGTCATCTGGATCCGCGCCGCCAAGACGATCACGGAAGGGCACCGAACTCAACTACAACTACAACACGGACGGCGAAGCGACCATCAAGTGCCGCTGCCGGCCGGGCTGCCCGAACTCTCCTGTGAGCGGTCCGGCGCCAGACCGCACGCCTGTCCTCTACCTCCACGGTTTTGCCTCGTCGCCCGATTCGACCAAGGCCCGCTACTTCGGCGAGCGCCTCGCCGCGCACGGAGTGGCGCTCCTCGCTCCCGACTTCAACGAACCCGACTTCACGACGCTCACCATGTCGCGCATGCTGGAGCAGCTGGCGCGGGAAATCGAGCGACGTCGGCAGGCCGCGTCACGCTGATGGGTTCGAGCCTCGGCGCGGCACTCGCCGTGCTCGGGGCCGCGCGGTTCGGCGACGCGGTCGAGCGGACGGTGCTGCTTGCCCCGGCAGTGATGTTCGCCAAGCCCGGGCACTCGCTGCTGCCGCCCGAGCGGATCGACGAGTGGCGCGGCGCGGAGCGCTGCCGTTCTTCCACTACGCCTACGGCGAAGAGCGGCTGCTCGACTACGCGTTCTACGAGGACTCGCTGCAGCACGATGCGTTCGAGGTGTCGTTTCAGCCAGCCGACCCTGATCTTCCAGGGCCTGCGCGACACGGTCGTCGATCCGCGCACGGTGGAGCAGTTCGCGACGCACGCGCACCAACGTCACGCTGTCCCTGCTCGACGACGACCATCAGCTCGTGTGCGAGCCTGCCTCGCATGTGGTCGGCGGTCGAGGACTTCCTGGGGCTGCTCGATTGACCGCGCCGCAGCGCGTGCCCTGCTGGTAGCGCTGCTGGTCCTGTCGTCATCGTCGGACCGCGTGGCTGCGCGTGTGGCTTCCGCAGCGCGCGCAGCCATGCGCGGCACAGGCCGCCGCGCCGGTCGGCACCGACCACCGTCCGCATCGGTGTGCTGCGCAACGGCACGCTACGAGGTCGTCATCGCTGCCGCTCGAGGTGTACGTCGCGCGGGTGCTCACCGGCGAAGCCGCACCCGAGAGTCCGCCGGCCGTCGCTCGAAGCGCTGGCCATTGCCATTCGGACCTACACGGTCACGAACCGCGGGCGCCACGGCGCCGATGGGTTCGACCTGTGCGACCAGACGCACTGCCAGGTGATGCGCAGCTCGACGCCGCGACCGAGCGCGCCGCACTCGCGACCGCCGAGCAGATCCTGCTGTATCGCGGGGCGCCGGCGACGGTGTTCTACAGCGCGTCGTGCGGCGGACGAAGCGAGAAGCCGTCGAACGTCTGGCCGGGCGCCGAAGACCCGCCGTATCTGTCCATTCACGACGATGACGGCTGCGGCGGATTTCCGGCGTGGAGCGCGGAACTCGCAGACGCCGACCTGCAGCGCGCGTTCGTCGCCGGAGGCTTCCGGGGTACGCTGCGCGACATCCGGATCCTGTCGACGGAACGACTCGGGGCGCGTGGCGCGCTTGTCGCTGGACGGGATGACGCCGCGCGAGATCACCGGCCAGGACCTTCGCATGGTGGTGGGGCGCACGCTCGGGTTCCAGCACATCCAGAGCACGCAGTTCGAGCTGCGGCGCACCGGCCGGGCATTCCGGTTCACCGGGCGTGGCGCGGGACACGGCGTCGGCCTGTGCGTCATCGGATCGATGAAGCTGGCGGCGAGCGGGGCAGAGCGCATCCACGATCCTTGCGCGCTATTTTCCGGGAACGCAGATCGGATCCTACGGTCCGCGCCTGACATCGGCGCCTCGCGAGACGCCGACGATTGCGGCTCCGCCCCCGCGCGACACACGCTCGATGGTCCGTCCCGTCCCTCCTGTCCCTGCCGCCCGTGACGGCGCCAGCCTCGGCGGGTGGCGCCTGCCTCCGCCGCGCCGCCGGACGCCGCGACGTCACGATCGGGAGCGCTGGTCCCGTCCGCATCAGCCGACAGCGTTGCGCTTCCGAGCGACATCGCGATCGCGGTGCCCGCCTTCGCGAGCGGCGAGCGGGACGGACTCGGCGCGCTGATCGGACGCGAACGGCAGACGCTGGCGCAGGTGCTTGGTGTCGCCGTTCCACGGGTGCGGGTGCGCGCGCACGAGACGAACGACGCGTACGAGCGCGCGTCGGGTCAGCCGTGGTTCACGCTTCGGGCGGTGGCCAGCGACGAGATCCAGCTCGCGCCACTCGATCTGCTGCGGTCCAGGGGCATGCTCGAACGCACGCTGCGCCGACAACTCGTGCACCTGATGGTCGACGGCGTGCTGCCGGCGCGTCCGGCGTGGGTGCGCGAGGGAGCGGCCGTCTATTTTGCCGATCCCGACGCGCGACCAGCAGCGCCCGCCCGCCGTGCCCGCAGGACGTCGAGCTGCAGCGGCCGCACGTCGATTGGGGCGCTGGGCGACGCCCTCGCGCGCGCCCGCGCCTGCTTCGAGCGGCAGATCGCCGGCGGCCGCGACTGGCGCAAGAGCTCGCGGATCGACGCGGGCGCTTACCAGCAGATGCCGCGATAGTCCGCCTGCAGCAGTGCGCCGGGAACCGGCACGCGGACCAGGTCGATGACGACCTGGTCGGCCCGGCAGCTGTTCGAGCGCCTGCCGTGAACTCCGGCGCCTTGTTGCCGATCGACGATGACATCCGAGTCGTCGATGACCTCGTCGACGCGTGTCGCACAGCAGCGACGAGAGGTGCGGGATCTGCCCCTCGATGTATTCCTTGTTCGACCCGACGAGCCGCGCGATCGAGACGTTCCGATCGTAGATCTTCAGCGAGCAGCCCTTGCCGAGCAGCGACTCGGCCAGGATGACGATGGGGCTCTCGCGCAGGTCGTCGGTGCCCGGCCTTGAAGCTGAAGTCCGAGCAGGCCGATTCGCTTCTTGCCGGTGTCGAGCACCTCGGTCGACGCGCGTGTCGATCTGCATCCGGTTGCTCGTCAGGATCGACGAGATGACCGGCAGCTCGACGTCAATCTCCTTCGCGCGGTACTGCAGCGCCCGCACGTCTTTCGGCAGGCACGATCCGCCGAACGCGAATCCCGGCTTCAGGTAGTACGGCGACAGGTTCAGCTTCTCGTCGCGGCAGAAGACATCCATCACCTCGTGGCTGTCCACGCCGAGCTTCTTGCAGACGTTGCCGATCTCGTTCGCGAAGCAGACCTTCAGCGCGTGCCAGGTGTTGCTGGTGTACTTGATCATCTCCGCGACACGGATGCTCGTGCTGATCGAGCGGTGCATCGATCGCCTGGTACAGCGCGATCGTGCCGCTCGCGTCGGCGGCGTGGTTGTGTCCGACCAGCGTGAGCGGCGGCTTGCGGAAGTCCTTCAGCGCCGTCCCTTCGCGCAGGAACTCCGGATTGACCGACACGCCGAACCCTTCGCCGTACTTCTTGCCGGAGGCGCGCTCGAGCGCCGGGATCACCACGTCGTGCGTGGTTCCCGGCAGCACGGTGCTTCGGATGACCACCACGTGATACGCCGTCCTTCTTGGCGAGCTCGGCGCCGATCTGCGTGGCCACCCGTTCGAGATACGTGAGGTCGAGGCTGCCGTTCTTCCGGCTGGGCGTGCCGACGCAGAGCAGCGACACCTCCGTCGACGCGACCGCGTCCGCCGTGTCGGTTGTCGCACGCAGCCGACCCGGCCGCGACGGCGTCCGCCAGCTGCTCGTCGAGTCCTGGCTCGACGATCGGACTCTTCCCGGCATTGACCGCCGCGACCTTGTCCGCATTCACGTCGACGCCGACCACCTCGTGTCCGTCCGCGGCAAACGACGCCGCCGACACGCTGCCCACATACCCCAGACCGAACACCGAGACCTTCATTCCGTCACCTGCACCCTTTGTGAGTTCCGACACTGCGCCACTGCGTCGATGCTGGCATGACGGCAGGCGCGTTGCCGGCATCACGTGCGGCATCGCACGCGAACCGTGTCAACGCCTCTTCCAAATCCCCTGCCACGACCGACCAGTCGAACTGTTCGACGACCAGCTGCCGTGCCGCCTGCTCGACGACCGCGCCGCTCGCTCCACATCGCGCAGCAGCCTGACGACGGCCCGCGCGAATCCGCGCGGTTCGTCGGCCAGGAGCAGATGCTCGCCGCCGACGACCGGCAGCCCTTCCGCGCCGACTGTGGTGGAGACCACTGCCTTGCCCATCGCCATCGCCTCGAAAATCTTCAGCCGCGTGCCGCCGCCGATACGCAGCGGCACGACGTACACCGCCGCCTCCCGCATGTATGGACGCACATCGTCGACGCGTCCGCTCACCTGGACGCCCTGCTCTGAAGCGAGGCGGCGCACCGCTGGCGTCGGCGCACGTCCGACGATCGACAACGTCACGTCCGGTTCCTCGGCGCGGATCAACGGCAGGATCTCGCGGCAGAAGAAGAGCATCGCGTCCTCGTTCGGGAGCCAGTCCATCGAGCCGGTGAAGATCAGTGAGCGCGACGGCGTCGCGCTCGCCTCTCTGGCGGCGTCGCACCTGGTGCGAAGAACGTCGTGTCCACGCCGGTCGGCACCACGTGGATTGGCTGCCGCGGCCGCGCCGGGATACAGCCGCGAGAAGGTCTCGCGATCGGCATCCGACACCGCAAGCACGCCGTCGAACCGCCGGAGCGTCTGTCCCTCGAACCGCAGCATCCGCCGATGCTGCATGCCGTACAGCAGCCGTGCGATCCAGCTGTTCGTCGTCTCCGCATGACGCCGCCAGATTTCCGCTTCGACGTTGTGCGTGAACAGCACAACGGGACACGGCAGCGCTGTCCGGGCATATTCACGGCCGGCGGCAGGAAGTCGCAGACGATCAGGTCGAACGCCGTGCGGCCCATCACGTCGAGGAGCGCGTGACGGTACGCACGCGATTCGTACTTCGCAACGGCGTACGGCCGCGCGTCGACGAGGTGGCGCGCGGCGTCCAGATAGAACGCGAGCGTGCCCTTCGCCGGATCGCGTCGGGGCACGGTGATGACCTCGCTGGCCACCTCGCGCATACCTTCGATGTCGTCGGGCGGGCTGTCAGGATCGGCGAAGCAGAGATAGGTGATCGCGTGATGCCGGGAGAGCTGGCGCATCAGGTGCCAGGTGCGCAGCTTTCCACCCTTGTCGAGCGGCAGCAGCAGGTCGGACTTGAGCCAGAGAATGCGCATGGTCAGGCCACCCGGTCGCCGGCCATGGGGCGGGCGGCGGACTCTTCCTGAGCCATGGCGCGCACCGCACTGGCGCTCGATTGACGCAGGTGCGGCGAGCGTCTGCACACCGTCGCCGTCGATGAACGTCCGGAACCAGAGTTCGAGGTTGAGCAGCATCCACAGCCGATCCCATCCATCGGTGCTGCCCGGACGCGTGGTTGCCGAGCAGTCTCGCGGTCGCATCGGGATCGATGACGCCGCGTTCGCGCGTGCGCCGATCGAGCAGGACCTCGCGGATCGGTCCGTTCCATTGCTCGCGCGTCCATCGAGCAAACGGCACCGGGAAATCCCATCTTCGGCCGCGAGAGGATCGACTGCGGGCAGGACGCCTTTCATCGCCTCGCGCAACACGCGCTTGGTGGTCCAGCCCGGAGAGCTTCCACTCGTCCGGCATCGTCGCGGCGAACTCGACGAGCTTGTGATCGAGGAACGGGACGCGGCTCTCGATCGACGTGGCCATGCTCATCTGGTCCTGCTTCATGAGCAGTTCGACCAGATACGTCTTCATGTCCGCGTAGAGCAGGCGCGACAGCAGGCTGGTGCCGGCTGGCGGCCTGTTGAACCACGACTGCGACGTGCCGTAGGCGCGCATGTCCATCGAGTCCGACCGGCCCTGGCGCGGCAAGCAAATCGCGCTGATCCGCAAGCCGGATGGCGGCGAAGTTGTCGAGGAACATCGCCTCCGGAGTGCGTTCCATCGCCAGGAACGACCTGCGGGCCATGCGGCCCGACGCGTCCGGGCAGCGACGGCACGAGGCTTTGCGATACGAGGGACCGGAGACTGCGGGGCACCATCCGCTCGTAGATCGTGCCGGCGCGCCAGTTCAACGCGATGCGCGGGTACTTGCCGTACCCGGCGAGCAGTTCGTCGCTCCCCTCGCCGGTGAGCACGACGGTGACGTGCTCGCGCGCGAGCTTCGAGACGAAGTAGAGCGGGACACTCGATGGATGCGCGATCGGCTCGTCCTCGTGCCACACCAGCCGCGGCAGCGCGCCGAAGAAGTCGCGATCGTCGATGACCACCTCGTGCGGGTCGGCGCCGATGGCGGTGGCTACCTGGCGTGCGTACCCCAGTTCGTTGAACGCGCGCTCCTTGAAGCCGACCGAAAACGTCTTGATCGGACGGTCGACCATCCGCGCCATCAGCGCTCCGATCGCGCTGCTGTCGATCCCGCCGGAGAGAAACATCCCGAGCGGGACGTCGCTCATCAGCCGGAGACGGACCGACTCATCGAGCAGCGAACGGAACCGCTCGACGAAGTCTGTGGGCCGAGCGGACGGGCCAGCTCCGACATCAGTGGCGGCGTCGGCGCCGCGCGTGGGGATGTCCCAGTACTGGCGGATCCGGACCTCGCCTTTTTCGAACACCAGGCGATGCCCGGGCAACAGCTTGTTGATACCGGCGAACATCGTCTCGGCGCCGGAGACGTACCGGGTGCTGAGCAGCTCGGGAAGCGCCGCGAGGTTCGCCTGCGGCTCTGCATCAATCCGCTGGCGAGCAGCGCCTTGATCTCGGAGCCGAACACCAGCAGGCTGCCGACGCGCGTCCAGTACAACGGCTTGATGCCGAGGCGATCGCGCACGAGCAGCAGGCGCCGCCGGCCGCTGTCCCACAGCGCATAGGCGAACATCCCGCGGAACCGATCGACGCTGTCGTCGCCCCATTGTTCGTAGGCGTGGACGATGGTCTCGGTGTCCGACTTCGTCCGGTACTGGTGGCCGAGCGACTCCAACTCGCGACGGATGTCTGCGTGGTTGTAGATCTCGCCGTTGAACACCACCCTGATCTGCCCGTCCTCGTTGGCGAGCGGCTGCTGACCGCTCGACAGATCGACGATGCTGAGGCGGCGATGCGCAAGCGCCGCATGCGTGTCGCAGTAGAGGCCCGCTTCGTCGGGGCCGCGATGCGTGATCACGTCGCGCATGCGTGTGGCGATGGAGGCCGCGTCAGCGGGGAGGCCCTGGGGCCCGACGAATCCGGCAATGCCGCACATCAGGCCGCCACCTCGGGCGTCGAGCGACGCGCCACGGGACCGTCCGCGAACTGACGGAACCAGAGCTCCAGCATCAGCAGGCTCCACAGCCGATGACGATGGTCGCGGCTCCCGGACTGATGCTCCTTCCAGATCCGCTCGACTGTGCTGGTGTTGAAGACGCCGCGATCGCGCATCCGGCCGTCGAAAAACAGGTCGCCGGCCATGGGGGCAAGCGCCGTGCGCAGCCAGTCGCCGATCGGCGCCTCGAATCCGTGTTTCGGACGGTCAACGATCGACTTCGGGACGCTGCGCTCCAGCAGCCTCCGCAGGAGGTACTTGCCCTGGCCGTTCCGCAGCTTGAAACGTGTGGGCACCGTCGCTGCGAATTCGAGCAGCTTGTGATCGAGCAACGGCTCGCGCGCTTCGAGTGACACGGCCATGCTGGTGCGGTCCACCTTGGTCATGATGTCGTCGATGAGATAGGTGTTGGCGTCCACGTACAGCGAGCGATCGAGTGCGTCAGGCGAGGTGCAGTCCGCGTACGCCGCCCGAAAACCGACGAACGGATCGGATCGGCGCACCTCGGAGGCGAAGTCGGAGGCATAGAGCGACTGCCGCTCGTCGCCCTCGAAGAACGAATAGGCATGCTTGCGGGCACAGGCGTCGGCCGGGGTCATCGCGAGGTGACGCAGCGATCGCGCCCCCTTCATCGACAGCGGCAGTCGCCGCCCGAGGTGGCCGGCGACCGTGCTCCCTACTCCTCCCAGCCATCGGCGCATCGTCGCTTCCCACTGTTCGACGCGATGACGCGAATAGCCCGCCCAGAGTTCGTCGCCGCCGTCCCCGGACAGCGCCACGGTCACATTCCGGCGCGCGGCCGCCGACACGTAATAGGTCGGCACCATCGAGGAATCGGCAAACGGCTCGTCGAAATGCCACGCCAGCGTCGGCAGCAGGTCGGCGATGTCCGGCGTCACAATCTGCTCGTGCCGCTCGGTGCCGAGATGGTCGGCGACCGTGCGTGCGTACTCGAGCTCGTTGAAGGCGTGTTCCGCGAACCCCACGGAGGTGGTCACAACGCGTCCGGGCGAGAGCTTCGCCATCGCGGCGACGACGATGCTGGAGTCGATGCCTCCGGAGAGGAACGCGCCGAGCGGTACGTCGCTGAGCAGGCGCAGCCTCACCGACTCCGTCACGAGCTCGTCCAGGCGATCGAGCAGGTCGGCCTCACTGGCCCGCGGCCGGCTCGCCCGTGAAGTTCAGCGTCCAGTAGCGCCGCAGCGATGTGCGGCCATCCTCGATGACGAGCAGGTGCGCCGCCGGCAGTTTCGAGATGTGCCGGTAGATGGTCCCGGGTGCGGGCACGTACTGAAACGCGAGGAACGCGTCCAGCGCGTCAGGGTCCCACTCGCGCCGCACCCCCGGATGCTGGAGCAGCGCCTTGATCTCCGACCCGAACGTGACCGTGTCGCCGTCGAGGTGGTAGTAGAGAGGTTTGACCCCGAGGCGGTCGCGGACGAGCAACAGCCGTTTCCGCGGTGCGTCCCAGATCGCAAACGCGAACATGCCGCGCAGCTGGTCCACACAACCGTCGCCCCACTCCTCGTACGCGTGAATGATGGTTTCGGTATCCGAGTGCGTGCGATACCGATGGCCCTTTGCCTCGAGCGTCGGCCGGATCTCGCCGTGGTTGTAGATCTCGCCGTTGAAGACGATCCAGATCGTCCCGTCCTCGTTGCACATCGGCTGCTGGCCATTGCCGAGATCCACGATGCTGAGGCGGCGATGGCCCAGTGCGGCGAAGCGGTCGCAGTGCAGGCCCGCTTCGTCGGGTCCCCGGTGCGTCAGCTCGTCGCGCATCGCGACGGCGAGCGCCGGCGCCTGATCCGAGAGGCCTGTGAACGATACGATTCCGGCGATTCCACACATAGGTCAGAGCAGGGTCAGAGCGAGGCGAACTGGGACTGAACGGCACGCTCTGGAGCGCGCCGTGTGAGTTCATCGGTGTACAGCTGTTCGATGGAGGCGACCATCCGGTCGAACGAATAGCGCTCCGCCACGAACGCGCGTCCGCTCGAGGCGAGCGCCTGCGCCTGCGGCGGATCGGCGATCAAGCGGCAGATGGCGTCCGCGAGTGCGTGCGGATCGCGTGGTGGTACCAGCAGGCCGGTCCGTTCGTGATGGACCACCTCGCGTATGCCGCCGACTGCGCTTGCCACGATCGGCAGTCCGGCGGCCATGGCCTCCAGCACCGCGTTCGGAAACGCCTCCGACTCCGACGGCAGGGTGAAGATGTCAGCTTCCGCGAGACGCTGCGGCACATCCTCGGCGTGACCGCTGAACGTCAACGCGCCAGCGACCCCGCGCGACGCAGCCAGCCTCTCCAGAGCGAGCGCGTTCGGTGCCGCCGCCGATGAGCTCGAAGCGCGTGTCCGGGTATCGCTGCAGGATCGAGGCGGCTGCGTTGATGAGCGTGTCGTGGCCCTTTCCCGGCCGCAGGTTCGCCACCATCACGACCCGGCTGCAGCGACGACCTGAGCGGTCGTGGAGCGAATCGGGACAGGTCCAGTCCATTCGGCACCGTCGAGATCGCGGTCCGCACGCGACCCATTCGCGATCGAAGGCGCGCGGCCACCGCGTCCGCGTTGGCGACCACGCGATGAGCGAAGGCGTAGGACGCGCGCTGCATGGCAATCTGCATGCGACTCTTGCCCGCGGCGATTTCCCGCCGGCTGCCGATGCGAACCGATACGCTGCCGAGCGCGGCCGCGGGAAGGAAAAAGATGTTCGAGTACAAATCCGAGGTGTGCACCAGCGCGACCCGCCGCTCGCGGCACCATCGTGCGAACGCTCGCATCTGCGTCAGCGTGTCAGTGCGAGCGAAGCCCGTGATCGGAAACGTCGTCACGGAAGCGGCGCACTCTGCCGCGCGCTCGAACCACGCGCCGTCACGTCGGAACGCGACGAGATGCACCTCCCAGCGACCGCGGGTTCGAGGCGGCGCACCAACTCGATCATCTGTCGCTCGGTTCCGCCGGGGTGGAAGCTCGGAATCACGATCGCAATCGGCAGAGGTCGGTCGAAGAGCACGGTGCCCATCTGAGCAAGCGAGGTGCCACGCAATTTCACTTCCGCGCCCAGTCAGTTTCCGCTTTTCGCGACATGGTCGCCGCGAGCGGTGGAAAAACGTTTCGCAGAAGTGGTGATGCGCGGACCTACACGCAGTAGAGATGACCGCGGATCGCGACTCGGCAATTGCGCCGGCTGCCGAAGGTCGGTGCCGCTCTCGACGTGCTGCACGCTGTAGCCGGCTTTCCACAGGAACTCGACAACGGACGTGACGTTCTCGAGCTTGCGCTGCGACGTCAGCACCGTGAATCTCGATGTAGAGCCGCGGGTGCTTGTGCGTCGAGCAGCGTCGTCATGCCTTCCAGCACATCGCGCTCGAGTCCTTCGACGTCGAGCTTGACGAAGTCGGGGGCCGGAAGTCCGCGAGGCGATCTGCCGGTCCAACGTGTCCACTTCCACGTCGACGGTGTGCACGTCCTTCTCGGTCCGGATCTGATCGGCGATGCTCGTCTCGAGCGAGCCGCGTGCAGTCTCATCCGCAGGGAAGACGAGAGAAGCGCGGCCGGGCTGCGAGCCGAGCGCCACCTGCCGAAGTTGCACGTGCGAGAAACCGTTGAGCCGCACGTTCTCCGCAATCTTCTTGAAATTGCGCGGGTTGGGTTCGAACGTCACGACCTGCCCGCGGGCTCCGACGCGCCGCGCGAAGAACAGCGTGAAGATCCCTTCGTAGCCGCCGACGTCGAACACCGTCTCGCCGTCGAACGACAGCTTCTCGAGGAACTGCTCCTCCGCCGACTGCGCGCCGACCTGAGGCACGAACCCCAGTCCGCCGCGACGGCGAAGACCCCTGGCGAGGCCGTGGCGGACGGTGTAGACGCGATGGGCCACGAGCGGTTGCAGCGTGGAAATGACGACGCGCTTGAGCATGACTACCTCGCTGAGGAGACCGCTTGCCGCGGCCCGGTGCTGGTTCGACCGTCGGCGTACTGCCGGTGCCAGCGTTCGAAGATGACGAGCTGCCACAGGCGCAGCGTGTGGTCCCGCCGTCCCGACAGGTGCTCGTTGACGAGCTGCCTGACGAACCGAGGCTCGAAATAGCCGCGCTGCAGAGCCGTCGCGGAGAGCAGCGTGTCGGCGAACAGTTCACGCAGGCTGCCCCTGAACCAGGTGCCAAGCGGGACGCCGAACCCCTGCTTACGTCGATCGACGATGCCGTCGGGGAGCAGCCGTGAAGCCACCTCCTTCAGGATGTGCTTGCGACGTCCGTTCTTGATTTTCATCGACGCGGGAAGCGACTCAGCGAAATCGACGACCTCGTTGTCCAGCAGCGGCACACGCGACTCGATCGAGTGCGCCATGCTCATACGATCCACCTTCGTCAGCACGTCGTCGGGCAGATACGTTTCGAAATCGAAGCGCATCATCTGGCTCGCCCACGGGAGCTCGGCGTAGCGCTCGAAGTGACGCGCGAGGCGGGTCTCCGGCTCCACCGCACCAAGCGCCGACGGTCACGTCACGCAGAGAGCAGCGCCGGCTTCTCATCCGAACTGAAGTAGCGAATCGCGTCGAGATAGCGGCCCCGCTCGGACCGTCCGACGTGGCGCAGGAAATTCTTGCCGCGCGTCCCGTGCGGCAGACGGTCGCCGGCGATCGCGGCGACCTTTCGCAGACCCTGCGGAGCGTAGCGGTCGAAGGCCACGACCCGCGGATGCGGCATGTAGCGATCGTATCCACCGAACAGTTCGTCGCCGCCGTCACCCGAGAGGACCACGGTGACGTGCCGCCGGGCGATCTCCGAGACGTACCACGTCGGGAATGGCCGACGAGTCGGCGAACGGCTCGTCGAAGTGCGACGACCAGCTCGTCGAGAATCCCCAGCGCGTCAGGGCGGACGACGAACTCATGATGGTCGGTGCCGTAGTGCTCCGCGACGCGTCGCGCATGCTCGAGTTCGTCGAACGCCGGCTCGTCGAAGCCGATCGAGAATGTCTTCACGGGCCGGCTCGATTGCCGCGCCATGAGCGCGACGACGAGCGATGAGTCGACGCCGCCCGACAGGAACGCGCCAATCGGCACATCGCTGACAAGTGCGATGCCGACAGCATCCTGCAGCACGCCGCTCGAGCGCCTCCACGGCGTCGGCTTCGGTCCCTGCGAACGATTCGACGGTGGACGGACGCCAGTACGGCTGCACGTGCAGCCGCCCGTCCTGCCAGGTGAGCAGGTGACCCGGCGGCAGCTTGCAGACGTCGCGGAAGATCGACGAATCGCGCGGGGTGTACAGGAACGAGAGGTAGTGATCCAGTGCGTCGACGTCGATCTCGCGGACCAGGTCGGGCGCGCAGAGAAGCGACTTCAGCTCCGACCCGAAGTGCAGGCGTCCGCCGACGATGGCGTAGTGCAGCGGTTTGATCCCGACGCGGTCCCGCGCGAGCGAGCAGCATGCGCGTGCGCGACATCCCAGATGGCCAGACCGAACATGCCCCGCGAGCCGGCGGATCGCGTCGGTGCCCCATTCCTCGTAGGCGTGAACAATCACTTCGGTGTCCGTGGACGTGTAGAAGCGGTGGCCGGCGGCCTCCAGTTCGACGCGCAGCTGAGCGGAAGTTGTAGATCTCGCCGTTGAACACGATCCAGACGGTGCGATCCTCGTTGTGGATCGGCTGGTGACCGCCGGCGAGGTCGATGATGCTCAAGCGGCGCATCCCAAGCGCCACACCCTCGTCAACCCACACCCCTTCGTCGTCAGGACCGCGGTGACGGATCACGCTGCACATCTCGCGCACGCGTGTCGTCGCGTCGTCGGGCGTGAGCGGGGACGCTGTGGAGGAATCGGCGAATCCGGCAATACCGCACATGAGCCTTTACTCGAAACTCGTCATGGTTACCGGGCCATCTGGCCAGGATGACGCGCTGGGGTGGCTGTGCCACGCGGGAGGCGCGAGCGGTGGCACGCCGCTCCGACCGCCACAGGAAGATCGCGGCCGGCGATTCGCACGTGCGCATCGCCGGTGCGTGCCACCGACGTAGGCGATTTCGGATCGGCCGGCGCGCGGGGGTGCGCACGTCGACGTGCAGGTCCGGCACCTCACGGGGCAGCTGCACGGACACGGAATGCTTGTCGGTCGGAGCGGATCGTCGATCCGTCCACCAGGGCGAGCCGCGACGACGCTGATCGGATGTGCGGCAGAAGATCATGCGCGCGTCGGTTTCGTACTCCTCGACACGCCAGATCCGGCGGGCCTCCTTCGCGCCGCCGAGTCCCTTTCGTGCGAGGGAGCGCGCAATCCGAACACGTCGACCGAATGCGCGCGTGAGATGCGCACGCCAACCGCATGGTCGAGCGCGCCGGCCTGCGACCACACCGGTACCGGCTCGACGACGAGCACTTCGTTGGAGGGGTTCATCCCGAACACCGACACAATCCAGAGCGGGGCTGGTGCCTGATTCCGACACCCGGAGCGCAGACGTCTGCTCGATGCGCCCGTATACCGGCGCATGCCAGCCGACGCCCTGCTCGTTGCCGCCAATCAGCCGTTCGAGCGTCCCCTGGGACACGGCGAACTCGACCCGTTCTCCCGGCGTCCGAAGGACCGCTTGCCGGCCGGCGACCTGCGACCGTCCACCGCGGGATCGAGATGCCAGTGCACCTGCACGTCGTGCGTGCCGCCGCCCGACAGCAGGTCGGCCACGATCAGCAGATCGCCGTGGGCGGCCAGGACGTGGCGGCGCTGCTCGAGCGGAGCGTAACCGTCGTGCGACGCCTCGAGGTAATCGAATCCCGGATTCGTCCGCCAGGTGTGCGCGGTGCCGTGCGCTGTGTGCGACCAGTGGAACGGACCCGGACGGCACCGATTGCGATCGGCCGTCCACCACCACCGTGTTGTGGAGCAGCGACGACCGGAACCGATCCCGCGCTTCCGGGTCTGCGGTGTACGAGCCGGTGCCCGGGATCGATCAACAGCGGAATGCCTCGCACGCTGAGCGTCATCGACAGCGCATCCGCGTGGGCGTGCCCGCCGTTCTCGTAACCGTGCGGTCCCGCATCGATCACGAGGTGATCGCCGGCGCCCGTTCGCGACACGTAGTAGCCGGTGTCTGGCAACGCAGCGGAGGCCGACCACGCCGGCCGGCGGCGCAGTCTGCGCGCGCGTCAGCGCGTCATGCAGTTGTGGATGCGCGAGCATCCACAACGCCTCTTCAGGAGCGTCACCGACACGCAGATCGGGCCGATCGACGAGTGCGCTCGCCTCTGCGAGGCTGTCGCGGATGTCGTCCGGCGCACGGCCGCAGATCGGCAGCAGCAGGCCGCCATCGTCGTCGCCGATGTGTGGCAGCCGTCCTCCGCTGTCGGCGAGGAGCCGCGCCGCGAAGCCCAGCCGCGCCGCCGCCGACTCGAAGATCGAGGCCGCGGGATCGCTTCGTGATGCGCGCGACGGCCAGCGCGAGCAGGTAGAAGTCCAGCGTGTAGCGGTGATAGTGCGTCGAGCGCTCGAGATGCCCGCCGTCAGCGGCGATCTGCCGCGCGATCTGTTCCTCGAGAATGCGGCGCCCGGTGGAGGCGTAGCGTTCGGAGGCCGCGCAGCATGGGCAACGCGCGCCCAGCCACGTAGAGCGCGAGCGCCTCACCCAGCAGGTGGGTGTTCGGGCTGAAGTAGTGCGAGAGGTTCTGCTCGATGTGCGCCAGCTGCCGATCGAGTGCGAGCAGCAGATCCACCAGCCACGCTCGTCGTCGTCTGCGTCCTCGTGGGCAAAGAACTGCACCGCCCAGAGCCACGACAGCGTTCGAAATCCGAGTTCGAGCATGCTCGCCCAGTTGACCCCGGTGAGCGGCGGATTGCAGCGGATCCAGCCGGTGATGTGTGCGAGTGCGGCGATTCGATATCGCGGCTCCCCGGTGAGCCAGAACGCGCGACCGAGCATCAGCAGGTGCTGCTGCCGATTCAGTTCCCAGATGATCTTGTGATCGCCGCACACCGGATCGAGGAACGGAACCGCCGACCAGAACAGCAGCGGCGCGCGACGTCCGTGGACCGGATCGAGGTGCCAGTCTGGCGATGGACCATCGATCGCATCGAACCGCAGCGCGCGGTAGCCCAGCAGGTCGTACTCGCCCGGAAACGATGCGGTCGGCCCGCGTGGCGCTGTCGCGCACGGCCGATGGAAAGTGCCGTGGCGATGCGCTCGACGAGCGTGTCCCGCATCGACGGCGCGATGACGAACGCAGCCGGCTGCCGGACAATCGCAGACGTCAACAGGTGATTCGCGCTCTGCCAGTCGCCGGAACGCAGCGCGCGCCGCGCCGCGTCGCCGCTCTTGCCCCGTGCGAGGGCGCTCGCAAGATGACGGCGATCCCACTGGGGCTCATGAACAGACGCGCGGACACGCTGGAGGCAATTGCGAACCCCCGACCGTGCGCGCCAGCGCACTTCGGCGCCGCTCGAGCGCGCCAGCCTCGAGAGGAGTCGCCGGCTCACGCCTGCACCGCCGCCGCCTGTTCCGACGCGCGCGGCAAGGCGCTTCTGTACAGCGCGATCCACTGCTCGCGGACGTTCGCCCAGGTGTACGCCTGCAGGGTGTGATGAGCGGCGTCTCGGCGAGGCTGCGCGCCCAGTCGGGATTCTCGAGCAACTGCAGCACATGGGCGGCAAGTGCCTCCGCGTCGTTCACGGGTGCCAGCAACCCGTGCTCGCCGTGCCGGAGAATGGCCGGGACGCCGCCGGCTTCGGTGGAGACCACGGGCAGTCCGCTGGCGAATGCTTCGAGCACCGACGCCGGCATGTTGTCGAGATTCGGACTCTGCAGGTAGATGTCGTGCGCGGCGTAGAAGGCCGCGATCGCTTCGGGGGCGACGCGGCCGGCGAACGTGACATGACGCAGGTCCAGGGATGCAGCGAGCGCCCGCAGCCGCAGTCTCCTCCGTGCCGCCGCCCACCAGCGTGAGCGACGCGTCAGGGTATGACGTCCTGCACGCGTCGAAACGCCCGAAGCGTGCACGCGACGTTGTACAGACCATCGAGATTGCGCGTCGACAGCAGCCGCGGCCGCAGCGGCCGCGTGGCGTGTAGGGGAAGCGATCGAGCGCAATCACATTGGGCACGATGAGCGAGTCGATGCCGAAATCCGGCAAACACGTCGCGCAGGTATCGCGACGGCACCGCGTTGCGATCGACGTGGCGCAGTGCCCACCGCGCGATCGCGGAGCGCTGAAGATGATCGGGAGCCTCGCCGCTGCGATAGTTGAGCACGACCGGCTTGCCGAGCGCCTTCGCGACCAGAATCGCAGGCAGCGGGGCGAGCAGGAATGAGGTGTAGGAGGCCGAGAAGACGTGGACCACGTCCGCCTGCCGCAGTTGCTGGAACAGCAGCGGCATGTAAGTCGCCTCGGTGACGATGGTGCGCAGGAACTTGATCCGCGTGTCGCCCACCGGAGCGGAGCGGGCGGAAGCGGGTTATGGGGCACCAGCCATGCGCGAACGTCCGGGTCATCCTGCCACGCGCGCAGCAGGCGATCCGCCTGGACGGACTGGCCGCCAAGAATCCGAAGCGAAGGGGCGACGAGCGCTACCCGGAGTCGTCTGCTGTTGGGTTCCACGTGTCCGCGGCTCTCTTCTGCAAAGGGTGCGCCGGACACTCAGCCTTACCGCCGCGGTGCGCTGGCGATGTAGGGTGGGATGAGGTAGTCGTAGTACTGCGACGGATTGCCCGAATGTCCGTCGGCAGCGGCCATGGCGACGTTGTACGCCTCGCGTGCGGTGACGTAGTGCAGCACGTACTGCTGTGCCGTCGTTGTACCGCTGCTCCATGATAGCTCGAGCATCTCGTCGAATCGCGCTCCGGTAACCGCCTCGATGTCCTCGGGCGTCTCCGCGCCGTGCCCGAACATCTTGATGAAACGCCACTCGGGCCGCTCGCGGCACGTGTACGTTGGCACGCACCCAGCGATCCACGCGAGCCGGACTCGCCTGCATCGCCTGATGGATATCGCCGTTGTCGAGTTCGAGGAAGAGGCGGCGCAGGTTCCACGTAGGCGAGAACACGAGCGGGCCTTCGAAAATCATCAGGTCGGCCTCGCCACGCGTGCAGCGCGCTGAGCGGCAGCGGCCGGTCGTACGACTTCGGGCGTTCATCGTCTTTGGCGGCGTAGATCCGGTTGACCACCGATGGCTGCGAGTCCTGGTACACGCTCGGAAAGGTGAAGTCCGCGAACGCGCCGAGTTCGCGCAGCATCGCGATCTCGGTGGATACCCCGCAGTAGAACGGCCCGTTGCTGTTGTCGAGCCCGAAGTTGCCGTGCACGAACGCGAAGCGGGTCTTGCCGTCGATCGGTGCGATTGAATCCGAACGCTCCGAACTGATCCAGTGCGCGCTGCAGCGCGGGGCGCAGGGTTTCGGCAGTATCGAAGTCGTGATGGAAATGGAACTCGACTTCGCCGAAGCCCGCGGCCCATCCCGTCCTTGAGGACGTCGCATGATGTCCGGCTCGAACTGCTCGCCTGGATAGAACCAGGTGTGCTGGGGAGGGCGGCCGGCGGCGTCGCGGTGACGCGACGCCATCGCGCTATAGCGCTCCATCCAGTGCTCGGTCGTCGAAACCTGTCGGTTGGGTTCGAAGTGATCAACGAACAGCACGAGCAGGTGTGTCGGACCCGTGGACGGCGGCCGCCGGAGTCATGGTCCAGGTGAGATACCCCGGGAGAAACAGGTAGTACTTCCGAGCGACGACGCGGGCCGTCGTCGCCGCGGCATACATCACCACGATGGCGGCGAGAAGCATGCCCACGCTGCGGCGCCAGCTGAAGAAAGCGGCCGATGGTTCCACGCTCAGAGGCGAGGACTGGTCCGCAGCGACGATCGGATACGTACGTGCGGGAGGCAGCGCCATCGGCGAGGTCAGCAGGTGCAAGCGCAGGGCCACGACTCTGCTGCGCCTGGCCGCGACGTGCGGCGGTGGAACGCGGCTTGCCTCAGCAGGACGTCGCGTGCGCACTCCCATCGACCCGCAGACGCCGGCAAGCCCATCGCTGAGCGTGATTACGCCGGCCTACAACGTGGAACGCTACCTTCCCCGTTGTATCGAATCCGTGCTCGGCCAGACCTGGCAGGACCTGGAGCTTGTCGTCGTCGACGACGGTTCCACCGATCGGACGGCCGACGTCATTTCGGACTATGCCGCGCAGGATTCACGCGTGCGTGGATTTCGCGGCCGCAACCGCGGTGTGTCGTACGCCCGGAATGTCGCGATGAAGCACGCGCGCGGCCGCTACTTCGGGTTCATCGACGGCGACGACGAATGGGAGCCGACGTTCGCGTCGACGCTCATCGGCGTGCTCGAGCGTGAGCCTCAGGTCGCGGTCGTCACCGGTAACGCGCTCAACGCCGGAGGCGGTGCCCTGGATGGGCGGCCCGTGCGTCCCTGGCCGGCCACGCTCGCAATCTCGGCTTCCTGGACATGATCGAGCACGAAGACGCCGTGTTCATCATGTCGATCTTCCGGCGCGAGGTCTACGAAGCGATCGGCGGCTTCAACGAAACGCTGCACCGGAGCGAGGACTACGAATTCTGGTTGCGCGCAGCGGCCGCCGGGTTCACGTTCATGACCCATCCCGAGCCGCTCGCCAGGTACCGTCGCCGTGCAGACAGCGCGACCGCCGATCAGGCGGGCATGTTCGAGGGGATCATGACGGTCCTCAGGAGCGCACGAGGGTTCCGTCATCATGCGCGTGCCGAGGAACTCGGCGCGATCGACCGCCAACTGGACAAGCTGCAGTCCGACTACGTTCTCACAAAGGGCAAGTCGGCTCTCCTGCGCGGCGACATCGTGGAAGCGCGTTCCCACTTCTGGGAACTTTACCGGCGTGGTAAGGGTCTTCCGTTTGCGGCGCTGTCGCTCGGGCTTCGCGTTGCACCACACATGGTCCGTCGTGCCTACCACGCTCGCCTGAACAGGCTGGAGCAGCAGGCGGCACGGCATCGGTCGGCGATAGCGCAGCAGTACGCGACGTACGAGGAACATCCGCCGTCGAGGCAGCCGTCGTGACATGGAGATCGATGGGGCTGTGGTTCGTGGCTGGTGCTGCGATCCTGTTCACTGCGGGCGCAGTGGCGGGGATCGGTCGAGGCGAGCCAGTGTGCGAACGTTCCTCCGAGGCGCCGCGACCGCTGGATCTGTTGAGGGCCGACGATCGGACGCACCTCCAACACGACCTCGAGGAGGTCGCAGCTGCTTCGCGCCGTCTTCGGCGCAGCCGTGTCCCGCGCGTCCGATGCTGAGTGACTCTATCGACGCGCAGGCGGGTGCGGCGACTGCGCCAGCTCGGGCGAGGGCATGGTGTGAGGCGATCCTCGAAGCGCAGCTCGCGACGGTCCACCAGCTGCCGATCGAGCAGGTTCGCGCGTTCGGCGACTCCGGTAACGAGGGACGGGTCGTCGAGGCGGAAGCGGACCGGGCCAGCGGCACGTCTGCAATCGCATCGGTCGTCTCCCGATCCGCGAGGTAGCGGTTCGACCGGTAGAACGGGCAGGCGTCTTGCTGAGTCACCTCGAATGCGCAAGAGTTCGGTCCTGCTGATCTCGATCGGACTGGTTGTGCTTGGGGTGGCGCTGCCGCACACACAACCTGAGGCAGGAGCACTCACCGTTCCCGCCGGCGGCGATCTGCAGGCGGCGATCGACGGTGCACGGCCCGGCGATACGATTTTTCTCGACCCTGGCGCCACCTACGTCGGCAACTTCGTTCTGCATGCGCGTCAGAGCAGTGACACGCGCCCGACCGTGTTGCGCACGTCCGGGCCGTGATGCGGTGGCGCCGGGCGAGCGTCTGACACCGGAGCAGGCGAGCGGCCTCGCGAAACTGCGCTCGCCCAACAACATGCCCGTGCTGGCCACCGAGCCTCTCGCACGAGGCTGGCGGATCGAACTGGTCGAGTTCCAGGCAAACCGTGACGGCGCCGGCGACATCATTACGCTCGGCGACGGTTCCACGGCCCAGAAGAACGTGCGGACGGTGCCGTCGGACCTCACGCTCGATCGCGTCTACATCCACGGTGACGAGAAGCTGGGACAGAAGCGGGGCATTGCCCTGAACGCGTCGCACGTGACGGTGTCGAATTCGTACATCGCCGATATCAAGGCGGTCGGGCAGGACTCGCAGGCGATCGCCGGGTGGAACGGACCCGGAAGCTATGTCATCGAGAACAACTTCATCGAAGCCGCCGGTGAAAACATCCTGTTCGGCGGCGCCGATCCGTCGATTCTGCAACTGACGACCACCGACATCGTCATCCGGCGGAATACCATCAGCAAGCCGCTGTCATGGCGGCAGCCTGGTTCGAACTGGCAGGTCAAGAATCTGCTGGAGCTGAAGAACGCCCGCAACGTCTCGATCGAGGACAACCTGTTCGAACGCAACTGGGCGCAGGCGCAGTCGGGATACGCGATCCTGTTCACCGTCCGCAACCAGGACGGCGGCTGCCCGTGGTGTGAGGTCCAGGATGTCCGCTTCGAGCGCAATACCGTGCGCGACGTCGCCGCGGCCTTTCAGATCCTCGGGCACCGACTATCTCAAGCCCTCTCGCCAGACCGTCGGCATCGTCATTCGCGACAACCTGATCGACGGGCTCGATGGACGTGCGTGGGGAGGAGATGGTTACCTGCTGCAGATGACCGACGCGCCGCGTGATGTCACGCTCGACCACAATACCGTCATCCAGGGCCAGTCGAGCGGCATCCTCAAAGTGGATGGTCGCGTGGACGGCTTCGTGTTCACGAACAACCTGACCGGTCACGGCGAATACGGAATCATCGCGAGCGCGCGCGCGCCGGGGAACGACAGCATCCGCAACAATCTGCCGGGCGCCCGCATCGCTGGCAACGTGATCGCTGGAGCGAATTCGTCCTGGTATCCGCCGGGCAACCAGTTTCCGTCGATGGACGAATTCCGACGCCAGTTCGTGAACTTCCAGGGCAGGGACTTCCGGCTGCTGACCGACAGTCCCTGGCTGAAGGGCGGCCTCGACGGGCGCCCGATCGGCGCCGACCTCCGAGCGCAGGGGCGGAACACGCCAGACAAAGCGGTCGCCCGACCTTAGATAGAGCCTGCCCACACGATCGCTCGACCCGATCACTTACGCATCGACACCACCCGGATACCGGCGAACGCGTCGAGCGCGCGCGTGCGTCGAAGGATCGCGCCGTCCACCTTGTACAGGCCGAGGATGTGGCGGCTAAGTGCCGGTACGACCTGCGCCAGGTTGATGAACGGCAGGGAGAACGCACGCGAGTGATAGCTCCTGAACGGCGACGCGAACTGCCGGAGCTCGCCGTCGGTGAGTGGCCGCTCGTAGTCGGACACTTCCTCGGAGCGGTACGGAATCATCCCGCGAAGCGTCTTCAGCAGGCGCGAGTTGCGGACCGGCTCCTGAAAAATCGCGATGCCACCCGGCTTCAGCACACGGTGCACCTCGCGAGCCGCCAGGGCCAGATCGAGATGATGCAGAATCGCGATGCCCATCACCGCGTCCACTGACCCGTCGGGCAGCGGCAGATCGTGCGCGGAGCCGGCGAGAAACGTCGCGCGATCGGCCAGTCCATGGAGCGCGAGGCGCTGGCGCGCGAGCATCAGCAGGTCTTCCGAGACGTCCAGTCCGACCACACGGGCGCCGCGGCTTACCAGCGGCAGCGAGTTCTCACCGTTGCCGCAGCCATAATCCAGCACGGTCCTGCCGGTGACGTCGCCGATCAGATGAAACGAGTATTCGAGCGGGTACGGCGTATCTGCCGGCGGATTCAGGTACCGCTTCAGGTTCCACTCCGTCATGCGCAGGCGTTCGATCGAGGTGTGCCGGGCCTCGACGCTGCTGCGTTCAATCTCGGCTTCTTCCCACGCGCGAATAGTCGCCAGTTCGGTCATAGATGTGATCTCGAGTCAACCCGAAGGGTAGTGTGTGACGCGTCAGGCGTGGCTGGTGCCGTCGTGCCGGTGCGGCGAGCGGTCAGGGTCGCGTCAGGCGCCGACGATCGCATCCGCAGAGACGCCCAGGTGGTCGCCATCTTCAGTACGGCCGACCACGGCACCCAGAAGACGTTGGCGAGAAGAAATCCGCCAAACGTCGGTCCCATCAGCACGCGGATGCCGATGAGCATGAAAAACGCGGCGGGGACGAAAACGAGGCGCGCGGTCCGGGAAAAGAGCGCCGAGACGAACCCGAGCTCCACGAACAACGTCGCCGCGGCGAGCGTTCGGCTCAGCCACTCATGTCTGGCAATCGCCAGACCGAGCGTCGTGATCGGGTCCGCGTCCGACACGTGATAGGGCGCCCGCATCAGCACGATACTCAGGTTCGACGAGAAGACCCACGCAGCCCCCCCGAACCGGAGCTTGGCCAGACCGGCGGCGAGAAACACCAGCGACATCGCCACCCAGATGGCGCGCATCGGCCAGGTGTACTCGCCACTCGGCGCGGTGGTCCGCCTGTCGCGCATCGCATCGACCGACCACGCGTCGCCCGCTCGCGAGCAGGCGAGCACGCCCATGGCCACGACCAGCGTCGCGTCGAAGTGAAACGTGTGCCCGAAATTGTGCGGCAGCCCGAGCAGGTAGAAACCGAGGGCAAACGCGACCCACATGCTGACACGGGTCTGCAGGCCGACCGCGCTGGTGAGCAGCGCGAGACGCCAGACGACCTGCACAATCGCGAGTCCATCGCGTCCGAGCGGCCGCAGATGCAACGCTTCGAAGAGCGGCAGCGGCATCCAGAAGGCGGGCGACACGTGTCCCCAGGCGCTGAAATCGGTGCCGGCGTAGATCAGCAGCAGCCCGCCGAAGAACAGCGCGCGCGACAGGCCGAGATCCGCCGGCCACGTGGGCTCGAACCAGAAACGGATCCATGCACGGGTCAGCGACGGCATCGCTACCGCCCGTCCCGAACCATTGCCTGAGGGGCTGCAGCGACCACCTCCTCGAGAAGGCGCGTGGTGTCCGGCGCCTCCACGTTGCCGGCGTGCCCGTCCAGCGTCCAGTGCGCGTCGTACACACGCAGTGCCCGGAGCTGCGGACCATCGTGCTCGCCGCGCTGGCGTTCCGCTTCGTACCGCGCGAGGCAGTCCTGGAGCATGCGGCGCAGCCGTCCGCCGCTCTCATCCGAACTGCGGGCCCTCTGCATGGCGGTGTTGAGGCGGCACTGGTCGAACGGCTTGATGAACGACGCCTCGCGCAATGGAATCTCTTGCGCGTTGGGTTCGTCGGGTACGCCTCTCAGCACCAGCGAATCCAGCGTCCGCGTCCGTTCGACCGACGAAAACATCGGATATGGCGAGAAGGGCCAGTGCTCCTCTCCGGTGACGATGTCGTAGGCGGAGCCGGCCAGGAGTACCGCCACGACGGCGTGGGCGACGATCAGCCGCGCGGGTGCCATATTCACCGCCGCGCCGCGGCGTTGCAGGTGCGCGCGTGCGAAGTCGACGCAGTCCCGCACGAACGGAGGTCGGGTTGCGCGACTCAAGGAGGCTGTGTGTTTGATATATGCCGCGAGGTAGCGCACCCGATGCTGGTAGTGGGTCGCCCGCGCGCGGTCCCCCTTTGCCGTAGCGAGTATCCATCGCCACAGATGCCTGCCGGCGTCCGCGTAAATGTAGCCCGGGGATCCGAGCAGCCGGGGCGTGTCCGGCGGCGTCGCCCGGAGTTGCCCGGCGGCATCGGTCGCTTCCTCGAGGCGCATGGTGGCCGCATGGTGGCCGTGACGGGCGTGCCAGCGTCGATGGTAGTGCCGGGTCATCCGTCGCTGATCGATCGGTGCGAACGTGACCAGTGCCGGCGAGTACAGCACCCGCCCCCCCGCGCGCCACAGCCGGAGCAGGAGTTCGTGATCCTGGCACCGCGGCAGGTCAGGTGAAAAGCCGCCGAGTTCGAGCAGGACGTCTCGGCGGATAGCCAGGTTCGCGGTGAGGAGACACAACGGACGTCGCGCGCTGGTCAAGAATGGGCGCTCACCGTAGTCGAGGATCGCGAGCGGCGACCAGTGCCGCCGGTCCAGCCAGGCCGGACGCGACTGCGGCCACTCTGGAACGACCTTCCCGCCGACCCCTTCGACGTCAGGATTGCTGCGCATGAGGTCCACGACCGTAGCGACCCACGTCGATGCGGCGGCATTGTCATCGTCGGTGAATGCGACGATCCGGCCGCGCGCGGCGCGGATGCCCGCGTTGCGACCGTAGGACACGCCCTGGCGCGGTTCGAACGCGGAGCGAACGAGGTCGGGGCGACGCCGCGCATACTCCGCAATGACATCGCGAGTGCAGTCGGTGGAGTTGTTGTCGACGACGATCACTTCGTAGCGCACGTCGGCCGGCACACGCTGGTCGAGCAGGCTGTCGAGCGTCCTGCGAAGCGAGCGGCACCGCTGGTACGTGCTGACGACCACCGACACCTCGACGCGACTCATCGATAATTCCTTGCCCTCAAGTGGTATGCCGGTTCCGCTTGACCCGTCGCCATCACGCCACCGCCGGGTCTGCAGAGGCTTCCGAACAGGATCGGATCATCCACGCCGCGACCGCGCCCATCAGCACGGCGGCACCTCCGACGTAATGAGAGAGCAGCACCCGTGCAACGAGAGGACCAACGAGCCAATGGTTCGGAATCCACAACGTCACCGGCAGCGACACCAGCACCACTCCCGCGAGGAACGCGGCGCGAAGCAGGGGGGAGTCGTCCCGAAATCGGCCGACCGCCCACGCCGTGGCCGGGACCAGGAGAAAGCAGTAGTAATGGGTCCAGCTCACCGGACTGATCAACAGCATCGTGCAGAGCACGAGCGTATGCTCAGCGAGCCTGGCGTCGATGGTCGCCGGAGCGGCGCACCACCACAGCGCGACTCCCGCGGTCAGGACGACGAGCGCGGTCAGCAGCAGCCCAACCGCACGAAGCGTTGTGCCCGTCTCCACTCCGACCCAGTCGACCAGATGCGCGCTGGTCGTCAGCCGCACCAGCATGCCGCTGATCGATTGGACGTTGTACGCGCCAAGTGGCCGGGCAGCAGTTTCACCGACGAATTGCGAAAGGAACTCGCGATGAAGGGGAGCACCAAACCACCAGACAGAGAAGGCGCTGGCGACGCCCAGCGTGAACCCGAAACCTACGGCAGCGGGCCAACTGCGGCGTCGTATCGCCAGGTACGGAAGCCAGAGCAGGAACGGCGGTTTCAGCAGGGCACACACCGCGAGCAGTGATCCAGCGAGAAGAGCGCGGCCGTGTCGCAGGGCGAGCAAGGCGCCCACGAGCAACGCGAGCACGACGTGCGTCAGGTTTGCCAGCCGCAGGCTGTAGAAAAGGGGACCGTTCATCAGGACCAGCGTCGCCACGACGTACCCATCCCATCGGCCAATGCCCACCAGGCGGGTGATCAGATAGACCGTGAGTGCCACGGACGCGACCCCGATACACGTCATCCAGACATGTGCCGTGCGCAGCGGCAATCGCCCGAGCGGCACGAACGCCAGCGCCACGATCGGCACGTTCACGAAGCAGAGCCCATCCTTGTGCGCGCAGTCGTAGAGTGCGGAAGGTGACGTAGTCGCAAGCTGCCCTGCCGGGTAGTAGGCCTTGTCGAAGTCGCCGAACGGCGTACCGCGGCCGGTACTGACGACGGCCACGACCGCCGCACCCACGGACACTGCCACGACCCACGCGGCGATTGCAGCGAACGAAGGTCGCGCATTGCTCCCTCGCGCGATCCTGTTCATCAGCCACGCAGCCGTGGACAGGACGATGAGGTACGGAACGTACGGCACGACCGCGGCCGTATGCCGTTCGCATGCCACCGATCAGCTCGCAGGGCGGCACCCGGATTGAATTGCTGGGGTCGTGATCCGCCGTCCGACCGCCGCTGTTCTGCTGGTGTCGTGGCTGCTCGCACACCTGGCCCTCGGCGCGCTGATTTGGCGCGCATCCAGCGGAGCCGAAACTGTCTGGTTTCACCTGGGCCGCTGGCTTACAGGCATACAGGACGCCGATTCCTGGAAGCCGCTCGACATCGCCTACGCGCGCGCGGCAGAAGGGACTGCCGGCATCTACAACGACGTGTTCTTTTCCGGCGGTGTCAAGTTCCAGTATCCATTGACCGCCCTGACCCTGGCTGGCGGCATCGATCGGTCAACGCTGAACGTATTGTCGTGGACCGCCACGCTCCTGACTGCCGTCGCATGCGCGTTCCTGCTTCGCGCCGCGATCAGCCAGGAATCCTACGCTCCAGCTTTCGGCTTTGCTCCAGAACCCGCGCTGTACGTCGCCACCACTGTCGCGGTGCTGACCTTCTACCCTGTCGTGAAGGGATACAGCCTCGGTCAGATTCAGACGTGGGTCACCGCAGCATTCGCCCTGCTGCTCCTGTCGTGGCAGCGCGAACGACACGCGCTCGCCGGCCTGGCGCTCGGCCTGATGCTGCTGATCAAACCCGGGTGTGCACCTCTGCTGCTGTGGGGAGCGTTGCGGCGGCAGTGGCGATTCGTCGGCGTCGCCACCCTGACGGTAATCGTCGGGATCGTGGCGTCGCTACCGCGATACCCGCTGCACGAGCAACTCGATTACCTGCGCGTGCTGTCGTTCATCGGCACGAGAGGGGAGGTGTTCTTCCCGAACCAGTCGGTCAATGGTCTCCTGAACCGATGGATGAGCGGCGGAGGCAGCCTCGAGTGGCATGCCGAGGCGTTTGCCGAACCCCGTCCGCTGGTCGCGATCGGCACGAGTGTCGCGTTCGTGCTGCTGGTCGGCGCCGCACTCTCGCTCGTACCACGACCGGCCCGAGGGACACCGCTGGACCTGTCGCTGACGATGCTCGCATCGACCATCGCCGCGCCGATCGCCTGGGAACATCACTACGGAGTCCTCGCGCCGGTATTGGCGGCGACCTGGCCACAGGTGTCGGCCGCGCGCGCGTTCGGCCGGTTCACAGGGTCCGTGCTGTTCGGAAACACGCTGGTGCTGGCGAACTATTTCCAGGCGGCGAATCGCTTCGACGGCACCCGGCTGAACCTGCTTCAGTCGTACCTGCTCGCAGCAGCGCTGGTGGAGTTCGCGCTCCTGCTGCGCACCGCACGACGGCCACCCGCATGAACCTGACTCAGCGCTCGCGCGACGTGCTGATTGCGGCGGGTCTGGGCGTTGCGATTGGCGCGGTCGCCTTGCTGGCGGCGATCACCCTCGATCCCCGATTCCTCGATCCACGGACCGGAAACGACGTGTGGTTCGAAGGCGATCTCGGTCGCGTCGCCGACGAGATGACCCATCGCTTCGCGCCGCATTCGCGCGCGACGGTGCATCCCTTGTTCTCCTTGCTGACGGTCGCCATCGCGTATGCGCTCCGGTTCGTCGGCGCGTCCCCGACCGTTGCGGTGTCGTGCATCGTCGGCCTCTCGGCGGCGGTGTGGGCCGTTGCGTGTTACGTGCTCTTCAGGGCGCTGGAAGTCGGACCATCCGACACATTGCTGCTGGTGCTGCTGTGCGCGGCCAGTGCGGCTGGCCAGTTCTGGCTGACCGTACCGGAGTCAGCTGCGCTGGGCAGTGCGTCCGTCATGGGCGCGCTCGCGATTGCGGTGTACGCGCTGCAGCGGCCGGTGAGCGACAACTGGCTCGTCGTCGCCAGTGCCGGATCGCTCGCGATCACGGTGACCAACTGGATCGCCGGCATCGCTGGCGCGTTCAGCGTGCTCCCAGGCCGTCGCGCCGTCGCGGCGATCACCAACGGTTTCGCGATCGTCGTCGCGCTCTGGGCGGTGCAACGGGCGATCGTGCCTGACGCGGATTTCTTCGTCGGGTACAGCAACGAGGAGCGCTATCTGATGCGCGCCGAGGCCGGAGGCGTCGTCAACGCGCTGCGGGTGGTGACGATGAACGGGATGCTGATGCCGCGTCTGGACGTGACGGAGAAGCCGGGCCGGGCGCCGATCATGACCGTGCAGCGCCGCGGACTGGGTGAATCCAGCGCCATCGCGCGCGTGGGCACGCGCCTGTGGGCGGTGCTGCTGGCGTGGGGCGGTCTGGCCGCGTTCGCACGGAGGCGGAGCGTCCCCGGCTTTCGTCCTGTGATGGTGGTGCTGGGGTGTGAACTGGCGCTGTATGCGGTTTACGGGACCGAGACGTTCCTCTATGCGCTGAACGTCGTCCCGCTGCTGGTGGCGAGTGGTGGCGGGGGGCCTGGCCAGCGCCCCCCGCCATCTCGTGCGGATCGGCGTGGTGGCGTTGCTGGTGATGGCGCTCATCAGCAACGCCACGCCGTCCACGAGAAGCGCGTCGTCTACTTCACGCCCGCGGTCGCCGCGAGAATCGTGTCGATGTTGGCGCCGACGTCGGTGCCGTCGAGCGCCGCGTTGCGATAGAGGCTGCTCGGCGCCAGGTGGTAGTCGCCGCCGGCCAGGTTCGACGAAGCCGACGTCGGCCATGCTCGCCGGGTAGTAGTTGCCGGTCGGGTAGATCCAGGACATCCCACCCGCCCAGACGCCGCGCAGGAACGTCGAGTTCGGGAAGAAGGTGGCAATCGTGCCGTTGCCCGGCGAGGTGCCGCCGCCCATGATGGCCCACGCGTTGTCCGGCGCGATGTTGTTGGTCATCGTGAAGCCGCTGCACCGGGTTGGTGTCGGCGTAGAGCACCGAGTTGCCGTCCTGGAGCACCGTGTTGTGGTCCACCGTGATGTCGTACGCCGCCGTTGATCGAGCATGAAGCGGCCGTCGCCGCCGTAGGTCGATCCGCTCACGTCGTAGAACAGGTTGTTCGTGAAGACGAAGTGGTGCGAGATGCCGCTCGGGAAGCGGTAGTCCTGGCCGAGGATGTTGATGCCCGAGGCGACGTGCCGGACGATGTTGTTGGTGAACGTGAAGTCCTCGCACGATGCTCCAGGGCGCGAGGCCGTCCTGGCTGCGGCCGGTCAGCACGATGGAGTAGCCGGCCTGCGCCGCCAGCCAGTTGTTCTCGAAGATGTTGCCGTCGACGAAGACCCGCGCGCCGTTCTTCAGCTCGAACAGGTTCTTCACGTTGATGTCCGAGTTCGACCGCCACGACAGCGGCTTGGTCACGTAGTTCTTCGTGAAGGTGATGTCCGACGGAATCAGATTCGGGATGGCCGGGTCGGCGCCGCCGAGCAGGAAGTTCTCGGACGCCGCCTCGAGGTAGTTGTTGGTCATCGAGATACGGGCCCGGCCCGTTCCAGCCGGCGATGGCCTGCGAGTCCTGGCCGACGAACCAGATGTTGGCGATGTAGGAGTCGCGGATGGTGGTCGAGGCGCTGTTGAGGCCGATGCCGCGCTTCTGGCCGGACGGCGTCGCCGTGGACGTAGACGCGGTCGACGAAGAGATCGTGCGGCACCATCGCCAGCGAGTTCTGCGCGTCGGACCCGTCACCCGAGGCTGAGGACTTCGCCGTATGCCGCCGGACGTTCGCCGCGAACTCGAGCAGCTGCAGGATGTAGTGGTGCGCGTAGGGCTGCGGTGGCGAGCGCGGTGTAGGTGTTCGCGCGACTTGATCTTGGCGAGGTGCACCGCCGTCTGCGGCGTGATGCGTGACGCCGGCGGGCACCGGGTCGGTGATGTTCGTGCGGATGGTGATGTACTCGGTGCCGCTCTTCGCCGGCAGCGTGAAGTTGCCGGTGAAGGTGGCGCCGGCCTGCAGCAGAATCGTGTCGCCCGGCTGCGCCGCGTTGATCGCCGCCTGGAGGTCGCCGCCCTGGTTCGACGTACGATGGCGTTGCCGGTCGAGGACGGGGGCTGGGTCGGCGGCTGCGGCGGCTCCGTCGGGTCGGTGGGTGGCGTCGGCGGCGTCGGCGGAATCGGGTCGACGGCCGGCGCCACCGGCGTCGTGACCGACAGGCCAGCGACGTTGAAGCCGCCGGTGTCGAACACCAGCGTCAGCGTCTGCGGGCCCGGCCGCGAGCGTCGCTGTCCAGTTGACGTCCTGCCAGGTCTGCCAGCTTCCGGTCTGCGGCACGTTGAGAGGCGCTGGTGGCGACGCGACCGATGGTGACGTGCATCCTGCCGGTGGTCGTAGCGGCGAGGCGACCGTGGCGGTGATGATGTAGTCGCCGGCGGCGGCGACGTTCACGCTGTAGGCCACCCACTCGCCGTCGGCGATCCAGCCGATGTCGGGCGTGCCGAGGCTGCTGGTCTCGAGGTCCACGTCGCTGTTGCGCGAGACGCCGCCGGAGTTGCCGGCCGATGGTGTCGTGATAGGCGAGCCCTTCACCGCCGTCGTCGAAGTGGTCGACGGCGATCGAGCCCGGGAGTGACGACGGGCGTGCCCGAGTAGGGCGTGGCGAGGCGGCGCGGCGTCGACGACGCGCAGCCAGTTCAGATTGCCGACGCGCGGACGAGGGGCCGGCCGCGTCGAACACGACCTTCGCGAGTCTGCGGCGCCGGCGCGCGAGCGTGACGGCCTGCGAGACGGTCGTCCAGTTCTGCCAGCCAGCCGGTGGCCGGGAATGGTGAGCGGGCCGGTGACGTTGACGCCGTCGAACTCCACGTGGAAGGTGCCGCCCTCGCTCGGCGAGGCGACGCGCGCCTCGAGCACGTAACTGCCGGCGGCCTTCACGTTGACGCTGTAGGCCAGCCACTCGCCGGCCGAGATCCAGCCGACGTCGTAGCCGCCTTCGCTCGAGCGCTTCGAGGTCCACGCCGGCCTGACGGTACGCGCCGCCTGAGTTGACGGCGTCCGCGTCGTGGTAAGCGACGCCTTCGCCGCCATTGTCGAAGTCTTCAGCCTGGACGGTGCCGGGCAGCGCGACGGCCGTGCCCGAGAACGGTGTCGGCGTCGGTGCGGGCATCGCCGGCTTCGCGATGATCGTCGAGTCGCCGGACTTCTGCCCGGGCGCGGCGATCAGGTAGGTTGCCGGGCTGAGGACGACCTGGTCGATCTGCACGCCGTCCTCGCGCGTCTGGATGCGCAGCGTGTGGTGCCGCTCGCCAGCTGAACGAGACGTGGAGGCTGCGACAGCCAGTACGCGCTGTCGACCCAGCCCCACCCATTCAGCTTCGCGTTGCTGCTGGTCTGCAGGTTGAGCGTCAGCGCCTTGGTCGTGCCGATGCGATACAACGGGCGCGCCGGTGCCGTTCACGGCATCGGAGAACTGCGCGAACAGCGAGTCGTTGTACTTGTTGTTGGTCGGCCGCGCGCATGCGTACCCACACGCGATACGGGGTCGTTCGGTGCGGCGGTGAAGCTGAACTCCACGTAATCGGCAGGTGACGCGAGCGCGGCGTCAGGTGACGACCAACCCTTGTCCGCACTCGTCAGCTCGCTGGCCGCCGGCGGCTGTTGTGTCGGCGACGCGAGTCCAGTTGCCGGCGGTCTTCACGGCGTCTGTCGAGTAGAGGACGACGTCGGACGATGCCGCCTGGGCGGTCGCTGCTGATACGCGAGGAAGACACACGTCGCCCACAAACCCCGAAGGGTCACCTTTCGCATTAGTCGTAACTCCGTGCTCTTGGAAGTGGGTGAATGTCTGCGGCGGCGGCCGCTGACGTTCCAGCCAAGGGCAACGGAGATACCACCTCGACTGCAGCGGATTTTCGGAGGAAAACGCGAGAGACGCTGGACCGGGCTGAGCTCATCCACGAACTGAACTGTAATCGGTGATACGGTTCGTGGTTGGAAACCATACGGTCGATGCTGGCTGTCGGATAAGACCGTCACGTATGATGAGCTATGGTCGACGTATCAGGTCCGGTCACGAACAACTCATCGTTAATCGAAAATGTAATTGATGAGTTGATGTTTGTCGTCGAATATAACTCTTCAATTATGTTTACGTTGTCGGCTTTGCCTGAGAATACGAGGCGTTCTTCATGCCAGTCAGTTCTGGCTGCGTAGAAGTTACATAACTGATGAGTTGTGATTGCAGGACGCACCTCAGCTTCCGGTGGCCGCATGTGACAAAAGTCACATGAAACCGACGTGTCCGCTTTTGGTCCAGCCCTTGCCCTGAGTGGCACCGGCGCGGATCGTTTCCGATCCGGGCAACCGTTTTACAACCCCCAAAGCTCCTCGCCCACTCAATCGCCGTCGGGCGCGCCCTCGAGGTCTGCCTCGCGCGGCAGCGGAGTCCGGCGAGGACCGTGTGTGTGCCGATGGAGAGCCGATGCTGAAACGTACGTGGTTGGGTGTGCTCGCGTTCGCCGCGCTGACTGTCGCGCGGGCCGCGACAGCGCAGGGGCAGGACATCGTGCTGTATTCGACCGATGTCTCGAACGTCCAGGGGAACTGGTCGACCGCGGCCAGTTCGACCGGCGCCGGCGGCCAACGCGTGACCAGCAACGATTACGGCTGGTCGACCCCGGATGCTGCCTCTCGCCTCTCCCGGCGACTACTTCGAGGCGACGTTCACCGCGCCGTCCTACACCACCTACCACGTCTGGCTGCGGATGCGGGCCACCGGCGATTCCAAGTGGAACGATTCGGTCTGGGTGCAGTTCTCGGACGCGGCGAACACGAACGGATCGGCCGCCTATCGCATCGGCACGACTGACGCGCTCGCCGTCAACCTCGAGCCGTGCAGCGGGTGTGGCGTGTCGGGATGGGGCTGGCAGGACAAGGCCTACTGGACGTCGCAGTCGCCGCTGGTCATGTTCGGCGCACGTGGCACCCACACCATTCGCATTCAGACGCGCGAGGACGGCCCGCAGATCGATCAGATCGTCCTGAGCCCTGCCAACTACCTCACCCGCGCCCCCGGCCAGCCGACAAACGACTCCACCATCCTGGCGCGTTCGACCGACGGCGGCACCGGCAGCACCGGCGCGCGGAACGGCGACGACGGCGTCCACGTCCGCCGCAGCGGGTCGGCCTATCTGGGCTCGGCCATCTCGATTCCCGGCACCGTCAACGCGCAGGACTTCGACAACGGCGGCGAAGGCGTGGCCTACCACGACACGACAGCGGGCAACAGCGGCGGCGCGTATCGCGGCGGCGATGTCGACCTCGAGCCGAGCAATGACGGCGGCAACGACATCGGCTGGATTGCGGCCGGCGAGTGGCTCAACTACACCGTGAACGTGACCAGCTCCGGCAGCTACACGCTGCAGTTGCGCGTGGCATCGCCGAGCGGCGGCGGCGCGATGCACGTCGGCTTCAACAAGAGCGGCGTGTGGAGCGCCGTATCGATTCCGTCCACCGGCAGCTGGCAGACCTGGACGACGGTTGAAGTGCCGGTGACGCTGAACGCCGGTACGCAGCTGCTGACGCTGGCCTTCGACACCAACGGGTTCAACCTCAATCGCATCTCGGTCGTCAGCGGCAGCGGTTCGTCGAGCAGCATTTCTTCGCCGTCTTCCCCTTCGTCAGCGTCATCGCGGTCCGCTGGGCGGCACGGCGTGGGCGGTGCCGGGCACCATACAAGCCGAGGATTTCGATGAAGGCCCAGACGGGGTCGCGTACCACGACACCACGTCGGGAAACTCTGGCGGCGCGTATCGCAACACGAACGTCGATATCGAAGCCAGCTCCGCGGTCGGCTACAACGTCGGCTGGACGTCGGCGTCCGAGTTCCTGAATTACACCGTCAACGTCGAGAGCAGCGGCAGCTACACCATGCAGCTGCGCGTCGCGTCGGCCAACGGCGGGTCGATGCATGTCGGGTTCAGCGGATCGAGCGTGTGGACGTCGGTTCCGGTCTCGTCCACCGGCGGCTGGCAGAACTGGTCCACCGTCGAAGTGCCGGTCACGCTCAACGCCGGCCGTCAGCTGATGACGCTGATGGTCGATTCAGGCGGCATCAATCTCGACAAGGCGACGCTCGTCGCGGGACATCTTCATCGTCCTCATCCTCGGGTTCGGGCGGCAGTTCGTACACCAGCAGCGGCTCGTTCCGCATGATGACGTGGAACATCCAGCACGGCACGACCGCGTACGGCGCGTACGACCTCGCCGCGCAGGCGCAGTTCATCGCCAGCCAGCAGCCCGACGTCGTCGCGCTGCAGGAAGTGGAAACGTGGGACGAGAACCAGCCGCAGCGCTACAAGCAGCTGCTGGAACAGTACACCGGCAACTCGTGGACGGTCGTGTGGGCGCCGGTGATCAACTCGTCGGGCACTGAGGGTAACGTCATCCTCACCGCCTCCCCGTGTCATCGCAGAACACCTACCAGATGCACGCGACCGGCGACTACACGCAGATGTACTCGAACCGTTCGGTTGCGCAGGCGACGGTGCGTGTCGGCAGCGTGGACGTCAACGTGTTCTCGACGCACCTCGACTACTACAGCACCAGCTATCGCACGACGCAGGAGCAGCAGCTGATGTCGTGGGCGCTGAACTTCGGCGGCCCGCGGCTGGTGAGCGGCGACTTCAACTCGTGGTGGGGCGAATACTGGATCACCAACATGCAGACCCAGTACACCGACACGTGGCAGGACTACACCGGCAGCAACCAGAACGGCTACACGGTCAACAACGCCGTGCGGTTCGACTACATCTTCCGCTCGATGGACGGCGGGTGGCGCGCGACGCCGACCAACGCCTATGTGCCGGTGACATCACTGTCGGATCACAACCCGGTTGTGGCCGATTTCCGCGTGCAGTAAAAGCGAGATTCGAGTCGCCCGGCGCGCTCGCCCTTGGCCGTCAATGGACCGGTTGGTGTCGTAGCTTCATCAGCCGGTGTGCGTAGCGAGCCCGGGCGTCGCCGGTGACGCCAAAGCCGACGAGCCCGATGACGTAGGCGCAGCCGACGAGCGCGCCCTCCGCCAGCACCGCCGCAATCGATTGCGGCGGCAAGCTCACCCTGAAGAGAGCGCAGAGTACGACCGCCGGGATCGCTCCGGCCACTGCTGGTCGAACCGTAGCACGGAGGAATTGCGATACCGGCACGCCGACGGTCCTGCACGCCAGGGGCAGAATCACCCCGAGGTTCAACAGGAGGACAGGGATCCCTGTCCCTGCGGCGACACCCATCATTCCAAAGGGCCGGACAAGCAGGAGGCTGAACGTCAGGTTCAGCACGGCGTCGGCGATCGAGACCAGCGCCACAATCCGGTGGCGCCCCACACCGAGCAGGATGCTTCCCGGTGGTCCCTGTGCCACGAGCACGATGCTGGTGATCGCGAGGATGTACAGCGTCGAAACGCTCTGCTCGAAGCCGGGACCCATCCAGAGTTGGATGAGAGGCTCGGCGAAACCCACGACGCACACGGTGACGCCCACGATCAACGCAAGCGCGATGGTGGTTCCCTCGACCAGCATGGTCCGGAGTGCGTCCGGTCCGCGCCCGCTCCCTAGGCGGACGATCACCGGGAAGAGCAGCGCGTTGAACTGGCCGGCCAGTTGGCGCTGGTAGTCGGCCAGCCGCATTGCCACGCTGTACACCGCCACGGCCGCCGTGCCGATTACCCCGCCAATGATCAGGTTGTCGAGGTTGAATCCCACCTGTATCGCGATATCAATGACGAAGAAGTAGATGCTCAGCGACGTCACCTCGCGCACGAGCGACGGGCTGAAGAGTGACCACCTGAGAGAGAGCTCCGGAAGCGCAATCTTCGCGGTCCATGCGTACGCACCGTATCCCAGCAGACTCACCGCTGTCGTGGCGGCGACCAACGAGATCACACCCCGGCCGGACGCGAGCACTGCGTACGTCAGCGCTCCGTTGATCAGTGCGATGATGATGGCCACGCTATTGTTCAGCGCGAACCGCTGGCGTGCCTGCGTCGCCGCTCCGAACACCGACATGGGGAACCCGACGACGATCCGGACGCCCATGATGGCCAACAGCACGCGCGCCACATGAACCTGATCCGCGTGCAGATTCGGAAACCGCGGCACGACGATGAAGATCATTCCCACGACGCCGAGTGCTGCAACAGTTCCGAGAGCGCCGTAGACCACGAGAAAGGTGCTGAGGATGCGGTTGACACGTTCGGTGTCACCGCGCGTGTCCGCTTCGGTCACCTGTTTCACGACGCTGCTGCCGTACCCGAGGTCCAGCAACTGGAAGTAGTAGGTGAGCGAGGCGACCATCATCCAGAGGCCGTACTCGGTCTGTCCCAGGTGCCTGATGGTGAACGGCATCAGGAACACACCGAGACCGATGTTGACGCCGAGAAGCACGTACCGCGTGGCCGTGCCAGTGAGCAGCGTCGCGACGGTCGACTGCCCGTCGGATCCGTTACGAACGATCGACATGTATCCGCGAGTCCGGCTGGCCTGGAAGCGACGTCGTCGGTACGAACATCGTCGAGCTACCTGAGGTGTGACGGCACCACTCACGGCTGAGCAGGGCGGGCCGGTTCAACGAATCAGTCGTATTCAAGGAGTCAGTGGTAAAGGGCATCCGGTTGAGCTCTCGCAATCCGGGTGCCGGGTGCGCGGGTGTTACAGGTCCTCGAACGTTTACAGGTCCTTGAACGTGGCGAGCAGGTAATCGGACGCGCGCGCGGCGAGCGCGAGGATGGTCAGGGTCGGGTTCTGGCACCCCTGCGTGACGAAGCACGCGCCGTCCATGACGAACAGGTTCCTGATATCCCAGCTCTGACAGAAGCTGTTCAAGGCCGACGTTCTGGGGTCTGCGCCCATGCGGACCGTGCCCACCTCGTGGTTTGCGAGTCCGGGAGGCGACAACGCGTCGTGCAGCCGCCACGCGTCGAATCCGGCAGCATCGAGAATCTCGTTGCACGCAGCGACCTGATCGGCCAGCATCGCGAGCTCGTTCGAACGGTGCGTGCAGGAAATCGCTGCAACCGGCACTCCCCATCGGTCTGTCCGATCGGGGTCGAGAGTGACCCGGTTGTCCTGGTGTGGGAGCATCTCCCCGAACACCGTCAGGCCGCACTGCGTGCCTTCCGTGAATACCTGGACTCCATACCCGCGCACGAACCGTTCATTCCGCTGCCGCACGTTCCGAAAGGACGGAATGTAGGCCCAGCGCCGCGTCGGGTCGGTGTCCGATTCTGCCAGCGGCATGTTCGCGGCGATTCCCGCGAGGTGCGTGTGGTCCATCAGATAGCGGCCGACGGTGTCGGAGGAATTCGCGAGGCCATTGGGATGCTGACGGGTGGCGGACGCGAGCAGCAGGCGCGCCGACTCGATCGCTGACGCGCACAACACGACGGCCCCCGCCTTGACCTCGCGTGCGCGTCCCGTTCTCGCATCCACGTATTCCACACCGTCCACGTTGGCAGTGTCGGGGTCGACCGTGAGACGGGTGACGACCGAACCAGTTCGCAACGTGCAGGTCGGTCGTGAGACGGCCTCGAGGGCAGGAAAGGGCGGTGCACCGGTCCGCCCCGGAATGACCATGCGATCAGGCCACGTGCGCGCGATTGCCGTATGCAGCAACCGCTCGCCCGCACCCAGATCGACCTCGGCGGCGAGAATCGAGTCGGGGAGATGCGGAAGTCCGTTCCTCGTTCCTCGCAGCGACATCCACCGTTCCACCCGCTCGTAGCTGGGGACCAGGTCCGCATACGTGATCGGCCATGACCCACTCGCATCGTCGCGATCGCCAGCCTTGAAGTCGAGATCCGAAAAGCGATAGAACTGCAGCCCGTGTCCTCGGACCATCATCCGTCCGCCAAACTGCCGGCTGCGGATCCACGCAAACGGTTTCCCGTCTTCCGTGCTGTACGGATTGTCGAGATCGTCGACGAACGCGTGAGGATTCTCTGGCCAGGCGTAGCAGGCTGACTGCACGGACTGCCTCCGGACGGCGGCCGGATCCTCCTCGATGCGATATCCAAGCCGGCGTCGAAGCGCGTCGATCCGATCCAGCGCGAGGGTGGTGCGCCTGCCGCGCCCCGCGGTGAGCATCAGCACTCGCAGTCCGCCTTCACTGAGGGTCTTTGCCGCGTAGCCGCCGGCCGGTCCCGAGCCAACCACGACGACGTCATAGCGTGAGGTACTCACGCGATGGAGCCATTCCGCCGCAGCAGCCACTGGACGCTGCGCTGGCAACCTTCCGCAAACGTCACGGGCGGGTCGTAGCCGAGAAGCCGCTCCGCTTTGTGATTCGGAAATCGCCACGCGCATCGCTGGAGCGATGCGATCTCGGCCGTGACGATGGACGCCGACGCCGGCTGGACCGGTTGCTCGCCTCGCGACGGCGCCGGTCGGCGCCCGCGAATGCGGCGAATCGTCGTTTTGAAGGTCGCTTTGAGGGACGCCGGGGCGAGGGAGACCACGCGATGCATGAATTCAGACGTCCGCACGGCTTGAACGTATGTGTCCTTGAACGACGGCGTCATCACCGGTGGGCTGACGTTCGGAACCGCGTTGATGTCGTAGCCGAGTCCGTCAGCGATGGGCTGAAACAGGTCGCGCCAGGATACGACTTCACGGTCGTTGATCAGGAACGCTTCTCCGTCGATACCCGGTGTCTTGAGCGCGAGCAGGACGGCGTATCCGAGGTTGTCCACATAGATGCTGTTGCAGACGCCGCGCGCTCCGTCAACGAGACACGCCGTGCCGGCACGGAGTGCGTCAGCGAAGTCGAATACCCACCGCGAGCCCGGACCGAAGACGATCGTCGGTCGCAGGATGACCAGCTCGACGGTGCCGCGTCGGCGCAACTGGCGAAGCGTTCGTTCGGCGCGGACCTTGGCCGTGTTGTAGGCGAATGCATGCCGCACATGCAGCGGGCTCGTCTCATCCGTGCCGGGAGCGGGCGACTGGCCGTGCACTGACCCGCTGCTGATGTACACGAGCCGCCTGACTCCGACGGCCTGCGCCGCCGCGTACACAGGTGCGACCGATCTGACGATCTCGTGGTTGTTGCCGAGTGCCGCGTGCACGACGGCGTCGCATCCTTCGAACGCGTGCCGAAGCGCATAGACGTCGCAGATATCAGCCAGGCGCCGATCCGGGTCGTCCTGCAGCGACTTCCGGTTACGAACGACCGCACGGGTTTCCACGCCGGACGCGCGGAGGCAGCGAAGGAGATGGCCGCCCACGAACCCGCTCGCGCCGAGCAGTGCGACCTTCACCCCGGTGACAGTAACACACGGGTTCTGGATCTGCTTTTGCTGTCGGGTTCCCGAATGCGGAGCAGTCGTTGAGGGTCTCAGCTGTCACCATCCTGATCTGCACCTACAACCGCGCGGCCCTTCTCCGGGAGACGCTCGCCGCGCTGCAGTCGATGTCCGTGCCACTCGACTGCTCGGTGGAGATCCTCATCGTTGACAACAATTCGACCGACACGACTCCGCACGTGGTCAGCGAGTCGGTACGATCCGGGCCGCTTGCAGTCGTGTATCTCCGCGAGACGCGGCAGGGGAAGAGCTTCGCCCTGAACCGGGGACTGGAGCACGCCCATGGCGACGTCCTGGCGCTGACCGACGACGACGTGCTGCCGTCGCCAGACTGGTTGCAGCGGATTGTCGCGGCCTTCCGCGAGCACGACGTCTCCTTCGTCTTTGGCAAGGTCCTCCCACGATGGGGCGCTGCCCCGCCAGCGGAGCTGCTGACGCCGCGCGCGCAGGCCATCTGGGGTCCACTGGCGCTGATCGATTACGGTGACGTCGCCCTTCATTACCACCCTGAGAGCAGGGGACAACGCCTGCCGATCGGAGCCAACGTCGCGTTTCCTCGTGAGACGCTGGTGAAACTGGGCGGGTGGCGGACCGACCTTGGCAAGGTCGACAACACGCTGATATGCGGGGAAGACGAAGACATCTTTCGACGGCTCATGGCTGGCGGGCTTTACTACGGCTACTACGATCCGCTGATTGTCGTACACCACTACGTCCCGCCCGAGCGACTTACACGGAGATACTTCCGGCGCTGGTTCTTCTGGCTCGGAAAGACGTATGCACTGATGTGTCAGGACCTGTTCCCGACAATCGACATGGCGACGGTGCCGCGGATTTTCGGCGTGCCGCGGTTTCTGTATCGGCAGGCGCTCGAGCAGGCCGGCCGGTGGCTCGCCGCCGTTCCGCAGAGGGATCGGCTCCAGCTTCAAATCGAGGAGCTCAGGACCCTTCAGTTCGCAGGGCTGTTCGTGGAATCGTGGCGACAGCATCGGCGGACGCGCGCCCTACTCGCCGGAACGCCGCGCGGACGCGTGGCCGGGATCCGGAAGCCGCCGGCGTGACGCCGTCAGCCCGTCGTGCTGGGTCAGTTCGCCTTCGAGCGCCGGAATCAGTCGGTCGGTGAACGAGCGCCGCGCCGGTCTCGTTCAGGTGGAAGCCGTCCCGATACAGCTGCGCGCCGAAGCTCCCCGAGGTCACCGGGCGGAGCACTCGGACGCTGATTGGCTTCGCCTGCCCGCATCAATGCCCGATCGAGCCATCGTCGGGATTGAGCAGCGGCGGCACCAGCAGCACCAGTTCGCTGCCGTGCTCGTCGGTCACCTGCGCGCATGCGCGCGATCCGCGTCGAGAGCACCGGCGTCGATGTCGGCATCCACCATCGGACGCCGATCGACGACGCTCGAGGCGTTCATGAAGGTCGGCCAGGTCGGGCATCAGGTGGCCGAGGACGAAGTTGCGCATCTCGGCGCGCGCGCCCCAGAACTTGCTGACGCCGGCGAACATCAGGTCGGTCGCCTGCGTCGGGTGCATGCCGAGATCGCGCGCGACCAGCGGCAGGTCTGCCGCGCTCCAGAGATATTGCGCCGAGTAGTCGCCGCGGATCGTCGGACTCAGCCAGTGGCCGGTGCCGAGCATGACCACCACGATGTCGGGTCGCGCGCCTTCCCGGTACAGCCGCCGCAGACCGTACAACCAGTCGTAGTAGACCGTCTGTTCGACCATGTAGCGCCGCGCGTCGTACTCGCTCTTCGAGCGCACCGCGGAGACGCTCGAACTGGACGCCTTCATCGAGCAGCGAATTGCCGACGACCAGCACGTGCCGGCCCGGTGCGAGCCGTCCTGCCCGATCGCGCGTGCCTTCGCGTACTCCTGCACCATCCGCCGCTGGATCTGGCTCGCGCGGTCGAGCGCCCAGCCGGGCCGCCGCCTCCACCGACAGCGCCACCACGCAGCAGCCGACGACGAGCGCCCAGGTGGCGCGACGCAGATCTAGAACCGGAAGTAGATGAACGCATTGAGCTGGTTGGCCGCGAACACGGCGACGACCGCCATCAGGGCGACCCCCACCGCGACGCGGCGTGTTTCGACGGCGGTTTCGAAGACGTACTCCTCGCCGCGCGTCTCGTTGATGACATCCATGACGAACAAGGGAATCGCAGAACAGCGCGAGGAACCGGAGCGCGATCGTGTACTCGGGCGCCCAGACGAATGTGCGCAGGCCGCCGAGCATGGCGAACGCGGCGTGCACGCTCTCGGCGCGGAAGAAGATCCAGGCGAGGCACACGAGGTGGAAGATGACGATGCGCGAGACCCACGGCCGCAGGGCGAAGATCGACGCCGTCACCACGTCGGCTGCCGACTGCTGGTCTGCGACCGCTGCTGCCTTCGCTTCGACAATCCCAGCGCTCGCGTGAAGAACCGCTCGACCGCCAGCCCGGCGCCGTGAATGCCGCCCCACACGACGAACGTCCAGTTCGCGCCGTGCCACAGACCGCCGAGCAGCATCGTCAGCATCAGGTTGCGATAGGTCATCGCCTCGCCGTGGCGGTTGCCGCCGAGCGGGATGTAGAGGTAATCGCGCAGCCACGTGCTCAGGCTGATGTGCCAGCGCCGCCAGAAATCCTGCAGGCTCGTCGCGAGGTACGGCTGCCTGAAGTTCACCATGAAGTGGAAGCCGAGCAACTGGGCGCTGCCGCGGGCGATGTCGCTGTAGCCGCTGAAGTCGCCGTAGATCTGCCACGCGAACGCATAGGTGCCGAGCATCGTCGTCGCGAGGTTCGGCGGCCCCAGGCGGCCGGAGAACACCGCGTTGGCGATGCAGCGCGCAGTTGTCGGCGATCACGGCCTTGCGGAACAGGCCGGAGAGGATCAGCATCAGTCCGTTGAAGAATCGCTCCTGATCGAACACGCGCGGAGCCTGCACCTGCGGCAGCAGGTGGCTGGGCCGCTGGATCGGGCCGGCGATGAGGTGCGGGAACAGGCTGATGAACAGCGCGTATTCGATCAGCGAGTCGGCCGGCTCGAGTTTGCGGTGATACACGTCGACGATGTATGCGACCTCCTGGAACGTGTAGAACGAGATGCCCGGCGGCAGCAGGATGCGGAGCGTCGTGACCGGCACCTGGTGGAACCCGAGGCTCTCCAGGACGGCGGCGAACGAATCGACGAAGAAGTTGAAGTACTTGAACGCGCCCAGGAACCCGAGATTCACTGACCAGCGACAGCGATGAGCAGCAGCGCCGCCGTCGCCGCGTCGCGTCGGACGACGCGATCGCCCGCGCGCAGTAGTAGTCGACCACCGTCGAGGCGGCAATCAGACCGAGGAACCGGACGTCCCACCAGCCGTAGAAGACGTAGCTGGCGGCGAGCAGCATCCGATTCTGGCTGCGCCAGCCGAGGCGCCAGTACACGAGGACGACCAGCGCCAGGAACAGCGCGTAGATCGGCGTGTCGAAGAACATGGCGTTAACGGCCGAGCAATTGGGGTGCCGAGTTGGACGGATTGTCGACGGCGGCATCCGCCGCAGCGACCGCTTCCAGCACTCGGAGAACATCCCCAGGTACTGCAACGCCTTCACCTCCTCGATGAGCAGCGCCAGCGCGTCGGCGCGCCCGATGCGTCTTCGCGTATCTCCAGAGCTGCGACGCGGCCTGCCGGTAGATGAAGCGCGGCACGCCGCGAATCCTCGGGACACGCGACAGATCCAGCTCGGGAAACAGGTCCGGCGAGCATCAGCGCGTTCGTCTTACCGTGCCAGTAGAACCACTGGCGGAAGTACCGGCGCGTGAGCCGCGAGGCCGGAACGTAGTGCCGAACGCTGACCAGCGGATCGTAGTAGCCGGCGTAGAGGCCGTGACGGCGCAGCCGCACGAAGATCTCGTGGTCCTCGCCGGAGATCAGCGTGTTGTTCACCTTGCCGAGGTCGGTCCGCCAGCCGCCGATCGTGACCAGCGCCTGCGCGCGCAAATGCCAGGTTGGCGCCGATCGGCAGCCGCTGACCCTGGCTCTCCGGCCGGTAGTCGATCGGCTCGTCACCGTAGTCGACGATCGCGAGCGGACCCCAGATGTCCTGCGCGCGCGTGGTGAGCAGCTCGGGCGGCGGCACGCAGCCCCAGCGTGGCAGCACCTTGCCGAACACGAACGTCACGTCGCGTTCGCGGAAGCGTACCGACGATGCGCGTCAGCCACTCCTGTGCCGGGAGCACATCGTCGTCGGTGAGCGCGATGACGTCGCCGCGTGCGTGGGCGAGGCCGCGGTTCAGCGCGAAGCTCTTGCCCTGCCGCGATTCCTGAAGGTAGACGATCGGAACGGAACTGGCGGCTGCCGCTTCCTCCACGACGACCGCTGGTGTCGTCGGTCGAGTTGTTGTCGACAATGAGGATTTCGCACGTCGCATTCGCCGGGAGCATCGAGCAGCCGGAGGGACGCCAGCGTTTCGCGCAGGAGTCGTGCGCGGTTGTACGTGCAGATCAGCACGGAAATCCGCTGGACCTTCATACGCTCCTCGCGAGTGGCGTGGCCGGCACGGTCAGCCGAGCTGCACGAGGCCCCAGCGTCGACGCAGCGTAGCCAGCCGCAAACGCGGAATCGAGGACCCGGTCGACAGCCGCGGGCATGCGGCCACGGATCGCCGCACGCCGCTGCCGCCGGCAAGGCCCTGCGCGAACTGGCGGACCAGGTGCGCAGGTACCCCGAGCAACGAGCGCGACGGCTGGCGGCGTCCGATCTCCATCGCGGCGTTCGTGATTCCCGACCAGTAGAACCAGTTCAGGAAGTAGGCGACGCGCATCCGTTCCGCCGGCACCCAGTGGCGGACACGCGCGCGACGGAATGTAGCGCGCACCATAGCCCGCGGCCTGAATGCGCTGGCAGAGTTCGTGGTCCTCGCCCGAGAGCAGCGTTCCGCGCAGCTTGCCCAGGTGTGTCGCGTAGCCGCCGAGTTCGCGCAGCACCGAACGGCGCACGGCCATGTTCGCGCCGAGAAGCGTGCGGTCGCCCGAGCGGCGCAACGGCGGGCCCGTAATCGAGCAGTCCAAGCGGCGCGCCGAGCCGCCTGCTGTCCTGCGACGTGCAGCCACGCAGGCGCCGCGCGCTCCCAGCGCGGCTCGACCGGTCCGCCGACGAGCGCGATCTGCGGGTCGTCCATCGCGTTCTTCAACTGCGTCAGCCAGTCCGCGGCCACGGTCACGTCGTCGTCGGTGAACGCGACGATGTCGCCGCAGGCGACTCGCAGAGCGGCGGCGACCGCGTGCGACTTGCCGGGCGTCGGCAGCGAAGATGCGCGACAGTGCGGCCGGAAAGTTGCGCGCGTGGCGCGCGACGACGGCGGCGGTATGGTCGGTAGAGCCGTTGTCGGCGATCAAGACCTCGTCGCCACGTGAAAAGGACTGACGCGCGAGGTGCTGCCAGGCACTCGTCGAGCAACTCGGCCCGGTTGTAGGTCGCGATGACAATGCTTGCGGTGGACATCGGATCGCTCAGCTCGCCTGCGGTGCAAACGGCGATGGGCGCGTCGCGTCAGTCTCGCGGCATCGACCGGCTGGCGTTTACCGAACCACGCTTCCCGAAGATAGCCCGCAAACCAGATGAGTCGAGCGGATGCCCCGAAGCGTTGCGCGCGGTCGCGGCGCGCCGCGGCTGTCATCGTCGACGCGACATCAGCGGCCGCCTGTCGCCACAGATATCGGGGCGCCCGGAGCAGTCGTGGCACGCCGCCTGCGGGTACACGCGATTGAGCCTGGCGACGTCGCGTCCGTTCTGGTGCAGCCACCGCCTGAAATAGCCAGGGTCGAGGCGTTCGGCGCCGACGCGGTGATACACAATCGCGGTCGGCTCGTAGACGCCGCGATATCCGGCGTGGAGCATGCGAAGGAAGAACTCGTGGTCCTCGCCGGTTCGCAGCGATCCATCGAGCTTGCCGAGATCGACGCGAAGGCCGCCGATGGCGCGGACCACCGAGCGGCGGACGGCCATGTTGGCGCCGATTGGGATGATCCGGTGCTGGTCCGCTGTGATCTCCAGACGACGGTCCCCGTTTTCGGGCACGGCGATCACGCCGTACACGGCCGGAGACACCCAGTCTGGCGGCGGCGTTTCCCAGTCGGGCAGCACCCGGCCGGCGACGAAGTCAACCCCGGTCTCGTCGAAGGATGCCGCGAGCCGTCTGAGCCAATCTGGTTGCGGCCGCACATCGTCATCGGTGAACGCGATCAGTTCGCCGGTGGCGACGGCGAGCGCCTGGTTGACGGCGGGCGACTTGCCGCGCTCCGCCACGTACAGATAGCGGATCAGCGGCGCCCCGCGGCGGCGAGCCGCGGCGGCGACTACCTGCGCGGTGGCGTCGGTCGAACCGTTATCGGCAACGACGATCTCGACAGCCTCGGCCGGCCAGTCCTGCGCCGCGAGGGCGTCGAGGGTCAGCGCCAGCAGCGCCTGGCGATTCCGTGTCGCGATGACCACCGAAAGGGTTCGCACGTCGTTCCCGCTTTCTTCGTTGTGCCGGCCGGTCGGATCCGTGTCGGACCCGACCGCCTTTGATCGTGTTACGGCTTGCTGACGATCGTCGAGTCGTTGGTGATTGCTCCCGGCGACGAACTCAGGTACGTCGTCGGGCTCAGGACGATCTGGTCGAACTGCACGCCGTCCTCGCGGATCTGGATGCGGAGCGTATGCGAGCCGCTGTTGGCGAACGTGACCGTGGTCACCTGGGACAACCAGTAGGCCGTGTTCTGCCAGCCCCAGTTATTGAGGCTGCTGCCGCTCGAGTCGGTCGCGAGATTTACCAGCAGCCCCGCCGTGGAGTTCAACTGGTACAGCGGGCGCGCCGTTCGCGAGGGCGTCGGAGAACTGCACCCACACGGCGTCGTTGTACTTGCTGTTGGCGGTGGCCTTCAGGCGCAGCCAGATCGTGTACGGCGTGTTCGCGTCGGCATTGAACGTGACGTCCACGTAATTCTGCGGCGACGCAACCGGATTGTCCGCGAACGCCACGCCGTTGTCTGGCGTGGTGAGCTTGACGCTGCTCGGCGAGGTGGCGTCGGTGGCCTTCGCCCACGTTCCGTGGATCGACGCCGCGGGGATGTCGTTCGCATACACGACGACGTTGGTCGCAGTCGTGGCAGGCGGCGGTGGTGGCGGCGCCGACGGGGTGGTGACGGCCACGTTGTCGAACGTCGACGTGTTGAGCACGTTGACATCGTGGCTGGTCACGGCCAGCCCGATGTTCGCCGACGCAGGGATGGTCGTGGTCGTGCTGCCAAGGGTGGTCCAGGTGCTGCCGTTCGCCGACACCGAGGCGGTGACGGTGCTGCCGGTTCGCGCGAGCCTCAGCCAGGCGGGCGTCGGCTGCGTGCCGTAGTTGATCAGGGTGGTGGTGGCGCCATTCGACGCCCGCGTCATGAACTCGATCGTGCCGCCCGGCGTGACGTCCAGCAGCACGTGCGCCGCGTTGGGCGTGAGCGCCTGCCGCAGCATGATTCCAGCCTTCGCCCATTGCTGCGTGTTCTGGATTGCGGTCACGCGCGCCACCACCTGCACGTCGCCGGAGGTGGTCTGCGAGACGTACTGGAACGCGTCAGTCGTGTCCCAGATGTCGGCGCCTGCGCCGGCGACGGTGAACACGCCATTCGACGCCGATGCGGTGCCCGTCCGGCCCGTCGATCCGACGTCCTGGTTCGTCCACGGGGAGGGGAGACTACCCGATGGCTGGTGGCGCACTGGCAGTGGTGAACGACCAGACGGGTCCGGTCGTGCTGCCGCCGCTGTTCCTCGCCACAATCTGCCAGAAGTAGGTCGTGCTCGCGGCCAGCGCCGGAGGGTGTGTACGACGCGGCAGTCAGTCCGCTCGCCACCTGCGGAGGCGTGCTCGATGTGCCGAACCGGACGTCGTACGTCGTCGCGCCCGAAGCGGACCACGTGAGCGTCGGGTTCGCGCTCGCACCGGTCGCGCCGTTTGCCGGCGACGGCGACGATGGTGTTCCGGGTGCCGCGGGCGGCGGAGTTGTCGTTCCGGCCGTCAGCGTCACGTTGTCGAACGTCGACGTGTTCAGCGTGTTGACATCGTGGCTCGTGACGGCGAGGCCGATGTTGGCCGACGCCGGAATCGACGGTCGTGGTGCTGCCCAGCGTGGTCCACGTGGTGCCGTTGGCCGAAACCGACGCGGTGACGGTGCTGCCACTTCGGGCCAGCTTCAGCCAGGCCGGGATCGGCTGCGTGCCGTAGGTGATGAGGTCGGTGGTCGCGCCACTCGGCCGTGCGGGTCATGAACTCGATGTTCCGCTCGGCGTGACATCCAGCAGCACGTGGGCGGAGTTCGCCGTGAGTGTCTGCCGAAGCATGATGCCGGCCTTGGCCCATTGGTGGTGTTCTGGAGCGCGCTGACCCGCGCGACCAGCTGCACGTCGCCCGAGGTCGTCTGCGACACGTAGTGGAACGCGTCGGTCGCGCCCCAGATGTCGGCTCCGGCGCCGGCCACGGTGAACGCCCCGTTCGCGTACGACGCACTGCCTGCGAGTCCGGTGGAGCCCACGTCCTGGTGCGTCCACGGGGTCGGCAGTGCCGCCGACGCAGCAGCCGTGGTAAACGACCAGACCGGCCCAGTGGTGTTGCCGGCTGCTGTTCTTCGCCACCACCTGCCAGTAGTACGTCGTGTTCGCCGCGAGCGACGCCGGTGCGTACGAGGCCGATGTCTGGCCCGTCGCCACCTGCGGCGGCGGATTCGCCGTGCCGAACCGGACGTCGTACGAGGTTGCGCCCGAAGCGCTCCACGTCAGCGTCGGCGTGGCACTCACACCCGTCGCACCGTTCGCGGGCGACGGAGAGGTCGGCGTTCCCGGTGCCGAGGTCGGAGGTGGTGTGGTCCCCGCGGTCAGCGCCACGTTGTCGAACGTCGACGTGTTGAGCGCGCCGGTGTTGTGGCTGTTCACGAGGAAGCCGGTGTAAGCCGACGACGCTATCGAAATCGTCGTGCTGCCGACCGTCGTCCAGGTCGAGCCGTTCGAGGACACGTAGCCGGTCACGGTGCTGCCGGAGCGCGCCAGCTTCAGCCACGTCGGCTGCGCCTGCGAGGCGCTGCCGAGAAAGGTGGTCGAGCCGTTGCTGGCCGAACGCGTCATGAACTCGACGCTGCCATCGGGCTTGACGTCGAGGATGACGTGCGCGGCACCGGCAGCGAGCGACTCGCGCAGCATCACGCCGGCTTTGGCGTAGGTGTTGGTGTTCTGAATCGACGCGACCCGCGCGACGATCTGCGCGTCGCCGCTCGTCCCCTGATACACGTACCGGAACGCGTCGGCCGTGCCCCAGATGTCCGCGCCCGCCCCTGCCACGGTGAAGACGCCGTTCGAGTACGACGCGCTGCCGGCCGCCCCGACGCTGCCGACGTCCTGGGTCAGCCACGGGCTCGGGACCGGGCCTCCGGGCGGAGGTGGCGTGCCGCCGCCGGCTGGCGTCGTGGTGAACGACTGCAGCGACGACGACGCGATCATGTTCGGGTCGCGCGGCGTGGCGTTCGTGCGCGACACCACTTTCCAGTAGTAGGTCGTGCTGCCGGCGAGCGGTGATCGCCGGCGTGAACGAGTAGCTGTCCGGCGGATCGTTCACCAGCTGCGCCGGCACGTTGCCGACGACGCTCATGGCCGACGGCGACGTTCCGAGATACACGTCGTAGTTGGTGGCAAACACCGCGCGGCTCCAGGTCAGCGTCGGCGTCGTGCTGGCGGGCTCGGACCGAGGCAGGGCTCGCGGGTGTCGGCGCATCGGGCCCCTGCGGGCGGAAGTCCGCGAAGCCGACGGTGTCGGTCCACATCGCCTGGAAGCGGTTCTTGATCGCGGTGTAGATCGTCGGCTTGGCCGATGCCGGCATGAAGTAGTTGTGATCGCGCTGCCAGGCCGCGGCGTAGTTCGACGACGCGATCGTCGCGAGCGTCGACGTGATCAGCACCTTCATGTGCGTCAGCCCGGTGTGCACGCGCATCTTCATCGGGATCGCCGGCCGCCCACAGCTTGTCCACGTTCGCGTGCGTCATCCAGAACTCGGGCCACTTGCGATTCAGGTACTCGTCGGGCTCGATGATCACGCGCATGGGCACGCCCGCCGCCTTCTTCGCGAGCAGCGCGTTGGTGATGTTGTCGACCGTCAGGCGGTAGATCACGAAATCGATCGCCGTCTGCTCTTTGTCGATTTCCGAGACGAGCCGGTTGTTGAAGCCGGGCCCCTGTCCCCAGACGATCTCCGGCGGCAGCGGGTTGTCGGCCTCGAGCCGCGTCGGTGTTGGGAACCGTCCGCGGTGCGTTCGGATACTGCGTGCGGTAGTCGGAACAGGCGGGTTCAGTCGCGCAGGCGTCGTCCCAGTTCTTGAAGTACGGCGCGGTCGGGATCAGGCTCTCGGGCTCCGCGATCGGTGTCGTGCCAGTACCTGTCGAACTTCGTCTTGAAGGCGTTGACGAGCGTGCTGTCGCTCGTGAAGAGCATGACCTCGTCCTTGTAGTTGGTCGATGACCACGGCGTCAGTTCGAACGGCGTGTAGTTCGCCGACCCGAACGCGACGATGTTCTGGCCCGCGAAGATCGTCGCCTTCCAGTGATCGATTTCCGGATACCAGGTCGGGTTGTAGCGCAGGCGGATCGGCACGCCCTGGCTGGCCAGGTAGTAGAACGTGTTCTTCGTGTTCTGGTCGATCTCGAAAATCGAGCCGCGATCGCCGATCAGGCGGACCTTGCACGCCTGCCTTGAACCGGTTGAGCAGTGCGCCGTAGACGGTGCTGTCGGTCAGGTACCAGGCGGACATGTCGATGCGGACGGTCTCGGCGTTGATGCGCTGCACGAGCTGCGCGGCGACGTCGTCGACCGCCGAGAAGTAGACCTGATCGGCGGCGGCGGCAGGACGCGCGGCGAAGCAGAACAGAAGCGCAGCGACAATCGAGCAGAGCATGCGCTCTGACGAGTCGTCGTCGCAGTTGAAGGCCACATAGTCACAGGATCCTTGAACTCGGATGTTGGGCACCTGGATGGTCGGGGTGGACAGGTCCATCTCGGATGGTCGAGGGCAGTGTGTCGGTTTCAGCACAAACCGATCCAGCGGACGCGGCGGTCGCGCGTCGCGTGAATGGTCGCGGGCACGGTCGAACGCCAGCAGGTCGTAGAGGCATCTGCACCGCTCGTGCGGTGGCCGAGCCCGGGCAGTAGAAGAGTTCGTCGGCGACGCGCTGTCGCGTCTGCCGATGGGCTAAGCGGGTTGTCGAGCGCCTCACGGATCGTGTCGCGGATCGCTGCGCGGTATGGGACCACGAACGCCGCCGCCGCAGCATCGACACCTTGTCGGGGTTCACGCGCGCATGCGTGATCAGCTCGGGGCATGTCGAGCACGACGATCGGCCGGTCGAGCAGCATGAACTCGAACCCGACCGAACTGTGATCGGTGACCAGCAGGTCGGCGGCGTGCAGCCACGGCGACGCATCGGCATCCTGCACAAGGTGAGCGCCGTGCCGTTCGCACGCTGCGCAGCAGGTCGCTGCCGCCAGTCCACGCCGCCGGACGCCGCGCTTTGTCCCGTCGTACGACCGGTCGTGGAGCTTGACGATCACGTTCACGCCGAGTCTGCCCGAGCGCCGCAATGACCTCGTGGCCCATCGTGTTCAGCGACGAGTACGGTGACCAGGTCGGCGCGTAGAGCACCGTGGGCACGGCCGGGTCGAGGCCGAGCGCGCGCGAGCGTCGCGCTGCGATTCGAGCGAGCCGTCGACCAGGCAGTCGACCTTCGGATAGCCAATGAGAGCCGCCTGCGGGGAATCGGCATCGACGAGCCCGGCTTCGGCATAGCGCTGCAGCCGGTCGCGGTTCGGGAACATCAGGCGATCGAACGTCGCGACGACCGGTGCGATCTTCACCGGCGCGTCGAGACCGTACTTGCCCGCGACACCGTGAAAGAAGTGCACACGCCGGGTGCGCCGCGGCAGCCACGTCATGTCCCAGAAGTCGGTGTTGATGTAGCCGTCGAACTTCGACCAGCGGATCATCGTGGAAGGGACCACACGCTCGGTGATGCCCGATGGCGGCGAATGCGGCTCGGTACGTCCACGAGCGGTCGTAGCTCGTGAACCAGAACTGAGCCGTGGGTCGGTTCTGAGCTGCCGAAGCACCGGGCCGAACACGGCGAGGCTCATCGGAGAGGCGGCCTCGAAGAGGATCGCAGGGGTCCGCCGCCTGCGCGCGCGCCATCAGGTCGTCCACCGGGTGAGCCGTCGAGGTGATCGCCCGTCTGGCGCGCCGAAGTACGGTATCGTGGAGGAGGCTTTCGATCTGCCGAATCGACGGCCAGTGTGCCTGCGTGGCACTGCGCTCGGCCCGGACGACAGCGAGCGGCAGCGGCAGGTGACCAACCGCGTACCGCGACGCCAGCCGTGTCCACAGGTCCTGCTCGGCGCCAGCCGCATCCAGGCTCGCATCGAAATGGCCGACGGCGTCCAGCGCATCCCGGCGAACGGCGACGGTGGACACCACGATCGACCGGGAGCAGAGCGGTTGACGTGTGTGCCGTGTGCCGGCGGAGGCTCCGCGGCATTGATCGGCACCGCATCGGTCGAGTCGCGTAAGAGCGGCGGTCGGCGACACGGTCGCTGATCGCGTCGCCGTACAACGAACCCCGTGTCGGGAAGCGCCTCGAAGTAGCGGAGCTGTCGTTCGAGCTTGCGCGGCATCCAGACGTTCGTCGGCGTCGAGGAACGTGACGAGCCGACCCTGCGCCAGACGCAGCCCTGCGTTCCAGGCGCGTCGGCATGCCGCCGCCGGGCTGTTGGCAGTAGATCGACGCGCGGCCCGAACGCCGCGACTCGAGCAGCCGTGTCATCCGTCGAGCTCTCGTCCACGACGATGACCTCGATAGTCGTGAAACGTCTGCGCGAACACCGACGCGAGTGCCGCGTCAATCGTGCGACCCGGCGTTGTGCGCCAGGATGACGACCGACACCTCAGGCATCGCGTACTTCTGCCGCATCTCGACGTGTGACCACAGCAACGAGGATGCCGAGCTGATCCGGCAAGCTGTCGTCGTCCGTGGCACAAAGTGGACGGTCACACGCCCCCTGTCGCGACCGGTCGGGAAATCCTGGTGCGCGGAACGGAAACGATTTTCCTCGAGTCGGCAGTAAGCGCGCGCGCCGGCCCGGATCCGCGTCAGTCACCATCTCGCGGCTCGCCACGATCAAGGCGAGCAGGTAATAAAACGTCCAGTTGTAGGCGACCGAGGCGAACAGCGAACAGACGAACCAGCCGAGAAACCCGGCCGTCATGGCCACGGTGTAGGCCTGCATCGCGCGCGATCGGCGTCGGTCATAACGGCGCGAAGCAGGTCCGGCGCCCGCGCCTGCTTCGGCTTCGTGCGACCAGCCGTCGCGTCGTCCGCGCGCGCGAGCCCTGCCCGCACGACGAGGAACATGAAGGCCGCGAACCCGAAGATCCCGGTCTCCGCCGCCACCTGAATCGGCGCGTTGTGCGTTTCGCGCCACGCCTCCTTGCGTCCCGGAGGGTTGTAGTTCTGGAATTCGCCCGGCACCGACACCGGTGAGCGGCCGCTCCGCGAATGCGCGTGATGCCTTCCTTCATCACCGTCCACCGGGCCTCGCGCGTGCCGGTGAACTCCTCCTTGTCCTTCCGGTCGTCGACGATGCTGGCCATGCGCTCCCAGAACGTCGCCGGCATGAACGGCGTCGCGCACAGCACCGCGACGACGGCCATCGTCCCGAAGCCGGGCCGCACCTTCCTGCCGAGGAACACCAGCGTCAGCAGCACCACCGCGAGGCCCGAGGAAGCCGCCGCGCGACTTGGTGAACACCACCGTCGCGAGCATCAGCGCCGAAGCGAGCGCCGCCAGCATGCGCTTCGGGCAGCGAGAAGCGGCGTCGACAGCGCGATGACCGCGGCCGCGGGCAGAAACGTCACCATGTTCATGGCGAGGTCGTTGGGATTGCCGAAGATGCCGCCGACCGGGCCCGGCGAGGCGATTGCCCTCGACGAGGTTGACGCCGCGCGCGTAGTCGAACACCGATCGTGCGGCGATGAAGCCGCAGCAGAGCACGATGAGCCACGTGATCTGCTCGATGCGGCGCGGTGTCGTCAGCGTGTTCATCATCAGCACGAACACGACGAGCAGCTTCAGGTATGAGTCCGTGAACAGCCCGAAGGCAGCCGCCGGGCCAGATCGAAAACGGGACGGTGAACAGGATGACGACGCCGAAGGCGATCAGGCCGATGGTTTCCGGCGTGACGCGGAACACGGGCTGGCGGCTCGCGAGCCGGTGCAGCACCATCGGGGCGATGCCGACGATGGCGCACATCTCGGCCAGGTGGAACGGATTCGAGGAACGGGCAGCGTGTCCTGCGGCCTGGTCATCAGCACCGTCGTGAACGCGAGCAGCCCCGCGTAGCCCCAGTCGCGCGGCTCGTTGTAGGCGGCGGTCGCGAAGGTCGGCGCGTTCTCGCGCGCGATCGCCGCCTCGACGACCTGGCGCGACGGCACGCGTGCCGCCGCCGAAGTTGAACGCGAGCCGCTCACGCGAGCCGAAATCATCGCCAGACCTTCCTGCCGAGCAGCGCGGCGCCGACACCGGCCACGGCCGACACGTTCATGACCACGATGGTGAAAGCCACTGCGCCGGTGCGCTGCACGAGCGACCGTTCGCGCGGCGCCACCGCTGATCCAGTGTTCGAGCCAGGCGCCGTAGCCGCCGTGCAGATAGAAGGCCACCTGCGAGAACAGCGCGACGCGTAGAACGAGCGATCGTTCCGCGACAGCACGAGGCTCGAGGCGAACAGCGCCATCAACGCGTAGGGCACGAGCAGGCGGCCGATCTTGTGCGACGCGTACTGCAGCCACACCGGGTTGAGCACCGGCACCAGCAGCCGCGGCTCGAACCACAGGATCTGCACGTTGCCGGCGAGCGTGCGGATCTTGCGCCGGCTCTCGGCGTCGGCATCGGGCGACGTGTAGTCGAACGCGCGCGCGCGCCGGCTCGAAGACGACGCGGTGGCCGGCCAGCACCGCGCGCATCGGCGCCAGCACGTCGTCGAGAATGGTGCCCGGCGGAAGCGGGTGCCACAGCGAGCGGCGCAGCGCGTAGATGGCGCCGGTCGCGCCCAGCATCGAGCCGACCTCGCTTTCGAGCCGCCGCAGCTGCTTCTCGTATCTGCCAGTAGAAGCCGACGCCGTCGCTCGACCGTCGAGCGAGGCCGGCCGCTCGCTGCACGCGCCGCTCGTGTTCGGCTCGCGCCGATCCACGATCGTCGCGCCGGCGTCGGCGGCGGCTGCGGCGCCCGGCGGCCGTTTCGGCGCCGAGAATGAGCTCGCCGCTCACGCCGCCCACCGCCGGATCCGCGAACGGCGCCACCAGCGCGCAGCAGCGCGTCGGCGCGCGAAGGTCTGGCGTGCATCGGCGAAGACGAGGATGTCGCCGGTCGCCCGCGCGACGCCGGCGTTCAGCGCGACGGCCTTGCCGGCCGGCGGGCATGCTCGACGAGCTCCACTCGATCGCCGAAGCGAGGCGAGTGCCTGCGCCGGTGTCGTCGCGTCGAGCCGTCGGACACGACGATGATCTGGCGACGGTCGGCCGGATAGTCGAGCGCCAGCAGGTTGTCGATGCGCGCCGGGCAGCCGCTGCGCCTCGTTCCGCGCGGCGATGACAATCGACACGTACGGCAGCGCCAACTCGGGATGTCCTGCCGACGTCGCCGCGGCCGGTCCGTCCGATGCGCCGCCGCGAACCGGGCCTGTCCCGACGAGGCCGGGACGCCCGTGCTGCGAGGCGCCGCGGCGAAGCCGGGCCCAGAGCATCAGCAGCAGCGCCATAGCCCACGTAGACGTAGGCGATGAACAACGCCGATGACCAGAAGACCACTCGCATCATGGTGATTACGCGGCCTCCTCGCCGCCCGACTGGCCGCTGGTGTCGGCCGAGCCATCGGCGGCGTGGGGGCGCCGAGCCGGAACACGTGCGGATGACGCTCCTTGATCGCGTTGCGCGTATCGACCACGAGCGGCGCCGCAGCGGCGAGCGATGCGTAGTCGATGGCGCTGTGGTCCGTCAGGATGGCGACGCAGTCGACATCGGCCAGCGCGGCGGCGTCGATGCTCACCGACGTGAGGTCGGTGCTGCCATCCCACGCGCGCGCCGGCGAGCGTCGGCACGAACGGGTCGGTGTACGAGACGCGCGCGCCCTTCTGCTCCAGCAGCGCTCATCACGTCCAGCGACGGCGACTCGCGGATGTCGTCGATGTCCCGCTTGTAGGCGACGCCGACGATGAGGACATGCGAGCCGTTCAGCGCCTTGCGATGCGTGTTGAGCGCGTCGGCGATCTTGTGGACCACCGCCTCGGGCATCGCGCCGTTGACCTGGCCGGCCAGCTCGATGAAGCGCGCCTCGAATCCGGTCTGCTTCGCCTTCCACGAGAGATAGAACGGATCGATCGGGATGCAGTGGCCGCCCAGACCCGGGCCCGGATAGAACGGCAGGAACCCGAACGGCTTGGTCTTGGCCGCGTCCACCACCTCCCAGACGTCGATCGCGAGCTTGTCGCACATCAGCGCGATCTCGTTCACGAGGCCGATGTTCACCGCGCGGAACGTGTTCTCCAGCAGCTTCACCATTTCGGCGACGCGCGGCGAGCTGACCGGCACGACCGTCTCGATCGCCGATCCAGTAGAGCGCCGCCGGCCAGCGCGCTGCACGCCGGCGTGGTGCCGCCGACGACCTTCGGTACGTTGCGCGTGTGGAACGTCTGCGTTGCCCGGGTCGACCCGCTCCGGCGAGAAGGCCAGGAAGAAGTCCACTCCAGCCTTGAGGCCCGTGCGCTCGAGGATCGGCTGCACCAGTTCCTCGGTCGTGCCCGGATAGGTGGTCGATTCGAGAATGACGAGCATGCCGGGATGCAGGTGCTCGGCAATCGCCTCGACCGCCGAGACGACGAACGACATGTCGGGGTCCTTCGTCTTGCGCAGCGGCGTCGGCACGCAGATGTTGACCGTGTCGAGATCGGCGACAGCGCGGTAGTCGGTCGTGGCGCGCAGCGTGCCGGCGCCGACGAAGCGTATGGACGTCGGACGTCGGCACGTCGGGGATGTACGATTCGCCGGCGGTGATCGACGCGATCTTGCGCGGGTCGAGATCGAGACCCGATGGTGGTCGAAACCGGCTCGTGCGAACTCCACCGCGAGCGGCAGGCCGACGTAACCGAGACCGACGACTCCGACGCGAGCCGTGCGCGTGTCGATGCGCCGGCGCAGTTCCTGGGCAACTGATGACATGAGCGGGGGACCTCCTAGTCCTCGAAGACGGGTTTGGAATCGCCGAACAGCGTCCGGCGCACGTCGTGTCCACAGGCCGTCGCGATCGTCGCCGCCTCGACGACGGCAACCGGGGTCTCGCGCTTCGGCATCACGATGCGTTGCTGCGGCGGCGGCTTCGGAACGGCGCGACATCGGCGTCGGCAGGCCGGATGCGGCGCCTCCCGACACCGCGCCGGTCCGCGATGTCCGCTGCCGGCTTCGGGGCGACCGGCGGCCACGCCCACTCGCCGTGCAGCGGCGGGTCGGCGATCGCCCGCTCGCTGCGCAGCTTCAGCAGCCGGTACTCCTCGTTGATCACGCGCTGCTGCTCGGCGATCTGCCGTTCGCGTTCGGCGAGCCGTGGCCTCGCGCGCGGCGCAGCTCCTCTTCCTGCGAGCGCGGTCGACGAGGCGCGGGCGGCGCCACCTGTCGCGGTCACGCGGCCGGTTGGCAGGCTGGATGACGCCGGTGGACTCCAGCTCCTCGATCGCCTCCTGCGTCAGGTCCACCGAGATCGATCGCTGCTCCTCGCCGTACCCGAAGAGCAGCACGGCGTCGGCAGATGACGTTGATCTTGCGCGGCAATCCCTCGCTGTGCAGGTGAATCAGGTCGGTCACGTCGCGCGAGAATTCGAGCGGCGCGCCGATCGCCGCCCGCTTCAGACGGTGATTGACGTAGGCGGCCGTCTCCGCGCTGTCGAGCGCCTGCAGGTGATAGCTGACCGTGACGCGCTGCCGCAGCTGCTCGAGCTCGGGCCGCTGCAGCAGATCGCGCAGGTTCGGCTGTCCGATCAGCGCAATCTGAATGAGCTTCGACTTCTCGGTCTCGAGATTCGAGAGCATCCGCATTTCCTCGAGTGCCGCGAGGCTCAGGTTCTGGGCTTCGTCGATGACGAGCAGCGCCAGCCGTCCCATCCCGCGCTGCTCGACCAGGTAGCGCGCGAGGTCGCGCAGCAGCACCGGCTTGCTCGCGCTCCGGCCCGGATCGAGGCCGAAGTCGAGCATCACCGCCTCGAGCAGTTCGCGCGCATCGAGCATCGTGTTCACGATGCGCGAGACAGACGTCTGGTGGTCCAGGCTCCGCAGCGCCGTCTGCAGCAGCGTCGTCTTGCCCGAGCCGATTTCGCCGGTGATCACGATGAAGCCGGCATGGCCTTCGATGCCGTAGCGCAGATAGCTGAGCGCTTCCTTGTGCACGCGGCTCGGGTACAGGTAATCGGGATCCGGGCTCAGCGAGAACGGCCGCTCCCGCAGGTTGTAAAAACGTTCATACATGACGGAGCGTCCTTCCGGCGGCCGCGGCAGTCGGCGCGTCACGCCGTGCCGAGCGCATCGGCGTCGATTGCCGGCAGCACGTCGCTGCAGGCGCGCCAGTAGTCCTCTGGGAAAGTCGATTTCGATCCACGGCAAGCCGCGGGTGTCGATGGCGTGCAGCGGCCGCGCCTGCGCGAAGCCGTCGAACGCGCGCGGCAGCCACTGCGCGCACGTCGCCGCGTCCGACCACGATCTGGTTCATCTGCTCGACGAGAGCCAGCGCGCCGCCCGGCGCCGAAGCGGGCGATGCCGACGTTCTCCGCGTCGCTGTCCTCATCGGGCAGCGTCTTGGCGATGGCCGACACCAGCCCGCGGCGGATCCGGACCTTCATCTCTTCGTCGCCGTACGGCGCGCCGTCGCCCCGCGGCAGCCACCAGCAGCGCATCGTCGTACCGCGCGGTCAGCAGGTCGTCGAGCATCCGCGGGTGGAACAGCACGTCGCAGTTCAGGACGACGAAGCCGTCGAGCAGCAGGTGCGCGCGCGAGCCACAGCGAGTACAGGCTGTTGGTCGAGGCATATCGGGCGTTCTGCACGAACTCGACCGTTCGCGGGCAGCGTCCGCTGAACCTGCTCGATGCCGTACCCGCCGACGACGGTGATCGGGCCGAGTCCCGGCCTTCTGCAGCGCCTCGATCTGACGCTCGAGCAGCGTGCGATCGCCGATGCGCGCGAGGCACTTGGGCCTGGTCGCCGATGACGCCCTCCAGGCGGCCGCCGCGGCCCGCGGCGAGAATGACGGCTCTCATAGCGGCTCCTCCGCCGGGTGCAAGCCGGTTGACGCGCAGCATCTGTGCGAGCTTGCCGAGATAGAAGTGCCGTTCGACCCGGCTCGAGACTGAACACCAGGAACGTGAACGCGTAGACGAGGCCCGCCGCCACGCATTCGAGCGCCACCGCCACCAGCGACGTCGGGACGAGTGGACGCGTGGCGACGATGAAGACGCCCATCACGACGCCGGGCCAGACCGCCGGCCAGACGCCGCGCGCGACCGCAGCGAGCATCGGCAGTTCGACGCGTCTGCAGGCGAGCGGGAACAGCAGGAACATGCTCGAGAGGCTCACGGGGATCAGCGTGCCGAGCGCGACGCCGGCCAGTCCGAGCGGCCGCACCATGGCGACGCTGAGCGCCACGTTGCAGAGCGCCGTGCTGATGTTGGCCGCCGAGACGATGCGGTGGGATCCGGCACCCTTGAGGAGCGTCATCCCGGTGGCGTTGCCGACCCGGATGATGACGACCACCGACAGCATCTGCAGGACGAGCACGCTGCCGTCGAAGTCGGGTCCGACCCACGCGGTGACGAGCGGGCGCGCCAGCAGCAGCATCGCCCCGGACAGCGGCACCACCGTCGCGAGCGACAGCTTCGTGCCCTCGATGAAGATGCGCTGCAGGCGGTCGAGCCGTCGCCGCGGTGTCGTTCTCGACGACGGCGGGGAAGAGGATGTCGTTGAGCTGATTGGCCAGGCGCTGCGCCAGCTCGGCGAGCCGCTGCGCGATCGCCCAGACGGCGACGGCGGTGGTGTTGATGAACGCGCCGATCACCAGCGCGTCGACCGAGTAGTTCAGCTTGTTGGCCCAGTCGATCACCGCCATGTGAATGCTGAAGCCGGTCACCTCCCGGAGCCGTCGACGCCGGAACAGCGCAGCGCTGATGCGCAGCCCGGGAAAGACGCGATAGGCATTGGCGCGGTAGACCCACAGCGTGAGCACCCGGACGGCCGTCATGGCGACGACCAGCTCCACCAGTCCGTAGCCGGCCAGCAGCACGACGACGTTGACGATCGCCGTCGCGATGCTGCTCGCCGCTGCCGACGAGGTTGTTCAGGTCGTAGCGCTGGAAGCCGTTGATGACGCCGCCGAACACGCTGAACGCCGTGCTGGCCGCCACGTTGAGCGTGACGACCAGCAGGACGATGCGCGCCGTGCTGCGTCTGATCCGGCGCGAGGTGGAACACGCGGTCGACGAACACGGCGAGGATGCCGGCGGCGCCGTACATCACGGCCGCCGCAAGCACGAAGATGAAGAACAGCGTGCTCAGGATTTCGTTGAGCGCCTTGACGTCGCGTTTCGTGCCGGTACTGCGCCACGAACTTCACGAGCGCGCCGGAGTAGCCCATGTCGAGCACGGAGAAGTACGCCGTCACCGACGCGGCGAGCACCCACAGACCGTAGGCCGACGTGCCGAGGTGCGCGACGTTGAACGGGAGGATCAACACGCCGATCGCCGCTTCGGTCGCGATCGCGAGGTAGCGCGTCGACAGATTGCGCGCGACGACGACCGAGTCGTCGGCCTGGCGCGTGGCCGAGCAGGCCCGGCTCGTCGGCGATGCTCACTGGGCGCCCTTTCCCGAGACAGGATGACCTTCACGGTGTCGACGACGATCGTCAGGTCGAACACGATCGACAGGTGCTTGATGTAGTACAGGTCGTAGCGCAGCTTCTCCATCGCGTCTTCGACCGACGACCCGTAGCGGTACTTCACCTGCGCCCAGCCGGTCACGCCCGGCTTCACGGCGTGCCGCTCCATGTAGAAGGGAATGACCGCGGCGAGCTGCTCGACGAAGAACGGCCGCTCGGGCCGCGGCCCGACGAAGCTCATGTCGCCGCGCAGCACGTTCCAGAGCTGCGGCAATTCGTCGAGACGCGTGATACGGATGAAGCGGCCGACGCGCGTGACGCGTTCGTCGTTCTCCTTGGCCCAGATCGGCGTGCCGTTCTCGGCGTCGACCCGCATCGAGCGGAACTTGAAGAGCGTGAAGAGCGCGCCCGTTCTCGCCGACGCGCTCCTGCCGGTAGAGCACCGGACCGGCCGATTCGAGGCGGACGGCCAGCGCGGTCAGCAGCATCAGCGGTGAGGCGAGCAGCGAGGCCGACGGCGGCCAGCAGCAGGTCGACGACGCGCTTCACGGCGCGCGTCGCGCGGGACGCGCGGAAGCCGTCGGAGAAGATCAGCCAGCTCGGCTTGATGTCGTCGATGAGGATCTTGCCGGTGAGCCGCTCGTACGTCGTCGCGGCGTCCTCGACGCGAACGCCGGACAGCTTCGCCTGCAGCAGCTCGCGGATCGGCATGCGGCCGCGGCGATCCGACAGGCTCACGACGACGCGGTCCACGTGGTGGCGGCGCATCAGATCGGAGAGCTCGCCCGTGGCGCCGATCACGTCGGATCGTCGTCCGGCGATGACGCCGGGTCGTCGACGAAGCCCGACCACGCGGTAGGGATAGTCGTGCTGCGACGCGATCAGCTCGGCAACGCTGTGCGCGGCCGAACCCGTGCCGAGGATCAGCACGCGCTCCTCCATGTGCGGATCGTGCGTGACGCCGTCGAAGGCGAGCCGCCAGGCCGGCACCGCGACCAGCAGGATGCCGAGCGCGGTCAGGAACGTGCCGCTGCCGATGAGGACGCCGGGCGCCAACATGCGTCAGAACGGCGAGCACGATCGCGACCGCGCCGGCGCCCTGGAGGATGCGCACGGCCAGCTCGGTCGTGGAGTGCACGACCGTGAGGTCGTACAGGTCGTTGTAGTAGAAACAGAGCTCGCACAGCGCCGGTGATCAGCACCACCGCCAGACGCCGCCCACCGCATCGTCGAACGATCCGTGCATCTGCGCCGCCAGCAGGATCGCGCCGGTGATCAGCACCGTTTCGAAGCCGAAGACGGTGAGACCGCGCGCCGATACGTGACGGTTGAACACCTGCATGGCTCGCTCCTCGGCCTGTTCCTCGGCTCAGGCGGCCTCGTTGAGGACGAAGCCGAGCAGCTTCGACGGGCTCGATCGACGACACCGCGTCGTGAATCGACGGCTTCGTCGTGACGCCCGACCGCACGACGAGCAGCACGCGGTCCACGAGCGGCGCGAGGATGCTGACATCGGCCAGCGGCGTGGCGGGCGCGGCGTCGATGACCACGCGGTCGAACTGCGAGCGCAGCATGTCGAGCATCCGGCGCATCGCGGAGGTGCCGAGGAGTTCCGCCGGATGCGCGGGCACGTTGCCGGCCGGCAGGATGGTGACCTGGTGTTCCTCGAGCGTGACGAGCGCTTCCTCGAGCGTCGCGTGCCCGGTGAGCACGTCGCACAGCCCGGGGCCGTCGGGCAGTCCGAACAGGCGGTGCATCTGCGGGTGGCGAAGGTCGGCGTCCACGATGCAGATGCGCCGTTGCCATTCCTGGGCCATCGCCAGTCCGAGATTGCCCGCCGTCAGCGTCTTGCCCTCGCCGCGTCCGGGGCTCGTGATCAGCACGACGTTGACCGGCGACATCGGGTCGGCGTGCAGGATCCGCGTTCGCAGCGCGCGGTACTGCTCCGCGACGGCGCCGTCGGTGGACGACGCCGTGATCAGGCGCGCATCGAGATGCGCACCGGACACGAGCCGCGCCGGTGTGAGCGACTGGCAGCCGCGGCAGCGGCCGTTGACGGGTGCGCCGATGTGCGGCGTCGATCGACGCGCCGTTGGTGCCGTGCGGCGACAGCGGCGGCGAAGGGGCAGCGGATGGCGTCCGGGCCGCGTCCACGGCCACGTCGGTACGCACGCGGCGGACGGCGCCCTCGCGCTCGGCCTTCTCCAGGATGTTCTGTATGCGGGTCATCGTCATGTTCCTTTCCGCGCCTAGACCGGCTGAATGCGCGTCACTTCGCCGAGGACCGGCAGCTGGAATTCGTCGCGCAGATCGCGTGACGTCGTGGACCGACCGATCCAGATATTCACGGCCGAGCGTCGCGCCCGCGCCGAGGCAGATGCCGGCAACGACAGCGATGAGCATCACGCGCCAGGGCACCGGCTTGATCGGCTCGGTCGGGCAGCGTCGCCGGGTAGAGCACCGTGAACTGCTCGCCGCTGCGGTTGCGTTCGACGTTCTCGGCGATCGTCGCCGCGTGCAGCTTCGACGACAGCTCCGAGTACTGCTGCCGTTCGAGGTCGTAGTCGCGCTGCACCGAGGCGAGCTGCTGCTCGACGCGCGGCGCAGACTCGACGCGGGCCTGGTAGGTGCCGATCTGCCGGCGCAGATCGCCTTCGGCCGCTGCAGATCGCGGATGCGCAGGCGCGACATCTCGCGGTCGGCCGTCAGCTGGCGGTACGTGGGGTCCAGCGTGAGCTGCGCCGTGCGGTCCGACACCGGCTTGGAGCGTTCGGCCTGCGCATCCTGCCGCGCCGTCTTGCAGTTCCTCCTCGAGCCGCTGCACATCCGGGTGCTTGTCCGTGTACATCGCGCGCGCCTCGGCGAGCTCGCGCTGAGGCCTGGACGACGCGGCTCTCCGGCGTCTGCGCCTGAGCGGTGCCGTTCGCGCCGGGCACGAAGATCGACGTCCGCGCTTCCCTGGCGGACGCCCTCGAGCTGGCGCTCGATCATCGACAGCCGATCCTGTTCGCCGCGCAGTGCCGTGGCGTTCGACTCGAGCTGCTGGCGCAGTCCGGACAGCGTCGACAGGTTGGCCTGCGTCTGCTCGGGAAGCTGCCCCATGTACGATTCCTTCGACGATCGCAGCTTGGTTTCGAGCGCGGCAAGCCGCTCCTGGCTGCGCCTGCAGCTGGCTTGATCAGGAAGCTCGGCCGTGCCTTCCGCGTTGGCCGCGCGGCGCTTCGAGTTCTCGTCGACGAACACGTTCACCAGCCGGTTCGTGACGCGCTGCGCACGTGCCGGATCGGGATCGCCGTACGACACCAGGAACGCATCGAGCCGGCGCGGCTCGTTCACCTGCGCAACCGGGTCCGGCACCGAGATGCTGATGGAGTTGCGCAGGCGCGAGATGAGACGGTCGTCGCGTCGTCGTCGCCGAGCCCTTCCTCCTGGGCGACGCGCGACAGGATCGGCGCACTCAGCAGCTGCTGCGAGAGCGCCCGCAGGCGCTCCTGGTTGTCCAGCTGCGTCGCCTGGTTCACGAGATTGGGCGAGACGACCGGCGCCGCGACCGCGAGCGTGGCCGTCGAGCGGTACTCCTTCGGCAGCACTTTCAGCAGCACCAGGCCGACGATCACCGATGCGACGATCGGGACGATCAGCCACCACTTCCGGCGGCGAAAGACGTTCAGGTAGTCGAGTGCGTGGACGGCTCGGGGTGTGTCTTCCATCAGCGAATCCTCACGGGTTTGGCGGTGACCACCTGGACACCGATGCGGTTGCGGTCCAAGCGCCCGCCGGGACGGTCGATCTTCTGGCGTGCGCCGCCGTAGAAGCCTTCGACCCGGAGCCACGGCTGCACGGCGTAGCCGAGCGACGCCGCCGAACCAGAGCGACGTCAGCGGCAGGTCGCCGGCGACAATGGGTTCGTTCCTGCGCCAGGAGAAGCGTGCCCTGCGTGTACATCCGGCGGCCGATCGGCACGTGCACGCTCGACGGTCAGGTCCTCGTTCGACAGCGTTCCGCCGCCGCCGTACGACGGGACGAACGAACGCGCGTAGCTCACGTCGATCGCCAGCCGATCTCGAAGTGCCGGCCATAGCCCGCGCGCCACGACTGGCGATGGTCTCGCCGCCGGCCGATGTCGGCCGCATAGAGCCGCGAGATGCCCGAGCGCGCCGTAGACGTGCGAGTTCTCGGACAGCCGATAGTCTGCGCCGGCCCACCGTTCTGCACGTTGAACTGGTTGCCGTCGACGACGTGCGGCGAACTGGAGGTCGTAGTCGGCCGTGAGCGTCGTGCGTCGCCGTGATCTGGTACTTGGCGCCGGCTGCGCCGCCGTTCGAGTGGCCGCCGAGCAGCGAGACGCCCGAGCACCGGATCCTTGTCGAAGTCGATCCACTCGAAGTTGTACGACGCGGCGATCGACAGCTGCTTGCTTCGGCGTCGCTTCGATGCCGCCGCGCAAGTCGGCGATGCGGGCGCCGACGCGCGCGAACGGTATGCCCGACAGTGCCGGCAGTTCAGTGGTCGCCGTCTTCGAATACGACTGCTGCGCGAACAGCAGCACGTGCGGCGACAGCTCGCGCGCCTGCCCGACACGTTCAGCGACTGGTCGTAGCTGTTGAGTGACCTGAAGTCGCGATACAGCTGCACGAGCCGGAATACGAGGCCTTGACATCGACCCGCGCTTGCCGATGTAGTCGAGGCTGCCGCCCGGGTTGACCGCCGGTGTTCAGGTCCGACGGGAGCCCGTCGCCCTCGCCCTCGACCAGCACGTTGTCGTCGTACGCCGCGCCGGTGGTGAGCCGCGGCGTGACGCTCCAGCCGACCGGCTGCCGCTCCTCGGACAGACGCGGGTCGGCCTGCTGGGCGGTAGGCGAGCGTAGCGGCCATCACCAGTGCGGCGGCGATCGACGACGTTGTGAGGGTGCGCATCATCAGCTCCTCAGCCCTAGTCGGGCACCACGACCGTGTCGCCGGGCTGCAGGAGCACCGACGCTGACCGGACGCCCTTGATCGCGTCCTTGTAGTTGAACGGAATCGTCTGCTCGCCCGGTGACGCCGCCCTTCCGCAGGATGCGGATGTTCTTCGCGTCCGCGAAGTCCTTCAGGCCGCCGGCCACGCGCCAGCGCCTGCAGCACGGTCATCTTGCCCTGCAACGTCACCGGGCCGGGATGATTCACCTCGCCGACGACGTAGGCGGTCGGAGTCGTGCCTTCGACGACGATCACGGTGACCACCGGGTTGTTCACGTAGTCCTTGAGCGCCGTGGCTACCCGATCGCGCAGATCGATCGGCGTCATGCCCATCGCCGCGATGTCGCCGACCAGCGGCAGCGTGATCTTTCCGTCGGGCCTGATCTGGACCGACTGCGAGAGCTGCGCGTCCTTGTAGACCTCGATGCGCAGCTTGTCGCCCGACCTGCAGCTGTAGTCGTCTGGCGAGGGCCGCCTGCGTGGGTCGGTCGTGTCCGCGGTCGGCGCGGCGGTTGGTCGGTGATGGCTGCGCGTGCGCGCGGCGGCGGCACGACACTGCGCGGCGTCTGCGCGGACCGCTGGTGCGGCGCCGAGCGCGAGGCCGCAGACAGCGATGGCGACCAGGCCGGATGGTGACGAGGTGTGAGCGACATCGTATGATACTCCTCAGTTCTTGATCGCCGGGACGGTCCTGGTCGCCGGAGCGCGGCTGCCGCCGCGCCAGTTCACGATGGGTCGGGTCATCGCCTGGCGCTTCAGCGACTCGGCGTCCACGGCGTGCGTCGGATAGCAGGCCGCGCCGACGGCGATGCGCAGCGCGGTCGGAAACTCGTAGTTGTCGATGCGGGAGACGAGCCGGTCGATGACGCGCGTCGAGTGCTCGAAGTCGGCGTCGAGCAGCACCAGCGCGAGCGTGCCCTTGTCCGAGTGACCGAGCAGGTCGGTGTCGCGCACTTCGCGGCCGATGACCTGCGCCACTTCCTGCAGCGTTCCGTCGTCGGCGGTGACCATCATGCCCTCCCACTCGCGGCTCGCTTCGAGGACGACGAGCGTCAGAAAGTTCTGCGAACGCACGGCGCGCTTCAACTCGCTATCGAGCACGAACTCGAAGGCGCCGGGCGTCAGCAGCCGCGAGCCTTCCTCGTAGAACGAACTTCCCGTCATGAGCTACGAAGCCTTGTCGAGACCGTTCTCTTTGATCTTGTAAAGGAGGGCCTTGTAGCTGATGCCGAGGATCTCCGCCGTCTCCTTCCGGTTCCAGCGGGTCTGCTGCAGCATCCTGGCGATGAGCTCGCGCTCGGCCTGGCGCGCGGCTTCGCGCGACACATCCTTGAGTGAGTAATTGCCGGCCTCGGCCGCCGCCAGCGCGAGCTCCGCTGGGGTTGGCCGCGACGCGGGACAGTGCCGTGCCGTTGTCGCCGGCGTGCGCGGACGCGTGGCGGTGCGGCGCCGGCAGCTCTGCGGCCGCGGCCGCCCGTCGTGCCAGTGTAGCGCCTGCCGGTGCGCCGACATGCGCCATCGCCTGCGCACAGTTCCTTGCGGATGGTGGCATTGGCGCCGAGCACGACCGCTCGCTTGATCAGGTTTTCGAGTTCGCGGATGTTGCCCGGCCAGTCGTGCTGCGCGAACAGCTCGTAGACGTCCGGGCTGCAGTTCCGCTGCACGGTTTGTTGTATTGCACCGAGTACTTCTTGAGGAAGTAGATCGGCGAGCAGCGGGATGTCCTCGCGACGCTCGCGCAGCGGCGGAAGAGTTGATCGCCACGACGTTCAGACGGAAGAAGAGGTCCTCGCGGAAGCAGCCCGTCGACGACCGCCTGCTCGAGGTTGCGATTGGTGGCCGCGATGAGCCGCACGTCGACGCGCACGTCGTGCTTGCCGCCGAGACGCGAGAACTCGCCGTCCTGCAGCACCTGCAGCAGCTTGGCCTGCAGCGGGAAGCTCATTTCGCCGATTTCGTCGAGGAACATCGTTCCGTGGTTCGCGAACTCGAACTTTCCGGGCTTGTGCTGCATCGCGCCGGTGAATGCGCCGCGCTCGAAACCGAACAGTTCGGACTCGAGCAGTTCGGTTGGGCAGTGCGGCGCAGTTCACCTTCACGAAAGGCTTGTCGCGCCGGAGCGAGGAGGCACAGAGCGCCCGCGCGACAAGCTCCTTACCGGTGCCGCTTTCACCGCGGATGAGCACCGTGACGTCGGTGTCGGCAACGCGGTCGATCAGTTCGCGCACCTCGGCCATCTTCTCGCCCGTGCCGAACAGCATGCTGGTATTTCGGCTGTGCCTGCAGTTGTTCGCGCAGCGACGCCACCTCGCGAGCATGGCGGCGATGCTGCAGCGCGTGCTCGAGCGGCACCGTCGAGATCGGCTTCGTCGAACGGCTTGGCGACGAAGTCCGACGCGCCGAGCTTCATCGCCTGAACGACCGTGGCGGTGCGTCCCTGGCCGGAGAGAAGAATGACCGGCACGTCGCGATCGATCTTCTTGAACGCCGCCAGCGCGGCGAGACCGTCCATGCCGCCCGGCATCACCACGTCGAGGATGACGGCTGCGGGGCGTTGCTCGCTGATAGCGTGCGACCGCCTCTTCGGCGCTGCCCACCGTCTCCGCGACGTAGCCGCGCCCGGACGAGGAAGCTCCGCAGGTATTCGCACATGTCGGGGTCGTCATCGACGACGAGGATGTGTGGACGTTCACCTCGACCGTCGCCGAGTTGTGGTCATCGACTCGCGATGAGGCTGAGGAATCTCAACTGGCACGCCAGCCCTGTTGAGCAATGCGGGTGCCACTATCGTCAGCGCGAGCGGCTAGAAGAGAAATGCAGGCGCGAAAAACAGCGCGCGGGTTCAGGAGATGAGAAAGTCGACGGACTCGGGAAGCGAAGTACTCACAATGGAGAATCCGCCTGTTCCACAGCGAGATGCGCCGCGCTCGCTCAGCGCGGCTGTGCAGGCTGCGGCGCCGGTACGGGCATTCCCGGTCGCGGCACACCGACCGGTGCTGACGTCGATGGCGGCAGGCGTGGTCTGCTGCGGCTGCTGCTGCTGTGGCGGCGGCTGTTGCGGTGTCGCTGATCCCGGGATGGCTCGCGGCGGTGCCCCGGGCGAACGACCGTCGGGCGCATCGCCGGGCGAGTACGGTGGTGGCGGATTGTACGGCGGGGGCGGCGCTCCGGCCTGATCGTCTTCGACTGGCTGCCCATCCGCGCCGATGATGCGATTGACCGGCGACCCCGCGTTGGCGGGAGCTCCCGGTGCCGGCTGCGGCATCGGCGGCGCACCGACGGCTCGCGGCGGCTGGGGGAACACTGGTGCCGGCGCTGGACGAACCGGGGACGCCGAAGGTGGCGGGGCGGGAGTCGGTCTCGCGCGCGACGGAAGGCGTCGCCAGAATCACGATGCGATCGAAGATGGATCCGCTCTCCGCCGCGGTCACGCGACGCCGCGCGAGGTAGCCGCTGACGGGACGAAGCAGGGTGTCGAGCGCCTGCTCTTCGGGAACGTCGTCGAGGGTCAGCGTGATCGGCGCGGACGGGCATCCGCTCGGCGTTGACGATGAGGACGCCGCCGGCGCGGCTCCAGGCCTCGAAGATCTGGGCAGGGGTGGCGTTGGTGGCGACGAGCGACACGCGCCCGTCGTGCAGCGAGAGCTGAACGGTATCAGCGCGCAGCGTGGCAGGGACGGTCGTGAAGAGCGTCAGCAGAACGCCGGCGAACGCGCCACGCAGCCCCGTCATTGCTCTGCTGATGCCGCACTCCTTGATCTTGTTGAGCAACGTCTTGTAGCTCACACCCAGCTGTTCGGCCGCCCGCCGTCGATTCCAGTGCACCTGCTGCAGCGTGTCCTCGATAATCGTCCGCTCGGCCTTCATCGCGGCCGACTTTGCGACGTCAGCAAGCCGCGATCCGGCAGGCGCCGACGCGACGACCACTTCCGGCGCCGGCGTCATCTTCCGCCTCGACCGGCTCGAGTTCCTCCGCGTCGTCTGCGAGGACCTGGCAGTGACGACGGGCGAACGGCTCCGGCGGCGACACCGGCCATCGCCAGCGTCGCGCGCGGGTTCCTCACCATTTCGCGGATCACCAGCGATTCGTCCTGCAGGATGACGATCCGCTTGATCATGTTCTCGAGTTCACGGATGTTGCCGGGCCACTCGTAGGTGAGGAAGTGCCGCTGCAAGTTCGTCGGAGAGCTGGCGCACCGGCCGGTTGTAGCGGCGCGCGTAGCGGTCGATGAAGAACTGCGTGAGGTGCGCTGATCTCGCCGCGGCGCTCGCGAAGCGGCGGCACCGTCACCTCGATCACCTTCAGCCGGTAGTAGAGATCCTCGCGGAACTCGCCGCGCAGCATCATCGCTCGAGATCGCGGTTGGTGGCCGCGACCACGATCCGCACGTCCACGTTGATCGGGCCGGTTGCTTCCGAGCTTGGTGAACTGCGCGTCCTGCAGGACGTGGAGCAGCTTGGCCTGGAGCGCCGCCTTCATCTCGCCGATCTCGTCGAGGAAGATCGTGCCGGTGTCCGCCTGTTCGAACTTGCCGATGCGCGTGGTGGCGGCGCCGGTGAAGGCCCCCTTCTCGTGGCCGAAGAGTTCGCTCTCGAGCAGTTCGGCCGGCAGCGCGGCGCAGTTCACCTTCACGAACGGGCCGGTCCTTGCGCGACGAGCGCTGGTGAATGGCGCGCGCGACCAGTTCCTTGCCGACGCCGCTCTCGCCGCGAATCAGCACGGTGACGTCGCTGTCCGACACCTGTTCGATGACCGAGGCGATCTGTCTGCATGTCGGGGCTGTCGCCCCAGAACAGGAAGGCGCGATCCTGGTCGTCGCTCAGCTGCCGGCGCAATTCGGTGATCTCGGAGACCAGCCGCGTCTTCTCGATGGCGCTCTTGATGGCGGCGTCGAGTGCGATCTCGCCAAGCCCCTCCGGATCGTCCGGCTTCACGACGTAGTCGGCCGCGCCGAGCCGCACCGCCTCGACGATCGTCGAGGCCTGCTCGCGTCCGGACAGCATGATGACCTGCAGATCCGGCTTGGCGGTCTTCAACGCGCGCAGCGTCTCGAGTCCGTTCATGCCGGGCATCATGACGTCGAGCAGCACGACATCGGGCGGATCGCCCTGCTTGATCGACGCCACGATCTCGTCGCCACGCGAGTACGACCGCGTCTCGTAGCCGCGGAGCGAGAGGAAGGTGCGCAGGTAATTGGCGAATCCCGAGTCGTCGTCGACGATCGAGATGAACGGCTTCTTCAACAGCTACTCCGGTAGAGGAATTGAAACGATCGACTGCGCTGCGCAGGCCCCGATCGGTCGTCGTCCTGCGGTGTCGGTGACCAGACGCGGCCGCCGGCGCGCTCGACGACGCGCCGCGCGATCGGCAGGCTGAGCCCGACGCCGCCGCGGTGTTCGTCGAACGGCTGGGCGACGGCTCGTATGCGCGTTGTACGTCGGTTTCTCTGGCAATGATCAACAATCGCCGAGTCGTGTGTCGCCGATCGTGACGAGACGCCGGTCGGCGACCATGGTCATCGAACTGGGCTGTTCTCGCAAAACGTGCTCGGAAAAACGCACTCGAATGCCGCGGTCAGCCGCTGACGATCTCCGGTCATCCGCGCTCCGGCGGACATACCGCTGAGCTGTAGATGTTACCTCGCGATCCTCCCCTTCCTGCACGTTTCTCGCCACGTCGTCGAGTTCGGTGAAGAGGTCGAAGGTCTCGGTCTTGCACGGCGCGGTGTTGTTGTCGAGCTTCGCCGACCTCGCTCAGCTCGGCGACCAGCGCGACCAGCCGCGTGCACGACTTGGCCGCTTCGTCGACCATCTTCAGTTGCCGATCGGTCAGCGGCGACTCGGTGTCCTTCTGAAGCATGCGCAGGTAGCCGCCGACGACCGAGGCCGGCGTGCGGAACTCGTGCGCGGCCAGCGAGAGCAGGTGCGCGTACTCGTCGACGGCGGATGACGTTGGCTCGGGCGTCGCGGACATTCGACATGGCTGGGCAGACTAGCACACGGTCGTGGGCGAGCGGCGGAACTCCCAGTTTGGGAAAATCTGTTCCGCGACGCAAGCCCGTAATGACGGAAACGGACGAGCGCTGTAACGGTGACGGTTTCCGTATGCGCTCGACGTTCCGCAGGAGTGCGACAACGCTGCCCGGTCTGCGAGCTGACTGCGTGGCACATCGCTTGAAGTGCAGTCATCCGCAATGCGCAAACGAGTTCGTATCCTGTCTCTTCGCCGCCATCGTCGCTGCGGTCGTCGTTCCCGTCGGCTTTGCGCTGTCGCTCGAGTCTGGCGATCGAGCGGTATCTGCTGTTCATGGCGTCGTCCCCGTCGCGCAGATGCGCACGACGGTTCTCCGATCGTCGCGACGACGACAGCGGCAGTGATGTCGATGCCCGAGGTGCCCGAAGGCGCGAAGCTCCTGGTGATCGGCACGGCACTGTTCGGTCTCGCTGCAGCGATGCGCCGGTCGAGCAAACGCGACGTCTGACGCCCATCGCTGACCGCGCGCGACCCGGATCCTCGGCAGAGCTGCGGCGGCAGGTCGCACCTCGCCGAGTCCCTGCGGCGGGCCCTCACTCCGCCAACTCCACCCGGTATCGCCCCGGCTCCGTATAATGGTCCCCTGTAACCGGCGCCGCCTCCGCGGCGTCCAACTGGCGGGCCCATATGCTGATCAAGAAACCGGCAGATATCCGCAGTTCGGAAATCACCGACCAGAAGCTGTACCTGAATCGGCGCGACTTCCTGCGGACGGCGGCGGGCGTGGCGGCGGCGGGCGCCGGGGCGGTCTGCGGTCTCGGAAACGCTGTTCGCGGCCGGACAGCCGGCGCCGCACGGGCGCAAGCTGGAAGGCGTCGGCAAGAGTCCGCTCAGCCTGACACCGGAGCAGGAGAAGGCGAACACCTGGGAACAGATCACCTCCTACAACAACTACTACGAGTTCGGGACCGACAAGGACTCGCCGTCGCTCACCGCGGGCAAGCTGAAGGTCGAGCCCTGGACCGTTCAGATCGAAGGCGAGTGCGCGAAGAAGGGCAACTACGCGCTCGGCGACATCCTGAAGGGGCAGGCGCTCGAGGAGCGCATCTACCGGCATCGCTGCGTCGAGGCCTGGTCGATGGTCATTCCGTGGGTCGGGTTCCCGCTTGTCCGACCTGATCAAGAAGGCCGAGCCGACCGGCGAAGGCGAAGTTCGTCGAGTTCACCACGCTCTGCCGACTTCGGCCAGATGCCCGGCCTCCGCGCAGCCGGTGCTGCGCTGGCCCTACGTCGAAGGGCTGCGCATGGACGAGGCGATGCACCCGCTGACGATCCTCGTCGTCGGACTCTACGGCGAAGTGCTGCCGAAGCAGAACGGCGCGCCGCTGCGGCTGGTCGTGCCGTGGAAGTACGGGTTCAAGGGCGCGAAGTCGATCGTGCGCATCCGCTTCACCGAACGACAGCCGCTGAACAGCTGGCAGGAGTCGGCGCCGCAGGAATACGGGTTCTACTCGAACGTGAACCCGAACGTCGACCACCCGCGCTGGAGCCAGGCCAGCGAACGGCGCATCGGCGAGTTCTTCAAGCGCAAGACGCTGATGTTCAACGGCTACGCGGATCAGGTCCAGGGCCTCTACGCCGGCCTGGATCTGAAGAAGAACTACTGAGCCGCCTGACGACCGCCGTGACCGTGACGCAGCAGGCGCTGCGTCGTCATCGTCAAGCCGGTCGTGTTCGTCGCGGCCCTCGGCCCGGTGGCCTGGCTGATCTGGGCCGGCGCTCACCGGCAATCTCAGCGTCAACCCGCTCAGCGATCTCACCAACGAAACCGGCGTGTGGGCGCTTCGGTTTCTCTGCATCACGCTCGCCATCACGCCGCTGCGTCGTCTGACCGGCTGGAACTGCGCTGATTCGCTTCCGCCGGATGATCGGGCTGTTCGCGTTCTTCTACGGGACGCTGCACTTCCTCGTCTACACGATCGCCGATCGCTTCGCCGGCCTCGATTTTCCCGACGGCATCGTCGTCGTGGACGACCGTGCGGAACCTGGCGGCGTCGGTGGGCGAGGACATCTACAAGCGGCCGTTCATCACCATCGGCTTCACCGACGTTGATGCTGATGCTGCCGCTCGCCGTCACGTCGACGGCCGGCTGGATCCGGCGGCTGGGCGGGAAGCGGTGGCAGGCGCTGCATCGGCTCGTCTACGTCGCCGGCGATGACCGCCGTCGTGCACTACTACTGGCTGGTGAAGGCCGACGTATCGCGCCCGCTCACCTACGCCGCCGTCGTCGCCGTGCTGCTCGGGTTCCGCGTGTACTGGTCGCGCATGAAGGCCGCGTCGACCGATCCGCGTGCAGCAACCTGCCGCCCGTCGCGCGTGACTGGCCTGGATCAACGTCAAAGCCCGGCCGACGTTCCCGACCTGCCTGCCTGGCCACCGGGCCTGACCTGCCCGACGCCGCGTCTATCGCGCTCGATCGTGATCCGTCCGTCGACCTGCGGAGTGATCTCGTGGCCGCGTTACGATCTTCTCGACCGCCGTGACCATCAGTGATCCGGCCTCCGGCGCGACCAGCACTCGCTGGCCGCGAACATCTCGTAGCCGTCGCCGCCCTGCAGCACGAAGTCGGTGAAGCGCGAGCGTGTAGGTCTTCTCGAGATCGAGCGGCGTGCCGTTGATCGTCACATCGCGCACGCGATCGCCGGCCGGCGCGGAGACGACCACGCGGAAGCGTCATGCCGGACACCTGCGGGAACTGGCCCGACGCAACGGGCAGCCGTGCGACACCGTGGTTGAGCGCGCTGCAGCAGCTGTCGCGGCCGCGTGACTTCGATCTTGCAGACGACGTTGCTGAACGGGTGCATCTGAATCAGCGTGCGCCGGTGAGCGGTGCCGGCCGGATAGACGCGATTGCCGCGAATCCCGCCCGAATTCACGATCGCGACGTCGGCCTGCACCTCGCGTGCGCATAGCATCTGCGAACAGGTTGCCGGCGTTCGTTTCCGACGGCGCGGATGCGCGGCGTCGCGTCGCGTCGAGCGGGACGTCCGTGGATGCCGACCGCGACGTCCATCTCGCGGTCGAGGCGCTGCTCCCAGTCGTCGATGACCGCGGCCGCATCGGGATCGTCCTTGATCGCGGTGGTGACCGGCATCAGCTCGAAGTAGCGGTCGAGCGGCGCCGCCGTCGCGCTTGTCCACATCGATGCGCGCCACGAACTTGCGCCTCGGTGCCCGCCTTGCTGATCAGCGTGCGGCCTTCGACTGGCGGTGATCGGGAAGTGCTCGTGTCCGCCGACGATGACGTCGATTTCGGGGAAGCGCTCCGCCAGCGCGCGGTCGGTCGCGAAGTTCAGGTGGGTGAACGCGACGATGACGTCCACGCCCTCGCGCTTCATCTGCGGCAGGTACTTCGCGGTCGCTTCCAGCGGATCGATCAGCTCGAGACGTTCGCGAATCACCGGAGACCGCATGCTCTCTTCGATCGAGGCACAGGCCGATGATGCCGACCTTCAGCGGGCCGCACGGTGCGGATCACGTACGGGGCGAGCGCCGCCGACGATGGCGCTGGTGCGGCGGTCGATGACGTTCGCGATCGACCCATTGCCACTTCGCCTGGCGCATGCGCGTGAGCAGCAGGTCCACGCCGAAGTCGAATTCGTGATTGCCGAGCGTGGCGACATCGAGACCCGTGGCGTTCAGCGCGGCAATCATCTGCTCGCCCTTGAAGACGGTGGACGCGACCGACGAGGAGAGGAAGTCGCCGCCGATCATCAGCAGCGGCGTGCGGCCGGCCGCCGTCAGTTGCTTCTTGAGCGTGGCGACGCGCGCGAGCCCGCCGACGCCGTCCACCGGGACCGTCGAGTAGACGTCGTTGATCTGCAGGATCGTGAGCGGCGCCCGCGCGTCGCGGACTCGAGGCCGGCTCCTGCTGGGCGCGGAGATGAGGCGCAATGAGCAGCAGCAGTGTCGCGGCGACGATGCGATCGCAAGTCCGGCGCGGCTCATACCATCTCTCTCCACTGCTCCACCTGCGACAGGTCCACGTTGCCGCCGCTGAGCACGACTCCGACGCGCATGCCGCGCACGTCAACGGCGCCCTCCAGCACGGCCGCCGCGGCGAGTGCGCCGGTTGGCTCCACGACCAGCTTCAGCCGTTCCCACAAGATAGAACATCGCCCGCAGCAGCGGCCGCGTCGTCCACGGTGAGCATGTCGGCAACGTTGGCAAGCACGAGCGGAAACGTGAGATGGCCGAGCGAGGACGTGCGCGCGCCGTCGGCGACCGTCTGAGGGTTCCTTACCGTCTGCAGCGTCCGGGTTCGAAACGAACGCGTCGCATCGTCGCCCGCCAGCGGTTCGACGCCGATCACGCGGCAACCTGGCGCACGTGCTGCCGCGCAGAGCGCGCTTCCCGACAGCAGTCCGCCGCCCCCGCACGGCGTAAGCAGCATATCCAGCGGACCGGTCTCGTCGAACAGCTCGCGTGCTGCGGTTCCTGCGCCGGCGATGATGTCGGGATGATCGTACGGAGGAATCACCGCGAGGCCGCGTTGCTCGGCAAGGCGGCGGCCGATCGCTTCCCGGTCCTCGTGCTCGCGATCGTAGAGGACGATCTCCGCACCGTAGTCGGCAGTCGCGATGCGCTTCACTGCGGGCGAGTCGGCCGGCATGACGATGACGCGCGGGATGTCGAGGAGTCTGCCCTGCGAGGGCGACCGCCTGCGCGTGATTGCCTGACGAGAACGCGACGACGCCGCGGCGGCGCTGGCCGGCCTCGAGCCGCGACAGCGCGTTGTAGGCGCCGCGGAACTTGAACGCGCCTCCGCGTTGAAAGGTTTCGCACTTGAAGAAGACGCGCGCGCCCGGTGCGCGCATCCACGGTCCGTGACGTGACGACCGGCGTGCGATGCGCGACGCCATCGATCCGGCGTGCTGCGCGTTCGACGTCGTCGAAGGTCGGGAGTGTTATGGAAGTGGATGTGCTCACGGTAGTCGCTGCTGGAAGGCCGCCTCTGTCAGCATACCGCCGCAACCGCAGGCGGTGTTCATGAATTCACCGCGCCCATGTCGCAGCGTCCTCGATCTAGCGCCCGGCGCTCTTGCCGAGGGCTGCTGTTGAGGATCTGGCGGTGTGCTAGCGTTATTCGATTCTTCGCATCCATCTGTTCAGACCATGTCGTTTCGTCGAATTCCTGACGGTCTCGCCGCCGCGCTCATCGGACTCGCAACGCTGTTGCTCTACGTTCGAACCCTCCTGCCGCATCTGGGTGGCACCGAGGATACGGCCAAGTTCCAGTATCTCGGCGCGGTGCTCGGGACGGCTCATAGCCCCGGCTATCCAACGTACATTCTCATCTCGCACCTGTTCTCGCGGCTGCCCTTTGCCACCCTCGCATACCGCATCAACTTCATGTCGGCCTGCTTTGGTGCGACTGCCGCGGCGCTCTGCTACCTGAGCGCCCGTCGGCTGGAGTGCAGCCGGCCGATAGCGGCCGTCGCGGCACTGTCGCTCGCCCTCGGCCGCGCGTTCTGGATCAATTCGGTCATCGCCGAGGTGTACACGCTGAACGTGGCGCTGTGGACGGCGGCGGTGCTGTTCTTTCTTCGCTGGCTGCAGTCCACGCGTGACCGCGACCTCTTTGTGGCGACGGCGTTCGTGGCGGTGGGGCTGGGTAATCACCTCACGATTCTCGGACTGTTTCCCGCAGCATTCGTCCTGCTGTTGCTGTCGCGACGACGATGGTACCGCCCGAGAACCGTAGTCACCTGCGCCGTTATTCTCGGCGCCGGTCTCGCGCAGTACGGGTTCATCTGGCTCCGCACGATGCAACGAGGGACCTACCTCGAAGCGCGTGCGTCGAACGTGGCGGAATTGATCGACGTCGTCACCGCGCGGCGGTTTGCGGGCGGCATGTTCCGGTACGGCGCGGGAGAATTGCTGAACGTACGCCTGCCGTTTCTCTGGTCGATCGTTCGCCTGGAGGTGGGTATTGTCGCCGTCGCTGCTGCTGCCATCGGCGTGCTGTGGCTGGCGCGGAAGAAACCGGCGCAGGCAGGGTTGCTCGCGGTGAGTTCGCTGGCGGTGGCTGCGCTGACCCTGAATGTGGACGCGGATGCCGGCGGATTCCTGCTGCCGGTGTTCGCGATGCTGTGGCTGGCGGCCGCGGTGGGTCTCGACGTCATCTGCGGCGCCGTGGTGCGGCGTTCCGGCAGGCTCGGGAACGTGGTGGCGGTCGCGGTCGATCGCCATGCTGCCGGTCGTGCAGGTCCGCGCGAATTTTGCTGCCAACGATCAGAGTCATCGCCATTACGAGAGCCGGTACTTCGAAGCGCTCTTCCGTGAGCTTCCGGACCGATCCGCGCTGCTGATCAACGAGTACATCGCCGAACAGATGTTCCGCTACGTGATGATCTCGGGAGACTATCCGCGGAACGGGGAGCCCCTGCTGCTCGAGTCGCCCGTTCCGGACCGTGTGCATCGGCTGATCGATGAGGGGATCAGCGTGTTTGCGATGCCTTATGCCGTCGAGGGACTGCGCGGGCGCGGCTTCACGTTGTCTCCGGTCCGACTGCACGATCAGCCGCTCGGAACCTACCTGCGGGACGTGGCAGCCGGAAGGATTGTTGCCGTCGCGTCGAGCGGTCTCGACCTGACGAACGCGCTGTCAGAGGGGTTGGACGGGGAGGTCGTCCGGGGTGGTGGCCTGACGCCAGCGTCCGTGTTTCTTGGCGTCAGAAATCCGGCGTCGCAGCCCGCACTGCGGCCAGGCGGCGACACGGTTGAACTCTCCGCGCCTGCCGGTCGTCGCGTTGGCGCGGCGCGGATCACGCTTCCTGTCGATGTGACGCTCGCCGCGAGCCGCCGAAGCGCCTCGGTTACTTTCGGTCGCAATGAAGTGACCGCCGAGCGGGGGGTTGCTGTTGCCGTGTTCGATGCCGCGGGAGAGGCCGTTGACCAGCAAACTTTCACGCCGGAGCACGGCTTCCGATCGGAGCTGCCGATTGGCAGCATGCCCCTCGTCCGCGTGACATCGACGCCGTGCGGTCTCGTCGGCGATAACGGCTGGCATGACCTCAGCGAAGTGACCTCAGACGCAGTCGTTGACACCCGGCTGGATAACCACGCTCCGTTTGATTCGTCGCTTCTGTACCTACGTCGGGTCGGACCGGCCTCTGGACGCGGACCTCCGCAACGTGCACGCCGGCTGTCAAGGCGCTCGGCCGTGCCCGACGATTGCCGCGCCAGTGGTGTCGACGCAGCACTTTGTGCGTGACGCGCAGGACGATATGGCGCGGCTGCGAGAGCTTCTCGCGGCCGACGGCCTGACATCGTCAGAGGCACTGCTGGCGTCGCCGTATGTGTCGCGGGTGGAGGTGTCGGCCAACGATCAGGGACAGTACGTGGTGTTCGAGCTGCGGTTCAACGGCGTGCCTGGCATTGCGTTCGTACGGGCTCGAACCGATTCGCGTGAACCCGAACGCGTGTCGGTGTGCAAGGTCGCCGCGCCTCGAATCCAGTGGGACGACGAGCATGTGAGTCGGTCGATTCCGCTCACTGGCGACCCGTCCGTGACATTCGGTCCCGGGTGGCATGCTGCGGAGCGATTGGGTGCCGGGGCGTTCCGGTGGACGAGCGCGCCAGGCGCGATGCTTCTCGTGCCGCTGGCGAAGGCCGAGGCGATCGCGGTACGGATAACCGCGGGCGGCCTTGACCTGAATCCGCCGGCGACCGTGGAGATCGTTGTGAACGGGAAAGCGACCAGTGCCCAGCCGCTGGCGGTGCTGCCGCGGGAATATCGCTGGGCTGTGCCGGCATCGGCGTGGCGCGCCGGGCTGAATGAGGTCGAGGTGCGCGTGTCACGCGTCGAGCGGCCGTCGGCAGTGGGGCAGGGGGGCGACGACCGGCTGCTCGGCGCGAAGGTGAGTGCGATTGTTTTGGAACGGCTCGACAGCTCTGCGACTGGGGACAGCTCCGCGGTGCGGTGAGTGCGTGATTGCAGAGTGCGCGCGCCACGCAGCAACATGCGCGGCGGCCAGCGACGAGCGCGTGCGATCAGTCGGGTGCTCTCACCGGGCGCCACTCATGATGTCGAGGCTCCATCGGGTCCGCGGTCGCCGGTGGTGATGATTCCGCGCGGCATGTGATATCATCAATTTCTTCGGTGCCGCGGGGTGGAGCAGTCCGGTAGCTCGTTGGGCTCATAACCCAAAGGTCGCAGGTTCAAATCCTGCCCCCGCAACCATCACAATTTGCAGCGAGAGGTCGCCCGTTTCTGGCGACCTCTTGCTGTCTCTGGCGGCGCTCAGCATTCCGGCCAAGTCGCCCTTAAGCGTGATTTTCAGCTGCTCGCCGTCTGGCTCCAGCAGGATGGCTTCGATCAACTCGCGAATCGCGTTCGTCGCTCCGATCCGGCTGTCCTCCTCGTCGAGTGCCTGACACAGCTTGGCGACCTTTTCGCGGTAGGCGTCCGCCATTCGAGGATGTAGCAGTTCTGGCATTTCCGGCGCCTCGAGCTTCTGCTGCAACTCGGCTTGCCTCGCTTCGAGCGCGAGAAGCTCCTTCTTGATGGATGTCGCCGATCTCGCGCGGTTGCAAGAGGCCATCGTCGCCGGCGGTGCGATCGTTCAGTAGCACGAGCGCCGCGCGATCCGGCCCGGCCTGTTCCGTCTGTGCTTCCTGCTGTCGCTCCAGCACCAACAGACCCACACCGGCCATGACCGCCAACGGCAGAAGGGCCGCTGCGACCAGCGCGAACAGCCGACGGCGCAGGACATATCTGACAAGGCCTCTACGATACTCTGTGAGCGAGTGACGCGTCAGTCCGAGATGCGGTTCTCAGCAACGGACGATCGTTATCACGTCAATCATCCTTCCGTAGCACCTGGTAAAGCACCAACCCACGCCGCGCCGCGGTCGCAATCGCGTCGGCCACATATCCGGCCATCCCGCCCAATCCGGCGTCGGCCGACAGCCTAATACCCGCCGCGTTCACATCGAGCCCACGCAGCCGCTGAAGGGCTCCCGATTGCTCCACTGCACGAATCGACGCCTTGAGTTCGACTGTCGCGCGCGTCACCATGACGGCTCCAATGGCGCCGTGCGGATCGATCATCACCCCCACCTCGATGGGCCCATGCTGCGTGTCAATTTGCGGGAACACCACCGTTCCGACCACCTGACCCGATGCCGACCGTCCGGAGAAGAACTTCACGACATCGGAGGCGGGCGTATACCTGGCCCGGTCGGCGATCTCGCGCAGTTCGGATCTGCCGATCGTCGCGTCCGTGACGAAAAAGTTCACCGCTCCTGGCAGAGTCTCGCGTATCACCTCGGCCTGTTTACGCAGCACGACGACTGGTGTGACGTGCGCATGGAGTGCGGTCGAGAACAGAGCGGCGGCCAGCGCCGACGAAAGGACAGCGCATGCGGGTCATCGGGCCCTCTCCAGTGCCTGGTGGAACGGCGCGGCCCGCGGAGCGTGGAGAGGCGTAGGTGCCAGCAACGATGGCGAGATAGACGATCGCCATGGCCCAGCCGGCGCCGATCGTCAGCAGGGCGAACGCCGGCCAGCCGGCCTTCATGAGCCATTGCCCGGCAAAATAGAGCAGACCAGATGTGAAGGCGGCGGTGATCACTGTATCGCGCGCCCAGGCCGGCCAGTCGAGGCCGAGCACCACGACCGCCTCGAGTGCCGCGACGATCGCGTAGACGAGCAGATGGACGTGCGAGTCCTGAATGAGGAGCGGGGTGTCGACGGTATGGGCCTCGTCGGCCATTGACGACAGGTCCAGGCGGTGGGTCTGCAACGTCGTAGAGGCTGCGAGTGTTTCGGTTGCCGCCGGTTTCATGGGCGGCGCGTCGTCAGCAGCAACCGCGGCCGGCGTGAGCCCAGCGTACGTGCGGACCATCAGGAAGCGCGAAGACGTACGCCCGCGCCAAGCGTGACGAAAACAGGCACACGGCAAGTCAGCACGGATCAATCGGCGCCGCGGAGACTGTACAACCCGCCCATCCATGGCTCCTTTCTAAAACGTGGCAACGGCTACTGCGAGTACGCCGGTCATTGGCCAGCCGCGCCCCCGACCAGTTCATCGGCTTCGTCGTCGTCCGGCGTCACGCGAAGGGCAGAGTGATCCCACCGGAGGTCGGCGCGAATCTGGAACCGCCGGGATGCGAAGGGTCGTGTGCTCGATCGTCGCGAAAATCCCTTCGCTGCCAGCGCCAACGAAGTACACCCGGCGAAACGGTGAGCGAGCTCAACGTCTGCCGAGCTCCCGTGCGAGCACCGCATCATGATCGGAAACCCGTCAGCGCGTCCGGCGATCCCAAACGATCGCGTGACCTGTCGGAAAATCGTCGCTGTACCGCCGTACCAGCTTGCAGCCGCATTCCGATCTGACGCCTGATCGCCGCCGTAGTTCACCTCACCGGCGATACCGTGGTCGTCCGGCTGCATCGCGTAGTCGAGCGTCGTGAGATAGCGGGTTCTGGTCTCGGTCCCAGCGCCTTCCGGGCCGTAAAGAAAGCCAATTCCGGAGCTGGCGCGTTCGGTCGGCCGGATGCCGAGACGGCCACCAACCGTCTTCCCGCGATTCAGTTCGAGGTCGCCGTCCCAGCCGTTCGCCACCCATCCCGTGATGTCGAACCGGCGGGCGAACGCCCAGCAACCCAGGGCCCCCACCAATTTTGCGGGCCGCGCGAGCTCGAAGTTGTAGCTGCTTGTCGCCTGCAGGTTCAGGGGCTCGTCATCGCGCTCGAATCCGAGCGGAGTGTCCAGCTTCCCGATCGACACGCTCACGTTCGCCTTTGGTGTCAGGTTCACGATCAGGTTGTCGATCTCGATTTCGGTTATCGCTTCGTCGCCGTCCTCGCGTTGGCCGGTGACCGACGTGGTGAGCTGTCCGAAGAAGGCAAATCCACGCGCGTTCGTTGAGCTCGCCGGAACATGCCGACGACGAGTTCCCCCGCGTCGAACCGCGTCTGGTTGGTGTCTGTGTCACCACGGAACCCGACCACGCCGAATCCGCTGAACTGCGTTGCCTTGACGCTTTCGCCGGTCAAGTCCTCCAGGCTGCCGGTCTGTCCTGCGGCCGCGTGCCCTGCCAGGACGAGAAATGTGACCACGAGCGGCCACTCAGACCGTAGGCATTCATACGATGCCCTCTCCCGTTGTCCGCGAACGCCGGTGGCCGACTGGACGAGACACGGCCCGAGTCGCGGTGAGCCAAACCTGCCAGCGGCCGACGCATCCGAGGAACGGAGTCGTCGCACCGTCATCACCGCATACGCGGCAGCAACCGGTATGCCGTTGGTCCACGACATGCAATTTAATTTGAAAAGAAACTATATAGGGGGTGCGACCCATCCGAACGTCAATCGAGCCTCCGGCACCTGGCGCTGGCACCGTGAGCGACCGGACATACCCGTCATTTCGGCGAGTCGCAGTGCAAGTCCTGACTGGATTCTCCCGGGCCCGCTCTTCGCCCTAGCATCCATACCGAGGATGGCGAGAAGTCATATGAGCAGGATTGAACCGACGTGAATGGATTGAGCAGGTTGGATGTGCCGCCGCAGCCGGCTGGTCATGGCGACGTTCGCGGGCGTGTCACTGAGTGCGCACGCCGCACCGCGAGCCCAGACGGCCGCTCCGCAAGAGCCGCAGACGCAGATCCCCGCAAGCCGCGACGCGCGTCTTCGCATCGGACGCCGGCATGGTCCTGAATTTCATCAAACAAGAACGGACCGCCGATTTCGAGGAGGTCATCGGCAGACTCAAGGAGGCTCTTGCGCAAAGCGACAAGCCAGAGCAAAGCAGCAGGCCGCGACCTGGAAAGTCTTCCGGTCCCTCGAACCGGGCGCCAATGGAAGCGTCTTATACGTCTTCGAGATCGACCCGGCGGTCCCCGGCGCGGACTACACGGTCTCGACGATTCTCAGCGAGGCGTTTCCCGAACAGGTTCAGGACCTGTACAAGAAGTATGCGGACGCGTACACATCGGGACAGAATTTCGTGAAAATCTGAAATTGATTACGGCGCTCGGACACTGGATGCCGTGACGGGTGAGGTGCTGCCTTGGAACATCTGCCTCGCCCACGTCCGCGACAACCGGTGCGTTCACCGGGAATCCGAACGCGAGATCCTCCTTGCATTGATCAGCAGCCCGTATCAGGCCCGCTCGAGCCTCGAAGACATCGCCCTGATCATCTGACATCATCACTGCTGGTTCGCGGTGAACCGCGTGTGCGCCACTCGCGTGCGGCGTGCCCGGAGCGCCGGGGGAAGGCGCAGTCAGCCTCCACCTTTACGCAATGAGTCCGCGCCGGACGGCGTAGAGCACGAGTTCCGCGGTGTTGTGGACGTCCAGCTTCTGGAAGACGTGCGCGCGATGGGTTTCCACGGTCGCCGGACTGACCGACAGCACCTGCGCGACTTCCTTGTTGCTATGCCCCTCGGCGATCAACTGGAAGATCTCCCGTTCGCGTTCTGACAGCGAGTCGTAGCGGTCGACGACGCCCTTCTGTGCGAGGTGACGCACGTAGTCGTCGAGCATCACGCGGGCGACGGCAGGGCTGAAGTACGACTTTCCCGATGCCACCGACACGACAGCGCGAATGAGCTCCACGTCAGCAGAGTCCTTCAGCAGGTATCCGACAGCCCCGGCCTGCAGCGCCTGGGTGATGTAGGCTTCCTCCGCGTGCATGCTCAAGATCAGCACCTTGAGGTCGGGCATTCTGCGCGCGAGCTGACGTGTGGCTTCGATCCCGTTCAAGAGAGGCATGCCGATGTCGAAGATGGCGACGGCTGGTGCGAGCTCCATGACCAGCTTCACCGCTTCGCGGCCGTTGCTGGCCTGCGCGACGACCTGCCAGTCCGGCTGCTCGTCGAGAATCTTGCACAACCCCTGGCGCATGAGCGTGTGATCGTCGGCAACGACGATCTCGAGTCTAGACATCAACCAGCCGTCCCAGGATCGAGCCCGGCCGTGCAGCCGCCGCGTCGGCCGCAGCGTCCGCATCCGCGCTCGGCACGTCGAGCGGCAGCCTGACCGTGACACGCGTGCCGTTCCTGGCGCGCTGTCGACAATGCAGCTGCCGCCGAGCCGGGAGACCCGTTCCTGCATGCCGAGCAGCCCGAGGCCTTTCTCGACGCGGCCGCTCCGCTGCGCCTCTGGGTCGAATCCGACGCCATCGTCTTCGATCGTGAGCTGAATGGCGGGCGCCTGCCGGCGGAGCACGATGCGGCAGGTGGACGCGTGCGCGTGGCGCGCGACGTTGGTGAGTGCCTCCTGAACGATGCGGTATGCGGCCGCTTCGGCCTGTGACGGGAGCCTGAACGCAGTCCCGTCTGCGGTGAATTCGACCGGGATGTCGTAGCGTTTACGGAACTCGCGGACGTACATGTCGATCGCCGCCGAGAGGCCGATGTCATCGAGGACGGCGGGTGCAGGAGGCGCGAGAGATCGCGGACCGTGTGCAGCGCGCCTTCGGTGAGCGTGCGCGCGGTGGACAAGGGCGGCCCGCCTCGCCCGTTCGGCTGGATCGTCCGTTCCGCCACCGCCAGTTCCACCTTGATGGCCGTCAGCGCCTGACCGACCTCGTCGTGCAGTTCGCGCGCAATCGTCCGCCGCTCGTCTTCCTGCGCGCTGATCAATTGCGCCGACAACCGCTGCAGGTCGGCGCTGTTCCGCGCATCTCGTTCCTGCTGGACGCGGAGCTCTTTCTCCAGCGTCGCGACCCGGCGGATTGCCGTCAGCCCGATGCAGAAGCTGGCAACGACCGCGAGCCCGAACTGCGTCCAGATCCGCTGCTGCGTCGCCCGGTACAGCGCGGACGTGGCCGACTGCTGGTCGATGTAGGCGCTTCGATTCAGCTCCTGCACTTCATCCGACACCTGTACCGCCTCTTCGCGCTTCGGCATGATCCGGTCGCGGAGGAGCAGCAGGGCGTCGGTCTGCCACTGGTGCTGTCGCCGCCAAGGACGTCGAGGACCGTGGCGCGAAACTCGTCGATGCGGTCCCGCAGTTGCCCGATGCGCACCGACTCCGACGAATTGTCGATGACCGGCTCGTACCTCGGAAAGGGCGCGATTGCTGATGGTGATCGCCTCGTCGAGCTTGAGCCGGTAATCGACGATGGATTCGGGATTCGGATCGAGCAGGGCGTCGCGGACGTAAACGGAGGCCAGGAGCACCTGGCTGCGCACCGCGGACATGCTCGCCTGGGCCCTGACGTAGCGCTCGGTCACCCTGGCCGAATCGCGCTGGAGTTCTGCGACGCGCCGGCTGAAGTAGTAGCCCGAGAACAGCCACAGGCCCGAGTGAGACCGAAGCCGAGGACCAGGACGGTCCGGATCGACAGAGCCGGCCACGACTTCGTCGTGTCGTGCACCCTGCGATAATACTGCATGTAGTTTGACCTCAAAGAGGATCTTGCAGACATGCCGTCACGGCCGGGTCGGCTTTCAAGCCCCCGGCAACCGGACCCGGCCTCGTGAGGCCGGGCCCGGGATGCACGTGGAACCGCGGGAGACTACCGGCTCATTCGCTCCGGTGTCAGAAGCGGACCACCGCGCCGAGCTGAAACGTGCGCGGATTCAGCACCGACCCGGGCTGGTAGTAGGCCGCCGTGCCGTAAATCAGACTGCGCACGTCGAACACCGGCGCCACGTTCAGCAGGTTGAACAGATCGAGCTTGGGCTGGACGTTCATCCGGCCGAACTTGAAGGTCTTCGTCACGTTCACGTCGAGCTGGTTGATGCGGTCGCCGTACTCGGTCATCGGCGCGACGATCGGCACGTTCAGCGACGCCTCGGTGATGCCGCCGTTCACGAGCTGACCCACCGAGCACTTGCCCTGAGCGACGCACGGGCTGGACGCGTTGTAGGCGGTCGTGCGGGTGATCTGAAACACCGTGCCGGCGCCGTTCGGCGGGTTGTTGGTCGTGATGCCACTCGGGCCTGACACGCCGGTGAGCGCGATACTGGGCGGAGGTGCCATTCAGGTAGCCCGGCAGGCTCTGGAAGGAGACGCCGACGTTGATGCCGTAGGCGAGGGGCACGGAACCCGCGATCTTGAACTGCGTGCGGAATGGCAGGCCGCTCTGCGACTGATCGCAGTAGAGCAGCCGGTTCGGATCCGAGATTTCGTCGCAGACGTTCGCCACCATCCGCTCAGTCATGCCGCCGCCGAAGAGCGACATGCCCCGGCGGAAGGCGCGCACGTGAAGTTGTACTCGAAGCCGTTGTACTTCATGGTGCGGTCCGGCGCGTTCTGGTCCACATTGGACACAGCACTCAGCTTGGCCGCGCTTCACCGTGTAGTACGTGATGGGTGTCCCATCGATCGGGCTGTACACCGTGAACGGCGAATAGTCGTCGAACGTGCGCAACACGTTCGTCCGGCGGCGCAGATTGAGGTACCTCCCGGTGATACCAGCCGCCCGTGACCGACATGCCGGGCAGCACTTCGTGCTGAAGGGCGACGCTCGTCTCCAGGTTGAACATGCGCTTGATGTCCGAATCGTAGGTGCCGAGGTTCGCGACGCCGAATCCCTTCGGCAACTGCGCCAGGTTCAGTTCGCAGCCGGGCTGCAGGTAGACGCAGCCCGCCTGGCCCTGCGGCGTGAAGTCGCCGTTGAGGTCGGTCCAGGTGACGTTCGTGGTCTGCAGGGAGTTCGGGTTGTACGAGTCGGCGAAGCCGGTGGTGCCCGCCTGCATGTACTTGCCGAAGCTGAACTTCGCGGCGGTCTTCTGGTTGCCGAACAGGTCATAGACGATGCCGACGCGTGGCGCCACGCTTTTCCAGGTCGGCATCGGGATCGCGTCGAACGTCCGCTCGCCCACGAATCGTCCGGCACCCGACACCGCGGCCCGCGTGCTGGAGCCAAACACCTCGAAGCGCCCGCCATAGTTCAGGGTCAGCCGATTGATCGTCCAGGAGTCCTGCGCGAAGATGCCCAGATCCTTGTCGAGCTTGTCGCCGAACGACAGCGGCGTGTTCAGGATGGTAGCCTGGAACGGCACGCCGTTGCGGAAGATGGCGCGGATGTCGCCGTTGGCGTTGCGCCAGTAGTTGTAGCGGCCCCAGGTGTCCTGGACCCCGACCTTGACGTTGTGCGCGCCGGTCACATACGACATCGACGCCAGCAGCGCAAACCGATCGGGAGCCATGCCGGACTCGACCGTCGAGGCGCCCCACTGGGTGTTGAGCGACTGGTCCTGCCGGTTGATGTCCGTGTACCACGCTGGTGTCCCGCGCTCCTTGGTGATCCCGGGCTGGTTAGCGACGTTGTAGCGCTCGTAGTTCGGTGGAGAACCCGCCTTCGAAGAGCAGGCGGCTCGAGATGGCGGAGGTGAACTTCGCGGTGCCCACCGTGTAGATCGGCGAGGTCCACACCGAGGACGCCGTCGCCGGATCGAGGGCGGCCGTCATCGCGGAGCCGCGATTCTTCAGGATGCGGTCGTTGTAGACGGCCAACTTGTTCTTCTGGCTCATCTGCCACACGAGGCGGACCTGCACGCTCCGGATGCTCTGCGGGTCGACGCCACGCGTGTCGCTGATCGTCGACCGGTGATTGGTCGTCGCGCTGCCGGGGATGCCCACGAACGAATCGGACGGCAGCGTGTTCAGCACGAAGTTGCGGGCCGACACGAAGTACCAGATCTTGTCCTTCTTGATCGGGCCGCCCAGGGCGCCCTCGATGTTGTACAGCTTCTCGATGCCGTCCGACGCGCGGAGCCCGCGGTCGATCAGATCCTGCGACACGTTGTCGCCCTGGAAGCTCTCCTGCTGGTAGCCGAGGAACAGGCTGCCGTTGAGCGTGTTGCCGCCGTCGCGCGGAATCTGGTTCAGGCGCACGCCGCCACCGGCCACGTCGGCCGAGGCACCGGAGGTCGTGTAGACCATCTCCTGGCTCATCGAGCTGTTGAAATAGTTCTGCACCGCGCCGTCCACGTCGAGACCGTTCACGTGGAGGCCGTCGACCTGGACGGTCGTCTGCGACGCCCCGGCGCCGTGCGCCGACATGTACGTCTGCTGCATGGCGCGCGACCCGCCGACATCCGGCGAATTCAGCGAGACGCCGGTAATCAGCTGCCCCATGCCCTGGATAGTGCGGCCGGTAGGGATCGCATCCAGCGCTTCGCGGTTCAGCACCTGCGCCTTGGTCGTGCTCTGCACATCCACCGTCGGCGAGGCTCCGGTGACCGTCAACGTCTCCTCGAGGGCGCCGACCTTCAGCTCCGTGTTCACCGTCATCGTGAAGTTCGACTCGAGCTGAATCGCGTCGCGCCTCACGGTCGAAAAGCCCTCGCGATGCG
>CAVOPD010000006.1:0-703279 GCA_963697745.1 uncultured Acidobacteriota bacterium | reverse complement strand
TATGATGGGTCCATCAAGATTATAGCCTTTCCTGCCTACTTGTTGATATTTGAGGAAATCGGAAAAATAGTTAGTGGGATAGTGTTCTCACCTAAGTCTCGAATTCTAATCATCCGTTTTGGAATGAGTATCATAACGGTTACTTTGATCCCACTTTCATAACCTGTCGAGGCAGCTGCATTTGTGGTATTACTGTTAGGTTTTACTTTTTTAGTAGATAGAAATTTTAATTAAATTACAGAATAATAGTCAAACAGACAAGGGATGGTCAAAAATTTTAGGTATTGGTATAGGAGCACTCTAAATAATTATTGTGATAGCCTTACTTGTTTGTACTTATATATGTCTAGCCGTAGTTTGCATATTGATTGGAATTGCCATGAATATAACAAGCAAGCAAATAATTTCAGATGGGGTAACCGGGGACCAATTAAGTCCAAAATAAATTTAAATTTTTTATTGTGATTAAAATTACTTTATTGAAAAGTTTATTATAATTATATAGCCTGTCATAAGATGAGTCACAACTACTAACTAATTAATAATACGCCTATATAAATATCATAATTCGTTATCTATCACGCGTGACCTTGCTAGTCAATAATTGCCTTTTTGTTCCACAATTAATGTTTAATTTCCTCATATTCAGTAAAACCCGATGACAAATTATTTTGTCCATCCAATTTGACACGTAGCTGTTTTAATCTTTACTAAAAATTTAATCCTCGACCTTTACCATCATAGAGCATATTTCTGTTCAAATGTTAGGATGAATTTAATAATTGAGCAAGCAGAAACGTTTTTTATTTCTAGTTGCTTCTATTATTATGTGCCTTCAGCCTATGTACTAATAAACAGCGAACTAGGATCAGAGAATGAAATACTAGAGAAAATAAGAAAAGTTCCTGAAGTAGTTGATGTATATAGAGTATTTGGGGTTTATGACATTATTGTAAGAATCTCTAGCAACAATATGGAGACACTTAAGGAAACTATTGCTTGGAAAATTAAAAATATAGACAAAGTTCGCTCTGCTTTGTCCATGATCGTGACAGAAAATTTAGATAACGATTGACTTCAATGGTGTAATTCTCTCAATAATTGGCTGTGTCTACAATCTCCAATGAGTTATTCCTACTTCCTTTACCTGAGTTATTATGCAGCCATAATTAATAAAGCATGATTTCAGCTAAATGAGCTAACCAATATTGTGAATTGGAAAAATAATATCGATATTTAGTATTATTTGATGATCATCATTGATCCTTTAATATGGCAGAAGGACTCGGTTTGATATAAAAACATTTTTACTGCGTTTGCCAAAATTTCTTTCAAATTTATATATGGTCTTACTCATATGCAAGGAGAATATCAGATAAAAATGAACATTGATGATGAAATTAACAAGGTTATTGATAGTTACGTCGCTTTAACTAGAGGGAACCATGATTCAGATAATGAATCCAGAGAAAATCTTGATGAATTTACTGAAGGATTTTCCAAAAAAGTCCACACGGTTATTTTTCCTGTCTTTAAGGAAATTAAGAATAAGCTCATTTTACATGATATCAGGTGTGACATAATAGACAAAATACAAGGGAGATTCGTGACCGAGATTAAACTGGATATATACCCATACGAGGACATATCATCTTCACAAGACAGACATCCATCTTTAACTTTCTTTATGGAAGAGCCAAATAAGGTAACCCTCTACATGCAAAAAATGATGCAAGAGGAGGGTACAGCAGGTCGTGAAGGAACATTTACATTAGATGACATTACTTCAGAACTTGTTAAGGAAAAAATTTTAGATTTGTTAAAATTTTGTTTTGTTCAGAAATAATAGATAGCAAAAGTTATCAATCTATCAAGTAAAATTATTTCCTTCATATTTGAGTTTACCTTCTATAAGACTTGAGTGATGTTATAAGGTTTACACTATTAGAAAAAGGATAAGGAAAATAAATCTCCAGTTTCAGTATTATGATACTAAGCTTGTGATCGTGGTATTTCATTCCTTATTTCAAAATAGTGATAGATTCCTGTTCAAATCCTTGCCAAATAATGTAATCAAAGGATGATGATGATTTAGATTATGGACTTAGAAGTATCAACATCATTAGCATGAAGAACACATACTCTGAATTGATTCTATACAGGAAATTGATACTTATTTTTACCATGGTTTTCATGATAACTTTACTTACAGATATTCATGACTTAACCAATACTCCATCTTTAGGTCAAAGCATAAATTTTCAAAATTTGTTACACCTTCATATATGAATGAACCATCTGAGCAACAAAAAAATTCAAATATCACTATCAACATAAATCCCATTTAGGATCCAAATCAGAGTAGAGTGGCATTCTAATCTAACAGGAGAGAGGAGTGTCCTTATCTAGCCCAAATAATCTCATTATGCAACTATTTTTCATACTGCATTATTTATTACTGTTCTTTTATCAACTAAATATCTTAATTTATGACGAATCTTTTTTTGGACTATATTACATCCCATTAACGAATCATCCTCGATATCCAGATTCTTTGACCATTACTGGTTGATACTTAAAAATAAAACGTATCTATCTCAGAACCAATATACCAACTTCGCTGATTCAGTCAAACGCTATCCAACGGTGAGTCATCTGCATTGTACATTTACTAAATCTTAACTTGTAGTAATGCCCTTCAAAGTAAGGCATACGTTGTCATCTCCAAAACAATAAGTAGATATCTGTGTAGCATCTGAATCATGATCTTGGTTTGTAGCGAGATTACAAATTGTGACTTTTCTGCAGATTTGCCACATGCAGTTAAAGAACCTAAATACTTGGCCTTCAATCATTAGTATATTCATAAAATGGAAATATTGGCAATTAGAGAACTGATAAAGAAGGGGGACAAGCCTTGTGAATTCGACTGTTGAGTATGATCTGGAGGATAATACACTCTATGTTAAACTAACAGACAAGAAAATAGTTAGCACCATCCCACTTGGAAACGGGGTATTTATTGATATTAGTGATGATAATAAACCCGTTGGTATCAAATACGTGTTGACTGACAAGAATCCTGAAAGGATTAAGGAGATACAATCATTGTTTTTATAACATACATAGACATCTGTTTAATAGGTGTAGTGCTAGTAAAAAATTAATCGCTATTGCTTAAAAAGAAATATGAATCCCTTTGAAAAAAATATGAATTTGTTATGTGGAATAGTTGCAAGCCCATTCTTGCATTGGTTAGCAATGATGAGGGTCGGGGTTTGCATCCTTAATTTAAAATAGTGTCATGTTGTGTTGATATCAGTGGCATTAAGAGTTGTTTTCACTAATAAAAAACCATTATTCTACATGTAGTTTATTTTTCAGAAAAAAGGAGTGATCAAGATTTACTGGAAAGACATACAAGTGTTGCAAGAATCATGAGCAGTGCTAAATTTTTAATCTAGAGTATAAAGAGTTAATAAGATATTTTTAGATTTACGGGTATGATAGTTTTCAAGTAGGTTTTTTTAACTATTCCTTTTCACTAAAAGCTCTTTAAATTCAAAAACAACTAATTATATTTTCTAAGATATGATTACTTATCTTAATAAGATTAGATCAATCATTTATTGAAACCTTGTCACAATTGAACAAAAATTTTTCGGGAGCTGCTAAACAAAGATTGACCACAAGTATCGTTTCAAAATACGATGATATACGATACATTTTTAAGGAACAAGAAAATAATAACACAGACTTTGAACCAAAAGTTATAGAACTAGGTAAAATTGGTTATAGAAACTTTACTCTATATCTATATAAGAACAAAGACCCTGAAAAAGCTGACGTACCATACGAGATAACTCAATTATTACCAACTATTTCCCCAGTTCGTATTGATATAATTGTCAGATTAAATACTCCCTCAAATAATAGGATTTCAAGTTATTTGAAAGTAGGACAAGTATATGATGATGGTGATATTCATTCTAAATATTTTGAAAAAGCAATCGAAGAGGAGGAGGAGGAGGGGCGACCACCAATACCTTAGAAATTATGGTTACCATATATTATTTGATGAATCGCTTCTATTGTCAATAAAAATTTTTTTATCTTTTTGTTGATAGTCCTATTTGTATAGGAACTTATAAAAAAGACTCAAAGCCATAATTTATTCATGGGTTCGTAGTTCTATGAATTAGAGTATTGTGGATATTGGGTTATCCTGAGAAACACAATGTCTTTTTAGGTTTGGAAAATTGGAATATCAAATACAACCGATCAAGATCAAGACTATCTTTCCCATCCAACAATCCGTATTAGCAAGAATTTGCAGCTTTAACGAAGCCAACATCAGTAACCGGTTTTGTTGCCATAGTTTGAATGTTGGAGGTATTATTTGAATCAAAGTTGAATACATACATGTTTCTGTTGATAGGGTTCAATTCCAGAGGTGTTGGGGAATTTCCTACCTCATTAATTGTTATAACAGCATTAACAACGCGGTAAGACCGCTTGATCAACTGAAAATGATTTGATCACCTACATGTTGCTATTGCAAAGGCCATACTCCAACAGTTTGTGAAAAGACCTACATCCATAGGGGCGGTTAGGGTAACTGCCCAAGCCAATTTGATTTCATAAAAAGCTACTCAAATAGTCAAAGTAATTATCAAATTTAAAGATGTACCCAGTGAAATTTGAATTTTTTTGTATCATTGGAGATATTTTAGGGATTCGGTACCGTTGAGTTTACCGCAATGGGTGAGACGTCTAGCAATGGCATCTACTTGTGACCGAGGTCACGAACAATAAATGTATTAGGACATTTTAGGCTAATATCCAGCGATAGAAAAACTGTTATTCTGGTTGATTGAACCTGGACCCTGTGCTCAGTCCGATTGGATACTTTATCAAACCAATGGATCAAAAATGCTCATAATATCAATTCAATTTTTGGGTCAATACTTAACGACTAACCCTCATCATTCATGCCTACTCAAGGCCTGATGATGATGTACTTCCTTACAATAAAATTTCATCTCCTATTCCACCATGATTTCAGGATCGCGATAGCTTAATTCTCTTAATTAGATTTACTCTTATATGATTATATAGAGGCAATTTTAAATTATTTTAGATGTCATTATCTCAACACGAAATATCGCTGAGAATTAAACGGTGGCTTGTAGAAGAAAGTGATATTTGGAGATTTGATGATATCGAAGACCCGACGGTTGTTATGAATCTAGTAGCAAAATCTAATAATAGGAATGTCAATATTATTGTTGATGATTTACACGATAAGGTAACGTTAATTACTTCAATGAACTTCTCAAAACAACAGAAAAATTCTTTATCTCTTCTACCATCAAAAGAAAAGAATCGTTTTATTCCAGATCTTTTGATGGCATTATACCAGTTGGGTTTGCTGGCTCGCCACAGCAATACATCAAAAGACAAAATAGAAAAATTTATCATGGAGAAACTAATTTATTTTGATGGCTTAACTAAAGATAAATTTTTTGATTCATTGTTCACAATGTTATTGGGTATAGACACACTTCAGCAATATTTTAACAGATTATCATTAATTTCCAATGATGGAACTATAGACTGATTTTATTAATGCTGCCTGCTACTTTAACCAGCAGATATTGATAGAACAATCTCAAGAAAAATTAGAAGAAAAAAGGGTCAAGTAAATTGAGAATGTGAACTTTAATAACCCTACATAATCAATTTACAATTATTTTTCCAGTTATAGTAGGGTGTAACTTGCAATGATAATCAAATGTACCTGCCGAGTCAAATGTATATTCAAATGTCTGATCTGGTCTCAAATCTTTTGAGCGAAAAAAAACCTTGATCCTCTGTTATAGTATGAGTTCCAAAGTCTTTATTTGTCCAAATCAGGGTTTTGCTTTGGTTTATAGTCACGGGGTTTGGGTCGAACGCTCTATTAGCTAACTCTGACGCACCCGAGACTATTGATATTTCGTTATTGGATTGTCAATAAGCAGAAGGAAGTAATGGTACAATAAATATCAGAGCCAATATTATTGGTACTAACATGAATACCTTAAATTAGTTCAATACCGCTATATATTGTGAGATTTTTTTCTTGTTAGAAAACCTAAATTTCATGTTCTATTTCAACATAAATGCAGAACAGATATGGGTAATCTCCTATTGGTCCTGCATGTATTACGTCTCATACAGCTCCAGTGGTTTTAATAAAATCTTATAAAATCTTAGTAGGAACGTTATGCGCCATATTAATAGGTAAATCTTTTTAATTAAGTTATTGAGAATTCACTAAATTTTAATTCCTTCCTTATTTGGTCCCTTCCTGTCCTTTATTTATGATGTGTACGTAATCCTTCAGCCTTATGGGTCTGCTTGTACCTTTTTTGAGGTAGTTGTACAAGTTTCCAAAATAACCTCGAGAAGTGAAATTCAAGTCCTTGACATTGGGTAGGTGGTTTCCATTAATCCTATTCGTTCAGACCCGGTCTGAGTGAAAATAAGAATTAACTAAAGAATAGGATTGGAATGGGTGCTAGATAGTCACTGGTTTGTGCAACCCAATGCTCAAATTGTAGAAGTGACTTTTTCCATTTCCTACAAAGATCAGAAAACTATACAACATTCGATGAGTTTAAAAAAAAAATTAAATTTATTATTAGCTGCTGCAGAGAAACTGCTGCAATTCTTGAGGTATTGTTACAAAGTAAGTCTAGCTACGAACAGTATTATGTGCTTCCCCACCTCTGCCCCCGTTCATACTGTGATCACCGCTTCCACTTCTGGGTTCACTACTACCAGTACTTCCACCACACTCATCTCCTATCGTCGCATGATTTTTTGCAAAACATGACCCGCCAGGACCCATATCTCCACTTATAGCGTCCCCAGTGTTTCCACCATGTCCACCACTACCACCCACGGCACTACACGCTAACGGTCCCAAACAGAGATTGTCTGCAAACACACTACTTATCAGGGTTGTACCTTGAATTGCGCTAACTGGGATAAGACCTACGATCACGACCATTCGGAGTATTTGATACCTTGAAAAATTTACTTTCATTTTGATTAGAACTATATAATATTATCATTTATTTGGGGTTTTTAACATATACTTCGATACTAAGATTCTATAATCTAATTCTATAATAAGAATCGAGCACAATTGATCGAGATATTGAACACTGGACCGAACTGGCCCAATTGAACCGAACCGTAAACCAGCAATCTATCCCACCCTTCATATTTGAAATAAGCATTACCATCTGAACCTCCTGATTCTTCTTATTGTACAGGATGATTAAAATGTGACTTTTTATTAGTTTTTTTATTTTACCGATATGTGTATTTGATTTAAGAACACCGGAAGGCCACCGAGTGCCAGTGGATTATATTAAGGGTCTCTCTTTCTTGATACACGTCATGTTGATCCATGGACAAGAAAGGAATTTTCACAACGAGATGTTTTCTAAAAAGGATGGTTTCAATCATGACTTTGAGTGTTTTGGAAGTATCCATTGCACATAACCGGCTGCGAAATATGGTCTAATGAGGAATACTTACAATTTTCTACATTTGTTCGAATGTAGGAAATAATGAAAAATAGTAATATGATATTTTGAAGGTACTATGTTTACAATTCTGGGATTTATGAATTAGAATTGGATCGCTATGACAAAATCAAATAATATTCCAGTCATACAAGACACACGATAATTACTGGGGGAAGGGAGATAGTGACCTTTATCACAATCAATGAATCTTAGTGGTTGACTGTGATTCTATATATTTTCCCATATCCATCGTTGGATTCATCGAATGATAATACATACAGGTTTCCATCTAGACCTGTTTCTAAATCCGTAATGCCGTCAAATCCTGTACCCCATACTATTTTATCCTTTTCTTCTTCATTTGCTATCCGATCCACCTCAAATTCGGGATTTTCAAAATCAAAGCCCGTTCTACTGCTATTTACTTTGAAATAATATATATTGCCATTATTAATATCACCTACAAAAAGATTGTTTTCATATTTGTCTCCTAAATTCTTTGAATTAAAAAATTCTATATCGGTAACCCCCAAGGAAGGTTCCCAACTAAAAATTGGATCCCCATAATATGAGCCTGGTAGTATCGCCAAGTCGTTTTCTGTAACACCGCTACTAGAAATTGGTCCCATTAACTGCTTCCAACCGCTGTTAAAACCCGGATATACCAAATTTATTTCGTCAAAGTCTCTATCCCCATTTTCTGTATCCCATAAATTTCCAGTTACCGGGTCTATTGCCAATCCAAAACTATTTCTGATTCCATATCCATAGTATTTTTCCACCTGACTTGTGGGAAATTCATTTTTAATACCAACAAAAGGATTATCAAGTAGTGCTGAACCATCAATCTTTTTGACTTTTAGGATGACAGAACTGTCTGATAGTTCTTTATCATCTTTTATATTTTGAAGTATACCCTCATTATTGAGATCTCCAATTGCAGTAAATAAATTACCCTCAGTGTCTAGTGCCAGTTTGCCACCCGGATGATTTGGTCCAGGTGTGGCAGGCAACTCCAAAATAGTTTGAGGGTTTACGAGATTACTTCCATCCCATTTGTACTTGATTACCTTATTTAAAACAGGCATCTTGTCATTACCCGCTGCGGTAAGGTAAATAAATACGTCCGTAGTGCTAGTAGCATTTCGTTTATCGATGTCAATCCCAAGTAATCCTCTACAACAGGTCAAGGTAGTGGAATCAACATCTAATTTTAGAATTGGGTCTTCTTTTAACTCACCATTCGAAATTAATCTTACTTCTCCACTATTTTTTTCCAATACTAGTATGTTTTGAGGATCAACAAAAGCCATACTGGTTGGAGATGATAAGCCACTTACTATTAATTCGACCTTTATTAGGGGGTCTTTAATAGTAGGTTCTGCATTAATGAAATGTGCAAATATGGTTGATAAACCGCAGAATAAAAAGATCAAACCGAAACTAAGCATGTACAATATGACAATTAGGTTTTTGCCTCAATATAATTATAACAAACGTCTTATGGGATATTTATTCTACTACAAAAGGTATTTGCAATGACTGATGTTCTTTGTCATCGACCATTAAGAAGTAGTTTTGGGAACCCTTATACCAACTCTTGCAGAATGAAATATGAAAGAATATATAATTTATGATATATAGATTAACATGGTTTTAAATAAGGACTACCCAATTACTCTGATCATTTGTTGCTTTACACTTTTATTTCTGGCATCCTCTTCTCAGAATTCGATCGCGTCTACGTCCCAATCCCCACTTCAATCACAATGCTTGAGTTTTCCTGAAGTCTCTGTAAGCGGCATTTCAAACAGTGGGAATGATAATGGTAATGGGAGAGATGGCCCTAAGGGTCTAAAGATCGTAGTCCATTTGTCTGATCAAAATATTGGTAATGTAGGTCCTCTTGCTATTTTCATTATCACATCGAATGGAGAATGTGCAATAACAAAGTTCAATCCAGAACCTGTTGGATTGGGCGGACAAGAAAAACAGTTAACCTTTGAATTTGATTCTGGCACTATTGATGTAAACGAAAATTTCAATGCATGCGCTGAAACTTCAAATAATTTTAATTTTAATTGCGTATTAGGCACCAATACCCCTTCAAAAGTACCTGAAGAAGTATTTTTGGATGTCCCAATAGAAAATCAAAATTCGTTTGCTAATTAGCTGGTGCAAGGTAAAATCGATTTAGGTAAGAGATCTAACCTGACTCTTACATCTTTCACATACGGTTGAAGGATTCAGAGGTGCAAACGCACATGGCTCGGCACCAATATTGGTTCTACTATAGTGATTCCATTGGTAAATGCTGAGAGAAAATACCGTTGATTAGAAATTAGACAAATAATACAAGCAAAGTAGCCATTCAAAATAAGTGTACCCTTACAAGTATTGATATAGGTGTTTTATTATTTTGGAAAGAGGTTTATCCCAATGTCAGGTCTTTCAAGGTGCTAAAATCTTTATGGTGAACTTCCTTCTATGTTTTACTTTGAAGGACACATTTTAAATCAAGTCTGATTTTGGGCCCAATTGTCCTTCTCTTCGTAACTCAGAAATTATCTTCATTAAGGTGTCATAATCGATGTTGATTTCATTTAGAATAAATGAATGGTCTGTTTTTCCATGTTTTTTGATAAATCTCAAAATTGACTGCTTTTTCTTTTCATATATTCTGTCCTGCAACAAGATTAGGACCCAAATAACATATATTACTTTTTATGTTTCGTTTTTAATTCACAACATTATGGGATGTGATAACTGCTAGCTTAGAAGCCAATTGGATTGGCAAAAGATAAATCAATTACCCAAAATGAGAGGATAAATAGTACAAGATCATATAATATGTAAATTGAGAAGAAAGGAAAGTACTTCAATTGTTCTTTTCTATAGGAGGTTATCTTCGTGCTAGATTTCTTTGAAATGGAGCGTGTAATAGAAGAACTTGCAAAAGCCTATCCTGCTCAATGTGCAACTACCTGGTTTAAGATTACCAAAAATCACAAACCCTCTGAGGAGGAATATCGCAACAAAGTAGCCGAGTACATGAAAATATTTGAATATTTATTAGCCACTTATCCACCCGGACCTGAGACAGATAGACTCAAAGAATTTGTAAAGAAGATTTTGGCAAAAGAAATAGAAAAGGTCCTTAAAGGAGACAATAATGATGTAGAAAGGCGACGTAAACACTATGTGATCAATTCTCCCTCTCCAGATTATTCAGAAGATAATTTGAAGGAAGTTTCTGAACCACAACACTCAGAAAAATCAAGTGATATTCCTGCCAAGGCTTTTATAAAAAAAAGGCAAAAAAATAGCAATGACATTATGTTGATAGGAGAAGTAGAGAATCAAGAAGTCCATAATGAAAATAACAACGTAATACTATTTTTTCGTCGGCGTAAAAAGAAGTTAATGACTGCATAAGATTAGCAATAACAATAACATCTATCATATTTTCAGACTTGTTCGATCTTATTCGTAGACAATGAATATTAACAATCCAAGACGAAATTATGTAATATTCTTGAAACTAAATAGGTTCATATCAAACAGTCATCTATTAATGGTTGTAAAAGTGTAGTTATAATGTACCTTTCGAATAAATCTAGTCAAATTGGTAGCTGTTAATAAATGGGCTGGTGAGAAGTTTAGATTCTATGAAAATATTTTGGGCAGAATAATATTTCCAGAAGAAATTCAGAGTAAGACTAGTATATAGAGATAAAATGCAATAATTGTTCTTTATTATCTTGTTGAGCGGTAATTTGTTCGACTAAAACTTACATTCTAACACAAATACGTAAAATCTTCAAGGTATTTCAAGATATCTCATGCTTTTGAGAAGTTGACTCCAAATCCCCCTCGCATGGACAATCGTTTGAAAAATATTAAATTCTACTAAGGTCATACAAGAGATAGTGTAAGACCTTAATGGAAGTGTTTCGGCTGTGGTAGTCAAAATATACTTTGAACATATTAAAAAACATTTTGATGTTCAATTTTCGGTTAAATAACGGCGGTAATACTATCATTTGTCTGACCTTATATTCTTCTATATCTACAACGTAAGTTCAGACGAGGTCAATGCTTGACATTCAAGGCACTCTATTACAGGGATTTTGTGGATTTTATCTGGTTTATAGATCCATCTAACAACCTACTAATTTTGTTAAATATTATTACTCCTCACCAATTCGATCATGTCTAAAATGATAGAAAAGGCAAAACAGGTAGTTAAAGTATTTCATATGAAACGGCAAGATCCAATACAACTGATTGTTCAATTCAGTGAAAAAAATAAAAGAAACATTACGAATGGTTTTTGTCAAATAAGCCACTAATAGAGTCTTAAAACTTTAGATAATTCAAAAAATAGGTATATCATTATTTTGGATGATATAAGCTATTTATTAAAGTCACGAAAGTTCAGTATTATGAGCGATATGACAATATCAGAAAAATATTTTCTAACTGGTAAATTTTTAAGATAGTGCAGGAAATTGGTATAATTTTGTGGCCTATTATTATGCTTACGTGCAAGTGACTGAATCAAGTTATGACTCCTTAGGCAAGCTATATTGTGGTTCATTCGAGTCTGCGGTGATTAAAGTGGCCGAGAGAACATGTTAAACAATTGGAAACACAAGGAGGACAACGACAAGACTGACTCATCTAGAGGTTTTTTACAACGATACTGGTGTTGATAAAACGAAATTTCCAGAGACGTAAATGGTATTATACAAATTTCTATGGCCGTGATACGGTGAACCAATTTTTATGAATAATAATCTGATATGAGAGTAGGACGTCCCTCATGGACTCCAGGAGTTTGGTCTAGGTAAATTACGAGGCCTGATCCCAAACTCTATCCCAATCATAAAAATCAGATTAGACTCCAATACCGCTGATAGATGTTGTCTGCTTTATTCAGATGAAACTGTTGCTTTCGGTGTATGATTGTTTTCTGTTTTTTGAAAACGGTTAATTAGAGCTCAAGTTAATCATCGAATGTCACCTTTAGCTGAATGTAATTGTCCAATTAAAATACCGAATTCATATAACATACTCTATATTCATAAAAAGCAATAAATCCAATCAAATGAATGTTATGTTGAATATTATATTTATTGTGAACGCAATTGTTGCTACAACAACAAGAGCCATTACAACAGACACACCGTAGATGTTTTCGCACAGAACGAAAGTTTTCACTTTGATCAACTTATCAAGGATTGAATGATCAACAATGTTACCACATGTGATGCTCTGAAATATAATGACTCCAGCACAGACGAAATCGGGCTTAAATCCAACTCCAAATGCTTAGCACATTTCGGCAATCCATTAGATCAACTTGCTTTATTTCCTATTGCACTATAATAGATGTATTTACCAACGAAGCCTACTTATTTTTGAAATAGTTCGAATTACATTTGTCTCATAAGACCTAATTTTTTTGAGTTTACCAAATATCGGTCAATCATGGTTTGTCATGGATATATTATAAACGGGTTAGACACTTAAAGGACAATAATTAGGATGAGTACACCGAGGTTCTAGTTTGTATTATAAGTGGGCCTTCCTATTCTAAAATTTGACTACTACCCTGTTAAGTTTCTAGATATCAAACAAAAAGAACTATCAACATCATACCTATCGGGCTATGTCTAGAAACATATTGAAAGTAAAGATATGCAGAGAAAACATTGACTTATCGAACGGCTGTCAATTTAGGGGTGGGTTTTATATTCTTAAGATATGTTCGCATACCTAAACCATCTTTCAATAGACTTTATCTGCTTCGAAGTTTCCTAAATGGATTCTTATTGATATTCTTTTTCTCCATATGATGTATTTAGTATCACCACGCGACGCTTTTTCATAGTTAGTTTTTGAACAATAGATGCACATTAGACGCTCAAATTTAAACATTAGCTGCTTCGATTATAATATTCTCTCCTAAGAGATTTACTTATATCACAGTTTTGGTTGGTATGGATCACAATGCAGTCTCAAAGTATTTTTGATATTACCTCCTTACAATCATACTGAAAAGTTTATTACTTAATATGAAATATTTTATGCAAATGCAATCGAACAGTGAAAGTTCTTAAATAAGAGTAATAGTATTGATTAATGCGAAAGAAGGGAAGAAGAAAGAGCTATTAGACCTTCTTGTTCCCCTAGTCGATCCGCCTCGAAAAAGAGAAGGTAACTTGATCTTATACTTTTAATTCATCAATAGAAAATCCAAATGAATTATTGTTTGATGAAGTCTGGGATAACAAAGAATCTTATGACAAACATTACCAGAGTCAAGAATCAGTAGCGTTGAGATCTAAATTACAAGATTTAGTGTCTAGACCAATAGAATTTAAACAATATAAAGAAATTACTGGTCATTAGATTGGGATGGAGAGTCTATCCTCCTATTAAATACTTTGGATTTTACTTATTTAAGCTGACAAACCCTTTACTATAATATTATTTCTAGTTTGGGCGCGAGAAAGTTTGAGTAGCGGATATATTACGAGCCCGATCCGAGGAGTATTTTGAGTATATGTACCGGTATGTTAATTTGGAATCAAAATTCTAAAACTCTTTGGGTGAAAAATCCAAAAAATGATTGTCTAACTCTAATAGAACGAATACTTTAAACCAATAATAGATTCCTATCTAATCAAGTTTCAAATAAGTAGTGAATTATACTTCTCAAATATTTTATCCGATTCTTTAATCCCTTTTGCATCAAGAATAAATTATCTTATTCTATTGCTTCTGGGTTACCAAGATTATCGGAACTTTGTGGATTAACCTTTGTTATTTTTCCATCTTGGATTTCGTACGATTGTTTTGACCTTGGCTTGACTAAAATAGCGTCCTGTTTCTATCATAAATGAAAGGTGTTTTACACGCAATATAACAATGTAAAAAAACCCTAATATGAAAATGCAAACACAATTTGTATTTGTAGGTATTGGGTCTTGGTATTGAGATCTGTTATGCTATCTCAAGACCTTTATTGGCTTGCACCAAAGCCTACAATCTTTTATAAAAGTATAATGTAATACGTGCATTGACCTTAAATTATTTGCTGAATAGGAATTATTTGCCTCCATTTTTCCTTTTTTGAAAAGTCCTTTTCATGATCGAGACAAATTAAGGACATGGTTTTATTGAACATTTATAAAATCTGTAATCAAATCTATTTATACTAATTTGGTTTACCCACTCCCACACGAAATCAATTGGTTCTAATTTCGCAAAATATTCAAAAGGAATTTATGTTTTCAAAAAAATTTTACCTACATAGATTCAGTCTTTTATGCTGCGAGGATAAAACATCTTGATTGTAATGTCAAACCATGAATTATCATCCTTGTTTTGTTAGAACCTTCTAATATATAAAAAGTAGTAGGACTAACGAGGGCATCGACTTATGATTGATAGATGGTATACGCATTGAATGTATCTTGCAGTGTTACTATTATCCTCGAGTTGTTTGAAAAAAAATTACATGTAATTACAGGCAACATTCGTAGGGTATCTCAAGACCTACTTCAGATATTCCGAACAAAATTATTACTTTATGTCCGAAAACTGATATAATTGCCCCAAGCCGTATGGCATCGAAGTATTGTTAATAATCTCACTACTGTAATATAGTTACTATTTAATTTATATACTTTCTCTAAACAATTAATGTCTTAGTTAATGAAAAATTTCGACAAACAAGAAAGTTCAGATCTGAATTCATTTTCTCCCACTTTGATAACTACATACTCACAAAAAGCTGTATCTTCGATTCGCTCCATAGAGCGTATTCTCTATGTATTACTCTCAGTCTTAGTGGCCTTTGCATTATTAGTTTTTATAGATACAGCAGCTGTAAAAGGATATATTAAATTTTTACCTGAAGATGAATATGATATTGTTCTCTCATTAATGGCTTTTGTAGCCATAGGAATTATCGTATTCTTGTTAAGAGTCATTCTAAATACTCGAAATAAACTTGATAATTGGGCTTATGTTTTTGAAAAAAACTCAATTGGATCATTAATCAGCATTGGTCTTTCAAATCTTGATAAAAAAGCTCTCCTCTTTTCCATTATTGAGAATATTGGTGAAATTGGGGAGCCCATTGAAAAATTTATTTCCAAAAATAAAGATAATATTGACACATTCTTTGATCAGAGAATTTCTGAGGATACTGTGTTTGATATTTTGATCGATGGTGATAAGATTGGATCTAAAAATCGCGGTGATGATAATGATCTTGTCGTAAATAAACTCAATGAATATGGCGCTGTAATTGGAAGGATAGTTACCAATCCTAATACAATTGATACTAATGAAATCAAGCTGTTCATAAGATCAGTATTAGAGTATTCAAAGTTTACAAATAAATATATTGGACTGGCATTATTGGCTGGAAATGAAATTACAACCGAAGCAATGGATTACGCTAAAAATTATACTAACAAATCAATTGGCTACCTAATAATAATCGAAAAACCAGGCATCATAAATTCAGTTTGATGATATTCTCTTAGAACTTTAACCTTAATCAAAATCCGGATCCAATTTATTAACCGATCTGGAAAAATCTAGAAAAGATTTTATCCATTTATGATATGCTTCTACACCTTTCTCAGTTATTTTGTAGAATGTTGAATTGGGTGTCTTAATAGATTGAATGAATCCATTGATTTCTAACTCTTCCATCAAATCGTTGATCCTATCTGATCTCTGCTGTTTAATTCCTGGCAATTTATTAATTATGTGATATTTTGATATTGGTGTATCCTTTGAGGATATACATAGGTATTCTAGAATGGATAATATGGTATACTCTGGAGATAACCTTTTCTTTCTTTTTATACCCATTCTCTATCACTTTAAAGTCCTTGTTGATTAAATAGTATTGGTGAATCGGCTTTAATATTACTTTTTTTACATCTCTATAATGGGTACTCTGTTTAGTAATCTTTAATTACTAGATTCAATCTAGATGTTTTCGAATATTTTATTGCCTTAATTAATATTACTGGACTGCCTTCAAAGTAGTAGATTTATCTCAAATATTTTCCTCTGATTTTAGATTGGTTTATCTTGTTGGTTGTTTAGTGACAGTATAGTTATTGTATGGCGATCAAAAGATGACAATATTTTGGTCATACCATTGCCAAACTGTCAAACTAGAAATTCATTTCGATCCTGTATATTGCTATTGAACAGATTGTCTTGGTCACCAAGCCTTTGCAAATAATAATAATTGCAAAGAGAATTTGAGAACTTTAACCTGGATTTATTACACTTCTTTTAATGAAATATAATATCTGATGAACGATTGTTTTCCTTACTGTGGACAGTAAATGATAATACTATTATCAGGCCACTAATTCATTTAATTGGTATCCACGATTTGAGTTCAATATCGCAACTTGTTGGGGAGTCATTGATTCTATATCTTTATTTTTGTAAATATACATGGAAGTAATGGGAAAATCATAAAGATCTTCTAGAATTTTATCATAGACAATTAAGGCGTTATCAAGTCTTTCCCTCAAAAATTTATTTGTCTCTACAATGATACGAATACCCTCTTTGCCATTTTTAATGGCGTTAGCGACTAGAGTTCCCCATTTTTTAATAAATATTTCGGCATTCAAACACTCGTCTTGATGATACCACTCTGCTGTCGATTTGATAAGGATGTTACCATTTCTTTTTTGATTATTATCATTTATGAAATTTATAGACTTGCTCACTGAATCATAGATGTTATCTGTTGGGTAATTTTCTAAAAAAATAATAACCAATTCATTATGGTCTATACCATTTTTTAAGTAGGAATGGAAATCATGTAATTCAATTATCTTTGAATTGTATATTACAAATACGTGGCTTCCACGTTTTAGTGAATCAAAGGAGTTCAATTGTCTCTCACAGACATTATTTCGCTTATTCTGTATAAAAGCAATAATGCAATATAGTTCTAGTATCGATTAACTTTGTTATCGCAGTTTATTTAAAGGTAACGAATGTTAATATCCAACTTTTCAATCTCATTATATAACTCTAGATTAGTTTGAATGGCAAAAAAGGCATTAATTTAGCGCTGATACATTATAATGGTTACTACAAGAAAATGATTGATCTGCTTGTCGTAAGGAGTTTGTATTTTGTGTCTAACTGATGATTAATCTCTTTGTCCTCCGGAATTCATTAATGATGGACATTATTAGAGAATTCGTGACTTTAGTTATAGGAAGCAGTAATAATGTTACATGGACTCTTAACTAGATTCCTTCACTTTTTTTATATCTTTGCTTTGGGAGTTTAACCATGGACAAAATAATTAAAAGAATTCCAAAACAAAAAGGTCGAAATTTGAACGCATACAATTACGAATTAACAAGTGGTTCAAACGAGGACGACATACCGTTACACGATGACCTAAATGATATTAATTCAAATAATAACGATAATAGTAACGAGCGTGGAAAGATTCCGGAATCAAATGAATTAGGTTGTATGGATGTGAAGCAGGAAATATCAATACAAAAAGATGCAATAAAGAATACCAAAGCATTGTTTATTGAGAATTATTCTGAAGTGCTCATACAAAAATTGAGACTTTTGAATAGTAATAATACTAAATTACGTTACTATTACTCAAGTGGCATATAGAATCGTATTAAATAAATACATCAATAGACGGAGCTATGAAAATGAATATTTCTATATCTGAATCACAATTGATTTGTGAGGCAAAAATTTGTGGGTGTTTTAACAATAAACGGATTGTATATGGTTTTTCTGAACCGGTTCATAGTTTATGCATCGATAGAAAACAATTGTTACTATCACAAATCCAAGCATGCAGGATTCTACTAAATTATACCACTGATAAACTTGAACAGCTTGTAGTTGAAAAGGAGATAGATGAATTAAATTCACTTTGTTAATTTCTTTATTCTCAAATGTCTACCCATCCATTATTCAGATTCCTCTATTCATTTTGGTTTATAATTCTTGGTCATGATAAATTACAAAATTATCCAGTTACTTAAATAGGTGATTTAGATGATCGTTTTTGCCTTTGCATGAAAGGTAACCTCATCTTGAACATGTCTTCCTGTCAATAAATGATCAATAATAACATCGTTCGAGTGATATTCCTTGGGAAAAATCAGGGTCCAAATTTAGACTCTGAGCCAACCACGGAACGACCTCACAATATAGTAAGAGGGAGCGCTATTATGATACACGAAGACACTGGCGTACCGGCGATCAGCGAAAAGGGCTCCGCCGAGGTTTCTAATTTCAGAATTTGTTTTCAGCCAGCTCGATGTCTTCGTATCAAAATTTCCAAGTTTCTGCATCTCTCGATATTGTTCCTCCTTTAAAAGATCAATACCCATGGCAGCTGCCATATCGATAGCGTTATTTGCTGCTCTAAATGCTTTCCTTGCGTCAAGCCCTTCACGGTCGTAACAAACGTTTCTGCGGCCTTTAGGACTTTCCTCTGAACAATCATAAAAAATGAATTCGCCCGTTTTTTTATCATGGCCAGTAACATCCGGCTCATCGCCTGTTCTTTCCATTTCATTGAGAGACCACAATTTTTCAGACCTTCATGGCGGTTCATGTTATTCCCAAAACGGAGTTTCAGTGCTCTGATTACTTCTTCACGTTGTTCTGTTGACAAATCCTTTTTCATTTCAACGTCTGAAAAAGGATCTTTTTCGGTATTCCTGCGCTCATATATAGTATTCATCCTCGGCATATAAAATCATGTATGCGCCCTGGCGTTTCCTTGACAACAATACAATCCTGCAGCCGCGTCGCCAGTTTGAGTTAATGCATCACTACTTCAACTAACATCGCCGGTAGAATGATGCAAAAATCCCTCATGTCGATATATTTTTTCAAACCATTTCGCAAATTTTCCATCGAAACAGCACTAAGAAATATATTGCTACCATGTCCATCTAAAAAATTGGAATTTTGTGAATCTGTATCAAGATAAAAAGTTTGAAAATAGAATGTTATTTAAATAGATTCTTCGGGGGCCACGAGGATGAACAAATCAGGATGTGAGGATTATAAACTAAAAGACATATAAAACTCCTCTCAATCTAATTAAGATTCAAAAGGAATTGTTACAAACTTATATTCTAAGTATCATCTCGAGAGAACGCTTCTAATATATCAGATTACTAATCAAAGTGATGTCGATTATGATGAGAAAAAAATGTTAGGAAAATAATTGTCAATATAGTTTCTATATGCCATATACTTAAGAACCATCGTATTTTGGAGCGTATGTTTACACCACATATGAGTTTTTTTGAAAACGGATCTGTAGGAATGTATTATAATCCACTTTTCATAAACTATATATCATTAAAGCCAGAATAAGATGTCGATGATTCTATCTTTGAGGATCACATAACTTCATATTATTCATTGAAATTTCATTTACATTTTTACAATCGAACTATTCTATGTGGATAATTGGATAGAATTAAAACAACCGCTGGGAAGTGAAGGGATTAGAACTTCTTAGTATCACTGGAGGAGACAACTTTCAGATTAAGGATTCATAAAAATAAACAACGTCGACTGAATGTCAAAATACAAAGTCACCGATTTGCAGACTATCAGGTGTAACGGAATAGTAGAAAACGAAAGATAGCCGGGCCGGTGTCGGGACCCAAATCTATTTCTTTCGGTAGTGGGTTCCGTCAAAAAATCCTTAAACATTCATAGAAAATGAAGGATTTAAAAGGAAATGGGATAAAATACATCTCCTTGCAATTAGAATTAATAGACTTCAAGGCTCACGGATTATTAAGATCAATCAATCTAAAAATATTTATATTTTTGATCTACTTAATTCAAGTTATGCAATTGGTAAACAAACCCAAAAACAATAGGTATAAACTGATCATAACGTTTACTGAATTAGTAAATATTTATCAGAAATGTCTCTCTAAATTATTGTCCATGTTAACAGAATGCTTACATCACGCTTGCTATGGGATCTTTTGAAATGTGTAAAGATAGAACCATTAATTTACTTTCAGAAGGAGGAAATCAAGTTATTGGCAAAGGTACTTTCAATAATAGTCCAAAGATACGCATTGGTAAGAATGACGCACAGATCCAATCGATATCAGATAAGGTATCTACGGACAAATTAAAGCAATATCTGAATAATTTATCCAATTTCCATACTAGACATTCAAAATCACATCTTTTGAATGATGCCGGTAATTGGATAATGACAGAACTTCAAAGTTTGGGTTACCCAGATACGTCCTATCAGTCCTTTGGAGCAACTATTGATAATGAAGAGTTTGAACTTAGAAATATAATATGTAATAAAAAGGGTCACAATGCAAAATTGATTATCGTTTGTGCTCATTATGATTGTATTATGGAGCATAATGGGGATTCCAATAGTCGTGCTCCGGGAGCAAATGATAACGCTAGTGGTGTAAGCGCTATCATCGAAATAGCAAGAATCTTAGCAAACGAGAATCTTCAATACTCCCTCCAATTCGTTCTTTTCTCTGGAGAAGAACAGGGGCTATTAGGATCCAGGAGCTACGCTAAATATATAAAAGACAATAAAATTGAATTGGATAGAATAATTAACCTAGATATGATCGGCTACCCCCTCTTTGCATCAGACACAATCATAATTGAAAGGGATAACAATTCAGATACAAATCACAACCATGTAATGGAAAACGATCTTAAATCGATAGTATTTGCTGAGATCATGAAAGATTTAGCTTCAGGGGTTAATCTCAAATTCCATTTGGATTCCATTTATGACAGTGACTATGAACCCTTCGAAGCAAATGGACACATAGTAATTGGTGCTTACGACGGATCTGCAGTTCCGAAAAAAAATCCACATTATCATTCATCCTCAGACTTGCCCGAATTCATAAATTGGAACTATTTGACTGCAGTTACTAAATTGATATTAGCCACCATTCTAAAGGTGTCATGATATGATGGAGCCTTCAAAGTATATCAAACCCGATTTTTGGAATGTTGGAAATCTCTTCAATACTACTGGAAACGAGTTAACATGAAACTTGTATATTAGATGAATTTGGCTTTACGAAAACCTAGTATTGATTCTAATATTGTATATTGGTGGGTAAAACTCCAAAAATAACATGTTAGTATGAAAGTCAGCCTGGGAATGGGCATGATGGCTTGGGATAATATGATAGTAACCCTTAGTGCTTGGATGTATATAGCCTCCAAAGCTGGCGATAGCGGGAAGAAATAAGAAGAAACAATTAGAATTAATTATCCTGGAAAAATTTTAAACCGACCTGCCAAAAAAATATAGATTTCAAGGGATTTGGATTAATCATTCTTTTGATAGATTTGATCTTTATAATTGTTGGAGCAGTATCGGAATATAAAGAAATAGCAAAAAAAGTTAATTTGACCAAATAATATTGGCCCAAAGGTCAATCCAATTACTAAATGGTAATGAATACATACTGTATAATGGGATTATATAGGAATCATGCCTGAGCTGGTGGTATTTACCATACCTATTTTATAGTAACGAAGCAACTGAATATGATAAAGAAAATTGTGAATTTACTATTGAGCGGTGGGATGGAGATTATGACCAATTTTCAAATGACATGATAGGAGAACAGGCAACTGACAATAACAACAATGATAATAATTACAACGACATATAGAGATACATTCAGAAGATGAATATCGAATCCAATCCTTTGTTTTTGCATCACCTCAGTAAAAACAGAGAATACATTTCGAAAACATCCAGCAAATTTTTTTAATCTGATATAGGTAAAATAATATCTTGTCCCAAAAGTCTGGTGATTCCGCATGATCTAGATATAAGATTATTCTTTGCAACCAATTTTTATTCTAATATCAAACAAGAGTGGGACTCGAATCTACATCATACAAACTTGACTTAAACCCAAATAATCATTAGCATTCATTAAAACCTAAATTTTCAGTTATCGACTTTAAATCATATAATACGCTAATTTTAGTATCAGATATTGGTGTAGGATAAGATTTGCAAAAAGATAATGAAAACAATTTTAAGATTTACCAAAAAAACAAGGAAAACTGGATCATTCATTAATACTAAGTTAAGTTACCTTTGATTATGGCACCCTAATGAAGATAAATTCTGAATTACCAGGAGAAGGGCGTTTAGATTAAGCATGGAGGGACTATATTTTGAATTTGATTTAAATGGAATCGGACTTTAGGTATTTGTTTTCTAATGATTTTAATAGTCACGTGTTAAGAATTATCAAGTGATCAAACACGATGGTTCCGGATGCATTCTTGCTGCTGAAAAATGACTCGTTTACTATTGACCTGAAATTTATTACACTTTTGAATTCTCTTGGGCTTGACATTTGTAACCTTATATTGCCTTTCACCTCTATCGATTCGGTTCTATTCAGCTACACAAACACAAATGAGGATACTATAGGCATTTTCTAGTAGCATAGGTAAAAAGTCAACGTGTATACATACTGTATGTCTATTTTTGGGAAATATAGTTGATATTGATGATGATGATCAAAAGGACAGCGATTGTGATTAAAGAAAATAGGTAAAGTTAGCATATTTTGGGTTAAAATGGATTTAGCAAATTCAACTTCAATTAGAAAGAGTACAAACATTCTTTAACAGAGTGAGTTTAATTAGAAGTCATAGAATGAAAACCCTTCAAATTGCTACCTTTGGTGACGATAATCAGGATGGGATAGCATTGGGGATTCAAAATTTTCCAATTCACCAACTCATACTTCTATGTTATTCAGATGATGAATTCAAGGCTATCGAATATTTAAAGAAGATTGAAACGATAATCGGTATTGGCTCTGAAATAATTCTTGTTGAAAAGGAAAACGTCGTAAAGGATACAATTGAAAGGGTTAATGAAGTATTGTCAATGAAAAGTATGGAATACCGTCATATACTAATGAATGTAAGTTCCGGTGATAAATTAATTAATTGTGCTGCGCTCTCATCAGCTTTTATTAATGGAATAAAGGCATTTACAATGGATCATAGTCACACAATGCTTCTATTGTGGCCGGTTCTCAATTTCAGTTATGGTGAAATCATATCTGACACCAAAATAAACATACTAAAAAGCATTGATGGGGTAGGCGGAATGGTAAGTGGCTTGGAAGAATTAGAACAAATTTCAGGATACGGAAAACCTCTTTTAAGCTATCATGTTCAAGGAGGAAAGGAAAGCAAAGGATTAGCAGACTTGGGTCTGGTAGAAGTAGATAAAGGTGACAGGGGTAAAACAATAATTAACATAACTACTTTAGGCAAACTAATGATTACATCTAATAGGATCGTTAAATCTGAATAACACCGTAGTTTTGTCTGTTCGTAGTTGACTTTAACCTTCTGTCCGGATATTCCAATAACGTTCTTATTTATCCTTGTGTAGGAAATTCTATCACTTGAATGATTTCTGGCTCGTGATTATCTACAGGATATCCTTTTCCAGGCAATTTGTATATCTGCACTTCCCCAGATAACTTTATTATCTTCAGATGAATTCGCTTTGTAGAGTCTGTTATAGCCTTTCTATTAAATCTCTAAATGAGCTTGTATGAATTTTAGTAAGAATTTAAACGTTCGTGTACCACCTCTACTTTTGCCTTCCCAACAAATATTTTTCCCATCTATTCTATCCATTTACCCATTATTTCTTTTAAATCACAAAACTTTTCAAGTCTCATAATACTTTTTGCTTAATACCTGCGATTTCATCCCACATAAATACTAGAACAAGTGTCAATTTCTTTCTAGGTAGAACTTATGTTTGACAGCCGGGAGTAGGATTCAGATTGTTAATGTTACAATTTTTTGATTAGTCCCTCAACTGCATTACTACGATGACTTTGATACATGTTTGATATTCCTTTTATCATATCCTATATTTATCGGGAATACCACCATTTTATTCAACTCATAAATTCATTGAAAAACCAGTAAATGAAGGACCCGTGCGGATATAATTCACGATTGAATACAAAATGCATGCTGTACATTGTAGATAAATTATCATTATAAACATCTCTAAACCTTACTCCCTCGTGTAAGGTTTTTGTAGATTTGTAAATACAAGTATTAGAATTATAGTAGGATCACAGATGCATCATAATAATTAAATAAAGTTAATTGGATGATTTTGGACTCAAATATTTATTAATTTTCCCTGCCAAGTAATGACTATCAATGAGCGAAAAAAAGGATAATCAAGTCTTTTTCCAAGACTATCAATCGATCGATCAATGTAACCTCGATAGAATAATTTACAAAGTTCTTGTATCTGGCAATCAAACTCAAAATAAATACTCCATAATTGAAATTACATTCCCGCCAGGTGAAGAGACAGAAATACCTTTACACAAGCACGGAAACGAAGCATTGGCAATTCAAGTGATCGAAGGCAATTTTTCCTTTAGTTATGGAAAAAATACTTTAGAAGGAAATAAGGACACATTGTTAAGATTTGAAAGAGACACAAGTCATTCTTATAGGAAAATAGGAAAAGATCAGGGCAAACTACTTGTCACATACACTCCTGCAGGATTTGAAAACTTTTTCAGAGAAATAGGAACATCCATGATGGAGGATTTTAAAAAATCTGGAACGGTTGATCCGGTCATAGCGCATCTATTAGAAAGCAATTACAACTGGAGGTTTGTTTTTGAATAAGTTTCTCGATTTGTTAAAAGGAAAATGGATAAGAATGAGATTTGAATCTATCGAGTTATCTCCAGGATTATGAAACTCGTGTAAACCCTAAAATTGAATAGTTATAGAGCCTTACAGGATCATCAGATGAATTTAAACTTATAGAGTTGATCTTTATAGATGGTCAATAGTGAATCGGTTTATTTGGATCATTGTTTCCAATCGGAATGTTTGTTTCGTCCATGTCTGCACAGTCTAAATCTTCTTTACTTTCATCTTGACCATAATTAGCCATAGTGCTGTTATTATTTTCCGTATCTGTAGAATTATTTTGACGACTTGTATTATTAGTATCATCGGGTATTTCAATCACCTCAAAAGTTGTTCGATCAGTATCTGTGGCGTATCCTGCTGCATCGACTTTGACAGTAACATCAAAGGTACCGGGATTAGAGCGGGGGCCAATTTCAAACTCAAATGTTGCTATTCTATCACTATTTGTTTGATCGCTACCATCTTTATTAAAGTCAGTCGTATAAAAGACTCTTACATCAGTATCCGCATTAGCAATTCTTTCTTGTGTGTCCTCATCACTACCTATCACGTCAATTGTTTGTGTGTTCCCTCTAACAATAGGATCTTCTTCAACATCTATGTCGGTTTCTAAATCATTACTTGAAGAAGATTGACCGGAATTACCATCAGTCCATCCAGATGAAGAAGACTATGGAACATTATCATTGTTGTTATTATAACTAAAGTCATTTGTAAATCCGGGCTCATTACTTAATTGCGAGTCTAAAAACAATCCGCTATCGATAAATTCTCCTACAGGTTCGAGTGAAAACTTGGGCTTAAAGGGAAAGCCCATTGAAATCTCGACTGAGACCACATTCAAAGAATAAATTTGGCTTGGGATCTCATTTCATTATCAAATATTGTAATATTAAATGGAGCCATTTGATTCTGAGATTAATTAGCAACATTTAGTGCAAAACTTTGAGTTCCAACTATGTCAAGACTTGAATTATCATAAAATGTTGCAACAAGATTTAAGATTTGTTCCGGGAATTGTTCATGATTGATTATATTGCCCGTGATATGAGGATTATAAACATAATCAAAGAATGCACTGCTACCGTTTAAAACAAGATTTGCAGGTTCTTCTATTGCAGGTTGAGAAACGGTAAAGAATTCAATAAAGTTAAACTTGATTAATATTGGAGGATCAGGTACTAATATATCAAAAAGTGATAGTTCACCAGGCCTTTGGGTTCCTATTGGTGAAAATGCTGAATGGTTGTCAACCATTACACTCTTTGTTGTATCAGATAAGTCGTCGTAACTAAAATATTTGTTTGCGGATCGAATGAGGTGTTGTTTACTTCACCCATAACATGAAAATTTTCCAAATCGTCTGTGAAAGTTGAGGTACTGATAATCTGAATTATATTGTTATTTGGAAGTTGAACAAATACAAATTCTATACTCCATAATTCCACTCCTGGATAACTAATTGTAATAGATAACATCGAGATCAAAGAAATCGTCAAAAATACAATGACAGAAAACAATTGTAACGTTTTAGAAGCAATATGTAACGGTGTGATTTAGACTTTATGAAATTATTAATCTTTTTATAGCAATTACATTAATAATTAAAGAAATTCCTTTAAATAGATTAGATGAGATTGTTTTTTTCGTTACCGGTATCATTTTTCTCAAATCCTTTTTATCACTATTTCATATGCTAATAGGTAGACTTATTTGTCCAGTCAACCAGGTTTTTAAAATTTAAAGGTAGGTTCTTTTAATGTCCGTCTTTAACTTAGCAATTCAAAATATATTTGTTTATAAGCAATGTTACTTAAGATACGATATTGTACCAATAAGCCAACAGAATAATAAAAAAATGCATCATAAAGAAAGAAAAAAAATGAGCCTGCTACAGAAAGATAGATTAAATTTTCAAAAAATTCATCAAATTGCAAGATTAGTAGATCATAATGACAGAGTAACTATGTATACCATCCCCTGGATAATAAAATGGCTAAAGATGATAGAATTAATGGAAAAGATGAAGTAGGTTAGTTTAAGAAATTTACTTACAAACTTATCGTGAGTAATTAATATTTCTATTACTTTTGATGTTTAAATTGAGTTTTTTTTCTAACTTATTCTAGACAATGAAACTATTTTGAAATAATGACTAATAGAATATCGCTCAATAAGAACTAAATTTAGTATCTAAAGCCTAGTCAGATAAAAGAATCTTAAATGCTCTAACCTTTATGATTTATTGTTGAGCAGTAATAAAATAATTTTTTGTTATGTAGTAAATGAAATCAACCATCGATATGACAAATCGAATTTCATGTCCTATGATAGTTTGATAAAAACTTCCTGCCACTGATTATTCCATAATTTATGGAATTTAAGTTAAGGGACAAGGGGTTTATTAATAGATATTTTGTGAGTCTACACTATTCATTTTTTAATTCGGTTGATTTTGAGAATATTCGTCATCAGCTAAAGATACTACATATCACATATATGCTAATATGATTGAATTATCATTATTTTTAGTTCAGGTTTTCAAAATTGTTTGTATACAACATGTTACTATTTTGGTAAGGAAGTATAATTATCCACTTCATAGGTTACAAATTCTTTAAAATTCATATTTAGAATAATATCAACCCCAACTTCATATGTTTTCGATTTCGGAATATCAAATCTTTGGACATAATTACCAAATACAACGATCTTATCCTTTGTTTCCTTCATAATAAAGCCTACAAAGTCTTCATTTAATATTTTAACTCCTTTGCTGAACAAGGAATTAGGATACTTGCTTGGTAAGCTATGGTCAATGTTTGTGGGAGAATCTCGTGCATCAATTTTATCATCAGCATTTAATACACCATTTCTTTTTACTGGATACTTCTTCGATATTTTTTTAATTGTTAAATCCGTTAACAGATTTCCGACCGTTGTTTTAATCTCAGAAAAAGGAATATTACTTCTTCCATTTTGTTCTTCAAATAAGACCATGTTATCAACGGTCTCTTCATTTACATGCGCTATATAAGGAGAATTCAAACTCACTACACCTCGATTAAATATTTAATGACTGTCATAACTACATATATTCACTGAATCTATTAAGGGTATCAGCCAATACCTCGTTATTTATGCAATTTAATCACTATTATATCATAAATTTTGAATGATTCCTTCCATAGAATCACTAAATTGTCATGAAACATCATCGATAAATAATTAGATCAAGTTCATCATAATTTGAATAAAAAGGATCGGTCATCTTACTTTATTCAAGCCTAATTTATAACCATATATTGATGACTGGTTATCAAGCGTTGAATCAGTCAGGACTCTATCTGCTGGTAATTGCTTATAGCTTTCATATTTTCTCTGCTGGTAATTTCTTTTAGTAAGTCCATTTAGTATGTTGTCTAAGGGGTTTAGGAATGGATGTGTTATATTCTAAAATCAACTAGAAATCATAATTAACTATTTGAGGTCTATTTCTGAATAAAAGTTCTAATTTTATAATTTCGATATCCACTGGCGTGCACGAAGTTTTCTAATAAAATAGAAAACGGCATTACAAACATACTATAATAGATATGATGACAATATCATTGAAGATTTTTTTTAAAAGTAGGTTTTAGTGTGTCATCAATATCGGGTTTAGATATTAAACCCCAGGACTTATTACAGGTATAGTTCCTGAATTACCACTAGCAACAAAAATGTATTTGTTTGCAGGACTGTAGGCAAAATAAGTCGGACTTATTTCAGTATTTATGGTTTTTACGACCGTGTCTGCCAAAATTTCTTTTCTTAAAATATCATTTATAGATTCATTGATATAACTAAAACTGAGATAAACAAATATGCTGTAAAAGAAAAAAGTAAAAAATTTCTCATTTTTAAAATCGATAATATTGGTAAAATATGTCCAGCAAACATCTTTTAATGTGTATATATGTTTTGTATCTAATAAAAGTTCTCCGCACTTGGTAAATAGATCTTATTAATCATCCTTTTTAATCACATCAAATCTAGAAAAAAATAAGAATTTGAGAGATTGAAAAAATCTTGAATAGTAGGCATACCATTTTTCGGATTATTCTTTAATTATTGAGGCTAGATAGCTTTACAAAAGTACTAAAATTAAGATAATTCAGAAAGGTCGTTAATTGTTGAATAATTTAGAATTTGGGCGCAAGGGGCTTTATAGCCATATTGGTTGATTTGAGGAGGTTCTATCTTGCAATAGCAGAGCCTTATACTCACTATCAGTTCTGGATGGAATGATTTTATAAGGATTGAACAAAAAAAAGAATGCAATGTGCCCAATCTCACTAATCAAATATCGGTTTGAGGGCATGTGTATGAAAGTAATATTGTGAACATGGGCTATGAAATCGCTGTATTTAGCTCCTGTTCTACTTTTTGTTGTCCTCAATAATTCATAAGTATTTAAGTAACTTTGGACGAATTACACAATGATTTGCAAAAGTTAAGGATGATCGAAAAGAATAAAACGAATAGACAGATACGATTAACATCCTTTTGCATATTTTCATTAAAATGATTAAAAAGTAAAATGAATATTTCTTTATTTCCCGTCACCATTGTTTTTTTGTTTTTTTTGTGTAGCATTTACTTTCACTTCGAAATTACTTATTCAGCATTTGGATTAGAACTACCTACGACGACATTTAGCAATAGTAGCAAAACTAATAGTTTTGATTCGGATCTAATAACCGACAAGTCCAATTTTACAGGAAATGAAAGAAATGAAATCCAAAGCAATTATCCGATAAATATCAGTTCAAATAAAGGTCATTCAGAGTTACCAAAGTTTGTAGTAAATGGGAAAAATATTTCTATCATTTGGTTAGACGATTCATCCGGATACAGGGATGTTTTTTTTAAAAGAAGTATTGATGGTGGAAAGACATTTGAAAAAACTATAAACTTGGGTAATGTTCCCGGAGGAGCATACGACCATCAAATTGTGGTAATGAATAATTATGTGTTTGTAATATGGGAGCAGTCTCCCGATAAGAATGGTCAAATTTTTTTTAAAAGAAGTATTGATGGTGGAAAGACATTTGAAAAAACTATAAACTTGGGTGACAATACAGGACTATCTGGTACCCCTTCAGATCTCGGTTTCAAAAGGCAACTCGATGGATGCAGAAAGCAATTCCATTCGTGTATATATAATATGGCATGACTCATCTGAAGGTATAGTATTAAGAAAGAGCGACGATGGGGGCAACACCTTTGAAAAAGCCGTCAGTATAAGTGAAAATAATTCCTTTGCCTTTTTTCCAAAAATCACTACTCAAGGAAATAAAGTATATGCAATTTGGATAACCATTTATAACAAAGGTATGGAAAATGAGACGAGAGAAGTATCATTTGCAAAAAGCATTGACATGGGAACCTCTTTTGACAAAGTTACCAATTTAACAAATAATGCAAAGATATCTTTTAATCCGCAATTAGCATCCTCAGGAAACAACGTGTATGTTTTATGGACCAATGGTACTTTTGTAAAAGATGAATATCCTATACTTACAGATACTATGTTTAAATATAGTAATAATTCAGGGCAAACATTTCATGACACTACAAGTCTAAACAATTACACAGGATGGTCGGTTAGTCCAATGATTAAAATCAAAGATGATAAATTATACATACTCTGGGAAGAAATAAGCCAAAATAGATATAGTGACATATATTTTTGTGTCATGAATATAAATGATGCAAAAGAATGCAACTATAAGATAAACGTCAGCAATGATAGTAACAATTCGTTTAATCCGTCTATCGACATATCCAATAACACTGCTCATGTTGCATGGGTTAATGAAGATTCAAATTATTCATCCTCAATCATTATCAAAAAAATTAGCAATCCATTGAATAATTTCACTGAAAAGGAGACAACACTATTAAAAAACGATACATATTTTTTAAATCCAAAAGTGGAATTTTCAGATAAAAGTAATGAAGTTTTTATTGTGTGGGAGGGTGATTCAACCTTAGATGACGAGATATATCTTACAAATATTGATTATGCAAAAGCAGATGAGGACAAAAACAGGATGAATTATGAAAATGGGGACATGAACAGAAATACTACTCTTAACCACAATTTAAGTAATTATTTTCCGTTGGGCAATATTGATTCTCAAATATCCAAATAACTCTAGCTCTTTAAATAATTTTGATGGTGTCCGTATTGCACTAGTCGATCCGACATTTACAAATGCTGCTTACGATAATTCCTTTTATATATTCTACAATCTTTACAATAATTTCTCGTTCTATCAAACTTTCACAAAATATCTTAATTTACTAACAAGCAAGATTGATAGAGATTCAATGCCTAGTTTTACGGAACTTTATCTCCAAAACCATATTTCTAATTTAATGCCCGGTGCAAATGTAACGATTATATCCGATCCTGATATCCATAATGGAAATATTTTTGATGACAAAACAACTAAATCTAACAAATACGACGTATTAATTTTGCAACATCAAGAATATGTAACCCAAGAAGAGTATGATTACCTAAGACAATTCGTAGCAAGTGGAGGCATTTTAATTCTTCCATATAGTAATATATTTTATGCAGAAATAAAATATGATCCTAAAGATGATACAATGGTTTTGGTTAAGGGACATTCTTGGGAATTTGACGGCAAATCGGCCTCAAAAAGTATTATTGCAGAGAGGTGGCTAAATGAAACATCGGAATGGATAGGAAGCAATTATGCCAGTCAGTCCTCAGGGACCATTTTTGGAAATAATCCATTCGGCTATCTAAAACATGAGGAGCAATTTATTCCCCCGGGTACGCATCAACGTTGACGGCGACGACCTGGCCAACCTGCACCCACGGCGCCATGCGCTCGGGAATCTCACCGGTGGCTTTCAGCGTGTCCATGCGGACGATGTTCATGACGGGCGTCTGGCTCTTCACGAAGTCGCCGAGCGAAACGAGCCGTTTCTGGACGTAGCCGTCGAATGGGGCGCGGATCGTTGCATCGCGCAACTGGCGGTCGGCCAGCTTGAGCATCGCGTTGGCGCCGTCGATATCGGCGGACAGGTTCCGGGCGCCCTGAAGTGCGGAGTCGTAGGCCGCCTGCTTGGCGCGCAGCGTCGCATCGGCGTCGTCGAGCGACTGCCGGGGGAGGAGTTGCCGGCGGTTCAACTCCTCGGCTCTGTCGTAGGCCTGGCGCGCCTGCCCGAGTTCGGCCGCGGCCTTCTGCACGTCCGGCGTCTTTTCAATGGGCGGGAGATGCGCTGGATCGGTCGCGCCGTATCTGGCGAGCGCGCGGGCAAGGGTGGCTTTCTGGTTTTCGAGGTTGTACTCGAGTTTCTCGCGGTCGATTTCGATCAGCACCTGCCCGGTGGTGACCCGATCCCCCAGATCGGCGAGGACGCGGCTGACAGCGCCATCAGCCTGGGACGCGATCGTCACCTCGTCCTGCGCGGTCAGCGTACCGACGACGTCGATGGAGCGGCCGACTTGCTCCTGCCGCACGTCAGCGACCTTCACGGTTCGAGCAGACTCGTCGCGGCCTTTCGCCTTGGGAGTGGCACTCGTCGAACAGGCGGCGAGCAGGAATCCTGCGGTCGCAGCGAACCCGAGTGTCCGGGCGAACGCGAGCAAAGCGCCTGTGTACATAGTTCGCTGCAACGTTGTCGTATCGTCCTCTGTGAAGTCAATGAGCGGATCGTAAAGATCGGACATTCTGGTTGAGATGACCCTTGCAGATGACGCGATGCACGGACGACGTTGGAAACGCGTGAGGAAAAGCTCAGGGAAACGACTGGCAGCCGGTGGCAGGGTTGTTGCCCCTCTCGGGATCCGGGGACGGGGTTTCGAGCTCCGGAGGGGACGGTAGTGAAACTCAACAACAAATGGATTCCAGTCGGCACGCTGGTGGTGGTCCTCGCCATCGGCGGGATGTCGGCCGAGGCCGGGCAGCGCGAGAACCGCGGCCGCGAGAGAAACGGAAGGGCCAGTCAGGGGGAAGCCCGTTCGAGGGGCGACAACGCGCAACCGCAGGGGAATCGCACTGACGGCCCGGCCAATAGCAATCAGACGGGCGGAAGCGACCAGCCGCAGGCAGACGCGCAACCGCAAACGCGAGTAGTGCCGTCCCCGCAGAGGCGGGTCGCGCCGCCGCCACAGCCGCGGACTGCTCCCGCGCCGCAAACGCGGGTTGCGCCGGCCCCGCCAACTCGGGTCGAGCCGCAGGCGCAAGACGGGTGGCGCCGCCACGGATTGGAACCGGGCAGGGACAGGGCGTTCAGCCCGGCGCCAGCGCTCAAGCCTTCGGGACCCAGCAGTACGCCGTGCCGCGATACCAGGGTTCTGTGCGGCCGAACAACGGCCCGGTTCACCCGCCGGCCCGGGTCGGTGGAAACCCGTATGACGCGCGTTATTACAGCCACTACGACGGTTATCGCTACCAGGGTTACCGGTATTACGGGTATCCCTATACCGCGCTACTACTACCGGGCCGCCGCGTGTCCTGTCCCGGTGCCTCTGCCCCGCCGGCACTACTACGGCTCCGGGCGGCCACTTCAGCGTCTACTTCGGCGTGGGGTAGTGGCTATCTCTACGGCGCGCCGTACGCGGGCCGGTCTACGGCTACTGGCCCGCGCCAGGCGTTCGGGTGCGCACCGTCTACTACGGCGACGTGCGGCTCCAGGTGCAGCCGCGCGACGCCGCAGGTCTACGTGGACGGCTACTACGCCGGCATCGTCGACGACTTCGACGGCGCGTTCCAGCGCCTGACACTCGAGGTCGGCCCGCACCAGATCGAGCTGGACGCGCAGGGGCTCGAATCCGCGCGTCTTCGATGTCTACGTCGACCCGGCGCGGACGGTCGACATCCACGCCGACCTGTTCCGGTAAGCGACCCGGGCGCGAGGATTCGCGCCGGTCCACGCTCACCGTGCACCACGGGCTCGCCAGACACATCGGCGGGCCCGCGGTGCATTGATCCGCGATCGATCGGTCGCCCCTGAACCTCCGCCGATCCCCGACCTCTGACCTCCGATCCGCCCTGATCCCTCTGACCTCTGACTCCCCGTGTAACCTTTCCCGCCGCTCGTGAGTAGTCATACTCAGAACGTGACCGACGAACTGTTGATGCACGCCGTGCAGGGCGGCGCAACTCGACGCCCTCGGCGAACTGTTCGAGCGCCATCACCGTCCGGTGTTCCACTTCCTCAGCCGGACGACCGGCGACGCGGCGCTGGCCGAGGACCTGGTGCAGGAGGTGTTCGTGCGAATCCTGAAGTATCGCCACACCTACGACGTGGGCAGCCGGTTCGACACCTGGCTGTTCCGGATCGCGCGCAACGCCCGGGCCGACCACTTCCGGAAGCAGGGGCCGGCGCCGGTGGAGCGGTGGACGCGGCGCTGGAGGTGGCGACGCCAGATCCCGGTCCGGCGCGGCTGCTCGAACGGCAGATCGAATGGCAGCAGCTCGAACGGGCCCTGCAGCAACTGGCCGACGAGCCGCGCGACCTGCTGGTCCTGGCCCGCTATCACGGGCATGCCCGTACGACCGGATCGCCGAGACGCTCGGGATCGAAGTGGGAGCGGTCAAGGTTCGCGTCCACCGCGCGATGAAGCAGCTGCGCGCGCTGTTTTTCAGACTCGAGGATGCACCATGCGCTGTGAAGAAGTGAGGGAACGGTTTGCGGAGTATCTCGCGGGCTCGCTCGACGCGGAGCGTCGCAAAGGCGCTCGAGCAGCACGTCGCCTCGTGCGCCGAATGCCAGGCCGAATACGCGGGACTCGAGCCGCTCTGGCAGGCGCTCGGCGACGCTGCCGACGCCGCCCGTGCCCTCGAACCGGATGCGCGAGCGGTTCTCCGCCATGCTGGCGGCCGAACGTGCGTCCGCGGACCGACGGCCCGCATCCCGTCAGGACCGCGGACGCACGTGGGCGCCGTCGTTCATGGTCGGGGGAGCCGCTCGTGCAGCTGGCGCTCGCCGCGTCGCTCCTGATCGTCGGCGTGCTGGTGGCGGGCGCTGCCGACGAGGCAGTCGCAGCCGGCCCGGTCCCGGGCAACGAGATCGCGGAAGTGCGGAGCGAACTGCCGCGACATGCGGCAGATGCTCACGCTGTCGCTGATGCAGCAGCAGTCGGCCACCGAACGGCTGCGCGGCGTGAGCTGGACGGCGCAGATCGACCAGCCGGGCAACGAAGTCGTGTCGGCGCTGCTCGACACGCTGCTGCACGACCCGAACGTCAACGTGCGGCTCGCCGCCATCGATGCGCTGCGCCGGTTCAGCGATCGTCCCGACGTGCGGCTGGGGCACCAAGCGGGCCGTCGCCGACCAGACGTCGCCGCTGCTGCAGGTGGCGGTGATCGACTTCATGGTGGAAACACGCGACCCGCAGGCCCCAGCGCTCTTCCGCACGCTGGCGCAGGACGCGTCGCTCGACGAATCGGTCCGCGGACGTGCGCAGTGGGCCCTCGAACAATTCGCTTCGTGAGGAGACCGGTCATGAACTGGTATATGCACGTGCTGTCGATTCTCCTATCACGCGCGCTCGTGACGCTGGTGCCCGGGCCTCGACTACTGCCTCGGTGGTGCGCAGCCCAGGCGCCCGAGACCATCCGCCGCACGCTCCCGTGGTCGCCGGGACTCGGGGGCAGGTGTTCGAACTGAGCAACATCACCGGGTCGGTCCACATCGTCGCCGAGGACCGCATCGGACGTCTCGGTGGTGGCCACGCGCACGGTGGAACGGCAGGGCGACGCCAGCGACCCGGGGCCCGACGCTCGACTTCCGCCAGGAGAGCGGACGGCTGCTGGTGTGCGGTGACGCGAGCCACTGCGGCTGTCAGGTGGACTGGCCGCGCGACGACCGCCGTCGGACGCGAGGAACGCACCAGGGTGCGGGTCGACTTCGAGGTGCGCATCCCGAAGAGCCGCGACGCTGGACGTCTGCACCGTGAACGGCGGCACGCTGAAGGTGGAAAGCACCGAAGGCCGCTACACGCTGCGCAACGTGAACGGCGATCTCGAGATGGTCCAGCGTCCGCGGGCGCCGGGCGAGCGAGCACGGTCAACGGCGATCTCGAGGCGTCGTTCGCCGGCGCCGCCGGACGCGGCTGCGGAATTCAGGACGGTGAACGGCCGGGTGGACGTCACGCTGCCGGCGTCGCTGTCGGCAGACCTCCGGCTGAAGACGATGAACGGCGGGCTGTACACCGACTTCGAGACAACGCCGCTGCCAGCCCGACGACGACCAGCGAGCGCAAGGACGGCCGCTTCGTCTACCGTGCGCGACCGCTACGCGTCGGTGCGGGTCGGCAACGGCGGACCGGAACTGACGTTCGAAACGCTGAACGGCGACGTCCAGGTCCGCAAGCAGTGAGTCGCGCGTGCGCAGGCAGGACGTCAGCGTCGACCGCGGACATGAGCCAGAACAAAGGCAGAATCATGATCAACAGGAACCTTCTCTGCGGCGTCACGATGTGCACGCTGCTGACCATCGGACGGATTGCGGGCGCACAGGGTCCGGTCACCGTGCAGACACCGGCCATCTCGTAGTCGCCGTCCACGCTGCGCAGACGCTGGCTCACCGCGCAGAGCCCCGTCGAATGCGCAGGCCCCAGGCGAGCGCGCAAGCCTCCGCAACGCGCAGGCGTCAGGCAACCAGGTTACGGTGCCCTTCAGCGACCCGTCGCGGCCGGGCACGGTGAAGGTGAGCGTGCTGAGCGGCAGCATCAGCGTCCGCGTCGGCTCGGGCCGCGACGTCATCGTCACGACGACGGACAGAGGCGCGACGCTGATGACCGCGATCGGGAGCGCGAACGCGAACGGAGCGCGTGATGCGATCGGCCACGGCGGACCACCGACGATCCGGCGGCCGGGCTGAAGCAGGCTCACGCAGCCTGCCGGTGTGAACATCAGGAAGAGAACAACACGTCAGCATGTCCGCGCCGGTGATGGGCGGCGCGGCGAACCTCGCGATTCAGGTGCCGGCGGCGACCAGCCTCGTGCTGCGCGCCGTGAACGGCGGTCGCGTGTCGGTCGACGGCGTGAACGGCAGCATCGAGGTGAACAACGTGAACGGGTCGATTCGGCTCACCGATGTTGGCGGCGCCGTGATCGCGCACGCGACGAACGGCAGGGTGGTGGCAACCCTGCGGCAGCTGGCGGCGGGCAAGCCGATGGCGTTCACGTCGTTCAACGGCGACGTCGACGTGACGCTGCCGGGTTCCGCGAAGGCCACCCTGAAGATGCGCAGCGACCGTGGCGACGTGTACACCGACTTCGACGTGCAGACGACGCTGGCCGCTGCCCGTCCGCCGGACCACCGATGCACGGCGCGATCGAAACCGCAGTCGCGACGACGACCGGACCGCACCCGCGATGACCCGCGCGGAAACGCGAAATACCGCCTGGAGATGGATCGTTCCATCTACGGCACGATCAACGGCGGCGGTCCCGACTTCGAGCTCCGCACCTTCAACGGCGACATCTACCTCCGCAAGGCCAAGTAACACACGGTCTTCAACCAGCACGCCAGTCGCGATCACGGGAGGCAGCATGCGACGTCTGGAGATGCGACTCCGTGCCGGAGGTGTGCGCATGCTCGCCTTGCGCCGGGCTGGTCCTGTACCTGCGGTGCCGGGCGAGGTGCGTGCGGCGGAAGAGGCGCATCAACCGCACGCGACCGTGCACGCTGCTGCGGACGGAGCGTCCGCCGGTGGTGGACGGCAGACGACGCCATCTACCTCGACCGATGCACGACCACCTGACGGGCTGCGAGCGCCGCAGGCGTCCAGAAAGACGCGGTCGTGTTCAATGACACCTGGGCACGACACGTCGATGGGACGCCGTGTGGAAGCGCCCGCTGCGGATGAACACGGTGTTCCGCTGGGAGTTTCGTCCCGGCTCGACGTTTTACGCCGTGTGGACACGACAGCAACTCGACGACAGCCAGCCGGGCGAGTTCAAGGTCGGCCGCGACGCCGGGGCGCTTTTCGGTGCGCCGGCTGATGACGTGGTGATGGTCAAGATGGCGTACTGGTTCGTCCGCTAGTACGCGCACGGCCGTTCCAGGTGCGAAGTAGAATGCGGGCATGCGCGCGCCCCTGGCGCTTCTGTGGAGTGCGTCGATCGCTGCGCTCGTCCTGCTGGCGGGCTGGTCGGCGCGTGCCCAGCAGCCGCTGCTGCTGAAACCCGAAGACCGTCCCCACTTCCGCACCGCCGTCAAGCTCACCACCGTCACGGCGACGGTCACCGATATGGACGGCCGGCTCGTGCCGCGATCTGCCGCGTGATCAGTTCGACGTGTACGAAGATGGCCAGCTCCAGGCCATCACGCCTTCACCAGCGAACGCGTGCCGGTGAGCCTCGGCGTCCTGCTCGACGCCAGCGACAGCATGTACGGCCGACGCATCGCCGAAGCGCGCGAGGCGATCGATCACTTCGTCTCGGAGTTGCTCGCGCCGACGGACGAGTTCTGCGCTTGATGGTGTTCAACCATCATCAGCAGCTGCTGACGCCGTGGACCGAAGACCGCACGCTCGCCTTACCAATGCTGGCGCCGGTGCGGCCGTGGGGATCGACCGCCATCTACGACGCCATCATGGCGGCGATTCCGATGGCCGATACCCGGCACAAGCAGCGGGCAGCGCTGCTCGTCGTGTCGGACGGCGCCGACACGGCCAGCGACACCCGGCTGCGCGACCTGCGCACCGCGCTGCTGCGCACCGACGTCTTCGTCTATGCCATCGGCATCGACTCCGCGCGACCGGCGCACCATCAACGCGGCAGTCAACCCGGTCACGCTCGGGGAGATTACCGACCAGAGTGGTGGCCGCACTCGCGTCGTGCACGACAACTCCGAGGTCGTCGAGGCGCTGGAGCAGATTGCCAACGAGCTGAACAGTCAGTACCTGATCGGGTACTCGTCGTCGCGGGCGGCTGACGGCAAATACCACAGCATCCGTGTGCACGTCCGCAGTGGCGCGTACCGCGTCCGGGCGCGCAACGGATACGTGGATAAATCTCCATCATGAACTCGACGATATGCACTACGATCCGCCTGTTTTGGAGGACAGCGTGGCTGACACAGCATTCGTGCGCGTAGTGCGTGTACTCGGCGCGACACTCGTGGCCGGATGCATGGCCGGCGCCGTCGTCGATGGACAGCAGTCCACCGGCAAACCGCCAGCGGCGGCACCGGAGACCTCCAAGCCCGCCACGAACACCGACAGCACCAAGGTTCCGGCGGCGCGCGAGCCGGCCACGCTGCAGGCGCGGCTCGATCGTCAGCGTGCCGCGACCGAACGCGCGCTGTTCGCGAGCGACGACCCGCTGCCCGTCACCCTCATTGCCGACTTCAAGGCGGTCAATCGCGACCGCGACCCGGAGAGCACGAGCACGTTTCCCGGAACGATCGTCGTGTCCGGCCGGCTCGGAGGCGAAGATCGGATCGACGTGCAACTGCGCACCCGCGGCCACTCGCGCCGGATGTCGGCCACCTGCACGTTCGCGCCGATTCGGCTCGAGTTCACCGGCGAAGACCGCCGGGACGCGTGTTCGCCGGGCACAAGGCGCTTGAAACTCGGCACGCACTGCCGTGACGTCGATTCGTACGAGCAGTACGTCTACCGCGAATACGCGGTCTACAAGATCTTCAACCAGATCACGCCCCGCTCGTTCCGCGCCCGTCTCGCCGCGGCAACCTACGTGGACGTCAGCCAGCCAGAAGCCGCTGACGTCACGTGCGGGACTCTTCCTCGAAGACGACGATGACGTGGCGAGGCGATTGGACGGGCAGACCACCGAACTCGAAGGGATGACGTTTGCCCATGTGGACGCTGAGGCGATGCGCACTGGTCGGGCTGTTCGAATACATGATCGGCAACACCGACATGTCGCTGTTCAAGCTCCACAACATCAAGGTGGTGCGCGCGGGCTCGGGCACCGCCTATCCGATTCCGTACGACTTCGATTACTCGGGTCTCGTGAACGCGCGATACGCGGTTCCGTCGAAGCCGCTCGGTCTCGCGACCGTTCGAGAGCGCCTGTACCGCGGGCCGTGCGTGACCGCAAGAGAAACTGACGCCGCTGCTGACGCGCCTGACTGCGCTGCGCGACGACGTGCTGGGTGTCTACGACCATGTGCCCGTCGCTGGACGAGGGCTACCGCAAGGATGCCAAGGGGTACCTCGACCACTTCTTCAAGACCATTCAGAAGCCTGCCGACGCCAAACGCGCGTTCATCGACGGCTGCGACAAGCGACCCACGATGTGACGTGTTCGAGTGTGCGGCGACCGATCGTCGCGGGCCGATGGGCGCGGCGAGGCGCTTTCGTGGTGGCGTGCGGAAGTCGATCTCCTGGTGGAGTGTGGAGATGAGAATGGGTGTGTGTGCGATGCTGGTCTGTGTCGGCCTGATGACCACGGCAGGGACGTCGTCGGCGCAGACGCCTCCGACTGACGCCATTCCGATCGCGGTGGACGATGTGCAGAAGGTGCTGTCCACGATTACGGCGGCGCAGGGCGATCAGCAACTCCGGGTCGTCGACATGGGCCGGTTACAATCTCGCCGTCGGCGTGTTGCATCGGGGCAAGACGACGGACGTCGCCGGCGGCGCCGATCAACGGCCTGGTGCATTCGGAAGTCACCGAGACCTACGTCATCATTTCCGGTGCCGGCACGCTCGTCACGGGCGGCACGCTCGCCAGCCCGCGCGCATTCCCCGCCGACAACGAGGTCGTGACGACGCTGGCCGGACCATCCACCACCGGCCCTATCCAGAACGGTACGCTGCGGCCAGTGAAGACGGGCGACGTCATCATCATCCCGGCCGGCGTTCCGCACGGGTGGACCAATGTGCCCGACCACGTGGACTACCTGAGCGTCCGTCCGGACCAGGACAAGGTGCTGCCGGCAGGGTACGTCCACCCGCTGATCCGAAAGTAGTCCGCTATAATTGCGCGCGATTGCGCGGCAGGTCGCCGGGACTGCGCAGAAACTGCGCGGGGTCTGAACCCGGGTCTGACCCCAGGAGGATTTCATGAGACGAAGTGTGGTGCTTGGATCGCTGATCGCTATCGGTGCTCTGTCGGTCGGCCTGGCCGGCCAGCAGCGGGCGACGCTGCCGGACCTGCAGAAGGTCAAGGACAACCTCTACATCATCGGCGCGTCGAGTCCGGTGGACCGTGCGCAGTTCACTGGCGGTAACGTCGGCGTATTCGTCACCGACGCCGGTGTCATCGTCGTCGACACGAAGCTCGCCGGGTACGGCCCGGACATCCTCGCGAAGATCAAGGCGGTCACCAGCAAGCCGGTGACGACGATCATCAACACCCACACGCACGGCGACCACACCGGCAGCAACGAAGGCTTCCCGACGAGCGTGAACATCGTCGCGCACGAGAACACGAAGACGCTCATGGCGAAGATGGATGCGTTCAAGGGCGACAAGGCGCAGTTCCTGCCCAAGCAGACCTACAAGGACAAACTGACGCTGGGCAGCGGCAAGGACCGCGTCGAGCTGTACTACTTCGGCAAGGGGCACACCGGCGGCGACACCATGGTGTACTACCCGACGCTGCGCGTGCTCGCAGACCGGCGACCTGTGGGCGTGGAAGGACGCTCCGCTGCTGGACCTCGCCAACGACGGCAGCGGCGTGGAACTGCCGAAGACGCTCGCCAAGGCGATCGCGACGATCAAGGACGCGGACACCATCATCCCGGGCCACACGCCGGTCTCGAAGCCGGCGGAACTCCAGGAGTATCAGCGCTACATGGCCGACCTGCTCGCGGAAACCGAAGCGGCGATCAAGGCCGGCAAGAGCGCCGCAGACGCGGCGGCGTCGAGCACCGTGACGGCGAAGTATCCGGGCTACAAGTCCGATCGCCTCAAGGGTGCCGTCGAGGCGATCTACAAGGAGCTCGGGAAATAGCAGACACGCAGGGGGCGGGTTGGGCAGGTCGGGAGGGTGGGGCGGGTCGGGAGGGTCGAGCGGGTTGGGAGCTGGCGGACGGAGCAGATGCGTCGATCACAGACCACCTGCTCGTCGAGACGTCCGTGCCCCCGACATTCCTGACCGTCCCGCCCTTCCAGACTTTCCCGCGCTTCCCGCCGTTCCCGGCCTTCCCGCCCTTCCCGCCCTGCGTTCTACTCTCCCCCCGCCCCACTGAACTGGTCGTCCTCGTCAGCGAACAGGACATTGAACGTCGTCAGTGAGCCGTAGCAGCCGGTGATGTAGCTCTGAAGCTTGATCTTCGCGTCGTCGGGAAGTTCCGAGGCATTGACCTGCTGCTCGAGGGTCCGCAGACGGTTGCGGACCATCACCACCTTGTGGAACAGCGTCTCGATCGGAAAGCTCTTCTCCTGCACGCCTGGCGTGCCCGGACGGAGCACGACGGTGCCGCCGCGCCATTTTTCGGCTGGCACGACGGCTGTTACGCCGCTCTCCTCGCGCAGGACGCGCCGCAGCAGCAGTTCGAGATCGTCCGTAGCGTTTGGAATCGACATCACAGGTCCTGTTCTCTCGCGTTCGCTGACCAGGGGCATCGGATCGCGGCCGACGGCCGATGCCGCGGCCCGTTGACGGGCGGGTGAAGTCGCTGGGTGCGAGGCGCCGGTCGCGATTCGAGGCCCGCCCCGGTAGTGATGTTCGCTGTCGCAGTAGCCGCAGACGACCCGCAGCGGCGTTCCGTGCAGGTCCACCGCGACGATCGTGTGCATGCGATCGGTCTTGCACGCCCTGCAGAAATCTTCGAGCGACTCTCCGGCGTGATACTCCCGCGGTTCGGCCATTGCCGTGATCTTCGCACGACGCTGGCGTCCCTGCCTGACCCGCCCAACCTTTGACCTACCCGACCGACCAGACCTACCCAACCCGCCCGCCCCACCCGGCCCGCCTGACGCGCCCAACTTGGCCGACCCGCCCGATCGCCCGACCTGTGCGATCGGTCCTGACCTGACCCGCCTGACCCGCCCGACCCGCCCTGCCCCGACGTGCCTGCGGGGTTTCCCTGCGAACGTCGCGTATATCGGCAGGGCAGACGCCGGACTCATCCGGCGCACCCAACGTTCAAACGTGCCTCAGGAGAGATCGTGATGAAGAAGATCGTGATGAAGAAGATGTCCTTTGCAGTGGTGATGGGTGGTGCGGCTCTGATCGCGGCGCTGACGGCCGCAGCCTGTTCCGAACCGCAGGCGCAGGCATCGTCGACGCAGCCTGATCCGGCGCGGATTGCGCGCGGCCAGTACCTGGTGACCATTGGCGGTTGCAACGACTGCCACACGCCGCTCAAGATGGGACCGAAAGGACCGGAGCCGGACATGACGCGCATGCTGTCCGGGCATCCGGAGCAGCTCGTGATTACCGCGCCCGCGAAGTTGACGTCGCCGGAGTGGATGATCGCGTCGGCGCCAACCAACACGGCGCACTCGGGACCATGGGGCGTGAGCTTCACCGCGAACCTGACACCGGACGAGAACACGGGCCTCGGCATCTGGACCGAAGACATGTTCATGAAGGCGCTTCGCACCGGCCGGCACATGGGCGCCTCGCGCGAAATCCTGCCGCCGATGCCCTGGTTCAATTACGGCAAGATGACCGACGACGATCTGAAAGCGGTGTATGCGTACCTGCGCAGCATCCCGGCGATCCACAACCGTGTACCCGATCCGCTCCCGCCAACCGCTGGCGCGCCGAACTCAACGAATTGACAGAGGGCGGGACCGGGGGTGGCGCGACCCGGTACCATGCACGTCCGCGGGCGGAGATGACGTGACGGGGCGCACGTCCGCGGGGGAGATGACGTGACGGGCGCGTGTCGCAACATCGCCTGTCACGTCCCGAGTCAGCGCGCCGATCGGCGAGCGATCTTCCCGTTCTCCCGATCATCGACTCCCGCTCAGCGCTGAGACACCGGGATGCGCGGCTCCCTGTCGGTGCCTGCATCAGGGACTTCCTTCCCCGTGTTTCGTCCCGTGCTGCTCTCGGGAGCATGCCTGTCGCCGAACTGCCCCTGCGCGGTCGCGCCGGCATGACCCGCGCGCGATCCGCCGCACATGTCAGCAGTGATGGTGGCGCTGGTCACGTCAATCTTCGCCAGATCCGATCCGTTCATGTGTGCGCTGCGATCCTGTTGGTCGCTGGTGTCGCGGTTCGGTCGCTGCCTGTCCTGGTCTGAGCCGAGTGCCCCAGAGCCGTTCGGCGACTTGGCCTGCTCAGATACGGTACCGCTCACCCGGACCTGCCTGCCAACCATATCCTTCAGATTGATGTCGTCGCGCGGGTCGAGTCTGTAGGTGTTGGCCGCCATCCTCATCTGCTCGCGCTCGACGGCAGAGCCGCTGCTCGTCACACTCCCTGCGGTGCCGGTTGTGGTCGGCTCATTCAGCAACGTAAGCAGGTAGCCCTGTGCGAAGGTGCCGCCGCCCTGCTGCAGGCAGCCTTCCAGCGTGACCGGCTGACCTGTTCCGTCGCCTTTCGCATTGTTGACGTCGCTGGCCCGTCCCGCGTTCTGTCCCTGTGCGCCGCTTGCGCTGTCGTTGCTCTTTCCGCATGCGACTGCCGCCACGAGCGCCGCGCCGGCGATCAGCGTTGTCGATGTTCGCATCATCTCTGCCGTCCTCCATTCGTCGAGTACGACTGCACGTGACGTGCCCACGAAGTGAACACGTGACGTGCCCACGAAGTGAAAGGGATTGTCTCTGGTGAGGCGCTGTGCCCGGCCTTCTATCGGTTTGTTTACGCAAGAGGCGTGGCGAGAAATATGCACTTCTTCGCTAGCGCGCCATGATGCGTACCACGTTCGCCGTAACACTTCTCGCCGCGGCGGTCGTCGCAGGCTGCAACCGCAAACTCCCGCAGGGCGAGCAGCCAGAGACCGGGCCAGCACCGACACCTCCCGCAACCGCGCTCACGGCCGAGGCCGACGATGGGCAGTGGCTGATGGCGGCAAAGGACTACGCGAATACCCGCTATCAGCGGCCTCCAGGAAATCACGACAGCGAACGTCTCGAACCTCAAGCTGGCGTGGTCGTTCTCGACCGGCGTCCTGCGTGGACAGGAAGCGGCGCCGCTGGTCGTGAACAGCACGATGTACGTCGTCACGCCCTACCCGAACATGCTCTACGCGCTCGACCTGACGCAACCGGGCGCGCCGGTCAAGTGGACGTTCAAGCCGAAGCCGTCCGCGGCCGCGCAGGGCGTGGCCTGCTGCGACGTGGTGAACCGCGGTGCGGCATACGCCGACGGAAAGGTCGTATTCAACACGCTCGACAACCACACGGTAGCGGTCGACGCGCACACGGGGCAGCAGGTCTGGAACGCCACGCTCGGCGACATCAACCGCGGCGAGACGCTGACGATGGCGCCGATTATCGTCAAAGGGCAAGGTGCTGGTCGGCAACAGCGGTGGAGAGCTGGGCATCCGCGGCTGGGTGACCGCGCTGAATCGATCGGACGGGTCGATCGCGTGGCGCGCCTACCACACCGGTCCGGACAAGGACGTGCTGATCGGGCCGCAGTTCAAGCCGTTCTACGCCGATCGGACCGCGGCACGGACCTTGGCATCTCCTCGTGGCCGGCGGACCAGTGGAAGATCGGCGGCGCCGGCATGTGGGGGTGGATCTCCTACGACCCCGAACTGGATCTGATCTTCTACGGCACCGCGAACCCGGGACCGTGGAACCCCGAACTGCGCCCCGGGCGACAACAAGTGGTCGTGCACCGTGTTCGCGCGCCGCCCGGACACCGGCGAAGCGGTGTGGGCGTATCAATACAACCCCCACGATCTCTACGATCACGACAGCATCAACGAGCACCTCGTGCTCGATCTGCAGATCGACGGCCAGCTGCGCAAGGTGCTCGTGCACCCCGAGCGCAACGGCCACATGTACGTCTTCGATCGGCAGAGCGGCGAAGTGCTGTCGGCCAAGCCGTTCGCCTTCACCAACTCGTCGACCGGCGTCGACCTGAAGACCGGCCGCCTGCAGTACGTGCAGGAGAAGAACCCGTCTACCGGCACGGTCGTGCGCAACATCTGCCCGGCGGCTCCGGGCGCGAAGGACTGGCAGCCGTCGGCCTATTCACCGCGAACCGGTCTTCTGTACCTCGGACATCAGAACCTCTGCGAGGACCTCGAAGGACTGGAGGTCAGCTACATCGAGGGCACGCCCTACGTCGGCGCCAACGTGAAGATGTATGCCGGCCCCGGCGGCAACCGCGGCGAGTTCAAGGCGTGGGACCCGGTGGGCGGACACGTGGTCTGGTCGATCAAGGAGAACTTTCCGGTGTGGAGCGGCACCGTCGTCACCGCCGGCGATGTCGTGTTCTACGGAACGATGGACGGCTGGTTCAAGGCGGTGAACGCGCGCACCGGCGATCAGATCTGGCAGTTCAAGGTGGGCTCCGGAATCGTCGGTCAGCCGATCACCTACAAGGGGCCCGACGGCAAGCAGTACGTCGCGGTGCTCTCGGGCGTCGGCGGCTGGGCCGGCGCAATCGTCGTCCGGCGACCTGGATCCGAAGGATCCGACCGCGGCGCTCGGGTTCGTCAACGCGATGTCCGATCTGCCCCGCGCATTCGACCAAGGGCGGCACGCTCTACGTGTTCGGGCTGTCATGAACGAAGCCGATGACGCGGAGCAGGATCTGCGGAGCGATAGCGTGCCGATGGCGTCGCAGCGATGGCCGCGGCTCCGGCTGGCCGCCGCCGGCTGCGACCGCCGCCGCCGGCGGCAACGGACACCCCGGCCGTCTGCGCGTCTGCGCCGACCCGAACAACCTGCCGTTCTCGAACGACCGCGCGAGAGGGGTTCGAGAACCGTCTGGCGCGGCTCGTCGCGACCGATCTGCACGCACACGCTCGACTACACCTGGTGGGCGCAGCGCCGCGGATTCGTGCGCAACACGATCAGGCCGGCTCGTGCGACGTGGTGATGGGCGTGCCGGCGGCGTATCGAACGCACTGCTGGTGACACGGCCCTACTACCGCTCGGCCTACGTGTTCGTCTCGCGCGCGACGCCGCCTGCGGCTGCGCACCTTCGACGATCCGGCACTGCGACGCGTCCGCAGTCGGCGTGCAGTTGGTCGGCGACGACGGTCAGAACACGCCGCCGGCGCACGCGCTGGCCGATCGCGGCACCTGGTCGCCAACGTCGTCGGCTTACACGCTCTATGGCGACTACGTCGACGCCGAACCCGCCGGCGCGCATCGTCGAAGCGGTCGCGCGCGGCGACGTGGACGTGGCGGTGGTCTGGGGGCCGCTGGCCGGCTACTTCGCCCCGCGGCAGACGCCGCCGCTGGCGACTCACGCCGGTCGGCGCCGCCGTGATCGCGACGGCTGCCGATGGCGTTCGACATCGCGCGTCGGTGTGGCCCGCGCGTGCGGACCACTGCGCGACGAGATCGACAGCGTGCTCGAGCGCCGGCAGCGCCGAGATCGAGCGGATGCTCGACGATTACGGTGTGCCGCGGTGCGCACGGCAGGTGGACGCATGGCGAGTTGACCGCTGATCCGTCACCGTGTCTGATGGTCGCGTGCCGCTGGGCGGCTGCAACCGGGAGCACGCGTACATTTCGCGAGAGCGCCGCCGCGCGTCCACGGCCATCGGATGTCGCTGTGAGCGACCTGCACCCGGGCGGCGGTAGCGCCAGCCCGAGCGATGCGATCACGCCATACGAGAAGAACGCCGTGGCGCTCAGCGAAGGCAAGCGGCTGTTCTCCGCCTACAACTGTGCGGTTGCCACGCCCACGGCGGCGGCGGCATGGGACCGGCGCTGAGCGACGATGAGTGGTCCTACGGGCACGAGGCCGATCAGATCTACCACACCATTCTCGAGGGTCGGCCCAACGGTATGCCCGCGTGGCGCGGCAAGATCCCCGACTAGCAGATCTGGCAGCTCGCCGCCTACATCCGGTCGATGAGCGGGCTGGTGCCGAAGGACGCGGCGCCGAGCCGCGACGATCACATGAGCGGCGAACCGCCCGAATCGTCGACGACCCGGCAGCAGCCGAAGAATGCCGCGAGCCGCCGTCGGCGGTGCGGTGACGTGGGACTGCCGCCGGTTCTTCAGTCGGTCCTCGAGTCCGCCGGACCACAGGCGGCCCGCATCGAGTGGCTCTGGTGGCTGATGTTCTGGGTCGCTCTCGTGCGTCGTTCGCGGTGATCGTCTGGAGCGTGTTGCGTCCGTCGCGGCGCATCCGCCGAGCGCGGACGCGAACCGGCGCGGCGAAGATCGCGCTGAAGCGTCGGCGTCATCGATGCCGGCGTGGCTGTCGACCGTCCGCACGGTGCTGACCTGCTCGGGCTGCTCGTGGCCAGCGTCTGGACCGGTCGGGCGGTCGCGTCGCTTGGCGCAGAAAGCGCCGTGACCATCAATCTCACCGGGCACCAATGGTGGTGGGAGGCCGAGTACGAGGACGCGACCGCCGAGCGCAGCGTTTCAAGCACCGCCAACGAACTGCACATTCCGGTCGGCCGGCCGGTGGTGCTGAAGGTCACGTCGCACGACGTGATCCACAGCATCTGGATGCCGAACCTTCACGGCAAGCGCGATCTGATCCCGGGCTACACCACCGCGATCTGGCTGCAGGCCGACAAGCCCGGCCTGTATCGCGGCCAGTGCGCCGAGTTCTGCGGCCTGCAGCACGCGCGGATGGCGCTGTATGTCACCGCCGAATCCAATTCGGACTTCGAGAAGTGGCGCGATGAACCAGCAGCGTGCAGCACGCAGCTCCGTCCACCGACGAGCGAGCGGCGCGGCCGCGACGTCTTCCTGCACTGCCACGTGCACGCAGTGCCACACCATCCGCGGCACGATTGCCGGCGCGACCGTGGGACCGGACCTGACGCACCTCGCGTCGCGCGGCACGCATCGCCGCGGGGACGCTGCCGAACCGGCGCGGCCATCTGGCCGGTTGGATGCTCGACGCGCAGGGCATCAAGCCGGGCGCCGGCATGCCCCCGAACAGCATGTCCGTCGGGCGACCTGCAGGTGCTGCTGGCCTACCTGGAGAGCCTGAAGTGAGTCGTCCTCGATCGACCGCCGGCGCGAGCGACGGCGGAGCAGCCGGACCGCCGCTCGATCCGCCGCACACGCGAGGACCGGCCCGATCGCTGAGACGTCGGCGGTGCAGCTCGAACAGACCTGCCGGCGGAGCAGCCCGGGCTGGTCGGCTGGCTCTACGGCTGGTGAACCCACGTCAATCGCGAGCGATCGGCCGGCGCTACATCGTGACGGCGTTCGTGTTCTTCGTGCTCGCCGGCGTGCTCGCGGCGCTGATGCGGCATGCAGCTGTCGCGGCCCGACAACGACTTCCTCGGGCCGGACTCGTACAACCAGATCTTCACGATGCACGGCACGATGATGATGTTCCTGTTCGCCGTGCCGGTGATGGAGGCGTTCGGCGTCTACCTCGTGCCGCTGATGGTCGGCGCCCGCCAGCATCGCCTTTCCGCGGCTCAACGCCTTCAGCTACTGGATGTTCCTGTTCGGCGGCATCTTCCTGTTCACCATGTTCGCGCTGAACACCGGGCCCGGACGTCGGCTGGTTCGCCTATGTGCCGCTCGCCGGTCCGGAGTATCACGCCTGGCAAACGGGCTGACGTGTGGGCGCAGCTGATCACCTTCACCGAGGTCGCGGCACTGGCCGTGTCGGTCGAGATCATCGTCACGGCCCTCAAGATGCGCGCGCCGGGGATGTCGCTCAACCGCGTACCGATCTTCGTCTGGGCGCAGGTCGTCACCGCGTTCATGGTGCTGTTCGCGATGCCGGCGATGATGCTCGCGAGCACGTGCCCTGATCCTCGATCGCCTGGTCGGCACCCACTTCTTCAACCCGGCGGAAGGCGGCGACCCGCTGCTGTGGCAGCACCTCTTCTGGTTCTTCGGCCACCCCGAGGTCTACATCATCTTCATCCCGGCGACCGGCATCGTCTCGACCATCGTCTCGACGTTCTCGCGGCGGCACGTCGTTCGGCTACCTGGCGCTCGTGCTGTCGCTCGTGTCCACGGCGTTCATCGGGTTCGGGCTGTGGGTGCACCACATGTTCGCCACCGGACTGCCGCAACTCGGCGAGAGTTTCTTCACGGCGGCGAGCATCATGATCGCGATTCCGACCGGGATGCAGATCTTCTGCTGGATTGCGACGATGTGGGGCGGGCGCCTCGTGCTGCAAGCCGCCGATGCTCTGGGTGCTCGGTTTCTTCGTGGTGTTCCTCGTCGGCGGACTGACCGGTGTGATGCTCGCTGCAGTGCCGCTCGACCTGCAGGTGCACGACACGTTCTTCGTGGTCGCGCACTTCCACTACGTGCTGATCGGCGGCGCGTTGTTCCCGCTGTTCGGCGCCGATCTACTACTGGTATCCCGAAGATCGACCGGTCGCATGCTCGAGCGAGCGGCTGGGCGTGTTGAATTTCTGGCTGTTCTTCATCGGGTTCAACATGACGTTCTTCCCGATGCACATCTCGGGCTCGACGGGATGCCGCGCCGCGTCTACACCTACCCGCCGGAAACGGGCTGGGGCGACTGCTGAACCTGCTCGCCAGCATCGGTGCCGTGTTGATGATCGGCCGGTCGGTGCTGGTGTTCCTCGTACAACGTCGTGGTCAGCCGGCGCGCGGGAGACCTGGCCGGCGACAACCCGTGGGAGCGCCGGCACGCTCGAGTGGGCGACGACGTCGCCGCCGCCGAACTGCAACTTCGTCTATCCGCCGACCGTGGCGGGGCGCGAGCCCCTCTGGGAGAACCCGCCGGATCAGCCGGTCGTCGTCGGGCTGCGCAGTGACGTGCGCGACGTGCTGATCACCTATGTGCTCGACGCCGACACCGGATCATCGATCGGAATTTCCGGACGCCGTCCATCTGGCCGTTCTTCACGGCGCTGGCGATCGTCGGGACTGTTCATCGGATCGATCTTCACGCCGTGGGCCGTGGTCTACGGAGCGGTTCCCGCTGTTCATCACGCTGACCGGCTGGTTCTGGCCGAAGAGGCCAGGCGAAACCGGCACGCAGCCCTGGCCGATCCGCACCGGACGCTGCCGAAGGCGGATGAAGCGCCGCGGAGAGGTACCGCATGAAGCACGGCCGCGCGGCAACGCTCGACGTCTCGCACCTCGCGCCAGGTGCGTTCGGCCACCGCAGCATCCTGTGGTGGGGAACGATGGGGCATGATCGCTGATCGAAGGGATGGCGTTCGTCCTGGTGATCGGGGCGTACTTCTACCTGCAGGATGCGCAACGCGACCTGGCCGCCGAACGTGCCGCCGCCCGACCTGAGTGGGGCACCGCTCAAACCTTCGTGCTGCTCGCGAGCGCGGTGCCGAACGAACTGGCGAAGAAAGCGGCGAGCGGGTAGACCTCGCGAAGGCTGCGCGTTGTGGCTGGTCGTTTGTCTTGTATGTTCGGTGTCGGCTTCAACGTGATCCGTGTGTTCGAGTTCGTGTACGCTCAACTGCAGTGGAACACGAACGCGTACGGCTCGATCGTGTGGCTGCTGCTCGGCCTTGCATACGCGTCACATCGCCACCGACGTCGTCGACACCGGTGTCCTGACCGCGCTGATGTTCGTCGGACCGATTGAAGAGAAGCGGTTCGTCGACGTCGCGGAGAACTCGATGTACTGGTACTTCGTCGTGCTGACCTGGCTGCCGATCTATGGAGTGCTCTATTGGGCGCCTCGCCTGACGTAGCCCGTCGCTGGGTCGACGCGCCGCGTGGAATTTCGGCGTTGTGGGGCGCCCTGTTGTCGGGGCCGATCGCATGGGCAATCGATCTCGTGCTGAGCTATTCCCTTGTGCAGTGGACCTGCGGCGGCGGGCCACCGGTCGTGCTGCACCTGGTCACGCTGTTCTCGCTCGCCCTCATCGCCGGCGGGGCATTCGCGGCATGGCGCGCGCTGGCTGTGGTACCGGATGGCGCCCCGCAGGACGGCTCCGAGCCGGACCAGCGCGGCCGGTTCATGGCGGTGCTCGCGCTGCTGATGTGTGCGCTGTTTGCGACGGTGGTCGTGGCCGCCGCGATCCCGCGATGGATACTCGATGCCTGCCATCAATGAGTGGTGGATGCTGTTCGCGCTGATGCATCCGGCCGACGAGGCGGCGGGTCCGGCAGCGGCGCTCCACACCTGGAGTGTCGAACCAGGGGTCGTGCTGCCACTCGTGGCGATGCTGTGCGTGTATGTCGCTGGCGTCGTGCGGCTCTGGCGCGCTGGCGGTGTCGGCGCTGGTATCCGTCGGTGGCAGGCCGTGGCGTTCATCGGCGGCTGCGCCACGGTAGCCGCGTCGCTCATATCGCCGCTGGACGCGATGAGCGCGGCCCTGTCGTCCGCCCATATGGTGCAGCACGAGCTGTTGATGATCGTGGCGGCGCCCCTGCTCGTTGCCGGGATGCCCGTGCTGGCGATCATCTTCGCCTTACCGGCGTCGTCGCGGCGGCCGGCCGCGGCCGCACTCCGGGTGCGATGGGTGGCGAGGCCCTGGTCGGTGCTGATTGCGCCGGCGACGGTGTGGCTGCTCCACGCACTTGCGCTCTGGGTGTGGCATGTGCCGATCCTCTACGAGGCGGCGCTTCGCAGCGAGGCGGTGCACGCGGCAGAGCATGCGTGTTTCTTCGTGACGGCGATGCTGTTCTGGTGGGGCATCACGCGCGGCCGGTACGGCCGCATGAGTTACGGCGCCGCCGTGATCTACGTGTTCGCGACCGCGCTGCACACCGGGCTGCTTGGGGCCGCCATGACGGTCTCCCCGCAGCTCTGGTACCCCGCGTACGCCTCGACGACGGCCGCCTGGGGTCTGACCCCAATCGAGGATCAGCAGCTCGCCGGCCTGATCATGTGGGTGCCGGCCGGGCTCGTCTTCACGGCGGTCGGTTTGATGTTCTTTGCTGCGTGGGTACGGGAATCGGAGCGCCGGTCGCGCTTCATCAGGACGTCCACGGCCGGATGCGTCGTGCTTGCCGCGCTGTGGACGGCTGCGTGTGGATCGGATTCGAGTGCCCAGGCCGCGGCGATGACCGGAGGGGACCCTGACCGCGGACGCCTGGCGGTCACCCGGTACGGCTGCGACACGTGCCACACCATTCCCGGCGTGTCGCGAGCGAACGGCAAGGTCGGTCCACCGCTTGCCGGCGTCGCCAGCCGCGTCTATCTGGCTGGGCACGTGCCGAACACCCCGGCAAACATGCAGGACTGGATTGAGCACCCCCATGCGCACGATCAGCAGACGGTGATGCCTGAGACGGGGATCACGGCGCAGGAGGCGAGAGACGTCGCCGCGTACATGTACACGCTGAAGTGAACGGGAGGGTTGAACAGCGGTGAAGGGGTCAGACCCGGTGCAGGGTGAAAGGGGTCAGACCCGGGGTCTGACCCCTTTGGGGCGCGAATTGCGTACTTGCACGGAGATTTGAGGTCGGAGATGAACGCGACGCAACGGATTGCACTGGCGCAAGGGGCGTATTTCGCGGCGACCGGCGTGTGGCCACTCGTGCACATGCGCTCGTTCGAGGCGGTAACCGGACCGAAGGTGGACAAGTGGCTGGTGCGCACCGTGGGTGTGCTCGTCGGGATTGTCGGCGGGGTACTCGTGAGTGCCGCGTCGCGCAAACGCGTCACCGGGGAAGTGGCCGCACTCGGCGCCGCAACCGCCGCCGGTCTCGGGGCAATCGACGCGATTTACGCGTCGAAGCGCCGCATCGCGCCCATCTACCTGGCCGACGCCGCACTCGAAGCCGCGATCGTGGCGTCGTGGGCGGTGGCCACTCCGATGACGTCGAGACGCGCATCCCGCGGAGGCCTCGGCCCGCGAGCCAGGTTGCACGACGGCTCAGACCGGCCCTTTTGAACAACCGAACTGACCGAACAGGACTCAACGCCGCCCCGTTTTCGTGTGATGCCTCGCATTGTGTGTGTCGATCTCAACGGTGTCCTCGACGCGTATCGGGGCTGGCAGGGGCCCGATCACTTCGACCCGCCGCGCCCAGGCGCCCGCGAGTTCCTCGAGGCGCTCGCGTCGCGCGGCTATGACGTCGTGATCTTCACGACGCGCTACCCGGACGATGTGTGGCGGTGGCTGAAGGAATTCGGCCTGGACGCGCTGGTACGGGAGGTGACCGATCGCAAGCCCGCGGCTCACGTGTTCGTCGACGATCGCGCCGTCTGCTTCCGTGGCGACTTCGCCGCGACCCTCGACGAGATCGACACATTCGCCGCGCACTGGGAGAATGGTCTGCAATGACCACGTTTCTCCTGATTCGCCATGGCCTGACCGATGCGGTCGGCCACCTGATGACCGGCCACAACGCCGGTGTTCACCTCAACCCGACCGGCAGGGATCAGGCGGCGAGCCTGCCCGGACGTCTTGGACAATTCCCGATCGGCGCGATCTACGCGAGCCCGCTCGAGCGGACAACCCAGACGGCCCAGCCGATCGCCGATGCGCGCGGTCTTCGCGTGGACGTCGATCCGCGGCTCATCGAGGTGGACTTTGGCGGCTGGACCGGCCGGCGTTTCGCCGACCTGGCGGACGATCCCCATTGGCAGCGCTACAACACGGTTCGCAGCGCGACGCGGCCGCCCGACGGCGAATCGCTGCTCGCCATCCAGCAGCGCGCGGTGGCGGCGGTGATGGACATGTGCGAACGCCACGTCAACGAGAACGTCGTGATCGTGTCGCACGGCGACGTCCTGCGCGCGATCCTTCTCTACTTCCTCGGGATGCCGATTGACTTCGTCCTCCGTCTCGAACTCTCGCCGGGCCGCATCAGCGTGCTGCAAATCGGCCCGGGCGCGCCACGAGTGCTGCAAGTAAACGGCGATAGCGTTCCCGCAGTCGCGTGAAGCGGACGCCGTCAGCGGTTCCACCGAGCGACTCCGCCGCAAGCGTCGCGTAGCCGAGCCTGTAGGCCAGGTACGCCGCGGTGAAGAACGGCATCCGCTCCACAATCTGGCGGTCTCCCGTTCGACGACTGTAGCCGTCGATCAGGAACTGCCGCGCCGCATCCGGCAACCGCAGTTCCACGCACGCACCGGCGATGTCCCAGGCGATGTCGCGGCATCCCGGCAGGAAATCGTCAGCGTGATGATCCAGGGCGTCCACTTTCATCACCTGCTGCCCCGCGTCGATCCAGTCATGTGGATGGTGACGGCCGTCGACAGCCACACGCCGGCCGGCGGTGGGCCAGCTGCCGTCGAGGAATCGGTCGACCAGGCGTACCGCGCCGGCATCGAGCCCCTCGGATGCATTCTGGCGAAGCATCGTGACCAGGTCGTCCCCCGCATCTGACTCGTCGGTCGCAAACGCCTCCGCCGTGAACGCGAGGTAGTCCGCAATCCGCTCGAGCCTCTCCTGTGATTGAAACTCTCTGGCGCGGAGCGGAGCCCCGTGCACCCAGTCGAGAACCAGCAGGCCCGCACTGATGCCGCGTGGCGCCGGCCCGAAGCCGGCGGCGTGGAGCGCCGCGGCGCGGGTCAGCTTCGCGCGCCCGTGTCGTCCGAGGCCGGCGAAACGTGCGATCGCGGCCGGCTCTACCGCCGAATCGGTGAACTTCACCCGCTCGTGTTGAGGATGCACCGCGGGCCACATCGCCGGGTTGCCGCCAAGTGCGAGGGTCCGCCAGGCCCCCGCCGAGAGTTCATGCACCGGACCGCGGACCGCGTCCTCCGCGATCTGTCGCACCGGTGACGTACCGACGACAACGCGATGATCGCTGAAGGCACGTTGCGCACGCTCCGACCGGAGCGCCGACGGGTCAGCGCGCCAGGCGGGCAGGAGCGCGATGCGCTCGCCGCTGACACCAGCGCCGGTCAAGGCATCGACCGCCGCCGCGAAGCTCGACCCGCTGATCCCAGGGCCCTCGTCCACAATCAGGAACGTGGACGAAGACCGATCGGCGATGAACGCCCGCAGGCCGGTCCCGATCGCCAGACGCCGATCGAACGGATGGCCGCGCGGGCGCACGCTGCGCGTGACAACGCATCTGCCGCGCCGGCGCAGTGACGCCGCCACGATTGAGGCGAGCACCGCGCCGATGCTCCGCAGGCCGATGCAGACGAACGCGCTCGAATCGTCCATCCCCGCCACCTGCTGCGCCGCATCGACGTATTGCTCCGGATAGAGCGCATAGCAGGAGAACCCTTCCGCAACCCTGGCCTGCACGGTCTCGCCCGCGCCGCCCGGCAGCGGCAGCCGCGGAACGTGCCGGATCAACAGGTCGAGCTCGGCGGCAGCGCGTCTCGGAGTCGCCAGCCAGCGAAGCGCAGAACGCCGTTGTCAACCTGTCCAACCCGTCGCGCCACGGCCCGAGCTCATTCCGCTCGTCGTCCTGCTCCACCAGGAACGCATCGGCGACGGCGGATTCGGCTTCGGCGAAATCGATCATCAGATCGACGATCTGGTCGCGATCGGGCGCGGAGCGGAGGCGCGAGAGCCTCAGCGTGAAGGAGTGGAGGAATGCAGGAACGTGGAGTGGAAACGAACGGTGGGCATACACCAGCACAATTGGCCCCCAATCGCGAGATCGGCCAATCGTCAGATCGCCAGATGAGAACTGGTCGCCGGCCTCTCGGGCTGGCGCGCTTCGCTGAGGTAACCCTCGAGTTCGACAGCCCGGTGTTCCGCGGTGTGTTCCGCGCGGACGCGGCGACGTGCCCGCCGCGCGATGGCGAGTCGCGCCGGTTCGGACATCTCGGTCAGATATCGAAGCGTATCGCGTGGCGATTCGGCGATGAGGATGTCGATGCCCGGCGAGAAAATCGTTTCGATCCCGGTCCAGTAGTCGCTGATGATCGGCACCCCGCACGCGGCCGCCTCGAACAGCCGAACGCTTGGCGAATATCCGGCGCGGACCATGTCGGCGCGCGTCAGGTTCAGCGTGAACCGCTGTGACGTGTAGAACTGGCGATGCTGGTGCGCGGGGACGTTGTCCACACGAGTGACCTGTGTCGGCCATTCGACGTGAGCCGGATAGCCAGGTCCCGCGACGACGAACCGCTGGTCGGGCGCACTGCGCGCCGTGCTCAGCATCAGGCGTTCGAGCCCGGGCTGGCGTGTCGGGCAGTACGTGCCCATGTACCCCAGGTCCCAGTCGATGTCCCGCGTCTCGGGGTGGTAGCTGGAAGGGTCGAACGAGCAATAAAACGGTCGTGCGCGCCGCGCACCATAGTGGCGCTCGAGCCTCTGGAGCGTGGGACCTCCTGTAAAAGAGAGATACAGATCGAAGCGCGGGATCAGAGCCTCCGATACATAAGTGCATGTTCCGGCCGCCAGCCCCGCGAGCGTCACCGGCGTGTCGATGTCGTAGAAGGCCGTGACTCCTCGTGCGGTCGAGCAGACCCAGTGCCCGATCTCGATCCCGTCCGGCACATACGATCCGACGATGACGAGGTCCGCATCACGAATCAAGGAGGCATGGCGATCGCGCAGTTCGTCAACGCTGCTGTACAGCTCGGTCGTGCCGAACGGCGGGGCCGGCAGATCCCGATTGTTCGAATACCACGGAACGTCACGCTCGAGGAACGTCACCCGGTGCCGTCGTCGCGCAAGTTCCCGGACCAGGCCACGGTAGGTCGTGGCGTGACCGTTGCCCCACGACGAAGTGATGCTGAGCCCGAGAATGACGATGCGCTGCCGATCGATCATGCGGAGACCATTGCGATCATGCGGAGACCATTCGTCCTTCGAAAAGCGCCGCCACCTGTGCGGCCCTGTGGGCGTAGGTATGTGAGGCGAGCACACGGCGCCGCGCCGCTTCGCCGATGGCGCGCGCGGCCTCTGGACGCAGGTCGTGCACGTGCCGGGCCACATCCTCGCCGTTGCGCGCGACGAGCACCTCCTGTCCTTCCACGAGAAACTCGTCGAGTCCCTCCCAGGCGTCGGTGACCAGACAGGCGGCCGCGCCGGCGGCCTCGAAGACCCGTGTCGCGGGCGAGAAGCCGTAGCGCGCCATGCTGTCCCGGCTGATGTTGAGTACCGCGAGCGGCGTGCAGTTGAACGCGTTGTGGTCCGCCGTGTAGACGTGGCCGACGTAGCGGACGTTGTCCGGGGTGGGCTTATCCTCCCAGCCGTTCCCTCCGAGCAGGAAGAGTCGTCGGGCAACTGACCCGCCGCAGCAAGGAAGAACTCCTCGACGCGCGCCTCCCGATCGGGCAGGCGATTGCCGAGGAACGCCAGGTCGCAGGCAAAGCGTGGATCGGGAGCCGCTGGATGGTGCGTCTCCGGGTCCAGCGCGTTGTAGATCGGCACGCACTCCCGGGCGCCGCGTCGCAGATAGGCGCGGCGGACCGGCTCGCCGCCGCCATACGTCAGCACCAGATCGAACTTCGGGACGAGGGCATGGAAGTCATCGTCCGCGTCGGAGTCGAGACGATCGAGGGTTGCAGGGGCATCGACGTCCCAGAACACACGAAGCGCAGTCGGCGTCCAGTTCGCCACCGCCTCCTCCAGCTCGCGGTCGAACACGCCGACGCCGCTGGCTTTCACGACGATGTCCGCGGCTCGCGCGGCACTCAGCGCACCCGCCAGTCCATCGGCAGTGTTCTCGTAGACGACCACCTCCGCCCAGGCTGGATCGGCGATATCGCGGTGCAGCTGGCGTCCGTACGCGTCGGGCTCGTAGAACGTGACGTGATAGCCGAGAGCATGCAGCGCGCGGATCATCCCGCGGTAGTACGTCGCCGCCCCGTTCCAGTAGGCGGAGACGAGACTGGAGCCGAAGAACGCCATCCTCACGAGAGCACCGCCTGACTGCGAAGATCGCTGCAGACGGCCAGCAACTGGTCGACCCGATGCGCGCAGGTGTGCCTGGCGCGAATCGTCTCGAGCCCCCGGCGCGAGAGGCGGCACCGCAACTCGGGGTCGTGGATCAGGCGCGACAGCTGGGTGGTCATCTCGTCCCCGTCACGCGCGACGAGGAAGTCCTCGCCGGGCGAGAACAGGCCGCCGGTCCGATCCCACCTGGCGGAGACCAGCGGGATTCCACACGCCAGTGCCTCGAATGGGCGGATCGTCGGGATACCCGGGAGCGATTCCAGGTATGGCCGTCGAGGCACGTGCACCGTGATCGCGAAGCGCGGCGTACACCTCCGGTGCGAGATAGTTGGGCAGCCATCCGCGGTAGTCGATGCCGTCGGCCGCCAGCCGGGCCTGCGCGTCCTGCGGGTAGCGCACACCGAAGAGCGTGGCGCGGAGTCCGAGTCGCCTGACGGGCTCGAACAGGAACTCATCGAGCTCCGCCGTCCGTTCATCGTCACCCCAGTTGCCGATCCAGACGATGTCGCCGCGAACGTCCGACGGGAGCGCCGCGGTGGCACCGGTGTCTGCCGAACGCGGATAGAAGACCTGTGTGTCCGCGGCCTCGTGCCAGGTCCAGGCTCGGTGCCGCCCAGCGGTGCTGGAGATAACGATCGCGCACCGGATCGCCGAAGGCGAGGACGCCGTCGTATTGCGACAGGTCGTAGGCGGACATCGCCTCCGGGTCGGTGACCGATCGATGATGGGAGTCGTGAAACAGCAGGATCCCGATCACCGCGTCTGGCGTGGCTGCGACCGATGGCAGCGACCAGATCGTGATCGGTCCATTCGTGCACGATGACCAGATCCGCGTCGCCGACGATCGCGTCCACGTCGAGCGCGGCGGCCGAGTAGGTCTCGCTGCGCAGCCGTGGATAGGCGCGATGGAAGCCGGCGATCGCCTCGGCGCCGTGATCGTTGGCCAGGTTCGATCGGCTCCAGCCGTCCTCGGGCTCGAGCACGCGCACGTCGTGACCGCGCGACATCAGTTCCGTCACGACGCCGCGGAGAAAATGTGCGTTGCCGTGATTCCAGTCCGACACGAGCGAATGGCAGAACACTACGACGCGCACGAGAACGCTCCATGCGTGGCGCCGTGCGCCATGGCTGTCCGGTAGGCCGCCAGGTAGCCGCCAGCCATCGCGTCGAGCGAGTAGGCAGCGGCATGCGCCCGCGCCGCGTCGGCCCGCGCGTTGCAGCAGCCGCGGCGACGCGATCAGCGACCCGATCGCCGCAGTGAGTGCATCGCGATCGTCGGGCGGGACGAACCACGCAGCGTCCCCCCACACCTCCCGCAAGCTCGGAATGTCACCGAGCACGAGGGCGCAGCCGGACAGTGCGGCCTCGAGGGGGAGAAGGCCAAACGGCTCGTAGCGTGCCGGCAGCGCGAAGATGGAGGCGCGCCCGAGCCAGCCGGCCATGGCCGCTTCGTCCAGGCTGCCGAGAACGCGCATCCCCGGCATCACGACGCGCGATCCCTGCGCATCGCATCGTCTCCGCGCCCGCAACCGCGGCAGGCCAGGGCAGTCGCGGCGCAACGGCGAGCATGGCCTCGACGTTCTTCGCCTGGTCCCACAGTCGCCCCGCCGTCAGGATGAACGGCTCCTTGCGCTGCGGGCGGAACACGGCCGCACGGCGGCCGTTCGCAACGACCAGCCGGCGCCGCAGCGGGCCGTAGTGCTGTTGCAGCGCCTGCATCATCGACGACGACGGCGCAACCACGAGGTCGGCCGCGCGAAGCCCTGGCGCGACATGTTCGCAGTAGCGGACAGCTTCCCCGGGTCGATCGCACCGGGCACCGCTCGGCCCACGACAGCACGCACGAGTGCGCCGACGACGACGACCGGCGCGTGGAAGGGCAGCGCTCCGTGCGCGAAGCCATTCAGGTGCACGACATCCGGAGTGACGCGCGCCTCGAGTTCGAGCAGCCACTGTCCCGCGCGCTCGACGTCGCCCCACGGGTCGTCCATCCACTCCAGCGCGAACTCGCTGGTGACCAGCTCCACGTTCGGGAAGCAGCGCCGCTGCCTGCCGCTGTGCGTCGCGATGGCAGCGGTCCCATCGTCGCGATGACGACCGACACGTTGCGTTCGGAGAGCGCGCGCGCCAGCTCGAGCGCGTAGGTCCACACGCCGCCAACCGTGTCGGCTGTCATGAGCACGCGACGAGGGTCAGTGGGCATGTCGGCTGGCAGCTCTATCGAGTGGGGTGCGCTCGAGGCGATCGAGCGGCAGCGGACGGTCGTCCTGGATGTCGCTGAACTCGTCGTGATGATCGAGGTAATAGGTGAGCGCGCGTTCCCAGGCCTGATCGTCGGGCGCGCCCCAGCCGCTTCGTGTAGTCGGGCGAACCGGGATAGGGGAACAGCGGCACCGGCTTGTTCGCCCAGACGCCGTGGTCGCTGCAGATGCTTCGCGCCAGCGCTCGACGGCATCGGGATCGTCGTCGCTGCGCATCGATCAGATTGGCCTGCACGAAGGGCACGCGCTTCTCGCGCGTAGATCAGGCGTTCGGTGATCTCGCTCGGTCGTGAGCCTGCTGTTCTTGTCGAGCAGGTGCCGTCCGTCTTCGGTGATGCTCTCGACGCCGGCCTCGATCGACACGCAGCCGGCCTCGCCGAGCAGGTCGAGCATCTCGTGGCTTCCAGAGGTCGATACGCGTCTGCAGGCCGAACTTCACGTCGCGGTCCGGCGAGCGCTTTCAGCAGCTCGCGGTTGGGGAGGAAGATCTCGTCGATGAAGTAGACGTACTCGATGCCCTGCGCGACGCAGCCCGTCGAGCTTCGTCGAGCAGCACCGGAAGCGGCCGCTTGCGATAGCCGTTGCGGAAGTTGTCCTTCGCGCAGAAGCTGCAATGGTACGGGCAGCCGCGCGAGGTCTCCATCTCGGCCCCAGGTCCCGCTGGTGCCGCGTCGAAGCGGTGGTGATGGTGACGGTGGCGCGCGAATCGACGCGGCGGGCCAGCGCAGCGCCGGGAGTGCCGCCATGTCGGTCACGTGCGTGCCGCCACGCGCCACCGGCGTGTCGTCGTCCCAGGTGCACAGCGAATCGATGCCGCTCCAATCGTCGGTCGAAGCTGCCAGCTGCGGCAGGATGTCCTCGCACTCGCCGATGATCGCGACGTCCGCGCCGAGTTTGCGGAGCGTGGCCTCGGGCGTGGTCGAGGCGTGCGGGCCGACGACGACAATGCGGGACACGTCGGCGTCGCGAGATCGTCGACGAGCTGTTGCGGTAAGCGCAGTTCGGGCGGCGCGCATCGCCAGAACAGGTAACTCGGTGCGGTGGTGACGACCGGCGATGTCCGGCGCGTACGTCGCGTCACGCGCTGCACGATCTGCTCGTGCGTCAGACGCGCCGAGCTGCCCATCGACGATCTCGACCTCGTGCCCGGCCGCCTCGAGCAGCGTCTTCGCGTACCCGAACTCCAGCGGCAGGTGCGGCTCGCGACAGCCGAAGTAGATGCTCCCCTCGAACGTCCACGGCGGGATTGATGAGCGCGAACTTCATCACGCCACCGTGTGAGAGGTGACCGACGAGTCTGTCACCGGAGTGACCGGGCGTGCGTCCGTCCGCGCCCGCTCGGCGCCGCGGGTTGCCGCAGCCAGGAATGCAGCGCGCGCACACCTTCGCCGACGCTCACTCGCGGCGCCCAGCCCGTGGCCGCCTGGAAGCGGCGCGTGTCGCTGACGTAGTAGCGCTGGTCCGCTTCGCGCCAGCCGTCGAAGTCGAGCCGGATCTCCCGCTGCTCGAGTTCGCCGATGAGTTCTACAAGCTCCACCAGGCTCGTCGTCCGTGTCGGGCCGCCGCCGATGTTGAACGCCTGCCCGGTCACATGGTCCATGTGCTCCTGCGCCAGCAGAAACGCATCGCACCAGATCGTCCACGATAGAGAATGTCGCGCACCTGGAGACCGTCGCCGTAGATCGTGATCGGCTCAGCGTCCATCGCGCGGATGAGGAAATGCGCCACCCAGCCCTGGTCCTCCGTGCCGAACTGGTGCGGGCCGTAGATGCAGCTCATTCGGAAGACGACCGCCGGCATGCCGAAGGTGCGCGCGTAATCGAGCACGTACTGGTCGGCCGCACCCTTCGAGCAGCCGTACGGGCTGTGGAAATCCAGCTGACCGGTCTTCGCTGATCCCGCGCATCCGCGTGTCGGTGTCGGCAGGCAGATAGCGGCTGCCGTCGCGGCACCAGTTCCACATCGCTCGAGGTCGCCGTACACCTTGTTGGTGGACGTGAAGATCAACGGCGGCGGTGCGTCCAGCGAGCGCAGCGACTCCAGCAGGTTCAAGGTGCCGCCGGCGTTGACCGCGAAGTCGAACAGCGGATCGTCGAGGCTGGACGTGACCGCCACCTGCGCCGCGAAGTGAAAGACCTCCGACACATCGCGGACGAAGCGATCGATCGACGCGCGGTCGCGGATGTCGCCGAGCGCGATTTCGATGGCGTCGCCGTAGGTGTCGCGTAGCCAGAGCAGGTTCTGCTCGACGCCGCGGCGGGACAGGTTGTCGAAGATCCGCACGCGCCGGCCGGACTCGACCAGGCGGGCGGCCACGTTGGTGCCGATGAACCCGGCGCCGCCGGTGACGAGCACGACCGGCTGCGACGACAGCGCGTTCGGTCGGCGGCTCATACCGTGAGCCCCCGTGACGCGAGCTCCGCGTTGGCTTCGGCGACGCGATCGAACGCCTCCTGGCCGCTCAACCAGCCGGCGAGTTCCATCAGCCCCTCATCCAATGTCATCTGTGGCGTCGTAGCCGAGCACCGCGCGAGCCTTGGAGATGTCTGCGAAGCAGTGACGGATGTCGCCGACCCGGTACTGGCCGGTGATGTCTGGCGCGACGGTGTCCGCGTCGAGCACCGACGCCATCCGCGACGCGATCTCGCGCACCGAGGCGCTCTCGCCGCTGCCGATGTTGAAGGCCTGCCCTCCGGCTTCGGGAACCTCGAGTGCGAGGCGCAGCGCCCGGGCCACGTCGTAGACGCTCACGAAGTCGCGACGCTGGTTGCCATCCTCGATAGATGACCGGCGCGCGGCGGTTCAGCAGGCGCGATCCGAAGATGGCGAGCACGCCGGTGTACGGATTCGACAGCGCCTGGCGCGGACCGTACACGTTGAAGAAGCGCATCGCGACCGTGGACTGCCGGTAGGCCTCGCCGACCATCAGGCAGAGCCGCTCCTGGTCGTACTTCGTCAGCGCGTAGACCGACTTGAGCGACGGCGTCTTCGACTCGGGAGTCGGCAACGGCTGCAGCGGCGCGCCATCGGCTCCAACAGGATCCCAATTGGCTGCGGCAAGCCGATCCATCTGGCGCTCGGCGTTCTGCACCAGAGCTCCGGTCGCCGTCTCGATACAGCCCCTCGCCGTAGATGCTCATGCTCGATGCGACGATGAGCCGCTCGACCGGCTCGGGCGATGAGGGCTTCGAGCAGCGTCGCCGTGCCGCCGACATTGGTGGAGGTGTAATCGCAGAGCTGATACATGCTCTGGCCGACGCCGACCTGCGCCGCCAGGTGATAGACCGCGTCAACGCCCTGCAGGGCGCGATCGACCACGTCGCGATCGCGAACATCGCCTACCACCAACTCGACCTCGGGATCGAGGTACTCGGGGCGCGCTGCGGTGCGTGTGGACCTGAGAGACGAGGCTGTCGAGAGCGCGTACGTCGTACCCTGCACTGAGCAACTCGTCTGCGAGATGAGATCCGATGAAACCTCCGCCACCAGTGATGAGAATGCGTCGTCGTCCCATGTTGCTGGGTTGAGCAAGGTAAGTTCCACATGCAAGCGCGACCGAGTAGAAATCCGAGACGCTGAGCGTTCCGAGGCGCGAAAAGAACAAACCTTTTGCATGCGGCCTGCTCGGACTGCGGCATCCGGAGCGAACGTGAGGCGTGGACCTTCGTTGACCGGACCGCTGCGTACTGACGCGTCAGATATCGGGTCGCCAGGTGACACGAACCACTACGCCGCGTAGCGGCGCGTCATGGTCGCGCAGAAGTCAGCGAACTGCCGCACGTCGCGGGGCGGGCTCGTGTGGTGGGTCCGTAGTCCCAGATGTTCCGGCGTGAAGCAGAACGTCGCCGTGACGTCGAAGCCGTCGAGCGCCAGCATCGACGCGATCGAACCAGCGCTCCGCGTCCGGACGCAGCCAGTCCGCCCAGCTGAGGCCCGTGCGAAGCTGCCGGACGCCCAACTGTTTCAGCCATCGGACTGCATCGTCGAGGCGTGGATCCTCGAAGTGGAACCACTGGCAGATGCCGAGCGCGGGCGTGTGAGCGGGGAAGTGCGCGCGCTGCGAGCTTGGGAGAGCCGTCCTCGCGCAGCAAGCCCATGTAAAAGTGCCGGTAATACGACGACCCTTCCGCTTCGCGGTGGCGCGTGGTTGCGGGCCACGCGCGCGGGAGATCGTAGAGGCTGTACCAGTGAATGCGTTCGACCTGGCCAACCAGCAGATCGGCGCTGCGATTGAGGCCGAACTCCTGCACCTCCTCGGCGCCGAAGGTGGACACGCCGACCTCTGAGACCCACAGCGGCCTGCGTGGTGACCTCGCGAACCTCCGCCAGCTTGTCGGGCCATTCGTGAATGGTCCAGTGGTTCCAGTCGAGCGGAAACCCGTGCACGGCCACCACGTCCATCGCATCGAGCACGCCGCGGTCGCGCATGTTCCGCAGGAAGCCGGGATCGATCGGCGAGATGCCGCCGAGCACGCGCGTGAGGCGCGGGTTCTCGGTGCGTACCGCGTCGGATGCGAGCCGCGTCATCTCGCTGAAGATGGACCAGTCGCGGTCGAGCTCGAAGTCCCAGTGCGACAGGTTGTTCGGCTCGTTCCAGAACATCACCGAGTCGATCATGTGCGCCTCTGCGGCGGGTAGACGGCCCTGGGTTCCTCGTCGGGCAGGGCGGCGTGTCGGCAGACGAAGACCTCCGGTTCCGGATTGGCGATGATGGTGTATCCCGAACTGCGAAGCATCGCCTCCGCGGCCGCGCGATTGGGAATCCACCAGTTCGTCTGATCCTGCGAATAGCGGTGTTCGATGAAGTGCAGCTTCGGATAGCCCGGTGCATCGAAGATGTCGGTCGTGCTGAAGGGATAGTCGGCCTCGACCCGCATCACCGAATCGGCGCCGCGCAGCATCGACTGGAACACCAGCAGATCGCGTCGTGACATGTTCGTGCAGCAGGTCGAGCGCGAGCAGCGGATGGCGGAGGTGGTAGAGCACTCCCATGAACAGCACGACGTCGAAGCGTTCACCGAGCGCCGCCACGTCGTACACCGAGAGGCGTCTGAATTCGATCTGGACGCCGGTCATCTCGGCGGCGAAGCGCGCCTGATTCAGGTAGCGCTCGTCCCAGTCGATGCCGACGACGCGGTCGGCGCCACGGCGTTTCATTTCGATCGAATAGAAGCCGCCGTTGCACCCGATGTCGAGCACGGTGCGTCCCTGCAGATCGTCGGGCAGCGCGTCCGAGAATCGGCGCCATTTGATCGCCGGGTAGTCGCCGAGGAAATGATTGGGTGCGGTCGGATGTCCGCGCAGATCGATGTTGTGGAACCACTCGCCGAGGTCGGTGATCCGCTGCGCGATGTCGATGTCCGAAGCCATGGCGCCGGCTGGATGAGCAACCTTGATGCCGGACGTGGCCTTGCGCTTGCACCAATGGCGCGCGTCCGCTGATGAAACTCGTCGTCTTCGGCCTCGCGATCAGTTCGTCCTGGGGGAACGGTCACGCCACGTTGTGGCGGGGTCTGTGTCGCGCTCTCGCCGACCGTGGTCACCTGGTCGTGTTCTTCGAGCGTGACGTTCCGTACTACGCATCGCACCGCGACCTGTGGACCCTCCCCGATGGTCGGCTGCACCTGTATTCGTCGTGGGAGGCGATCCAGCCGGTCGCTGGTCGCGAGCTCTCGGATGCGGACGCTGGCATCGTCACGTCCTTCTGCCCCGATGCGCTGGCCGCCGAGCGTCTGCTCGCCGACGCGCCACGTGCACGCAAGGTGTTCTACGACCTCGATACGGCCGTGACCCTGGACCGCCTCGACCGCGGTGAAGGGGTTGAGTACATCGGACCGAACGGTCTGGCCGGCTACGACCTGGTGCTCAGCTACACCGGTGGGCGATCGCTGCAGCGATTGCAGCAGCGTCTTGGCGCGCGCCGCACGGCACCGCTCTACGGCAGCGTCGATCCTGACGCGCATCAGCCAGCAGCACCGATCGCGCTGTTTCGCGCGGACCTGTCGTATCTGGGGACCTATGCTGACGATCGTCAGGACGGGGTCGAGCGGCTCTTTCTCGAGCCCGCGCGCCGGTCGCCCGGCCGACGGTTCGTGCTTGGCGGCTCTCAGTACCCGGCCGATTTTCCATGGACTCCCAACCTCTTCTACATGCGCCACGTCGCGCCTGAATATCATCCGGCGTTCTACTCCTCGTCGCGCCTGACGTTGAACGTCACCAGACGGGCGATGGCCGACACCGGGTTTTGCCCCTCGGGCCGGCTCTTCGAGGCTGCCGCGTGCGGCGCCCCCATCCTTTCCGACAACTGGGAAGGACTCGACGCCTTCTTCACGCCGGGCGAGGAGATCCTCGTGGCACACGACACCGACGACACGGTGGCCGCGCTGGACTGCGGCGACGACCAGCTTGCGCGTCATGGCGCGGGCGGCGCGCGAGCGGACGCTGACCGAGCACACGGCGGCCCGACGCGCACTCGAACTCGAACAGTTGCTGGAGGACGACACACGTGTGGGGAATCATTCCGGCGGCGGGCGCGGGCACGCGGATTCAGCCGCTGGCCTTCTCGAAGGAGCTGTTACCGGTCGGGTGCCGGATCGACGGCACGGTTGAGCGGCCGCGCGCGGTCAGCGAGCATCTCATCGAGCGCATGCTCGCCGCGGGTGCGAACCGGATCGCGTTCATCATCTCGCCGGGCAAGTCGGACATCCTCGAGTACTACGGCGGCGAGATCGGCGGGGCTCGCATCTGCTATCTCGTGCAGCGCGAACCGGCCGGGCTGTGCGACGCGCTCTTCCAGGCCGCCGCATTCATCGGCCCGGACGAGCCGGTCATCGTCGGGCTGCCAGACACGCTCTGGTTTCCATCGACGGACTGTGCGCCCTTGGCAGCGAGGAACTGTCCTTCCTGCTGTTTCCAGTGGCGCATCCGGAACTGTTCGACGCGGTGGTCACCGACAGGCACGGGTCAGTGACCGAGATCCAGGTGAAGCAGCCGCGGCCCGATTCGCATTGGGTGTGGGGCGCGTTCCGCATGCCGGGGCGTGTGCTGCATGAACTGCACGAGCTGTGGCACGAACCGCGATCCGCGGGACGAGTACTTCGGCACGCTCGTGAACGCGTATCTCGCGCTCGGCGGGCGCGCACAGGGCGTCAGGGCCGGCGAGGCCTATGTCGACGTGGGGACGCTGCACGGGTATCGCGAGGCGACGCAGTTGCTCGATGCGAGGCGTGATGCCCGGCCCGCGGAGTCGCTGCCGACTCCACTGAAGGCGGTGGCCCGACGCTCTGCCTGAGGAGGCCGGGCCAGCCTCCGAACGCTCTCCTGCAGGGCGGCCCCGGGGCGCGCTACCATTACTGCTATGGCTGCGCCCGCAGTTCCCTATCAGGTGCTCTACGACGGCGGCTGCGGCCTCTGCCTGCGCACGGTGACGTGGCTGCGACGGTTGGACCTGCTGGGACGCCTGCAGTTCGTTGATGTCGACGCGGACTGGGAGCGGCTGGCGGCGGCACACCGCACCCTGGATCGCGACGCCTGCCTCGCCGCGATGCATGTCATTGCGCCCGATGGCGGCATCACCGCTGGTTTCGACGGCTTCCGCACAATCGCCCGCGTCGTCCCGCCGCTCTGGATGACCGTGCCGTTTCTGTACCTGCCCGGCGTCGCTCCGGTGGGCCGGCGCATCTACCGGTACGTTGCCGTCCATCGCCGGACCACGTGCCGCGTCCCGACGCAGCGGCCGGCTCGGTAAGCGAAGCGCCAAAAGGCAAGAAAGCACAAAGGCCCAAAAAGCACGAAGGCCAAGAAAGCGCAAAGGCGAAGGGCAAGAAAGCCATAGGCTAGAAGTCCTGCATCCGTCCCTTCGTCGCCTTCGGTGCCTTCGTGCCTTCCTCCTGCCTTTCGTGCGTCTCGTACTGCGTCCCTGCCGCGTTGTTCAGTGCCGGGATATTCGCGCCCGCAGCGCCGCCATCAGTGGCGACGTTCGCGTACGGGCTTGACGTCGACAGCCGGTAGTTGCCGCCGGCATCCACGAAGCCGACTCCGCCGACGGACGCCGGGAAGTAATTCCCCGACGGGTAGAGTGCGCTCTGGCCGCCAACGATCACGTTGCGCTGGAACGTCGCGCCAGGGAAGAACGCCGACAGCGTGCCAGACCCCTCGCTGACGCCGGCGCCCATCACCCCCCAGATGTTGTCAGGGAAGATGTTGTTCGTGAACACGAACCCGGAGACCTGCGCACCGTCGGCATAGACGACCGACGTGCCGTCCGTGAAGATCGTGTTGTGATCGATCGTGAGGTTGGTGCCGCCGCTGGTCAGCAGCAGCTGCCCGGCGCCTCCCCAGTTGGCTGCGCTCAGATCGACGACGAGATTGTTGCGGAACAGGATGTCGGTGAGCGGCTGCGTCGTGTAGCGGTAGTCGGTGCCCAGGACGTTCAGTACGCCCGACACGTGGCGGATCACGTTGTTGGTGATCTGAATCTGCTGCACGATGGACCAGTTCGCATTGCCGTCCTGGTTGCGCGGCGTCAGCATGATCGCGTGGCCCGACTGGCCGCCTGACCAGTTGTACTCGATGACGTTGCCATCGATGGTCATGCGCTGGGCGTTCTTGAGTTCGATCAGGTTCTTCACCGCGTAGCCCTGCCACCGCCACGACTCCTGCTTGGTCACCGTGTTCCGATTGAACGTGATGTCGGACGGAATGAGACCCTGGATCGCCGGGTCGGATCCGCCGAGCAGGAAGTTCTCACCGGTCGCCTCGAGGTAGTTGTTCGTGATGGTGTAAGGTCCCGGCCCGTTCCACCCGGCGATCGCCTGTGCGTCGCCGTTGGTCAGCCGGATGTCGGCGATGTACGAGTTGAGGATCGACGTGGATGCAGAGTTCAGCGCGATGCCGCGCTTCTGTTCCTGGCCCGAGACGCCGTGAATGTAGACACGATCGACGATCAGATCGTGCGCCACCTGCGACAGCGAGTACCTGCGCCCGGATCCATCGCCCAGGGCGAGGATGTCGCCGTAGGGCCAGGTGTCGACCAGTTCGAGGAACTGCAGCCGCCAGTGGTGGGCCCCGAGGTCGGTCATGATCGCCGGCAGGCCGGCAGTGCCGCCCTGAATCTTCGGCAGCAGCGAGGCGTACGCCGGCGTGATGCGCACGCCGTCACCCGGGAGCGCCGAATCGGGCGCCGCAGACCGGATGGTGATGTAGTCGCTCCCGCCCTTCGCCGGCAGGATCAGCCCGCCCTCGTAGACCGCGCCAGGAGTGAGCAGGATCGTATCGCCGGGTCTGGCGTTGTAGATCGCGGCCTGCAGATCCTGACCGGGTCCCACGCTGATCGTCGACCCGCCCGCCGTCGACGGCGGTGGCGGCGTGGGCGCAGTGCTTCCAGTGGAGAACTGGATGCGATCGAAGTTGCCCGCCGCAATTGCGCCGTCGCTGTCGATGACGAGTCGGGCCACCTGCTGGCCGGCGCCGAGCTGCACCGTGGCACTCACAGTCTGCCAGTTCTGCCACCCGCCGGTGTCCGGCACACTCAGTGCTCCGGTTACGTTCGTCCCATTCATCTCGAGGTGGAAGACGCCGCCCCGGCCGAGCGACGCGACCCTGAACTGCGCGGTGTAGGATCCGCCGCTTGCGACGTTGACCGTGTATTGCAGCCATTCGCCCGCGACAACCCAGCCGACGTCGTAGCCTCCGCCCGACACGCTTTCGACATCGACGTCAGTCGAGCGGAACACGCCGCCAGAATTGCCGCCCGTCAGGTCGTGGTAGGCGACGCCCTCACCGCCATTGTCGAACTGCTCGGTCTCAACGGTGCCTGGAATTGCGGCGGGAGAGCCCGTGTAGGGAGACGCGGAGCCTCCCGGCGCGGACCCTCCGCCCGATGGCGACACCCGCCACCAGTCGATGTTCCCCACGGCGTTGGCGCCGTTGCTCTCCATCACCAACCGCGCCTGTTGTGCACCGGCGCTCAAGGACACCGTGCGGGTCAGCGTCTGCCATGACTGCCACCCGCCGGTATCGGGAATGGTGATCGAGCCGGTCACGTTGGTGCCATTCATCTCGAGGTGGAACGAGCCGCCCTGGCCCGAGGCGGCGACGCGAACAGCGAACGTATATGAACCCGCAGAGGTGACGTTCACTGAATACTGGAGCCACTCGCCTGGCGCAATCCAGCCGACGTTGTACCCCCCGCCAGAGGAGTACTCCACGTCGACGTCGGTCGAGCGCATCACACCGCCCGAGTTCCCGCCGGTCGTGTCGTAATAGCCGACGCCTTCTCCTCCTTCGTCGAACTCCTCGGCCTGCACCGTTCCGGGCAGCGCCACGGTCCCGGAATACGGCGAAGCACCGCCGCCGGAGATGCCGCCGGCAGGAGCGCCGGCCCCGCCCGTCGAGGACTTCGCGATGATCGTGCTGTCATTGCTGTTCTGTCCGGGTGCTGACTGCATCCAGGTGGCGGGGCTGAGAACGATCTGATCGATCTGGGCGCCGTCCTCGCGGCTCTGGACGCGGATGGTGTGCGTCCCCGTACTCGGGAACTGAACGATGGCCGTCTGTCCGAGCCAGTACGCACCGTCCACCCAGCCCCATCCAGAGGTGCCGCAACCGCTGCAGCTCTCGAGGTTCAAGAGGAGACCGGAAGTGCTGCCGATCCGATACAGGCCGCTGCCGTTCGACGCGACGGCATCGCTGAACTGCAACCAGACCGAGTCGTTCCATTTGGAGTCGCCGCTCGCGCGCATGCGCACCCACACGTGATAGGGAGTGTTGGCGCTCGCGCTGACGGGCACCTCGAAGTAGTCGTTGGGCGATTCGAGCGCCGCGCTGGTAGCCGACCATCCGTAGTCGCTGCCGGTCATCAACTGTCCGCCGGCGCCGCTCGATGACGCCGCCCGCGTCCAGTTGCCTTGCATCGCCGTCACATCGGATGCGTAGGCCACGATGTCGTCTGCCGCGTGCACATTCGCCGCGGCAGCAAGCAGGACACAGATCGACCACACACACGCAAGCCGTCGTCGCATCGAAACTCTCCTCGGTCTGGACTGTCTGTCGGAAAAAGATGGGCTGTCGCCCTGAGGTCGATGCCGTTGGCGCAAGCACAGTGCCGGGTAAAGCCGGGGTGTTTCTCGCTGATGAGCTGTCGGATAAACAGACAGGGCCGCGTGTAGTGGTTACTCGTGCGGCGTGGGGATCACGACGACCATACAGCTCCGCTCGACGCTCTCACCCGCAGATGCGAGGATGGGAACTTGTGCGTTCATCAATCTTTTCAACTGAAAGGGTGTTCACGGATGCGTAGGTTGGTTCATGGATTCATCGTATGCGCGGGACTGCTGCTGGCGCTGCCGGCTGCGACGTTCGCGCAGACGGGCTCCATCGCAGGCGCCGCTCAGGACGACACGGGCGCAGTCCTGCCCGGAGTCACCGTTGAAGTCTCGAGTCCAGCACTTATCGAGAAGGTCCGCTCGGCCGTCACCGACGGCAGCGGTCAGTACAAAATCATTCAACTCCCTCCCGGCGTGTACTCGGTCACGTTCTCGCTCGGCGGCTTCAATACAGTGAAGCGCGACAACGTCGAACTGACGTCCGACTTCACTGCCACGATCAACGGCACCATGAAAGTGGGCGCCGTCGAAGAAACCATCACCGTCACCGGTCAGTCGCCGATCGTCGACACGCAGGGTGTCACGCAGCGGACGGTGATGACCCGTGAAGTGCTCGACACCGTTCCGACGGGCCGCAACATCCAGGCGGTGGGCGTCATGATCCCCGGCGCCAGTATTCAGGCGGGCGGGGGCGGAGCCGTGTCACGCGACGTCGGCGGTTCGGGCGGTCTTCAGCAGTCGCCGCTATCCTTCCGCGGCTCGAACGACAGCGTGCAGACGGTCGAGGGGCTTCGCCTGAACAACCTCTGCGCGTCGGGTCAGTTCTCCGGCGTCTACTGGAATGACGGCAGCTTCCAGGAGATCAGCTACGTCACCGGCGCCGACTCGGCCGAGATGGCGCAGGGCGGCATCCGCATCAACATGGTTCCCCGCGACGGCGGCAACGAATTTCACGGATCGGTTGTCGGCAACTACACCCAGGGTTCCTGGCAGGCGGACAACCTGCGCGAGAACCTCACCACCCGCGGGATCACCAACGTGTCCAGGATCGACAAGATCTGGGACTTCAACCCCGGCGGCGGCGGTCCCATCAAGAAGGACAAGCTGTGGTTCTATGCCACCTACCGCAATCAGGGCGTGAACAAGTCGGTGGTCGACAGTTACTTCGACGCCGACCCCTCACCCTACGTCTACAACCCGGACCTGTCGCGCCCCGGTATCGACGACGGCTCGATCAAGAGCATCGTCGGTCGCATTGCGTGGCAGGTCAGCGGCAAGGACAAGGTGTCGGTCTATCACGACAACCAGAGCAAGACGCGCCCGCACTGGGGCATCAGCGCGTCGATCGCGCCTGAAGCGTCGGCGCGGCAGGTGACGCCGACCAGTTTCGTCAACGTGACGAAGTGGACCCGGACGCAGAACAGCCGTCTGCTCTACGAAGCGGGAATCGGCATCTACGATCAGGAATACACGGAGCTCTACCAGCCGGGCGTGCTCAGCTCGAACAGCGACGTATTCGACCTGAACAGCATCGGCCAGTCGAACGTGTACTCGATCACGGAGCAGAACACCGGCAAGGTGTTCAACGCGTACAACTCGCCGGCCGATCACTTCTCGCTCCTGCGCACCTATAACGGCGCCGTCTCGTACGTGACCGGCGCGCACGCGTTCCGCTTTGGCGGCACGCTCAGCGAAGGCAACCGACGGCTGGTTCAGCGCTACACCGGTGACCTGACCATGACGTTCCGTGGCGGCCTGCCCCAGTCGGTGACGCTGCGCACGCCGCTCGACCAGCGTGACGGCATCCGCAACGACCTCGGGCTCTACGCGCAGGATCGCTGGACGCTGGGCCGTGCAACGGTCAACGCCGGGCTGCGCTATGACTGGTTCGTTGGTGAAGTGCTGGACGAGACGCTGCCGGCCAGCCGCTGGAACGCGGCAACCAACTTCAGCGGCTTCACCGTCCAGAACTGGAAGGACCTGTCGCCGCGCATCGGCGTGTCCTACGACCTGTTCGGCAACGGCAAGACGGCGGTGAAGGCGAGTTTCGCGCGGTACGTGAACGGCGAGGCGGTGGCGACGGCGGCGGCGAACAACCCGCAGACCACGGTCGGGAACACCGACACGCGCATCTGGAACGACAGCAACGGCGACTTCACCATCTTCAACCCAAGTGGCACCGTGCAGGCCGGCGAGCTGGGCCCGTCCACGAACGCCAACTTCGGGAAGCTGGTGGCGGCGTCAACGACCACCGATCCGGCAGTGCTGAACGGCTTCGGCGTCCGTCCGTTCAACCGCGAGATCACCGCCAGCGTCCAGCACGAGCTGCTGCCGCGGGTGGCGGTCACGGCGGGGTACTACCGCCGTTCGTTTGGCAACCAGACGGTGATCAACAACCTGCTCACCGATCCGAATGCGTATGACGGTCCGTTCTGTATCACGGCTCCGACCAACGGCGACCTTCCGGGCGGCGGCGGCTATCCGGTGTGCGGCCTGTACGACATCAAGCCGCAGTATCAGGGGCAGGTCCAGAACCTCCGTACGTCCGCTGAGAACTTTGGCGGCGTCACGGATGTCTACCAGGGCCTCGACCTGACGGTGAACGCGCGCTTCCAGAACGGCACGTTCATCCAGGGTGGCGTCAACGCGCAACGGCGTCATCAGGACTACTGCAACGCGCCGATCATCGCTGCAGTTCCAGGCGTGACCGGCACGACCAACCTGCAGGCTGACAATCCGGAATCGCGGTTCTGCGACTCGACGTCGCCGTTCCGGCCGGACGTCAAGTTCCTGGTGTCGCATCGCTTCCCGTGGGACGTGCTGGTGAGCGGCAGCTATCAGTTCACCCAGGGGCCGAACATCCTGGCGACGTGGGCCGCGCCGAACTCGCTGATTGCTCCGGCGCTGGGCCGCAACCTCGCGGCGGGTGCGACCGCCACGAAGACGATTGCCCTCGTGGAGCCGAACACCCTCTACGGTGAAAACCTGAATCAGCTCGACCTCCGTGCGTCGAAGCGGTTCACGGTGAACCGACTCCGCTTCCGTGTGGACGCGGATCTCTACAACGCGCTGAACAGCAACTGGCCGTTCACCCTCAACAACACGTTCGCGACCGGAGCCACGAGCCAGTGGCTGCGTCCGACCAACGTGCTGCAGGGCCGCCTCTTCAAGATCGGCGCGCAGTTCGACTTCTAAGTAGCCAGGGCGGGTGGGTCAGGTAGGGCAGGTAAGTCGGTAGGGCGGGTAGTCGGGTAGGGCAGTAACCCGGAATTCATCGCGGTCCGGGCGAGTCTCATCACCTGCCCGACCTGCCAGACCCTCCTGACCAACTCCCGGTCACACCAGCAACGCCGCGAGGAGCGTGCCGCTCTTCGCGGCTTTTTCGTTCCAAGATCGCACGTGATTGCACGGGGCAAACGAGCGCCCGCTGACCTGCCGGATTTCCGTCACTGATCTGCGATCCGGGTTTCCGTTCGCTGCGTGTTTGCCTGCACAGAATTCTCGGAAACCGATGTTTTTCTATTCACGAACGCTCTGACGTGTGGCACAGTCCTCCGGCGCCTACTCATCCATCCGTTGGTTTGTCACAGGGGGTCTGTTTGATGCAGCGATTCGCAGCAAGGATGTTTGCCGGTCTCATGTTTGTGCTGGTGCTGCCGCTGGCAGCGGCGGCCCAGACCAGCACCATTGCCGGAGAAGTCAAGGACACGTCGGGGGCCGTTCTGCCCGGTGTCACCGTGGAAGTTGCCAGTCCCGCACTGATCGAAAAAGTTCGTTCGGCCGTATCGGACGGTTCCGGGCGCTTTTCGGTCACCAGCCTCCGTCCGGGCACCTACTCGGTGACCTTCAGCCTGCCGGGCTTCAACACCGTCAAGCGTGAGGGGGTGGAACTGACCTCCGACTTCACCGCCACGGTGAACGCTGATCTGAAAGTCGGCTCGGTCGAAGAAACGATCACCGTTGCGGCCAATTCGCCGCTGGTGGACGTGCAGAGCATTACCACGCGCACCGTGATGACGCGCGAAGTGATGGACGCGATTCCGACCGGCCGCAACATCCAGGCGGTCGGCATCATGATCCCCGGCACCTCCATCGCCGTCGGCGGCGGTGGCGCGCTCTCGCGTGACGTCGGCGGCTCAGGCAACCTGCAGCAGTCGCCCCTGCAGTACCGCGGCTCCGGCGACACGGTGCAGACGGTCGAAGGGCTCCGCCTGAACAACCTGTGCGGCAACGGCCAGTACAGCGGCGTCTACTGGAACGACGGCAGCTTCCAGGAAGTCAGCTACGTCACCGGCGCCGACTCGGCGGAAATGGGCCAGGGCGGCATGCGCGTCAACATGGTGCCCAAGGACGGCGGCAACACGTTCCGCGGGCGCGGTGACCGCCAACTACGCCGGCAGTGGCTTCGCCTCCAAGAACCTGCGCGACAACCTCGCCGGCGACCTCACGTTCAACCCGAACAACCGCATCACCAACATCGGCGAAATCCAGGAGATCTGGGACGTCAACCCGTCGATTGGCGGCCCGATCCTGAAGGACAAGCTCTGGTTCAACTACACCTTCCGTCACTGGGGCACGAACAAGACGGTGGCCGGTGTGTACTACGATGCCGACCCGTCCCCCTTGAAATATGTGGCGGACACCAGCCGTCCCGGCCTCGACGATGGGCACCTGCGCAGCAACGCGATCCGCCTCACGTGGCAGGCGACCAGCAAGGACAAGATCGCGACCTATCACGACGAGCAGGGCAAGTTCCGCAACCACTGGGGCGTCGCCTCGAACGTCCCGCCCGACGCGTCAGCCATCCAGGTGGAGCCGATCGACTTCGTCCACGTCACCAAGTGGACCCGCACGCAGAGCAACCGCATGCTGTTCGACTTCGGCGTGTCGGTGTTCGACGTCGAATACACCGAGCTCTACCAGCCTGAAGTGACCGGTGTCAGCGACAAGGTGTTCGACATCGACGCGATCCGGAAGTCGACGGTCTACAACATCCTCGACCAGTCCACGAACCAGAACGCGAGCGCGTGGAACGCCCCGGCCGACCACTTCTCGAAGGTGTGGACCTACGGCGGCGCCGATGTCGTACGTGACCGGTTCGCACTCGATGCGGTTCGGTGGTGCGCTCACCGCCGGGAACCGTCGCAACATCATCGTCTACACCGGCGACGTCGCTCCGATCACGTTCAACAACGGCGTGCCGGTGTCGGTGACGCTGCGCCTCCCGCGCGATCAGCGTGAAGGCATCAAGCGCGACCTCGGCCTGTTCGCCCAGGACAAGTGGTCCCTCGGGCGCGTCACGCTGAACCTCGGTGTGCGCTACGACAACTTCGTGGGCAACACCCAGGAAGAGGATCTGCTGGCGGGCCGCTTCAACGCCGCGCAGCACTTCAGCAAGTGCGCCGACGGCATCAACAGCGCGAAGGACGGCTGCGTCGGCGACGTGCAGAACTGGAAGGACATCTCGCCGCGCGTCGGCGTGGCGTGGGACGTGTTCGGGAACGGCCGGACGGCCGTGAAGGCGAGCGTCGCCCGTTACGTGAACGGTGAAGCGGTCGGCACCGCGGCCGCCGCCGGGAACAACCCGATCAGCTCGCTCGGCCTGACCGACACCCGTCCGTGGACCGACGTCGACAAGAACGGCTCGCCGTTCGATGCGGCCGGCAACATCCAGCTGAACGAACTCGTCGAACTCGGCGTCCACCCCCACCTTCGGCAAGAACGTGTCGACGACGACCACCGACCCTGCGGTCCTGAACGGCTGGTTCGTGCGCGGCTACAACATGGAGTACACGGTCAGCGCGCAGCACCAGCTGTCCGACCAGGTGTCGGTCAACGGCGGCTACTATCGCCGCACCTTCGGCAACCAGACATTCACCGACGACCTGCGCTACACCAAGGACAGCTACGACGGTCCGTTCTGCATCACGGCGCCGTCGGACGCGAACCTGCCGAACGGCGGCAACTATCAGGTCTGCGGTCTCTACGACCTCAAGCCGTCGGTGTTCGCCCAGAACCAGCCAGCCAACAGCCTGGTTCGCTCGTCGATCGACTTCGGCGGCGAGACCAACATGTACCAGGGCTTCGACCTCAACCTCGACGCGCGGTTCCCGCACGGCGCGTTCCTGCGCGGCGGCATCAGCGCCACCGGGCGCACGTTCGACAACTGCAACCTGATCGCCGCCGGCCCGGACGCGTCACGACGCGGTCTCGCGGCGCCGACGGTGCTGGGCACGGAGATGTACGCCGACGGCACCAGTACTGCCACCGCGAGTATGCGTTTCGTCCGGACTTCAAGCTGCTCGGCTCCTACACGCTGCCGTTCGACATCCAGTTCAGCGGCACGTACCAGTTCAGCCGTGGTGTGCAGACGGGCGGTGCTGGTCCCAGCATCCTGGCGAACTGGTCGGTGACCAACGCGCTCGATCACGCCGGTCCTCGGCCACAACTGGACCGGCGTCGCGTCGAAGAGCATCGCGCTGATGCGTGAAGGGCAGGACTACGGCAAGCAGAACCTCAGTCAGCTCGATCTGCGTGCCTCCAAGCGGTTCCGGGTTGGCCGGTACCGTCTGCGCGGTGACTTCGATCTGTTCAACGTGTTCAACAGCAACTGGCCGTACACGGTGACCACGACGTTCTCGACCGCGACCACGAGCCAGTGGCTGCGGCCGACCAACGTGCTGCAGGCCCGCTTCTTCAAGATCGGCGCGCAGATCGATTTCTAAGCAAGGGCTGGAAGGCCAGGTAGAACGGATGGGCCAGGCAGGACGGATAGGGCAGGTAGGACGGGTAGGGCAGGCAGGCAGGTAAGATCCGTCACGCATGCGCCACGGGGAGCTTCGCGCTGCCCGTGGCGTTTGTTTTCCAGCCACGTCCCGCCCACCCGCCGTACCCGCCCCACCCGACCTGCCCGACCTGCCCGACCTGCCTGACCCGCCCGACCCGCCCCCTGTCCCAGCGAGTGCTACGATCGAAGAGCGTGTTCGTCAGGCTTTTCACCATCGGCGTCGTGCTGCTGCTCAGCACGAATGCGGCGGCTCAGGACCACTCCGCTCACCGCATTCCCGACGTCCCGATGGACCTCCTGTCGCGTCCGGTCACGGTGCGGCGAAACATTGGCCCGGCCCACGACGTCGTCGCGACCTCATCTCGAGAGGCGCAGGCCTTCTACGATCAAGGGCTGGCGTATCTGCATGGCTACGTGTGGATCGAGGCCGCACGGTCGTTCAATCAGGCCCTGCGACTGGATCCACAGCTCGCCATGGCGCACGCCGGCCTGAGCGTCGCCTACACCGAACTGAACAAGCCGTCGGTAGCGGCCGCCGCACTGGCGAGGGCGCAGCAGCTCGCCGCCGGAGCGAACGATCACGACCGGCTGCACATCGCGGCGCGCGCCGCCCAGATGGCCGCGGAATCGGTACCAAACGACCGGACCAGGCTCGCCGCGTATCGTCTGGCCCTGGACGGGGCGCTCAAGGCGCAGTCGAACGACGCCGAGTTGTGGATGCTCCGCGGCATCGCCGAGTCGGCGGACCCGTCCGACCGCGGGCAGGGCAGCGTAGCGTCGGCCATTCCGTATTACGAAAAGGCGCTGGCGCTCGGTGGAGCGTGCGCGCATCACTACCTGACGCACGCGTACGAGAACACGGGAGGCTACGACAAGGCTGTCGAGCATGGTGCCGCGTACGCGACGCTGGCGCCAGCCATCCCTCACGCACTGCACATGCATGGACACGTGCTGCGGCGCACCGGTCGCATCGAGCAGGCGGTCGCCGCGTTCGAAGAGGCCGACCGGGTGCAGGAAGCCTATTTCGCCGCCGAGCGGATACCGCCCGAGTACGAATGGCACCACGAGCACAACCTGGACCTGCTCGGGTCGTCGTATCAATACCTCGGACAGATGGCGAAGGCCGAGCGCGAGTTGAAGGCCGCGTTCGACCTGCCGTCCGTCGCTCGTCGTGCAGATGTACAACAAGCGCGGCTGGCCCGAGTTCCTGATCAGCCGAGGGCGGCTCGACGAAGCGCTGGCGGCCGCGAACATGCTCGCTGCACATCCCGTGTCGCTGGTGCGCGCGACCGGCCACATCGAAGCGGGCCACGTGCACCTGGCGGCCGGACGCTTTGCGCAGGCTGCAGAGCAGACCAACCTCGCGCTGCGGGAGCTGCGCGCGGCGTCTGGCGCACAGGGGCTGGTGGCGCCGGCATTTCAGCAACTGCAGGGCGAGTTCTTCCTTCGCACCGGCGAACGGGACAAGGGACGCAGTCTGCTGCGTGAGGTCGTCCGCACCACCAGGGCACTGCCCGGGCCGGACAACTGGGTGCAGGCGCTCTTCGCGCTGGAGTCCATCGCCCGCACCGCGCGGGCGGCCGGCGATTGGGAGTTCGCGACGTGGGTCGCACAGCAGATGCTCGACCACGATCCGCAGTACGCGGGCAGCCACTATGCCCTGGCGCTCACCGCTCGACAGGCGGGCGACGCAGCCACCAGTTCCCGCGAGTTCGCCGCCGCTGCCCGGCTCTGGGCTCACGCCGACCCCGCGCTTGCCGAATGGTCAGACATCCGCGCGCCTCACGACCAGCCCAGACGCCTTCCGTAACCTCTCACCTTCCTGCGCTCGGCCGTTCTCCGATCCGATCCGATCCGATCCGATCGTTTGGAGTGGATGGCGTCCTGCGTTGAAACAGCGCTGAAATCGCCGAGCCCAGCCGCCTTCGCGGGCATTCGTCGTGCAAGCCGCTCGGCGCGTTCGTCGGGTCGTTTGAACTCAACGTGTGATGGAGGCTCCGAACCATGGGTAAGCTGGCATCTCGCGTCATCTGGGCAGTACTGCTGCTGGCTGTGCCAGCACACGTCTCGGCTCAACAGGGCAGCGGCATCGCGGGAACAGTGAGGGACGCGTCCGGCGCGGTGCTCCCTGGTGTCACGGTGGAAGTATCGAGCCCCGCCCTGATCGAAAAAACCCGCTCGGCCACGACAGATGGCGAAGGCAAGTTCTCGATCATCCAGCTGCGTCCGGGCGTGTACTCGGTCGCCTTCACGCTGCCAGGCTTCTCGACCGTCAAGCGTGACAACATCGAGCTCACGTCCGACTTCACGGCTACCGTGAATGCGGACATGAAAGTCGGCGGCGTGGAGGAGACCATCACGGTCGCAGCGGAATCGCCAGTGGTGGACGTGCAGAGCATCACGCAGCGTACGGTGATGACCCGCGAAGTGATGGACACCATCCCGACGGGCCGGAACATCCAGGCGATCGGCATCATGATTCCCGGCACCTCGCTCTCACCCGGCGGTGGCGGTGCGCTGTCGCGCGACGTGGGCGGCTCGGGCTCGCTGCAGCAGTCGCCGCTCCAGTACCGCGGATCGGGCAGACACGGTGCAGACCATCGAAGGGCTGCGCCTGAACAACCTGTGCGCGCAGGGCGCCTTCAGCGGCGTCTACTGGAACGACGGCAGCTTCCAGGAAATCAGCTACGTGACCGGTGCCGACTCCGCCGAGATGGGCCAGGGCGGCATGCGCGTGAACATGGTGCCCAAGGACGGTGGCAATTCGTTCAGGGGCATCGTCTTCGGCAACTACGCCGACGGCGCCTGGGCTGCGAATAACCTGCGCAGCAACCTTGCCGGCGACCTGACCTACAACCCGCAACAACCGTCTCACCAACGTCGGCACCATCGACAAGGTCTGGGACTTCAACCCTTCCATCGGCGGGCCGATCAAGCGCGACCGGCATCTGGTTCAACTACACCTTCCGCCACTGGGGCGTGAACAAGTTCGTCGCCGACAGCTATTTCGACAGGAACCCCTCGCCGTTCATCTACGAAGCCGATCTCTCCCAGCCCGGGATCGACGACGGGCATATCGTGAGCAACGCGGGGCGGATTGCGTTTCAGGTGAGCAGCAAGGACAAGATCTCCGTCTACCACGACCAGCAGCAGAAATACCGTAATCACTGGGGCATCTCGGCCTCGATTCCGCCCGAAGCGTCGGCCATCCAGGTCACGCCGGTCAGCTTCGTGGACGTGGCGAAGTGGACGCGCACCCACACCAGCAGGCTGCTGCTCGAAGCCGGCTTCGGCATTTACGACCAGGAGTACACCGAGCTGTATCAACCGACGGTGACCGGGACCTCGGACAAGGTCTGGGATCTGAATGCCATCCGCAATTCGAAGGTGTACGCCGTCTCCGATCAGGCGACTGGCAAGCTGGCGAACGCGTGGAACTCGCCGGCCGATCACTTCTCGCTGTTGCGTACCTACATGGGCGCGGCCTCGTACGTGACCGGCTCCCATTCGTTCCGCTTCGGAGGCGCGCTGACGGAAGGCAATTGGCGTCTGGTGCAGCAGTACACCGGCGATGCGCAGCCGATTACCTATAACGCCGGCCGTCCGATCAGCCTGCAGCTGCGCCTGCCGTTCGATCGCCGCAACGGCATCAAGGCCGACACGGGTCTGTTCGCGCAGGACCGCTGGGTGCTCGGCCGCGTCACGCTGAATCTCGGCATCCGCTACGACTGGTTCCTCGGCGAAACGCAGAAGAGCGAAATCCTCCCGAGCAGGCTGAATACCGGCATCGTGTTCGACACCTGCTCGAGCGGCCAGAACGACCAGACCGCCGGCTGCGTGGGTCAGGTCCAGAACTGGAAGGACATCTCACCACGCGTGGGCATTGCGTGGGATGTGTTCGGCAATGGCCGGACCGCGGTGAAAGCGAGCGTGGCGCGCTACGTGGCCGGCCAGCAGATTGCGGTGGCCGACGCCGCGAACCCGGCAACGGCCCTCGGACTGACCGACACGCGGCCGTGGACCGATCTGGACGGCAACGGTCTGCCGTACGACGCCGCCGGCAACATCCAGTTCAACGAACTCTCCGCCTCCCCGGCAACATCGACATTCGGCAGGAATATCTCGACGACCACCACCGACCCGGGTGTGCTGAACGGGTGGGGCAAACGCGGGTTCAACGTGGAATACACGATTTCGGCCCAGCACCAGCTCGCGGAGCGGCTATCGGTGAATGGCGGGTACTACCGCCGCACCTTCGGCAATCAGACGTTCACCGACGATCTGCGGTACGACCTGAACAGCTATGACGGCCCGTTCTGCATCACCGCCCCGTCCGATGCCAACCTGCCGGGCGGTGGTGGCTACCAGGTGTGCGGCATCTACGACCTCAAGCCGTCGGTGTTCGCGCAGGGGCTGCCGGCGAACAACCTGATTCGTTTCTCCGACGACTTCGGCGGGGAAACGAATCTCTATCAGGGGTTCGACCTCAATCTCGATTGGCGCCTGTCGGGAGGAGCGTTCTTCCGGGGCGGCCTCAACGCGACCTCGCGGACCTTCGACAACTGCAATCTGCTCAAGGCCGGTCCGGATGCGTTCGTGGCTGGTGTGGCGGTACCGACGGCGCTCGGGACCGAAACGTATCCTGGCGACAACAGCACCATCTGTCATCGTGACTACCCCTACCGGCCCGACGTCAAGTTCCTCGGGTCCTACACGCTGCCATTCGATATCCGGTTGAGCGGCACGTACCAGTACAGCCGCGGCGTGCAGACCGGCGGTGCGGGTCCCGAGCATCCAGGCGAACTGGGCAGTGACCAGCGCGCAGATCACGCCAGTCATCGGCCGCGCGTGGACCGGCGCCGCGTCGAAGACCATTCAGCTGATGCGGGAAGGGCTCGACTACGGCTCGGAGAACCTCCACCAGCTCGATCTCACGCTCGCCAAGACATTCCAGATCGACCGGGCCCGCATGCGCGTCAACTTCGACCTGTATAACGTGCTGAACAGCAACTGGCCGTACACGCTGACGTCGACGTTCTCGACGGCGAGCACGGCGACCTGGCTCCGCCCCACTAACGTGCTGCAGTCGCGTTTCTTCAAGATCGGGGCGCAGTTGGATTTCTGAGGTCGGGCACAGGGCAGGAAGGGCAGGAGCAGGTAAGGCAGGAAGGCAGAAAGGCAGGAAGGCAGGAAGGCAGGAAGGGCGGGTGGCGGTGCGCCATCCAGCCCTTCCCCTGTGACCGGCAAACGGCGGACAATCGGGGCAGGAGCGTTCATGGAGATCCCCGTCCCTGCCGTCAAGCCGCTTGTCGTCGCTGCCGCTGTCCTCACGACCGCTGTCCTCGCGCTGAGCCTGCCCCTGGCGGCGCAGGACGTGAAGCCGGTTCCGAAAGACTCGGTCCGCGTCTCTATTCCGGGATGCTCCAAGGGCTACATGTTCACCGCGGGTCCGCCCAGTGAAGACCAGGGGGCGACGGCGGTCCCTGAAGGCATGCACCTGCGCATGAACGGACCGAAAAAGCTCTCAGCGGAGATCAAGGCGCAGGAAGGTTCGCGGATCGAAATCACCGGCCTCATAAAGCGGGGGCAGGATGCGCAGCATGGGCGTCGCGCTCGGACGCGGCGTGCGGATCGGCCCCGGACCGTCAGGGTCGGGCGGTGGCGCAGCGATCGGCGTCGGCAGCGGACCCGTGATGATCGATGTCGAGGGCTGGCGGGCGATCGCCGGCAGTTGTCCGCGCTGAGCCTCTCTCGCGCCAGTCAGGTTCCGGGGCGGCGGCCTTATCTCGTGTTCACGGTCATCTCACCGACGCGACGCCAGAACCCGAGCCATCGGCGGCCGCGTTTTTCGGTTCACCGCCGCAACGGAGGATAATGACGCGGAAGAAGGAGTGTCTGATGTCCCCACTGTCGCGTCGCCTCAGTCTCGTTGTCGCAGCCATGCTGCTCGTCGTCTCCGGCGTGCTCGCCGCCCAGGGTGCAAAGATCGATGTGTCGGGTCAGTGGCTCTTCACCGTGCAGACCGATGCCGGCACCGGTGAGCCGACGGTGACCCTCAAGCAGGAGGGCGAGAAGCTCACCGGCCATTACTCGTCGCAGACCCTCGGTGACGCCGATTTGCAGGGCACGGTCAAGGGCACCGCCATCGAGTTCTCGTTCACCGCGAATGTCCAGGGCAACGCGCTCGACGTGAAATACACCGGCACAATCGAGAGCAACTCCGCCATGAAGGGTTCGCTGTCGATTTCTGCGATCGGTAACGGCACCTTCACAGCCAAGCGCAAGTAGATGACGGTGTCGGTTGAAAGCCTCATGCGCGAGATCGAAGACGATGTGCGCCGCGATGCGTCGCCGTCGTCTGCTCGCGCGCGGAGGCGCGGGCGAGTATCGCGATCCGGCGATCTATGCCGCGGTAGACGAGGTGCTGCGGCGCGCGATTGATGCCCGCGACCACGACGCGCTGCTGCTGCCCGACTTCCTGAGCAGCGAAGCCGACTGGCAGCTGGCGCTGCACCTGAAGTACTCCAGCCATCGGCCGGTCATCGGCTCGATGCTGATCGCGCTGAAAGCGGCGCGTGCTGTTGCCGATGATGCGCTGGCTCTACGAGTACAGCCTCGAGAACTTCCGCCGGCAGCGCCGGATCAACACGGTGCTGTTCGCCTGCATCGAGGAACTGGCGATCGAAAACGCCAGGCTCAGAACGACGATCGAGTCGCGGGACGGCTCCGTCGAGGCGTGCGTCGCTGCCGGGTCAGTCCGCCTCCTGCCGCCTGAACCACCGCGTCCCCGATGAAGCTTGCCTGTGTCGTTCACCGCTTCGGCGCGGACACTCGCCGGCGGATCGGAAGCCCACTGCCGCCACGTCGCCGACCACCTCGCGCTGGAGCACGAGGTGACGGTGCTGACCTCGTGCGCGAAGGATCACATCTCCTGGCGCAACGAATACGCTCCCGGGTCGTTCCGCGCTCGGCGCCCTGACGGTGTGGCGCTTTCCGGTTGCGCGACAACGATCGCTGCATACGTTCGCCGACATCAGCGAACTGGCCTTCAGCGGCAGGGCCACGGATGCCGAACAGGAACAGTGGTTCCGCGAAAACGGTCCGGACGTCCCGGCCCTCATCGAGCACCTGCGTCGCTGATGGCCGCGCCTATGACGCCGTGCTGTTCTGGGCGTATCGCTATGCCGAGGTGTACTTCGGTCTTCCGTTTGTGGCCGACCGCGCCATTCTCGTTCCGACGGCCGAAGAGGATTCGGTCATTCGCCTGTCGATCCTCGATCGCTTCTTCAGTCGGCCAGCCGGCTACATCTTCCTGACCCCCGAAGAGCAGGACGCTCGTCGAGCGGCGCATGAGCACGGCCATGCCGCCGTCGTGCGTGATCGGGTCGGGGCTGGACCCTGCGCCGCCGGCGTTCGACGGTCGACGTCCGCGTCGCTCGGCGTGCGCACGCCGTTCATCCTGTACCTGGGCCGCATCGATCCGAACAAGGGATGCGCCGACCTGTTGCACCACTTCCTGCGCTTCAAGGCCGAGCACGGCGGTCCGGTGCAGCTCGTGATGGCCGGCCCGGCGAGCATGCCGCTGCCCGGCGCATGACGACATCCGCTACCTCGGGTTCGTCGACGGGCCGACGCGCGACGCACTGCTCGAACACGCCGCGCTGCTGGTCATGCCGTCGCGGTTCGAGAGCCTCAGCCTGGTGCTGCTCGAAGCCTGGAACCACGGGCTGCCGGCGGTGGTGAACGCGCACTGTTCGGTGCTGAAGGGGCAGGCGCTTCGCGCCAACGGTGCGCTCTACTATCGCAACTACGACGAGTTCGCGCGCGTGTGTCACCGTGCTGCTCGAGCGGCCCGGAGCTGGCGCGCGACGTTGGGACAGCAGGGTCTCGCCTACGTGGATCGCGAGTACCGATGGCCGACGGTCATCGCGCAAAATCGACGGGCTGCTGACGCAGGTTGCTGGCAGGCGCTACGACTTGACACGGTTTTTTTATCCCGTATAGTCCTCGGCGGAAGGGGATCTCCTCGATGCGACAGGGAATACGCAGTCTGCTCACGGCGGCCGCGGGCGCCGCGCTCACCGCCTTCGTTTCAATCATGGTCGCTCCGGTGTCGGGCCAGCAGGCGCCCGCCTACCGCGCGCCCCGCGGCGCCGACGGGCATCCGGATCTGAACGGCATCTGGCAGGCGCTCAACGAAGCGAACTACGACGTCGAGATGCACATGGCGCGGCCCGCGCTGCAGACGCGTCCCGGCCCGTACGGACCGGTGCCCGCGCCGCCGGTGCTGGCGCTCGGGCGCCGTCGGCTGCCGTTCCGCCCGGCATGGGCGTCGTCGAAGGCGAACTCCCGTACAAGCCGAAGCGCTCGCGCAGCGGAACAAGAACCGCGAGAGCTGGTCGACGCTCGATCCCGAAGTCAAGTGCTACCTGCCCGGGCGTGCCGCGAGCCAACTACATGCCGCAGCCCTTCCAGATCTTCCACAGCAGCAAGGCGATCTTCTTCGCGTACCAGTACGCGGGCGCGGTGCGGAACATCTACCTGAAGGATCCGGGACCGGCGCCGGTCGACTCGTGGATGGGACAGTCGGTCGGCAAGTGGGAAGGCGACACGCTGGTCATCGACGTCACCGGCTTCAACGATCAGACCTGGTTCGATCGCGCGGGCAACTACCACAGCGAGAAGCTGCACGTCGTCGAGCGCTACACGCGCACCGCGCCCGACGTGCTCACCTACGAGGCGACGATCGAGGACCCGAACGTCTTCACGCGTCCGTGGAAGATGACCATGCCGCTCTATCGCCGCCTCGACAAGGGCGTCCAGCTGATGGACTTCAAGTGCGTGGAGTTCGTCGAGGAACTGATGTACGGCGCGTTCCGCAAGACAGCCGCTGACCCGCTAGGAGGAGTCCATGAGCGTGCGATACCTCGCATCGGCGTCAACGGCGGCATCGCTGGTCGCGATCGTCGCGGCGTGGCAGCTTCCGGCGCGCTGGTCAGCAGGCGCAGTCGGCCCGTCCGGCGCCGCGCACCGGCGGCGTCGGCATCGCGCGCACGAACCGTCGACGGTCACCCCGATCTGCAGGGCGTCTACGACGTGGCGACCCTCACGCCGCTCGAACGGCCGGCCAGGTTCGGCACGCAGCTGACGATGACCGATCAGCAGGCGCGTCGCACTCGAGCAGGCGGTGGCCGCTCGGACCGAACGCGCGCGCGCCCGGACCGCGGCAATCGCGCCGCACCGCCGATCGGCGGCGACGGATCGACCGGCGCGGCGGGCAACGTCGGCGGCTACAACAACTTCTGGATCGACAACGGCACCGCGTACGTCGACGATGAACGGCCAGAAGCGGACGTCGATCATCGTCGATCCGCCGAACGGCCGCGTGCCGGCGCCGACTGCCGCGGCACGGCAGCGGCAGGCCGCGCGGCGTCGTGCCGGACGACGTCCGATGAACAGGAGAGCGGCGATCCGGGGCTCGAAGGGCGCTGGCGCCTACGACGACCCGGAGCGGCGGCCGCTCGGCGAGCGGTGCCTGCTCGGGTTCGGCTCGACGTCGGGCCCGCCCGCGTTGCCGGTGCTGTACAACAACCTCCACCAGATCGTGCAGACGAAGGACACGGTCGATGATCCTGAACGAAATGGATCACGACGCCCGCATCGTGCGCATGAACAGCAAGCACCTGCCCGGCAGCGTCCGCAAGTGGATGGGCGACTCGATTGGCTGGTGGGAGGGCGAGACGCTGGTCGTCGAGACGACCAACTTCACCGACAAGACCCGGTTCCGGGGTTCCACGGACAAGCTGAAGGTCACCGAGCGGTTCTCGCGGCTCGACGGCAGGTCCGCTGCTGTACCGGTTCACGGTCGAGGATCCGGACACGTGGGCGACGTCCTGGACCGGGGAATACACGTGGCCGGCGACCGACGACCTGATGTATGAATATGCCTGTCACGAAGCCAACTACGCCCTTGGCAACATCCTGCGGGGTGCGCGTCAGCGCGAACGCGACGCGAAGAAGGGCTCGGGACAGGTAGAATAGAGCGCGGAGGGGGAGAGGCAACGCTGATGAAGAAGACAGTCTGGATCGTGCTCGGGTCGATGGCGCTCGCCGCCGTCGTGGCGGTTCCGCTGGTGGCCCACCACGCGTTTGGCGGCGAATTCGATCCGAACCGTCCGATCCTGCTGCGGGGCGCGGTGACCAAGGTCGAGTGGGTCAACCCGCACGCCTGGATTCACCTGGCCGCGAAGGAAGTGACCGTCGCGGGCGAGAAGAAGAGCCTGACGGCGCCACGGAGGACTGGGCCGTCGAAGGCGGCACGCCGAACACGCTGCTGCGCCGCGGCATCAACCGCGATTCGCTGAGGTCGGGCACCGAGATCGTGGTCGACGGCTATCAGACGCGCGATCACTCGCTGCTGCGCGGCAACGGCCGGAACATCACGTTCACCGACGGCCGCAAGCTGTTCATGGGCTCGTCCGGCACGGGCGCGCCGAAGGACGGCGCCGACCCGACCGAACCGCCGCGCTAGAACGGCCGTCGTCAGCGACAGCAGTTCGAGGACGCAGACTCAAGGCACGAGGTCGTTCTGCACGTCAGAGCGGCTTCGTGCCTCTTTTTGGGGCTTCAGGCTTCGGGGCTCCAGGCTCCGGACTGGCGCGGCTTCAGACTCCGGACTCCGAAGCCCCGATGCCAGCCGATCCCTGATCCCCGAGTCCCTGTTCCTAGCCCGAGAAGCCGATCCAGCGTCCGCTCGCGGCCACGGTGAACCACAGCATCACCGACACCAGCGCGACGAGCGATCCGCGTGCTGTCGCTGAAGCGGCCTTCGTCGGCAAACGCGACGCGCTTGCGGATCGTGTACGCGAAGAGCGTCGCGACGAGCAGCGTCGACCATCTTCACCGTGAACGGCGAGCTGTAGTAGCACTTCGACGGCTTCGGACGCGAAGAGCGCCGCGTCCCGAGAGGATGAGCACGATCAGCGCCGGCGTTCTGAAAGCGCTGCGCCTCGCGCGCGAGCTCGGCAACCGGTCGCCGCCGCAGGCCGAGGTTCGAGCATGCGCATGTCGACCAGCAGCACGGCGCCGCCCATCGTCGCCAGCGCCAGCAGGTGCACCGACTCGATGACCGCGAACGCCCACACCGACTCGCGCACCATCCGGCCGAGCCCGGATTCCTCGGACCACTGGAAGAAGGGAAGCAGGTTCATCGAGCAGTTCCTATTGCTGCGCGTCGTAGCGAGCAGCCGGTCGCCAGCTGCACCCACCGGGGCTGCGGTTTGTCGCAGTCGAACCAGTTGTACGCGATCATGCGGCCGGTCACGATGACCACTGCCCAGAGGACCAGCGACGCGATGCCGGCGAAGCGCGCGCGCGTCGGCGGTTCGAGCGTCGCGGCCCCACGCTCGACACGGACCGGAAGATGCCCGGTGTGGAACGCGAACGCATTCAGGCCGGCGAGGACGAGGAAGATCGCACTTCGTCCTGAAAAAGATGTTCTGGTAAGAGCGGACCGGAATCGCGTAAAAGAGCAGCACGCCGCTGACGACCATGATCGACGAAACCGACGAGCATCATCGGCTGCAGGCGGGTGACGACGTCGGCGACCGGCACGCGGCGCAGGGCGACGCCCGGTCAGCCGCAGGTCGAGCATCATCGTCATGCCGACGAACAGGCACAGCGTCAGCACATGCACCGACTCGACCAGCGGATACATGAAGAGCGATTCGTGAAGAGCGATGCTGCCAGGCGTGCTGGCGAGCCATTCGCAGAACGGAAGTAGTGACATGGGAGTTGGTGTCCGCCTCAGGAGCGCAGTTAGATAACATCGCCTCTTCGCCGAAGTCAACAACCGATTGCGCGAGCTGTGGCGTTCGCCTGGCACGTGCCGTCGAGCGTCGCGGCGTCGGCATCTGCGTCGGCGGGCTGCATGGTTGCGGCACTGCTGGCGACGCGCTCGCGGAACGGCGGCAGCGCCGGGCAGCCGCAGCGCCGCGCATTGCGCCTCGCCGGTCGGCACGATGAGCGAGCTGATGGTGAAGATCATCTATCCGGCGAGCGATGCCATCTTCTACATCACGACGCGGACGCCGACCACCGACGCGGAGTGGATCGAACTGCAGGGCAAGGCGCTCATGGTCGCCGAGTCGGCGAACCTGCTGATGATGCCGGCGCACATGCGCGACGAGGACCGCTGGCTGGCCGACGCCAAGCTGATGAGCGACGCGGGCGCGGCCGCCTTCAAGGCGGCCAAGGCGAAGGACGTCAAGGCGCTCGACGATCTGAACGACGCACTGTACCAGTCGTGCGTGACCTGTCACAAGCACTACCGACCCAACTACGGGAGAGGCCGATGATGAAGAGCACGTTCGTACTGTCGTTGCCTCACTGCTCGCTGGCTGCTGATCGTCGCGCGCTCGGCGTTGCGCCGCGTGGCGCCGGGATTCCGGCCGCCGCGAAGCCCGAGGAGGTCGGCTTCTCCGAGCGAGCGCCTGCAGCGGGTGAGCCAGACGGTGCAGCAGTACCTCGACTCAGAAACAGCTGGCCGGGCGCCGTCTCGCTCGTGGCGCGGCGAGGGCGCGTCGCCCATTTCGAAGCGCAGGGCGTCATGGACTTCGACTCGAAGACGCCGATGCGCAAGGATGCCATCTTCCGCATCGCGTCGATGTCGAAGCCGGTCACCGGCGTCGCGATCATGATGCTGATGGAGGAAGGCAAGCTGCGGCTGACCGATCCGGTGTCGCGCTTCATCCCCGAGTTCAAGGACGTGAAGGTGGCGGTGATCAAGGCCGGGCTACGTCGCGCCGCCGGCCGTCGCCGGTCAGCAGCCGCCGATGCCCGACTACTACACGGTGCCCGCCAACCGCGAGATCACGGTGCGCGATCTGCTGACGCACACCTCGGGCCTCGAGAGCGGCAACCTCGGAAATCGCGTCGGCGCGCGCATCGCGCCGCGCGACACGAGCAAGACGCTGGCCGACCAGGTGCCGAAGCTCGCGGCCGGTGCCGCTGGACTTCCAGCCCGGATCGCAGTGGACCTACAGCCTGCTGGCCGGCATGGACACGCTGTCGCGGATCGTCGAGATCGCGTCGGGACAGACCTACGACGTGTTCCTGAAGCAGCGGCTCTTCGACCCGCTCGGCATGAAGGACACCGCATTCGTCGTCCCCGCCGACAAGGCGGCGCGCGTCGCCGACGCTCTACAACCGCACGCCGAAGGGACTGGAACGGCAGGACACGCCGTCCTGGCTCGCGACCACGACGTTCTTCTCCGGTGGCGGCGGACTGTGGTCCACCGCGGAGGACTACGCGCAGTTCGCGCAGATGCTCGTCAACGGCGGCGAACTGAACGGCAAGCGGCTGCTCAGCCCGCGCACGGTGCGATCTGATGGCGTCCAACCATGTCGGCGACCTCTACACCGGCGCCGGGGCTGGCACGCGGGTGCAGGGCATGGGCTTCGGCCTCTCGATGGAAGTCGTCCTCGACGCCGATCGAGGCGAACCGCCGCACCTCCACCGGCAGCTTCGGCTGGGACGGCGCGTTCGGCACGCACTTCTGGGTGGATCCGAAAGAACAGCTCATCGGCGTGCTGATGGTGCAGACGTCCGGCACCGGAGTGACGCGCGACTTCGAGAACGCCGTCATGCAGGCGATCGTCGACTGATGCCGCCCTGACCGACCGCCGCACAGCGACGCAAACAGATTCAACGACTTGGACACATCGTGGACGAGTCGCCGAAATTTTATAAAGAGATCTTGACTTGCCGATTAAGGAAGCACAAGTATCTGCCGCGGTTAAGTCAACAGCCAAGGAGGGTTTGATGCGTCGAGCCTTGTTGTCGCTGGCCACGGGCGGGATGTGTGCGGCTGTGCTCTTCCTTCCGGCGGCTGCATCAGCGCAGCAACGTGCCAGCATCGTCGGGGTGGTGCAGGACTCGTCCGGCGCGGTGCTCCCGGGCGTCACGGTCGAGGCCGCCAGCGACGTGCTGATCGAGAAGACGCGCGCTCGGCGGTCACCGACGCTCCGGGCGTTACGCCATCATCGATCTGCGGCCCGGCACCTACGTCGTTACCTTCGAGCTCGACTGGGTTCAAGAACGTCCAGCGCGAAGGCATCGAGCTGAACGGGTCGTTCGCCGCGCAGGTCAACGCGTCGCCTCGAGTCGGCGCGCTCGAAGAAACCATCACCGTCTCCGGGCGCCTCGCCGGTCGTCGACCTGCAGAGCACGCAGAACCAGTCCGTGCTCAACCGCGAGGTCCTCGACGTGCTGCCGGCGGCCCGCATCGATGCAGGGTGGCGCCTGCCTCGTGCCCGGCGTCAGCTTCTACAGCCAGGGATTCGTGCAGCACGATGTCGGTCCACGGATCGACTCGCGCCAGGACCAGCACATCTACTTCGACGGCATGAACATCGGCCAGAACCTCACCGGATCGGGCAGTCAGGCCAACGGCGTCGGCGTCAACGAACTCGCGCAGACCGAGCTGGTCTACGACGCCGGCTCGCAGTCGGCCGAGAGCGCGCTCGGCGGCGTGCGCATGGACTCGATTCCGAAGGAAGGCGGCAACAACTTCTCGGGCGACGTGGCGCAACTTCGGCTCGAAGGGTGCGTTCCAGGGCGACAACGTCACCGACGAACTGCAAGCCGTACATCAAGGCCGGCACCAAGCTCGATTTCAGCTACGAAACCAACGCGGTGATCGGCGGCCCGATTCAAGCAGCGACCAGCTGTGGTTCCTGGTCGCGCAGCGCGTTTACGCAGTCCGAACAGCCTCGTTCCGCTGCCGACGCTCGTACTTTCCCGCAAGGCGGGATGTCGGAGATCCGGAGGGTCGGTGTCGCCGCACTCGACGATCCGGCTCACCTACCAGGCGACGTCCGCGAAACAAGATCGTCTTCGCCTTCTACAAATCTCAGGGCAGCACCCAGCGCTTCGACGTCGGGCTGTACCGCGACCAGTGGCAACACCGTGTCGTGCATCTCGCCGGAAGCGTCGTACTGGCTGCCGACTCCGCTGCAGTACGCGGCGCAGGCGAAGTGGACGTCACCGATCATCGAGCCGCCTGCTGCTCGAGGTTGGCCAGTCGCTGGCGGTACCCACCTACAAGTTCAAGTACCAGCCGGAGAACGGTCCGTTCGACGTGCAGAAATTCAACCGCACCACCAGCGTGCGGACCGTGGCGTCGAGCACCGCGCCGAACGACTACTTCAACGAGATCTGCAACAGCGTCGTCAACCTCGCCTACGTGACCGGGTCGCACAATCTCAAGGTCGGCGTGAATCAGGAGTGGGGATGGTCCACGCTGAAGGTCGAACCGCACGGCGACATGTCGGTCCTGACCTTCGTGAACAACGCCGCCGGCGTGCCGACCGCCAACTCGCGTCGGACTGCGCAACACGCCGTACATCGCGCAAAGACGTACTCAAGGCCAACCTCGGGATTTACGCGCAGGACAAGTGGACGGTGAACCGGCTGACGCTGACCTACGGCGCGCGCTACGACTACTTCAACGGCTACGCGCCGGAACAGGACAACCCCGGCGGGCCGCTTCGTGCCGGCTCGTCATTCGGACGAACGTCACGTGCATCCCGTGCTGGAACGACTGGTCGATTCGCGGCGGCGCGTCATACGACCTGTTCGGGAACGGCAAGACCGCGCTGAAGACCTCCGTCGGCAAGTTCCTCGCGCAGCAGGCGCTCGGGCTGACCGCGACGCTCAACCCGATGGTCGGGCAGACCGATACGCGAACCTGGACGGATCGTGACGGCAACGGCACGGCGCTCGACGCGGCGGGCAACGCCGCAGTTCAACGAGTTCGGGCCGTCCACCAACCTGAATCTCGCGATTCCCGGTGGCAGCACGAAAATCGCCGACGGCCTGCCGCGCCCGAACAACTGGGAGGAGAGCGTCTCGGTCCAGCACGAGTTGTTCCCGCGCATGTCGGTCACCGGCGGCTACTACCGCCGTCAGTTCTACAACATCCAGTACACGAAGAACCGCGCGCTGGATCCGGTGCAGGACTTCACGCCGTTCACGGTCACGATCCCGAACACACCCGGACCTCCCTGGACGGCGGCGGTCAGGTCGTCACGCTGTACAACCTGAAGCAATGCGACGACCGGGGTGAACGACAACATCACAACGTGGTCGACCGACGAACACGCGCGTCTACAACGGCTTCGAAGTCGAGCGTCAATGCGCGTCTGCCGCACGGGCTTCGTCTTCGGCGGCATCACGACGGAGCGGACCGCCACCAACACTGCACGGATCTGCCCTCGTCGAACCCGAACAATCTCGCGGGGACCGACCTGAGTGGCGTGAGGTTCTGCGACCGGACGCCGCCGTTCCGCACGCTGTACAAGGGGTCGGCCGCCTACACCTTCCCGTACGACATCCAGGTCAGCGGCTCGTTCCAGGTGCGGCCCGGCATCAGCATCGGCTCCGACTATACGTATACGTGCAGCGCGGCGCAGGCCGCGGCCACCGGATGCACCGCGTTGACCGGCGGGGTCGCCAGCCTGAACGTGGTCGTCGTCGACCCGACGCAGTATTACTACGACTACGTGAAGACCAACGACATGCGCGTTTCGCACACGTTTCGCCAGGGCCGGATGCGGATCCAGCCGTTCATGGAGATTTTCAACGTGCTGAACATGTCTACGGTCGTGACGGTGAACGAAACGGTAGGCCCGAACTATGGAACGCCGGCCGCAATTGTCGTCTGCCCGGCGCGCCCAGTTCGGTGCCACAATCGACTGGTAAGCGGGACGCGTGAGGTGTCGGCCATTTTCACTGGAGCCTGAGCATGCGATTTGCCCTCCGTTCGTCGAAGCCCTGGGCCGGGGCGGCCCTTCTCGTCGGCGTCGTCGGGTGGTCAGTCCCCTCAGAGGCCGCGGCGCCGACGTTCAGCAAGGATGTCGCGCCGATCCTGTTCGCCAAGTGCGCCGAGTGTCACCGGCCCGGCTCCATCGCGCCGATGTCCCTCCTCACCTACGACGACGCGCGGCCGTGGGCGCGCGCGGTGAAGCAGAAGGTGGTGGCGCGCGAGATGCCGCCGTGGGGCGCCGATCCGCACATCGGGAAGTTCGCCAACGATCCGAGCCTGAGCGACTGCGGAGATCGCGACCATCGCGGCGTGGGTCGATGGCGGCGCACCGGAAGGCAATCGGGCCGAATTGCCGAAGGCGCCTGACGTTCGTCGAAGGATGGGCGATGGGCAAGCCGGACCTGATCTTCGAGTTGGTCGAGCCCTTCAACGTGCCGGCCGACGGCACCGTGCCGTACACCTACGTCACCGTCCCGACCAACCTGAAGGAAGACATCTGGATCTACGGCGCTCGAGTACCGGCCCACCGATCGCCGGGTGCTGCATCACATCATCAGCGACCTGGTCGAAGGCAACGGCAAGCCGACGGCGAAGCCGAGCCTGACGAAGGATCCCATCGCGCAAGGAACTGGGCGGCATCGGCGGCTACGTCCCCGGACGGCTCGACACGGATGTTCGAGGAGGGCGTCGGCGCGAAAGATTCCTGCCGGCGCCGACATCGTGCTGCAGATGCACTACACGACCATCGGCCAGCCGGTGTCAGCGACCGGCTGCAGATCGGCGTCAAGCTGGCCAAGGCAGCCGCCCACGAAGCTGCGCGCCACGGCCGGCGGTCAGATGCCGAACACCTCGTTCGCCATTCCGCCGGGAGATCCGAACTACGAGGTGACGGCGCAGAAGACGATCGACGCGCGACACCTACCTGACGCACGCTGTATCCGCACATGCACGTGCGCGGCAAGGACGTGCAAGTACACGCTGATCTATCCGGACGGCCGCGAAGAAGTGCTGCTGAGCGTCCCGAAGTACGACTTCAACTGGCAGCTCACCTACAAGCTGGCCGAGCCGAAGCTGATGCCGCAGGGCTCGACGCTGAAGGTCGATCGCACACTTCGACAACTCGACGGACAACCGCTTCAATCCCGATCCGACCGCCACCGTGCGCTGGGGCGACCAGACCTGGGAAGAGATGCTGATCGGCTACTTCGGCACGATCGAAGTGGGCGGCAAGGCCGCTCCGGCGGGCGGCGCTCCGGCGGACAGTAGCATCGTGACGCGACGCGGCGTTCGCGCTCGCTGCTGGTGCCTGGTCGCGGCCGGTTCGGCCGCGGCACAGGACGGCGCGGCGGTCTTCGAGGCCAGCTGCGCGAGCTGTCACCGGATCGAACGATGCGCGCATCCCCACCGTCGCGTCGCTGCGCCAGCGCGACACCAGAGTCGATCCTCGAGGCGCTCACGAGCGGCGTGATGCGTCAGCAGGCTGAGCCGCTCTCGGCCGTGGAGCGCCGCGCGGTCGCGGAGTTCCTGGCCGGCCGTCCGGTCGGCGCGGACTCCACGGCGCAGCGTCGGCCGCTGCACGACGACCCCGCCCTTCGATGCCTCCGCCGCTCCGTCGTGGGGCGGCTGGAGCCCCGACGTGACGAACGCGCGGTTATCAGCCGCAGCCCGGGCTCTCGGCCGAGCAGCTGCCGAAGCTCACGCTGAAGTGGGCGTTCGGATTTCCCGGCGCGTCAGGCGCCCGCGCGCAGCCGACCATCGCCGGCGGCCGGCTGTTCGTCGGCAGCCAGAACGGCACGGTGTACGCGCTCGACGCGAAGAGCGGCTGCACCATCTGGACCTATCAGGCGGAGGGCGGTGTGCGCACGGCCGTCGTGCTCGGCAAGCCATCGGCACGTGCGCCGCTCACCGCGTTCTTCGGCGACGGCCGCTCCAACGTGTACGCCGTCAACGCGGCGACCGGCGTCGAGATCTGGAGCAAGCAGGTCGAGACGCATCCCGAGCGCGCACGTGACCGGCGCCCCGACGCTGCACCAGAACCGCCTGTACATTCCGGTGTCGTCGGGGGAGGAAGGGCAGGGCGGCAACGCCAAGTACGAGTGCTGCACGTTCCGCGGCAGCGTCGTCGCGCTGGACGCCACGACCGGTGCCCTGGCCTGGAAGACCTACACCATTGCCAACGAGCCGAAGCCGATCGGCACGAACCGCTCGGGGACGACGCGGTGGGGCCCCTCCGGCGCGGGCATCTGGGCGTCGCCAACGGTGGACGCGAAACGCGGTCTGCTCTACGCCGTCGACCGGCAACATGTACACCGAGCCGCAGGAGAACGACCAGCGACGCGGTGATTGCGTTCACGCTCTGCGACCGGGCAGATAGCCTGGACGGCGCAGCTCACGCCGAAGGACGTGTTCGTCGTCGGGTGCAATCAGCCCAATGCGCCGAACTGCTCGGACGACACCGGACCGGACTTCGATTTCGGCAACTCGCCGATGCTCGCGCGCGTCGGGCGGCCGCGATCTGATCGTCATCGGGCAGAAGTCCGGAGTCGGCTGGGCGCTCGACCCCGACAAGCGCGGCGAAGTGGTCTGGCAGTATCGCGCCGGCGACGGCAGTGCGCTCGGCGGCATGGAGTTCGGCTCGTCCGTCGACCCGGAGAACGCCTACTTCCCGGTCGCGGACGGCAACGGTGCCCACGCGGGCGAACTGCACGCGGTGCGGCTGAGCACCGGCGAACGGGTGTGGATGGCGCCGCCGCCAGCCGGTCAAGTGCGGTGCGCGAGGACGCGGCTGCACGCCGGCCATCCTGGCCGCCATCAGCTGCGATGCCCGGCGCGGTGCTGGTCGGCGCCAACGATGGCGGCGTGCGCGCCTACTCGACGAAAGACGGCAGCATCCTCTGGGAGTTCGACACCAACCGCGAGTTCACGACCGTGAACGGCGTGCCTGCGAAGGGCGCATCGATCAGCGGTTCCGGTCCCGCCGTCGGCGGCGGCATGGTGTTCGTGAACTCCGGCTACGGCTCGCTCGGCGGACGGCCGGGCAACGTGCTGCTCGCGTTCGGGCCCGAATAGCATGTCAGTGCAGCAGCTCATCAATTCTTCTGTGAAGTGTCCAGTGCCCAGGCGCCGGAACGGTCCGCCGTCCACCGAGAATTCCTCGGTCATGTCGAACGCGCTCTCCGAGAGGATCGAGAACACCCGCCGCAGCTGATACGTTCGGCCGCCGCTCGACACCGGCGCGGTGAGGAACACGACGGCCAGAGGGCTGCGCCAGTTGCCCAGGCTCAACAGCTCGACGCCATCGGCGTGCTTCTCGGACAGCACCACCGTGTCCGCGTCGGGTCCACACCGATTGACATCCGGTGTTCGAACTTTGTGCCGAACGACTCGCCTTCGAGCGCGCCGGCGACGAAGTTCGAGCCTGCAACCCTGGTGAACGTGATCGCGCCCTGACGATTGCCGATGCTGAGGGGCGGGAACTCGCCTCCGACGTAGTCGAACTTCCACGGTCCGGCGAAGTACTCGACCGTCTGCTCGACCTGGTGCTGCACGACATCGGCGCGAAGGCGTCGCTGCAGCGCGAAGCTGACCGGAAAGCGCTGGCTGCCGACGCCGAGCGTGCCGTCGCCGGTCAGCGCATTTCCCTGCGCAGTGAGGGTTGCCGCGAGGAGCACCACGCCGAGCCGGGAATCGGCGGCGGCTTCGATCGACACGCCAGTCCCGCCGCTGACCGGTTCGATCTTGCGGAGCGCCACGTCGGCGCCTTCGGACAGTCCGCTGGTCGAGCCGAAATAGCGATCGCCGTTCTTCGCAATCGTGAGGACGAGCGGGCTCTCGGTGCCGGCCGGGGTCTTGAGGGTGCCGCGCCAGTTACCGACCACCGGATCCGGCTGCGCCCAGCCGAGGGCAGGCACCAGGAGCGTCGCCAGCATCAACCACCACGTTCGCATCGAGCTCCTCCGGGTTTCCTGATTTGTCAGCGTGGAACGTTGCCGCATACTATACGCGTTCGACGGCCGCCTACGGCCCCTTCGAGAGGAATGGATGCGCAAGCTTGTTCTGGGACTGGCAATGATCGCAACGGTGGCTGGCTGCAGCCGCTCGCCGCAGCCGCCGCCCTTCAAGACCGTCGTCGAGACGAAGGACCTGATGGAACACGTCATGGAGCGCCAGGCGGACATCGTCTGGGGCGCCACCGGGGCGATCATCACCGCCGAGGGTGTCGAGGAGCGCAGGCCGAAGACCGAGGACGACTGGATCGCCGTCAAGGCGGCCGCCATCAACCTGACGGAAACCGGGAACCTGCTGATGATGCGCGCCACGCGCGCAGGACGGCGACCGCTGGATGGAGAGCGCGCAGAAGATGATGGCGCAGGGCCAGCGGATGATCGCGGCGATCGATCGCAAGAACACGCAGGAGATGTTCGACGTCGGCAGCGACCTGTACGACACCTGCACCAACTGCCACATGCACTACATGCCGGCGATCAAGGACCTCTACCGCTGATGTCGGCGCGCGTGGCCCGCGGGGCATTGGGGCGCCCTGCTGCTGGCGCTGTGCAGCGCTCGGAGCGGTACCGGTGCGCGTGCAGGCACAAACGTCCACGGCTGTCATCACTGGCTCCGTGCGCGATCAGACCGGCGGAGCACTGCCTGGTGTCACCGTCGAACTGCTGTCCGCGCGTGACGTGGTGGCGAGCGACGCAGACCGCGGCCGACGGCCGCTACCGCTTCGACGGCTGTCGCACCGGGAACCTACCTGCTGTCCTTCAAGCTGCTCAACTTCGGCGAGCAGCAGCGGCCCAACGTGGCCGTGGCCGCTGGAGCGTCGGTCACCGTGGATGTCGTGCTCGGCCTGTCGCTCAGCGCAGACGTGGTGGTGACCGGCAAGCGCTCGTTCGTCAACCTCGCCGACGCCGATGATCCGGCACAGAACCTCATCGGCATCGCGCAGTCGGCCAGCCAGGGTGCCATCACCGCGCGGCAGCTCGATGTCCGTCCCGTCATGCGCGCCGGCGAGGTGCTCGAGACGGTGCCCGGCGTGATCATCACGCAGCACTCCGGCGAGGGGAAGGCCAACCAGTACTTCCTGCGCGGCTTCAACCTCGATCACGGCAGCGACTTCGCGACGACCGTAGCGGGCGTGCCGGTGAACATGCCGACGCACGCGCACAGTCAGGGCTATTCCGACATCAATTTCCTCATCCCCGAGCTCGTTGCCGGCGTCCAGTTCTCGAAGGGCCCGTATTTCGCCGAGCAGGGCGACTTCGCCACCGCCGGCTCTTCGAACATCACCTACGCGTCGCAACTCGATCGCCCGCTGGCGACGGCCGAAGTCGGCGGCTACGGGTTCGGGCGCGGGCTGTTCGCGGGCTCGCACCCGGTCGGCGGCGGCCAGCTGCTCGGCGCGCTCGAGCTGTCCACCAATGCCGGCCCGTGGACCGTGCCCGACGACTACCGCAAGATCAACGGCGTGGTGCGCTACACGCGCGGCGACGCGGTCAACGGCCTGTCGATTACCGGCGCTGGTTATCACGGCACCTGGAATGCGACGGAAGCATCGCCGGAGCGCGCGGTCGACGAGCGGCCTGATCGACCGCTTCGGTACGATCGACGATTCAGACGGCGGACGCACCGATCGCTACAGCGTGTGCTGCCGACTGGCAGCGCAGCGGCGCCTCGACGCTGACGAAGGTGAGTGCGTACGCGATGAAGTACGACCTCGATCTGATCTCGAACTTCACGTTCTACCTGGACGATCCGGAGCACGGAGACCAGCAGGAGCAGGTCGACCACCGCTACGTGCTTGGCGGCCGCGTGTCGCAGCGGCGGCTCACGCGCTGGTTCGGGCGTGCGGTGCAGAACACCTACGGGATCCAGGTGCGCAACGACACGATCCCGCACGTTGCGCTGTATCCACACCGAGAAGCGCGTGCGGCTCGAGACGCGCACCGACTCGTCGGCGCTCGTGACGAGCCTCGGCGTCTACGGACAGACCGAGATCGAGTGGGCGCCTCACGTGCGCCTGACTGGCGGCATCCGCGTCGACGGGTCGCGGTACCGCGTCGACGCGCTCGACACCGCCAACAGCGGCACGACGTCTGCCGGACTGGTGAGCCCCAAGGGCGGCGCGACCTTCGGTCCGTGGAAGGCCACGGAGTTGTATCTGAACGGCGGCTTCGGCTTTCACAGCAACAGCGCGCTCGGCACGACGATCACCCGCGACCCTGAGGGCAAGCCGGTCGAGAAGGTCACGCCGCTGGTCCGCGCGAGTGGCGCCGAGGTTGGCGTGCGGACGGTGGCCGTGCCGCACCTGCAGGCCACGGTGTCGGTGTGGATGCTGCGGCTCGGCTCCGAACTGGTTTACAACGGCGATCTCGGAGCCACCGAGCCGGGCCCGGCGAGCGAACGGCACGGCATCGAGATCGCCAACTACTACAGTCCGCTGAAGTGGCTCGTGTTCGACGCCGACGTGTCGCTGTCGCGCGCCCACTTCACCGGCGAAGGGGTCGAGGGCCTGCTGGTCCCCGAGGCGGTCAACACCGTCGTCTCGGCCGGCGCCAGCGTGGACGGATTCCATCGCACGTTTGGCAGCATCCGCTGGCGCTACTTCGGCCCGCGCTCGCTCGTCGAGGACGACTCGGTGCGCTCGGCGGCGACGAGCCTGACGAACCTGCAGGTCGGGCTATCAACCGCTCGCGCACCTGCGCATGACGCTCGACGTGTTCAACCTGTTCAACGCCGAAGCGTCGGACATCGACTACTACTTCACGTCGCGCCTCAACGGTGAACCGCTTGCCGGCGTCGACGACCGACACTTCCATCCCGCGGTTCCGCGCACCTGGCGGCTCGCCGCGACTGTCGGGTTCTGAATCGGTATAGCCGTCTGGCTCGGGTCGGATGTAGCCGCCGACCTGGCTGCGCGGCTACGAGTGACCCGACCGCCTTATTGCTGGCGCGAGGTCGACGTGGGCCGCTTCACGTGCTTGTCGAAGAAGTCGAACAGCCCGGGAAAGTTCGGCGCCACCACGCTGCTGTGAGTGCCGCCGGGCACTTCGATGTAGGTGACATCGATGCCGAGTTCCTTCGCCTTCGCGACCATCGCCCGCGATCCCTGGACGTTGACCGTCGGGTCGTTGTCGCCATGGACGACGAACTCCGGCACGTGCTTGATGCGCTCCAGCGTCGCAGGCTGACCCGAGCCGGAGAACGTGCCGATCGCCGCCCAGATTTCCGGATACTTCGGTGCGATGCGCCAGGTGCCGATCGCGCCCATCGAGTGGCCGGCGAGGTAGATCCGGTTCTCGTCGATTTTGTACTGCTGGCGCACGAGCCGCAGCACCTCCATCACGTCAGCCTCACTGCGCTCCTGCGTGTTTCGGATCGTCGGATCGGCCGGCGGGTTGCCGAGTCCCCATCCGTACGATCCGTCGACGCGATACCCGAGCGGGGCCGCGACGATGTAACCGTGACTTTCGGCGAGCGGCGGAAAGGCCTTCTCGTAGTTGTCGAAGAACGCATCCTCTGTTCCGCCCAGCCCGTGGAGCGCGATGATCAGCGGCATGGCGCGGCGTCCCGTCGTACTTCGACGGGACGTACATGTGATACGGCATGATCTCGTTGGCCGCATCCAGCCGGTAGTGACGCTTGAAGTCGCCGGTTCGCCCGTTGAACGGGTGCTTGCCGCTCTTGACCGCCGCGGCGATGGCAAGTGCGGCCGCAAAATCGCGCTCGGGATCGAACGTCCGCAGTTCGAGGCTGCCGCGGTTCACGTGGCGCATGCGGTCGATCGGATAGAGGATGTCGGCCCGAACGTCTGCGGGCGCTCGCCGTGCCTCGGCCTCGAGGCTTGCGACGAGATCGTCGAGCCCCTTGCGGAGGCTGACCGGGAGGACGACCGCACCGAGCGCACGGCTTCCGTCCGAGAGTTCGGCCGACAGCTGGTAAGTGCCGTCGGCGATGCCCTGGACGTCCACGTCCACCATGAACGGCGAATCCCGGAGGTCGCGCGGGACACCGTCGAACGTGCCGAGGTCCTTCACGACCGCACCCGGCTGTGACTGCGCGCCTGGCGCGATCGCCGGACGCTGGCGAAGCAGCATGTGCGCGGTGAGCGGTCGCTCGAGGCGCAAGTGCGGGCGCGTAGATCTGCTCGAGCCGGACGGTGTAGCGGCCTGGCCGAGTCGATCACCACCTGCTCGGACCGGATCACCACTGACGTCGTGAACTCGAGTTCCGGCGTCCATGCGCGGCCCGCAAGCAGCGTCGTGCCCTTCGCGAGGAGGCGCCGCACGTCGCCCGTGCGGCCGAGGCGCGTTGCTTCTGCCAGTTCGCGATCCACGGCATCGATCTGCGTCTTGAGTTCGCCCTCCGGCTTGACCGTCGCCTTGCGCGTGTTGTAGCCGACGCGCAGCGACGAGAGACTGGTCTGCGCCTGCGGAAATGCTGCGGATGGAAGCGCCAGGCCCAGCAGCATCACGAGGATGGTCTTCTTCATGGCGACGGATGCTACACGAATCGCAGGCTGGCAGCGGCAGCGTTTGAAATCCGTGGCCAGCACCGGTTCGTGGCCCGGTAGGGTCCAGCTGGCCGCAAACGCAAACGGCCCGGGCGTAGTCCCCCGGGCCGTTCAGCGTGTAAATGTCAGGCCCAGAGCCGAAAGCCAAGAGCCCAGCGCCTTGCGGGCGCGGAGAGCGCAGCGATGCGCTACTGCGGGACGACGTCCAGCCCGATCTGGAGCGGGAAGCTCTCGGCCTTGCCGAGCGGGCCGACGTCCGGGTCGCCCGGCTGCATCGTCACTTCGATCTTGGTGTTCGCCGGCAACTCGATCGGATCGACCAGCCAGTAGCGGCGCGGCCATTCGGGGCGAGGGTTGCGCAACTTCAGCAGCGGCACCTTGCGCCCCGAGGCGGAAACCGCCGTGACTTCCACAGACGAATACGGGTTGTCGAGCATCGGGCGCAGGCGCCACGATGCGTCCGGCGGTCTTCAGCGTGCCGGTGAAGAGTTCGCGGGCCGGTCGGCATCGCCGTCCTTCGGACCGTCGATCGGACAGCGTCTCGATGGATTTGCCCGAGAGCGGCTCGTCGGTGAAATACAGGCCGATGACGCTCTTGTCGGCGAGCGCCTTCTGCTCGTCCTGCCACGACTTCTTGTAGTCCACCTTGAGGTGGAGCTTTGCGCCCGCCGGAATCTTGAACGCCGCACCGCTCGGCGGCTCCACCGCATCGTCGCCCGGTTCCCAGAGCGCGAGGATGGGTCCGCCTTCGACGCTGATGTAGGCGCGCCGCACCATCGACGGAATCCCTGGCTGCAGGTCGGCCGCCTTCACCCATTTCGTCGTCGGTGAAGTTGGTCGGGATCGTCACCTCGTTGGAGGCCTGCATCACGTTGGCGGCCACCGTGTAGGGCTGCGGCATCGGCAGTTCGAGGTCCGGCTTGCCGGCGACCCAGCCGGTGCGCGGCTGCCACGTCTGGCAACTTCGTGTTCAGATCGCCATGCGGCGTACCGCCAGTCGCCCAGGTGATGATCTTGTCCAGGTCGCGCGGCGTGAGGCTGTGGTTGTTGCGAACCGCCGGACCCGGTCGGGTCGGCGTACCACGGCGGCATGGCCCCGGCTAGCAGCATCTCGCGGATCGACTCGGCCCAGGCGATGGCGCCGCCGTCCTTGTCGTAGGTCATCAGCGACATCGGCGCCGGTCCGCCTTCGACGTGACAGCGTCCGCAGTTGTCGCGAAGCAGCGGGAAGATGTCCACGTTGTACGAGAACGGCGAGGTCTTCGCCTTGTGGGCGTCCACAGTCGTCGAGGTCGACGACAGCACGAGCGCCGAGCGTGGCTGCCGCCACCGTTCGCCCACGTGAGCACACGCGCGTGACGCGCGCCGAACCTAGCGAGAGCCTTCATATGCCGCCTTCAGGTCGGCCACTGCCGTCGTGATGCGCTGATACGCCTCGACGATTTTGGTGCGGTTGCCCGAGGTCGCCGTAGCCGTCAATCTCCCACGCGGAGGTGACGACGCGCTTGACCGAGGAGGTGACGAGGGAGCGCTTCGCCGCCGGAAGCGAACTGGCGTGCGATTCGAGCACGAGCGCGACAGTCTTCGTGCCCATCGCCGGCAGCCAGACTTCCGAGAGATTGCCTTCGCGCATCAGCGCGTCGATCTGGCCGCTGCGGTTCATGAGTTCCGCCACCAGTTCGGGAACCGCTCTTCGGCAGCACTTCTTCATTGAGCGCGGCCGCGAGAGCCGGCGGCATCGGCGCGATTTCGCCGGCATACAGGTCCGGCGGCTGGTACGGAGCTGACGCCTCCTGCGACGACGCCACCGTGGGAGCCGCAGGGGCTGGTGCCGGTGTCGGCGCGGATTGCGGTTTAGGTGCGTCCGCCTTCTGCGACGGCGCTGGCCTGGTCGGCGCTGGCGACGGCGCCGGCTGCGGAGGTGCAGGCGCTTTCGCGACGGTCGCTGGCGGCGCCGCTGGCGCCTTCGGCTGCGTCGTGGCCGCGCCCGTCGTGGTTGGCGCGGAGTGGACGTCGGACCGACCGGCGTGCCCGCGGGTGCCGTGTCCTTCGAGAACTCGTTGAACTGGAAGTCGAACGGCTGCTCGGGCATCGTGGCGCTGAACTTCAGCTTGACCGTTGCGCGCAGCGGCAGCGCCGCGTTCGCCGCCGGAATCTTCGCTTCCATCGTCGTGTTGTTCGTGCCGACCGCGAGCGGAGCCGAAGCGATTTCCTTGTCGGACTTGTCGCGAATCACCACCGAACCAATGAACTCCCTTCACCGCGAGCGGCTTGGTGAAGTTGTCGTAGAAGAACACGCGGAAGAGGCCGTTCTCCGGATACGTGCCTTCGACGTGGTGCCACGCGTCGGTGGCCATGTAGAACTGGCCGCCATGACGCGGGTTGTGATCGCCGTGAGCGCGCAGCTCGTAGTCGATCTTCGCGGGCCGAACCGTCGGCGCACTTGCCGGGCTCGAGCAGCTTCTTGTCCGGTGCGTCCGCGCAGGTCCAGGATTCGGCGACCGTCACCTGCACGAGGTCCTTGCCATCACGCCGGCACTTGCCCGGTCCGTCGTGGACCTCGAGCGCCTGATGCACCGGACACCACCACTTGGCGTCCAGGCGCACGGGCACGAGGTTCATCTTGCACTTGGGACAGCTGCCCGGCTTGTCCTCGATGACGTCCTCGTCGCCCGGCATGGTGCAGACGTAGGAGAGCGGCGGAAGTTTCTGCGCGGTCGCGGTTCTGGTTGCCTGTCCGCGGCCCCCGGAGCGGCCGAGAACGTCAGTGCCAGAGCCACGAACGGCGAGCCCCGCGAATCGGTAACGCATACCTCTATTCTACCGGATGCCACACGAACCGGGCGCATAGCCCGTCGGTACCAATTTAGGGATAGAGCCTCGGCCGAACGGGAACATGCGTCTACGTGCGAGCGGTAAGCAACTGCGCCCGATCAGCCAGCGCCCGCACTCTGGAGCCAAGCGTCGCAAACCGCGGGTCGTCGGTCTGACCGCGGCGGTAGCGGTGGTAGATCTGCTGAATGACGACCGCAATCTTGAACAGCGCAAACGCTTCGTAGAACGTGATGTTCGACACGTCGCGGCTCGAGACGCCTGCGTAGCGATCGATCGATCTCGTCGCGCGTGCAGATAGCCCGGCCGCCCGGTGACGGTGGTCAGCGCGTCCGTCTCGCCGGGGCTTTCCGTCGAGGTCCAGTAGGCGAGCAGGATGCCGAGGTCGATCAGCGGATCGCCGAGTGCCGCCATCTCCCAGTCGAGCACCGCCACGATGTCCGCCGGCTCGAGCGGATTCAACAGCACGTTGTCCAGCTTGAAGTCGCCGTGCACGACGGCTGGATCGAGCGAATCAGGCGGCTGATGCGCGGCCAGCCACAGCGCCATCGCGTCCATTGCCGGCAGGGCATCAAGCTGCGAGCGTTCCCACCGCTCCGTCCATCCGCGCACCTGGCGATCGACGAACCCGATGGGCCTGCCGAGATCTGCAAGCGGGCCTTCCGAGTCACGTCAATCCGATGCAGATCGGCCAGCGTATCGACCATTGACTCGCTGACACCACGCCGCAACGTCGGGATGTCCCGACAGCGGCAACGGCTCCTCATCGCGCACGACGATGCCGCGGCGACGTTCCATGACGTAGAAGACGCAGCCGAGCACGGACAGGTCGTCACACAGCAGATAGGGGCGCGGCGCGAGCGGAAACACCGGGTGGAATGCGACGAGCCAGCCGAAGCTCGCGCGCCATGTCGTGCGCGCGTGGAGGCACCGGACCGAGCGGCGGCCGCCGCAGCACCAGTTCCGCGCCGCCGAATCGGATCAGATACGTGAGATTCGAGTGACCGCCGGAGAACTGCGACACCTGCATCTCGTCGTCCAGGTGCAGGCCCGGGATGTCGTTGTCCGTGAGATGCCATCGCAGGTAGGCGGCGAGTGCCGGCCAATCGAGTGCCTCGCCCGCGCGAACCGCGCGCGTGTCTTCGTGCACGATGCGGCCTAGACTATCACCATGAATCGCGCCGCCATTCGATGGTGTCTTCCCCTCCTGTCCATGGCCCTCGCGGCAGTGCTGATGCCTCCGTCGATGCACGCGCAGACGCCGCTCGATGTGACGGCCGTCGCATCGCGGACGCAGGCCGCGCTCCTCGCGCTCGATCGATATCTCGAGACCTGGAACTCGAGAAACCCCGCGCTCTGGGCGACGTCGCTGCATTACCCGCACGTCCGGCCGGGAGCGGGACCGTTCGAGGTGAGTCAGACGGCGGAAGACTATGCGGCCGGCGTCGACTTCGCACGAACGATGGCCACGGGATGGCACCACAGTGAGTGGGTCTCGCGCGAGGTGCTGCAGGTGGGCGACAGCAAGGTGCACGTGGCTGGAAGCTGGCAGCGGTTTACCGCGGATGGCCGCCCGCAGACGAGCAGTGCCATCACCTACGTCATCACCAGTGTGAACGGGCGATGGGGCGTGCTGGCGCGGTTTGCCGCGGGAACCGGTTCCGTCGAGGCCGCGGCGGCGGCGCGGAACGGGTCCGCCGGGCGCGACGCGGTCACGTCGTTCTTCGAGGCGTGGAACGCGCACGATCCTGACGCCCTCGCGGCTGCCATTCACTATCCTCACGTGCGCATCGCCGACGGACTCGTCGAGGTCTGGGACTCGCGCGATCGATTCCTGGCCGGCGCCGATCCGGGGCGTCAGCGCACGTGGTTCCAGACGCGGGTTGACGAGGTGAAGGTCGTCCAGACCACGTCGAACGGCGTGAACCTCACAGTGAAGATCAGTCGGCTTGGCCGCGACGGCCGTACGCTGTCGTCCGACGAAGGTGTCTTCCTGGTCGTCTTGCGCGACGGCACCTGGAAGGTCCAGGCGCGTTCGATGATGGGTACGTAGCCGCCAGCGGCTATCATTCGCCTCATGCTGTTTCCGCCGTCCGAGCACGCGTCGGCGCTCGCGCTGCGGCTCTCCGCGTTCATGGCGGAGCACATCTACCCGAACGAGACGGCTGTTCCAGCAGCAGGTGGCCGAAGGCGACCGCTGGCAGCCGGTGCCGCTGATCGAGACGCTGAAGGGGAAGGCGCGCGCCGAAGGCCTGTGGAACCTGTTCATGCCGGGCGACGGCGGCGGCGCCGGACTCACGAACCTCGAATACGCGCCGCTCTGCGAAATCATGGGGCGGTCGCTCCCGTTCGCGCCCGAGGTGTTCAACTGCTCCGCGCCCGACACCGGCAACATGGAGGTGCTCGCACCGCTACGGCACCGACGCACAGAAGCGACAGTGGCTCGAACCGCTGCTGGCCGGCGACATCCGCTCGTGCTTTGCGATGACCGAGCCGGAGGTCGCATCGTCGGACGCGACGAACATCCAGCGCGAGCATCGCGCGCGACGGCGACCACTACGTCCTGAACGGCCGCAAGTGGTACATCTCCGGCGCCGGCGATCCGCGCTGCCGCGTCGCGATCTTCATGGGCAGGAGCAGTCCTGACGCGCCGCAGGCACCTGCAGCAGTCGATGATTCTCGTGCCGATGGACGCGCCGCGGCGTCACGGTTCGCCGCATGCTGCCGGTCTTCGGTTACGACGACGCGCCGCATGGGCATGCGGAGATTGCGTTCGAGAACGTGCGCGTGCCGGCGTCGAACATGCTGCTCGGCGAAGGACGCGGTTTCGAAATCGCGCAGGGGCGGCTCGGCCCCGGTCGCGTGCATCACTGCATGCGCCTCATCGGGCTCGCCGAACGCTGCCTCGAGCTGATGTGCCGGCGCGTCACCTCGCGCGTCGCATTCGGACGGCCGCTGGCGGAGCAGGGCACCATCCGCGCCGACATCGCGGAATCGCGCATGGATCTCGAGCAGGCGCGCCTGCTGACGCTGAAGACCGCGGCGATGATGGACACCGACGGGCAACAAGGCCGCGCGCGGTGAGATCGCGATGATCAAGGTGGTCGTGCCCAGGGCCGCGCTGCGCGTCATCGACCGGGCGATCCAGGCGCACGGCGCCGCCGGCGTGAGCGACGATTTCCCGCTGGCCGCCGCCTGGGCTGCATGCGCGCACCATCAGGCTCGCTGACGGCCCCGACGAAGTGCACCGGGAATCGATCGCGAGGCTCGAACTCCGAAAGTACCAATCATGAGAGCGTCATCTTGCGCTTGTCGCCATCCTCGGAGCTGCGACCGTGACGAACAATCCCCAGGTGGTATCTGGACGCGGCCAGGCGGCAGAGACCGTCGCCGAAGTTCACCGTGCCGGAGGCGAGCATCGCCGACATGCGTGCGGCGCTCGAAGCCGGACGCGTGACGTCGGTGGAAATCGTGCAGCAGTATCTCGCGCGGATTGCGACCTACGAGGACCTGCTGCACGCGGCGCTGCACGTCAATCGCAACGCGCTTGCGCGAGGCGGAGGAGCTGCGATCGGGAGCGCGCGGCGGGACGCGTTCGTGGTCCGCTTCACGGCATTCCGATCGCCGTGAAGGACAACATTCACACCACCGACATGCCGACCACCGGCGGGGCGCTGGCCTTCGTCGGCTTCGTGCCGCCCTACGAGGCGACGCTGGTGGCGAACCTGAAGGCGGCCGGCGCCATCATCATCGCGAAGACCGGCATGACGGAACTCGCCAACTGGGTGGCGGGCGATCCGACGCCGATGCCGACCAACTACAACGCGGTCGGCGGGTTCGGCTTCAATCCCTACGATCCGCGCCGCGATCCGCGTCCGGACGCCGACGGGCGGCCGGCGCTGCAGACCGGCGGATCGAGTTCCGGCGTCGGAACGGCGGCGAGCTTCTGGGCGGCGAACGTCGGCACGGAGACGTCGGGATCGATCCTCAGCCCGGCGAACCAGAACATGCTCGTCGGCATCAAGCCGACGGTCGGCCGTGTCAGCCGCTATGGCGTCATACCGATCACCGCCGACCAGGACACGCCGGGTCCGCTCGCGAAAACCGTGCGCGACGCCGCGATCCTGCTGGGCGCGCTCGAGGGTGCGACGCCCGATCCGCACGATCCGGGCGACCACGCAGCTGCCAGGCGCCTCCCGGTCGCGACTACACCGCATTCCTGCGCGCCGATGCGCTGCGAGGCGCGCGCATCGGCATCCCGCGCGCGATCTTCTACGAGCCGGTGAGTTCCGCCAGGCGCCGACACGCCGCAGGGCGGTCTCGACTCCCGCGCAGGCTGCCGCGATGACGCGAAGCCATCGCGCGTGCTGCGCGCGCAGGGCGCCGTCATCGTCGATCCTGCGGACATCCCGAGCGTCGTCGATCCGGATCCCGGCAGCAACTTCGTGCTGTGGAATGTCTGCCGCACCGAGAGCGCGGGGCCAGACGACGGGCTGCTCGATTGCGTTCCAGTACGGGATGAAGCGCGACTTCAATGCCTGGCTGGCATCGCTCGGGCAAGTCGGCGCCGGTGCCGTCGCTGACCGCGTTGCGCGAGTGGAACAGCGCACACGCGACGGCAGGCTCGATCGAAATACGGCCAGGCGCTGCTCGACAGCTCGGATGCGATCGACCTGGAGACGGATCGCGGCGCGCTACGAGGCCGACCGCGCGAAGGACGTTCGGCTGTCAGCCACACACGGCATCGACGAGGTGATGCGCGCGCAGCGGCTCGACGCGCTGCTGTTCCCGGAGGAACGGGCGCGGCGCTTGCGGCGCGGCCCGGTTATCCGACGGTGATCGTGCCGTTCGCCCTCGTGCCCGAACGCGCCCACGCCGCCGTTCCCAGACGGCTTCAATGCGAAGCCGGCGCCGTTCGGCGTGAGCTTCACCGGGATGGCGTGCAGCGAACCGCGCCTGCTGGCGCTGGCGTACGCGTTCGAGCAGGCGACGAAGAGACGCGTCCCGCCGTCGGCGACGCCGTAAGGGCACGCAGGAAGCAGACTGAAAGGCAAAAATGCAAAATGCAAGAATGCACGAACGCGTGGGCGTGCTTACGAAGACGCATCGCTGCCTTCCTGCCTTCTGGCCTTCTGATGCACTCCTGCGTTTCCAGGTCGGTGCGTCCCTACCGTTCGACGGTGACCGACAGTGGCGACAGCATCGCGAGTCGGATTCGTCGCGGCGCCGATCGGCCACCGGCGTCGCGACGAAATGCTCGTAGAGCACGATCTGCGGCTGCGTCGGAGGGGCTGGCTGGGAGCGAACCGGAACGTCGCCTGGCCGCTGCCGGCCAGCGCAATGGAGTAGGTCCCGGCATCGCGGCCGAAACGCGCGAACGCGAACGCCACTGCCGACTTCGGCGTCCTGGAGGTGTCCCCAGCCGCCTGCGTTCTTGTTGCGCGATCCGGCCGACATCTCGATCGGCCGACGCTGGTTGGCGGGCCGGTTTCGATCTTCCAGCCGCTCGGCGCCGCTCGCCGTCGCGGTCTGCGTCAGCATGACCGTGTCGGTCGCGGCCGGAAGACGCCGTAGGTGCCGCTGTCGGTGCCGAAGTCCCACAGGACCGGAAATCCCGACCACGCAAAGGGCCGCTCGATCGCAATGTCACGCAGTTTCCTGCCGCGATCGGTCGACCGTCACCGTCGTCTTCAGCCACGTCTTGCTGTTCGGCATCTCGAGCAGCAAGTCCACCGGCACGCTGGTTGTCTCATCGATCGGCAGCGTCGCCGTGTACTGCAGCACGACCATCAGCGGTCCCGCCTTGACGACCTCGAGCTTCGCACCCTGCGCCGTCGAGAGATCGTGTCGCTTGCCGGCGGAGTCGGTGACGGTCAGCCCGTTCGCGCCGCTTCCGATTCCTTCGCCGCGGTAGCTCGCCGACGCGAGCTGCGGGCTGCCGCTCTTCGAGAACTTCAGGTTGCCGACGACGATCGCGTCGGGCTGCGTCGTCGGCGGTCAGTCCGCGCGTAGTCGGCGCGGCGGCACGTGACCGACGGCCCGAACTGCAACTCGTAGCGTCGGTCTTCTTCGGGATCGAGGCTCGCGTTGAAGTCGACGTCCAGCGTCTGCACCGATCCGTCTTCCCACGACGCACGCGCGGTGAACTGGGCCGCCACCTCCGCGCTGTTCGTCATCATTCGCGCGTGCGTCGACGTCGCTCAACGCGCCCTTCGGCAACTGGAAGGTGACGGTCACCGGGTAGTCGGTCCGCCGGATTCCGGCGGTCTCGCGGACGTGGAACACCCGGGTGGTTGGCGCCTGCTGCGCCTGTGTTGTCCCGCCGAAAACGCCGACGAGAAGCGCGCACGCTGCAGCCAGACCGCATTGCCCCGCGACGTGACCGGGCGGCGCGCGATGACGACACGAGGGAGACAGCGGACGAAGAGTCATGCGTCGCGAATGATACAACGCTCGCGCCGCCTCGTCCGCGCCCGGCATGCTAGACTCCAGACTGGCATGCAGTTCCTTCGGCGTCGCCTGTCGTGGATGCTGTTCATCTGGCTGCGTTGCCAGGTGATCGCTCTCGCTGCGCCGGTCGTCCTGGCCGTCGCCGGCTCTGCGCCGGTCGAGGAACTCTGCACCTGTCCGGGCGGCGACCACGAGACCTGTCCGATGCACCACGGCCAGACAGGCGGAACTCTCCGCGCATCGGCGACGTGCGGCATGCGCAGCGTCGGCGCGCCGATCGACGTGGCCCTGCTCTCGATGGCAGGCGGAGTCGGCGCTTGTCCCAGAGTTCGCCGTGATCCCGCCGCAACTTCAACGCTCGACGATCCCGGCAAGCGAGCTTCGCGTCACTCGACCTCTCGATCCCGCACGACACCCCTCCTCCCCGTCTCTGACCGTCGCGTTCCGTTCAGCTCTTTCAGGTAATCGTCTGCCGCATCGCAACCCTGCAGTCGTGCAGTGGTGTGGCTGCGCCAGCTTGTGCTCCTGTTCGGTGAACTGCTCGCAACCGTCTTCGGAGAGCGTGGAGATCGTCATCATGAAGTTCTTACCGGCGCGCGTCGTGGCGCTCGTCGTTGTGTCTGCTGCTTGGCCAGCTCGCGGGATGCACGCGCAGGAAACCATCAACCAGGCCAGCATCAGCGGTCGGGTCGTCGACCAGCAGGGGATGGTCGTCCCGGGTGCGCAGGTCACGGCGACGGCAGCTGGAGACGAATCTGACCGTAGAAGCGACGACCGACGGTCGAGGGCCGGTTCCGATTCCCGTACCTGAAACTCGGACCCTACACCCTCACCGTTGCGCTACAGGGTTTCGTCGACGTGAAACGCACGCTCGTTCTGACCGTTGGCTCTGCGTTCGAACTGCCGCATCGTCATGAACGTCGCCGGTCTCGACGCCAGCGTCAGCGTGGTCGGCGAGGCTGCCGGTGCATCGAGGCGGCGCGGAGCCAGATCGCCGGCACGATTCCCGCAGGAGGAAGTGCAGATCGCTGCCGCTGAACGGACGCAACTTCCTCGACCTGGCGCTGCTCGTTCCTGGCGTGTCTCCAACGAACACCTCGAGCACGCAGCTGTTCGCCGAAACCTCCGCGGTGCCCGGACAGGGCATCTCGGTCGGCAGCCAGCGCAACCTCTCCAACAACTTCATCGTCGACGGTCTGTCCGCGAACGACGATGCGGCGGGCCTGAGCGGGATCCCGTACACGGTGGACGCGGTGGACCAGTTCCAGGTCGTGACGTCCGGCGGTCAGGCGGAACTGGGACGCGCCCTCGGCGGCTACGTGAACGTCGTCACCAAGAGCGGCACCAACTCGACGCACGGCGATCTCTACGGCTATTTCCGGGACGACAGCCTCAACGCGAGCAACGCGCTGACCGGCACGACGCTGCCGATGTCGCAGAAGCAGTACGGGGCGAGCGTTGGCGGTCCGATTGCCAGGGATCGCACCTTCTACTTTGCGAACGTGGAGCAGCGGAAGCTGGATCAGTCCGGCCTCACGACCATCTCGCAGCCGAGCGTGGCGATGCGATCAACGCGCGGCTCGCCGCCGTCGGTTATCCCGGTCAGCCGGTGACGCACCGGCATCTATCCGAATCCGGTGAACAGCACCAACCTGCTCGGGAAGATCGATCACCAGTTGAGCGGACGCGACCAGCTCACGTTGCGCTACAGCCTGTACGACATCACGTCGAGCAACGCACGCGGCGCGGGCGGTCTGAACGCGCCGTCGGCATCGGCCGGTCTCGACAACCGTGACCAGACCGTCGCGGTCGAGCAACACCTGGACGCTCTCGCCGCGTACGGTCAACGAGACGCGCGCGCAGTTCGCGTACAGCGACCTGCAGGCGCTGTCCGACCGATCCGGTCGGTCCGGCAGTCAGCATCTCCGGTGTCGCCACGTTCGGCACGCTGTCGGGCAGCCCGCAGCAGCGGCGCAACAGGATGTTCCAGGTCGTGGACAGCCTCTCGCACCAGCGCGGCGCGCACGCGCTCCGCGCCGGCGTCGACTTTCTCTTCAACAGCGACACCATCAACTATCCCCGCGTCGTACCGTGGCGCCTACACGTTCTCGTCGCTGAGCAACTTCCTGTCGGGCACCTACAACAACGCCGGATTCACCCAGACGTTCGGCGTGGCCGACATCCAGCAGACAAATCCGAATGTCGGGATCTACGTGCAGGACGAATGGAAGGCCGGCTCGTCGCTGACGTTCAACCTCGGCCTGCGATACGACCTGCAGATGCTGGAGACCATCAGACCGACACCAACAACGTGTCGCCGCGCGTCGGCTTCGCCTGGTCGCCCTTCGAGTCGCGCAGCAACGATCGTTCGCGGAGGAGCCGGGTCTCTACTTCGACCGCGTGCCGCTGCGGCGCCGTCGCCAACGCGCTGCTGTCAGCGAACAACACGACCGACCTCGCCGAACCTTCAGCAGATCGGCGTCAGCCTCTCGCCGACGCAGGCCGGCGCGCCGGTCTTCCCGGACATCCTTGCCCGCTCCGGTGCCGACGGTCACGCCTGTCAACCTGACCACGATGGACCGACATCTGCAGAATGCCTACTCGCGGCAGGCGAGCATCGAAGTCGAGCGGCAGATCGGCGCGAAGGCCACGGCCAGCATCGGCTACCAGTACGTGAACGGCATCGGCCTGCTGATGTCGATCAACCAGAACGTGCCGAGCTGCGTCGCAACAGGCACCAACAACGGGTGCCGGCCGATTTCCACCTACGGGAACAACGCCAGTATTCGGCCGCCGGCTCGTCGACCTATCACGGGCTGCACGTGTCGTTCATTCAGCGGCCGTCGCAACTGGGGTTCGTACCGCGTCAGCTACACGCTGTCGACAGTCGATGAACAACGTCGGCGAGTTCTTCTTCAGCTCGCCGATCGACCCCTTCGACGTGAACGAAGGACTGGGGCCGATCCGACGACGACCAGCGGCATCGACTGACGGTGAACGGCACGCTCAACACGCCGTCAGGTCCGGCGCAGACAGCCTGGCAGAAACTGACGTACGGATTTCAGCTGAGCGGCATGCTTCAGGCCTACTCGGCGCTGCCGTTCAACATCACCTCCGGCGTGACGACGATTCAGGGAACGGCCGGACGCCCGGTCGTCGACGGCGAGTTCATCGGCCGCAACGCTTGGCGTCGGCGACGACTACTTCTCGCTGAACCTGCGGCTGTCGCGCAGCTTCGTCGTCGGCGGCGGCGCGCGCGTCGAGGCGGCGGTCGAAGCGTTCAACGTCACGAACCATCGCAACGACCTGACGCGGAACACGAACTTCGGGACCGGCGCCTATCCCACCAGTCCGGCGCCGTCATTCAATCAGATTACGGCTGTCGCCGATCCGCGCGCGTTTCAGTTCGCGCTGCGCGTGAAATTCTAGAAGGGCTTCGGGCTGCAGGCTCCGGACTTCAGGTTTCAGCGCTTCCAGACCCTGAGGAGCCCAGAGCCCGAGAGCCCAGAGCCCGACCACGGTGCAGCGTACAATACTCAGCGTGATGCACCTGCGCTGCAACGTCGTCCTCGTCGTCCTGATGGCAGTCCTGCTTGGCGGGGCTTCGTCCGCGCGCGCCGCGGGTTACATCAGTCCGTTTGCGGGGATCAACTTCGGCGGTGATTCGGGATGCCTGGAGCTGACAAGCTGCACTGACCGGACCTCCACCCTTGGCGTGGCAATCGGCACGTCGAACGCGATTTTCGGGTTCGAGGAGGAATTCGGATACGCGAAGAACTTCTTCGGAAAGGATGCGCTGCAGTCCACCAGCGTTGTGACGCTCATGTCCAATCTGATGATCGGACCGCGGCTCGGGTTCATCCGGCCATACGGCCTGATCGGCGCCGGCATCATGAAGACACGGGTCGAGCTGACGCTCACGGACCTCGGCGCCGGCGACACCAGCTTCGGGTGGGACATCGGTGGCGGACTCGAGTTCTCCGGCGCTCACGTCGGCGTGCGCGGAGACGTGCGCTACCTGCATGGCCTGCAGGATTTCACCTTGCCTGGGCTTCCGGTGACTGACCTGAAGCTCGATTTCGGGCGCGCGTCGGCCGGCCTCGTCCTGCGCTTCTAGCCCGGCGCGCTATACTTACGGCTCCTGCTTGTCTGAGCCCTTCGGCCCATCAGGCCTGGCCTTCACCAAAGCTTCTTCGACCTGAGGTGCCCCTATGTCACGACGTAACGGCGATCGCTCCAAGTTTCACATCAACCGCAAGCGAAGGCTGCTGCTCCGCGCGGCAATGCGCGCCGCCCGTGCTCGCGTGCTCGAGACGCTCGCCGCGGCGCCGAAACAGGACGCTTAACTGACCCGCGCGGCGTCTCTGGCCGTGGGCGCGATGCGCAGGCGGGTGCCCCAGGGGTCCCGCGCCGTCCACCCCGCGCCGTCCCGAGTCGTCGCGTAGCCGGCGCGCTGGAGGCTCTCGGCCGCGGCCTGCTGCGTCTGCCTCCTGCGGCACCACGAGCTCCCACTCGAGCAGGCGCGCCTGATCGTCGGTGGCCGACGGCCCGGGCGACCAGGTGTTCGTGCCGAGATGGTGGTGATAGCCGCCCGCCGACAGAAACAGCGCGCCGGGGTAGCCCCACACCGTCTTTGTCGAGGCCCAGCGCCGACGTGGTAGAACGCCTCGCTCTCCGCGAGGCTGCCTACGTGCAGATGGACGTGGCCGATCGTCGTGCCGCTCGGCGCACCGTTCCACCTCTGCGTCCGCCCGCCGGCGATCACGACTCTCGAGGTCCAGCGGCTCGGTTGACATGGCGAGTTCGCGCCCGCGCACCTGCCATCCGTTCCTGGGCCGATCCGAGTAGACCTCGATGCCGAGTCCGTCAGGATCGGTCAGGTAAATCGCTTCGCTGACCCAGTGGTCGGCGGCACCGAGCCGGATGCCGAGGCTCGCGATGTGCGCGATCGAAGCGACCCAGATCGGCGCGGCTCGGGAGCAGGATGGCGAAGTGATACAGGCCGAAGACGCCTCGCTTTGGCGCGGCGCGGCGCACGCCCGCGCTTCTCGTGCAGGTCGACGAGAACCGTGTCGTCGCCATGCGCGCGTCAGCGTCGGCACGGTCGTCGTGTCGCGTCGGCAACACGCAGCCCGACGACCCGCTCGTAGTAGTCGACCGACCGCTGCAGGTCAGCCACCTGCAACCGCACGCGTCCGACGTGCGTGTCGTCAGGAAGTCGGAAGCCAGGAGGGGCAACGCCGTAGGGAGACTGGGGAAGTTGGACTTAGGAGTTAGAAGTCAGGGACCGGAGATCAGGAATGACGGGATCAGGACACGAAAAGGCCGGTGCACCCGTCTCGGAGCTAGCCCGGCCCTGACCTGCAAGAAACGGCCGGCGTTCCCGAAGGAGCACCGGCCCGCTTGCCCGTGACGCGACTTCGACTACTGCTGCTGCTGCTGCGTGGTGGTGCCCTTGGCGCGACGCGCTTCGACTTCCGCCTTGTAGTCCGCATCGTTCATGTAAACGATGTTGATCCAGGCGTGCGCCATTTCGTCGACCGTGCGGTCGCCCCAGCCGACCCACTGGTTCGGGTCGGGATTGCTCTTCTTCGCCGTCGTGTTGTCGTGCCACGCGGTGACCTTCAGGATGGTCCCCTTCGGCAGCAGCGGCGCCACATCGTCGGCGTACTGGTAGCTGGTCATCCAGTTGAAGTCGAAGTTGCTGACGTAGCTGATGACCGTCTGCTGGCCGCGTCGGCGACAGCGCCGTCACCTGCATGGCCTTGCCGCGCAGGTGCATGTGCGGCTGGAAGCTCTCGATGCGGGCGTTGTCCGCAGCGTGAAGAAGCCTTCCGACATCGACAGCGTGTTCGGACGGATGTCCATCGTGCCGAGCGCCGCCGGGACGAGCGACAGCGACGTGCGGTACTTCGGCTCCTGGCCCTTCGGGTAGAAGTAGATGCCCATCTCGACCTGGCTGGTGATTTCCTCACCGGCCTGCGAGTAGTGGATGTCCCAGTGGAACTTCGCACCGGGCAGGAGCAGCTTGCCCGTGCCCGGACGCTGCATTTCGCCCTGCTTGCCGACGGCCCATTCCATGAACGGCGTCGGCAGGAACGACTGCTGGGCGCCCGGTTCGTCCTGCTCGAGATACGCGATCGCGTGATGGGTGATGCGGCGGCCCTTCACGGTGATCGGACGGATCTCGATGGCGCGGACCCACCGTCGGCTCGGTGATGCCGGCGTCGGTGATGCGCTTGTCCCACGCGTCCTGCGACACGGCAGGCATCGTGAACGGCTCGGACTTCACGATCAGGTCCGGTTCCTTCTGGCCGAACTGCGCGCGCGAAGTTCCAGCCCTGGTCTTCCGGCCAGGTCTTCGGTGCCGGCATGTCCTTCGCGTCGCCCTGCGGCGCGCCCGCCTCGATCCACTTCAGCACCGTGGCGTACTGTTCGTCGCTCAGCGAGCGATCGTTCTTGAACTTCTGCACCCCACCGATTTGTCAATCTGCCACGGCGGCATGTTGCGCGCTTCGACCCGCGACTTGATCGAACGGACCCATGGCCGGACCTCGGAGAAGGTCTTCAGCGACATCGGCGCGATCGAGTCGGGCCGATGGCAGGCTTCGCACTTCTCCTGGAAGATCGGCGCGATGTCCTTCGTGAACGTGGGACTCTTCGGCACTTCCGCGAATGCCGCGCGGGCGTCACGAGCGCCGCGCCGAGCGCAAGCGTGCGAACCGCGCTGAACTTACCTTCGAACATGTACGAACTCCTTCGGGGAAGGCCCCCGCGCACCAGGTGTGTACGGCTAATCATTGTAGGGCTGTACCCGCCGGCCGCGCCATATCAAAATTCAGGGGGTAACCGTCACTTTTACGTAAGTATTGGTCCAGCAGCACTGGAAGCCGCCGCCGCCCTCACCCGACTCGTCGTTCGCCTGCACCCGCAGCATGTACTCGCCCGGATCGGAGAACGTCGCCGTCGGCCGTCACCTGAGCGCCCTGCGTCGGCACCGGCAGCCGGACCTTGTCGAAGGTGACGGTTCCCGGGCCCGCGGTACTTGTGCAGCGAGACGGTCGCAATCGAAGGCGTGCCGCCACGGCCGCGGCCGCGCCCGCTTCCGGCTGCTCACGCCCCTTCGGATCCTCGACCCACACGTTCAGCGCCACCGGCGTTTTCGCCTTACCCGTCAGCGTTGCGGCGATCGCCATCGGCGGGCCGGCGAACTTCGGCCCGCCCTGGCTGAACGCCAGCTTCGGCGGCTCGTTGTTCATGCCGATTTCCTTGAACGGGCGCGATGTTGTAGGTGTTGTTCAGCGCGAACGGGATGGCCTGCGTCTCGCCGTTCGCCGTAATCGTCCAGGTGACGGTCTTCTTGCCGAAGTCCTTCGGCACCTTCACGACGAGCACGCCCCACTGGCGACCGGCCTCGAAGTACGTCGGCTGACCCTGGTCCACGGGTCCGGGCTCGATCTTGTTGTTCGGGCCGACCGGGATGTCGATCGCCTGCTTCGGGAGTTCCGGTTGAAATACCCGAGCAGCATGCTGAAACTGCCGTCGGGATTGGCAAACCAGCCCTCGTACGCTGGCGTGATGCTCGCGCCGCGTTCCTTGAACGGCTCGAGCGGGAGCGAGCCGCTCGGCTGGCGGCGCCTGCTGCGGCGGCGACGAGTGCCCCACCGAGCAGCGCTGCGCACGTCGTCGCGGCAAGCCGCGGACTGATGACGAGACTGTCTGTTTCATAACCCTCGATCTTACCCGAACGATGAGCGTTCGGATCAGGCTTAGGCTTTGCGATGCGGGTGTTGATCGTGATGGCGGGCACCCATTCACGAGAGTCCGGCGCACTGTGCGACTGGGCCACGCTATCGCGCCAGCCCGGTGCCTTCCCCCAGAGCGAAAAACACCCGGAGCGCGCCGTCAGGCCACTCCGGGTGTGGGGTGCAAGCGAGCGAATGGCGACCGTACTACTTCTTGAGCGACACCTTCTGGACGCGCCAGTTGGTCATCTCGCCGACGAGCAGTTCGTTCTCGTTGCGGCAATCGATGCGAGTTCGCGAGGCCGAACTGCTTCAGCTGCCGGCCGGCCGATCCGAACTTGCCGACGACCTTGCCGTCGAGGGACGACCTTGAGAATCGCCGCATCGTCCATCCCGTCCTTGTCGCCGGCGTGGGAGATGTAGAGATACTGCGTCGGGTCCGGTCGTCATGCACATCGCCAGCGGCTGCCGACGCCGGTGAACTGCGACTTGAAGGTGCCGTCGCCGTCGAACACCTGGATGCGCTTGTTGCCGGAGTCGGCGACGTACACGTTGCCGTTGCGCGTCGACCGCGAGCGCCTTCGGGCCGTTGAACTGGCCGTTCTCCGCGCCGGTCGAACCCCACTGCTTCAGGAAGTTGCCTTCCTTGTTGAACTTCGCAATGCGGTTCACGTTGCCGGCCATGCCGTCGGCGATGTAGATGTTGCCGGCCTTGTCCCACGCCACGTCCGACGGACGGTTGAAGGTGGACCCGGGAGTGCCGGAGCCGGGCGCTGCCGCCGGTGCGCCACCGGGGCCCGCCCCGCGACCGCCGCCACCACCGCGCGCCGCCGCCGCGCCGGGACCGCCGCCGCGCGGCGCCGCCGGGCGCACGCCGATCGCCTCAGGCTTGCGCCCGAGCACGAGTGCGACGTTGCCGTTCGGGATCGAACTTCACCACCTGGCTGGCGCCGGCGTCGACCGTCCACACGTTGTCCTGCGGGTCGATCCGCAGGCCGTAGGCGATGTTGAAGCCGTACACGTCCTGGCCCAGTTCGCGCACGAACTTGCCGGTCGCGTCGTACTGGAACAGTCTCGAGCCGTAGCGCTGGAATGTGCGGTTGTCGCCGAGCGTGGCGTACGCATGCCCGGTGCGCGTGTAGACGTACACGCGGCCCTTCGAATCCTGGCCGACGCCGCCGACTTCGCCGACGATGTGGCTGTCGTCCCACTTGAGAAGATCGGCGCTGTCGAACGCAGATCTCCGGTCCGCCTGGCGCGCCCTGCTGGGCGATCGAGCGTTCCGCTGAACGCGAGAATGCCTGCTGCCACGAGTCCCTTGAATGTGCGATGTCATCCCCGTCTCCTAGTTCGCGCTCGTCCTGGACGGAGTCGCCGTGGGCTTGAGCAGAATCTTCTGCGCGCGCCAGTTGTTGATCTCCGCCGTGAAGATCGTGTTCGGGTCGCGGCAGTCCATCTGGTGAATCGTCGAGAACTCACCGACGGCCTTCCCGCCCTTGCCGAACTTGCCGACGATCGTGCCGTCGAGTTCCATCTTGTAGACCTCGCCGGTGTACTCGGCCTGCGCTGCCGGCGCGCTGTCCGGCCACGAGTTCGACACGTACAGGTACTGCTTGCCCGGGTTCTTCGGGCCGGGACCGCCCGACACGCAGACCGCCCACGGGTTGCCGACCTGGTCGTAGTCCGCCTTGAAGTTCAGGTCGTTGTCGAGCACCTGCACGCGTGCGTTGCCGCGGTCGCCCACGTAGACGTTGCCCTGGAAGTCGGTGGCGATCGAGTGCGGCGTGTTGAACTCGAGGTTGCCCGGACCCTGCTTGCCCACGGCCTTGACGAAGCGGCCGTTCTTGTCGAACTTCACGACGCGCGCGTCGAAGTAGCCGTCGGCCACGAAGATGTTGCCCTGCTGGTCCCACGCGACGTCGGTCTCGCGACCGAAGCGGTACTTCTCGTTGCGGCCATGGAAGATGCCCTGGCCCGGCATGTTGCCGAGCGAACCGAGCGGATCCTCGCGGCGGCCGATCGTCATCAGCACCTGGCCGGCGGGGCTGAACTTCACCAGCATGTCGGTGCCTTCGTCGACCGTCCAGATGTTGTCCTGGGCATCGACGCGGACCGAGTGCGCGAACGACTCGCCGTAGTTGTTGCGGCCGATTTCGCGGCACGAACTTGCCGGTCGGATCGTACTGGAACAGCCGCGTCTCGTCCGGCGCGGTGGTAGATGTAGATGTTGCCTTTCGAGTCGGTCGAGATGCCCATGTTCTCGCCGGTGTAGATGCCGGGCGGGTTCTTGAAGAAGTTGGGCACCGCTTCGTGCGGGATGATGGGGACGTTCACGGCTTTCGCACGCGACTGCGCCGCCAGCGTGCGACATCGTGAGCGAGAGCGCGCCGGCCACGCAATGGCGGCGAGAGCGGGGACAGTAAAGCGCTTCATGTACAACAGCCTCCGGAAACGTGCAGAGGAACGGTGGTGACTCGCGGTCGAAACTGTACTTGACCGCCAATGGGCATTCAAGGGTAAAGACGGCGCGCTCCCCTGAGGGAAACAGAGGTCGCACCGCCGGCTCATGCTGGCGATTCGGAGCCGTCGCGTGCGAGATCAGCCGAGCTGACTCTGACGACGAGCTGCACACGTCCGAGCCGCACGTGCGCCGCGGCGATCGCCGCCTGAAACTGCCCGGCTGTGCTAGATTCGCCGCCATGCCGATCATCGTTTCGCTGTTCTGGAGCCTCGTCCTCGCGCAGGCGGCGAGCACCGTGCCCGCCGCTGCACCCGCACCTGCACCTGCCGCCGTGGTGACCGCCGAGACGATCGAGGCGACCATGCGGCAGTCGATCGCGAACAACACCCTCGACAAGAAGATGAACGAGACGCCGGTGAAGGGTGGGATCTTCCGGGTGGGCATCGTGCACCGTACCGCGCCGGAGCCGCGAGCGCTCCTGCATGATGACCTCACCGAGGTCTACCAGATCATCCAGGGCTCGGGCACGCTGATGACCGGCGGAACGCCCCAGGCGCCGCAGCCGGTGTCGGATCCGCCGAACCTCGGTCCCACTCCGAGCTACTACGTGACCCAGGCAGGTGGCGTCAGTCAGAAGGTGAAGCCCAGGGATGTGGTGATCATCCCTGCCGGCCTCCCACACCGGTTCAGCCAGCTCGATGGGCCGATTGAATACGTCATCTACCGCTTCGAAGTGTCTCCCGTCAGGTAGCAGTCAGCACGCCGTGATTGCCGCCGCGGAACTCGTCTCCGCGGCAGCGGCGTTCGTTTGCCCGATGAGGATCGTTTCCCTAAGCTGAACCTACTTGTCTCGCATACACCAGCCAGGAGGCGCCCGTGAACTGCTGCCCGAATCCGATCCACTGCATCCTTCCGCCGTACGTCCTCGACAAGATGGCGGAGTCCGACGACCCGGAGGTGCGAAAGCAGGCGGTGGAGACGATCGCGAGGTCGGCAACGTTGCGCGCCACCCGCGTAGCGCTGGCAAATTTTGCGATGATGACCGCCACGCCGTCCGCCGATGGCAAGCGCGATCGCGTGATCTACGACATGAAAGGGCAGGGCTCGACCTTCCTGCCTGGTAAGCTCGTACGGCGCGAAGGCGAGGCCAGGTCGAAGGATGCCGCGGTCAACGAGGCCTACGACTACTCGGGCGTCACCTACGACTTCTACAAGCGGATCTTCGATCGCAATTCGCTCGACGACCGTGGGATGTCCCTGATCTCCAGCGTCCATCTCGGACGCAACTACAACAACGCCTTCTGGAACGGTGAGCAGATGGCGTATGGCGATGGCGACGGCAAGATCTTCATCCGGTTTACGAAGTCGCTCGACGTGGTCGGTCACGAACTGACGCACGGGGTGGTGAGCCACACCTGCAATCTCGATTACAAGAACGAGTCAGGCGCCTTGAACGAGCATTTTGCCGACGTGTTCGGGTCGCTCATCAAGCAGTGGAAGAAGAAGCAGACCGCTGCGAAGGCCGACTGGTTAATCGGCCCGGACATCATGGGACCTGGAACGACCGCGAAATCGCTGCGCACCTTCAAAGCGGGGCTGGCGTACGAAAACGATCCGAACCTGGGAACCGACCCGCAGCCGAAACACCTCAAGAACAAGTACACGGGTACGTCCGACTCCGGAGGCGTCCACATCAACTCCGGTATTCCCAACCACGCTTTTTTTCTCGTTGCCACCGCGCTTGGAGGCAATGCATGGCTGAAGGCGGGCCGGATCTGGTACGGCACGCTGCTCGCTCTGAATCAGACGAGCGATTTCGCGCAGATGGTGGCCATGACCACGCAGACCGCAGCCACGCAGTTCGGCCACGGCAGCGCCGAGGAGAAAGCGGTCATCAAGGCGTGGCAGGCTGTCGGGTTCTGACGGTGTGACGGGGTCGTCAGGCGAACGTTTTGCGGAAAGCGTGTCATGAACATCGGCAAGATTCGGTTGCGCATCTCTGGAGGATTCGCCGGCCTCATGCGAGGGACCGACGCGGGTGCGGAGGAGTTGACCGCGGACGAGCGCCGGGCGCTGGACCATCACCTGGCGCACGGCCAGGTCGGGCACGCCGGCGAGGCCCGCGATCTGCTGCAGTATGAACTCGAAGCCGAGACCGATTCGGGCACCCGGAGGATCGCCTTCGACGAGATGAACACGCCGGCCGACCTGGCGGACCTGGTCCACCGCCTTGCAGAGCGCGCGAAACCGATGCGCCCCTAGTCACCTATCCGCACTGGCTCGCCCTGTTCGGGGAGGTGGGCCTTGCCGAGCGCGTCGAGCAGATGGCCCGAGCGATCGCGCTTGGTTTCCAGGTAGAAGCGATTGAACTCGTTCGGCGGGATGACGTGGGGCAGCCGCCCGGCGACGGTCATGCCGTGGACGGTGAGTTCCTCGACCTTCTTCGGATTGTTGGTCATCAGCTGCACCGACCGCACTTTGAGGCTGTGCAGCATGTGCGCGGCGATCGAATACTCCCGTTCGTCGTCTCGGAACCCGAGCGCCAGATTCGCCTCCACCGTGTCCATGCCCCGATCCTGAAGGCCGTACGCGCGCAGCTTGTTGATCAGGCCGATACCCCGGCCCTCCTGCCGCAGGTACAGCACAAGGCCGCAGTCGTGACTCGCGATGACCCGCAGCGCCACTTCAAGCTGGTCGCGGCAATCGCATCTCAGCGACCCCAGTGCATCCCCGGTCAGGCACTCCGAGTGCAGGCGGGTCGGAACGTTGTCACGCCCGATCGGATTGCCGTGCATGATGGCGATGTGTTCACGCCCGTCGCGATTGTTCCAGAAGCCCACAACCTGGAATCGCCCGAACCGGCTGGGCAGATCGACGATCGCCGCAATCCTGACGCAGATTTTCTGTTCGCCAAACCCTTCGCACTCATGGTCGGCTTCAGCCGCGAGGATGTCGTCGATCGTGTCGGGTGTCAGAGCCACGAGGTTCTCCTATCTCAGGCAAGTACGTTGAGCAGTTCCGAACAGCGTGCCGCCAGCGCGAGGCCTGACAGGTAGGCGCCCTCGACTCCACCGGCCGGGTGGAAACCGTCGCCCGCGATGCCGAGCACCGGGCCGCTCTCCATTTGGATGATGACCGGCTGCGCCAGTTCGCTGCCGGAGACCACACGCGCGTGTTTCCAGACGTGCGTCTGGACGGCATCAGGGCTGGCCGCCCAGGCGCCGTGCAGTGCGGCGACCTCGCCGAGAAGCGCTCGGCACCAGCCTTCCGCCGGCGCCAGCAGATGCGCCCGTGAATACGCCGGCCGCGCCTGTACGACCAGCGTCAGCCGCCGCGGATGCGTTCGCTTCCCCGAGTCGTGGAGTATGGAGTGGATCGCCGTGCTCGACCGTGGAAAGCTGACGTCCCACGTCGGGCTCGGCGCATGGTCATAGCTCGCGATCACCGCGAGGCACGGCACCATGCGGATGAGACGCAGCAACGGAAGCACCTGCGTCACCGCGTCCGGCAGTGGGGACATCGTTTCGAGCAGATCGATACAGGACGGCGCCGGCACCGTGATCGCCACCGATCGTGCGTGGAGCCGTTCCCCGGTGGTGAGGGTCAGTTCCCACGTGCCGGCGTGCGAGGATGATTCGGGCGTGCGCAGCACTGTCACATTGGCGCCCAGGCGTACGTCGAGTCCGCGCGCCAGGTGTTTCGCAAACCTGTTGACGCCCTCGGTCAGCGCGACGCGACGTTCGAAGGGGCTGAACGCCTCTGGCCGACACGGTGAGCCCTCGCCGTCCCGCACGCTGGGCCAGTGCTCGATCAGCGCGTCTTCGGTCAGCGAGGCGAGTTCGCCCTGAAACCGGGCGGAGCGGCCATGCAGGAACGCCACACCGTGATCCACGGCCTGCCCATCCACGCGTCGTGTCGCACACCGGCCGCCGACGCCGCGGGCGCGCTCCAGCACGATTGGGCGAAAGCCCTGCCGCTGCAGTTCGCGCGCGAGCGTCAGCCCGGATATGCCTGCACCGATGACGGCGAAGTCGTGAGTGGTCGCTGACACCTGCTGATCGTAGCGTGAACCTGCGCCAGCGCGTGTGAGCCGGTTTTGACCGCCAGGTCTCCCGAGTGACTACAATGCGGGCGTGTTGTCGTTCGTCCTGAATGGACAGCCGCTCGTGGTGCCGGATCCTGCACCCGAGACGACGCTGCTCGATTTTCTGCGCGGCCGCGGGCTCACCGGGGCGAAGGAGGGCTGCGCGGAAGGCGAATGCGGTGCCTGTGCGGTCGTGCTGGTCAGTCCGCGCGCCGGCGCAGCCAGTTTCGAGGCAGTGAACAGCTGCCTCATGTTCCTGCCGATGGCGGCGGGGCGCGAGATCTACACCGTCGAAGCGTTGGCGCCCTCGGGAGTGATGAGCAGCGCGCAAGCGGCCATGGCTGCAGCCGGCGCCTCCCAGTGCGGCTACTGCACGCCAGGATTCGTGATGGCGTTGGTTGCAGAGCAGTATCGCGTGGGCCGTGAAGGGCCGTGCGACCCGCTGGCCCTGGCCGGCAACTTGTGCCGCTGCACAGGGTACCGGCCGATTCGGGATGCGGCGCTCTCGCTGGGCCCTGCGCCCGCGGGTCCATTTCTCGACCGGCTGGCGCGCTCCGTTCCGGCGTTGACGACGATCTCATGCGACGGCTTTGTCCGACCGGACACGATCGACGCGTGCGTCGCGCTTCTCACGACGCACACCGATGCGAAGGTGGTGTCGGGAGGCACCGACCTCGGTGTCGAGTCGAATCTTCAGGACCGACGGCCCCCGCTGCTGGTCAGCCTCGAGGCGGTGGACGAACTGCGCACCTTCTCGATCGAATCGGACCGCGTCGTCATCGGCGCCGCCTTGCCGCTCGCCGAGATCGATCGGCTGTGGCACGACGCTCCGCCCGCAGTACGCGCGTGGCTGACACGATTCGGATCACCGATGATCAGGAACCGCGCAACCCTCGGCGGCAATCTGGGGACCGCCTCGCCGATCGGCGACGGAGCGCCGTTGCTGCTGGCACTCGATGCGGTGGTGCATGCGGCGGGACCTCGCGGGCGTCGGCGCACTCCGATTGCAGAATTCTTCCGCGGCTATCGCGATACCGTTCTTGCACGCGACGAGATCATCACTGCCATCGAACTTCCCCTGCCTCTGCCCCGAACGCTCGCGTTCTATAAGGTCGCCAAGCGCCACCTGGACGACATCAGCACCGTCGCCGCGGCACTGGCAGTGGACAGCGACGACCGCGGCCGGGTCACCCGCGCGCGCTTCTGTTTCGGCGGAGTGGCGCCCGTGCCGCTGCGGGTGACGCAGGCCGAATCCGCCGTGGCCGGCGCGGTGTGGGATGAAGCGGCCGTCCATCGCGTGCAGCAGGTGCTGGACGCAACGCTGACGCCGCTGAGCGATCACCGCGGATCGCGGGAGTATCGCCTCGAAGTATCCAAGGCGCTCGTTCACAAGTTCTGGTGGGAGCACCGGACATGATCCCGGATCGTGCGCCGTCGATCGCCACGCAGAATACTCGATGCTCCGGCCGTGCCGTGCCGCACGAAGCGGCGGTGGGCCATGTCACCGGCGCGGCACTGTACACGGACGATCTGTCTGGGACGATTTCCGCGCCTGCTGCACGCCTGGCCCGTTACTGCACCGCATGCGCACGCGCGGGTCGTCAGCATCGACGAGTCGCGTGCGCTGACGATAGCCCGGTGTGGTGACGGTGCTCAGTGATGGCGATGCACCAGGGATTGCCGATACCGGAGCAGCGCGACAGGACGAGCCGCTGTTCCCGCGCGAGGTGCTGTTTCATCGCCAGGCCGTGGTGTGGGTGCTGGGCGAGACGCTCACCGCCGCACGTCGGGGCGCCGCCGCAGTGGATGTCGTCTACGAACCGCTGCCGGCAATCCTCAGCATCCGTCAGGCGATTGAGGCCGGAAGCTACCTGACTGACACGCTCACGCTCGGGACCGGCGATATGACGGCGCTGGATGAGAGTCCGCTGCGGCTGGACGGCGAGGTGGACATCGGTGGCCAGGAGCACTTCTCGCTCGAGACGCACAGCGCACTCGCGTGGGTGGATGAGAGCGGCGGCGTCACCGTGCATTCATCCACCCAGCATCCGTCAGGGACGCAGGAGATCGTGGCGCGGGTGCTGGGCCTCCCGCGCAGCCGTGTCGTCGTGGAGTGTCTGCGCATGGGTGGCGCGTTCGGAGGCAAGGAGGTCCAGGCCAGCCCGTACGCCGCAGTTGCGGCCGTCGGTGCCTGGAAGACCGGGAGACCGGTGCGAGTACGGCTCAGTCGTCAGCTGGACATGGCGCTCACGGGCAAACGCCATCCGTACCTCGCGCGCTACTCGGCCGGCTTCGAGAGCGACGGCCGATTCCGTGCGCTGCGCCTCGCGCTGTATTCGGATGGCGGATGGAGCCTCGATCTGTCAGAGCCGGTGATGTGGCGATCGTTGTTTCACTGTGACAACACCTACTACCTGCCGGCCGTGGAAGTCACCGGCCGCGTGTGCCGCACGCACAAGACCTCTCAGACCGCGTTCCGCGGCTTCGGCGGACCCCAGGCGATGGTTGCTGTTGAAGAGATCCTTTCACGCGCGGCCGCTCGGCTGTCCCTGCCCGCTCACGTGGTGCGCGAGCGCAATTTCTATCGCGAGGGGCAGCAGACCCACTACGGGCAGGTAGTCGCTGACGGCGACCGGATCGAGCGCGTGTGGAATCTGGTCAAGGACACCAGCGAGTTCGACGACCGCCGCGTCGCGATCGATCGGTGGAATCGCAATCAGCCGCACTGCAAGCGCGGACTTGCCGTGACGCCGGTGAAGTTCGGCATTTCGTTCACGACCGCGTACTACAACCAGGCCGGGGCACTGGTCCTCGTCTATCGCGATGGCAGCATCCAGGTCAATCACGGCGGGACGGAGATGGGGCAGGGGCTGGGCACGAAGATTCAGCAGATTGCTGCTGACGGCCTCGGCGTCGCGCTCGACGCGATTCGCCTGATGCCGACGCGAACCGACAAGGTGCCCAACACCTCCGCGACCGCGGCGTCGGCAGGAACCGATCTCAACGGCGGCGCGGTTGCCGACGCCTGTGTGCAACTGCGGGCGCGCCTCACCACAGTTGCCGCCGCGGTGATGGGGTGCGACGACAGCGAGGTCGGGTTCATGAGCGGGCTGGTGCTCGGCGCCAATGGGTCCCGGATGACCTTCGCTGCGCTCTGCGAAGCAGCGTATGCGCGGCGCGTTCCGCTGTTCGCTCATGGCTTCTACCGCACCCCTGGCCTTGCGTTCGATCCGGCAACCGGCCGCGGCGCGCCGTTCTACTACTTTTCCTACGGTGCGGCGGTAGCCGAGGTCGAGGTGGACGGCTTCACCGGCGCCTACCGTCTCCTGCGGGCCGATCTCGTGCAGGATGCCGGCGAGTCGGTCTCGCCAGTCATCGATCGCGGGCAGATCGAGGGCGGGTTCATGCAGGGGGTGGGCTGGCTGACACTCGAGGACCTGCGATGGGACGAGCGAGGCCGGCTCGCGACGGGCAGCGCCTCGACCTACAAACTGCCGTCGTGGTCCGAGGTGCCGGATCGCTTCGAGGTGACGCTGTTGCCGCGCGCCGCGCAACCCGGCGTCGTGATGGGCAGCAAGGCTGTCGGCGAACCGCCGCTGATGCTGGCCATCTCGGTCCGCGAGGCGCTGCGCGACGCGGTTGCTGCCTTCGGCAGCGGGGACGCAGGGCCATTCCCGAGCCCTCTCACCCCCGAAACGATCTTCTTTGCCGTCCGTCGGGCACGCGGTGACGGCCCGCACTCAGCCGACCCGCGTTGAGCGGCGTCACCCGGTGAAACAGGCTCCTGCATGGACCGGCGGATCGCTCCGATGCTCGCGCTCGCCGGCAACGAACTTCCCGTTGGACCCGAGTGGTCCTATGAGGTGAAGTGGGACGGCTATCGCGCCCTGCTCCACAAGCATGGTGAGCGCATCGCACTCGAATCCCGCCGACACTCCGACCTGACGCGTACTTATCCGCCTGTCGTGGCGGCTGCGCGGACGCTGCGCGCCCGCGACGCGATCCTCGATGGCGAGATCGTCGCGCTCGACCCGAACGGCCAGCCGTCCTTCCAGGCGCTGCAGCACCGCAGCACGGCGGGCACCTTCGTGCTCGTCTACTACGCGTTCGATATCCTTGCCCGCGACGGCACCGAACTGGTCGCTCTGCCGCTCCGCGTGCGGCGACAGCATCTCGCCGACGTCGTGCGGGGCACGGCCATCCTCCTGTCCGACCCCCTTCCGGGCACGCCGAGTCACATCGAGCACACGGTACGCCGGTTCGGGCTGGAAGGGGTCATTGCCAAGCGGCTCGACTCCCGCTACGAGGCGGGCCAGCGTTCCGGAGCCTGGACCAAGGTGAAGTTCGCGCGTCGGCAGGAGTTCGTCATCGGCGGCTTCCGGGCGGACGGCCGGAGCGTCGATGCGCTGGTCGTGGGCTATTACGATGGACGACGGCTGCTGGCGGCGGGGAAGGTGCGCGCCGGGCTGACGGCGGCGTCGCGACGGGAACTGTTTCTCACGCTGACACCGCTGGCCGCGAAGACCTGCCCGTTTGCCAATCTCCCGAACGCACGGACCGGACGCTGGGGCGAGGGCATCACCGCGGAGGACATGGGAACGTTTACGTGGGTGAAGCCGCGCGTGGTTGCGGAGATCGCGTTCACGGAATGGACCGCGGGCGGCAGCCTCCGTCACGCCTCATATGTCGCGATGCGGACGGACAAGACGGCGACATCGGTTCGTCGCGAGTAGGACCGGCTCACGACGAGACGTGCGCGTACGCAGAACGAAAGCGCACGAACGGACGGAGGGACGGACACGACACCGAGAGGCGGTTACCGACGCGGTGGTGCGGTGAACCGCCGTCCGCAGCGCCCGCAAATGAACCATCGCGCCGAACTGCCGCTCTGATCCTCTTCTTCGAGCTGGTCGATGCGATGGCATTCGGGACAGGGAGGTAGCACCACGTTCGGGATCGAGGGTTGATTCGACATGATGGGAAGAGCGTTCCACGCAGGATGTTGGAACCACAACCAGTTTACGGTCGCAGCGAGATGCCGTCAATCGGGGGAAACCCGTGATGAGCTCGCGGCGATGCATACATGCTGGCGATGCCCGTATCATCCTGGAGAGCGCTTCGAGCAGAAGCGCCTGGTGCACCGCTGATCGTGGTCGCGCTGTGGCTTGCGCCTCCGCGCGGCAATCTCAGACGCGAGTTGTGCGCTTGGGTTCGCCGCACGCGGTCCGCGAGTGCCCGTCGTACGCGACAAGCCATGGCAGGCGCGGTGGCTGCAACGCGCTCAGTCCGATTCGACTATCCCCGACTTCAGCCCGGTCCTCGGGGAGCGCGACGACTGCTCATCGTTCCTCTCGGGCACGCGACGGATGCCGTCTCGTCGCGCCGCAGCTCCGGCGTATCTCCAGCCGCAAGCTCGCTGCGCGAACGCGAACGAGATGGGCGCGAACAGTTCGCGCCGTGGCTGGCAGCTGAGTCGCAGGTCTCTGACACGGCTCGCTCACGAGGTAGATGCGAGCAGGTACCGCCCTCGCGTCGGACTCGCGGAAGATCCCGTATCTGGGATTTCCTTGCGAGCTCGGGTATGCGCGTTGCGGTCGTGCTCGTCGTCTACGACCTCTGCACGATAAGCAGACGTCGTCTACTACCGCTGCACGATACGCAGACTCTGATCGGGCTGGGCGCGGCTACGTGGTGTCGCCTCGTGAACGACCAGCGTGAAGCCTTCGTCGGCGTTCGGCACCTGGAAATAACGCGTGACCGCATCGAAGTGCAGGTCTGTGACATGGCCGAAGAACACACCCTCCGGCCTGGTCTCGTTGCGCTCTCGGATTCGGGCTTTGCAGGTGTGATCGTCAGCCGGCAGATAGTGCAGCACCGGCTGAACACCGGCGCGCTGGGCAATCGCAAGCGACCACTGCCGATCGCGCGTGGTATTCCCCGCGAAGTCAAACACGACCGACGTGCCGAGCCGCAGAACCTCGACGCTCAGCGGCGCGATCATGCTCCTGCACTTCGTGGCCGCCTCAATGTAGTCATCGACCGTCTCGATAGGTGGTGCCAGGCGGACCAGCCATTCGTCCTCGCAGATGAACAGTGCCGGGATTGAACGAGCGAGCTGTCGCGCCAGGGTGGTCTTGCCAGCGCCCGCCATTCCGCTGATTACGTGCAATGCGGCCATCACTTCAGCCTGGCGTACGCGCCTGCTCACACCGGAGACGGATCACACTCTGCGTTCGCGCAGCAATCCGACGAGGCCAAAGAGGATCACTACCGTCGCGACTGCCTGGGCCAGATAAAACCATCCACCGCCATTGGACGAGAGCGCCAGCGCGAGGAGCACGAAGAAGCCGATGAGGACGAGCAGGGCCTTCGGATTGAACTGCATCGCGGCGTTCTCCCGTATGCGCCGCGGAGTTTACCACTCGCCTCCAGAAACCCGAGGCCTCAAATCCCGCTTGCGTGACGCCACCTCTGCGGACCCTGCGAAGTAGCTGGCGAGATCCATTACCACGGTGGCTGGCACGGAAACTGCCGCCCGCGCCTGCATCATGTGCCCGCGAGAAGATCGCGCCGCACGTGAGGCCGGCTGGTAGGGGATGAACCCCTTCTTCTTTTCAGAAGGGGATTCACCCCTCCTACTGGAGACCACATGACGACCTTCCGGCTTGGGCGCTTATTCAGCACGCCTGGCGCCCCGCACATTCTGTTTGGCGATGTCGTCATTTGCGGCCGAGAGGAACTGGAGTAGCTATGCCGAAGACTGAAATCTGCCGTCATTGCCGTCATGCGTCATATGCCCACGTCGATGGCGAGTGTGTCGCCCACGATCAGCAAGGCACTTGTGGGTGCGTCCGGTTCGAGTCCCTGCAGCGCAAGGTGCGGCAACGCACCTGGATCGTGAAGGTCGGGTTCTTTGAGTTCAACAAGTGGGCTCCCGACCAGGAACTGCGGGTCCAGGCATCCACCAGCGGCGGAGCGGCGTTGAAGGCGGTGCGCCAGGCGAAGCGAGCCCGCTCGTCGAAGCGGCGCATCATGCAGACCCGGCTCACGATCATGCCGGTGGCTCGGTCAGGAGGCCGGTCGTGAGGGGCAGCCAAAGACAAGCGTCCGGCGCCCGATCAGATGTTGAAGGACGCAAAGCGTTGCTGCGGCTGGATCACGAACCTTGGAGGTTGTCCGTTCGCGCAGGAACGGCAGGTGCTTACCTTGTAAGCGGATGGTCGGGGCGACTGGATTCGAACCAGCGATCCCCTGCTCCCAAAGCAGGTGCGATACCAGGCTTCGCTACGCCCCGATCCGGCTTTCATTCTATCCCAGCAACCGTCCGGATGGGCGTGGTCGCGCCAGCGCGCTAGAACATGTCCTCGAATACGCGATAGTGGTCGCCGTCCATGCCCAGCGCGCTGTACACAGCCTGCGCACGCGTGTTGGTCGTGTCCACATAGAGTCGAAGGCCACCAGCTCCCGCCACTTCCGCCTGGGCACGCACGTGCGCGTAGAGCGCACGGAAGACGCCGTGTTGCCGGGCGGCGGGCGACACGTACACCGACTGGATCCACCAGATCATTTTGTTGCGCCAGTCGCTCCACTCGAATGTGATCATCAACTGTCCTACGACCACGTCGTCGAGTTCCGCGATCCAATAGGCGCCTGGCGCGCGACGTTCGAGCAGTTCACGCACTCCGTTGCGCAGCACGTCCGCATCGAGACGAAGCCGCTCGGTCTCGAGTGCCATCGCCAGATTGCCGGCGACGATGAAGTCCAGGTCTGCGGGTGTGGCGGAGCGGATCTGCGGCACGACTACATACGAATGAGGGTGCAGGGTGGTCTCAGGCCAGGAGGGCGAGCCGTTGCTGGACGCTGACCGATGTTGGCTGCCTGGAAAGACCTGAGTGGTGTGGCGGCCAGACCGTCTGGCCGCCGTCCCTGGTGTCTCTCGCCCGCGTGCCTTTCAATCAGCGTTCAGCAGTCAGCGAATGCCAATGTCGTCTACTGTTTCTTGGCGAGCGAGCGGTAGTACTCCTCGATCGCCTCCCTGAACCCGCTCGGCACTTCGTCGGAACCTGACAGCGACAGCGGCTGGTCGCCGCCGTCGGCTTTACGGCGCAGGTTGAACTCGAACTTCTTCAGCTTGTCGAGCGCCTGCTGCTGGAGCAGTGCGAGCGAGTTGCCGTCGGTGAACGCCGCGTCGCTGTCGAACGCGCGCAGGTCGCGCAGGACCTGATCGAGATCCTTCGTGTCGACGCCCGCCTGCGACAGCTCGCGGCGCAGCGCCTGCGCGTCGTTCTGCCACTCGCGGAAGTCGTTGCGGAACTGCCGGACGTCGCTGGGGTCGAACCGGTACGAGCCGCCGTTATAGCGGTAGCCGTTGTCGTAGCGGCCGCCGTAGGCGCCGCCGGCCATCTGGCCATCGGCGGTGCGACCGCCGCCAGCCTGCTGGCCGCCCTGCTGCTGCCCGCCCTGGCCTGCTGACCACCTTGCTGGCCCTGCTGCCCTTGCTGGCCCTGCTGGCCTTGCTGACCCTGCTGGCCTTGCTGACCCTGCTGGCCTTGCTGACCCTGCTGGCCTTGCTGACCCTGCTGGCCTTGCTGGCCCTGCTGACCCTGCTGACCTTGCTGACCCTGCTGCTGGCCCTGCTGGCCTTGCTGGCCCTGCTGGCCCTGCTGCGCGCGGTCGCGCATCCGCTGATCGAGCGACTCCATGCCGCGCACCAGATCGCGCGTCTTGTCGACGGCCGTGCCGAGCGCGTCCTGCTTGTTGGCCTGGCCGAACGCCGACTGCGCATCGCCAATCTTGTTCTTCAGCCCGTCGAGGTTCGACTGGATGTCGGCTTCCATCGCCTTGCGCGTATTCGCTCGGCTGGCCGCTGCAGCGTGTTCTTCGTGTAGCGGATCTTCTCGCGCATCCGCTTGTCGGTGATGCTGCCGGCCGCCTCGTCGAGCTTGCGCGCCGCGTCGCGTCGCGTCGCCGCGCGCGTCGTTCGCCAGCTTCTCGAGCTGATCCTGCAGCTCGGCCGACCTTTGCGTCCATCGCGTCCTTGCGCTGCTGCAGCGACTGCGCCTTGGCTCTGCGGCGCTGCGCCCTGCTGCCTGTCCAGGCCCTGCACTTCGGACGCGATCTGCTTCTGCTCGTTCGGCGAGCGCTTCGGCCTGCCGCATCGCGTCCTGCACGTCGCGTTCGCCGCGGCCGGCCTGGTTCTGCTGCAGCTTCTGCTGCGCCTGCTTCATCTTGTCGAGCGCCGCCTGCGGCCTGCGCGCCGCCGTCGCGTCGAGCCGTTCGCCGCCGCCTGCTGCATCGCGTTCGCCGCGTCCTGCAGCTGCCGCGCGGCGTCGCTGCAGGTTCTGCCGCTGCTGTTCGCGCGTGAGCTGCTCGAGCCGCCGCGCCGCCTCCTCGACTTCCTGCGCGAGCTGGCGCTGCGCGTCGCCGCCGCCGCCGCCGCCGACTGCTGGCCGGCCGCCGCCAGCCGCCGCTGCCGCTCGGCTTCCTGCTGCTGACGCCGCGCCAGCTCCTTCAGCTTCTCGGCGAGCTCGTCGACCTGCTTGTCGCCGCCCTGCTGCTCGGCGCGCTGCTGCATCTCGTACTGGTTCGCGAGCTTGTCCAGCTCGAGCTCGAACAGGTCGGCCAGATCCTCGGACATCTGGTTCTGCCCGCCGCCGCCGCCGCCGCCGCCGCGCTGCTGCGCGACCTGCACTTCGTACTGCTGCTCGGCGTCCTGCAGCAGCTTCAGCGCGCGCTGCTCGGGCGACAGCGCTTCCTTCGCCTGCTGGCCCTTCAGGTTCGCCTTCGGCCGTCTTCATTTCCGCCGCCGCCTTCGGCAGCGCTTCGGCGATCGTCTTGAACGCCGGATCGACCGCGTCGAGCCGGCTGTTCATCTTGCCGCTCAGCTCCTCGACCTGCTCGCGCAGCTTCGCCTGCGCGAGCGTGAGGAACACGGCGTTCTCGCGGAACTTGTCCGCCGTCATCTTCGCCGTGGTCGCGCACGATGTTGAACGTCGCCGCGACGATCTCGCGCTGCTGCTGCGACAGCTGGCCGACCTGATTGCCGCCGCCGCCGCCGCCGCCCACCGCCGGCCATCGACTGCGCCGGCTTGTAGTCCTTCCTGAACGGGCGGATCTGCACGAAGTAGATGTCGCTCGTCGTCGTCTTGCGCGCCGTCGACGGCGTCGTTGTCGGTCGCCTTCGCGTAGTAGGACACGAAGTCGCCGGGCTTCAGGCCGAGTCTCCTCGAGGTAGAGCGTGTGGCTGGCGGTCACCTCGGGCAGCGCCTTCGCGCCGCCGAACAGGTTGCACGGTCTTCTCGGCGCCGCCGTTCACCGAGTAGAACATCTGCACCTGCTTGACGCCGAAGTCGTCGTCGGCCTTCACCTCGGCGAACACTTCTTCGACCGGGCTGGCGGTGGTGTCGCGGCCGGGCTTGTTGAAGCGGACCGACGGCCCGCTGATCGGTCAGCACGTCGATCGTGTACTGCGGCGACGCGTTCACCTTCTCCGCCGTGCGGCCCTTCGAGCTCGATCTTGTAGAAGCCCTGCGCGCTTCACCGTGAAGTTCGCCGGCGAACGTGCCGTCGGCTTCCTTCGTCAGCGGCAGCGACTCGTTCTCGTTCAGCATGCACGCGCCCGCCCGGCGTCGCCATCGTCGGCGTGATCTTCAGGCGCACCTCGGTGCCCTTGATCGCGGCGATGTCGCCGCCCGGATCGACCGTGCGCGGCTCGAGACCGGTGTAGGCGGGGAAGTGGTACTCGAGCACCAGCTTGTCGACGGTCGGCAGATCGACGCACGTCCATCTTGAAGCGTGGTGGAGCGGACGCCGTTCGACTCGACGTAGTACTCGGTCGACTTCTCGACGTGGAACAGCATGCCCTCGAACGCTGCCGGCTCGGCGGCCGGCGACGAGCGGCACGCGCTCGAACTGCCCGGCCGGATCGATGCGGACCATCAGCGTGGCGTCGGGCGACGGAGAAGCCCGAGAGCTTCGCCGTGACGGTCTGATCGGCGCCGCGCGGAATCTTCGTGTTGCCCGGCGTGACGTCGATCTTGTACGGGCTGGCCGCTTCGGCGCTGCGCGAGATGATGAGCAGCGCCGACATGCCGCTGCGCAGGAACGCCGGACCGAAGACGATGAGCAGCGTCGCCGCGGCGGCGATGCCGCCCAGCGTGTACAGCTGCCGGCGGAGGTTGGCCCGCTCGATCGCCACGCCGTCCTCGAGCGCCCGGCACTTCTCGATCGCCTGCTCGACGAGCCGCTCGACCAGTGCCGGCGACGGCCCGTGGTCCGAGCCATCCGCCGCTGGGACCGACTCGATGGCGCTCAGGATGGCCGCCTCGAGCGTCGGATCCTTTTCCTCGAGGTAGAGCGCGACCTGGCCGTCGGTGACGCGTCGCCGCAGCGGCTGCACGAAGCCGATCAGCACGAGGCCGGCGAAGACGAGCAGCGCGATGATGCGGAACGCGATGATGGCGGTCGGGGCTGAACCGCAAGCGCCTCGAGGCTCGAGGCCGACAGCAGCAGCGCCAGCAGCGTCCCGGCGACGACGATGACCGCGCCGCGCAGCGCGAGCTTCAGGCGCCAGCGGTTGCGGACGCGGTGGATGACATCGACGAGCTCCGCGCGACGATCGGAGCCACCCGGTTCGTAAGCCATCGTGGGCCCTCCTCCCACAGTCACCCTGAGGATACACCCGCGCGACAGGGTGTCTTTACAATTTCACAATCACAGCCGGCGCCTCGAAATCCATGGTCCGCGCGTGAGCGCGGGCGCCCGGTGGCCTGCGGCACATTCGGCCGATGCGCCGGCGTCTGCTGACCTTTGACCCGGCACGGTGCCCTGATGACGCGCATCCGGGACTGCGGTCTGCAATTTGCGACTACGTGAACCGTTCGTTCTGCGACAGCCGGTTCGCGACGACCATTTCCGCGACCAGCAGCACCAGCCCGGCCATCAGCAGATACCACCAGAGGTTCTGACGTTTCTCGGCGTCCTCCGGCGTCAGCTCGGCGGCCGCGGTCGCTGGCGGTGGCCGTCTGCGTGGCGTGGCCGGTGGCGGCCGCCACCAGTTCGCTCGGGTCGATCGGCGCGAGATCCGATTCGGCCGGGTCGAGGTTGACGGCGATCCGGTCGGGACGGCGCCGAAGGCATCGACGCGGTGCGAATCTCGTAGACGCCGTGCTCGTTCAGCTCGAGGATGCCCGGGTCGTTCGCGGCGATCGGAGCGCCGCTCGCCGCCGGGCGTCACGACCACGCGGTCGGCGTTCGACTTGAGCAGCGTGGCCAGATCGACGACCTGCCCGACCGTCGGCCACGACGTGGACTGCTCGTACTGCGCCAGGTAGCGCACGAACTGATGCACGAGCGGCAGGTAGACCGGCTTCAGCGCCAGGTCGTTCCACGAGTCGTCGAGCGTCGTCGTCGAGCACGATCACGCGGCCGGTGCCGACGCGCCGCTCCGCCGCGGCCACCGCGCCGTCGTCGTAGCGCGCGAGGATGCGGTCGTCGGGTGCGGGCTGAATGGCGCGGTAGCGCATGCACGCGGGCGGCGGAGAAGTCGCCGCTGCGCGGCGCCTTGAACACCTCGAACACCGGATGGCTGTAGTCGCGGAAGCCGATCGTGGCGCCGCGGCCGTCCGTGCGATCGACGACCGCGCCGAGTTGCCCCGGCAGCAGGTCCGCGTCGCTGGCCGGCCAGGTCGTGTGTTCGCCGACGGCGACGAGCAGGCCGCCGCCGCGCTCGACGTAGCGCTTCAGCGCGCCGCCGGCGAGCGCCGGCGGCAGCGTCGTGTCGTTCAGGATGACGACCGCCCGCCGCTCGAGCATCTGCGGCGTGACGCGGCCGGCCGGCACCGTCTTCGACCTTGAACGTCGGCGTGTTGCCGATCGCCAGCGCCTTCGACAGGTAGAAGCTCGGTGTTCCGTCGCCGCCGTCGATCACGAGGACCGAGACCGACTGGCTCGGCGTCAGGACGAAGTCGAACGTGTTGTCGGCCGGCATCGGGTCGGTGCCCGCCTTGAACGACGCCGTGCACCGTCGGGTTCGGCGAGCGTGAACGGCGCGAACGACGACCGACGTCGAGGCGTTCGCGCCGACGTTGACCGGCAGCGTCTCGATGACGTGGCCGTCGATCTCGAGCGTCACCGGCACGTTCGTGCGCCGCGGTCGCGCTCTTGTTCGCGACGCCGGCCGTGACGGTGATGCGCTCCTGGTTGGAGAACGACGAGCGCGCGAAACGTCACCGACGGCACGGCGAGGTTGCGTCACGCGTCTCGGTCGCCACCGACACCGGCGTCAGCGTCATCCCCTCGCCGAAGTGGACGTCCTCGGAGCCGGTCCAGCCCGTCTTCTGGAAGTCGGAGATCAGGACCGCTTCGCGGCGCTGCAGCGTCGAGCGCGACAGGATGCTCTCGGCCAGCTTCAGCGCCGGGCCGTAGCGGGTGCCGCCGGAGGTCAGCGTCGCGGCGCTGAGCGCTGCCTCGAGGCGGCCGCGGTCGGAGGTGGCGCGGATGTTCTCCTCGGCGTTGCGGCTGAACAGCACGAGCGTCGCCTTGTCGGCCGCGCCGATCGAATCGATCGCCTTGCCGGCTTCGTCCCGCGCGCGCTGCCAGTGATCGCCGTAGCCCATGCTCGCGGACTGATCGAGCAGGATGACGACCTCGCGGATGCCGCCGGTGGCGGCGAGCGCCGCCGCGGCGCCTGGCGGGAAGGAACGGCCGCGCGAACGCCGCGACGATCAGCGCGATCGCCGCCGCGCGCATCAGCAGCAGGAACCAGTGACGGATCCGCCGGCGCCGGACCGACTGATAGGGAATCTTCTGCACGAACATCAGCGACGGGAACTCGATGACCCGCTTCCGCTCGCGCTGAATCAGGTGGACGAGCATCGGCACGGCGATCGCGCCGAGGCCGAAGAAGAGGAAGGGAGACAGGAAAGACATTGCTGATTGCTAACTGCCAATTGCTAATTGCCGTGCTGACTCGAGGAGACATCGGTCATCGCACACGCGCCAGTCTCTCCCGACTCGACAGATAGCTGAACAGCGCGCGGTCGAGCGGTTCGCTCGTGTTGAGCAGCGCGTAGTCGATGCGCTGCTCGGAGAACTTCGTCGTCAGGCGGCTGATGTGTTCCTGGATCAGCGCGCCGATACTGGGCGCGGAACGACTGCGGCACGACCGGCACCTGCTCGCCGCTCTCCAGATCCTCGAACGTCGACGCGTCGTCGTAGTCGAAGTTGATCTCCTGCGGGTCGAGCACGTGGAAGACGATCAGGTCGTTGCCGAGGAACCGCAGCGGCTTGATCGCGTCGAGAATCGCGTCCGGCTCGTCGTAGAAATCCGAGATCAGCAGCAGGATGCCGCGGCGCTTGAAGTGCTCGGCCATCTTGTGGAGCGGCGCGCTCAGGTGGCCGGGCCGCTCGGCCTTCGCCCGGTCGAGCGTGTGCAGCACCATGTCGAAGTGCTTCGCCGACGGCGGCACGTGCGTGACGATGTCGTCGTCGAAGGTGATGATGCCGACGCGGTCGCGCTGCCGGTGCGCGAGGTAGGCCGAGGCAGGCGGCGAGAAACGATCCGTACTCGAGCTTCGAGACGCCGCCGCTCGCGAACTTCATCGACTTCGAGATGTCGAACAGGATCGTGAAGTTGGTGTTGGTGTCGGCCTCGTACTGCTTGACGTAGTAGCGATCGGTGCGCGCGTACAGCTGCCAGTCGACGCGGCGGATGTCGTCGCCGGCGACGTAGCCGCGATGCTCGGCGAAGTCGATCGACGCGCCGAAGAACGGCGCGCGGTGCAGGCCGTTGATGAACCCGTCGACGACGGTCCGCGCCAGCAGTTCGAGGTTGCCGATCCGGGCGAGGATCTTCGGATCGACGAACCGCGCGCCGGCCATCGCGCCGCGCTCGATCGTCGTGCGCCATATGCTGATTCTCGCTGGCTCCGAGGCATCCGAGGCTCACGGGCATCACGGGCTCGAGCACGAGACCGGCGAACCTCAGACTCACGTCCCTAGTCGCCTAGATTCCTGATGCCCAATGTCCCTGATCTACATTCCGGACGCCGGAACCGGCACGCGTTCGAGCAACTCGTCGATGATCGAGTCGGTCGTCACGCCTTCCGACTCGGCGCGGAAGTTGACGAGCACGCGGTGGCGCAGCACCGGGTGCGCCATCGAGCGGATGTCCTCGAAGCTGACGTGATAGCGGCCGTTGGTCAGCGCGCGCGCCTTGGCGCCGAGCACCAGGTACTGCGCGGCGCGGACGATGGCGCCGAACGCCACCCACTTCTTCACCGACTCGGGCGCGTTCTTCGCCTTCGGCCGGCTCGTGCGCACCAGCGACAGCGCGTAGCGCAGCACCGGGTCGGCGACCGGCACGCGGCGCACCAGCCGCTGGAACGCGACCAGGTCCGCGCCGCTGACCGGCCGGTTGAAGTGCGGATCGATGATCGCCGGTCGTCGCGCGCACGACCTCGAGTTCCTCTTCCTCCGGCGGATGCTCGATGACGATGTGGAACATGAAGCGATCGAGCTGCGCTTCGGGCAGCGGATAGGTGCCTTCGAGCTCGATCGGGTTCTGCGTCGCGAAGACGTAGAACGGCTCCTCGAGCTGATAGGTGCGCCCCTGAATCGTGACGCGGTGCTCCTGCATCGCCTCGAGCAGCGCCGCCTGCGTCTTGGGCGGCGTGCGGTTGATTTCGTCGGCGAGCACGATGTTGCTGAAGATCGGGCCGGGCGCGAACATCATCTGGCGGCGGCCGGTGGCCGGGTCTTCCTGGATGATGTCGGTGCCGGTGATGTCGGACGGCATCAGGTCGGGCGTGAACTGGATGCGCTTGAACTTCAGCTCGAGCACCTGCGCGAGCGTCTGGATGAGCAGCGTCTTGGCCAGGCCGGGGACGCCGATGATCAGGCTGTTGCCGCCGACGAACAGCGTCTGCAGCACCAGCTCCATGACCTCGTGCTGGCCGATGATCCGCTTGTGCAGCTCGGCGAGGATCTCCTTGCGGCCGTTGTTCATCCGGTCGGCGAGCGCGATGTCGTCGGTGATTGCAGGTCCAGGTTGTTCGTGCACGCTCGGTCTCCTCAGCGGTTACGTCGATCTCGCTCATGTAATGCAGGATGCACGAATGCGGAAATGCACGAAGCATCTCTCCGGCGCATCTCTGCATTCCTGCATCTGTGCGTTACGCGTCGGCGTCAGTGCGTCAGCCCATAGATGACGTAGTTCACGCCCGAGCTTGTACGCCTCGTTGGTGTCGGTGACCGGCGCGAAGCCGCTGGTCCGAGTACTCCCAGTACTCCGAGATGTCGTTGTTGTAGTTGGCGATCGCCATCAGGCGCTTGCTCGGATCGTTGTCCTCGAACAGCCCGTAGATAGGACGGTTGCAGCTCCTGGTCGTAGGGCGGCAGGAACTTCAGCGGATCGGGAATCTCGAAAAACGAGTGGAAGATCGGATGGCTGCCGTCCAGCTCGACCCACTTGCCTCCCGGGAATCACGTGCTGCATCTGCTGCGCGAAATAGTCCCAGCCGCCGCGGTTCTCCGCGAAGTCGTCGAAGATCACGAATCCGCCCTTCTCGAGGTAGGCGCGGAACGCCGATCGCTTCCGAGTCGGTCAGCACCCAGTAACCCGGCTCCGACATGTAGGCGACCGGGATAGTGCGACAGCTCCGGGTCGTCGAGCGCCATGACGTTGCTCTCCGTGATCGCGCGGCTTCAGGAACGTGACCTCGTTCATGATCTGCATGAAGTGCTGCTCGCCGACCGGATAGTCGTGCGACCACGGAATCCGCTGCGACTGATACGCGTACCGGCGGCCCGTAGCGCAGCCGCACGAACGTGAACTGCCCGTTGTAGCCCACATTGGGTTTGATGTCCGCACCGCGGGTGTTGCGCCACGGCGCGATGCTCTGCGCCGCGGCCGTCGCGGCAACGGCCAGCAGGGCCAGCGCCGCGAAGCCGCGCCTCATTTCCTGCCTTCGAACTCCCGGATCTGCCGGGTCTTCACCGCCAGATCGGTCAGCAGCTTCTCGAGCTGCTGGTCGTAGGCGGCCTGGTCCATGCTGTCCTTCCGGAGCCGCAGGTCGTTCACCTGTCGCTCCAGCGCGTCGCGCTGCTCGAGCAGCGCGCGCAGCGCCGGGTCGGCGCTCTGGGCGGCGGCGGTGCGCGAGCGCTCCGGCGCAAGATACTGCGATCGCCGCCAGCTTGCCCTGGCTGCCATCGTCGAGCGTGGCGTGCTCGGTGAGGATGTGGCCTTCCTTCTCGTAGGCGGCCTTGACCTTCGCGGCCGCGAAGTCGAACGCCTCGAGCACCGAGACGCGGCCGTTGCGATCGCGGTCGGCCTCTTCCGCATCGAGCGCCTGGACGAAGAATTCGGCGAAGCGCGTCTCGTTGCGCTCGCCGCCGGTCTTGGTCGCCGTGACGATGGTCCGCGCCGGGCCCGGCGAGCGGCTGCAGGAACGCGCCGCTCGAGCTGGCGGTGTTCACGAAGACGATCCGCTGGGTCGTGAACCGCTGGAGCAGCGTGGCGTAGTCGTCGGCCGTCAGATCCGGCCCGGGCAGATTGAAGGCGCCGCTCTTGCCGTCGAAGCTGCCGTGGCCGATGAGCAGGACGAAGACCTCGTCGTTCGGCTTGGCGCGCGCCGCGAGATCGGCGAACGCCTTGGTGACGTTGTCCTTGCTCGAACGCGCCTTGATGCGCGGGTCCTTGTCGGGCGCCTCGCCGAGCCAGCTGACGTTGGCGTCGAGGACGCCGTGCTTCTTCGCGGAGTCGACGACCGCGCCGGCCCACTTCTGGAACTGCGCGCTGTGCTCCTCGTCGCCGCCGACGCCGGTGACGACGAGCAGATGCACGTCCTGCGCGGACGCTGCCGCGCGACGCGAGGCGGAGCACGATGCCAGCGCAGCAGCCGAGAAGGCCGCGCGCTCATGCAAGCCCTCGCTGACGCCGGTATCCCCACTCGGCGGCGATCAGCCCGAGCAGGGCATCAGGATGATCGGCATGTCCCACAGATCGCGTTCCTCGACGACCGTGACGCCGCGGCCGCTGTAGTTGATCGCCTCCGGCAGCGACGCCGCGTTGTCGGGCGTGAAGAACTGGCCGCCGGTGTCCTCGGCGACCCGCGTCAGCAGCGTCGACCGCATCGCCGCGTCGAAGTACTCGGCGTCGCCGGCTGATGCGCGCGCGTGCATCGTGTTCGTGCCGAGTTCCTTGCCGTCGCGCACGGCGGTCGTCTTCACTGCGTAGGTGCCTGGTTCGTCGGGCACGAACTGGCCCCGATATTCGCCGTCCTTCGACACGGTCCACTCGAGCGGCACTTCGGACGTCTTGCCCGACGGAGCCGTGACCTGCGCGATCGACCTGTGCGTCGTTGACCTCGACGAACGCCGGATCGACGACCTCCGCGCGTCAGCTGCAACGGTTCGCCGGGCTCGACGCGATCGATGCTCGTGGTCATCGCCACCGGATCCGGCACGCCGTCCACCAGCCAGCGAACCAGACGGCGCCAGAAGGTGGCGTGCGTCGTGTCTTCGACCGGAACCGCGGCGTCCATCTTCCACATCCAGGAGTCCTGGATCGGCAACGCCAGCGACTTGCCGCGCCCGTAGCGCTGGTAGGCAAGCACCACCTGCTCCTGGCGCGTCGTCGGTGGTGCCGGTCAGCAGGACCGTTGCGCCAGGCTTCACCGAGCGCACCAGGTTCACGGCGCTGACCGTCGGCATGCCGTCCCACTTGGTTGCCGAGGCCTTCTCGGTTTCCGCGAGCTGCGTCACCGGATACACCGCGCCGGCGCGCGTCGGATGCACCGACAGCCGCGTGAAGTACGCCGCCGCGTTGCTGTTGTTATTACCGCGTCCGGCGTTGTCGAATTCGACCGGCAGCACTTCGGCGACCGGCGTTCCTGCCCAGCCGCCCTCGGCGAACGATCGGCGACCGCCGAGCATCAGCAGACCGCCGCCGCGCTTGCTGACGAAGTCGGCGAGCATCCGCAGCTGATCGGGCGTGAACGACGCGGCCTCGACGCTGCCCAGGATGATCGCGCGATAGGCGAACAGTTCTTCACGCGTCTTCGGGAAAGCCGCCGACCACTTCATCCGGGCTGCCGACGTCGAGCCGCAGGTACTTGTCCTCGGCCGTGCGCTGCAGGATCGTGACCGCGAGGTTCGGGTCGTCGGCGACGGCGCGGCGGACGAACTTGGCTTCGGGACGCGGTTCGCCTTCCATGTAGAGCACGCGCTCGCGGCGATCGTTGACCTCCACCATCGCATCGCGCGCGTTGTTCTGCGTGACCTGCTCGGCCTCCTGCGGCTGGATGCGGAAGCGGAACAGCCGCGCGCCGGCGTCGTTGGCGGTGAAGTTCACCCGCACGGTCGCCGACTGACCGTCGGGCGGGCAGCGTCACGTCCTGCGAGCTGACGATGCGACCTTCGTCTTCGACCTGCAGCGCCACGGTCGACCCGGCGTACCCGGTCTGCGAGATGACGACGTCGACGGCGAGCGAGGTGCCCTTGAGCGTGGTGCGCGGCGTCTCGACGCGCGTGATCTGGATGTCGCGAGCGAAGTGCTCCTGTCCGACGCCGACCGGAAACACCGGAATCGAACGCGCCTTGAGGCTGGCCAGCGGCTCGTCGAGGATGGCGTCCGACGTGTCGGCGCCGTCGGTCACCATCACCAGGCCGGCAAGCGGCAGGCCCGACAGTTCATCGCGCGCGCGCTCGAGCGCCTGACCGAGGTGGGTGGCGGTGCCGCCGTACTTCAGGTCGCCGGTGCTGGCCAGGCGGTCGGCGGACGAGGAAAAGCGGAAGTAGCGCAGGACGAACCGCTGCGAGAGCGCGGCGGCGAGCGGACCGTTCGCCCCGAACTGCTGCTGGACGAAATCGGTGCGCGGCTTCTCGTCGCGGTCCGCGATCGTCATGCTGCGTGAGTCGTCGATCAGAATGCCGAGGAAATTCTGCTGCGGGACCGCGGCCCGCAGGATCAGCGACGGTCGGAACAGGCAGAACAGGAGCAGGAGGAGGAGCGACAGGCGGATGGCGACGAGCATCGCTCGCTCGCGCGGATGGCCCTCGCTGCGGATTCCGCGGTACGTGATCAGGCTCGCCGCCGCGACAGCGGCGACCAGCGCCAGGACGACCATGCTGGTCCGCGACGTTGCAAAGGTGAAGTCCCCCTGCCTGAACACGAACGCCGGGTACTTGAACAGGAAATTAAACAGCCAACTCATCTCGGCCCGCTTGGCGGCATTCTAACCGGAGGTCCACGGGCGCAAGCATAGCCCGGCTCGCATGGATTTCGATCTTCAGACGCGCCCGAGGTTCGGAAAGACGGGTCGCGAGTGGCGACGACCGGTCAGCCCTTGACTTTGTTGAAGCGCGCCCGGAGTTTTGCGTAGGTCATGATCGCCGCCTCACCGAGGACCACGCCGCCGAGAACCCAGTCGCTGGGGCGGGGCGATGGTGGCCGCACCGGCTGCGGTGACGGCAATTCCGCATCGACGCCGCAGTTCAGGCCGCCCCACGCCGGTCTCAGCGCCTCGGCGCGCTTCCGCTCCTGCCAGGTTCGTTCGGCGAGCGAGCCGAGCTTCTTCTTGTCGCCCAGTTTCTTCTCGCCGGGGTCCTTGCCGTACGGCGACGCGTGCTCGATCTCGGCATTCATCTCTGCCCCGACCAGCACGGCCAGCGCGGACACGTAGAACCAGAGCAGCAGGACGATCACGGCGCCAATCGCGCCGTAGGTGGCGTTGTAGGATCCGAAGTTCGTCACGTAGAACTTGAACCCGAGCGACACGAGCAACCACAGCACCGTCGCGAGCACCGAGCCCGGAGTAATCCAGATCCAGTCCTGTTCGGCGTCCGGCGCGTAATAAAAGATGAGCGCGATGCCGGTGGTGACCAGCCCGAACACGACTGGCCACTGCAGGATCTTCCAGGTGAAGGTGAATGCCGCGCCAAGGCTGAACCACTCAGCCACCTTTTCCGCGAGCGTGGGGCCGGCCACGACGAGCACCGTGGACACGATGATGAAGATCGCCAGCGCGACCGTGAGGCCGAGCGCCACGAGCCGCACCTTCCACCACGGCCGTCCTTCCTGAATGTCGTACGCCTGGTTCAGCGAGTCGATGACCGCCGTCAACCCGGACGACGAGCTCCAGATGGTGCCCAGCATGCCGAAGGTCAGCAGGCCGCCTGCCTGATCGTTGGCGATCTTGACGATCTGATCCTGCACGATGCTCAGCACTTCTCCGGGCGCGACCCGCGACAACGTTCCGACAATGGTATCCATCAGGTTCTCCACAGGGATAAAGCTGATGAGTGCCACGAGGAACAGCAGGGCTGGGAACAAGGCGAGAAAGAAGTAATAGGCGAGCTGAGCCGCCAGGCCGAGGCAGTTGTCGGCGAGCACTTCTGCTCCGGTGCGCTTGAGCAGGTCCATCCAGCCGATCGGAATCCGGAACGCTTTCAGCATCAGTGTGCCGTCCGCCGGCGGAGACCGGTGCCCACAGTCGGCGTCCACGAAGGCGAGTCGCTCGCCGGAAACGAGTCGGCGGACGCATCGTGCACGGGATCGAATCCACGCCACGGGCTCCGTTCTTTCAGCTCGTGAAACCAGCGCTGCGCATCGCTCAAGTCTCCCTCGCCGGTGAGAGCCCACCACGCCAGCGTGCCGCCGAGTCCGGCGAGGACCCGCCCCTTCCAGGTGCCCTGACGCCATCCCTGCACGGCCAGCGCGCCGCCGCCCACGCCAATCAGGAGCCGGGTGACGGTCATCTGTTCTTTCGATCCGTCCCAGCCGCGGCGCTCCCAGACGCTCCCTTCGGCGCGATGGGTCCTCAGGTTGAGCGGTTCGTCTGCGTGTGATGTGTGATCCATGCGCAGCCTAGATGCAAATTCAGGGGCAGCCAAACTGTGTAAGTCAGGTGACCGCTTTTCCTACACTGGACGGTCGAGTCTGCACGGTTTCAAGCGACCACTCGATGCCTCGCGCACGTGATTCGCGTGCCGCGAATGTCGAACGCTCCACTTTCTGACGATCGGGCGAGCGCGGTGGAGAGTCAGCCGTGGCACATCGGTTGCTCAACACCGGCACAGCCTCACCCCAACACCAGTACCAACTCGATAGCACCACGAAGACGTTCCGAAGAGGAGAGCACGATGAACAGTCAGTCATGCTGCGCAAATGAAGACATGCTGAGGCGGGTCCGGGGAGAGTTCCTCGAGATGCCCGGAATGCGCCTCACCGAAGCGCAGGCACGACGGCTCTGGAATCTCGATGGCGCATCGTGTCAGCTGCTCCTCTCTGCCCTTGTCGACTCCGGGTTTCTGTTCAAGACGCCTGAAGGCGCCTTCAGGCGCCTGGAGCAGGGGCGTCCCGCGCGCGCGACGCTTCGGCCACGTGCCCGAATCGCAGCGGCATAGGTGACCACGCAGTCAGCATAGGAGACCACGCAGTCAGAAGCGCCGGGAACGCACTCCTTCGCCTCTGACATCGGCGCGACCGACCGTCGCGCCACTGACCTTCCTCTGTTCTCCGATCCTGTTCCCCGTTACGATCCTTCCATGCAGCCGCTCGTCGTCGCGACCACCAACGAGGGGAAACTGCGTGAGATCGGACCTTTGCTCGCCGGGCTCCCGATTGCATTACGCACGTTGTCCGACTATCCGCGGATCAGTCCACCCGAGGAATCCGGCGTCACGTTCGGCGACAATGCACGGCAGAAGGCGCTTTATTACGCCGCCGCGACAGGGGAGATGACCGTCGCCGAAGACTCCGGGCTCGAGATCGACGCCCTGGGCGGCGCGCCCGGTGTTCAGTCGGCCCGGTTCGGTGGCGAGGACACTACGTATCCCGAAAAGTTCGCGCTCATCTACAAGGGACTCGCCGCCGCGGGAGTTACGACCAGCACCGCGCGGTTCGTGTGCGCGCTAGCCGTGGCCCGGCACGGAACGATCGTGTTCGAGGCGCGAGGCGTGATCGAAGGACGCATCGCTCCGGAACCTCGCGGGCACGGGGGATTTGGATATGACCCGATCTTCGTCTACCCGCCCTTTGGCTGCACCCTGGCCGAAGCGGGTGAAAGGAAGAGCGCCGTGAGTCACCGCGGGAAGGCATTCCGTGAACTCCGGACCATGCTCGCAGTCACTCGAGTTGACGGATCGACAGGATGAGCATGTTCACGCTCGAGCAGGTGGTGCCATGGGGACGGTCGCTCGCTGAGTACCAGCGGATGTTTGCGCTGGACGCGAAGGATCGGGCCTTGACGATTCTCGGTTGCGGGGACGGCCCGGCCAGTTTCAACGCAGAGGGGACGCGTCAGGGGATGCGCATCACCTCGTGTGACCCGATCTATGGGTTCAGCGGCGAACAACTGCGGCGCCGCATCGAAGAAACTTCGGAGAACGTCCTCGCGCAGACCCGAGCGAACGCCGGCGAGTTCGTCTGGACCTCGATCGCGTCAGTCGAGGAATTGAAGATCGTTCGAATGGCGGCGATGGAAACGTTCCTGCTCGACTTTCCCGGACGGGAAAGCCGCTGGTCGCTACATCGACGCGGCGCTGCCGTCGCTTCCGTTTGCTGACGACGCCTTCGATCTGGCGCTCTCCTCTCACTTCCTCTTCCTGTACACCACGCAGCTCGGTGAAGCCTTTCATCGCCAGGCGATTCGTGAAATGTGCAGAGTGGCGCTCGAGGTGCGGATCTTTCCGCTGCTTGCGCTCGGCGGACAGCAGTCCCCGCTGGTGGATGTTGTCGCCTCGGAGTGCGCCGCTCTTGGATGTGAAGCGCACGTCGAGGCGGTGCCCTACGAATTCCAGCGCGGGGGCAACACGATGCTGCGCGTCGTTCGCGCCGGCTCGGACTGATCGATGCGACACCTTTCCGTTGCGCTCCTCGCGCTTCTCGTGTGCGCGTCCTGCCGCGGTTCGGCTCGGAATGCGGCCGTGTCGGCAGAGCCTGCCGTCCGGAAGGCTCACGACCAGTACGTCGCCGCCATCAACTCGAACAGACTCGATTCATGGCTCGGCACACTCGACGACGACGTCGTATACCTGGTGCCCAACCGGCCGGCCATCGTCGGAAAGGAGAGCGTGGGCTCGTGGGCGGCTGAGTATCTGGATGGCAATACGACGCACTGGACCAAATCCGTCCAGGATCTCGTCGTCAGCGGTGACTGGGCATTCGCCCGCTATGCCTACTCGGTCAGCGACACCGCCGTGGTCCGTGATACGTCGGTGGACGGCGGGGGGACGGCAAACGATTCAGGATGGGGGTTTGTCGTCTACCATCATGGCGCCGACGGAGCCTGGCGCGTAGCTCGCGACGGATGGGGCTCGGAGCGGCCGGCACGCTGATCAGAATTCCAGCCGTGGCTGTCGGTCGTTCACCCCGTGCACATGGACCCGTTCCGTGACGCGGGAGAGGCTCGAGTCCGTGGCCCAGTACCGCTCCTCGTGCTCGAGCAGCCACCGCTTGCGGTCAAGCCCACCGCCGTATCCGGTCAGCGTTCCGTCGGCGCCGATGACCCGATGGCACGGGACGATGATCGCAATCGGGTTCGCGCCATTGGCGAGGCCGACTGCTCGCGAGGCGGCCGCCGAGGCTGCCACCTGCACCGCGATGCGTCCGTAACTGGTGGTCTCGCCCGCGGGGATATCACAGAGGGCCTTCCACACGGTCTGTTCGAACGCCGTGCCTCGTCCGTCCAGTGGAAGTGTCTTGATGCTGGCGCTCGCCCCCGAAAAGTACGCGTCGCAGCCATTCGCGCGTCCGGTCGATGACCGCGTTGGTTCCGTCATCGATGGCGATCGACGTGAAGAAGCGCGCCAGACGGCCGTCGAGCCGGGAGAGCCGATGGCCTGAGTCGAATTCGAGGGCGCACAACGCCTCATCCGATGCGAGCGCGATCATCGGGCCAACCGGCGTCGGCAGCGTTGCGCGCACCAGACGCATGACGTCTACGCCGGGAACTTCACCAGATGTCCGACGATCGCGCGCTGCTTCTCCACGAGCTGGCGGATACCCTCGTCCGCCAGGCCGAGCAGTGAGTCCAGCGCGTCGCGGTCGAAGGGCTGCCCTTCGGCCGTGCCCTGCACCTCGATGAAGCGGCCGTCGCCAGTCTTGACGATGTTCATGTCCACCTCCGCACGCGAATCGTCCTCGTAGGCGAGGTCCAGCAGTGCCTCGCCGTCGACGATGCCGACGCTGATTGCCGCAACGGAGTCGGTCAGCGGAATCGAGCGGAGCACGTCACGCGAGCGCAGTGTCTCCAACGCCAGGGCCAGCGCGACGAACGCGCCCGTGATGGACGCGGTCCGCGTGCCGCCATCGGCCTGGATCACGTCGCAATCGACCCAGATCGTCCGCTCGCCGAGTGCCGGAAGATTCGCCACCGACCGCAGCGACCGACCGATCAGCCGCTGAATCTCCTGGGTGCGCCCGCCGACTTTTCCGGCAGTGGCTTCGCGCTGCATGCGCGTGTTCGTGGCGCGCGGCAGCATGCCGTACTCCGCGGTGACCCAGCCCTTGCCGGTGTTGCGCAGAAACGGCGGCACCCGGTCCTCGACGCTCGCCGTGCAGATGACGCGGGTCCGTCCTGCCTCGATGAGCACCGAGCCTTCGGCGTTCGGCATGTAGTGCGGCGTGATGGTCGTGTCGCGCAGCTGGTTTGCCGCGCGGTTGTCGGAGCGCATGAAGAATCCTTCGGTTGTGGTGTGTCGCTATTCTACCGTGCCACGTTTTTCTACCGTGCCACGTTTTCCGCCACCCATTCATCAGCGCGTGGCAGCGGGCGCTTCGTATCGACGTGTCCGGCGAGGGTGTCGACTTCCTTGCCGTCGACGAGCAGCTGCACGGACGTCACTGCGGGAAGGTTCGTGGTCAGGGCCTGCACGATGGTGTAGATCGTCAACAGCTCGTTGAGCGACCCACCGGGGTGCGCCGCGGCCAGTTCGCTGCTGAGGTCGACGAACGCCGCACCCTGGTCCGTGACAAACACCGCACGCACCGTAGTGCCCGCCGGGATCGCAGAGACGAGCGGAGCGGCGACCGGTGCAATCTGTGCCTCGATGATGCGCCGTGCCTGCGCAACCGACTGCTCCGCATAGGGCACCTCGCGTTCCACCGCCGTGAGTCGCGTGCCATCGTCGCTGACGTAGAACAGCCGCGCCTTGATCTTGCGGCTGTCCTCAGGCGCGGCCGGAGCTGCTGGTGCGAGCGCCTTCGTGGTCAGCGGCGCGCCGTACCAGCGCGGCAGCCCAACGAAGAGCAGCCAGCCGATCGCCACGCCGGCAATGGCAAGCAGGGCAGCGAATGCAGCGCGCCTGGCCGTCACCGCGTACCCGCCTCCGCCGGCGGAATGCGAGAGTCGCGGAATTTGACGATGGCGTCGACCAGCGCCTGTGCGATCGCGTTCTGCGCGTCGGTTCCGGCGAGCGCTTGCTCCTGATCCGCGTTGGTGAGATATCCCATCTCCAGCAGCACGGCCGGCATGTTCGCCGACTCGAGCACCCGCAGCGGCGCGTGCTCGATCGGACGCGGCGCAAGTGATACGCGCCCGTTGAGGGTATCGGCCACCGCCTGCGCGAGTCGATCGGACTGTTCGCGATGCGGTATCTGCGCGAGATTCCAGGGAACGACCTCGATGTTCCTGAGGCCACCGCCAAAAACCGGCAGACGCTCCGGCGTGAGCCCCGCACTCGCGAGGTCGGCCTCGTTGAACGCCGCGACGTAAACCGTCGCGCCCTTGACCTCGGGGCGGAATGAGGCGTTGGCGTGGAGGCTCAGGAACACATCGGCCTTGTTGTTGTTGGCGAGAGCGGTGCGATTCTCGATCGACACGTCGCGATCGTCGTCTCGCGTCATCACGATTCGCACACCGAGTCGCGACTCCAGCGCGGCCCTGAGGCGGCGTGCCACAGACAGAGTGATGTCCTTTTCGGCGCTTCCCCCGGGACCGGTCGCGCCGCGACTTTCACCACCGTGTCCGGCGTCGATGGCAACCGTGCGGATCGTCTGACCCGCGCCTCCGAGTTCGCCGGGCGGCAGTTCTGGAGGAGGCGGCGGCGTCGGAGCGGGCACCGACTCGGTCTGCGCGCCCACGATGTCGACCGTCAGCCGCGTTCCGTTGTCCAATGGCTGTGTCGTCGACCGGAAACTGCTGAAGCGCGGCCCCAGGTCGATGGCGAGCGTCGTCGCATCGATGCTGCGGAGCGTCGTGATGAAGCCAATGGACTGAAACGTCGGAAGGGCAGCGTCCAGGGCGTCTCCATCGATACGCACGAGCAGGCGCTGGTTTCCCTGTTGCGTAACGGTAGCGGTGGCAGCGGGGGTGATGTCGAAGGTCACCCGCGCCGACGTGCCGAGCGCCTCGTGGCGGGCGACGACCCGGGGCACGCGGAGGTCGCCGACAATCAGCAGGTGCGATGGCCGGCGCAGTTCCAGGCGTGAGTCGTAAATCGGGGCGAGGGCGCGGCTGATGAAGTCCAGCGGAACCAGCCAGCGGTTGCCGACGCGGGCCGGCGGCACCGGCAGAGAGATCAGACGCCCGGCCACCGATGCAATGGTCTGGTCGGGCGTGAGCACAATCGTCCGTCCCTTGTAGCCCACGGTAATCGCGCCGCCATCGTCTCGAACGTTGAGCTGGAAGGCGGCGGCGAGGTCCTCGAGAGCGACCATCTCCTGCGCGGAGGCTGAGGTGATGGATAGGGAACGGCGACCCTCACGGGAGAGGATCTGCAGTGCCGTGGCGGGCGCCTGACCGGCAAGGTGGCCGACCGCCAGCGCCACTGCAAGGATGCAGGCGGCGAGCACGGCGGACGTTGTGAAAGATGACGAGGGCCGGCGAGGGTTCAATGGAGGATCCGAGACGCCCCATTGTAGCCGGATGCGCGGCGTGCCTGGTTCAGTCGGCGATCTTCCGGGCGGCGGTCAGCGCAATCACGAGGAACACGACGAAGAGTACAGAAACAGACCCGCCATGAACTTCGCGATCGCGATAGATGCGCCCGCGATGGTCGTGAATCCAAGCACCGCCGCGATCAGGCCGATCACGAGAAATACCAACGCCATGTGGAGCATGCCACTTCCTCCTGCTCCACACCGGTAGCGAAAGCCGTGCCGACCTCTGCCTCAGATTACGGTTGGGCCTGCAACAACCCTACGGTTCAGGCCTGCCGGAACTTACGGTTGGGCCTGCCGCAACGCCGCGCGATAGGTGATCGTTCGCCCCGGCTCGACGTTCACCTGGAAGGTGATCGGTTCAGCGCCCTCGGCACGGATCGCAATCTCATGCGGCCCCGGTTCGAGATTCACCTGCTGAAGCGACCCGTCGAAGTCGTCGACGACGCCGGCGTAGTAGTTGTCGACGTAGACCTCCGCATCACGTCGCGGCACGACGATCCGCACGCCGCCATACGAGCGCGCCGCATACCCTGGGTACGCGTAGTAGGCGCCGTAGGCTGGGTAGGGATAGCCATATCCATAGCCAAACGACGCGTAGCCGTATGGATAGCCGAAACCGATGCCGAACGACAGCCCATACGGATAGCCGTAATACCCGCCGTACCACGGATAGCCGCCGTAGTAATAACCTCGATAGGGCGCGTAATACCCTCCGCGATACGGCGCGTAGTGTCCGGGATACGCTGGGCCGGGCCGTGGGACAGCATGTCCGGGTGCGCCGACTGCGCCGCCCGGGCGGCCGCCGCCACCTCCACCACCTGCCGGCCGTCCGCCGCCACCCCCACCGCCACCGCGCGGCGGCGGCGCGACCCTGCGCATCAGCCAGGGTGGGAAATGCGATGACGCCACCGAGCACAGCAGCAAGGATCCAGGTGCGAGTTTGACGCATGACCAATCTCCCAGCCGGCTCAACGCACATTCTCTGCCACCGCTGAGCCGCCCATTTCAGTGCATTTCCTCACGTGAGTCCGCCGATGTTCCGGAATCAGTCCTCGCGTCAGGACACGGGTGTACTCGCCTCGTCGCGGTAATAGCGAATCACCCACTGCGCGACACAGCACGGTTTGTGGCCGCCCTCGCGTTCGACGGTGACGTTCCAGGTCACCTGGATGCCACCATCGAACGGCGTCAGTTCCGCCACGGCGAAGCGTCCGCGAATTCGTGATCCGCAGCGTACCGGATCGACGAACCGTACACGATTGAGTCCATAGTTCACGGTCAGTGCTGCACCGCCGACAGCGACCGCGTTGGACAGCATTCGACTGATGAGCGCCAGGGTAAGGAAGCCATGTGCGATAGTGCCGCCAAAGGGCGATCCGCTCGCCGCGCGAACTGGGTCCGTATGAATCCACTGGGTGTCGCCGGTGACTTCCGCGAAGCGATCAATCGTCGCCTGGGAGATTGCGATCCAGTCGCTCACCGCGATCGGCTCGTCTGGCTGCACGACGAGATCGGTGACGTTCAACGTTGCCGCCACGGATCAACTGTCCTCGAACAGCCGTTGACCATTGCGCACGAGCTTCTCGAGCAACGGCGCCGGTTCCCAGTAATCTCCAAAGCGCGCGCGATATTCGTGAACCCGTGACAGGACGGTACCCAGGCCGATGGTGTCCGCGTAGAACATCGGTCCGCCGCGGTACCGCGGGAAGCCGAAGCCGTGGCAATACACGACGTCGACATCGCCAGCCCTGGCGGCGTAGCCCTCTTCGAGCACGCTGAAGCCTTCATTGACCAGTGCCGTCATCATTCGCGCGAGCACTTCATCGTCGGCTATCGGACGGCGAACGATACCTCGCTTCACGGCGGCCTGCTCAGCCAGTTCGTCGATCAGCGGATCCGCCATGCCTTTGCGACTCCCAGCCTCATAGCGATACCATCCTGCGCCGGTCTTCTGTCCGTAGCGTCCCATCGCGAACAGGCGGTCCGGGATCGCCGACTGCGGTCCATTGATCCGTGCGGTACTCACGGTGGCGCGGTGCTGCCGAATCCGCGCGCCGACGTCGATGCCGGCAATGTCCTCCATCCCGAACGGACCCACCGGCAGGCCGAACGCGATCATCACATCGTCGATCTGTGGAACGCTGGCGCCCTCCTCGAGCAGCAGGTGCGCCTCGCGCAGGTAGTACGTGAGCATCCGGTTCGCCACGAAGCCGAAGCAGTTGCCGACCACCACCGGCACCTTCCCGAGTCGTTTCCCGAGTTTCACGGATGTGGCCAGCACCGCCGCACTGGTTCGGCGGCCGCGCACCACTTCGAGCAGCTTCATCACGTTCGCCGGGCTGAAGAAGTGGTGCCCCACGACCTGCTCGGCGCCGCCCACTCGCTCTGGCGAACTCGTCGACGTTCAGGGTGGAGGTATTCGAGGCGAGCACGCAATCGGCACGCGTGGCGTTGGCGAGCTGAGCGAACGTCTGCTTCTTGAGCTCCAGGTCCTCGAACACCGCCTCGACAACGATGTCGACCGTCGCCGAAGCCGTCATAGCTGGTCGCCGGCGAGATCAGTGCGAGCGTCCGCTCCATCGTCTCCGCCGTCAGCCGTCCCCGCGCAACACTCGATTCATAGTTGCGCCGGATCGTCGCCATGCCGCGCGTCAGTGCCGCCTCGTCCACGTCCTTCAGCAGTACCGGAATGCCGGCATTGGCGTAGGTCATGGCGATACCGCCGCCCATCGTGCCGGCGCCAACGACGGCAGCCCGGCGAATGTCGAGCGTCGGGGTGTCCTTCGACAAACCGGGAACTTTCGACGCCTCGCGCTCCGCGAAGAACATGTGCCGCAATGCCCGGGACTCGGTCGCAACCACGCACTCAGCAAACAGCTCGCGTTCGCGAATCGAGCCCGCGTCGAACGGCAGCGTGAGCCCTGCCGCGATCGCCTCGACCGCGGCGCGCGCAGCGCGCTGTCCGGGCATGCTCGCGATTCTGAGTCGCATCGCCTGGCAGGCCTCGAGCCCTGCTGCGACAGCGTCAGGAGCTATGACGATCTCGCGCACCCTCCGGGTGTCATGCGCCGTGGCGCGCTCGATCGCAAACGCCCTCGCACTGGAAAGCAGGTCGTCATCAGATAGCAGGTCGATAATCCCGGCGCGATGCGCCTCGGGCGCGCCAAGCGGTTTGCCGTCGGTGCACATCTGCAGCGCCTGCGCCACTCCGCACAACCGCGGCAGCCGCTGCGTCCCTCCGGCGCCGGGAATGATCCCGAGCAGCACTTCCGGCTGCCCGACTCGCGCGTCGGCGGTCGCCACACGGTAGTGGCAGGCCATGGCCAACTCGAGTCCGCCACCAAGTGCGTTGCCGTGGATCGCGGCAATCAGAGGCTTGCTCGAATCCTCGAGCCGACGCAGCATCGCATGGATCCACAGCGAGCGTTCCAGCGACCGCTCCCGAGTGGTCAGCTGCTTGAACACATTGATGTCAGCGCCTGCGACGAAGGTGGACCCGGCGCCCGTCAGGATGATGGCGTCCGCCGCATCATCGGACCCCGCGCGGGCGACGGCATCGTCGATGGCCTCCCACACGCCGTCGCCAAGTGCGTTCACCGGAGGATTGTCGATGGTCAGCACCGCGACGCGGCCGCTCACCCCATACCGCACGAATTCCGACATGGGCCTGGAGTCCTTCACACGACGATGCACGTTGTGGTGGCGTGAGCGTAAAGTCTTCCGTCCGCGTCGACGACGCGCGCCTCCGCGGTCGCTGTGCGCGAGCCGACGTGCAGGACACGGGCCTCGCAGCGCACTTCGCCCACGTCCCGCGTCAACGGGCGCGTGTAGTTGATCTTGAGTTCGAGTGTTGTGAAGACGCGACCCGCCGGCTGCGTGGTGTTGATGGCGCAGCCCAGCGCCGAGTCGAGCAGCGTGGCGGCCCACCCCCCGTGAGCAATGCCCAGCCCGTTGTAGAACTGCTCGGTCGCCGTGCCGGTGAACACGATGCGTCCCTCTTCCACCTCGGCGATTTTCAGACCGAGCAGCGACACCATCGCCGGCGCGCTCAGCGTCCCGTCCGCCATGCGGCGAAAGAACTCCAGCCCGCTCAAAGCCTTTCGCGTCTCCAGCAATGCGGCGGCGGGCGTGGTGTCGGTCATTTGGGATCCGGAGATGATGAGATCACTTCGTCACGCAGGACGCGGTACAGAATCTTGCCGACGGTCGTCATCGGCAGCGTGGGGCGCAGGTCGACCTGCCGAGGCACCTTGTAGGGCGCAAGGCTCTTCCGGCAATGTTCCGCAAGTTCTTCCCCCGTCGTGCGGGAGCCAGCCTTGAGCACGATGCAGGCACGCACGACCTCGCCATGATAGGTATGCGGCACGCCGATGACGGCTGCCAGCTGCACGTCGGGGTGCTGATACAGCACCTCCTCCACCTCCGACGGATACACATTGAAGCCGTCGACGATGATCATGTCCTTCTTCCGCTGGACGATCCTCGTGTAACCATCCTCGTCGATCGTGGCGATATCGCCGGTGTGCAGCCACACCCGCCCGTCGTCGTGCATGCGCAGCACGCGGGCGGTTTCATCAGGACGGTTCCAGTAGCCCTTCATCACCTGCGGCCCGCAGATGCACAGTTCGCCCGCCTCACCGGAGGACAGGTCGCGTGATCCGGTCTCGATGTCCACCACCTTGATATCGGTATCCGGCATCGGCAGACCGACGGTGCCTGGTTTCCGCACTCCGAGTTGGGTGGTGCTGTGACTGACGGGCGAGGCCTCCGAGAGGCCGAAGCCCTCGAACAGGGAACGGCCGAACGCGCCTTCCCACTTGTCGATCACGTCAGGAGGACATGGCGCGCCGCCGCTCGTGAAGATCCGGACGCGGTCGAGGCCATACGTGCCAGCCTGAGGATGCGACAGCAGGGCCACCCAGATCGTCGGCACGGCGGGGAAGTACGTCGGTGACAGATCGCGAACAGCAGTAAGGACAGCCTCGACCTCGAACTTCGGGATCAGGATCTGCAAGGCGCCGACCCAGGTCCCCTTCATCATCCCGACAGTGAACCCGTAGATATGAAAGTACGGGATGACCATCATGTAACGCCCTTCGCCACGGACGCGCGTCCGATACGTGAACGTCTCCGTCTGGATGACATTGGCGAAGATGCCCCGGTGCGTGAGCATGGCCGCCTTCGGGGTGCCGGTCGTGCCGCCGGTGTACTGCAGGACCGCGACATCGTCCGGGGAGAAGGGCGCCCGAATGATCGGTGCCCGGCCTTCGCCGGACACGAGGTCAGCGAACGCGAGCGTGCCCGCGATGCGCGGCGCAGGTGTCCCTGCGGCGGAATACTCGCCGGCCGATGTGACGATCACCGCCTCGAGTGAGGTCTGGTCTTTCAATGCCATCAGCAGCGGCGCAACGGTATCGAGAGTGATGACCACCCGCATGCCGGAATCCGTTGCGACGTTGAGGATCTCTGGCGCGGTATAGGTGGGGTTGATGTTGACGACGATGGCGCCGTGCCGCAGGATGGCGAAGGCTGCGATGATGTACTGAGGGCAGTTCGGCAGCATGATGCCAACCCGGTCGCCCTTCCGGATACCCAGCCGCCCGAGCGCCACCGCGAACCAGTCCGATCGGATTTTCAGGTCCGCGTAGGTGAGGGTCGCGCCGAGAAACGCGGTCGCCGGCCGATCGGGTACCTCAACGCAGGTCGCGTCCAGAATCTCCCAGAGCGGACGTTCGGGATACGTCAGGGTGGGAGGCACCCAGTAGTCGTAATGCGCAAGCCACGGCCGATTCACGAGATCGTTCCTCCACCGTCAACCACGATCGTGTGACCGGTGACGTAGCTGGACGCGTCCGACGCGAGAAAGACGCAGACGCCCTTCAACTCCCCCGGTTGACCGACCCGTGGAATCGGATTGAACGCCTGGATTGCCGGCTCGGCCAGCGGGATCACCGCGTCCGCGAGCCGCGAATGAAAGAATCCCGGCGCAATCGCGTTTACGCGGACTCCCTTCCGGCCCCAACTCGCCGCGAGCTCGCGAGTCAGTCCCATCAGTCCAGCCTTGCTTGCCGCGTATGCAGCGTAGTGGGGTCCGTTGACCAATCCCTGAAGACCCGCCACCGACGCGATGTTGATGATGCTGCCAGACCCGCGCTCGAGCATGACACGCCCGGCCGCCTGGGCGAACAGGAACGCGCCCGTGAGATTGGCCTCGAGCACCTTGTTCCACTTGTCGAGCGGCATGTCTTCAGGGTCGGCGCCCCAGCTGATTCCGGCATTGTTCACGAGAATGTCCACCCGGCCGAAGGCGCGAAGAGCGAGGTCAATTACCGCCTGTACCTCCCCGGCGCGGGCGACGTCGCATGGAATCGCCTCGACGGCGTGCCCGTGTTGCCGCAGCTCAATCGCGGTGGGTTCGAGCCACTCGGCGCGACGGGCGCACAGAACGAGGCGTGCGCCAGCCTCAGCCAGGCCTTCCGCCATCTCGCGTCCGAGCCCGCGCGACCCTCCCGTGACGATGGCCACCCGATCCTGCAGGCTGAAAAGCTGAGCGATGGAGCGCACCCACGGCTTATACTGCGCCGCGCCGCCGAGGTCAACGCGGCGCGTCTCTCTTGACCTGCTGGTACAAGCGTCTGACCTGCTGGTGCGAGCGTGCCCGGCGCCTCTGGCATCCAAAAAACTGAATGCGCGATGGAATCATGTGGGCGATTCACGTTTTGCTGCTGCCGCATTCGATTCGATGGTTGACTCCCACCTTCTCGTCCCTTAGCCTCACTCCGCTTCTTATCGATTCTTTAGTGTCCATCGCCTTTGTGTTGCGGTTTCTCGCCCGCTTCCCGCGATTCGCACCTTTTTCGATAACAGGCACGCGCACGCTGGTCGGTGGCAAAGGGATGAACGGATGGCCGCTCTCGACCCGGGGAAGAGGGCGCAGCAGAGCGCACGTACATTGGAGGCATTGGATGGGGCGACGAATTCTCGGTTATGCGGCGGCAGCACTGGCATGTCTGGTGATGCTGCCCGCTGCTGCGCACGCACAGAGCGCGATTGTCGGCGTCGTGAAAGATACGTCGGGGGCGGTGCTGCCTGGCGTCACGGTCGAGGCGGCGAGCGACGCGTTGATCGAAAAAACGCGCGCGGTCGTGACCGACGGCACCGGTCAATATCGCATCGTCGATCTTCGACCCGGTATCTACAGCGTCACCTTCTCGCTGGAGGGATTTCAGTCTTTCAAGCGTGACGCGCTCGAACTGCCGGCGCAGTTCACGATGACCATCAATGCCGACATGAAGGTCGGCGCGCTCGAGGAAACGCTGACCGTCACCGGCGATTCGCCGACCGTCGACGTGCAGACTGCCGTGCACACGCAGGTGCTCAATCGTGAGGCGATCGACTCGATTCCGACTGGCCGCACCATCCAGGGCATGGGGCAGTTGATAGTCGGTGTGTCGCTCAATCTTCCCGACACCGGCGGCGCACGCGCGATGCAGCAGACCTACATGTCGACCCACGGCATGACCACCGCCAACAACACGATCATGATCGACGGGATGATTGTGAATGGTCTGCAGAGCGACGGCGCGGTGCAGAGCTACTTCAACGACGCGATGAATCAGGAGGTCAGCTACCAGACCTCCGGCATCGGCGCGGAGACCTCGTCGGGAGGCGTCCGGCTCAACATGATCCCGCGTGAAGGCGGCAACCGGTTCAACGGCGACTTCAAGGGCGCCTACCGCCCGAGCGCCTGGCAGACCACCAACCTGACCGACGAATTGCGGGCGCAGAACCTGAAAACCGGCAACGGCATCGACCGCATCATCGATGCGACTGCGTCCCAGGGCGGTCCGATCAAGAGCGACAAGCTGTGGTTCTTCGTGTCGGGGCGCTACTTCTCGGTGAACAACTTCATCGCCGACACGCAGTTCAAGGATGGCAGCCGCGGGGTGGACGACCAGTTCATTCGCAGCGCCCTGGCGCGCGTCACCTGGCAGGTCAGCTCGAAGTGGAAGCTGGGTGTGTATCAGGACGAGATCGACAAGTACCGCGGTCATGACATGCAGAGCAAGTACGAGCCGGAGACCGCGGCCGTCCAGTGGTTCTCACCGGCCTATCACACGAACCAGGCCAAGCTGACCGGGACGCTGACGCCGCGCCTCCTCGTCGAGGGCGGCTTCTCCAGCAACCTCGAGTACTACACGAACAGCTACCAGGAAGGCATCGAACAGCCGCGCGGCACCGCCGCGTGGTATGCCAACACCAACCAGACCGAGTTGGATCTCGGCGGCTGGAAGCGCGCCGCGCAGGCGCAGAACACGCAGAGTCCGGCCCGGTACAACTGGCAGGGCTCCATGTCGTACGTCACCGGCTCGCACAACCTGAAGACCGGTGTTCAGTATCAGCGCGGCACCTTCTTCCACACGGTGGACGCCAATGGCGACCTGTACCAGGTCTACCGCAGTTCCGTGACGAACGGGGGCAGCGGCATTCCATACACGCGTCCCGACTCGGTCGTCATCCGCAATACGCCGCTGGCGAGGTACGGCGAACGGCTGAACTATGACGTCGGCATCTTCGTGCAGGACACCTTCACGATGAAGCGCCTGACGGTGACGGGCGGCATCCGTTACGAGTGGTTGAATGCCCAGGTTGAAGGGACCGCGTCTCCTGCAGGCCGGTTCGTCCCGGCGCGCTCCTTCGAGGCGGTCAAAGATGTCCCCAACTGGAGGGATCCGGCGCCCCGGATGTCGGCGGTGTACGACCTGTTCGGCAATTCGAAAACGGCACTGAAGTACTCGCTGAACCGATACAACCAGGCGCGCACGACCGGTATCGCGTCGCTCTACAACCCGTTCCAATCGCAGACGACCTCGCTCGCCTGGACCGACCTGAACGGCGACGACATCGCCCAGGGTCAGCTCTCGTTCAACGCCGATGGCACGCGCCAGACCGCGTGCGTCTATCGGACGGCTGGCTGCGAGATCGACTTCTCGTCGCTGGCGTCGAACTTCGGCATCGCCTCCCCAAACGAGTACGGCGCCTACCCGCGCACCTGGAATCTCGAACAGGGTGTCGAAATCCAGCACGAACTGATGCCGCGCCTGTCGCTGACCGGCAGCTGGTTCCATGGCTCGTTCCACAACCTGACGGCGACCATCAATCAGAGCTGGCTGTACACGGGAGCCGACCCGACGCAGAACCCGAACTACTCGCCGTTGACGGTCTACAACCCGGTCACCGGCCAGCCCTTCACGCTGTACGCACGCACGGCAGCGGCGCAGGGTCTGCCAACCAAGAACCTGGACACCGTCGATCCCAACCGCGAGCGCGTCTACAACGCGTATAACCTGGAATTCCGCGCCCGGCCAGGTAAGGGCTCGCAGATCTTCGGCGGCTTCGCATTCGAGCGTCAGCAGGAAACCAACTGCACCGCGCCGGACAATCCGAACTACCTGCTGTTCTGCGACGACATGCAGAACGACATTCCGTTCAGCGTCCAGTTCAAGATTGCCGGCAACTACCCGCTGCCGTGGGGCATCCAGCTCTCGGGATCGTTCCAGAGCAACCAGAGCCCGTCAGGCACGTTCGGCACCGCGACAGCCAGCATCGCCACGGCGCAGTACATGGCGCTGACCCGTGGCGTGACACGGTATCCGGCAAACTGCCCGGCGCCGTGCCCGGCGGGCGCGATCATCATCCCGGCCACGTTCCAGCCGGCCACCATCAGCGTTCCGCTGACCGCAGCGAACGCCTACTTCCTCGACCGGATCAACCAGCTCGATTTCAAGGTGCAGAAGAACTTCAAGGTGAGCCGGTTCACGGTGTCGCCGCAGCTCGAGGTCTTCAACCTCAATAACTCGTCGGCGATGATCAGCACGGTGTCGAACAACGTGCTGAGCAGCTCCTATCAATACGCGAATTCGATCATGCAGCCGCGCATGTTCGGGGTTGGCGCGCAGGTCAAATGGTAGGAACGGCGTAAGGCACGGAAGGCACGAAGGCACGAAGGCACGAAGGCACGAAGGCACGAAGGCAGCGAAGGCACGAACTGAACAACGCTCGACGCAGGGCGGCTGGTCTTCGGATCCGCCGCCCTTCTTCTTTTCTGGAGGGCGATCAGTGAGCGCCGAGTAGTTCGGCGATAGCCGCCTCGATCTCGCGGCGGGCGGCAGGGTCCGGCTCGAGTTCGGCGGCGCGCCTGAACTCCTTGACGGAATCGCCGTATCGGCCGGTGTTCGCGAGCGCGTAGGCGAGATTCACGTGGGCGGCCACGTTATCTGGCTGCAGTTGCGTGACCGACGCGAAGGCGTCCCTGGCGTCCGCGTCGCGATCCAGTCGCACCAGGGCGAGTCCCAGGTTGAAGCGTGCGTCCGGGTCGGATGGTTTGATGCGCAGGTAATCCGCGTAGACGACGGCGGCCTCGGCCCACCGCTCCATGGCGAGGAGCGTGTCGGCCAGACCGCCCATAGCGTCAGGATCGCCAGCCTTCCGTGCCAGCATCTCGCGAAACGCGGTCGCCGCTTCCGGGTACCGCCGGAGCGTCATCAGCGAACGGCCGAGTTGATGAAAGGCTCGCGGAACGTTGGCGTCCCGAGGCTTCAGCCTGATGAACGTGCGGTAGTGATCGACGGCCTGTTCATGGCGCCCGTCCGCTGCCAGTTCGAAGGCCATCGCGTAGTGCGCGTCCGGACTCGTGGGGAGAGCGAGCCTGTACTGCGCCAGCGCTTCCTCGCGTCGACCCACGGCCTTGAGTTCGAGACCCAGGTTGTAGTGAGCGCGTCCCGTTGGACGACGATCCACAACGGTTTGCCAGATCCGGAGCCCCGTCGCGTATTCACCGTTGCGTGCGACGGTCGCCGCCAGAAGTCCGGCACAGGCCGCACCAGCCGCGCCAATCGCCGCCACCTGTCGAGTCCGCGGGTCGGGCCACAGGTCGAGCAGTCGCCACACAGTCATGATGATCAGAGCGAGCACGGCGATCAGCGGCAAGTACATCCGCCGCTCGGCGCCGACTTCCGTGGCGATCGGCACGAACGAACTCGTGGGTGCCAGCGTGACGAAGAACCACGTTGCCAGGAACGCGATCGACGGAGCGCGAAACCACGCCACGACAGTGGCGATCAGCAGGACGACAATCCCCGCGGCCGCGGGCCAGACCTCACCGAGCGTTCGCACCGTCGGCTCGCCGTAATCGAGCACCAGCCCGGTCGGCCAGACCGCCAGCCGCAGGTACCGCACGATCAGTGGCGCCTGATCGATCAGGTAGTGCCAGGCCTGAACGCCGTTCGAGAAACCGGCGCTGTTCGATCGGGGACCGTGCATGTTCAGAGCCGCCAGCACGAGCCAGGTGGCGAAGAGGCCAGCGTAGTACCGTGGACGCCCGCGAAGCGCCGCAGCCGCTCCGCCGCTGACAAAGGTCGCATCGAGCAGCAGCATCAGGACCGGCGCCGTCACCATCGACTCCTTGCAGGCCATGCCAGCGGCGCAGGCCGCAATGGATGCGACATACCACCGCGTCGGCTGCTCGGCCGTCGCCGCGCGAAGGCCTGAGTACAACGTCGCGAGCAGCGCCAGCGCCATCATCGACTCGGTGCGCTGGGTGGCGTAGTTCACCACCTCGCTGTTCAGCGGGTGAACCACCCACAACGTCGCCAGCACCGCGGCCATCGCCGTCTCACGACCGTGCATCTGCGCGGACACCCGCGGGGTCCGGAGCACGCGCCTCGTGAGCGCGAACAGCACGAGGGCGCACAGGACGTGCACGCCCAGATTGAACGCGTGATAGCCCCATGGCGCGAGATTTCCGACGGCGTAGTTCAACGCGAACGTCATGTTCACCACCGGCCGACCGGCGGTGGGCAGTTGTGTCGGTCCTCCGGCGAGACTGGTCCACAGCGAACGGATGGTCGGGTTGTCGACGATCGAGCCCGCGTCGTCGAACACGAACGGATGCCCGAGCGCGTTCAGGTAGGCCAACACGCCCAGAGCCGTGATCACGGCCACAGGCCAGCGTGGTTCGGCAGCCGCGTCGCGTGCCGACGTGCGGTTTCCGGGACTGACGCGCGGGCGGTGAGCGGCGCTGGCGGGTCACTGTCGCGGAGCCCGTGCTTGCGCGCGCGCGCCTTCCACCATCTCGAGATTGCGCCGTGCTTCCGTGGACGTCGCGTCGATGGCGAGCGCCCGGCGGAACTGCGCCTCCGCGCCGTTGAGGTCGCCGGTCGACCCGAGGGCGATGCCCAGGTTGTTGTGTGCGTCTACGGACTGCGGCGCGAGCGCCACGGCGGCGCGCAGGGCGGCGGTCGCCTCCGAGGCGCGGTTCGACTGCAGCAGGACAACACCCAGGTTGTACTGCGCTGCAGGGTCCTTCGGGTCGAGTGCGATGGCGCGCCGGAACTCCGCTATCGCGTCGGGCACCTGTCCGGCGGAGGCGAGCGCGTCGGCCAGGTTCCGGTGCGCCACCGCGGAATTGGGCTCCGCCGCGACAGCCGCACGAAACGCCGCGACGGCGTCCTCCGGCCTGTTCTGCGCAGCGAGCGCCACCCCGAGGTTGTTCGCCGCGCCTGCCGAATCCGGAATGGACCGCAGCGCGATCTTGAAGTGTTCGGCTGCTTCCGGGAGCCTGTTCTTCTCGAGCAGCGCGTTGGCCAGGTTGTAATGAGCGTCCGGGTAATCGCCCTTCAGTGAAAGTGCCTGCTGGTAGGTCGCAATCGCTTCGTCGACCTTTCCCGCAGCCCGCTGCATGACGCCGAGGTTGTTGTACGCAGGTGCGTAGTCGGGTCGGAGCTCGATGGCGCGCCGGTAATGCGCCGCCGCATCGTCAATGCGCCCCTCGGCCTGCAGAGCGACGGCGAGGTTGGTCTCGGTGATCGCCTTCATCAACGGCCGGGACAGGACCGGCCAGTTGCTGAACACCGCAAGTGCCACGACGATCACGGCCACCCACGCTTTCGCCGGAGTAGCCGCCCGCGCCGCCCAGCCCGGAAGGGCCGTCACACCGCGAACTGCGAACAGCAGCAGCAATGGCACCAGCGGCAGACGGTAGCGCGCGAAGACATAGAACATGATCACGCTGGCCGCGTACGCCGCCAGCATGGCGTAGAGCACGGCGAGCCGCGATCGCTGGTCCCAGGAGAGCACGAGGCCGACGAAGGCAAGCGGTACGAGCAGGCCGAAGTGCCCGAACCATCCGCCGACACGAAGTGGCCACGACCACTCGGCATGGCTCTCCTGCGCCTCCGTATCGACCATCTCGGTGGCGTTCAAGAGCAGCAGTACCTTGCGGCCAACGAGCTTGAACCATGCCCCCGGTTGGCCGGTGATGAAGTTCAGCGCGCGATCGGTCCAGTAGCTCGACACCTCGGCGGGGGTCAACGTCCGCCCGAGCGCGTGTTCCGCCAGCTCCGTCGCGTCAGTGCGTTCGTACTCAGGCGCCCCGCGCCCGAATCGCAGAGCCATGTACGTGCCGTCGGCCTGCGGGTTGTTGCCGATGAAGAAGTTGGGCCCGAACTGCGACGTGGTCAGGTAGAAACCGCCGCCGACCGCATAATTCCTGACCGCCACGGGCAGCAGGACGATGGCGAGCCCTGCTGTGAAGGTGGCGGCAAGACGCACGCGCGCCGCGAGTGGCAGTGGCCGTCGCAGCAACGCCCAGCCGATGATCACCGCCACGAACACGAGTGCATTTTCGCGGGTCAGGCTCATGCCGCCCATCGCGAGGCCGAGCGACAGCCAGCCTGCCCGGTTGCGAGGGTCGTCCACCAGACGACCAACAATCCACAACGACAGAGCGATGAAAAACAGGTCGAGCACCGACTTCTGAATCAGCCCATCGAAGAAGATCGCCGGGGCGTAGACAGCGAGCGCGAAACCGGCGATGGCGCCCACCCGCGTCGAGAAAAAACGGTAGCCGGCCAGGCCGATCAGCGCGGCCGACCCTGCACCGACCATTGCCTGAATGATCCGAACTGCCCAGAGGCTGTGTCCGAAAATCTTGTAGATGATGCCGAGGAAGTACGGATAGAGCGGCGCCTGGTAGAAGACGTCCGAGCCGATCCACTCGCCAGCCGGCGATGCGTCGAGCCCATTCGTCGTACCCATGCGCATCGCCCAACAGCGCGTCGAAGAACGGAGAGCGGCTGAGCAGCCAGACGTGCGTCAGCCGCACTGCCAGCGCCGTCAGGAAGATTGCGCCGGCGTATCGGAGAAATGGCCAGTCAGTGCGCAGGGCCACCGGTGGCGAGCTGATCTGGGGCGCGGGCGTCCGGCGCGGCTTCATCAGGTGTTAAGGGTCATGGGTCCGCGGGCAGGCCAGCGATGGCAGGCGAACGACCCGCAACCAACGACCAAGTATGATAGTTCCGAGCCGATTCCTGTGAACATCCGGGTTGTTGTGTGCACTGCTCGTCGGGTGTCTGTCCGCGTCACCGCTTCATGCCGGCGCTCAGGTGACGTTCACGAAGGATGTCGCGCCCATCGTCTTCACGCATTGCACGCCCTGCCATCGTCCAGGGGAAATCGGTCCGTTCAGCCTCCAGACGTATCGCGACGTCCGCCAGCGGATGACGCTCATCGCCGATGCGACCCGGCGGCGCACCATGCCGCCATGGAAGCCCGAGGGGATGCACGGCCAGTTCATCGACGATCGATCCCTGACCGACTCGCAGATTCAGACGATTCAGGACTGGGCCGCGCAGGGTGGGGCCGAAGGGAGCGGACGCGACCTGCCGCCGCTGCCCGACATTCGGGCAGGGATGGCAGCTTGGCGCGCCTGATCTGGTCGTCACCATGCCCGAGCCGTACACCTTGCGGGCCGACGGGCCAGATCTCTTCAGGACCTTTGTGCTTCCGATTCCGACGTCTGCGGCGCGCTACGTGAGGGCGCTGGAGTTCAGGCCCGGCAACGCGCGTGGCGTGCATCACGCCAACCTCGGTGTCGATCGCACGCGCTCCTCACGCCGCCTCGACGCGGCCGATCCCGAACTCGGGTACGTCGGCGGGATGGTGCAGGATGCCGCGTATCCACCGGGCTACTTGCTGGGGTGGACTCCCGGCCAGCAGCCGCGGCCCTCCCCTGACGGGATGCCGTGGCGTCTCGAGGCGGACAGCGATCTGATAGTGCAGCTGCATCTGCAGCCCACCGGGAAGGCCGAGCCGATTCAGGTCAGCGTCGGCCTGTACTTCACCGACGTTCCTCCAGCGCGCACGCCCGTTGGACTGCGCCTTGGCAGCGAGACGATGGACATCGCGCCGGGAGAAGCCGCCTACGAAATCCGCGACAGCTACGTACTCCCGGTGGACGCCGAAGTGCTCGCGGTTCAGCCGCATGCGCACAATCTCGGCCGCGAGATGTTCGGCGAGGCCAGGCTTCCGGACGGCAGCGTCCGGCCGCTGATCACGATCCGCGACTGGGACTTCCGATGGCAGGACGTCTACCGCTACGTCTCGCCGATTCTGCTGCCGAGAGGCAGCACGATCAGCATGCGGTTCTCCTACGACAATTCGGCCGCGAATCCGCGCAACCCGTTCCAGCCTCCGCGCCGGATCGTGTGGGGCCAGAATACGACGGACGAAATGGGCGACCTCTGGGTGCAGCTCGTGCCGGTGCGCAATGAGGACGTTGCGTCGCTCGGCTCCGACATTGCGAAGAAGACCCGGACCGAGGACATCGCTGCCTACACGCGCGTGCTCGAGAGCGATCCCGGCAACCCGCTGCGCCACGATGCCGTGGCAATGTTGTACCTGCAGGATGGCCGTCCACAGGACGCGGTGACGCACCTGCGCGAGTCGCTGCGGCTGAATGCCGACTCGGCGCCGAGCCATTACAACCTGGGGCTCGCGCTCTCGATGCTTCGGCAATACCCCGATGCGATGCGCGAGTTCGAGGCGGCCGTTCGCATCGATCCCAATCACGCCGAGGCACACAACAATCTCGGGGCGATGCTGCACGTGTCAGGGCGGCTCGATGAAGCCGCCGCGCACTATCGGCGCGCGTTCGAGCTTCGGCCCGACAACGCGGAAGCACGCAGCAACCTGGGCCGTCTGCTGATGCTCCAGGGGAAGAGTGCAGACGCGGCCTCCGAATTCGAGCACGCCCTCTCCGTCCAGCCCGAATCCGTGTCCGCGCTGACGGGCCTCGCCTGGATCCGTGCGACCGCCAATGACCCGCAATTACGTCGTCCCGGCCAGGCGGTCTCGCTCGCGGATCGTGCCAGGCAGTTGAGCCGCGGTCAGGATCCGCAGGCCTTCGATGCTCTCGCCGCCGCGTACGGCGCCCTCGGCGAATTCGACAAAGCCGTGCAGGTGGCGCACGCCGGCATCCAGGTCGCCGATGCTGTGGGTCAGACACGGCTCTCGGCGGACATGCGCGATCGGCTGCAGCTGTACGAGGAGCACAAACCGTTCGTCCGCTAGCGAAACGGCAGCACTGCGTCTGTCGTATTTCGGACTGGTCACACGTGTCATTGCTTCTGCCATCGCGTCCGTTGAAACGTCGTAGCCTCCCTCACTTCGTCGAGACGGCTCTCCTCGGCATGCTGGTCGCTGCGGTTGTCGGAGTTGTCAGCATCCGCGCGCAGCAGCCCCCTTCGGTCCGCCGGCCGGTGACGTTCAACAGAGACGTGGCGCCCATCCTCTACGAGAACTGCGCGACGTGTCATCGCCCCGGTGAAGCGGCGCCGTTCAGCCTGCTCACGTATGACGATGCGCGCGCAGCGCGCGCGACTGCTCGCAACCGTCGTCGCCACGCGCGTGATGCCGCCGTGGCAACCAGATTCGGAAGAGGGGGAGTTCTCCGGCGATCGACGGCTGACGCCGGCCGAGATCAGCACGCTGAACCGATGGGTCGAGGACGGCATCCTCGAAGGCGACCCGGCGGATCGGTTCCCGGTGCCGGCGTTCACGCCGGGCTGGCAACTCGGTACGCCGGACATCGTCGTGGCGATGCCCGAATCGTTCACCGTTCCTGCCGATGGTCCCGACGTCTTTCGGAACATCGTGCTGGCACTGCCACTCACCGAACGACGCTTCGTGCGCGCCCTCGAGTTCCGGCCCGGCAATGCGCGGGTGCTTCATCACGCGCGACTTCTGCTCGACGACACTGGCGAGATCAGGCGGCTGGACGCGGCAGACCCGGGACCTGGGTTCGGCGGGATGGACGTTCCGGGCGCCAGGTTCCCGGACGGGCACTTCCTCGGCTGGGCTCCGGGGAAGATGCCGACCCGCGAGGCCTATCCGTGGCCGCTGGAACCGGGCAACGACCTCGTCATTCAGATGCATCTCAAGCCGACGGGCCGGCCCGAGCCGGTGCAGGCGTCGGTCGGGCTGTATCTCACCGACACGCCGCCCTCGACAACGCCGGTGATGCTGCGGCTCGGCTCGAAGACGCTCGACATTCCAGCCGATTCGTCCACGTATGAAGTGACCGATCGATTCACATTGCCGGTGGACGTGCTCGCGCTGAGCATCTATCCGCATGCGCACTATCTGGCGAACGAAATGAACGTCGTGGCGCGAATGCCGAATGGCAGGACCGACACGCTGCTGCGGATTCCGAACTGGAACTTCAACTGGCAGGACGAATACACCTACGCGCAGCCGGTCGCGCTTCCGCGAGGGACCTCCATCGAGATGCGTTACCGGTACGACAACACGGCGCAGAATCCGCACAATCCTTCGACCCCGCCGCGTCGTGTCAGGTTTGGCTCCGAGACGCGGGACGAGATGGGCGAACTGCTGATTCAGGTGCTGCCGCGCATCGCCCGACGGGTTCGCGCCGCTTCGTGCGCAGGTGGCGCGCAAAAACCTCCTGGCCGACGTTGCAGGTGAAGAGAAGCGCGTCGCCGACGTGCCCGAGGATGCCGAGACGAGGAATGCGCTGGGCGTGGCCTATGTGCAGCTCGGTCGGGTAGCCGATGCGGTTGCTCAGATCGAAGCGTCGCTCGCGTACGAATCCCGAACTCGCGATGGCTCATTACAATCTCGGCGTCATCGCCATGGGCGAGCGGCGCGTACCGGACGCCATCGCACAGGTTCGAGCGCGCCATCGCCTTGCGTCCCGACTACGCCGAGGCCCACAACAATCTGGGCATCGCGCTCGAGTCGAGCGGTCGCCGTGCCGATGCCGAAGCGGAATACCGCGCCGCGCTCGCATCGCGTCCCCATCTCGCGGCCGCGCACAACAACCTGGGGCGCGTGCTGCTGGCGCGCGGTGTCGTCAATGAGTCCCTGATGGAACTGCGCACCGCGCTGCGCATCCAACCCGACAATGCCGACACGCAATACAGCCTTGGCCGTGCGCTTGTCGCGAACGGACAGCCGCAGGAAGCGGTGCAGCAGTGGCGTCGAGCGGTAGCCGCCCGTCCGGAGAGCCTGGTGTTCACGCTCGACCTCGCCTGGCTGCTCGCGACGAATGCCGACGTGCTGGACGCGGGCGCAGCGGTCAAGCTGGCGGAGGGTGCGAACAAGGTGGCGAAGAACGCCAATCCGGCCGTGCTCGATGTGCTGGCGGCAGCGTATGCCGCCGACGGGCGCATCGATCTCGCCGCGCGAACCGCTCAGCTCGCGCTGCAGCGTGCGCTTGCGGCGAAAAACGACTCGCTGGCTCTTGAAATCCGCCAGCGGCTGCTGCGCTATCAGCAGGCCGCGATGGGCGACGCGGCCAATCCAGGAAACCCGTAGAATTGGGCTATGGCCCGAAGTAAAGCACCCGTTGCCGCTGCGCTGGCACTCGCGTGCATATGCACAGGTGCTGGCCTGGCCCGGCTTTCCGCCGCGGCGCCCTCGGCCGGACCGACGGCGTCCGCTTCGGTGGCGCGCGTCTGCTACGCGTTCCGTTCGATGGCGGCGTCGCCTTCGTTGTCGGTCGCGCTCAAGGACCCGCAAGGCCGGCTGGTCGATCCGTTTCTTGCCGCTGAGAACAGCGCAGCCATCGTGTTTCTCTTTGCGAGCGTTGACTGTCCGGTATCGAACCGTTACGCACCGGAGGTGCAGCGGCTGCACGCGGCTTTCGCTGCCCAGAACGTTGCCTTCTGGCTGGTCTATCCCAACCCGAGCGACACTCCGGAAGCCGTACGCGATCACCTTGCAGCCTTTTCGTATCCGGTGCACGCGCTGCTCGACCCCGGGCACGATCTGGTGAAGCTCGCGAAAGCGAGCATCACGCCCGAAGCGGCGGTCTTCAACCGCACGCGCACGCTCGTGTATCACGGCCGCATCGACGATCGGTTTGTGAGCCTCGGTGTTGAGCGGCCCGCGGCGACGCGGCGTGATCTGTTCGACGCGCTGACCGCCGTACGTGGCCGGCAAGGCGCCGATTGAAGCGTCGGCACCGGCGGTTGGCTGTTTCATCGCGGACTTCGTGCAATGACGACGCGCCCGACCGCGGTCGCCGTGCTGGCAGCCGTGCTCGCCGCGATATCCGCAGCCGTTTCTGCCGGCGCTGTTCCCACGCCGCAGCGGCGCAGGCGCCTCCGACGCCGCGTCAGCGCAGGCGCCGGTGACGTTTGCGCACGATGTCGCACCGATCCTGTTCGCCAAGTGTGGCGTCTGCCATCGGCCCGGCGGTGCAGGGCCGTTCAGCCTGCTGACGTACGCGGCCGCACGCGCGCACGCCACGCAGATCGCGACCGTCACGAAGAGCGGCGTCATGCCGCCATGGCAGGCGGACGCTGATTACGGCGGCGAGTTCATCGGTCAGCCGCGTCTCACACCCGCAGAGCTCGAGATCCTGCAGCGATGGGGAGCCGAGGGTGCGCCGGAGGGCGACGCCGCGCAGACGCCGCAGCCTCCGCATTGGACCGAAGGGTGGCAATTGGGGTCGCCGGACCTCGTGGTCACCGCTCCGAGCTACACGCTGCAGGCGTGACGGCACCGACGTGTTCCGCATCTTCGCGATCCGGCTGCCAGTGGACGGCGTGAAGTACGTCCGCGGCATGGAGTTCAAGCCCGGGAACGCGCGAGTGGTCCATCACGCCAACATTCGTATCGACCCGACCGATGCGTCGCGCAAGTTCGACGAGGCCGACCCGGGGCCGGGTTACAGCGGGCTGATCGCGAACTCGGCCGTCTATCCGGATGGCCATTTTCTCGGCTGGACGCCAGGCCAGGTGCCGCCGCTGCTTCCGAAGGGGCTGGCCTGGCGACTTCAGCCCAACACTGATCTCGTCGTCGAACTGCACATGCAGCCGAGCGGAAAGGAAGAAACCGTTCAGCCGACCATCGGTTTCTACTTCGGGAGTGATCCGCCCGAACGGACGCCGGCCATGCTGCGACTCGGCCGGCAGAACATCGACATTCCGCCGGGCGAGAAGGAGTACGTCGTCACCGACTCGTTCGTGACGCCGGTCGATGTCGAGGTGCAGGCCGTGCAGCCGCATGCGCACCACCGCGCGAAGGAGATGGTCGGGTTCGCGCAGCTGCCGGACGGGAGCGTCCGTCCGCTCATTCACATCCGGGACTGGGATTTCCGCTGGCAGCACGTGTATCGCTACGTCAGCCCGTTCTGGCTGCCGAAGGGCACACGGCTCCAGATGCGGTACACCTACGACAACTCGGCAGACAACCCGCGCAACCCGAGTCAGCCGCCGCAGCGCGTGTTCTGGGGACAGCGTTCCGGCGACGAGATGGGCGATCTGTGGATCCAGGTGCTCACGCGCAACGACAGCGATCTCCAGGTGCTCAACGGACAGTTCGGGCCGAAGGTGATGACGGAAGACACGGTGGGCTACGAGCGCTGGATCGAATCCGAGCCGGACAGCGCGCCGCTGCACAATGACCGTGGCGTCGCTCTATCTCCAGCTCAATCGTCCGGCGGATGCCGTCCGGCACTTCCGCGCCGCTGCGCACCTGGAGCCCGACTCGGCCGCGTCGCACTTCAATCTCGGGACCGCGCTGACGGTGGCTGGCGACTACGAGTCGGCGATGCTCGAATATCAGCGAGCGCTCGTCACTGCGAAAGGACTACGCGCAGGCGCACAACAACCTGGCCAGCATCCTTCTGGCAACAGGCAAGCTGCCCGAGGCGCTAGTCCCACCTGATCGAAGCGATCCGTCTCGATCCGGACAACGCGCAGGCGCACTACAACGCCGGAATCGCGAGTCTTCGGCAGGGACAGCAGGCGGAGGCGATCACGCATTTGAAGCGCGCCGTGCAGCTCGCGCCCGACTCGCCGGCGGTCCTGGTCGATCTGGCGTGGCTGCTTGCCGCGTCGCCGCTGGAGTCGCTGCGCGATCCGGGGCTGGCCGTTCGGCTTGCCGAGCGCGCGGTGAAGGTGACGGGCAGGAAAGACGCCGGCGCGCTGGACGCGCTGGGCGCGGCGCAGGCCGCGAACGACGATTTCGACCGCGCCGCGGATAACGCCGAAGCTGCGCTGGCGCTGAAGCCGGCCAACGCCGCCGCCATCGCCGCGCGGCGGGATGCATACCGTCGGCGGCAGCCGTTTCGTCTGCCGCGCTGACCTGCGGCGATGGGCCGTAGGCGGTCGGCGATTGGCCGGCGTTCCGGCGAAGCGCGTCGTCACCGATCACATGCTTGCGCGCTGAACTGAGCCCGGACGCTCCGTGACCGTCGAGCCCATAGCCCATAGCCCAGCCTAGCCTGCTCTTCTACGACGTCGCTTCCGACTCTTCCCGCCGCTTCATGAACAGCGACACCACCCACAGGATCCCGGCCAGCGCGACCAGCGAACATCGCATACCGCAGCAGTTCCGCAATGAACGCCGGCGTGAACTCCGGCAGCGACAGATCGTACTGACGGAACGCCGAGTAGCGATCCGTCATCCAGTGCCAGCCGGTGTGCGCGACGAGGCCGGACAGGATGATGGTGCCCATCCGCTCGGCGACGACGCGCGTGAAGAGCAGATCGAGCGCTGGTATCAACAGCACCAGCACCAGCAGCTGTCCCAGCTCGACACCGATGTTGAACGACAGCAGCGACGTGAGCAGGTGCGACCCGGCAAACTGCAGCGTCTGCTTCAGCGCGAACGAAAAGCCGAAGCCGTGCACGAGGCCGAACCCGAACGTGATCAGCCAGCGGCGGTGCAGGCTCGCGCCGACGATGTTCTCGAGCGCCATGTAGACGATCGACGTGGCGATGAGCGTCTCGATCAGCGGCGGGAACCAGAGCGAGTCGGGCCCGAGGTTGTACGCCGACGCGATCAGCGTGATCGAATGCGCGACGGTGAACGCCGTGACGATCGTGACCAGCGAGCGGAAGCGCCGGAACGGGATGACCAGGCAGAACAGAAAGAGCAGGTGGTCGGTGCCGTCGAGGATGTGCTCGAAGCCGAGCTTCACGAAGCGCCAGGCCGCCTGGAACCAGCGCGGGTCGAGTTCGACCCGACCCGGGTTGCCCCGGAATTCGAAGGCGCGGATGGCTCCGTTCGGCAGCACCAGACGGACCACCGTCACCGCGCGCTGGCCGAGACGGCCCCAGCGCGGTTCGATCGCGAAGCGCGAGGCCGCCGACTGAATCGGGTAGGTGAAGAGGACGTCGATGTAGCCGGTCGGGACCGACACGTCCACGTTCGCCTGGGGCGCGGCGAGCAGGGCGGCGGCTGTCTCATAGCTCTCGAACGACTTGTCGTCGGCCGGCGTGGCGCGGACCGCGGCCACCGTCTGCGGGCCGAGCTTCGTGTCGCCCTCGAACACCGACACATCGTCGCCAATCCAGAGCGTGGAGGCGTCGCGGAGCGGGCGTTCCGCCCGGGACAGGTCGAGCACGTCCTGCGCCTTGTACGGCCAGGTCATGTCGCGCATCGCGATGAGCGGCACCCGCACGAGAAGCTTGAGCTGGGATCCCTCGGCGCGCACGAAACTCTGAATCGTGACGTCGTTGGGGATTTCGTGGGCCGACAGAATCGCCGGCAGGGCCAGGGCGAGCGCGACAAGACAGGCGCCCGCCAGGCGCCGCGGCGAGGTGTTCCAGAAGTGCATCATGGTCCCTGAAGTCCTCAAGGATAGTGACATAGCATTCCGTTCGCAAGGCTCCGGCAGGTTATGTATACTTACGCCCTCCACCGCGTAGCTTAGGGAGAGCCGGAGGCTAAAGGATGAGGGGTATGAGCAAGCGAAATCTGATCGTGGGCGCCACGTTCGTGGGTGCGCTCGCGACGCTCGGCGTTGCGCAGAGCATGATGGAAAAGGCCGCGGCGGCCCAGGGCAAGTCTGCCGTGCAGGCGCCGTACTTCGAAGTGGACCCGATGTGGCCCAAGCCAACGCAGAAGCATTGGCTGTACGGCAACGTGATCGGTGTCGGCGTCGACACCAAGGACCGGGTGTACATCATTCACCGCGGTGCGGCGACGCTCGATCGCAAGGAGATCTACGCGTTGCAGAACCCCCCGATGTCCGAGTGCTGCATCGCGGCACCGCCCGTGGTGGTGTTCGATGGCGCAAGCGGCGACCTGGTCACCGCGTGGGGAGGTCCCGGCCAGGGATACGAATGGCCTGAGTCCAACCATGGCATCACGCCCGATTCGAAGGGCAACGTCTTCATCGGCGGCAACGGCGGCAACGACGGCCACGTGCTGAAGTTCACCCAGGACGGCAAGTTCATCAAGCAGTTCGGTTTCGCCTACGCGAATGCCGGCAGCAACGACACCTGGGCGTTCAACAAGGTCGCCAAGGTCTCGCTCGACGAGAAGGCCAACGAGGCGTACGTGTCCGACGGCTACGGCAACAAGCGCGTCGCCGTGATGGACATGGACACCGGCAAGATCAAGCGGTACTGGGGCGCCTACGGCGAGAAGCCGGACGACACCAACATGGGCCGCTACAACCCGGATGCCCCGCTCATCCGCCAGTTCCGCAACCCCGTCCACTGCGCCGAGCCCTCCAATGACGGCTTCGTGTACGTGTGCGACCGCGTGAACGACCGCATCCAGGTGTTCCAGAAGGACGGCAAGTTCGTCAAGGAACAGCGCATCAAGCCGAAGACCCTCGGCGACGGCGCGGTGTGGGACATCGCCTTCTCGAAGGACGCGGCCCAGAAGTACATCTTCCTCGCCGACGGCTCGAACGAAAAGGTCTACGTGATGGACCGCCAGTCGCTCGAGATTCTCACCAGCTTCGGCGACGGCAGCCGCCAGCCCGGCGGTTTCTACGCGGTGCACAGCATCGCGACCGACTCGAAGGGGAACCTCTACACGACGGAAACCTACGAGGGCAAGCGCGTCCAGAAGTTCGTCTACAAAGGCCTCAAGCCGGTCACGAAGATGGACCAGGGCGTCGTCTGGCCGACGACGCGATAGACCAAGGCTCAATGCGCGGACTGCTGGCCTCTGCCGAGTCCTGCCTCTGCCGCCTCAGTCTGGAGCCAGGCGACCGAGCCTCGAGCTCCACGACCTGAGGCTGTTAAAAAAGGCGCCGATCCGCGAGGGTCGGCGCCTTTTTTTCTATATACTTCCGTGTCCCGACAACCTGACCCCGCGCCGGCCGGTCCGGTCACCTAGAGGAGGAGGGGTATGAAACGTATCTCGATTGTCAGCGTCACCGTAAGCGCGCTCGCCGTGACTGCTGCGTTCTCGCTGACATCCATCGGCTCGACGGTTCTCGCGCAGGGCCGCGGCACTGCGCCGGCCTACACGGTCGATCCGCTCTGGCCGCAGCCGCTGCCCAACCATTGGGTGTTCGGCTCCATCACCGGCGTCGCCGTAGACGCGCAGGATCACGTCTGGGTGGTGCATCGTGGCGCTGATTCCCTCGAAGCCAACGAAAAGGGGATGATGCTCACCCCGCCGACCTCGAGCGTCTGCTGCATGGCGGCTCCGTTCGTGCTCGAGTTCGACGGGGCCGGCAAGGTCGTCTCCAGCTTCGGCGGCCCAGGGCAGGGATATAACTGGCCGGCATCGCCGGGCAGCCTCGCGGTCGACGCGAAGGGCAACGTCTGGATCACAGCGGCCTGGTATCGTCCCCGCACCCGCCGGCGGACGCGGCGCGGCGCCTCCCGCTGCGGCGGCTCCTCCCGACGCGCACGTCCTGAAGTTCTCCAAGACCGGTCAGTTCCTGCTGCAGATTGGCAAGCCGGGACAGGCCACCGGCGAGGACAGCCTCAACAAGCCGGCGGCTGTCGCCGTTGACGCGGCTGCCAACGAGGTCTTCATCGCCGACACCGGCAATCGCCGCATCGCCGTGTTCGACAGTGAAACCGGCAAGTTCAAGCGTGCCTGGGGCGCCTACGGCGAGAAGCCGGGTGCCGATCCCGGTGCCTACGACCCCAACGGCACGCCGGCGCGCCAGTTCCGCGACGTGACCTGCGTCGACATCGCCAAGGACGGCATGGTCTACGTCTGCGACCGCACCAGCAACCGCATTCAGGTCTTCCAGAAGGACGGCAAGTTCGTCAAGGAAGGCATCGTCAGCAAGAACACGCTCGGCGCGGTCGTGCCCGGCCAGTTCGGCGCCGTGTCGTCCTTCGGCTCGGCCTGGGACGTGGCGTTTTCGAGTGACGCGCAGCAGCGCTATCTCTTCGTCGCCGACGGTCAGGACAAGAAGGTCGTCATTCTCGATCGCAACACGCTGGCGCCGGCCGGCACGATCGGCCAGGGCGGCCGGCAGCCGGGACGTTTCCTGGCGGTCGGCAGCATCGCGGTCGATTCCAGGGGCAACGTCTATACCGGCGAGCAGCACCACGGCAAGCGCGTCCAGAAATTCGTGACCGGCCGCTGATCGCGAGACAGGACGCCGCGCGACGCGAACGCCGGCTGCGACGTCGAGATGCCACGTAGCTCACGCATCGCGCTGCGAATGGAAGCCGCGCACCCAGGTGCGCATGAGGGAGCACACACGTCATGAAACGACGTAACGTTTTGATCGGGGCCGGATTCATCGCCCTTCTCGCGGCGCTCGGCGTCAGCCAGAGCGTGCTCGAGAAGAACGCGCTTGCCCAGGGGGGCACCGGGATCAGCGCGCCCAGATTCGAAGTCGATCCGATGTGGCCCAAGCCGCTGCCAAACGGCTGGTACATCGGGCAGGCGATCGGCGTCTGGGCCGACACGCAGGATCACATCTGGATCATTCACCGCAACGACTCGCTCGATCCGGTCGAAGCGGCAGCCGACCAGACGCCGCCGACCGGTGAGTGCTGCAAGAAGGCGCCGCCGATCATCGAGTTCGATCAGGCCGGCAACGTCCTGCATGCGTGGGGTGGACCCGGTCAGGGCTATGACTGGCCCGACTCGAACCACGGCATCTTCGCCGACACCGAGGGCTTCGTCTGGATCGGCGGCAACGGCGGGACCGACGGGCTGGTCCTGAAGTTCACGCGCGACGGCAAGTTCGTCAAGCAGTTCGGCAAGAAGGGCGTGAAGGCCGACAGCAACGCCACCGACCATTTCTTCCAGGTGGCGAAGATCTTCGTCGACGAGAAGAACAACGAGCTCTACGTCGCGGACGGCTACGGCAACAAGCGCGTCGTCGTCATGGACACCGAGACCGGCCAGTTCAAGCGCTACTGGGGCGCCTACGGCAACAAGCCCGACGACAAGGACCTGGGCCGCTACAATCCGACGGCGCCGCTCGTCCAGCAGTTCAGGAACCCGGTGCACTGCGCCGATCTGTCGAACGACGGCTTCGTCTACGTCTGCGATCGCGTCAACGACCGCATGCAGGTGTTCTCGAAGGACGGCAAGTTCGTGAAGGAGCAGCAGTATCAGAAGGACTCGCTCGGCGACGGGTCGGTCTGGGACGTTGCCTTCTCGAAGGACCCGCAGCAGAAGTACATCTTCATGTCCGACGGGCGCAACTCGAAGATCCGCATCATCGACCGTCAGTCGCTGCAGGAGATCTACAACTTCGGCGAGGGCGGGCACTACCCGGGGCAGTTCTACTCGATCCACAGCATCGCGATCGACTCCAAGGGGAATCTCTACACCACCGAAACCTACCAGGGCCGCCGCGTGCAGAAGTTCGTGGCCAAGGGTATCGGCTCGGTGCCGCGCAAGGACATGGGTGTCGTCTGGCCGACGACGACCAGCCGCTAGCGTGAACGGGCGGGAGGTGGACTCCGGTCTGCTTCCCGCCGCATTCGTCGGTTCGTCCCGCGCGTTATCAGTTACCTTCTGACTACTTGCGCGTCATCTCTTCAATCCTTCTCACTCCAAGGGTTCCGCGTGAGCACTGTTCGTGTTGTCTTCTTCTGCGCCTGTGTCTTCGCCGTTGCGGTCGTCACCTCCGCCCAGCAGGCTCCCCGCGGCGGTGCCGCGGTACCGATCCTGCGAGCGGCCGCAACCCGCATCACCGAGCCGCCGGTCATCGACGGCGTGCTGGACGAGAAAAGCTGGGAGCAGGCGACGCCCATCACCGATTTCGTCCAGTCGGAGCCGACCGAGGGGCTTCCGGCCACTGAGCGGACCGAAGTGCGCATCCTCTACGACAACCGGGCGGTGTACATCGGCGTCTTCTGTTACGACAGCGATCCGGCGCACATCGTCGCCACCGATTCGCGGCGCGATTCGTCGTTAACCGGGCAGGACTCGTTCCAGATGATTCTGGACACCTACCACGATCGGCAGAACGGCTTCATCTTCGGAACGACGCCAGTCGGCCTGCAGTACGACGCGCAGGTGCGCAACGAGGGCGAGACGATCCGCAGCGCGCCCACCAGCGCGGGCGGCGGCAGCATCGAGTGGCGCCGGCGCCGGCCTGAACGTCAACTGGGACAGCGCCTGGGACGTGAAGACGCGAGTGGTCGAGAACGGGTGGATCGCGGAGTTCATGATTCCGCTGCGGACCCTGCGCTACGGCCCTGCCCCTCAGACCTGGGGCATCAACTTCCTGCGAACCATCGAACGCAAGCGCGAAGCGGTCTACTGGTCGCCGGTATCGCGCATCTACACGCTGGCGCGGCTGTCGTCGGCGGGAGAACTGACGGGGCTCAATGCCCCGGCCCCGCGCGACCTCAAGCTGATTCCGTATGTCAGCAGTTCGGCGAATCGCAACTTCCTCAGCACGTCCCAGAGCGAATACGACAGCGCGGGCGACTGGGGCGCGGACGCCAAGATTGGCGTCACGTCGAGCTCGACGCTCGATCTCACCTATAACACCGACTTCGCACAGGTCGAAGTCGACGAACAGCAGATCAATCTCACGCGCTTCAACCTGCTGTTTCCGGAGAAGCGGCCGTTCTTCCTCGAGAACCGCGGTTTGTTCGCGGTCGGCCGCCCCGGCGAAATCGACCTGTTCTTCAGTCGCCGCATCGGCATCAGCGACAACGGCGACGCTGCTGCCGATTGTCGGACGGCGCGCGGTTCTCCGGCAAGGCGCGGGGCGTCAACATCGGCCTGCTCGACATGCAGACCGATGATGTCGGCACCCTGACCGCGAACAACTTCGCGGCAATCAGGGTGAGCAAGGATCTCAACAACCGATCGAACTTCGGCGCGATTGCCGTCAACCGCCAGGCGACCGGCGACAACGCCGGCAGCAACAACTGGAACCGGACCTTTGGCGCCGACGGCCGCTACGGCATCGGCGAAGCGGTGACGCTGAGCGGTTTCGCGGCACGCACCCAGACGCCCGGGGCCGATCAAGGGCAGTACGCCTACAACGGCGCGTTCGACTTCCGCAATCGCAAGTACGAGGCGCAGGCGAACTACGCGGAGGTCGCCGACGACTTCGATCCGCAGGTCGGGTTCCTGGAACGGACCGACGGATATCGGTCGGTGGGCGGCGCGTTCCGGCGACACGTGCGCACGCCGACGCTTGACCAGACACGGCCTCCGCGAGTGGGAACCACACGCCAGCTACGAGAGCTACTACGGATTCGACGGCCTGCTCGAAACCGCGTCACTGCACCTCGACAGCCGTCTCGATTTCGAAAACGGCTATTCGCTGGGGTCCACCGCGCTCAACGTCCAATGGGAAGGGCTCCGCGACGCCGTTCGAGGTCTACCCGGGAGTCATCGTTCCGGCGGGTGAGTATCGCAGCCCGTACTTCCTGACGATGGGCAACACCGACCGTCGCAAGTGGATCTCGGCGGGGATGAACGCGAGCATCGGCGGCTTTCTGTCGGGGAGTCAAGTGAGCCTGACACCGTCGGTGAACATCCGGCAGGAGGGACGGCTCACGTCATCGGTGCGCTGGACGTACAACGACATCGATCTGCCGCAGGGTGCGTTCACGACCAACCTGGTTGCCGCGCGGGCGACCTACAACTTCTCGACGCTGATCAGCACCTCGGCGCTGATTCAGTACAACGATCGCACCGAGCGCTGGTCCACCAACCTGCGCTTCAACTGGCTGCGGACCGGCGCCAACGGGCTCTACGTGGTCTACAACGACACGGAAGGGTTCGACGGCTACGGTCCGGTGAACCGCACGTTCATCGTCAAGTACTCGCACCTGTTCGACGTGCTCGATTAGTCGCAAGTCGCAAGTCGCGCGTCGCGGTGCAGGTCGGTCGGTTCTGGTCGCACCTTCGTGCGTTCGTGCCTTCGTGCCTCGTCGGCGTGCGTGCTCCGTCGCGTGCCTATTCGGCCGTCTGTGGCGTTCGTACCAGGCGGCTCGGGTCATATCCGTTCGCCACCGCCGCGGCGACGGCAGCCGCGTAGTCGGCGTCGGACATCTGCGAGGTGCGCGAGAGAATCCACAGATAGTTGCGCGACGGCTCGCCGATGACCGCGTACCGGTAATCGGCCGGGAGCGCCAGAATCCAGTAATCGCCCCACACTTTCGGGATGAACGACAACCACCCGGGAGCGAAGCGCACCTTGAACATGGCAGTGCCCGGACGGCCCGTGTCTCTGGGACGGGCCACCCCGGTCGCTTCGTCAACCGATCCATCTGCGCGCTGGCAGCGGTTGATCACGGTGATACGCCCGTCGGCGCGCAGCGTGTACTCCGCCGTAGTGTTGCCGACGCACTTCTTCTGGAACCAGTTCGGGTATCGAGCGATTTCGAACCATCGTCCGGCGTAGCGCTGAAGGTCGACCGACGGCACCGGCGTCACCATGGACGGGGCCAGCACCGCGAGCATCGCACCGCGCCCATCACCAGCGGAACAGCGGCCGCGCGTTGGCAAGCCCCGGCCACGGCATCGCCGCCAGGATCATCAGCGTCGCAATCACGAACCAGATGAGCCGTCGGCGCTGGGCGACGGCCGGTGTCGGCGCATTCATCGCGAGCACACGACCGACCCGCACCAGAAACAGCGCGCTGAACATGCCGCCCGCGTGGATGATCGCCCAATAGCGGACGGACGGCTCCCGCACGGCGCGTGTCGAAATTCTCCATCGCGGCTCTCGTGAAGTCGCTCAGGCCGAAGTACAGGATGAGGCCGACCAGCATCTGCAGGTCCACGGCGAGCATCAGGTACGTGTCCCAGGTCTTGCCCGGCAGTCGTCGATACGCCAGGTCGAACCGGACGGGCGGCATAGACGATCGCTCCCGCGCACATCAGCAGCGTGAACCAGCGTAACCAGGAGTGAACCAGCAGCATGTTGGCGTACATCGCGTGATGATCATACGTCACGGCCTCGGTGGCGCTGGGCGCCGACGCGCCCTGGAGCCTGGCGCCGGGAATCCGGCACGCCAGCCTGCGCGCCTTCCGGATAGTTGTCGCTGCCGTGAATTCGGATCGTCGGCGATTCGCGCACCCCGTCCGATCTTCGAACAAAACGCGCGCTTCTGCCGCACCACCACCACGGCTCTGGTTGGTGCACGGCTTGCGACGTCGCTCGTGAACCGCAGACGTGCATCCAACCAGCGGAGGGTGTGGACGCCACGCGGAGGAGCGATGTTCATGCTGCCGACCCGTATTCATCAACGCGCTGGACTGACCGTCGTCGTATTCGGTCTCGTCCTCGCCGCGTTCTGCTTCCCGTCCACGGCGTCCGGCCGCCGGGAAGTCAGCACGCGTCCAGGCGGCGCCAGTCCAGAACGCCGGCGAGTATGCCGGACAGGACACGTGTCTCACGTGTCACGAGAGCCAGACGTACAAGGGCACGATGCACGCCCTCGCGTCCAATCCGCGCACACCGGCCGCAGGCCGCGGGTGCGAGAGCTGCCATGGACCGGGCAAGGCGCACGCCGACGCCGGTGGTGACACCACGAAGATCCTGCGACTGAGTCAGATGAAGCCGCAGGACGCGAGCGTCTACTGCACCACGCTGTCACGACCGGGGCACGCACGCGTTGTGGTCGGGCAGCCAGCACGATCAGCGCAACGTCGGGTGCATCTCCTGCCACAGCGTGCACAGCCCCGAAGGGCGAGACGCTGCTCAAGGCCGCGAACATCACGGCGCAGTGTGCGCACCTGTCACAAGAACATCACCAACAAGCAGAATCGCTTCAACCACATGCCGGTGCGCGAGGGCAAGCTCGACATGCGCCTCCTGCCACAACGTGCACGGGTCGACCAACGTGAAACTGCTGAAGGTCGGGACGACGGTCGACGAGTCGCTGCGCCAGCTGCCACGCCGAGAAGCGCGGCCCGTATCTCTGGGAGCACGCGCCGGTCGCGAACGCCTGCGTCACCTGCCACGACCCGCACGGGAGCAACAACGATCGCATGCTGCAGGCGAAGCAGCCGTTTCTCTGCCAGCGCTGCCACGTGACCTCGCGACATCCTCCAACGGTCTACGAGGGATTCCTGCTGCAGAACTCCACGAACGGCAACAAGATCTTCGGCCGGTCGTGCACGGTCTGCCACCAGCAGATTCATGGGTCCAATGCCCCGTCGGGCAAGGCATTCCTGCGGTAGCGAGGAGAGATGCACATGCGCAACAAGCTGATGATCTGGACAGCAGCGCTGCTGTGTTCTGCGCCTCTCGCGCACGCACAACAGCCTGCAACCGACCGAGGCGCCGTCGGGCATCGCCGACGTCGGAGCCCGGTTCGGCTCGACGGACGGCGACGAAGCACGCTACGAACGGTACCGGGACCTGCGCGACGGCGCTCTTCTCGCGAATCTGCCTTCGCCAAGAACACCGACACGAAGATCTACGACCTCGGAGCCACCAACATCGGCTATCGCGACCAGAACTACTTCGTCGAACTACACAGACGGGAAGTCGAAGATCTCCGGGTTCTTCGATGCGATCCCGCTCAACTACAGCTACCTGACGTCCACACCCTGGGTGCAGACCTCCACCGGCGTGTTCAAGCTGGACGACAGCGCGCAGGCCGCCGTGCAGAACAAGGTGCCCGGCGTCGTCGGCGTGCCGCAGAACGTCATCGCAACTCGCGACCCGATCGATCTACGTCGGGCTCGCGCAGCCGTTCGACCTCCAGTCGCGTCGGGACACGCTCAACGGCCGGTACGCGCGCGACATGAACGAGCAGGTCGGCTTCAACGTGGCGTTCACCTCGACGCACAAGAGCGGCAACCAGCCCTACGGGATGTCGTTCGCGTTCAACAACGCCAACGAGCTGCCGATGCCGATCGACAACCGCACCAACGACATCTCGGCCGGCGTCGAATACGTGCGCCCGAAGGGAATGGTTCGCGTGGCGTGGGACGGCTCCTTCTTCGACAACAAGATCAAGGAAGTCGTCTGGGACAACCCGCTGCGGCTCACCGACACCAACCCGTACGATCCGAGCGGTTACAGCAACGGCAACGGTCCGGCGACCGGACGCATGTCGATGCCGCCCAGCAACAGCATGAACACCGTGAGCGGCACCGGCCTCTACAAGGTGGGGCGGAACACCAACGTCAACGGCATGGTGTCGTTCACGGCGATGAACCAGAACGACCAGCTGATTCCGTGGACGACGAACGGCGCCATCAACAATCCGACGGTCCTGGCACAGTTCCCGGGCCTGCAGGCGTTGCCGCGCCAGACGGCAGAAGCCTCGGTGCACGGCGTGAACGCGATGTTCAACCTGACGTCGCGGCCGAACCGCCGCTTCGGCTTGCGGATGGCGTACCGCTTCAACGATCACAAGAACCTGACTCCGGAGTTCGACGCGACCGAATACGTGCGGTTCGACGCGGTGCCTGAGGAGACCGGCAGCGGGACCGAGAACTTCGACATCACGCGAAACACGTTCAACCTGACCGGCACGTTCAACCTGGTCAAGTACACCGCCATCAACCTCGGCTACACCTACGACAGCTTCAATCGGACCGGCCGTGCCTTCAGCGACATGACGCGACCATACCTTCCGCGCATCGGTCGACACGATCGGGAACCAGTACGTCACAGTGCGCGCGATGGTAGACACGACCAACCGCATCGGGTCAGGTTTCTCCGAGGCGTCGATCGAGGAAGGCGGCTCGCAGCCGGGTCTCCGCTTCTATGACGAGGCGGACAGCGACCGCAACAAGGGAACCCTGCTCGTCGTCGTGACGCCTGTCAGCTACCTGGACTTCACCGCGTCCGTGTCGAAAGGCAAGGACACCTACACTGGCGAGGGGCACGAGTTCGGCCTGCTCGACAACGACAACGACAACTTCACGCTGTCGGTGGGCGTGTCGCCATCGCCGTTCGTCGACTTCGGTGGGAGCTACGGTCGTGACCGGTTCGTGACCAACCAGAAATCGCGCAACGCGAACCCGCCGCCCGACCCGACCTGGACCGATCCGAGTCGCGACTGGACGCTGAAGAACGACGAACTGGTCAACAACTTCGACGTCTTCGTCAACATGCCAAAGCTGGTCGCCAGGGGTCTCGTGAAGGTCAGCTACGACTATTCGGACTCGGACAACGGTTTCCTGTTCGGCGGTCCGCGTATACCGCAACTGGCGGCCATCGGACAGTTCATCCCGCTGCCGAACGTCACCAACAAGTGGCAACGCTTCGCGGCAGATTTCCAGTATCAGCTCCAGAGGAGAGTGGGCCTGGCGATTGGCTACTGGTACGAGAAGTTCGACAACAGCGATTTCGCAACGATCGATACCAACGGCTCCGTCGGGTTCACCGCCGAGACCGGTCTGCCGCGAATCGATTACCTCGGCGAGATCAACACCGGGTACGGCAACCGGCCCTACAAGGGGAGCACCGCGTTCATGCGGGTGCTCTACTTCTTCTGAGTCCGGCTGTTCGTTTCTGACCGACGAAGAAGGCACGCTCCGAGCGTGTCCTTTTTTGTGGTCGTAGAGGTCAGACCCCGGTCTGCCCCCGTTGTCGCCATATGTCGCCGCCGCGTTGGAGCAACGCCGGTTGACAGGGCACGCGCCGTCGACGCATCGTCATTCGTGCCCAACTCGTGGTTCACCCATCTCGAATGCTCGGTTCCCTGCGGGGCGCCGGCACTCGACCCTCGCCAGCGTCACAACCTGTGTCGGTGTGGGGCGCCGTTGCTCGCGCGCTACGACCTGGCAGCGGCGCGCTCCTGGTCGCGCGACACCCTCAGCGGCCGCGAACCCTCGATGTGGCGCTATCGCGACCTGATGCCGATTTTCGCCGACGAGGCGCCGGTGAGCCTCGGCGAAGGATTCACCCCGCTCGTGCATGCCGCCAGGCTCGGCAAGAGACTCGGCCTCGAGCGGCTCTACATCAAGGACGAATCGCTCAACCCCACCAACTCGTTCAAGGCGCGCGGCCAGTCGGCGGCGATCACACGCGCCCGCGGCCTTGGAGTCAGAACGGTGTCGGTCCCCTCAGCCGGCAACGCGGGCAACGCGATGGCGGCCTACGCAGCCAGGGCAGGCCTGCGTGCGGAGGTCTTCCTCCCGAAGGACGTGAAGACGCCGTTCGCGCGCGAGTGCGTGTTGTACGGCGCGGGCGTGACCCTCGTCGACGGACTCATCACCGACGCAGCGCGGGTGGCTGCCGAACGCGGCGGACCGCTCGGCTGGTACGACGTGTCGACGCTGAAGGAGCCGTACCGCATCGAAGGCAAGAAGACGATGGGGTATGAACTGGCCGAGCAGATGGAGTGGCGCTATCCCGACTGGATCATCTATCCCACCGGCGGTGGCACCGGGATGGTCGGCATGTGGAAAGCGTTCGACGAAATGGAAGCGATCGGCTGGGTTCAGCCGCAACGGCGGCCGCGCATGGTGTCCGTCCAGGCCGACGGCTGTGCTCCAATCGTCCGGGCTTTCGAGCAGGGGATCGAGAGAGCGCCGATGTGGGAGAACGCCGCCACCGTGGCCGACGGCCTGCGCGTGCCGCGCGCGATTGGCGACTTCCTGATCCTCCGCGCCGTCCGCGAGAGCGGTGGCACGGCCCTGTCGGTGCCTGACGCCGCGATGATCGACGGGAATGATCGCGATCGGCTCGGCTGAAGGGGTCAGCGCGGCCCCCGAAGGCGGCGCGGCGCTGGCTGCCATCGAACGGCTCGTCAACCAGGGCGTCATCAAGCCGCAGGAGTCGGTGGTGCTGTTCAACACCGGAGGCGCGCTGAAGTACCTCGACGCCCTGCCGGTCGGCAGTGAGAGCGGCACAGCGGTGACTTAGCGGCACAGCGCCTCAGCTATGACCCTGGCGCACATTCCAACCTTTCTGACGGGGTTCAATCGGGCTCCTGCTTGACACCGCAGTGGCGGCTCGCATACAACAAGGCCATGAACGTCCGGGTCGTGCGCGCGGGGTGTTGTTGTGGCGGAACGGCTTCCGGCCCGGCATCCTCGTTCATGCATCCCTGAGACGATCGTCCGCAACTCAGGAACGTTCACAGAGACTGCCGAAGGCCCGGAAGGTTCACTCCTCCGGGCCTTTTTTCTTTGCGGGCTCCGGAGCCTCACGGTGCCGCAGGTACGGGGAAGCAAGCAGCTACGGGGAAGGATGTCCGCATGAAGTCATCGGTTCGGCTATTCACGTTCGCCACGATCGCGCTGCTGGCCCTGCGCGCGCCCGCGTTCGCACAGAGCGCCACACCGGTTGGCCAGTGGGACGCGGTGGTCACTGTGTCGAACAACACGATCGAGATCCCGTTCAAGTTCGAAATCGTCGCAGCAGGCGGCAGCTATCGCGGCTACTTCTTTGACGGCGACATCAAGGTGCCCTCCGCGCCAGGCACCTTCGAGAACGGTGCGATCGATCTCCGGTTCGACCAGTACGGGGCCCGTCTCCAGGCATCGCTGTCTGGCGACAGGCTCGAGGGGAAATACGATCGCGGCACTCGTGGCGCGCCGTACGCGTTCAAGGCGACCCGTGCGGCGGCCGTGCGGCCGTCTACGGAGAAGGTTCCCGCGATCAGCGGCGAGTGGCGAATCCCGACCACAAGCTCCAAGGGCGAGAGTGCCTGGCGCTTCATCGTCCGGCAGAATGGCGATGCGGTGTCGGCGACCATCCTCCGCATCGATGGCGACACCGGCACCCTGAGCGGACGCTATGCAAACGGCAAGTTCCTGATCAGCCATTTTTCGGGCGCGCGACCCGTGAAGTACGAGATCACGCAGAACGCGGATGGGAGCCTTCGAACTGCTGCAGAACGGTCAGCAGAAGCTCACCGCACTGCGCCTCACCGATGCCCGCGCCAAAGAGGTGGTCCCCACCAGCCCGACGCAGTTCACGCGCGTGAAGAACCCGTCCGAACCGTTCCGATTCAGTTATCCCGACCTCGATGGCAAGCTGGTGTCGAACACCGACGCGCGTTTCAAGGGCAAGGTCGTCCTGGTGAGCATCACCGGCAGCTGGTGCCCGAACTGCCACGACGAGGCGCCGTTTCTCACTGAGCTGTATCGCACCTATCACCAGAAGGGTCTGGAGATCGTTGCGCTCGGGTTCGAGGAAGCGGATCAGCTGAAGAACCCGGTCCGGCCCCGCGCGTTCATCAAGCAATTCGGTATCGAGTACCCGTTCCTGCTGGTGGGAGAGCCGGAGGAAGCGCCGGCCAAGATTTCGCAGGCCGAGAACCTGAACGCCTTCCCGACCACGTTCGTGCTGGGGAGGGATGGGCGGGTGCGCACGGTCCATGCTGGCTTTGCGAGCGTCGCGACCGGCACCGTGCATGCCGAGAGCAAGAAGGCGATGACCACCGAAATCGAACGGCTGCTCGCAGAGAAGGCCGCGGGCACGCACTGACGTAAAATCTGCGCAACCGATCTTGAAGGAGACAGACATGGCGATTCGACTGGGCGACGTGGTCCCCGACTTCTCGACAGACACGACCGAGGGCCACATCGATTCCTTCCACAAGTGGAAGGAGGGGAGCTGGGCGGTCCTCTTCTCGCACCCGCGGGATTTCACGCCGGTGTGCACGACCGAGCTCGGGGCGCTGGCCGGGCTGAAGCCCGAATTCGACAAGCGCAACACGAAAGTGATCGGCGTGAGCGTCGATCCGATCGATTCGCACGTCAGGTGGGCTGCGGACATCAAGGATGTCACCGGCAATGCGATGAACTACCCGATGATCGGTGACCCGGACAAGACCGTCGCCAATCTCTACGACATGATCCATCCCAATGCGAGCGATACGGCCACCGTCCGCTCGGTGTTCGTCATCGGTCCCGACAACAAGCTGAAGCTGACGCTCACGTACCCCGCGAGCACCGGCCGCAATTTCCTCGAACTGTTGCGGGTGATCGACTCGCTGCAGCTGACGGCGAAGCACTCCGTGGCCACGCCTGCCGACTGGAAACAGGGTGAGGACGTCATCATCGTTCCATCGGTGTCGGACGAGGACGCACACAAGCGCTTCCCCGGCTTTGTCGCGAAGAAGCCGTACCTGCGCGTGACTCCGCAACCCAAGGGCTGACGTGGGCCGCTCGGGAGCGGGTCACAGACTGGCTGCCAGACATCACCGCAATTCGAACGTCGATCAGCAAACCAGGCGAGGAGATCCATGAACAAGATCAACCGCGTGTTCGGCGCGCTCGCAACGGCGGTGTGTCTGGCTGCGCCAGCCTTCGCGCAGGCGCCAGCAGCACCCGCGCCCGCTCCCCAGCAGGACTTCAGCAAGGTCGAGATCAAGACCACGAAGCTGGCGGAGAACTTCTACACGCTGGAGGGGGCCGGCGGCACCATCGGCATCCTCGTCGGACCAGACGGCGTCTTCATGGTCGACACCCAGTACGCGCAGCTCACGGACAAGCTCGTCGCGGCAATCAAGCAGGTGTCCGATGGCCGCATCCGGTTCATGGTGAACACCCACGTGCATCCCGATCACACCGGGGGTAACGAGAATTTCGGCAAGATGGGCGTCGTTCTGATGTCGAGGGAGCAGCTCCGCAGCCGTCTCGCCGGCGGGGCGCGGCCCGCGCCACCCGCGGCTCTCGCCACGATCACTTACGACAGCCCGGTGACGCTCCACATGAACGGCGACGAGGTGCAGTTGATTCCGGTACGCAACGCGCACACGGACGGCGACACCATGGTCAGGTTCGTCAAGGCCGACGTGATCATGTCCGGCGACTTCTATCGGCAGATCGGCTATCCCTTCCCCGATCGCAACAATGGCGGGTCGGTGCAGGGGCTGATCGATGGTCTGAAGCAGATGGCCGACGCGGCCGGGGCGAATACGAAGATCGTGCCGGGACATGGCAGCGTCGTGAACAAGGCCGACGTGCTCGCGCATCGTGACATGGCCATTGCCGTTCGCGACAAAGTGACCGCCCTGGCCAGGCAGGGCAAGACGGCCGACGAGATCGTCGCCCTGAAGCCGACCGCCGACTACGACGCGAAGGTGCCGCAGGGGGCGACGACCTCCGAGCGCTTCATCCGCGCGATCGTGGCAGACGCGACCGGGAAGTGAACTGCCGTAACGCAACGACGCAATGACGACCCCGCGACAGGCGCATCGCGCTGATCGTGAGAGAGAATCCGCCGGACTGACAACCCGCGCGCACCCGTCACACTGAGGTCAATGGCAACATGGACAACGAACAGAAGTGCCCGTTCCCGGGTCAGGCGCAGAGCGGCAGATCCAATCGGGATTGGTGGCCCAATCAGCTGGACCTGAAGCCTCTGCACCAGAACTCACCCGCAGCCAATCCGATGGGCGCGGAGTTCAATTACGCCAGCGAGTTCGCGTCTCTTGATCTCGATGCCCTCAAGAAGGACATCGAGCAGGTCATGACAACCTCGCAGGACTGGTGGCCGGCCGACTTCGGACATTACGGGCCGCTCTTCATCCGCATGGCGTGGCATAGTGCGGGCACCTACCGCATCAGCGATGGCCGCGGCGGTGCCGGAGCCGGCGAGCAGCGCTTTGCGCCCCTGAATAGCTGGCCGGACAACGCGAATCTCGATAAGGCGCGGCGTCTGCTGTGGCCGGTCAAGAAGAAGTACGGGCGGAAGATCTCCTGGGCCGATCTGATGGTCTTTGCCGGCAACTGCGCCCTCGAATCGATGGGGTTCAAAACCTTCGGCTTCGGTGGCGGCCGGGAAGATGTCTGGGAGCCCGAGCAGATCAACTGGGGTACCGAGGACACATGGCTCGCTGACGCTCGCTACAAGGGCGAGCGACAGCTCGAGAACCCGCTCGCGGCCGTGCAGATGGGCCTCATCTACGTGAATCCGGAAGGGCCGAATGGCAATCCGGACCCCGTCGCCGCAGCGCGAGACATCCGCGAAACGTTTCGCCGCATGGCGATGAACGACGAGGAAACGGTGGCCCTCATCGCCGGCGGCCACACGTTCGGCAAGACGCATGGCGCGGGCCCGGCGACACATGTCGGTGCAGAGCCCGAAGCCGCGCCCATCGAGGCACAGGGTCTCGGCTGGTTGAGCACGTACGGCAGCGGCAAGGGCGGCGATACGATCACGAGCGGACTCGAGGTCACGTGGACCCAGACGCCCACGACCTGGAGCAACAACTTCTTCGGGAACCTGTTCAACTACGAATACGAGCTGACCAGGAGTCCTGCCGGAGCCCACCAGTGGGTTCCAAAGAACGGGGCCGGCGCGGGGACGATTCCCGATGCGCACGATCCATCAAAGCATCACGCGCCGACGATGCTGACGACCGACCTGTCCCTGAAGATGGATCCCGCCTACGCAAAAATCTCGCGGCGTTTCTACGAGAACCCCGATCAGTTCGCCGACGCGTTCGCCAAGGCGTGGTTCAAGCTGACCCACCGCGACATGGGGCCTCGTGCGCGCTACCTTGGGCCGCTCGTTCCGCAGGAACCGCAACTCTGGCAGGATCCTGTTCCGCCGGTCACTCATGCACTCGTGAACGCGACCGACATTGCCGGGCTCAAGGCGCAGCTCCTCGCCTCGGGGCTGTCCATCCCGCAGCTGGTCGCGACCGCATGGGCGTCAGCGTCCTCCTTCCGCGGCACTGACAAGCGCGGTGGAGCAAACGGCGCGCGCGTTCGGCTGGCCCCGCAGAAGGACTGGTCGGTCAACAACCCGCCCGAGCTGGCGAAGGTGCTGAACAATCTCGAAGGGATTCAAAAGGCCTTCAACACCGCGCAGGCCGGCCGGACGAAGCAGATTTCGCTCGCCGATCTCATCGTCCTCGGCGGATGTGCCGCCGTCGAGCAGGCCGCAAAGAACGCCGGGTACGACGTGCACGTGCCCTTCACGCCTGGGCGCACGGATGCGTCGCAGGAGCAGACCGATGTCGAAACGTTCGACGTGCTCGAGCCAAAGACCGACGGCTTCCGCAACTACGGGCAGTCGAACGGCGTGCCTGCCGAGTACCAGCTGGTCGAACGGGCACAGATGCTGACGCTGACGGCGCCGGAGATGACGGTCCTCATCGGCGGCCTTCGCGCGCTTGGCGTGACAAGCGGCAAAGCAAACCTCGGTGTCTTCACGTCGCGGCCGGGGACGCTGACAAACGACTTCTTCGTGAACCTGCTGGCGCTGGATACCGAGTGCAAGCCGACCTCAGGCGCGGCGGACACCTTTGAACTGCGCGACCGCACCACCGGTGCGATCAAATGGAGCGGCAGCCGCGTCGATCTCGTCTTCGGTTCGAACTCGGAACTCCGCGCGCTCGCTGAGGTCTACGCCTGTGACGATGCGCGGGAGAAGTTCGCGCGAGACTTCGTGGCCGCGTGGGACAAGGTGATGAATCTCGACCGGTTCGACGCCGCGAACCTCGACGTGCAAACCACCCGGCAGGTGCTCGCCGTCTGATTGACGCCTGACCCGACTCTCAGGGTGACCAGGCGGCGCGATCGGGAAGGCGCCGCGCTGGTCATCAGTTTCGACGAACGCACGGTCTGGGCTCCGCCTGGGCCGGGCGCTGGTTCCGCCTTCTGCTCCGTTTCGAACCCATCTGGGCGCCACCTCGGCCGCCGGACCGTCAAAACAAGTTGAATCTGGCGCACGGAGGGGTTAACTTCTACCAACTATCCGTGGGCGTAGACTGCCTCAGAGGTGCCTGGCATGGACGACATGAACATGACGGAAGACACAGCGAACAATCCCTCGCGGCGCAATTTCATCAAGGGTGTGATCGCCGCCGGAGCGGCGGTCTCTTCGGCGAGCTACTTGTTCCGTACGAACGCGCTCGGGCAGCAGGCCTCGGCCCCCGGCAGCGTGGAGCGACTGATCACACTGTCAGTGAACGGTCAGGAGCGCCGCGTCGATGTCATGAAGCAGGAGACCCTGGCGCAGACGCTGCGCTACAAGCTGGGACTGACGGGCACGAAGCTGGGATGCGACCGCGCGGAGTGCGGCGCGTGCACCGTGCTGATCGACGATGTCCCGCACTATGCGTGTTCGGTGCTGACGCACACGGTGCGCACCAAGAAGATCGTCAGCATCGAAGGCCTGGCGTCGGCGGACGGCACGCTGCATCCGGTGCAGCAGGGCGTGGTCGACGAACAGGGGTTCCAGTGCGCGTTCTGCATGCCGGGCTTCGTGATGTCGGCGGTCGGGTATCTGAAGACCAATCCGAATCCGTCGCGCGAACAGCTGGCGCACGGCGTCTCGGGAAACCTGTGCCGCTGCCAGGACTACGACAAGATCCTCACTGCGCTGATGCGCGGTGCTGAACACCTGCGGGGAGCGTGACGCGTGGCGGATCAAAAACTGATCGGCCAGAACTACACGACCCCCGACCTCGTCGCGAAGGTCACCGGCAAGGCGAAGTACGCCGAGGACTTTCGCGCCGACGGGATGCTCTTCGCCAAGCTGCTGCTCAGCCCGTTGCCGCACGCGCGCGTGAGGAGCATCGATGCCAGCGCCGCGCTGGCGATGCCCGGCGTCAAGGCCATCATCACCGTGGACGATCTGCCGTCGCCAGTAGCGGGTGCGTCACTTGGCGAAGGCATCAGCGCGAGCACGCTTACCGAGCGCGGCCTCACGATGGAGCCGATGTATCACGGCGAGCCGATTCTCGCCGTGGCGGCAGTTGACGAGCTGACCGCAGCCGAGGCGATCGAGAAGATCGAAATCGATTACGAGCCGCTGCCGTTTTCGGTCGACCCGATTGAAAGCCTGCGTCCGGGAGGTGCGAACGCACGCACGCAGGGCAACGTCTGGATGCGCCCGGCGGCACCGCCGCCGGCGGCTGATGGCAAGCCCGTTCCGCCGCCACGCCCCGATGTGGTCGAACTGAAGTGGACCGACGCCGACTTCGCGGCTGCCACTGACGGTCAGATGCCAATGGGCAAGGCCGCGGACGAGTGGGTGGTCGGCGACATCGACGCAGCCTTCAAGGAGGCGTCGCTCGTCATCGATCGGACGTGGGTCGGCAACAACACGAGCCATCAGGTGCTGGAGCCGCGTTCGGCCATGGCCTACTGGCAGAACGGCAAGCTGTTTCTGCATGCCGGCACGCAGAGCACGGTGCAGACCGTGCCGAACGTCGCCCGCTGGGTCGGGATCAAGCCTGAAGAAGTCGTGCTCATCAGCGAATACACCGGTGGCGGCTTCGGCAGCCGCATCCCGGGGTACATCGCCATGGCCATCCCGGCGCTGCTCTCGAAAAAGGCCAACGCGCCGGTGCTGATGCGCATCACCCGCGAAGACGAGCACTACATCGGTCGCGCTCGTCCGGCGCTGCACTCGCGGGCGAAGGTCGGGTTCGATAAAGAGGGCCGCGTGCTCGCGGTCGACCTGTTCGTGGTGACCGAAAACGGGCCATTCGACCAGGTTGGCGACGGTCGGTCGGCCGGCGATACGATTTCGCTGTCGTACCAGCCAAAGGCGATGCGGTGGCGCGGTGTGAACGTGCTCACGAACACCCCGCCGCGCGGAGCGCAGCGCGCGCCGGGCGGGATGCAGGGGCAGGCCATCATGGAACCGATCCTCGCAGAAGCCGCGCGCAAGCTCGGTGTCGACGAGGTGGCGATCCATCGCGTCAATGCTCCGGCCGGCAAGGCGCTCTTCGGCGCCGCCAATCCCCGCGGACAACGCAACTACACCACCAGCGCCTTCGTGAAGGAAGCGCTGGACAAGGGCGCCGAACTCTTCAACTGGGAAGAGAAGAAAGCGCGCAGCGGCAAGCGCGTCGGCACGAAGGTGCGCGGCTCGGGCGTGGCGGTCAGCGCCTACTCGGCCGGCTCCGTCGGGTTCGACGGCCTGCTCATCGTCCGTCCTGACGGCAAGGTGCAGTTCCAGTCGGGCATCGGCAACCTCGGCACGCATGCCATCATGGATGTGCACCGTGTGGCGGCCGAGATCATCGGCGTGCCCTGGGAACAGTGCGAAGTCGTGTGGGGAAATACCAGCAAGAACCTGCCGTGGACCTGCGCGTCAGGCGGGAGCCAGACGACCCACGCGATGACGCGCGCCGCGCATGCAGTCGGCACCCGCGCCGTGCAGATGATTCAGGAGGTCGCTGCAAAGGCCAAAGGCGGAAACGCGGCGGCCTACAAGGTGGCGGACGGGAAAGTGAGCGGACCGGGCGGCACCCTGACGTTCGCGCAGATCGGCCAGAAGGCGATCGAACTTGGCGGCATCTATGACGGCCACGAGGCACCGGACGCCATCAATGCCTGGACGCAAACCTCGGTGAAGAACCTGGCAGGGCAGGGGCTGGTGGTTGCGGCGAAGGACGATTACAAGCGTGACGGACAGACGCGCTCCTTCGTCGTCGGCTTCGCAGAGGTCGAGGTCGACGTGGAGACCGGGAAATTCCAGATCCTCGAGTACGCCGCGGTCGCCGACGTGGGCACCGTGATTAACCCGCGCAGCCTCAAGGGACAGACCTTCGGCGGATCGATGCTGGGGATTGGTCACGCCATTTCACAGAAATGGGTCTACGACCAGCACTACGGGGTGCCGCTCGCCAAGCGCTTCCACTACAGCAAGCCGCCGACGATTCTCGATGCGCCCGCCAAGTACGAGTGGGCGGCGCTCGGCCTTCCCGATCCGGAGACGCCCGTCGGGGCGCGCGGCATCGGCGAACCGCCGGTCGGCGCGGGCTGCTGCGCCGTGCTGAACGCCATTGCCGCGGCAGTCGGAGACGACGTGTTCCGGCGCATGCCTGTGCAGTCGGACATGATCCTCGCCGCGCTTGAAGCCGGGCATGTGGCCCACGAACCGCTGACCGCTAACATCTAGGAGCACCGAAATGGCTGTTATTCGCGACATGATGCCGGCGTTCGAGCTGTTCCAGCCGGCGAGCATCGACGAAGCGCTCGCGCTGCTGGACACCCACGGAACCGAGGCGTGGGTGATGGGCGGCGGAATGGACTCGTTCGACTGGTTGAAGGACCGCACCAAGCGCCCGAGCGTGGTGGTGGACCTGAGCCAGGTGGGCGAGTTGCGCGGGATCAAGGAGGCCAACGGGGGTCTCGAGATCGGCGCGACGACGACGCTGACCGAGGTGGTGAACCACCCGGTGGTGAAGGACAAGTTCAAGATTCTGGCGGAGGCGGCCGAACTGGTGGCGTCGCCGCAGATTCGGAATCAGGCGACGCTGGCGGGCAACGTGTCGCAGGACACGCGCTGCTGGTATTACCGCAGCGGCTGGTCGTGCTATCGCGCGGGCGGCAACATCTGCTACGCGGACACGCCGACGGCGATCAACCGGGAGCACGCGATTCTGGACGCGAACCGCTGCGTGGCGGTGAGCCCGTCGGACACGGCGCCGGCGCTGATTGCGCTCGACGCCGAGTTTGTCATCCGCCGCGCGGGCGGGGGCGAACGGGTGGTCAAGGCGGAGGACTACTTCCAGGGCCCGGCCATCGACATTCAGCACATGACGGTGCTGCGGCCGGGCGAACTGCTGACGGCGATCCGGATCCCGAGCACGTGGGCCGGGGCGCAGTTCTACTTCGAGAAGGTGCGCGACCGCAACGTGTGGGACTTCCCGCTGGTGAACGTGGCGTCGGCGATGAAGGTGTCGGGCAACACGATCAGCGCCCTGCGGCTGGCGGTCGGGGCGGTGGCGGCGCGGCCGCTGCGGCTGACGGCCGTGGAGACCGCAGTGGCGGGGAAGGCGCGCACCGAAGAGACGGCCAGTGCGGCTGGAGAACTGGCCATCGATGGCGCGGTTCCGCTGCGCTACAACGCGTACAAGATCCCGCTGATGCGCAATCTCGTCAAGCGCGCCATCCGCGGTACTGGTGCGGCGACTACGTAGTTTGCGGCGCGTGGCGGGGATCGCGATCGTCGCGGTGGCGATCGCGGCCTCGTCCGTGTGGCTGGCCGGGTGCAGGACGGAAACCAGGGCGGCTTCGCGCAAGGAAACCTTCTGGCGCCCGGTCGGTACCTGGTCTGGAAGCGGCCGCCGGCAGACCGAGTCATGGCCCGGCGACACTGGCGCAATGCGGATCCGGTGGACGCACCACCAACGCGAAAGCGGGTGGGACGTTCCAGTTGACGATCCACAGCGCGATCAGCGGTCGCCCGATGCAAGTGGTGGTCGATCATGAGGGCGACGGTGAAGGGACCGACTACTTCAGCGATGACCCGCGGGTATTCTTTGCAGTGGTCGACGCGAAAAACCTCGATTGGACGTTCACGATTGAAGAGCCGGTCGATGTCATCCTCACGCCGAGGTGACGTGGCCCGGGAGGACCTTACGAATGGCCAATAAGCTCGTTGGACAGAACTATCAGACCCCAGACCTGGTCGCGAAGGTCACCGGTCGCGCGAAGTATGTCGAGGACTACAAGGCCGATGGCCTGCTCCACGCACGCCTCCTGACCAGTCCCCTGCCGCACGCGCGCATCCGAAGCATTGACACCAGCAGGGCGCTCGCCCTGCCGGGCGTGAAAGCCATTCTGCTCCCCGAGGACATCCCGAGCCCTGCCGACTCGGTCACCGACCTTGGTGCGGTCATCAAGGCCAACCTCCTGGGCGAGCGGGCGCTGTCGGCCGAGCCGGTGTATCACGGTGAGCCCGTGCTCGCCGTGGCCGCCGTAGACGAGCAGACCGCCATCGAGGCGATTGAACTCATCGACATCGACTGGGAACCGTTGCCCTTCAACGTGGACCCGATTGATTCGCTGCGTCCAGGCACGGCGGTCGCCCGCGAGCAAGGCAACGTCTGGAAGCGGCCAGAGGCGGCACCCGGTCAGCAGCCCGGCGCTCCGGAAGTGGTCCTGCTGAAGTGGGAAGACCAGGACTTCGCCGAGTACGCAGAAGGCAAGCTCCCGATGGGCAAGCCGACCGATGAATGGGCGTACGGCGACGTCGATGCCAACATGAAGAAGGCAGCCCTCGTCCTCGACGAGACCTTCTCGACCTCGAACAACAGCCACACCACGCTCGAGACCCGCAGCGCGATGGCCTACTGGCAGAACGGCAAGCTGTTCCTGCATTGCTCGACCCAGAGCACCGTGCAGACGGTGGCCTCGGTGGCGCGCTGGCTCCACATGGAGCAGACCGACATCGTCATCATCTCGGAGTACACGGGCGGCGGCTTCGGCAGCAAGGCGACCGGGACGATTCAGTCGATCATCCCGGCCCTGCTCGCCAAGAAGGCAAACGCGCCGGTGCTCATGCACGTGAGCCGCGAAGACGAGCACTTCATCGGCGGCTATCGCCCGGCCGTGCACGGCCGCGTGAAGGCCGGGTTCGACAAGGACGGCAAGCTGCTCGCCGTCGATATGTTCGTCATCTGCGAGAACGGTCCCTTCGAACAGCAGGGCGACACCGGTCAGACCGGACGCATTGCGTCATTGATGTATCAACCCGAAGCGATGCGCTGGCGCGGTGTCGGCGTGCTCACCAACACGCCGCCTCGCCGCGCGCAGAGCCAGCCTGGCGGCATGCAGGGCATCACCATGATGGAACCGGTGATGGCCAAGGCCGCGCGCAAGCTCGGCATCGATCAGGTGCAGATCCGTCGCGTGAACGCGCCGGTCGGCAAGGCCAAGGTTGGTCCGGCGAACGCCCGCGGTCAGCGCGGCTATGCCACGAGCGCGTTTGTGCAGGAAGCGCTCGACAAGGGCAAGACGCTCTTCAACTGGGATGACCGGAAGGCGCGCAGCGGCAAGGTGAACGGCACGAAGGTGCGCGGCGTCGGCGTCGCCGTCAGCACGTTCGTGGCGGGCTCCACCGGCTACGACGGCCTGTTCGTCATCAAGCCCGACGGCCACATGTACATCAACACTGGCGTCGGCAATCTCGGCACCGAGTCGTACAGCGACACGATGCGCGTCGCGGCCGAGATGATGGGCATGCCGTGGGAGAAGGTCGTGCTGACCTGGGGCAATACGGCGAGCAACCTGCCGTGGTCGTGCGTGTCGGGCGGCAGCCAGACCACGCACGCGCACACGCGCGCGGCACACGCAGCGGCGTCGGACGCGATCAAGAAGTGCCAGGAGATTGCCGCCAAGTCGCTCGGCGGCAAGCCCGAGGACTACGTGCTCGACAACGAGCGGGTGCAGCGCAAGGGCGGCGGGGCCGGGATGACGCTGGCGCAGGTCGCCCAGAAGGCGATCGAACTCGGTGGGCATTTCGACGGTCACGAGGTGCCCGAGGACATCAACGCGTTCACGAAGCGCTCTGCGGGAAACCTTGCCGGACAGGGTCTCATGGGCGTCGGTCGCGACAACTACAAGCGCGACGGCGCGTCCTACTCGTTCGTCGCCGGCTTCGCTGAAGTCGAGGTCGACAAGGAAACCGGCAAGTACGACCTGATCGACTACGTGGCCGTGGCGGACGTCGGCACCGTGATCCATCCCAATGCGCTTGGCGGCCAGGTGCTCGGGCGATCGACGCTCGGGATGGGCCATGCGCTCGCCCAGAAGACGGTGTACGACCAGCACTACGGCGTGGCCCTGGCCCGGCGGATGTACCAGAACCGTCCGCCAACCATTCTCGACGTACCGGCCAACATGAAGTGGGCGGCCGTCGGGCTTCCTGATCCCGAGACGCCAGTGGGAGCGCGCGGCATCGGCGAACCGCCGGTAGGTGCGGGCTGCTGCGCGATTCTCAATGCGATTTCTGATGCGCTCGGCGATGACATCTTCCGGCGCGCGCCAGTCAATCTCGACACCATCCTCACGTCACTCGAGAATGGCCGGCCGATCCAGGAGGCGCTGACCGCGCACATCTGACGCTCCGCGCGGGCGATAGGCTCTGGGCGATAGCTCAGTGCGCGCCAAGACACATCAAAGGCGGCTGCTGGAGTCCAGTAGCCGCCTTTTGACGTCTGGCCACCGCCTACCTCCCGCCTCCCGCCTCCCGCCTCCCCGCCTATCGCCTATCGCCTATCGTGTCCGCGAGGGAGGCGGCCCCTCGACCCTTTCGGGTCTTGCAGGCGGCGCGATTGGCAGCGGCAGGCCCCTTTCGTAACGCTTCCAGGTGCGAAGCACCACGTCACCCATCAGATCGAGAAACGCCGGGTCGTCGTTGACGGCGTGAGCGCGGGCCATCGGCAGGCCCAGTTCCTGGCAGACCTGCGCGGCCTCATGATCGAGGTCGTACAACACCTCGATGTGATCGCAGACGAAACCGATCGGACAGATGACGAGTGCCTCGAGTCCTTTGGCGTGTTCGGCGCGCAGGTACTCGCAGATGTCGGGGCCGAGCCAGGGATCCTCCGGCCTGCCGCTGCGGCTCTGGTAGACGAGGTCCCAGTTCGTGCGTCCCACACGCGCAGCGACGCGTGTCGCCGATTGCCGCAGCTGCAGCTGGTAACGGTCGGCGCCCGTCATCGATGCCGGGATGCTGTGCGCCGTGAACACGATGCGCGCCCGGTCGCGGACGCCGTCGGGCAGCGCGGCGATCGCGTCGCGCACGTGCCGGGCATTCGCGTCGACGAACCCGTCGTGCTCATGCCAGTCCTCCACGTAGGTCACCTCGACATCGTGCATCCCGGTCCCCACGGTTTCCGCGCGCGCGTCGAACACGTTCTGCTTGTACTGCGTGCAGCTCGAGTAGGACCGCTGCGCCGCGCAGATGAATCCAATCGCCCGCGTAATACCAGCGCCCGCCATCTGCCTGACCGTATCGGGCAGCAACGGATGCCAGTTGCGCATCCCGACAAAAACAGGCACGTCTAGGCCGGCCGCGGCAAGCCGGGTGCGCAGCCCGTCAGCCTGCCGCAGCGTGATCTCGGTGAGCGGCGACACACCTCCGAAATGCTCGTAGTGGCCGACCACCTCCTCGATGCGCTCCTGCGGGATGCGGCGACCGCGCAGCACGTTCGCGAGAAAGGGACGGATGTCGGCGATCCCTTGAGGACCGCCGAAAGAAATCACAAGGACGGCATCAAATGGACGGCGGGTGCTCATGGCTGCCAGACAATGGTAGGCCACCCACGTTGGGTCGCGCTACACTGGCGCCGCCCGCAAGACGACCAGGAGGCTTCGATGTCACTATCCCTCAACCTGCGAATTGTGATGCTCGCGTCGTGGACAGGCATCGTGTCGGCGCCGCTGCTCGGGTCAGGTACCGTGTCGGCTCAGGCCGCCGATGCGGCGGCCCACAAAGCGTGGATGAACGACGCGTCGGACGCCCAGGAGGACTATCGTTTCGCGATCTCCGGAAAGGACGCGAAGGCGGCCGGGGAGGCGCTGGCGAAACTCGAGACGCTCATGGCCAGGACCGAAGACTACTGGGCTGCGAAGAAGGCTGCCGACGGCGTGAAGCTCGCCAGGGACACACGCGCCCTGGCGGCGCAGGGCGCCGCCGCCGCCAAGGGAGGCGACCTGGCCGCGGCTGGTGCCGCCTTCGACAAGATGGGCGCTACCTGCAATTCCTGTCACGAACTGCACCTCGAGAAGCGGTGAAGCCTGAATTCGCGGCGAGGTGTTCGCTCGCCGCACAACGGCCGAGGGTTTTTCAGTGGCGCCAGACACGTAGCGAGCGTTACAATCGAGTGTTGGAGATGTCACGAATATGACCGACGACGGCAGTAAGCGCTGCGACCGCGCCGCGTCGTGCAGACCATCCCGCTGAGCCCTCGCTTCTAGCGTCGGCCAGCCAGACGGGTCTGTTCGACCTGTCGAAGGACTGGCCCGCCCGCTCCTTCCCCGCGCTCGCTCCCTGAAATCCTCGTCCCCGCCCTCACGCGAAGGGGAGAGCCATGTACGACGCCCTGATTGACCAGATCCGCGAAGCCCTCGGGCAGCGCGGCCGCCCGATGGATGTCGGTTCCATTCCATCGCTCGTGGCACCACTGCACCCGTCGGATCTCGCCGCGATTCTCGACGAGCTGACGTTACCGGAAGCCGAGCGTGTCTTTGCGCTGCTCGACGACGAGCGCGCAGCCGAGGCGTTGGCCCAGGCCGCGCCGGCCACCCGTCGGCACCTCGTGCAGACGTCACCGCCGACCCACGTGGCGGCCCAACTCGGTCGCATGGAGATGGACGACGTCGCCGACGTGATGGCCGACGTCGGCGATGAAGGGCGACAACTGCTTGCGTTGCTGCCGGGGCGCAGTGCTCGCGAAGTCGAGCAGCTGCTCGAGTACCCCGAGGAGACGGCGGGACGTCTCATGACCTCGCGTTTCGCGGCGGTCAGGCCCGGCGTAACGGTCGCGTGGACGCTGGAGTACCTGCGCGTGGCGGCCCGCACGGTTGAAACGGTCACCACCATTTACATCGTTGACGCTGGCGTCCGCGTCGTCGGCGTGTGCAGCGTTCGCGACCTCCTGCTGGCCCGCATGGGCGACAGCATCGAGGAACTGATGACCACCGACGTGATCAGCGTGTCCCCGGACACCGATCAGCAGGAGGTGGCTCGCCTGATCGCCAAGTACGACCTCGTCGCCGTGCCGGTGATCGACGAGTCCAGGCGACTCCTCGGCATCGTGACGGTGGACGACGTCATCGACGTGTTGACGCAGGAGTTCAACAGGGATCTGGCCGGCCTCGTTGGCGCTGATGCGGCAGAGATGGACCGGCGAACGCCGACCCAGGTTGCAAGGCTCCGGCTCCCATGGCTGATGGGGACGATGGCCATCGAACTGGTGGCCGGCGGCATCATCGCGAAGTTCGGCCACATCCTGCAGGAGGTGATTCTGCTCGCGTCGTTCATGCCGGTGATTTCGGCTGTGTCCGGCAACGTCGGCCTGCAGGCGGCCGCAATCGTCGTCCGGGGACTCGATACCGGCCACGTGTCGCTCAACAACTGGGCAAAGGCGGTACGCCGCGAGCTCATGACGGCGCTGACGATTGCGCTGTTCGCTGGCGTGTCGCTCTCCGTCGTTGCGATGGTGTGGTCGCGCCACGTTCCGTTCGGGCTTGTTGTCGGCGCTTCGATGACCTGCGCCATCGTCACCGCAGGGTTGATGGGCACAGTGATACCGATGCTCTCGAAAAAGGCTGGGTTCGATCCGGCGACCACCGCAGGGCCCTTCGAAACCGCCTTCCAGGACGTGATCGGGTTCTCGGTGTTCCTGTGGATGGCGCAGTTACTCCTGCGATGGTTGTGACGGCGACGGTCTGGTAAGCTGCCACCGTGTTCTACTCGTCGAACGGCCGGCTATCGCTGCGCGCGCCCCGGCTTCTTGCGATCGTGGTCCTGGTCGGGATCGCAGTCGCGGAGCGCACGTCCCTTGGCGCCGGCGGCGCTGGCACTGTGGTGAGCGGCACGGTCAGTGGCAGCGATCAGGGGTTTCTGCCCGGAGCCTCCGTCGCGATCGATGGGCCGGAACACCGCGACACGCGGACCGACGCCGATGGGCGCTTCACGTTTGCGAGCGTGCCGCGGGGCAGGTTCCGGATCGTCGTCTCGGCCGACCGGTATCTGCCGCTCGACAGGACGCTGGATGTCGGCGACGCCTCGGTCTCCATGGACATCGTCCTGCTGCGGCTCCCTGGCGTGCCGTAGGGCGGAGTACAATTCAGGCGCATCGTGTCGTTTCCCGACCTCCGCGCCTTCCTCGATCAGCTCCACCGCGCTAACGACGTTGTCTTCATCGACGCCCTGGTCGATCCGGTGCAGGAAGCCGCCGAGATTCATCGGCGGGTGATCGCCGCCGGCGGCCCGGCGCTGGTCTTTCGCAACGTGCAGGGCGCCGATTTCCCACTCGTCACGAATCTCTTCGGAACGGCGAAGCGCGCTGAACTGGCGTTCGGCGAACGTCCGCTGCGATTGATCAGGCGACTCGTACACCTCGTGGAGACGCTTCTGCCGCCGACCCCCGCAAAGCTGTGGGGTGCGCGCGACGTCGGGCTCGAGCTGCTGAAGGTCGGTCTGAAGCGGGGCAGGGGCGGTCCTGTCACAGAGGTCGTCACGAACGACGTGCGTCTCGACCGCTTGCCGGCCATGACGACCTGGCCCGAGGATGGCGGACCGTTCGTCACGCTGCCGCTGGTGTTCACGCAGCATCCGGACGGACGCGGCCACAATCTCGGTATGTACCGGCTTCACGTGCACGACGCACGAACCACCGGCATGCACTGGCAGATCGGGAAAGGCGGCGGCTTCCACTATCAGATCGCCGAGGCGCGGAATCAGGCACTGCCCGTTACGGTGTTTCTGGGCGGTCCGCCGGCGCTGATCCTCGCCGCGATTGCGCCGCTGCCGGAGAACGTTCCGGAACTGATGCTCGCGTCTTTGATCTCGGGAGAGCGACTGAAGCTGGCTGAAGGTCCGTGGGCGCATCCGCTCGTATCGGGCGCGGAGTTCGCGCTGATCGGCGACGTGCCGCCCCGCGTGCGTCGAGCGGAGGGGCCGTTCGGCGATCACTACGGCTACTACTCGCTGCAGCACGACTACCCGATTTTCAACGTGAAGCAGATCGCGAGGCGTCGCGACGCGATGTTCCCGGCGACCGTCGTCGGCAAGCCCCGCCAGGAAGACTTCTTCATCGGTGATCTGCTCCAGGAGCTGCTCTCGCCGCTCTTCCCGGTGGTGATGCCGGCCGTCAAGCAGCTCTGGTCGTACGGCGAGACGGGCTATCACTCACTCGCCGGCGCGGTGGTTCAGCAGCGCTATGCGCGCGAGGCGATGGCCAGCGCGTTCCGCATCCTCGGCGAGGGCCAGCTCTCGCTGACGAAATTTCTCCTGGTGACCGATCAGCACGTCGATTTGAAGGATTTCCGCGCGACGCTCGAGCACGTGCTGGCGCGCACCAATCCGGAGACCGACCTCTACGTCTTCGCGAACCTGTCCATGGACACGCTGGACTACAGCGGACCCGAGGTGAACAAGGGATCCAAGGGCGTGTGGCTGGGACTCGGCGATCCCGTCCGCGAGTTGCCGCGTCGCTTCTCGACTGCCGACCTGCCGCGCGGCGTGACCGACGTGCGCGTGTTCTGCGGCGGCTGCCTGGTGGTTGGAGCGCCCGGCTATGCCGATGAACCTGAAGCCCCGTCGCGTCTCGCGATTCACCCGGCGTTTGCAGGCTGGCCTCTTGTCGTGCTGACTGACGAACCGGAGCGTGCGGCGAAGAGCGCGATGAACTTTCTGTGGACGACGTTCACGCGATTCGAGCCGGCGGCTGATGTTCATGCGGCGGCCACGCGCGTCCTGCGGAATCATCTGTCCTACACCGGTCCGATTGTCATCGATGCGCGCATGAAGCCGTGGTACCCGAAAGAAGTCACCTGCCGAACGGATGTCGCTGAAACCGTATCCCGCCGGTGGCGTGAATATTTCCCCAACGGTCGAGTCGAGATGGGCGACGCCGAGCGCGGTCACCTCGACTGAGTCCGTGGGTCCTTCTCACCCCGGACTTCACCAAACCCCTATGGGCCAGCGTCCTGCGCGCCTCTGAAAAGCCCTGTCCGAAACCTCAGCGTTCTCGATTACAGTAGGAGCCCGCAACGGCCTTTTTCCCTGTTCGAAGGAGCCACTGGTGATGTCGGAATCGCGAAGCTGGACGCGCCGCGAGGCGCTTGGATTGCTGGGTATGGGCGTGGCCGCAGCTACGCTTCCGGAATTCGCATCGGCGGCAACGCTGACGTTTCCGCCAGGGGCGATCATTCGCACGGTCCTCAAAGACTACGGCCCGAACGATCTCGCCAGCGGCGCGACGCTCTTCCACGAGCACCTGTCCTTCGCTGACGACTTCATGACCCGCTGGGGAGGGTACGCCGCCGAGACCAGGCGCGAGACGGCACTGCCAGGGGCCCCCGCCCCCGGAGCGGGCGGGCAGGGTGCTGGAGGTCAGGGCGCCGCTCGCTCGGGTGGGCCCGCCGTCGCACCGCCGCCCCCTCCGACGACGCCCTCCGGCAAGTACTTCATGCAGGATCTCGACTATCAGCTCGAGGAGATGCGCATTGCCAAATCCGAGGGCATCAGCTGCATCGTCGATGGCGGTCATCCGGACATGGGGCGCGACATCAACTTCCTGCGTCAGTTGTCCGAGAAGTCCGGCATGCCGATCGTAGCCGGGGCAGGCTTCTACACCCAGCCGTTCTACCCCAAAGAAATCCCGGGGATGAGTGAGGACCAGATCTATCAGGCTCTGCTCAAGCAGGTGGACACGGAGCCGGTCGGCGTCTTCGGCGAAATCGGCTCGTGGGACTACATCACGAAGGACGAGCGCAAAGTGTTCCGCGCCATTGGACGCGCAAGCGTCGCGACCAACCTTCCAATCTTCACCCACACTGGCATTCCCGGAAAATCCGCACTCGAGCAACTCGACCTGCTCGAGGACGTCGGTGTGGATCCGAAGAGGGTGGTGATCGGCCATCTCGGGAACCTGACCGATCCTAACGTCGAGGTGCACCGTGCCGTCTGTCGCCGCGGCGCCTTTGTCGGATTCGATCGCCAGGGATCGCAGGGCGACGCGCAGCAGGTGCCGCTCGTGATGAAGCTGCTCGAGGCGGGCTACGCAGATAACCTGATGTTCGCGTCGGACCTGTCGGGTATTCAGCAGACGAAGAAAGGCGGCGGGCCGGGGTATGCGCGCACGCTGACGGTGTTCGTCCCCAAGCTGAAGGCCGCCGGCGCGAGTGACGAAGTGCTTCGGCAAATCATGCAGGACAATCCGCGCCGATTCCTGGCGTTCGTGCCAAAGAAAGCGCGGAAGGCCTGACGGCTGCTGCTTGACGACGTCCTCACGTGTTCTCGGTGTGGCAATCGTCAATTCAAAACCGGTAGATCGTTAGATCGGCAAATCGCCAAATGACGTGGGGGGTTGGATGTCCCGGATGAAGATCGTCGCCGGTTGGGCGCTGGTACTGGGGGTTCTGGCTGCTGGTGAGCGTTTCTCGTCCCACGTCGCCGAAGCGCAGGCAGGTGGACGTGTGCAGGCGCCCGCGTTCGAGGTGGACCCGATGTGGCCGAAGCCGATGCCGAATCACTGGATCCTCGGCTCCGCGATCGGCGTGTGGGTGGACAAGCAGGACCACGTGTGGATCATCCATCGTGGCGCTTCGACGCTCGATCCCAACGAGAATGCGCTGGGCGGAAAGCTTTCGAAGAACTGCTGCGCCGCGGCGCCGCCGGTGCTCGAGTTCGACCAGGAGGGGAACCTGGTGCAGTCCTGGGGCGGCCCGGGGCAGGGATACGAATGGCCCGACAGCAACCACGGCATCTTCGTGGAGACCAACGGCACGGTGTGGATTGCGGGGAATGGCGCGCAGGACGGTCAGATCCTGAAGTTCACCCGTGACGGCAAGTTCATCAAGCAGTTTGGATTCGGGTGGGCGAACTCCGGCAGCACCGACACGTTCGCGTTCCGCCAGCCTGCCAAGGTCTTCGTCGACGAGCCGAACAAGGAAGCCTACATCGCCGACGGTTATGGCAACCACCGCGTCGTCGTCCTCGACACCGAGACCGGTGTCTTCAAGCGCCTCTGGGGCGCCTACGGCAACAAGCCCGACGATGTGAACTACGGGCGTTATCGTCCCAACGATGCCCCGCTGCAGCAGTTCCGGAACCCGGTGCACTGCGCCGACGTCTCCGTCGATCGCCTGGTGTATGTATGCGATCGCCTCAACGACCGCCTGCAGGTGTTCACCCCTGACGGCAAGTTCGTGAAGGAACAGTTCTACGAAAAGGACACGCTCGGCTCTGGCTCGGTCTGGGATATCGCCTTCTCCAGAGACCCGCAGCAGAAGTACCTGTTCATGGCGGACGGCATGAACCAGCGGATCACCGTAGTCGATCGGCAGTCGCTGCAGGCGATCACGAGCTTCGGTGATGGTGGTCGCCAGGTCGGCCAGTTCTTCGGCGTGCACAGCATCGCCATCGACTCGAAGGGGAACCTGTACACCACGGAAACGTGGGAGGGCAAACGGCTCCAGAAGTTCGCGTACAAGGGCATCAAACAGGTGACAGCCGGCTATCAGGGCGTCGTCCGCCCGGGCGCCACGGGTAAATAGCCCTGCGACGGGTAAATAGATCGTTCCGTCACCAACTCACCGGATTCCAATTCGCCAAATGATGAGGCGTGCTGTTCTCGTCCTGACGCTGACGTTGTTGGCATCGGCGGCACATGCCGATCCGATGTCCTGTGCGCTTGACTCGGTCAAGGCGCAACCCGGCCTCACGGTGTCGCAGGCCGGTGACGTGCTCACGGTGCAGTGGGACGGCGACCGAAACCAGCAACTGCGCATGCAGTTCGCGCTGCGGCAGGGAACGCCGACGATCCACGAACTGGCGGTGCGCCGCGCGGGCGGCACCGGTGGCTGGGGCGTTGTGGCGGCGGATGCGATCCCCGAGTACCGCATCACCTCGGGGCTGCGCCGCATGAGCAACCAGCAGATGGCGCCGCTGCGAGGCCTCGGGGTCGAACTCACGAACGAGATCGTCGATCTGTACCGATGGGACCCGTTCTGGGACGCGCCGCTCGATGTGGGCGCTGCCGCCAATCGCAGCTCGAATCCTCCACCGGCGCAGGGCATCGCGAATCAGCCTGGTCTGCCGCGGAAAAGCGACGAAGTGACTCGCGCGTCGGCCGTCTACGCCGTCACCGCATGCACGGTGAAGACCGACGGTTCGCGTGTGCTGGTGTCGTTTCCGGGCGTGCGGCTCGGCGTGTTCTCGGGTGAGCTGCAGTACACGATCTTCAAGGGCAGCAATCTGATCCAGCAGGATCGTCCTGGCGACGACCACCACACCGTGGGTGGCGTACAAATATCACACCGGGTTGCGGGGCATGAGCACCGCTGGCGGTGCTCGCGTCGCCTGGCGCGACATTGCCAACACCTGGCAGGAGTACCGCTTCGGCGGCGCGAACAATGACGACGAAGTGCCGCTGAAGGCGAGCCAGCGTCTGGTCGTGGCCGAGAGTGGACCGCAGCGGATCGATCGCCATCTTTCCACCGCCGCACAATTTCTTCTGGGCGCGCGAGATCGCGATCAACCTCGGTTACAACTGGTACCGCAAGGACAACGACGCGACGTTTTCCTTTGGCGTCCGCCAGGCGGAGCACGAGGACGAGTCCGAGAACCAGGCCAATTTCGCACTCTACAGCGCACGGCCCGGCACGCTCCAGCACATGACGGTGTTCCTGTATCCGAGCGCTGATCCAGCGGAGGCCACCTTCGAGCGCGCGTCGGCGTTCACGCATGGCGACCGCTACAAGCCGCTGGCCGGCTACCAGGTGATGAACCATCACTATCACATGGACCTCGGACGCCGGCTGGGTGATGCCGGCAGCCTCGATGCCGACATCCCCGACCTCGTCGCCCTCAAGGCGCTTGGCATCAACATCGTCAGCCAGGTGGACTCGGTCGGACTCGGTGTCGAGAACGCGCCGGTGGGCGCCGTCTATCCTGGGGGGAAGCCCGTTGCACCGGCCGCACCGTCGCCGCACCAGCCGCCCCGAACGCGCGTCCGAGGGTCGACGAACTGCAGATTCGGTTGAATTCCATCGAAGGCGCCAAGCGGCATTCGGACACGAATTTTCTCGTGCTGCCGTCCCAGGAGTACTACGGCAGCCCGCTTGGCGGGCACACCGATCTCCTGTTTTCGCACCCGGTCTATTGGGAGGCTGGCCGCGCGCCCGGGCAGACACTCACTGACACGGCATCCGAAGTACGGCACCGTGTACCACCTGGGTGGAGCCGACGACCTGATGGAGATGGCGCGCCGCGAGAACATGTTGATCACGATGCCGCACCCGCGCACCAAGGGGTCCACCGGCTTCCCGGACTCGATCCGGCACCTGCCGTTCTTCAGCGACCCGCATTACCAGGGCGTCGGCTTTCGATGGGGAATGGGGCTCGATCGATCGGAGCAGCGGCTGTGCGAGTACCGGTGCCTGCCGTTGCTGGACGACATGAGCAACTGGTTCGTGGACACGGCCACGCCGCTCAAGTACCTGATCTCGATCTCCGAAGTGCGACATCAGCAGCCAGGCGACGACATCTACGCCAGCTCGCCGGTGAGTTACGTGAAGATGGCCGCGCTCCCCAGGCCTGACGATGTCAGCCCGCTCATCGACACGCTGATGCGGGGCGACTACTTCGTCACGTCAGGCGAGGTGCTGATTCCAACCTACGCGGTGAAAGGCGCCGGCCCGGCACGGACGATCGAGGCGGACGTGGAGTGGACGTTCCCGCTGAATTTCGTCGAAGTGGTGTGGGGCAACGGCAGCACGACCGACCGGCAGATTATCCCGGCGACCAACCTTGCCGCCACCGGCTCGCATCACTTCTCGATTCCGTTCGACGCGACAGGGAAGAAGTGGGTGCGCTTTGCCGCATGGGACGTCGCCGGAAACGGGGCGATGGTCCAGCCGATGAAGCTTGCCGCTCCGCGCTGACCGTTCGCTGCAGGCGTCCGATTCCATTCGAAAGCTCCCGGATCAGACTTCCACCACCTCATTCGGTTCGGACGACCGCGACGGAGCGTTCCGGGGCGGCCTCGACGGCGGTGACGAGTTGACGTAGCTGCTCACCAGCGAAATCGCGGTGACCACGACAATCGGGCCGAGCACGATCCCGAGAAGGCCGAACACGCGCAGTCCGCCGAGCAGGCTGACGAAGATCACCAGCCCGTTCATGTGAGCGCGTCCGCTCAGCAGCAGCGGGCGCACCACGTTATCCACGGTGCTGATCACACCGATGCCAAGGCCGACCAGGACGAGCGCTTTGGTCATCGAGCCCGAGAGGGCCAGAAAGATTGCCGCCGGCAGCCAGACGATACCCGCACCGAACGGCAGCAGGCAGGCGAAGGCCATCACCACGCCCCAGAACACCGGAGCGGAGAGTCCCAGCACCGCGAACGCGAGCCCACCGAGCAGCCCCTGCAGGCTGGCGACGATCACCGACGATGTGACACCCGCGGCGATGAGATCGCCGGTCCGCGTGATGAACGTCTCGCGATCGGCCGGCGACATGGGCAGCAGGCGCCTGACCGCGTGCATGATCGCGTCGCCGTCGCGAAGCAGGAAGAAGGTGGCAAAGAGGGCGAGCGCCAGATCCAGGAAGAAGACGGCGAAGTTGGCGAGGATGGAGCCAGACTGCGACATCAGGAACGTCGCCGTTTGCTGAAGCGCGTCGAGCGCCGACCGCGCCGATATCCACGCGGGCCGCCGCAGGCACGCGTTCGATCAGCTGCGCCCACGCGCGATCAACTCCAGAGGTGCCTCCGTCGGCAAACATGTCCTGGAGCGTCTGCGAGATCCCGATCATCTCGCGTGCGAAGGCGTTGGTGAGCGCGATGCCCGGCGCGATCAGCACGATGGCCGTGACCAGCGTGGCTGCTGCGGCGGCACGCCCTGCGCCGATCCGCAGAGCAAGTTTGCCGAACGCCGGATAGATCAGGACCGCCAGCACACAGCCCCAGCCGAGCGGAATCAGGAACGGTTCAACGATCAGGTAGAGCAGATACGTCAAGAGCGCGATTGCCGCCCACGTCAGCGCCGCCCGGAACTGCTGCGGAAAGGATTGGCTCATCTGTCGCTATTGTGGCGTACAGGACGCCCTCGATGCGGTCGTTGAACTTCGATCGTCGTTCGGTGGAGCATTGGGGTCGGGACTGGGCATACGCATGAACTACTCGGTTCGTGAGCGTCGCATTACCTACATCAGCCTCTGGCTCTTCGCGCTCGCGTTTGGCTGGATCGAGGGGTGCGTCGTCGTCTACCTGCGCGACCTGTACCTGAGGGACGCCGCCACTGCAGGTCCAGGTATCGGGATGCAGATCACCGCGGTAGCGCTGCCGCTCCGCACCGTCAGGGTGGAGCTGGTGCGCGAGGCGTGCACGATCGTCGTCCTTGCTGCTGCCGGGGCTGATGGCGAGCCGGAGACTCGCAGGACGATGGGGTGCGTTCCTGGTGGGATTCGGCGTCTGGGACCTGATGTATTACGTCACGCTGTGGATCGTCATCGGCTGGCCGGACAGCCTGGCGACATGGGACATCCTGTTCCTCATTCCCGTGCCGTGGGTTGCGCCGGTCTGGGCTCCGGTCATCGTCGCCACGTTGTTCACCGTCGTCGGCAGTTATCTCTTCTTCACCGAACAGCGACAGCGTGCCTACGGATGGGTAGATGCGGCGGTGATCGTTGCGGCGGCAATCATCGTGGTCGGCTCGTTCGTGGTTGAGTCGGGCGCCGCTGTCGAACACCGCGTCCCTGGTCACTTTCCTGTGTGGCTCTATGCGATCGGCGTGGCACTCGGTGCAGGGTGGGTGCTTCGCGTTGAAACCGCGACATCGAAGCAGGCTGTGAGTTGAGCTGAGCGGCGACTGCTGCGCTTGAGGCGCGAACCGCACAAGGCGGCTGGTGCGGTACGGAGACCGACCGGGATAAAGTAATGCGAGAGTCAGAGTGCGCCGGCGGTCCGGCGTCAGAGCAGACACGGGAGTCGACATGAGGAACGCGGCGAAACGGATGCGGGTGACGACGTTGTTGGCGGCTGCGGTGTTCGTGCTGCTGGGACTGGGTGCAGCCTCCGCGCAGGACAAACCGATTACGGCCACCGATGCATGGGTGAAGCTGCCCGAACCCGGAGCCAAGAGCACGGTGGCCTACGCCACCATCAACAACCCGGGGATGTACGCGATCTATCTCGTGTCGGGCACGAGCGAGGTGGCGGGGAAGATCGAGTTCCGCGATGCCAGCAAGGCCGACGCGGTGCAGGAGGACGTCACGCGTCATTGCGTACGAGTCCACCTACATGAATCCGAAGGGTGTGCACATCTACCTGTCGGACCTGAAGAAGGAACTCAAGGAAGGCGACACGGTCTACATGACGCTGAAGACCGAGCTTGGGCTGCCGGTCGAGGTCGAGGCAAAGGTCCGGAAAGAGTAGCCGGTTCGAGTAGACTGCGCCCGCCTACTCTCCTTACTTGCCTGTGCGTTCCTTCGCGAGCTGATCGAGATACGCCTTCTCGAGCCGCTGGACAGCCGCGAGATAGCCCTGCGGATCGACGAAACGATCGGGCGAGTACGGATCGCCGGGCTTGTACTTCTCGTGCAGCCGGAACTGGCTGGCGTGGGACGCGAGCCAGACGTCCACTTTCATGTCCTTCTGCGCGAGAAACGTCCGCGCGTAGTCCTGCCCGATGCCCGGGATAGCTCTTCATCCCGCTGACCGTCACGCCAGGATTGATCGACCCCATATTCGCGATGATGACGCGGTAGGTCTTCCCGCCCTCCTGTACGTCGACGGTGAAGCTCGTCGCCCCTTTCGTGTGGCCGGGATGAAGATGCGCGACGAGCGACGTCCCGCCCAGCGAGATCGACTCGCCATCCTTGAAGGTTCCATCGACCTTTGCCGGCTCGAACTGCGCGCCTGGGGTGTCGCCGAACCGGAAATCGGCCTTGCCGCCGGTTTCGAGCAGCACCTTTTCCGGCTCGGACACCAGAAGCCGCGCGCCTGTCATGCGCTTCAGTTCGGCCATGCCGGCGACGTGGTCGAAATGTCCGTGCGTCGCGGTGAGGATCCTGGTGTCGGATAGCTTGAAGCCCAGCTGTTCGACGCTCTTCTTGATCTGCTGCGCCGTGTCGCCGACGCCGGTGTTGATCAGGATGTTTCCCTGCGGCGTCGTAATCAGGTACGACGCCAGGTCGTAGCTGCCGACCCAATAGATGTTGCCGACGATGCGGAACGGGGCAAAGGGGCGGGTCCACTCCTCGTTCGACTGAGCGCCGAACCGGCAGGGCCGCGCCGGCGATGAGCGTCACCAGCAGCGTGAGGCGAAGCAGTGTCTGTTTCATCACGCCTAAGAAGATACCCCGATTGGCCGCCGTCCCGGACAGCACGACCGCGTGAGAGAATCCAGTGTCGGGCGGCGTCGAACGGACTGCCGCCGAGCCAGTGATGTCCGGCCAGAAAGGTGGCTGCGTGTTCGAGCGAGGTCTCGTCGATCGTCGCCGCGGCGGTCCGGCCTGGTGGCTCCGTGGCTTGTCGCTGTTCGCGTGCGCCGTCTCGCTTGCCGCGCAAACACAACCAACCTTCCACATCGAAGCCAACTACGTGCGCGTCGATGTGTACGCGACGCGCGGTGGCGTGCCGGTGACCGACCTCTCACGCGAGGACTTCGAGATCCTCGAGGGCGACACGCCGCAGACGATCGCCGAGTTCACACGCATTGCCGTCGGTCAGGGCGCCGCGTGCCAACACGCCACCACGCGAGGTGCGAACCCTGGATGAATCGCGGGAGGCGGTCGGGGCGGCGGCTGCACGTGTGTTCGTGCTGTTTCTCGACGCGCCGCATGTCGATCGAGGTGCCACGCTGCGGATGCGCAAGCCGCTGACGGAGGCACTGGATCGGCTGGTCGGTCCCGACGATCTGATTGCGGTGATGACGCCAGGTGACAACGTCCGCGATCTCAGCTTCGTCCGTCGTCCATCGAGCGTCGACGCGTTGCTCGGGCAACTCTGGGGCACGCGCGACGAGGTCAACTTCACGGACGCTGTCGAGCGGCGGTACGCCTCGTGTTACCCGGGGCTCTCCACTGCAGCGAACTCGGACCGCGGGATCGCGCAGGAGATGATCCTCCGCCGTCGCGAGCAGCGCACTCTCGACACGCCTCGAGGAACTCGTGCGCCATCTCCGTGGTGTTCGCGAAGAGCGCAAGGCGGTCATCACCATCTCGAACGGCTGGCGGCTGTTCACGCCCGAATCCGGCGCTGGCACGGCCGATCGACGGCGTCGTGCCCTCGGGGCCGCCGGTGACCGTCGACCCGCGTAACGGGCGGCTCACCGCAACCGGCTCGCCGGCGTATTCAGAGGCCACGGTCTGCGAGGGCGATCGCCAGGCGCTGGCCCAACTCGATGAACCGCCGCGGTTCAGGCAGATGCTCGACGAGGCGAATCGAGCCAATGTGTCGTTCTACCCGGTCGATCCGCGCGGCCTCGTGACGTTCGACGAGGACATCGTGCCGGCGGCAGGCGTCGGGACGATGAGCAACAATCCGACGCATCCCAATCGATCAGGATCTGCGACGCCTGAACGAGCGCCACGACAGCCTCCGGCTGATGGCCGATGTCACCGACGGCCTGGCCATCATCGAGAACTCGAATCTGGCCGCCGGACTTCGCCGGGTGTCCGACGATTTGAGCACCTACTACCTGCTCGGCTACTACTCGACCGGCAAGCTCGATGGCAAGTTCCACTCGATCAAGGTTCGCGTGAAGCGGCCCGGCGTCCAGCTTCGCGCGCGGCGCGGGTATCTTGCGGCCACGCGCCGGCGATGCAGTGGATCCCGCTGCGCACCACGCTCCCGCCGGTGTCAGTGGCATCGACGGCGTTTGCGTCGGTGCTGGAGACGCTTGGGACCACTTCGGGCGAGCCGACGCTCCGAGTACGTGCCGCGGCAGCATACACCCCCGACGGCGCGATCGCGCTGTCGGTGTGTGCCGACGGGGCGCGCGGATCCGGTGGCGGGAACGAATGGGCCGGTGGCGGTGACGCCGACGTGATGGTGATCGACAGCAGTGGCATCAGTGTCGCCAGCTGGTCACGCGCAGATCGCACCGGGCTCGACGAGTGTCCGCCTGGTCGTGACGTCGACATGCGGTCGTCCCCGGAGAATACGAGGTGCGGCTGCGCGAGAAGGGCAGCGGCAGCGTGGCGGCCTCGACAGTCTCGACGAAGCTGACGATCGAGGCGTCTCCCAGCGGCACCGGTTCCATTCTCTTCAGGCGAGGTCCGACGACAGGTAACAGGGAACTGCCGACCAGCGATCTTCGGTTTCGACGCACCGAACGTCTGCGCGTCGATGCGCCGTCGGTTGGCGCGACGGCCGCGGCACGTCTGCTCGATCGATCGGGCAAGCCGCTGCCGATCCCGGTGGCCGCGTCGGTGTTTGTCGACGCGGACGGGACCACGTGGATGACCGCGCAGCTGGCGCTCGCGCCGCTTGCGGTGGGCGATTACGTCATCGAGTTGATCCCTGACGGCAACGAGAGCCGCCGCACGCTTGCCGCGTTCCGACTCGTTCCATGAGCCATCAACTAATTAATTAGTTGACAGGCCGGATGCCCCGGCGTATCGTCGCAGATCGTGGCTGGACGCAAACGATCCGCGGCGCTCACCGATGCCGAGCACCGCATCATGCACGTGCTCTGGGAGCACCCCGGATCCACGGTGCAGCTCGTCGTCGAGAACATCGACGGGCCCGAGCGCCCGGCGTACAACTCGGTCCTGACCATTCTCCGCATCCTCGAACGCAAGGGCTACGTGCGCCATGAGAAGGAAGGTCGCGCGTTTGTCTACTCTGCCATTGTCGATCGCCAGCAGGCCCGGCGCGGCGCGCTGTCCCACCTGCTGTCGCGGTTCTTCAACGGCTCGCGTGAACAGCTGGTCATGGACCTGCTCGGCCACGAGGATGTCGACCCCGAGGAGCTGAACAAGGTCAAGGCGTTGCTGGACCGGCAGGCTTCAGGGACTCCCGCCAGGAAGGGGCGCTCGTGAATCTTCTCATCGAGTGGCTGATCGAGGGCGTGGCGCTGGCGGCGATGGCGACCCTCATTGTCAGGCTGGTGCCCGCGAGTTCCCCCGCGCAGCGTCATCTCGTGTGGTGGCTGGCGCTTCTGTGCGTCCTCGCGCTGCCGTGGGCGCCGAATGTGACGACGCTGGGCACCGCAGCCACCACGTTGCTGGGCGGTGGCGCAGCCGCCGATGACTCGCTCCTGGAGATCCCAGCGCCGCCGTCGTGGGTACTCTCGTTCGCGCTCGCTGCATGGGGGCTCGCCGCGCTTGTGTCGCTCGTCCGGCTTGGCGTGAACCTTCGGGCCGTCGGCCGGCTCGCCGATGCAGCGACACCGCTGGATTCAACGCGCGCCGCGCGTCTCGTGCAGTTCAGTGCAGCGCGCCGGACATCACGAGACGCTCGCGTCCTCGTGTCCGCCGATATCCGTGGAGCGTGCGCGATCGGGTGGCGACGGCCCCGGATCATCCTGTCCGCCGACCTGGTCGCCACGCTCGACGATGACGCGATCGAGGCGATTGTGCTGCATGAGTATGCCCATCTGCAGCGGTTCGACGACTGGACGCGTCTGCTGCAATGCGTGCTGCGCAGTGTCACCGCACTGCATCCGGCGGTGCGGTGGATCTCGCGGCAGATTGATGTCGAGCGCGAGATGGCTTGCGATCGGCTGGTGGTGCAACGCACCGGGTCACCGGTGACATACGCGCGCGCTCTCGCCAGGGCGGCTGAGATCTCCGGGCGCATGAGCGGCCTGACGCCGTTCGCCGTGCCCGGCGCCTCGATGTCCGGCGCGGGCCTGCACGCTCGTGTCTCACGGCTGCTGGCGTGGCGCATCGCCAGCCGGCAAATCGCCTGGGCCGCTGCACTGGCAGGCGCTGCCTTGCTCTCGCTGACGGTCGCATTCCTGGGTGCGATGCCGCCGGTCGTCGTCGTGGAGTCCATTCAGCTGCCGCTGCGGGCTCTTGCAAGCATGCCGATTCGGTCAGGCGCCAACCGTCAATTGCCTGGAGGCTCGCGGGCGGTTCTTCAGAGGGACGCGTCCGACGCACAGAGCACTCGCGAAGCCCCGCCGTGACTCTCTCGTCGATGCATCGCCCGTGCAGGTAGCCAGCGAACGAGCGCCGGTCTCCGATAGTCAGGCCACGATGGTGTCGGCCGCCGGCGCGCCGGCGAGCCTGCCCGGTGAACCTGCGTCCGAGGTGCTGGCGTCGACATCTCTCCTGCCGGTGTCCACATCTCTCGCGCCGGTGTCCGACTCTCTTGTCCAGGGGGATACGTTCCTCCCGCCGGTGTCTCATTCACGTGTGCCGGAGCGCCGACCCGATCCCGTGCCCGCCGCGAGCCATCGCGCCAGGCATCGGGACCAGCGCGTCACGCATCGGGGTTGCGACCGCCGCCGTTGCGAGCCGCGCCGGCATGTCAGTCGGCCGCTTCTTCAAGAATGGCGGGCTGGCCGTTGCGAACCGTTTCTGATGCGCCGAACACGCTGAGATAGGCTGGCGGCCCTCGCTCACCGGCAGCGCGCTCGCGCTGTCATTGCAACAACTATCCATCGACCCCGTGTCGACGCACGCGGCGGCGGATGCTCTGCCTTCGGAGGATTCCGATGGCGCCTCGAGTTCACCTGGTCAATCCGAGCCACCTGTCGTTCGGCGTGGCGGTCATCACTCCGCGATGGCTCTATGTGCTTGCGGCGGCCACCGGCACGAGCTGGGGCGATCCGATCATCGTGGACGAGACGCTCGAGCGCCTCGATCCAGCCACCATCGCGCCGGGAGACGTCGTCGGCATCGGCATCCACACCGGCAATGCACTCCGCGGCTACGAAATCGGGAAGCTGGCGCGCGATCGCGGCGCGTGGGTCGTCTACGGCGGCATTCACGCCACGCTCTTTCCTGAGGAAGCGCACACGCACGGTGCGGCGCACGCCGTCGTCAAGGGCGACGGCGACGTAGTCTGGTCGCAGGTGGTGCGCGACTGCATCGCCGGGGTGCCCGAGGCCGGAATACGACGGCGGACGGGTTGGTGGCGACGAGTTCCTTCCGGCACGATGGGACCTGCTGCCCGAAGGCCGGTACATGTGGGCATCGGTGCAGACGGTGCGTGGCTGTCCCAAGCACTGCTCCTTCTGCTCGGTGTGGCGAACCGACGGGCAGGAGCCGCGGCAGCGCGCCGTCGACCTCGTCGTCAGTGAGATGGTCGACGCTGCGGCGGCGGGGATTCCGCTTCATCGCGCTCGCCGATGACAATTTCTATCCGGTCACCCTCGAGGACCTCGCGATGGCACGCAGGCGGAAAGACCAGTCGCGCCTCAATCGAACTGGAGAGCGCTGCGCCAGCGAGCGATTCGAGCTGATGGAGGCCCTGGCACTGCTCCCGCCAGACATGGTGTTCTTCACCCAGATCACGATGGAGGCGGCCGAGGACCCGGCATTTCTGGACGCGATGCACAACGCGCGCATCCGAGGTGCTCTGGTGGGTGTAGAGTCAGTGACAGCGGACGGACTGAAGGATGTCTACAAAGGCTTCAACCTTTCGGGCGAACAACTCGTCGATCGGTTGCGTGCGTTCAGGCGACGCGGCGTCCACGTGTTAGGGTCGTTTATCTTCGGCCTCCAGAGCGATCGCGCCGACACCTTTGACGCAACGGTCCGGCTGGCGCAGCAAGCGGACCTGACCTTCGCGCAGTTCGTCCTGCTGACGCCGTTTCCGGGCACGCTCGATTTCGAGAAGTGGGCGTCGAGTCCCGCACAGCAAGGGGTGGAAATCGACGGCATCCCGGTCACCCGGCACTGGCTCATTCCGCACGACCGCCGTCCCAAGCTGTTCACGCCGCATCCGACGATGAGCTGTGGAGGAGATTCGTGACCGCGCGCAGGGAGCGTGGGACCAGTTCTACAGCTGGAGCGCCGTCTGGGAGCGCTCGCGGATTCGTCAAATCGTTCAAGTCACGCGCGGTGTTTATGTTGATTTCGAAACTGTACCGGCAGATGTACGCGAACACCGGGATTGCGACCGACAGCGCGCGCGTGGCGCGGTCGGCACGGATGTCCGCGATGGATGGCCTCGATGTGCCGCGGCTTCTTCATCGCGCCACCGATGCCCGACCTGCAGATGCCCAGAGCGGTGCGACGGGAGCGTGTCGCATGATCACCAGAATCCTGGCGGTCGTGCTGCTGTTGTGTGCGGCGGATGTCTATGCGGCGCCCCCTGCCGGCGAGTCGTTCGACGCCGCTCAGGCCCTCTTCTACAACGGTCAGTACGCGGAAGCCGCCGAGCTGTCGCAGACGCTCTCGCCAGAGGATGGCGCACTGGCGGTGTACGAATTGCGCACCACCGCCATCCTGTTCCAGCTGCGCCGGGCCATCGGCGAGCCGTCCGACAAGGAGAAGGCGTTCAAGGCGTGCGCGCCGTGTCCCGGACTGATGAGCGCGTTCATGCAGGACTTTTCGACGGGCCGGGCCGCTGCTCGGGAGGTGCTGACGCGAGAACCCGAACGACCCGGTGGCCTTGTTCTTTCTCGGCAAGCTCGATCTGAATTACGTGTGGCTGGTTCTCGGCACGCTCGGGCGCAAGACCGGGTGGAACGAGTACTGGGAGGCGCGTCACTCGCTCGACTGCGGTGCTCGAGCTCCGTCCCGACTATCTGCGGGCGCGCGTTGCGCGCGCGTGGATCGACTACATCGTCGACACGCGGATGCCGTGGGGCACCGGATGGCTGCTCGGCGGGGGCAACAAGAAGAAAGCGCTGGCGGTGATGCGGGAGGCCGCCGACACGCAGGACGACTTCTACGCGAGTGCCGAGGCGCTGTTCGGCCTGTGGGACATGCAGGTGCGCGAGAAGAACTACAAGGCGGCGCTCGAACCGGCCCTGCGGCTGGCGGAGATGTTTCCCAAAAACCCCGAGGTGGCGCGCTTCGTCGCGACCCGCGAGGTGATGCCGCGGCAAGCCAATATTGGTGAGTTGGGACCTGGTGAACTGAGACTTGACCAGGTCAGCGGCGACGCCCAGGCCGCTGCATGTGTAGACGCGAGCCTCCAGGCTCGCCTGGCCCCATCAAGCTGCGCGCGGGTTAGACTGGTGCCCGTCTCACCAATGACCCTGGTGCAGCGGGAGGAATCCGAGTGGGGAAGGCGCAACGACAGAGAGGCTCGCAGAAGAAGAAGGGGAGCAGCGCGTCCGGAGCGTTGAAGTGGGTCGTTCGCCGCTGTTCTCGCCGCCGCCGTCTACGGCCTCAGCCAGATGTCGAGCGTCGCCTTCGACGAGGACGACATCCAGGTCGTCAACTTCCAGGGCCTCTCGTCGAGGCAAAGGCAGATGCGCGCTCGAGGCGGCCAACAACGCGCGGTGCACGTGCGGCTGCGGTCTCGGCCTGGCGCAGTGCGTATCGACCGACCCGAACTGCCCGATCCGCGAAAGCAACATCGATCGCATCAAGGGGATGGTGCGAGCACGCGCTGACCGCGTCGGACTGACGCGGCGTTCCGAGGTCCGCTCGCGACGACTGGTCTCGTGTCACGCCTGGCGGACCGGTTCCGCTGCGCCTGGCGCTGACGATGGCCATGCGGACCGCGAGGAACGTCACCAGTCCCCACGCCGCCAAGCGCGGCCAGCGCCATCGCAACCAGCAGCACGGGACGGTCGAGAATCGACGTCAGCGCCGCGAGACGTCCCATCGGTCCCGGCCAGCGCACCGACCTGTTCGAGCGGTTCCCGCAACTCACTGAGCTTCTCCATCGGTCCCTGAAGGCTCGCGACCGCGGCCAGTCGTCGGTTCGAGGTGCGACACCTGATCGAGCGAGTCGCGCAACGAGGCGACCGCCTCGAGGCTCTCGCGCATGTCGCCACTCGCGTCATCGGACCGCCCAGGTGCGGACACCGCATCGAGCGGGCCGCGGATCTCGAGCAGCCGCGTCATGGGCTGCTGCAGGTCGGCGAGCGCCCGCATGCTCGGGTCGAGCGCGGCCACGCGCGACATCGGCTCGCTCAGCGCCGCCACGCTCTTCATCGTCGGATCGAGTCGCGCCACTGATCGCATCGGGTCCATCAGCCGCTGCACGCCCTGCAGCGCCGGCATGAGGCTCGTCGTCCCGCTGGTCGACTCCGTAATTGCCTTGGTGTTGGTGTCGATGGTCGTCGAGCTGCTGCCGATGGCTTCGGTGTTCTGTCGAATCGCCGTCGACCGTGGAGCAACCCGCCGTCGCGAGCAGCGCGAGAAGCACCATGAGCCTGAGCGATGCTCGACATCGATACCCTCCTCACGATGCCGAAAGCCTTGACGGTCCCGAGGGCGGCAGACACATGTGCCTCCGCCGTGATGACGTCCGCCGCCTTCTCGCCGATCATGTAGACCGCGCTCGCGATGAAGAAGCCCGGAATTCTCGGGAAGATCGACGCGTCGACAACGCGCAGGCCGTCGACGCCGTGGACCTTGAAGTCGGTCGACACCACGCCGCCGTCCTCCGGTTGCCCGATGCGGCACGTGCACGACGCGTGATGGCCCCACGCGCGATCGCGCACGAACTCCTCGAGATGGTCGTCGGAGACGGCGTCTCCGGGAAGTTCCTCGGTGCAAGCAGGTTCTGCGCCTTGAGCGGCGCCGCGAGCTTTCTGGCCAGGCGAATGCCTGCCGCGACCGCCGTGCAGGTCGTCACCGCGTGCATCGTTGCCTTCGTCGAAGTACTGGAAGTTGATCGCCGGCGGCACTCAGCGGGTCGGCGCTGCGCAGCGTGACCTCGCCGGCCGTGTTGTTCGTGTGCGCCTTCAGCACCACCCAGGTCAGGCAGTTCGGGTTCTGCGCGCAGCAGCGACGAGTAACCGGGGAAGTAGCCCTCGAAGCGGCCGAGCAGCGCGTAGAGGAACAGATCCGGCGAAGGCGCGCCGGGTCCGAGCGCGCGACGACCGAGAGCATCGCGCCGTTGCTGGCGTATGCTCCTTTGCGGTCGGTCGCCCACGTCTCGATACTGGTCGTCGTCTCTGGTGAAGGTGGCCCCCTCGAGCGTCTTCCAGGCCGGGAAGTTCATGCGGTTGACGACGGCCACCTCGTAGCGATCCTGCAGGTTTCTGTCCGACGCCGTCGAGAGCCGACGCGTACCGGGATGCCGTGCTGACTCGAGCGTCTGCTTCGGTCCGATGCCGGAGAGCATCAGCAGTTGCGGCGTGTTGAATGCGCCGCCGGCCAGGATGACCTCGCGTGCCGCGAAGACCCGACGCGTGTCGCGGCGGCTTCGTGCTCGGCCGTGGATGCGCGCCGTACAGCCGCGTCGCCGTCGAGATACTCGACACCGATCGCGCGACCGCCGTCGTCGAACAGCACCTGCGGTAGCCAGCGCGTTCAGTTGAACCTTCAGCCGATCGGGCAGGTCGCTCGCGCCACGTCGAGGACACGCTCGCGCGAGCCGACGCGACGGTGCTCCGCGGTGGTGAGCGGCGTATAGCGCAGCGCCGATCGCATCGTCGCTCGACGACGCGCCAGTCGTTGGGGTCGAGCGCGCTGTCCAGTCGCGCCCGCCGGTCGGCATCCGTGATCGCGATCTCGGGGCTGGCAAGCGCGGCACGTACCGATTCGAGGATCGTCTTGCGCAGATCGCGATCGTGGAAGACGGCATCAGCGGGCGCCGTTTCGGTCTGCAGCCATCCGGACCAGCCGTGCCGGCTCGGATTGGACGCCGAGTCGCGCGTGCGCGCGCTCGTCGGGCCGGTGCTCGCAGCGTTCGATCCGTTCGAAGTAGGCCGCATGCGTTCGGCACGCCACGACGGATCGCCCGTGAGATCGGCGAGCTGGTTCCAGTCCGCCTTGTGCGGATAGATCAGGATCATCGCGTTGTGCGCGGTGCAGCCGCCGAGTGTGGCGGCGCGAGGATAGAGCACGCCGTCGACCTTCTGGCCGTCGACGTCAGCCCTGTAGTGCGGGTCGCGCGCTTCTGTCGTGCGTCGTCGGCGTAGTGACGTACCCAGAAGTCCCACGTGATCCCGGAGTTCTCGCGTCGAGAGCGCGTGGAACGCCGGCACGTCGTAGTCGTCGGGCAGGCTGTTGACGTGCGGCGTCTGCGGCGTGTCGCCGATCGATGTGCGCGGATCGCCGCCGGCCTCGAGCAGCAGCACCTGGAAGCCGGACTCCGCCAGTCGCGCCGCCAGCGTTCCACCACCGGCGCCCGAGCCGACGACGATGAAGTCGGCATCGTAGGCGGCGGGCTCGCCGTTGTCTCGGCCGTCCCGTTCACATCCGCGGTCGCTCCATCTCCCACGCGCATCTCCAGTCGGCGCTGGGGCGGGTCTGAAGACCCGCCCCTACGTACCCGCCGCTACGACGATCACATCGTCTTGAGGAACTCAATGAGATCGAGTTTCTCGCGGTCGGTCAGGCCCGGTTCCTCGGTGAAGAGGCTGGTGCCGAAATAGTGTCCCTTGTTGATCACCAGGTCCGGGCACTTGCTCAGCGACAGCATGCTCTTCCATGATGTTGCGGTCGCTGAAGATGTCGGTGCCGCGCTTCAACTCCCGCTTGACCTGTTCGAGGAGCGCAAGCATCTTCTTCCGCTGCGCCTTGCGCTCTGCGCTCGCGGCAGATCGGCGCCGGTGAGGTCCATGCTGGTGAAGAGGCTGACGGGCGTGCCCCGCGGGAACGGCCCGATCTCGGACCTCGCCGTCGCGGAAGAACATCGGGAACAGACGCTGGCCGAGCGCCGAGCAGCGGCTCGAGTCCATCGGGGATGAAACCCTTCGGCACGCGGACGTAACTGTCTTCGGACGGTGCGCTGGATCTAGCCGACGCCGGGGCCGGTGATGTTCAGCTTCGTGAACAGATCGTCGGATGCGCCGCTCCTCGGGCCAGAGCATCTGATGGATGGACCTGTCGAACACATTCATGCGGGCCTCCACCGACGGTTCCTCACTCGAACGGTCCGACCGAGTTGTTCTGCAGGAACGGCGCGGTGGACCAGAGGCTCACCAGCGAGGCCGGGCGCGTGTAGCCGCGTCCGCCGCCGGGCATCGTGAAGTCGAACTCCGCGCCGCTCAGCGGATTACGGAGCTTCACGGTGCCGACGGCCGGCAGTTCCTTGTAGCGACTGCGACGAGAAGTTGTCCCAGATGTTGCCCGCGATCGCATTGGTCGCAAGCGGGCTGCACATGTTGGTCTGCATCAGCGTGGACGGGACGCGCAGCTCGGTCGAGAGATAGTTGTCCGCGAGGAAATCGTCGGCGGCCACGACGTTCGCGCATCGGCGCCTTGAAGCCGTCGGTCTTGGTCCAGGCCCAGTAGCGGTCCCAGCACGTCGAGATAGTCCTTGCCGTTGCAGTTCTCCAGGTCGAGCCCGGCCGGAAGGGGCGGCTGCTTGCTCGAGTGGCAGCGGGCGCAGCGTTCGGCGAACGTGACCTTGCCGCGCCGCAGTTGCTCGGCATCGGAGGTCAGATGCGACGAGCCGGTCGGCGCGTCGCGGCAGGTGATGGGGGTCGGTGCCGACGAGGAAGAAGCTCGCCATGTTCGGCGTCTGCAGCTCGGTCGCCTGCCAGTAGACCGAGTTCTTCTGTGCGTCGGCAATCCGGATCGGCGTAATCGGCTTGCCGCCGAGCAGCGGCTGGAAGTGGAGCAGCCACTCCTCGCTGAACAGCCCGATGTTCAGGTACACGCGATTGAGTGCGCCGAGCGCGCCGACCGAGTCCGATCCGTCCTTCAGGACCCGCGGCGTCCAGGTCGTGTCCGGCTTCTGCGAAGAACTGCGAGAGCGGATGGTCCGGCGGGAGGAAGTCGTTGAACTGCTTGTTGTCGAGCTCGCCTCCCGCAAGGTGCTCCTTGCCCGAGCGCTTGGCGAGCCCCATGCGCGGACCCAGGTAGTAGACCGCGTTCATCGTTCGCGGGTTGTTGATGTTGTCGCTCGACACCAGCGACGTGTCGAGCGTGCCAGGCAGCGAGGTGCGGAGCGCCTGGTTGAGGAAGCTGCCTGCCGTTGGTCCGCCCTTTCCAGTCGAAGACGCGGTCCCACCAGAAGTACTGCGCGCCGACGTTGGACGACAGATTCGCCCACGTCGGATTCTCCGGATCGTCGGGCGGATTCACCGGGCTCGGTCCGACGTGGCAGAACCCGCAGGACATGCCGACACGGTACGGTTTCACCAGGTCTCTGTCGTCGTAGTAGCCGGCATCGCGGTAATAGCGTTCCGCGTCCCATCGCTTGCGCGCCTTGTCGTCGAAGTCAGGGTTCGGGAACAGCCGCAATCCGACGACTCCGGTGGGCTCGCCGTAGTACGACCCGACGGGAACCGTCTTGCCCCGCGCGCACCGATCTTCACGCCTGGATACTTCGTCGCGTTGGCGAACGGGATCCGGCGGTGCACGCAGGTCGCGCACGTCGAGCCACAGTCCCCACCGGTTCGGATCGGGTCCCGTGGGCTTTCTGAAGCACGGTTCGTTCACGAGCCCGAGCTCGTGCCACCGGTTGTCGCGCGTGGCCGGCAGTACGGGATGCGACGAGATGGTCTTGAGGAAGTCGAGCGACCCGAGGCTCTGGCGCGAGAGCACGTCCCACTGGCGATCGTTGCCGCCGGTCCACACGTTCCACATGTTGCGGCCCTGCACCTCAGCCGTGTTCAGCGACAGCCCGCCGTCCATGTCGTGGAAATAGTCCTCGTCGGCCGCCGGAAACGATTCGGCCGTCCGCCTGGCGCGCATCGCTTCGTCGAGGACGGTGCCCGGCTTCGGCTGGTGCGGACCGCAGCCGACGAGTCGCGAGTCCGGCCATGCGACGACGGTCGTCGCGCCAAGCAGTTCTGATCAGTGCAGACATGCTACTGTCCCTTTGTTCCTGGAATGTTCTTGAATTCCACGGATCAGAACGTCGCGAGCATCAAAACTGAACACGTTGACTCTGGCATGTTCGTTAATGCGACCATGTCAACGTTTCGATCGTCGTCGTCACGCCCAGCTTGCGAGGAGCCCGATGCCAGATGTCCTCTTCGAGCCGCTGAGCTTTCGGAATCTCTCTGTGAAGAACCGGGTGTTCCGATCGAACATCTCCGGACGATTCGACAACTACGACGGCACCGGGAATCAGACGCGGATCAACTGGGAAGTGAAGTTCGCGCGCGGCGGCGTCGGCGCGATCATCTCGTCGTTCGTGCCGGTGCATCCGCGCGGTCGCATCATTCCGAACTACGCGACGATACACGACGACGATCGCATTCCGTTCTGGCGTGCGGTCGGCGAAGCGGTGCACGCGCACGACTGCCGCTTCATCATGCAGCTGAGCCACGGCGGACGCCAGCGCGACGTGCCGGATCTGGCAGTACCCGAAGGGACAGAGCTCCACGAGCAAGAGCGATCCGCTCCACGGCTTCGAGTGCGATCGCATGACGATCGGCGACATCCGCGAAGTCGTGTCGGCGTTCGCCGAGGGCGCCCGGCGCGCGCGCGATGCCGGGCTGGACGGCGTCGAGCTTCACGGCGCCAACGGCTACCTGATCACGCAGTTCCTCAGCTCGGCGATCAACGATCGGCAGGACGAATACGGCGGGTCGCTCGAGAACCGCGCCCGCTTCGTGCTCGACATCGTTCGGGCGATCCGGGCACGAGTGGGCCGCGATTTCCACCTGCAGATGAAGATCAGCGCGACCGAATACAACGACGCGCTGTTGATCCTCAAGCTCGAAGGCCCGGGCAACACGGTCGCAGGAGTCGGCGCAGGTCTGCAAATGGCTGGTCGAAGCCGGCGTCGACGCGATCCACGTCTCGACCGGCAGTTCGTTCCCGCATCCGCGCAACCCGGCCGGGCAGCGATCTGGACGTGGAGCTGCTGTCCCACACCTACGAGCAGCTCGCGTCGAGCGGCACGCAACACGTTCCGGAACCTGCTGCTGTTCCACAACGACGCTGACCGGCGCGCTCTTCCGCAAGGCGTGGCTCGACGCCGGCGTGCCGGCGGACAAGATCGAGGGACTCACGCTGCCCGATGCTCACGTCATCAAGCAGGCGGTCAACGTGCCGGTCATCTGCACGGGCGGCTTCCAGACGGCGTCGGTCATCCGCAAGGCGATCGACGAGCGGCCAGTGCGACGCGCGTGAGCATGGCGCGGCCGCTGGTGGCCAACAACGACCTCGTGAAGCAGTTCGCAGGCGGGCCGCGACCGCGCCGAGCGCCCGTGCACCTACTGCAACAAGTGCCTCGTGCACGTCGTCGAGCACCCGCTCGGCTGCTACGAGGAAAGCCGCTTCCCGAGCCGAGGAGGCGATGCTCGAGGAGGTGATGTCGGTGTTCAGGCCGCAGCGTTCGCATGATGGCGGAGATCGGCGCGTCGGATTCTGAAGCGCCTGGCGCTCGGCGGCGCTCGCGCTTGCGGTCGCGGTGGCGATCTGGGTCGATCGTGTCGCTCACCTCGGACCGGCCGATCGACCTACGACGAACATCGAGGAGCACTTCAAATACGGATCGATCGGCAGCGAGCCGGGCGGGTCGCTGCTGTCGCCGATTGGCGGCGTGCTGCCGCCGTACTGGGTGTTCACGGCGCTGCCGTCGATCTGCAGCGACAAGCTGCCGGGCGGCTACGCGACGTTCGGCTTCGTCACCGAGCCGGGCAAGGATCTGCCGGTCGGCGTCTCGCGGCGCCGTCGGTTCGGCGTCGACCACGTCGGCCTCAACTGCGCGCGTCTGCCACACCAGCACCGTGCGCGACACGCCGCAGGGTCGCGTCGCGAGTCGTCCTCGGCATGCCGGCGCAGCGGCTCGATCTGCAGGCGTTCGTCCAGTTCGTGCTCGACTGCACGCTCGACAATCGCCTCACCGCCGACGCGGTGCGCGGACGCCTGCCCAGGCGCGGCGGGCCGTCGCTCTTCGAGCGCGCGCTGCTGCGCACGGGTCTCATCGACCGCCTGAAGCTGCAGACGCTCGACCTGCGCAACCGCATGGCGCCGATCCTCGCGCCGGGACCTGCCACGATGGGGACGCGGGCAGCGTCGACACGTTCAATCCGTACAAGGCGATTCAGTTCAACTGGGATCTGAGCAAGCTGCCGCCGGACGAACTGATCGGCGCCTCGGACTTTCCGTCGCTCTGGAACCAGAAGCCGCGCGAGGGCATGCACCTGCACTGGGACGGCGACAACGACTCGGTGGACGAGCGCAACCTGAGCGCCGCGCTCGGCGCCGGCGTGACGCCGGTCACCGTGGATCACGACAACCTGAAGCGCGTCCGCGACTGGATCTGGACGCTGCCGCCGCCGAAGTATCCGTATCCGATCGACCAGGCGCTGGCGTCGCGCGGCGAGCCGCTCTACCAGCAGCACTGCCAGGACTGCCACGCCGATCACCGGTTCCGCGACGGCGTCGTGTCCGGCATCGCGCGTCGGCACAGGTCGTGCCGATCGACGCGATCGGCACCGATCGCCATCGGCTCGATTCGTACACGCTCACCTTCGCGATGAACCAGTACGGCCTCTATCCGGACTCGCCGTACCGGTTCTCGCACTTCCGGAAGACCAACGGCTACGCCAACCATCCGCTCGACGGCATCTGGCTGCGCGGCCCGTTCCTGCACAACGGATCGGTGCCGACGCTGCGCGACCTGCTGGACCCGCCGGAGCGCGGCCGCGACGCTTCTTCCGCGGCTACGACGTGTTCGACCAGGTCGAAAGTCGGCTTCGTGTCCGACGTGCCGACGGCCGACGGCCAGTCGTTCACGCGTTACGACACGACCGTGCCCGGCAACTCGAACAGCGGACACGTCTACGGCACGACGCTCTCCGACGACGACAAGCGCGCGATCGTCGAGTACATGAAGACGTTCTGACCAGGCGACGTTCTGCGGACCTCGGGTCTTCCGCTCTATGCAGTACATAACGCTACGGAGTACGTAGCGTCGGGCCTTCAGACCCGACCAAGGCGCTTCCGCTTTTCCGATTGTCTGACGTGGGGTCTTCACAACCGACGACGCGGAGCATCGAATATGTCTGTTGACGGCAACGCGGCCGCACGCTGGTTCACGCGCGTCACCTGGGTCGGCATCGCCGCCAACCTTGGCGCTGGCACTGCCAACGCTGCTCGCGCCGGAGCGCATGCTGGCGTTCAGCCGACTTCCGGTGCCGGATCCGCTGATGTGGATCCGGTTCGCCGCGCTGCTGCTCGATTCTGCTGAGCGCGTTCTACGTGCCGGCCGCCATCGACCCGACATCGCTACCGGCCGGTCGCGTGGATCGCGGTCGGCGCTCGCGGCTGGCCGGGCGTGGTCTTCTTCGTGCTGTTCCAACCAGCGCGAATACCGCATGCTCGGCTACTTCGATCTGGTCTTCTTCGTGCCGGAGCTCGCGCTGCTCCTGGCGATCAAGTCGGCCGCGCCGCCTCGGCGGCGGGTTCACCACTCGATCTGCCGGCACGCCCGGGAGGAGGGCGATGACCTCTCATGACGACACCGCGCCAGCGCATCGTCGTTGGCGTCATCGCGCTGCTGGCGGCGATCGGCGGGCTCTTCGTCTACAACCGGTTCTTCCGCGAGAAGCCGCCGCCCTACTTCGCGTCGGACGAAGAGCACTTCCTCTACGGCTCGGTCGGCACTGAGCCGGATCAGGGCGTGCCGTACTGGATCTGGCTCGTGCTGCCGCGGATCTTTCCCGAGTACCTGCCGGCGCCTGGCGGCTATGCGTCGATCGGCATCCTCGGCGCGCGACGGACACGAGATGCCGATCGGCCTCTCGAAGGTGACCGTCGGCTTTCCGCGCGTCGGCATCAACTGCGCGATGTGCCACGCCGCCAGCTTCCGCGCGCAGCCGGGACGACGTGCCCGACGGTCTATCCGGCAGCCGCGTCGCACCAGACGGGCGAGCAGGAGTACCTGCGCTTCCTCATTGCCTGTGCGTCGGACCCGCGCTTCACCGCCGGCACGATTCTCGGCGAGATCGCGAGGAACACGCACCTGTCGTTCATCGACCGCATGCTCTACCGGTTCGCGATCATCCCGGGCACGCGGCGCGCGATGCTGCGCCTGCGACGACAGGACGGCTGGATGGACCAGCCGGCCCGACTGGGGACGCGGCCGCATCGATCCGTTCAACCCGGTGAAGTTCGGCATCCTGCGGCAGCCGATCGACGACACGATCGGCAACTCCGACATGATGCCGCTGTGGAACGAGGCGCGCCGCGACGGCACGGCGTATCACTGGGATGGTCTCAGCACCTCGCTGCGCGAGGTGGTGCAGTCGTCGGCGCTCGGCGACGGCGCGTCGCGACGATGGGTGGAGCGCGACTACGCGAAGTGGAACGAGACCGACCCGAAGCGCGATGTCGAGCCTGCGGCGCGTGATGAACTACATCGGCGGACTGCAGGCGCCGAAGTATCCGCTGCCGGTCGATGCCGACGCTCGCCGCAGCGGGAGAGCCGGTGTACAAGGCGCACTGCGCCGAGTGCCACGAGCCGGGTGGCCGCCGGACCGGGACGGTGATTCCGCTCGACGAGATCGGCACCGACCGCCACCGGCTCGACATGTGGACGGCCGATGCGGCGCACGGCCTACAACGCGTACGGCGAGGGATACAGCTGGAAGTTCGCGAACTTCCGCAAGACGAACGGCTACACGTCGGTGCCGCTCGACGGGATCTGGCTGACCGCGCCGTATCTGCACAACGGATCGGTGCCGACGCTGGCCGATCTGCTCGAGCCGGTGGCGCAGCGTCCGACGCAGGTTCTGGCGCGGCTACGATCTGTTCGACGCCGTGCGCGTCGGCTTCGTCAGCGAGGGCGAGGCGGCGAGGCGAGCGGGCACGCTGCTGGACGTGTCGCGTCCTGGCAACAGCAACGCCGGTCACACCTACGGCACGACGCTGTCAGCCGAAGAAAAGCGCGCGCTGCTCGAGTACCTGAAGACCTTGTAGGAGCGTCGGGTCGTTACTCCCTGCTTAGTCCGTGAGCGGGAACAGGTGCGGCGACTCGAACAGCGCTTCGTTGAGGAAGAAATCCGACAGCACGTGAAAGTCGCGCTGCCTGGCTTTGTGTACGGCGCGGGCAACGAGTATGCCGATGCCGGCACGAGCCTGCGTCAATTCGGCTTCAGTGGTCACCAGTCCCACCCGTCCTTCGATGAGCGTGAGCAGCCAGACGCGGGCGTGCTCCAGATCGAAATCGTTCTGCTTCGCCACGGTATCCGCCGCATCCCACATCGCCGACATGCGGCGGCGCACTTCCGGCGATCCCAGAAGGATGCCCGAATCGCCCACTTCCGAGGCGCTCTGCTCGTCGGTCACTGTTTCCTCCGGGCAGGTGGCAGGCGGCGTGGTCCAACCTTCCATCGGCGTCACGGTGTGATGCCGGCGATCGACTGACGATATTGCGCGAACCGATGCCGGCAGCCTCCGCTTCGGTTGCGGTGCGACGACCGACGGCGTCAGCGCAGCGATATCGGTATCGGTGAAGGGAAGGTGCGCGGCCCTGGCCTTGCTCATCATCCATTTCAGCGAGATGTCGTTCAGGCCGCGATTCCCGTTGCCGCCACCCACATCGGAGTGGACACCGCGGAACCACACTTCGCATGCGCCTGGCAGCCGCGTGGGGAGAAACGAAAGACGGCGCTCGTCGAGGGCCAGTGCGTGAAAACAGTATTTCAGGTTGGATTTTGGCAGCGTCAGGTGATGACCGATGTTGAGGATCTCGTTGCCGAGATTCGCGAGCCCGAACGCCGCAACGACGTCCCAGATGCCGAGAAAGCGGATTTCGGGATTCGGTTCGACGACCTCCTGCGTGCCAGGCTTCCGGATGCCCCGCTCCTGCAGGTAATGGCAGAAGTCGAGCGTCGGTGGCTGCGCCCCGGCTGAACCCGACGATGTCGATCACCTTGTCGCCGGCGGCCCAGGCCTCGCACAGGTGTGCGTACGCCTCCTGGATGCGGGGGAGCTCACCAAGTCCGAATACGCCGCCCAGGGCGCGTCCGACGAAGTCGTACCTGGTCCCGACCCCGGCGACGTAGAACTGCTTCGTGCCGGTGTTCTTCTCGTACGCGTCACGAAACCGCACGACGTTGGTGTTCCGGTAGTCGAGATCTTCGCTGGTCTTTGCCTCGTTCCAGGTACCGTCGAATGCGTAAAGCGCCATTGTTCCCCCGCGAGTGAGTTATAGACAGCGACCCACAGTATGGAACGCTGGACGGCGCCGGTTGGAACGCCGTCGACGCCACGATCGCGCAAATTTCAAAGGCGTCGGTCGCGTGCCGATTTACGACAGCCTGCAGGGAGGGTGATTCGCCCAGATGCTCGACAGTGCGTGAACGCGTCGGAGGTGCGGCAACCGTCGGCGGAGGCGAGCCGAAACCGGCGGCGGAGCCGAGCCGACCGGCGCTCGCGCCACAACCGAGGCTTCCAGGACACGAATCGGGATCTGGACGAATTTGGCAGTGCCGGACCAGGTCAGGCGCCCTGTTCGCTCAGGTCGGCCCCGACCACCCGCTCGCTCCGGCGGTGATGCCCGGAGAAGAGCCGCTGCCGCATGCCCTCGATATACACGAAATACACCGGTGTGATGTAAAGCGTCAGCAACTGCGAGACGATCAGCCCGCCGACAACGGCGAGACCAAGCGGCTGGCGTGATTCTGCACCTGCACCCCAACCCAACGCGATCGGCAGCGTGCCGACCAGCGCGGCCATCGTCGTCATCATGATCGGGCGGAAGCGCACCAGGCACGCCTCGTGGATGGCGGCGGCAGGCGAGAGTCCGCGCGTGCGCTGCGCCTCCACCGCGAAGTCCACCATCATGATCCCGTTCTTCTTCACCAGTCCCACCAGCATGATCACTCCGACGAACGCGTACAGGCTGAGTTCAGTCCTGAAGATCAGGAGTGTCAGCAGCGCGCCGAAGCCCGCGGCAGGAAGCCCGGAGAGAATCGTCAGCGGATGGGTGAAGCTCTCATAGAGCACGCCGAGGACGATGTAGATGACGACGATCGCCATCAGCAGGATCAGGCCGAGGCCCTGCAGCGATTCCTGGAAGGCCTGTGCGGTGCCCTGGAACCGGGTCGCCACGGTGGAGGGCAGTGTCGTGGCTGCAACAGACTCGATCGCGGCAACGGCGTCCCCGAGCGCTACTCCCGGCCTCAGGTTGAACGAGATCGTCACCGATGGCAGTTGTCCGGTGTGGCTCACGGCGAGCGGTCCAGCGTCGGTGGTCACCGTGGCCACGGTGCTGAGCGGAATGAGCCGCCCGGTGTTGGAGCGCACGTAGAGGAGACTCAGAGCCGAGGGATCCTTCTGGAACTCGGGCGCGACCTGAAGCACCACCTGATATTCGTTGTTCGGAGCGAAGATCTGCGTGACCTGCCGGGTGCCGTAGGCGTTGTACAGGGCCGTCTCGACCTGGTTGACGGTCAGGCCGAGCGTGGCGATCTTGTCGCGGTCCATCGACACCTTGATCTGCGGGTTCTTCAACTGCAGATCGCTGCTGACGTCCTCGAGCCCGGCAACGTCGTGCAGCTTCGCCTCGAGCGACGTGCGCGCGCTTCGTAGAGCTCCGCGGTGTCCGTATCCTGCAGCGTGAACTGGTAAAGACTTCTTGCGCCCTGAGATCCGCCCAGGTTGATCGGCGGCGGGTTCGTCATGAACACCCGGATGCCGGGAATCTGCGACAGCTTCGGGCGAAGCCGCGCGATGATCTGATCAACCGTCGCGTCACGTTGATCCCGCGGCTTCAGGTCGGCGTTCATGCGACCGGTATTCACGCTGCCGCCGCTGCCGCCCGGCCCCTGACCGATGACACTGGTGAACCCGGCGATCGCCGGCTCCTTCTCCAGAACGTCCGCGGCGGCGAGCTGGTGGCGGACCATGTCGTCGTAGCTGATGCCCTGCACCGCTTCGATGCTGACGCCGAAACGGCCCTGATCCTCGCTCGGCAGGAAGCCCTTCGGCACCAGCGTGTACAGATACACCGTGCCGGCCAGGAGCAACAGCGAGATGGCCATCGTAATGGCCCGATAGTGGAGGGCGGCGCCGAGCGTGCGGTCGTAAAAAGCCAATGACCGGTCGAAGACCCGCTCGATCACGTTGTAGACACGCCCGTGCCGCTGCTCGTGTGGCGGCTTGAGGAAGCGGCTGCACAGCATCGGCGTCAGGCTGATCGACACGAAACCTGAGACCAGAATGGCGACGCCGATGGTGACGGCGAACTCGTGCAGCAGCCGGCCGACGATCCCGCCCATGAACAGCACCGGGATGAACACCGCCGTCAGAGAGGCGGTCATGGCGACGATGGTGAAGGCGATCTCGCGCGAGCCGTCGAGCGCAGCCTGCATCGGCGGCTTGCCCATCTCCATGTGGCGCACGATGTTCTCGAGCATCACGATCGCATCGTCGACAACGAAGCCGACCGACAGGGTGAGGGCCATCAGCGAGAGATTGTCGAGGCTGTACCCGAGCAGATACATCACCGCAAACGTGGCGACGATCGAGCCGGGAAGCGCGAGCGAAGGGATGATCGTGGCTGAGACGTTGCGCAGGAACAGGAAGATCACCATCACCACGAGGGCGACGGTCGAGAGCAGCGTCAGTTTGACATCGCGCACCGACTCGCGAATCGGCCCCGCGCGGTCACTGCGAACGTCGAGCGTGATCGCGGACGGCAGCTGTTCGCGAAAGGTTGGCAGCAACTCGCGCACCGCGTCGACCACGGCCACCACGTTGGTGCCGGGCTGCTTCTGAATGGCCAGGAACAGCGCGCGTTCGCCGTTGAACCAGGCCGCACTCCTGTCGTTCTCGACGCCGTCGTAGACGTGCGCGACCTCGTCGAGGCGCACGGGATTGCCGTTGCGGTAGGCGACGATCGTCGGCCCGTACGCCGACAGCCCGCAGCAGCTTCCCGTTGGTGAGCACGGTGAAGGTACGCTCCTGCGCCGTAGATGGTGCCGGTTGGCAGGTTCGCGTTCGCGTTGGCGATCGACGAGGCGACTTCGTCCATGCCGATGCCGTACGAGGCGAGCTGCCGCGGATCCAGGTCGACGCGCACGGCGTAGCGTGCCGCGCCGAACACCTGCACCTGGGCGACCCCGCTCACCATCGAGATCCGCTGCGCCATCGTCGTTTCGGCGTATTCGTTGATCGTGGAGAGGGGCAGCGTGGGCGAGCTGAGCACGAGAAACAGCACCGGCTGATCGCCAGGGTTGACCTTCTGGTACGACGGTGGCGCCGGCATCTGCGGCGGCAGCTGGCGAGCGGTCTTCGCAATCATCGCCTGCACGTCCTGCGCGGCGGCGTCGATGTTGCGACTCAGGTCGAACTGCAGCGTGATGTTGGTGCTGCCCTGCGAGCTGGTCGAGTTGATCGACTGCAGCCCCGCGATCGTGGCGAACTGCTTTTCGAGCGGCAGCGCGACCGACGAGGCGACGGTGTCGGGGCTCGCGCCGGGAAGCGACGCGCTGACCTGAATGGTGGGGAAGTCCACGGTCGGCAGGTCTGACACCGGCAGCTGGCGGTAGGCGAGCGTGCCGAACACCAGGATGCCCACCATCAGGAGGACGGTCGTGACCGGGCGCGAGATGAACAGCGCGGAGGGATTCATGCGCCGGCCCCCGCACCTGCCTCGCCCTTGATCGACACGCGGGTGCCGGGCACCAGCCGCAGCTGGCCGTCAGTGACGACCGTTTCGCCGGCCGTCAGCCCCTTGACGACGAGTGTGTCCGAACCGACAGTGCGACCGACCTCCACGGTTCGCATCTCCGCCGTGTGATCCGGCTTGACCACGAACACGTATGAGCCCTGCTGGCCCACCTGCACCGCGGCGGATGGGCACGACGAGCGCATCCGGATCGGTGGCCAGCGTCATCACGACATTGACGAACTGACCGGGCCAGAGCCGGGCGTCGCCGTTCGGGAACGACCCCTTCACCCGAATCGTGCCGGTCGTCGGATCGACCGCGTTGTCGACGAACGTGATGCGGCCTTCGGACGGGCGCTCGTCCTCGCTGGGCGCCTCCGCCTGGACGTGCACGGCTCCCTTCGCAAGGTACTGCTTCAACAGCGGCAGCTGCGCCTCGGGCACGGCAAAGGTGACGTTGATCGGCTTGATCTGATTGATTACCACCAGCGGCGTCGTGTCGTTGGCGCGCACCAGATTGCCGGGGTGCACCTGCAGCGCGCCGGTGCGGCCGGAAATCGGCGCCTTGATCGTCGCGTACTGCAGCTGCACGCGCGCGTTCTCGACCGCGGCGCGGTCAGCACGCACGGTGGCGTCCAGAGCGTTGGCATTGGTCGACGCCGTTTCGACCTGTTCTCTGGTGGCAATGCCGCGTGCCGCGAGTTCGGACGCGCGCCTCGCCTGCGCTGCCGCGTTTGCCGCCTCGGCGGTGTCACGCTGGAGGTTGGCTTCGGCCTGCTTGAGCGCCGCCTCGAGTGGACGTTGATCGAAGGTGAAGAGCAGCTGCCCTTCGCGAACATCGTCACCTTCCTTGAACGTGACCGATGTCAGTTCGCCGGTGACCTGCGCACGGATCGCCACTGTCGAAGAGGGTTCAACCGTGCCGATGACCTGGAGTTGCAGCGGCACAGGCTTCTGCACGACGCGCCCGACGGTGATCGGCACGGCCTGACCGTCGCCTGCGCCACGACCGCCGGCTTGAGGGGCACCGCTGTCCGCGTGACCCAACGTGCACCCGGTGAGGGCGAGGGAGCTGAGTAAGAGTGCTAGGCCAAAGGCAGCATCAGTTCGGCGCATCTCAAGAGTCTCCGGATAACGCTCACACCACGGTCTCCTCGGGCAGTGCGTCCAGTTCCGCCTCGGCAGTGCGGCGCTGCAGCACAGGCTGATCGGAGACGATGAGACCATCGCGGCACGTGATGATGCGCGTGCCGTATTCAGCGATGTCGTGCTCGTGCGTGATCACGAGCACGGTGATCCCGCGCTCGCGATTGAGCCGCTGGAAGATCCCCATTACTTCGATGCTGGTGCGCGTATCGAGGTTCCCCGTCGGCTCATCGGCGAGCAGGATCGACGGGCGCGTAATCAGCGCGCGAGCAATCGCCACGCGCTGCTGCTGGCCGCCCGACAGCTGGTTGGGATGGTGGTCGAATCGCTTGCCGAGGCCGACGGCCTCGAGCGACTCCATGGCCCGTCGCCGGCGTTCAGCGGCCTTCATCTTGCCGCCGCTGTAGAGGAGCGGCAGCTCGACATTGTCCAGCGCGCTCGTCCGCGACAGGAGGTTGAAGCCCTGGAACACGAACCCGATCTTGTTGTTCCGAACCTCGGCGAGCTCGTCCCTCGACATCTGCGACACATCCTGGCCGTCGAGAAAGTACTGGCCCGAGGTGGGTCGGTCCAGGCACCCGAGGATGTGCATCAGCGTCGACTTGCCGGAGCCCGACGGTCCGGTCACCGCGAGAAACTCTCCCGGCTGTACATCCAGCGTGACTCCGCGCAGCGCCCGCACTTCGACCTCGCCGACGATGTACGTCTTGACGAGGTTGCGGATGCTGATGACCGTCTGCTGTTCGCTCATTCGAACCGGAGCGCGTCGATCGGGTCGAGACGCGCCGCTTTCTGGGCCGGGATAGAAGCCGAAGAACACACCGACGGCCGCGGCGAAACCGAACGCCATCCCGACCGCGTTCGCCGGCACCTTGGCCGGCCACGACATCCAGCGCGACATCCCCTCGGCGAGACCGAACCCAAGAGCGATGCCAATGCCGCCGCCGATGAGGCTCAGCGCGATCGCCTCGACCAGGAACTGCAGCAGCACGTCGCGTCCCTTCGCGCCGATCGCCATGCGCAGTCCGATCTCGCGCGTGCGCTCGGTGACCGAGACGAGCATGATGTTCATGATGCCGATGCCGCCGACGATGAGCGAGACGCCCGCGATGCCGGCGAGCAGCGTCGTCATCGTGCCCATCGCCTGCGGTGCGGATGTCGGCGATCTCCTCGGCGGTGCGGACGCTGAAGTCGTCGTCCTGGCCCGGCTGCGATCTTGTGGCGCGTTCTCAGCAGCACGGCGATCTGATCGGCGACCGCGCTCGTTTCTCCCGCCGACGCGGCCGACACGGTGATGTCGCGGATGGAGGTGACGCCCAGCAGCTTCTTCATCACCGTCGTATAGGGGACGAGAATCTGGTCGTCCATGTCAGGACCCATGCCGCCCTGGCCTTTCGGCGCCATCACGCCGATGACCTTGAACGGCTGGTTGCGGATGCGGATGATCTGGCCGGTCGAATCGACATCGGGCCCGAACAGCGTGTCGTTGACCGTCTTGCCGAGGACGGCGACCTTGGTCGCGCTCGTCACATCCTGCGCGCTGAAGAAGCGAGCCGTACTGCGTCGGCCACGCGCGGATCAGCGGGAGGTCGACGTCGGTTCCCTGAATGCGGGTGAACCAGTTCTGGTTGCCGGCGATCACCTGTGCCTGCGTCTGCTGTCCGGCGGCCACGTACTGGGCGCCCGGGATCTCCCGACGAATCGCCTCGCGCGTCCTCTTCGGTGAGGGTGCTCGACGTGCCGACGCCGCCGCGCACACCGCCCGAGCGAGAAGTTGCCGGCGTTCACCGTGACCATGTTGGTGCCGGCACCCTTGATCTGGTCTTCGATCATCGACTGTGCGCCGTTGCCCATGGCGACCAGGGTGATCACGGCCGCCACGCCGATGATCATCCCGAGCATCGTCAGCCCGGTGCGCATCTTGTTGCGACCGAGCGCCTTGAACGCGATGCGGAAGGTCATTGCTGGCGACATAGGGCGGCTCTGAGTGGCTGATCGCCAATTGGTAATCGCGAATTGCTAATCGCTAATTTCTGATGGCCCGGTCATCGCGTTACCGGCCCGGGCCACCGCCGCGGTTTGCGCCGCCACCGCCAGGGAAGCCTCCGCCGGGGAAGCCGCCTCGCCCGGGCTGGCCAAAGCCCGGGAACGCAGTGGTGGCGGGGCGCGTCGATTGCCCGGCGATAGCGACGTTGGTCACCACTGCGGTGCCCTCGTTCACGTCACCTTCGATGACCTCGGTGTTCTGTCCATCCGAGATGCCGAGGCGCAGCCGAAGCGAGCGCAACTGGTTATCGACATGGACCCAGACGCGCCCGACACTTTCGGTAGGGGGCAGGGGCGCAAACAGGGCATCGATGGTTGTTGCGCCAGCGGGCGCGCCTGATGCCGTGCTCGTCGCGCGTCCAGAGCTGCCGGGCTGCTTCGTGCTTCCGGACGCGTCAGAGAAGGCGGCGGGTTGCCTGCCTCGGCCCGCTCCGGGAGCCGCACCCGGGACGGCAGCGCTGCCCGCAGGATCGCCGGGAGCACTCCCGGCAGCATTCCCACCAGGGCCGCCCCCGCGGCCACCACCGGCGCCACCGACGCCGCCACCGCCGTTCGATGGATCGACGCCGCGGGCGCGCATGCGCGCAGTCATCGCTTCGCGTTCTTCCGGCGACATGTTCTGCATCCGCTCAGCAAAACGATTTCGTCGCTCCGTGTTGCTGGCCTGGTCGCCGGTAGTGGCGACTGCATCGCCGTGTGCCGGTCCACCGGGCGCGCCGGCCGTCCCCTGCCCGTGGTCTCCGGTGTCACCGTTCGACGATCCTGATCCCTCCCTCGCGTCCGCCCTGGCTGGCGTCCGTGCGCGGCGTCAACTGCGGTGCTTCGGCGCGTCCGGCGGCCGTCGGCTGGCTGCCCGCGCGCGTACGCGGAGCGGCTGCTTGCTGTGAAGCTGCCTGATCGCCCGACGGCGGTGTGTTCGACGGCCGGGTTGACGATGCAGTGCCGGCAGCCGATGACTGCGCGTTCGGCTGTGATGCCGGCGCTTCGGAGTTCCCGCCGCGACGGCCTCCACCCGGCAATCCACCCCGGCCGACGGGCTCGGGCGGCTTCTGGCCGAGTGCGGCGAAGACCTCGTTGGAGGGGCGGAATCGCAGGGCCGAGTTCGGCACACGCAGGACGTTGGACGCCCGGGCGATCTCGACGTTGACGTTGGCCGTCATGCCGGGCTTCAGGCGCAGATCGTTGTTGGGCACGTCGATGACCGTCGCGTAGGTCACCACGTTCTGCTGCACCTTCGGTTCGAGCCGCACCTGCGACACGGTGCCGCGAAACGTGTCAGCGGGGTAGGCATCCACCCTGAATGTGACGACCTGGTTCGGCCGTATGCGGCCGACGTCGGACTCATCGAGGTTCGCCACCACCTGCATCTTGGTCAGGTCCGCCGCGAGGACGAACAGCGTCGGCGCCTGCATGCTGGCGGCGACCGTCTGGCCGACGTCGACGCTGCGCGAAATCACCAGACCGTCAATCGGCGCCGTGATGACCGTGTGCTCCAGGTTGACCTGATTCTGGTTCACTCCGGCTTGAGCCTGGGCGACCGCTGCCTCGACCTGGGTGATCGTGGCCTGCTGCGACTGCACCGCGGCCTGCGCGATGTCCACGGCGGTCTTCGCTGTTTCGAGGTCGCTCTGCGGAAGAAGACTGCGCGCCGAGAGTTCCTTGGCGCGCGCATACTTCTGCTGCGCGTCCACCAGCTGCACCCGGCTGCGTTCGAGATCGCTCTGCGCTTTGGTCAGGTTGGCCCGGGCCTGGGCAAGGTTGGCCCGCGATTGCTGTGCCTGTGCTTCGAACAACGACGGGTCCAGGCGCGCAAGCACCTGGCCCTTCTTCACGAGCGAATTGTAATCGGCGCCAAGGAACGCAATGTTGCCCGACACCTGGCTGCCGACCTGGACCGTCGTGACCGCCTGCAGCGTCCCGGTGGCGCCGACCGTTTCGACGACGTCACCGCGCGTGACGGCTGCTGTCGTGACCGTCGGCGGAACGGGCTTCTTCGTGTAGCGGTAGTACCCGTACCCGCCACCGCCGACCACCCCGAGAACGACGACGGCCGCGACGAGTTTCTTCATGACGATCAGGCCTCGATGGCATCAACCTTCTTGGACCTGCGGAACGGGTTGCGGAGACCTTCCTCGAACAGCGTGTACACGGTCGGCACCAGCACCAACGTGATCAGCAGCGACGTGGTCAGGCCGCCGATCACCACACGAGCGAGCGGCACCTGCAACTCGCTGCCTTCGCCGATTCCGAGAGACATCGGCACGAGGCCCAGGCCGGTAGCGATCGAGGTCATGAGAATCGGCCGCAGACGCGTGCGTCCCGCCGTCTCCACAGCCTGACGAATCGGCATCCCGTCGCGGCGCCGCAGCACGTTGGTGTAGTCCACCAGCAGGATGCCGTTACTGACGACGATGCCGGCGAGCATGATGATCCCGATGTACGCCTGCATGTTGAACGACGTGTTCGTCAGCTTCAGCGCCATGACGACGCCGATGGCGGCGGTCGGCACCGAGAACATGATGATGAACGGATCCTTCAGCGACTCGGTACTGCGAGGCCATGACCGCGTAGACGAGCACCAGCGCCAGCAGCAGCACCGTGCGCAGCTGATCGAATGCCTTGGCCTGCTGCTCGACCTCGGCGCCGAAGCCGATCGAAAAGTCCTTGGGAAGAAGCCCGAACAACTGCGGCAGCTTGGCGTTGACGGCATCGACCGCCTCGCTCAGGTTCGCTTCGGGGTCGGCGCTGACATACGCGATACGCTGCTGGTTCTTCCGCTGAATCTGCGATGGGCCAACCGCGTCGGACACTCTCATCAGATTCTTCGCCTGAATGACGGTGCCCTGCGGCGTGCTGACGAGGACGTCACTGACATCGCCGACCGCCTGCCGCTGGTCTTCCCTGAGGCGAACGATGATGGGATATTCCTGGCCACCCTGACGAAACAACGCAGCCTGCGTGCCGGCAACGTTCGTCCTCAGCGTGTTCGCCACCGTCGCGCTGCTCACACCGAGCAGTGCCGCCTTGGGACGATCGACTTCAACCGCCAGCTCCGGACGGCCATCGTCGCGACCGAGCCGGGCATCGGCCACGTTCGGTACGGTGTCGAGCATGTCCTTCGCCGCCTGCGCCACCTTGCGCGCATCGTCCAGGTTGTCGCCGCGGATTTCGAGTGAGAGCCGGCCGCCACCGTTGTTGCCGCCGGACAGGAACCGGTTCAACTGGTTGTTGCCGCCCGAGGCGCTGGCCCGCACGATCACCCCGGGGATGCCGGAGAGCTGGCGCCGGAGGTCCATCGCGATCTGATCGCTCGACCGCGTGCGCTCGTCTTTCGGCTTCAGCAGGATCTGCAGCTGGCCGCGATTCACCGAGCCGAAGCCGCCCGGCCCGCCGCCGCCCGGACCACCGCCTGACCCCGGCGCTGGTGATCACGTCGGTCAACTCCGGCACGTTCTGGTTGATGGCCGCCTCGATCCGCTGCAGCACCGGATCGGTGACCTCGATACGCGTGCCCTGGGCCAGTTCGACGCTCACCTGGACCTGACCTTCGTCGGCCTGCGTCGCGAGTTCGGTCGGCAGCGTGCGACCGACGACAACGGCCACCACCACCGACACGGCAGCCAGGCCGATCACGATCGGCCGGTGCGCCAGGGCGAGGTGCAGGAGCTTGGTATACCCCTCGTCCATGCTCTCGAGAAACCGCTCGCTGAAGCCGTACATCTTCCCGCCGATGACACTCCGCTTTTCGAGTGGTGGCGGCAGCACGAGCAGGCGCGAACACAGCACCGGCACCAGCGTGACCGCGACGAACAGCGACATCAGCAGCGAGAAGACCACGACCACCGAGAGCTGCTTGAACATGATGCTCGACACGCCCTCGAGGAAGAGCAGCGGAACGAACACCGCGATATGCGTGAGGATCGACGCGAGGATGGCCGACCACACTTCCTCGCTGCCGTCGATCGACGCCTGCATCCGATCCTTGCCGTAATGCTCCATGTGCCGGAACGAGTTCTCCAGCACGACGATGGCGGCGTCGACAATCATGCCGACGCCGAGCGCCAGCCCTCCGAAGGTCATCGTGTTCAGCGTCAGGCCGCCGAAGTAGAGCAGCGCGAAGGTGCCGATGACCGAGATCGGAATCGACGTGCAGACGATCAGCGTCGAGCGGAAGTTGCGCAGGAACAGGAAGATGATCAGGACGACCAGCACCGAGCCGAGCATCACGTGCTCCTGCACCGCGCTGATCGAGCGCTCGATGAACTTCGCGCTGTCGTCGAGCATCGAGATCTTCACGCCGGGGACCTCATGGTTGATGCGCTCCATCTCGGCGCGCACACCCTCGGCGATCTGGACCGTGTTGGTGCCGGACTGCTTGGTCACCTGCATGCGCACGCCGGGCCTGCCGTTGATGCGCAGCACCGAGCGGACGTCCTCGGTGGAGTCGGTGACGTCAGCAATGTCCTTCAGGTAAACCGGCACCCCGTTCTTCGTCAGCACGACGGTGCTGGCGATCTGCTCGATGTTCTGGTACTGCCCCTGGCTGCGCAGCAGCAGGGAGCGATCGCCCTGGTAGACCTCGCCAATCGGGATGTTCTGGTTCTCGTTCTTGAGCACCGCCACGACGCGATCGACCGACAGCTCGAGTGCCGTGATCTTCTCGCGCGACAAATCCACGTGAATCTGGCGGCGCAGGCCGCCACCAACCGTGACGGCCGCCACACCGGACACGCGTTCGAGGCGCGGCGACAGGATGTTCTCGGCCAGCTCGCGCAGCTGCACGCGGTCCAGCGTGCCGTCGGTGCTCTCGAGTGCGAGACCCATGATCGGTGCAGCGTTCGAGTCGAACTTCTGCACGACCGGCGGGTCGGCGTCTTCGGGCAGACGGCCGCGGACGCGATCGATGCGGGTGCGGATGTCGTTCATCGCTTCGCTGAGGTCGGTCCCCCAGGTGAAGTTGATCTGGATGTTGGCATTGCCCTCGTTGGCGCTGGAGAACATCGTGTCGAGTCCCGACACGGCGCTGAGCTGCTGCTCGAGCGGCCTGACAATCAGGTCCTCCATTTCCAGCGGGCCGACGCCGGTGTAGTTGACGCGAACGTTCACCGTCGGCTGCGAGATGTCGGGCAGCAGGTCAACGGGGAGGCGGGTCAGGGAGATGCCGCCGATGAGGATGACGATCGAGCTGATCATCGCCATCATCACGGGGCGCTCGATTGCAAAACGCGGGATGCTCATACCTGCTCCTGAAAGCCGATGTGCTGCTGACTCAGCCTACTGACCCGTCGAGGGACTGCCGCCGCGGCGGCCGCTCCCCGCGGCGCCCGGGGCCGGCGTCGCGGCACCACCCGGCGTACCCTGATCGCTGCCTGCTGCGCCGGCACCCGCGCCTGCGCCCGTTGATCCTGAGCCGGACCTGCCCGGGCTCTCGACCGGGGCGCCCTGACGACCCGGCGTCGTACCTTGACCTCCGGCAGGAACGCCCTGCCCACTGGCGGCCGGGCCCTGCGGACTGCCGCTGCCGGCGGCGTTGGCGCCACCCGCGCCGCCACGTCCCCCACGTCCGCCACGCCCGCCCTGGCCAAGGAGCACGATGCGGTCACCCTCGCGAAGTGCCGAGGCGCCGGTCGTGACCACCCGTGTGCCTTCAGGCAGACCTTCCACCACTTCCACGAGGTCGGGTTGAGACATGCCGACGGTGACCGGCTTGAACCGCGCCACGTCGCCTTCGTCGGGCAGGAAGACACCCTTCTTGCCGTTCAAATCGACGATCGCATTGGCCGGCACGGTCAGCGTGTTGTCCTTGCGATCGACGACGAAGTCCACCTTCGCATACATGCCGGGCTTGAGCCGGTACTTCGAGTTCTGTACTTCGATTTCGATTTGCGCGGTACGAGTGGCCGGGTCGAGCACCGGTGCCACGTGCGCCACACGCCCTTCGAATTTCTCTCCGGGGAACGCATCGACAACGACGTCGGCCTTCATGTTCTGCGTGACCCGGCGAAGATCCTTTTCCACGACGTTGACGATCAGGCGCACGACGCTGATATCCACCACCGAAATGAAAGGCGCGTTCGGGGTGACCCACGCGCCGGCGTCGAGCGATCGCTTGCCGATGAACCCGGTGACCGGCGAAGTGATGACCGTGTTCGCAAGGTTGATCCGCAGTTCGTCCAGCCTGGCCTGTGCCTGTGAAAACTGTGCCCGTGCGAGGTCCAGCTGGGCCTGCGCGGCCTGGTAGCGGGCGTCCGTATCATCGAACGTCTGCCGCGGGATGAGCTGACGTTCGAAAAGGCTGCGCGACCGATCGAGGTTGGTCTGCGCGAGCCTGAGATCCGCCTCGCGCTGCCGGATTGTTGCTTCCCCCACTTCGAAGGACGCCTGCGCCTGCTTCACCTGCTGCAGAATCTCACTGTCCTCGACCTTCGCAAGCCGCTGGCCACGCATCACCTGATCGCCGAGCCGGACCGTCACTGTCTCGAGACGGCCGCTCACCTTCGGCACGGCTTCAACTGTCGCCGCTCCGATCAGGTTTCCGACCACCGAGATGCTCTCCGACATGTCGGCGCGCTTCACGGCGGCAAGTTCGACCGTCATCGGCAGCCGCGGGCCGCCGCCCCCGAAACCGCCAAACCCGCCAGGTCCGCCGAAGCCGCCGCCCCCGCCGCCGGGACGCACCCTGGCGCCCGCCACGTCCCTGCTGCCCGCCGGGCGCTCCGGCGCCGCCGGCGCTGGCCCCCGCGTCGGCGGAGGTCTGCTTCGAGTAGTAGAAATACCCGCCGCCTGCGGCTGCGAGGATGATGACGACGATGATGGCGCGCTTCATAAACTCCGTGTGCTTTCGCGGCAGTCTGACTACCGGCCGAGAATCGTGATGTTCGAGGTGGAGAGCGACGTCTGCTGCAGCCGCTCGAGTTCGACGAGCGACTTCCGATAGCCCAGCACCGCCTGCAATTCGTTGATCTCAGCGCTGGCCAGATCGCGCTGTGCCTGCACCACGAAGTAGTTTGTGGACATGCCGACTTCGAACTTGCTCTGCTCCGCCTCGAGGGTCCGCTGCGCCAGATCGCGCGCTGCCTGAGCGGCCTGCACCCGCTCGACGTTGCTTTGCACGTTGGTCGCGGCATTGGTGATGTCGGTGGCAATCTGCAGTTCGATCTGCTTCAACTGCGCTTCGACCTGGTTCTGCTGCACGCGCGCGCGCGCCACGTTCGCTTCCGCGGTGCTCGTTCCGATTGGATAGGTCACGTTGAGCTGCAGGTTCCAGGTCGGGTAGTTGCGCCCGAACAGCGAGCTGAGCGCATCGGCATAACCGCCGGGAATCGTGCCGGTGCACGTACGGCTGATGCCCGAACCGGAGCAGCCGGTGAACTGCTCGCCGCCCTGGCCGACGAGACCATAGCGGGCCTGCAGGTCCGCCTGCGGCAGCGTCTGGTTGTTCAGATACTTCAGCGTGGTGTCGTTCACCTGCAGGTTCTTACGTGCCTGCTGCAGATCCGTGCGGGTGTCCAGCCCCCGTTTGACCGCGGCCGGGATATCGATCGGCGAAGGGACGAATTCCGGCCGATCCGCAGGGACGACGGCCGCCGCCCAGTTCGGATCCTGCGTGCCGGCGACGATGAGCCGCTTGAGGGCGAGTTCATTCGCGCGTCGCGTTCCTTCCGCCACCGCCTGGTTCTGCCGCTGCGTGGCCGCCTGCGACTGCGCCTGCACGACGTCGATCGGCGCCATCGTGCCGATTTCCACGCGGGTCTGGTTGTCGCGCACCAGTTGCTCGGCCAGTTCCACCGAACGCTTCGCCACTTCAACCGCCTGCGTGGCGAACACCAGGTCCCAATAGGCGTTCCGCACGTTCGAGACGGTGTTGATGATGGAGGACTGCAGCTGGATCTCGCTGATGTCCTGGTTCAACTTGGTGATCGCCAGCTGCTGCCGCGTGCTGTCGATTCTGAAGTTCCGGAGCAATGGCTGCGTGTACTGCGCCGACCAGTTGGTGTTGTAGGCCGGGTTGAACAGCGCCGTGAGACTGGTGGTCGTCTGCTTGTTGTTGTTCAACTGGACGGCGAGCGCTCCACCGCCCCAGCGAATGTTCTGCGCAACCCCGGCGTTGAAGTTCGAGGTGTCCTGCTGGATGCTGGTGCCGACCGCCGCGCCCGAGATGGTCTGCGTGGAAGGATTGGAGTTCGCCAGGTGATTGACCTGCGACGTGAGCGAGGGCTTGTAGGTGGCGGCCAGGCTCGCGATCGAGTAGTCGAAGGTGGACGGGTTCAGCCGCTGTACCGCGATGTCCAGGTTCCGCTCCAGCGCCAGCTTCACGGCATCGTCGAGCGTCAGCTGAACCGTCTGGCGCGCGTCGGCGGCGCCGGCGGCCTGAGGCGCGGCGGTCGAGCCGGTGCTTGTCTGTGCGACGCCGACCCGTTCGGCGGCCGCGCGGATGAGATCCTGCACGTGTTCGGCGGTGGCCTGCTGGGCCGAGGCCACGGGCACACCTGACGCGAGTGCCGCGCAGAGAGCCGTGGAGACGAGAACGTTCCGTTTCATGACGAGTAGTTCCTTCGTGAGTGCGAGAGCGTGTTCGATGATCAGTGTTCGGGGCGACGCGGGGCCTCTGGCGGGCGTCCCGTTGGTGGTTGTTCCTGCTGCCACTTTGCGTGCAGGGCGCTGAAGCGCGTCCGCTGATCGGGCGTGAGCACCTTCAGCATCTGCACGAGCATCAGGGAGCGGGTCTTGTTGGCACCGGCTCGCGCTGTTTCGACGCGGTCAATCTGACGCGTCAGCACGGCCTCGTCAGCATCGACCTGAATGAGGCGCGAGAGCTTGCTTTCCAGCTTCGAGAGTTCGTCCCATTCCTGCCGTAATTCGGGCCGGGCCGTCTCCCAGATCTTGTCGATACGGGCCGACTGCTCGGCCGTCAGTCCCAGTTCCTTCTTGAACGGGTCGGACTTCCACCACGCGAACGGCCTTGGCGGATCCTGAGGGCGCAGTGTCAGCGCGTCGGGGGGGCGTTGTGCCAGAACCGGGATCGCACTGAACAGGAGCGCGGCAACCACGACGGGGAGCCGCAGCGGTATCGTCATCGCAAACCTCTGAAAACGTTGTTCTGCCAGGGAATACGATGCGAGGACCCGTTGTGTTTAGTGTGCGCGCGCGAAATTTTGCGGCGCCCCTGATTTTACCTCAGCGGCGTCGCTCGTGGGCGAAATCCGGCGGTTTTAAGACTGTTGGGCGGTTATCGGTCAGTTCGGCGCGGGTGCTATTCGCAAAACGACTGAAGCCTGACGATTGCCGCGCCGACGAGGTTGTCAGGCGTTGAGGCGCCGGAGGTCAGGCCGAGCGTGACCGGGCCGGCCTGCGGCAGCCAACCTCGCGCCAGCTCTTCGGCCTTCGCGCCGACCGGCCGATGTCGAATCTCGTCTCGCGAGAGCAGGCACTCGGGATCGGCAATGTGGAACGTCGGCCGCGACGCCGCACAGATGCGCGCCAGGTTCGCAGTATTGCTGCTGTTGTAACCACCGATGACCAGCATGAGGTCGACGGGTTTGTCGCGGAGCAGCGCCACCACGGCATCCTGACGGTCCTGGGTCGCACTGCAGATCGTATCGAAGGCCTGATAGTGCGTCGCCAGATCCTCGGTGCCCCAGCGGTCGGTCATCGCGGCCTTCAGCATCTCTCCGATGGCCAGCGACTCGGACATGAGCATCGTCGTCTGGTTGGCCAGGCCGATGCGGCGCAGATCCCGCTCTGGATTGAAACCAACCGACGCGGCGCTGGCGAACCGCGCCATGAAGCGTGCGCTGTCGCCGCCGTGGCGGATGAAATTGCACACTTCTGCGGCTTCCTTCGCATCGAACACCACGAGATAGGCGCCGCCGCACGCCACGGCCTGCGATGCGGTTGCCTGTGTTTCCTCGTGCCAGACCTTGCCATGGATCAGGGCGGTGTACCCGTGTTCTGCATAGCGCTTGACGTTTTTCCAGACGTTGAGCACCGAGCCGCACGTCGTGTCGACCAGCGTGCAGCCGCGCGCATCGAGCTGCTGCAGCAGCTGCACGGTGACGCCGAACGCCGGAAGAATGACGACATCCGACGCCGTGAGCGCCTCGATCGACTCGCCGGGGTCGCTCAGGAAACGCACCCGCATCGCGCGCAGCTTTTCGTTGACGTGCGGGTTGTGGATGATTTCGCCAGTCAGGTACACCCGGCGATCGGGGAAGCGGGCTCGCGTCTGGTAGGCGTAGTCGACCGCGCGATCGACGCCGTAACAGAAGCCGAATTCCTGCGCGAGGTGGACGGTCAGGCGCCCGGTTGCGACCGTGTAGTCGTTCGCCTTGATGTCCTGGATGATCTGGCTGTGGTAATTCTCGGCGAGGACGCCAGCGACGGCGCCCTTCATGTCGAGACCTTTGCGGAAGATGAGTGAAGGCATTCAGGTGATGGCGGACCGAACCATCCTACCTGACGCGGCTGTCGATGTCGCGCACATGGGGCGTCATCGCATCGAACGGCTGCAGTTCGAGGGTATGGGGCCGCGAGAGCGCCAGTTCCAGTTCCATCAGGAACTCATCATCGTCCGGCGACTCGGCCTGCGTTGTGCTGACCCGCACCGCCGCACCGGCGGCAGGCTGCACGGCCATCGTCGGCCCGATTTGACTCTGCCCGATCTGACTCTGACTGCGTGCTGAACCGCGTTGGATCCGCTCGGGACCGATATAGCCGCCGACGGCCACTCCGATCAGCAGACCGGCTGCGGCCGCGGCAGCCACCCACGGCGCGGTCAGGCGGGTCGTCGATCGTGACAGGCCTGAGCCGTCCCGGCCCGGGAACGTGATCACGCGCGCCGAACGATGTGCCTGCTCGAGCCGACGCGAGAATCTGCTGCTGCTGCGCGCGCAGGAACTCAGCGGGAAAAACGGCGTCGGCTTCCGCTTCGGCACCCTGACGCATGCCGTCCATGAAGGCCACGAACCTGTCGTACCCGGTCACGCAATCGCGGCAGCCGGACATGTGATCCGCGGCCTGAGGATCCAGCGCCTCGCCGGCCCGCGCGGCGAGATAACACTCCAGGAGGTCGTCGTCCTTGAGGTGCTCGGCGTCGATCATCACGATGTGCCCCCGAGAAAACCACGCAGCTTACGTACAGCGCGGAACAGATGGACCCGGACTGTCGATTCGTTGATGCCGGTCATCGCGCTGACCTCCCGTGGGGAGCAGTCCCCGAAGTGGCACAGCATGAAAACCGTCCGCTGACGGCCATCGAGACGGTCGATCGCGGCTGCGAGCGTGCCGTGGCGTTCCTGCGCGAGCAGGCGTTGTTCTGGATTCGGTTCGGTGGTCCCTCCAACCGTCTCGAGGCCTGCATCATACGCCGCCGGTTCATCCTCAGACGCCACGAACCAGCGATCCCGCCGGGCGCGGGCCTTGCGCCGGTCCAGACATCCGTTGATGAGAATGCGCGTGAACCATACCTCGAACGGCCACGCCTCGCGATAGGACCCGATGTGGGTGAACACCTTGACGAACGCGTCCTGCACCGCTTCGTCCGCTTCGGCGCTGTCGCGCAGGTAGTGATACGCGAGGCGAAGCGCGCGCCGCTGGTGCGCAGCCACCAGCCCGGAGAAGCGCTCGCGCGCCTCGTCCATGGACCCATGCTCGACCAGTCCGCGGATCTCGACCGCCAGGCGCGTGTCCTCGGACTGCGCGCACGCCAGCCGCGGGCCCAGCGCTGCGGTCGCGGCTTTGCTGGCCCGCGTCCGCGCTGGCTCGATGCTGATGGACGTTACGCACGTGCCGATGGTCACTCATGCTGGATTACGCCCCGGCCCCTGAGGTGTTTACAGTGTACCGCAGCGCCCTGCCTTTATTGACTTCGAATGAAACCGGCGAGTACGATCCCGGCATTTTCGCCTGTATATTTGCGGTACCTCCCTCAGGAGTAACTCATGACCCCCGCCGTTGACCCCGGTCGCACACTCGATGCAGAAGGCCTCAAGGACGCGACGGTTCACTGGAACCTGTCCGACGCGGTTCTCTGCGAGCAGGCGGTGCGACGAGGGGAAGGTCTGCTGGCGGCGGATGGACCGCTGGTGTGCCGGACGGGGCAGCACACCGGCCGGTCGCCAAATGACAAGTTCATCGTCCGGGAGCCGTCGACCGAGCAGCACGTCGCCTGGGGTGGTCCGAACCGTCCGATGCAACCGGATCAGTTCGATCGGCTGCATGCGGACATGCTCTCCTCGCTCAGCTCGACCGAACTGTTCGTGCAGGACTGCTTCGCCGGAGCCGATGAACGTTTCCGCCTGCCGATCCGGGTGATCACGGAATACGCCTGGCACAATCTCTTTGCCAGGAATCTGTTCATTCTCGACAGCGGCGCCGCCCACTCGCCCGCACTGACGATCATCGACAGTCCATCCTTCAAGGCCGACCCGGCGCGGCACGGGACCAACTCCGAAGTGGTCGTCGCACTGAACTTCGCGAAACGGCTGGTGCTGATCGGCGGGACGAGCTATGCCGGCGAGATCAAGAAGTCGGTTTTCAGCACCCTCAACTACCTGCTGCCGCTTCGCGGCGTTCTCTCGATGCACTGTTCCGCGAACGTCGGCGCTGAAGGAGACGTGGCCCTGTTCTTCGGCCTGTCGGGCACGGGAAAGACGACCCTGTCGAGTGACCCGGCACGCGGACTGATCGGCGACGATGAGCACGGGTGGAGCGACCATGGCGTCTTCAACTTCGAGGGGGGCTGCTACGCGAAGACGATCCGCCTGTCGGCTGAAGCCGAGCCTGAGATCTACGCCACGACCCGCCGGTTCGGCACGGTGCTCGAAAACGTCGCCATCGACCCGGTAACCCGTCAGCTGGACCTCGACTCCGACCAGTTCACCGAGAACACCCGCGCGGCGTATCCGATTGCCTTCATCCGCAACGCCGTGTCCTCGGGACAGGGCGGGCATCCGCGCAACGTCGTCATGCTGACCGCCGATGCATTTGGCGTGCTGCCGCCGATTGCGCGCCTGTCGCCGGCGGCGGCGATGTATCACTTCCTGTCGGGATACACCGCGAAGGTGGCCGGCACCGAAAAAGGGGTGACCGAACCGAAGGCCACCTTCAGCACCTGCTTTGGCGCGCCGTTTCTGCCGCTTGCACCCGGCCTCTATGCGCAGCTGCTCGGTGAGAAGATTGCGCGGCACGAGGCGCGCGTGTGGCTGGTGAATACGGGGTGGACCGGCGGACCGTTTGGCGTCGGGACCCGTCTGCCCATCCGTTTCACGCGCGCGATGATCCACGCGGCACTGAGCGGCAGCCTTGATGGCGCCATCTTCGAGACGCATCCGCTCTTCAACCTGCAGGTGCCCCAGTCGTGTCCCGATGTGCCGGCGGAAGTGCTGAACCCGAGGCACACGTGGGCCGACACGCAGGCGTACGACCTGCAGGCGGCCAGTCTCGCCCGCATGTTCGTGGACAACTTCAAGACCTTCGAGGGTTCAGTGTCTCCCGACGTAGTCGCCGCGGGCCCCCGCGCATGAACTACGAAGCCGTCATCGGTCTCGAGATTCACGCGCAACTCCAGACCGCCACCAAGATCTTCTGCGGCTGCAGCACATCGTTTGGCGCACCGCCCAACGCGCACGTGTGTCCCGTCTGCCTGGGTTTTCCGGGCGTGCTGCCCGTGCTGAACCGGACGGCGGTGGATCTGGCCATACGCGCGGCATCTGCGTTGACGTGCCGCCTGAACGAGACGTCGATTTTCGCGCGCAAGAACTACTTCTATCCCGACCTGCCCAAGGGCTACCAGATCTCACAGTACGAACATCCGCTTGCCGGCGAAGGGCTGGTACAGTTCGAGGGGCCTGAGGGCCCGCGCGAAGTACGGATCACTCGCGTGCACATGGAAGAGGACGCAGGAAAGTCGCTGCACGAAGGGTTTGCCGACTCCGATCGGAAGACCTACGTGGACTACAACCGCGCCGGCACGCCGCTCATCGAGATCGTCACCGAGCCCGACCTGCGGTCAGCGTCCGATGCCGCCGCATTCTTCGAACATCTGCGCGCCATTCTCGTCTGGCTTGGCGTGAACGACGGCAACATGGAAGAGGGCAGCCTCCGCTGCGACGCCAATGTGTCGATACGCCCGGCGGGGACGGACGCACTCGGCACGAAGGCAGAGGTCAAGAACCTCAACTCGTTCCGCTTCCTGCAGAAGGCGCTCGAGTACGAGATCGAGCGGCAGGTGAGCGTCGTCGAGGACGGTGGGCGGGTTCGTCAGGAGACGCGCCTGTTCGACTCGGCATCCGGCGTCACCGTGTCGATGCGCAGCAAGGAAGAAGCGCACGACTATCGCTATTTCCCGGATCCCGATCTGCCCGCTGTCGTCGTGGACGCCGCGCGGGTCCGGGCGATTCTGGCAGACATGCCCGAACTTCCAGCCGCACGGCGGCAGCGGTTCATCGCGGAATACGGACTACCTGAGTACGACGCGGCGCAACTCACCCAGACCAGGCAGCTGTCCGAGTTCTTCGAGGCGGCCGTCGCCGCCGGCGCGGCACCCAAGGCAGTGAGCAACTGGATGATGGGTGAACTCGCACGCGTGCTGAAGGAGTCGGGCCGCGACATCGCGGCGTCGCCGGTGTCTCCGGTGCAACTTGCCGGTCTCATCGCGCTCGTCGACAAGGGCACGATCAGCGGCGCGATCGCGAAGGGCGTCTTCGAGAAGATGATCGGCTCCGGCCGTGATGCAGCGAGCATCGTTGCCAGCGACGGGCTCACGCAACTCGACGACGAGGCCCAGATCGTCGCGCTGATCGGTGACGTCATCGCCAATAATGCCGATGCGGTGGCCGGCTACCGAGCGGGGAAGACCGCGACGTTCGGCTTCCTGGTCGGTCAGGTGATGAAGGCCGCGGCCGGCAAGGCCAATCCGAAGCGCGTCAACGAACTCTTGAGGCGGGCGCTCGAAACCACGTGATCGAGACCTATCACCTCTCCAAGATCTACAGCCGCGGCGTGTATGCGCTGCGCGACCTGACGCTCACCATCGAAAAGGGCGAGTTCCTGTTCCTCACTGGCGCGAGCGGCGCAGGCAAGTCGACGCTCCTGCGCCTGCTGCTCTGTGCCGAACTGCCGACCGAAGGGCAGCTGAAGGTCGGCGGGCCGCGTGCTGCGCGATCTCTCGCCCGCCGACACCCAGGCCTACCGCCGGACGGTCGGATTCGTGTTCCAGGATTTCCGCCTGATCCCGCGATTCAGCGTCTTCGAGAACGTCGCGTTCGTGATGCGCGTGCTCGGCGTCGATCTGGCGACCCGCCAGCGCAAGACGTTTCAGATGCTCAAGTGGGTGGGCCTGCAGCATCGGATGAATGCGCTGCCCGAGGAACTGTCGGGCGGCGAGCAGCAGCGCGTCGCGATCGCGCGTGCCCTCGTCAACGATCCTCACATCGTCCTCGCCGACGAGCCGACGGGAAACCTCGATCCCGAGCTGTCGCTCGACATCATGAACCTGTTTCGCGACATCAACGCGCGCGGCACGACCGTGCTCGTGGCCACGCACGACCGCGAAATGGTCCGCCGGGTGGGCCGCCGCTCGATAGCGCTCGATCACGGGCGGCTCGTGGAGGCGACCTGACGTGCGGCTGCTGCGCTACGCGTTCGATGAAGCGGTCGCGAGCCTCTGGCGCGGACGACGGTCGAGCCTGCTGTCCACGGCGACGATCGCCATCGCGCTGTTCGTGCTGGGTGCCTTCCTGGTGGTGACGTCGAATCTCGAGCGCCTCGCCGAGGAGTGGAGCGGCGCCGCCGAACTCTCGGTGTATCTCGCCGACGACATCAGCGGCACCGACCGCGCCGCGATCGAGCGCGACCTGAATGGCGACGCCAGCGTGGCCAGCGTCGAATTCGTCACGAAGGCCGCGGCGATGAAGCGCTTCCAGGACACCTTCCCGGACCTGGCGCAGACACTCGGCGCGATGGAAGAGAACCCGCTGCCTGCGTCGCTGGACGTGCGGCTCCGTTCGTCTGCCGCGGCGCAGACCGCGGTGCAGCGCCTGGTGGAGCGGATGCGCGCGACGGCCGGTGTCACCGACGTCCGGTACGACAAGGACTGGCTCGATCGCCTCTCGCGCGGTGTGCGCCTGCTGCGGCTGGTCGGCTTCGCTCTGGGCGCTGCGCTGATCGTGGCCGCGGCGCTGACCATCGCCAACGTGGTGCGCCTCGCCCTCAACGCCCGGCGCGATGAACTCGACATCATGCAACTGGTTGGCGCCCCCCAGTCCTACGTGCGGGGACCATTCATCATGGAGGGAGCCCTGCACGGCGGGATCGGTGCGCTCACCGCATTGGTGGTGCTCGGCGCCGCGTTCTTCGCCACGCGCGCGCGATTCCTCGCGCCGCTCGCCGCGGCGTTGAATCTGTCGGTCGGTCCGCTTTTTGACGCCGGCGCTGATGCTGATGATCCTCGGGGGTGGTCTGGTGGTGGGGTGCCTGGCAGGGGTGGTGGCCAGCCGACGCGCCTGAAAAATTCGCGTTACGGAATCTTGACACGCGTTTTGAAGCGGTTCTACACTGGTGTGCATCTCGGAAGTTTCCCTTCGAGGACCTGCATGCCACGCTTCGTGACCGATAGGCCGATCAGCGCGCTGCACCCGATCACCGAGTTCTACCGTCAGGAATTTGCCCGGCACCATCGCTGCCTCCAACAGCAGCGACCATATTTTTCCGAGACCGCCATCACCGATGTCGAGGCCGCGCTCAGCCGTATCATGAGCGACCTCGAGCGCCTCTGTGCCAAGGACAACGCCTGCGAGGTGGTCAGCGGCCTCCTCAAGCAGATCGACAACGTCACCGGCCTCTCCTCGTCGGATCCCAGACGCAGTCACTGACCCCTCCCTTCTCCTCATTCCGAACTGACATCCTGCACATCGCGCAGGCCGGTATCCGCGCGGTCGATGCCGGGCACCTGTGCCAGAGTCGCACTTCTGCGCAGGCCGGCAAGCGAACGGCCGGTGTGGGTGATTGCCGCCGGCAAGGCCGCGCCTGCCATGGCCAATGCGGCTGTTGCAGGTGCTCGGAACGACCCGCGTTCAGGGCGGACTGGTCGTCTCGCCTGCACAGGTTGCGGCGCCGTTTCCGCTCAGCTCGGTCGTCGGACAGCACCCGCAGCCAGGTGCCGGAAGCGAAGAAGCGGGACGTCGTGCACTCGCGATTGCCCGCGCGGTTGCCGCCGACGCCGAACTGATCATCCTGATCTCCGGCGGCGCGTCCGCGTTGTTGGCCGTGCCGGCCGACGGTATCAGCCTGGAGGACAAGCGCGCGGCGACGGGTGTGCTGCTTCGCGCCGGCGCCGACATCTACGCGCTCAACACCGTGCGCAAGCATCTGTCGGCCATCAAGGGCGGACGCCTCGCGGCCGCCTGCCGCGACGCAGCGCGACGCGTACGTGCTGTCCGACGTGGTCGGCGACGACCTCAGCGTCATCGCCTCGGGACCAACCGTTGCGGACCCGTCGACCTATGCGGATGCCCTGGGCGTGCTCGAAGCATTCGGGGGATACGACGCGTATCCGGCCTCCGTCGTGTCGCACCTCCGTGCCGGAGCGCGCGGGCGAGCAACCAGAATCGCCGAAGCCAGGTGACCCGAGCCTGGCGCGCGCCACCACGACGCTGATCGGCGGCAGGCATGAAGCGATGCACGGTGCGGCGGCGGAGGCGGTGCGTCGCGGCTACAGCGTGCTCGCGCATCGACGAGCCGGTGGTTGGCGAAGCACGCATTGCCGGGTCCGCAACTTGCCCGGCGAGTGATCGACGAGGCCGCGTCGCTGCAGCCGGCCCGTGTGTGCGATTGCCAGCGGCGAAACAACCGTGCGCGTGGTGGGCCGGGGACCGGAGGTCGCAACCAGGAACTCGCGCTCGCTGCGGCCGACGTGATCGCCGCGTCTGGTCGCACGATGATGCTGGCCAGCGTCGGGACCGACGGCATCGACGGACCGACCGATGCGGCGGGTGCACTTGCCGACCACACGACGTTGGCAGCGGGCCGCACGCGCGGGCCTCGCGCCTGCGGGCGCCGTTCTCGACGACAACAACTCCTACGCGTATTTCGACGCGCTCGGCGATCTCATCCGGACCGGCCCGACCGGCACCAACGTCGGGGATCTCCAGGTTTTTCTGCTAGCCTGACCTCATATGCTCTCCCGCGAGGACGATCCTCGAGCAGATGCGCGAGCGGGTGCATCATCCCGCCGGCACCCGCGAACTCCTGCAGATTCTCAAGATTCCGCGCGAAGAGCGCGCCGGCTTCCGCCGTCACCTCAAGAGTCTCGTCGCCGATGGCGACCTCATCCAGATTCGCGGGCAACGCTTCGGCCTGCCCGAGAAGATGGACCTGTATGTCGGACGTCTGCAGACGCATGCCGCCGGCTACGGCTTCGTCGTCGCCCGAGCGTGACATCGAGAGCGGCGGCGACATCTACATTCCAGGCACCCACCTGAACGAAGCGATGCACGGCGACCGCGTCGTCGTCCGCATCGAGCGGGTGAAGAACGACGGACGGGTCGAGGGCCGCGTCATTCGTGTGCTCGAGCGCGCCAACAGCTCCATGGTCGGCCGCTACGACCGCGACGAGCAGGGCATGGGCTTCGTCGTGCCCTTCGATCGCCGCGTGCTGATGGACATCATGATTCCGCCCGGCCAGGAGGGCGGCGCGTCGCCGGGCGAGATGGTGACGATCGAGCTCACGCGCTGGCCGACATCGACGCGCGGCGCCATTGGCCGTGTGACCGCGGTGCTCGGCGACATCAATGCGCCCGGCGTCGACACCGAGATCATCATCCGGAAGTACGGGATCCCCGACGCGCATTCCGACGAGTCGATCACCGAGGCGACGCGGCTGGGAACTGCCGTGCACGAACGCGACCTCCGCGGCCGCACCGACTTCCGCGACCTGCTGACCGTCACCATCGACGGCGAGCATGCCCGCGATTTCGACGACGCGATCACCATCGAGAAGCTGCCGAGCGGCAACTACTGGCTCGGCGTGCACATCGCCGATGTGTCGCACTACGTCGAAGAGGGCAGCGCCCTCGATCGCGAGGCGTACCAGCGTGGCACGTCGGTGTACTTTCCCGAGCGCGCCGTCCACATGTTTCCGTCGGAACTCGCGACCGGGCTCTGCAGCCTCAACCCGCACGTCGACCGCCTGGTGCAGAGCTGCTTCATGGAAGTGAACCGCCGCGGCGAGGTGGTCCGGTCGGAGTTTCACGACGGCGTCATCAACAGCAACGAGCGGATGACGTACACGGCGGTGAACGGCATCCTCACCGAGCGCGATCCGGAGCTGCTGAAGCGGTACGAGCCGCTCGTGCCGATGTTCGAGTTGATGCGCGAGCTGTTCAAGATCCTCAACGCCGCGCGGCATCGTCGCGGGTCGATCGACTTCGACCTGAACGAGACCGAGCTCATCATGGATTCGGGCGGGATGGTCGAAGCGATCGTCGCCCTCGAACGGAACATCGCGCACCGGCTCATCGAGGAGTTCATGCTCCTCGCCAACGAGACGGTGGCGTCCTATCTCGAGGCGCAGGAGGCGCCGTCCCTGTTCCGGATCCACGAGGAACCCGACCTGCTCAAGGTGGCGAAGTTCGAGGAGTTCGTCTCGACCTTCGACCTGAGCCTCGGCGCGCCGCTCACGGCGTTGCGGCCGCGGCATTTCCAGAAGCTGATCGAACGGATCGCCGGACGACCCGAAGAGAAGCCGATTGCGTTCCTGATGCTGCGGACGATGCAGAAGGCGCGCTATTCACCGCAGAACAGCGGGCACTTCGGCCTGGCTGCGCCGAGCTACACGCACTTCACGTCGCCGATTCGCCGCTATCCGGACCTGGTCGTCCATCGATCGCTTCGCGCCGCGCGGCACAAGCTTCTCACCGACGAGCAGCGCGAAGCCGCCACCGAGGATCTGCCCGACGTCGCGCGTCACACCTCGGAGATGGAGCGCCGCGCCGACGATGCCGAGCGCGAACTGCTGCAGTGGAAGAAGGTGAAGTTCATGGCCGACAAGGTCGGCGATGAATACGAAGGGCTACGTCACCGGGGTGGCGGCGTTCGGCCTCTTCGTCGAACTGATCGAGCACTACGTCGAAGGACTGGTCCACGTCTCGACGATGGCCGACGACTATTACCGGTTCGTCGAGGCGGCGCACATGCTGCGGGGCGAGAACACGCAGAAGACCTATCGGCTGGGGGACAAGGTGAAGGTCCAGGTCACCCGCGTCAACATGGACGCGCGGCAGATCGATCTCGGGCTGGTCGACATCCTCGAGCGTGTGCGTGAAGGGGAGCGCGGGCCGCGGCGTTCGAAGGCGCGGCCGAAAACAGAACGCCCGGGCAAGAAGATCCGACCCGGGCGACGGGAGCGCGAGATGCGGAAAGGGAAGCGCCGCTAGCTCTTGTGATCCGCCGTCTCGTCCTTGATGCCGTCCTTGAAGTTCCGGATGGCGCTGCCGATGCCCTTGCCGAGGCCCGGGAGGCGGTTGGCGCCGAAAATCACGATGATGATCGCCAGAATGATGAGAAGTTCCGGCACTCCGATGCGGCCCATGATGACACTCCTCCCCGTTGTGTTTCAGCGTGCCTGTGACAGGTGGCGCGTGGCGAGCCGGGGAACCGCAGCGATCTTACCATTCCGCGCCCGGCCTTTTCATTCCCGTTTTCCTTATGTGCTTTGGGCTCAGTGCGATAGCCGCCGGCGCCCGGGCGCAGTTCGCATCGGGCGTCAGCCTGGTCGAGGTCTACGCCACGGTGGTCGATCGAACGCGGCGAAGCGGTGGCGGGCCTGACGGCGGAGGACTTCGTCGTCGAGGAGGACGGCCGGCCGCAGCAGATTCAGGTCGTTCGCCGCCGGCGACGTGCCGCTGTCGCTGGCCATCGCCGTCGATCGCAGTTTCAGCATGTCGCGTGAGCGGCTGACGCAGGTCGTGCCACGCGACGCAGCGCCTGCTCGGTGATCTGCGGGCCGACGATCGGGTGATGCTGCTGGCCGTGGGCAGCCAGGTCGAGGTGCTGTCGCCGTTGTCGGCGCGACCACCGGGCGGCGTACGACGCCCTGCGCGATTTGCAGCCGTGGGGAACAACGCCGCTGTTCGACGCGACAGTGTCCGCCATCAACGCCATCCAGGACGCGACGTGGCCGCAGGGCGCTGGTACTCCTGTCCGACGGAACGGATCGCTACAGCAGCACCACCGAGGGTGACATGGTGGCCGAAGCACGCCGGCACGACGTCCTGGTCTATCCCGTCACGCTTCGACAGTCCGCTCCGGCGGTCTTCGCGGAACTCGCGGCCGTGACGGGGGCGAGATCGATGAGCGTCACCGGACCTGCGAACGCTGTCGGCGAGTCTGTCGTCAATCGCCACCGAACTGCGTCGGCAGTACCTGATTGGGTACGTGCCGCCGGCTGGCGAGTGGCGCCGGTGGCGGTGGCGCGCCATAACGGTGCGGGTCAACAAGCCGCGCCTGCGCGTCCGTGCGCGCGACGGCTACTACGCCGCACATTGACCGCCATGCTGTTACATTACGCGCATGACCGCCGACGACCCGGGACGATTCACGGTCGGCGTCTTCCAGGACGTGGCGTGGGCGGAAAAGGGGCTTGCGGCGCTCGGTCGGGCCGGCCTGTTTCCCGAATCGCTCAGCATCGTTGCCGCCGCGACGCCAGAGGTCGCGGCCCTGATCGAGCAGGTCTTGTCCGCGCCTCCCGAGTCGATGCGGATCGCCGGTGTCGGGGACGCGTTCGTTCACGGACCGCTCATCGGTGCGCCTGCAGGGCGCATCCGGTGATCTCGCAAGGCTGGGGCTTTCCGGCACGATGCGCCGTGTCGGTTTTCAGCCGCACGACGCGCGGATCTTCGAAGCGCTGACCGCGCGTGGCGGGCGTGCTCGTGGCCATTCACAGCGAACCGCGCGCCGCCGATGCGCTCGCGGTGCTGCACGCGTACGGCGGCGGCAACGCGGCGATTGGCGCGTGGACCGGTCGCCTCTGAACGCGCGTCTCAAGTTCACGGCTCTCGTCGCATTCGCAGTTCGTCCGCGCATTCGATCCGATTGCGGAGCCCGACCATCGCGACGCCGATCACTCGTCCTAACGAAGGCTGCGGTGATGCGAGGCACCCCTTTTGCAGTTGCAGCGCGTAAACCCGTGCGCCACAATACCTCTACGAGTCAGATTCCGTTGCCCATGGCAGAGCGCACGCCGTCGGGGGAACCGCACGTCAACGCGTCGGCCGGGCATCTCTCGGTCCACGTCGAGGGCGCGCATCCGCCCGAGGTCATCTTCTCATTCGAAAAGCAGTCGCGAGCGCCTCTCCCGGCGTTCGCGACGGCGTTGCTGCTCGAGTGTCGGTCATCGGCCTGCTGTTCGTCCTGCTAGCCGCTTTGCGCCCGCCATTCGCCATCACTCCGGCTGTGCTTCCCGATGACATCAGCGACAGGATCGTCTGGTTGAGTCAACCCGGTCCGGGCGGTGGCGGCGGCGGTGGCGGCAATCAGATGAAGGAGCCGCCGAAGAAGGCGGAACTGCCGGGCAAGGACAAGATCACCGTTCCGGTCGAGAAGCCGAAGCCGCTCGAGCCGTCCCGCAGCAGGCGAAGGTCGAGCCCAATCCGATCGAGCAGTTGAACATTCCGGCCAAGACCCTGTCGCTCGGGTGCCGACTCGCTTCCCGGGCGCCATCGAGGCGCCGCCAGGTCCACCCACCCCATCGCTTGGATCCGGCACTGGCGGTGGCGCAGGTTCCGGCGCCGGTGCGCGGGATCGGCTCGGGCACCGGCTCAGGCCTTGGCCCGGGCAGCGGCGGCGGGACCGGCGGCGGGATCTACCAGCCCGGCAACGGTGTCACGCTGCCGCGCATCCTGCGCGAGGTGAAGCCGGCCTACACCTCCGACGCCATGCGCGCCAAGGTGCAGGGCACCGTGCTGCTGCAGTGCGTGGTCCGCCCCGACGGCTCGGTCACCGACATTCAGGTGCTGCGCTCGCTGGACTCGGTGTTCGGCCTGGACCAGGAAGCCATCAAGGCCGCCCGCCAGTGGCGCTTCGCGCCGGGCACGCGCATGGGCTCCGCCGTGCCCGTGCAGATCACCATCGAATTGACGTTCACGCTTCGCTGACCAGCGCTGCGCCGCTCACGCCCAGGCGCCGGCTAGCGCGTGCGAACAGGCCGCGCGCCTGAGCGCGTGCGAGCCACTGCGCTGGCGCTGCGTAAATGAAAAAAGGCCCGGAGGCGTGAGCCACCGGGCCTTTCGTGACTTGCTGACTTCCGACTGTCGAACTTGCGACCTTAGTACATTCCGCCCATGCCGCCGCCGCCCGGCATCGCCGGCGCTTCCTTCTTCTCCTCCGGAATCTCGCGAGATCAGAGCTTCCGTCGTGAGCAGGAGCGACGCGATGGACGACGAGTTCTGCAGCGCGTTGCGGACGACCTTGGTCGGGTCGATGACGCCGGCCTGCACCAGGTTCTCGTAGGTGTCGGTCAGCGCGTTGAAGCCTTCCTCGTCCTTCATCTCGCGGACCTTCTGGACGACGATCGAGCCTTCGTGACCGGCGTTGGTCGCGATCCAGCGCATCGGCTCCTCGATGGCGCGAGCGACGATGTTCACGCCGATCTGCTGGTCGCCGACCGAGCTTGAGGCCGGTGAGCGCACGACCCGCGCGGATCAGCGCGACGCCGCCGCCGGGGACGATGCCCTCTTCGACGGCCGCCTTGGTGGCGTGCATCGCGTCCTCGACGCGTGCCTTCTTTTCCTTCATCTCGGTCTCGGTGGCGGCACCGACCTTGATGACGGCCACGCCGCCAACCAGCTTCGCCAGGCGCTCCTGCAGCTTCTCGCGGTCGTAGTCCGAGGTGGTGTCCTCGACCTGCGTGCGGATCTGCTTCACGCGGCCCTCGATGTCCTTGGACGCGCCGGCGCCCTCGACGATCGTGGTGTTGTCCTTGTCGATGGTGACCTTCTTGGCCTTGCCGAGATCCTCGAGCTTGATGTTCTCGAGCTTGATGCCGAGGTCCTCGGTGATCGCGCGACCACCGGTCAGGATGGCGATGTCCTCGAGCATCGCCTTGCGGCGATCGCCGAAGCCCGGGGCCTTGACCGCCGCGGCCTGCAGCGTGCCACGCAGCTTGTTGACGACCAGCGTCGCCAGCGCCTCACCCTCGATGTCCTCCGCGATGATCAGCAGCGGACGGCCGAGGCGCGCCACCTGCTCGAGCACCGGCAGCAGGTCCTTCATCGAGCTGATCTTCTTCTCGTGGATCAGGATGACCGGGTTCTCGAGCGACACTTCCATCCGCTCGGGATCGGTGACGAAGTAGGGCGAGAGGTAGCCGCGGTCGAACTGCATGCCTTCGACCACTTCCAGCGAGGTCTCGAGCGTCTTGGCCTCTTCGACCGTGATGACGCCGTCCTTGCCGACCTTGTCCATCGCGTTGGCGATGATGGTGCCGATCTCGGGGTCGTTGTTGGCCGAGATGGTGCCGACCTGGGCCACCATGTTGCCGCTGACCGGCTTCGCCATCTTCTTCAGCTCGCCGGTGATCGCTTCGACGGCCTTCTCGATGCCGCGCTTGATGTCCATCGGGTTCGCGCCGGCGACGACGTTCTTCGCGCCTTCGCGGTAGATGGCCTGGGCCAGCACGGTGGCGGTGGTGGTGCCGTCGCCCGCCGTGTCCGAGGTCTTGCTCGCCACTTCGCGGACCATCTGGGCGCCCATGTTCTCGAGCGGATCCTTCAGGTCGATTTCCTTGGCGACGGTGACGCCGTCCTTGGTGATGGTGGGCGAGCCGAACTTCTTGTCGAGGACGACGTTCCGGCCCTTGGGGCCGAGGGTGACCTTCACCGCGTTCGCCAACTGGTTGACGCCGCGCAGTACGGCCTGTCGTGACTGCTCGCCGTACACAATCTGCTTTGCCATGTTCTCGTATCTCCTGTAGTGCGGACCTTCTGCGGTCCGCCGTTTCAAGGCGGTGCGGAAGCGCCGCGACTGTTACTGTCGACGATGGCGAGAACTTCGTCCTCGCGCATGATCAGGTGCTCTTCGCCGTCGATCTTGATTTCCTGGCCGGAGTACTTGCCGAAGAGGATGGTGTCCCCTTCCTTGACGTCGAGGGGGACGCGCTTGCCGTCGTCCTTGATCTTGCCGGCGCCGACGGCGATGACCTTGCCCTGCTGCGGCTTCTCCTTGGCGCTGTCGGGGATGATGATCCCGCCGATCTTCTGCTCGCCTTCCTCGAGGCGTCGAACAATGATGCGGTCGTGCAACGGTTATCATGCTCTGTGCTCCGTCGTGTGTGGGTGAAGGTCCTCAGGGACCTTGCGTTGAATCCTGTGGCGGCGAGCGCAGGGTGTGGCTAGCACTCGCTCTGGCCGACTGCTAATTATAGGGTGGCCGCTGGCAGTGTCAAGGCTGGACTGCTAAAGGGAGCTGGCGGGGGAATTTCACGATTTGGCGAGTTGACGATCTGACGAGTCGACAGTCTGACGAGCTCGTTCTCTACGATCGCTTCTTGATCTTGTATTCACCCATCTTCCGCGTGAGGGTGTTGCGGTGCATGCCGAGGGCGTCGGCGGTCCGGGTGAGCGACCCGTCGCACGCTGCCCAGCACCCGGACGATGAAGCGCTTCTCGAACTCGTGGACGGCGTCCTCGAACTGGACGCCCTTGTCCACCATCTCTTCGACCAGTTTGTCGAGGCGTTCGGAGATCACGCGAGTTCCCGGCCGGTGAGACGCCGATACGCTTCGATGTACTTCTCGCGGGTCTTCATGACCACGTCATCGGGAAGGGACGGAACCGGCGGCTGCTTGTTCCACTTGATCGCTTCCAGATAGTCGCGCACGAACTGCTTGTCGAAGCTTGGCTGCGCGCCGCCGGGTGCGTAGCTGTCCTTCGGCCAGAACCGCGACGAGTCCGGGGTGAGGGCTTCGTCGATCAGGATCAGCCGATCGGCGGCGGGGCGGCCATCGTCGGGCAGCAGGCCGAACTCGAACTTCGTGTCGGCGACGATGATGCCGCAGGACTCGGCGTGCGCCGCGCCTTCCGAGTACAGCCGGAGCGTCAGTTCGCGCGCGCGCGCCAGCACCGCCGGATCGATCAGCGTGGCGGCGTCCGCCTCGCTGATGTTGATGTCGTGGCCGCTCTGCGCCTTGGTCGCCGGCGTGAAGATGCGGTTCGGGCAGGCGATCCGACTCGCGCAGTCCCGCAGGCAGCGCGAATGCCGCACACCGCGCCGGTGGCCACGTAGTCCTTCCACCCTGAGCCCGACAGGTAGCCGCGCGCGACGCACTCGATCGGCAATCGGTTCGGTTCGACGCACGAGCATCGAGCGGCCGGCCAGCACGCGCGGCTCTCGGCTGCGCGCCGCGTCCGGGATAGTCGCTGACGCTGGTCGAGATCAGGTGATTGGCGACGATGTGACGCGTCCGGTCGAACCAGAACGCGGAAATCTGCGTGAGAACCTTGCCCTTGTCGGGGATGCCGGAACCAAGCACGTAGTCGAACGCCGAGATGCGGTCGCTGGCGACGATGAGCAGCCGGTCGCCAAACTCGTAGATGTCGCGGACCTTGCCCTGGCGATCGGGCGCGCGATGGGCGATGGCGGTCTGAAGAATGGGAGACGCGAGCGGCAAGGGGACCTCGTGCCGAGAAGCTAGGGATGTTACCGGGACGCTGCCGGCGCTATCAACAACAACATGTAGCGTTGGACGACGCGACTGTGCAGCTAGAGCGGTATAGTAGGGAACGTTTCTGGCCCCTTTCATGCGGTCGTCACCTGCGCGCCGTCATCGTCCTGCTCGCTGGCTGCCGCGCTGCTGGTCGTTGTTCCTCTACAACGTCGACCTGCGGGGCGTGGCGCGTCAGATCGTGCACGCGGACCTCGAGTGGCTCGCGTTGTCACTGTTCACGATGCTCGTGAACCTGGCGATCCGGTCGTGGCGATGGCAGTACCTGCTCGAACCGCTCGGCAGGCCAAGCGTTCGCCAGTTCGTTTCGTGCCACCGCGGTCGGGTTCGCGGCGAGTACGGTCCTGCCGGCCCGCGCCGGCGAGGTCATTCGCCCGTATTTCCTGTCGCGCCAGGAGAAGACGATGAGCGCGACGGGCGCGTTCGCAACCATCATTCTCGAGCGTGTGCTCGACATGGTCGACCGTGCTCGTCGTTGCTGGCCGCCTACGTCATGTTCCTCGCGCCGGCGACCACGGTCGGCGAACCACACGGCCTTCGAAGCGGTGAAGTGGGCGGGCCTGACGGCGGGGGCCGGCGCGCTGGTCCTGCTCGTCGTGCTCTTCGTGCTGGCAGGCAACCCGGCGCGCCTCGCGGAAAGCCTCACGCGGCTCGAGGCGTTTCTGCCGTCGAAGCTGGCCGGGCTTGCTGGCGCGGGTCGCCGAGAAGTTCGCGACCGGTCTCGGCGCCATCCGGAAGCCGGGACGTCTGTTCGTCGCGCTCGTGCTGTCGTTTCCGCTGTGGCTCTCGATTGGTGCGGGCATCTGGGCTGTCGCGGTCGCGTTCCATCTGGCGGTGCCGTTTGTCGGTTCGTTCCTGGTCATTGCGCTGCTCGTCGTCGGCGTCGCGGTGCCGACGCCCGGCGCGGTCGGCGGATTTCACGCCGCGTTCCGCTTCGCCGCGACGACGTTCTTCGGCGCGCCCGACGATGCGGCGGTAGGCGCGGCGATCGTCCTGCACCTGTTCACCGTCGGGCCGACCCTGTTGCTCGGGCTGATCTTCGCCGCGCACGAAGGGCTGAACCTGTCGGGGATGCGCACGCTGGCGAACCAGGCCGACACGGAAGGGACCGCATAGCCTATGAAGTGTCCGTACTGCGCGAACCTCGGGGACAAGGTCGTCGACTCGCGCGAGAGCAAGGAAGGCGAGGTCATCCGCCGACGTCGCGAGTGTCTCGAATGCGGAAAGCGATTCACGAGCTACGAGCGGATCGACGAAATCCCCTACATGGTCGTGAAGAAGGACGGCACGCGCGAGCGTTTCGATCGGCAGAAGCTGGTGAACGGACTGCTGAAGGCCTGCGAGAAGCGGCCGGTCAGCCTGAAGTCGGTCGAGGCGATCGCCGACCGCGTCGAGTCCACGCTGCAGGAACGGCCGGAGCGCGAGATTGGCACGGTCGAAATCGGCGCGTTCGTGATGGAAGAGTTGAAGAAGCTCGACAAGGTGGCCTACGTCCGGTTCGCGTCGGTCTACCGTCATTTCCGCGACATCGGCGAGTTCATGGACGAACTCAAGGGTCTGCTGAGCGTCGAGAAGCAGTGAGCCGTGCCGGTTACCCTGACGTCCATCACGTCGGACGCTGAACGGGACGCCGGCCTCCACGGAGGCCGAGGCGGCCGTTCCGCGACAACCCGCGGCTGATCCTTGCCGGCATCGGCGTGCTCGTCGCGCGTGCTCGTCGCGATCCTCGCCTATCGCCAACCGCTCGCCCGGCCTCACCCCCGACTACCTCGCCGAGTTCGTCCTCTACGCGCTGATCGCGGCCGACCTGACGATGGTCGTCGCGCTCGTCTTCGTGCTGGCGCGCAACATCGTCAAGCTGGTGGTCGAACGGCGCGCGCGGCCGTCCGTTCGCCCGGTTCCGCGCCAAGCTCGTCGCGCTGCTGATCGGCATGACGCTGGTGCCGGCGATGCTCGTGCTCGCCGTCGGCAGCGAACTGATCCGCACGAGCGTGGGGCGCTGGTTCAACGTGCCGATGGACGAGATCCTCTCGTCGGCGAACGAGATCGCCGCCGACTACTACCAGGAGCGGCAGCTGCTGGTGTCCGACCACGCCGCGCGGGTGGCGCGGCTGCTCGCCGGCGCCGACCTCGGAGCCGACGACACGACTGCCGCTTCGCGACGTCGATCGCGCCCGAGGTTAGCGCCGATCGGGTGCAGGTCGTGCAGGTCTACCGCGTCGTCCCCGGCGCGAACGCCCGCCGCCGTGGTTCCGGTCTTCGATGTCGCGGCCCCGAGCGCCCTGCCGCAATATTCGCGCGACGCCGCCGACCGGCTGGCCGCGCAGGTGCTGGCCGGCTCCGATGAGACGCGGTCGGTCGAGACGTTCGGCACGTCCGGCGACCTGCTGCACGCGGCCGCGCTGATTCGCGGAGCGGACGGGCAGATCAGCGGCGTCGTCGTGGCGACCGACTTCCTGGAAGGCGAGCGTCGCGACGCGGTCGCGCCGCATGACCCAGGAGTTCGAGAACTACAACCAGCTGCGCGTGTTCAGCCGGCCGCTCACCGGCGTCTACCTGCTGTTCTTCCTGATGGTGACGCTGATGATCCTGGTCGGCGCCACCTGGATGGGCCTGTACCTGGCCAAGCGGATCACCCGTCCCGTGCAGATGCTCGCGCACGCGGCGCGCGAGATCGGCGCCGGTCACCTCGACCAGCGCGTCGAGCCGCAGAGCGACGACGAGTTCGGTGCGCTGACCGAGGCGTTCAACAACATGGCCAGCGAACTGGCGACGAGCCGCGCTCAAGGTGGAGCAGACCACGCTCGCGCTCGAACAGCGGCGCCGGTACGTCGAAACGATCCTCGAGCGCATCACCACCGGCGTCATCTCGATCAACTCGTCGGGCATCGTCACCACCATCAACAGCGCGGCCGCGCGAGTGCTCGGTGTGCCGCGCACCGTGGTCGGTCAGCCGGCCGATGCTCGTGTTCAACCGCCCGGACCTCGAGGCGCTCGCGCTCGCTCCTCGGCCAGCGGACGCGACGCAGAAGCTCGGACGCGGTCGAGCGCGAGGTCACGATCGCGCGCGAAGGGCACGAGGCGCACCTGACCGTCGTGGCGACGCCGCTCATCGGCGACGGCAGCGCGCGCGAAGGGCAGATCCTGGTGCTGGACGACGTGACGCCGCTCATCCGCGCGCAGAAGGTCGCCGCCTGGCGCGAGGTCGCGCGGCGCCTGGCGCACGAGATCAAGAACCCGCTGACGCCCATTCAGCTCTCGGCCGAGCGGCTCAAGCGCCACTTCGCCGATGCGCCGTCCGGCGCGCGGGCGCTGGTGGACGAATGCACGGGCACGATCGTCGGCGAGGTCGAATCGCTGAAGGGCCTCGTCGACGAGTTCTCGCAGTTCGCCAGAATGCCGACGCCCCGCACGACGCCGACCGACCTGCACGCGCTGATCGACAGCGCCCTGTCGCTCTACGACGGCATCTTCACGGACGTGGACATTCGCGAAGCAGTTCGGCGCTGACGTGCCGCTGGTCCGGATCGATTCCGAGCAGATCCGCCGCGTCATCATCAACGTGGTGGACAACGCCATCGAAGCGATGGATCGGCAGGGACGGATCGCGATCGAGACGCTGCTACGACGAGTCGAACCACCTGGTGCGCTCGTCGTGGCCGACGACGGCCCGGGAATCCCGCCGGGCGAGCGCGAGAAGCTGTTTCTGCCGTACTATTCAACCAAGCGTCGCGGCAGTGGACTCGGCCTGGCCATCGTCCGGCGCATCATCGCCGAGCACGGCGGCTCGATCGAAGCGAGCGACAACGAGCCGCACGGGACACGCTTCACCATCGAGTTGCCGTGCTAGCGGAACTGCCGCAGATCGGTTGTCGCACGGCCATCGCATCGCAGGTCTAGCAGAGCGTGAAACCAACCATCCTGATCGTCGACGACGAACCGGGCGTCCGCAGTTCGCTGAGCGGCGTGTTGCGCGACGAAGGCTACAGCGTCGAGGCCGTGTCGACCGGCGAAGCGTGCCTCGACCGGCTCACCCGCGGCCCGGTCGATCTCATCGTGCTCGACGTCTGGATGCCCGGCATGGACGGGCTCGCGACGCTGCAGAAGCTGCGCGAGCGCCAGGTCGACACACAGGTCGTGCTCATCTCGGGCCACGGCAGCATCGAGTCGGCGGTCAAGGCGATCAAGCTCGGCGCGTTCGACTTCGTCGAGAAGCCGCTCTCGATCGACAAGACGCTGCTGGTCGTGCGCAACGCGCTGCGCCAGCGCCTGCTCGAGACGAGAACCGCGCCCTGCGGGCGCGCGTCGATCGCGCCCGGACGATGGTGGGCGAGAGCCATCGCCATGCGGCAGCTGCGCGAGCAGGTCGCGATGGCGGCGCCGAGCAACGGCCGCGTGCTGATCTACGGAGAGAACGGCACCGGCAAGGAACTGGTCGCCCGCACCGTGCATTCGCTCAGCCGGCGCCGCAACGGACCGTTCGTCGAGGTGAACTGCGCGGCGATTCCCGAAGAGTTGATCGAGAGCGAGCTGTTCGGCCACGTGCGCGGCGCCTTCACCGGCGCCGTCGCCGACCGGCGCGGAAAGTTCGAGCTCGCCGACGGCGGGACGATCTTCCTCGACGAAATCGCCGACATGAGCCTGAAGACGCAGGCCAAGGTGCTGCGCGTTCTCCAGGAACAGACGATGGAGCAGGTCGGCGGCACGACGCGCATCAAGGTCGACGCGCGCGTGCTCGCGGCGACCAACAAGGATCTGCAGGCCGAAATCCGCGCCGGCAATTTCCGGGAAGACCTGTACTTCCGCCTGAACGTCATTCCCGTGTTCGTGCCGCCGCTCCGCGAACGGCACGACGACATTCCGCTGCTCGCCGATCATTTCATGGCCGAATTCGCGCAGCGAGTACGGCCGGCGTGCCGAAGCGGTTCGACCAGGGCGCGCTGTCGATGCTGCAGCACTACTCGTGGCCCGGAAACGTCCGCGAGCTGCGGAACGTCATCGAGCGGCTGGTGATCATGGTGCCGGGCGACGTGATTGCGGCCGACGACCTGGGTTTCCTCGGCGCATGCGCAGGCGCCGCCATCCGACGTCGAGGCCGCGCTCGCCGAGCCGACTCACGCTGCACGAGGCGCGCGAGCGGTTCGAACGCGATCTCATCCTGCGAACGCTGGCCGAACAGCAGGGAAACATGTCGCGCACCGCGGAGGTCCTCGGCGTCGAGCGCAGCAACCTGTACCGCAAGATGCGCGGCTTCGGCATCCCGCCCTCGCGGCGGTCGGATGCCGACGAAGACGCCATCTGACTACGACGCGGCGTATCGCGGTCCGGCCAGCCGCGCTGCGCGATCGCGTTCCTCGAGAATCTGCGACGTCGTGAAGCCGTCGCAGCTTCAGTCGCTGCGGCGCGTACGTGGCCTCGAGGGCCGCCTGCGGGGATGAGCCCGATCAGCTCGGATTCGAGGACGTCGAATCCCGCGTGCCTCCGCGCTGGCGCTGCGACTTCGTCGAACACCGTCTGGATCGACGTGCGCGTGTAGTCGGTGAGGTTCATCGAGACCTGCGCGACGCCGCGATGCGTCAGCGCAGACGCCCGAGCGCCTTCACGAAGGGCAGGCCGCCGCCGCTCTCGCGCACGGTCGCCGCGATCTGCGCGCGCGACGTCGACATCCGGCGAGTCGAGATCGACGTTGAAGGCGATGAGCGGCATCCGGGCGCCGACGACCGTCGCGCCGGCCGTCGGATGGGGGACAGGCGGCCCGAAGTCCGGTGCCCAGTCGGGTTGCGTCATCTTCTCGGCGAGTCCTTCGAACTGGCCGCGCCGGATCTGCTCGAGCCGCCGCCGTTCCGGTCGGGTGGCCGACTGCTCGTAGAGAAAGACCGGCACCTCGAACCGTTCCGCGATCGCATGGCCAACTGCGCGCGAGAGGTCGACGCACTCGGCCATCGTCGCCTCGCCGAGCGGGACGAAGGGAACGACGTCGACCGCGCCGATGCGTGGATGGACGCCGCGGTGCGTCCGCAGATCGATGCGCGCACCGCGATCTCGAACATGCGCAGCAGTGCCGTCTCGGACGGCGCCAGCATCGCCGGCCATCGTGAAGACGGAGCGGTTGTGCGACGGGTCGGCCGAGTAGTCGAGCAGCAGCAGCCCGGCGATCGTTCCGCACGGCCGCGGCGAGTTCGGCGACGACCTCGGCCCGCCGTCCTTCGCTGACATTCGGGACGGTTTCGATCACCAAGAGCAGATTGTAGATGGCCGACTGACCGATGTCGGATCAGTGTCCGCGAACTCGTGTCCAGATCCGGATGGCCTTGCAGGTGTCCCACGGGTGATATAATTCGCCTCGACTTCACCCACTCATTCATGTCCGATCCGCTTCGCACAGAGACGTCGCGCACGCCAGAGCCCGCGTCCAGGGCCGAACGCGAAGCGAAGATCGAGCAGCTGCTGCTCGCCGGACTGGACCACTACTTTGCGCGGACAATACGACCAGGCGATCAACGTCTGGACGCGTGCGCTGTTCCTCGACCGCAGTCACGCGCGCGCTCGCGCCTATATCGAACGCGCCCGCAGCGCGCAGGCCGAGCGTCAGCGCGAATCCGAGGCGCTGCTGCACGACGGGGCCGCCGCCGTCACGGCGCGGCGACACGCTCGAGGCCCGCCGGCTGCTCGATGCCGCCATGGCGCGCGGCGAGGTGTCCGACGATGTACTACGAGCTGCTGAGCCGGTCGAGCGGCTCGAGCAGAGTGCCGCGCGTTCACGCCTGCCCCGGAGGTGTTCGAGACGCCCCGCCTGGTGCTCGACGAGCCGCATGCCGGCCGAGCGCTCACGGCGTCGCCTGGATCGGCGCTCAGCGGTCTGGCGCTGGTCGATTCATCGCCGCCGGGGTCTTTGCGGTCAGCGCCACCCGCCCGAATGGGGTCCGCTGGTGGAGCGGGCGCTGTCGAGGCGTTGGACGCGGGCCAGCCGCCACGCTACAGGGCGCATGGAAGCGACCGTGCTGCCGGTGCCGCGTCGCGTCGGAACCCGCGCTCGCGCGCGCCCGGGCGCTCGTGTCTGGCGGAAAACTGCGAGACGCGCTGCCGCTGCTCGAGTCGATCCGACCCACCGACCCGGAGCGTGGCGAGGCCGACCGCTTGCGAGCCGACATACAGCGTCAGCTGATCGCGCTCGGGTCCCCTGCCGGCCACTCCCCGAGCGTCATCCGCCGACGGGCGAGGGGCTTCAGCCGATGAAGTGTCCCAAGTGCGGGTATCTCGGATACGAGCAGGTCGAGCGTTGCCGCAACTGCGGATACGAATTCTCGCTCGGCTCTGCCGGCGCCCACGCCGGATCTGCGGTTGCGGGACAACGGCAGCGTCCCGCAGCCGCTCGACGATCTCGTCCTGATCGACGCCGCGACGCCGCCGCCGCCGACCAGCGATTCAACGACATGCGGGCGGAAGCGACCAGCCGGCTGCCTCGCCGAATGGCCTGGTCGAACTGCCGCTGTTCGGCCCGCCGATCACCGACGACGTTCCGCTCATCACGAAGGCGTCGCCGCCGCGTCCGCCCCTCGTCCGTTCGCCGAGCGACGCCGGAGGTTCCGCGGCTGCGCGCCGAACCGCGGGCACCACTGCTGGAGTGGTCCGACCCGGCAGCTACGCCACCGACGCCGCAGGTCGCACGGCCCGTGCTCGGAGCGATCCGCTCGCACGCTGCGACTCGCGCGCCGACCAGCGTCGCCGGCATGGCCGAACCGGCCGGCATAGTCGGCGCGCGGCCTTGCCGCCGTCATCGACGTGGCGCTGCTCGGCGCTCGTCGATTTCGTCGTCGTGTACTTCACGATGAAGATCTGCCGGCTGTCGACGGCGGAACGTCGCGATGTTGCCGAAGGCGCCGCTGCATCGCGTTCCTGCTGCTGCAGAACGGCGGCTACTTCGTCGCGTTCACGACGACAGGGCAGACGCTGGGCAAGATGATCGCCGGGGTGCGCGTGCTGGCCGACGACAGCGACAGCGCTCCGGACCTGGGGCGTTCGGCGCTGCGCGCGCTGCTCTGGATGGTGCTCGCGCTGCCAGCCGGTCTGGGCCTGCTGACCGCCGCATTCAGCCGCGACGGCCGCGGCCTGCACGATCGCTTCGCCGGCACGCGCGTCGTCCGGGCGGGTGCCTGACGCTGCCCGATCGAGTACGCTCCTACCCTATGAATCTTCATCGCGATTGCGCTGGCGACGGCGCTCGGGACGGGCTACGCACCGGTCGCGCCAGGAACCTTCGGTTCGGCGGTCGGGCTGCTCGCTGTGGTGGCTGCTGCCGCAGGCGCCCGGCGTTCAACTGATCGCCATCGTCGATCGTGTTCGCACTCGGCACCTGGAGCGGCTCGGTCGCCGAGCGGCATTTCAAGGGGACCGACCCGGGCCAGGTGGTGCTCGACGAGGTGCTCGGGCATGCTGATCACCCTCTTCATGAATCCGGTCGGCTGGGCAGGGGCAGCTCATCGGGTTCCTCCTCTTCCGCGTGGCGGACATCGTCAAGCCGTATCCCGGCGAACCGGCTCGAAGCGACTGCACGGCGGGTTCGGAATCATGGCCGACGATGCCATGGCCGGCGGTGTACTCGAACCTGGCGCTCCGCGCGGTCGTTGTACGCGGCGCACATGATGCATTGGACGTTATGAAGGCGTGGATCTTCGCCGTCGGCAGCGAGATGCTGACGCCGTTCCGGGTCGACACGAACTCGCTTTTCATCACCGAGCGGCTCAACGCGATCGGCTGCGATGTCCGCATGAAGGCCGTCGTCGGCGACGATGTCGATGAACTGAGCGCGCTGTTCGAGCGCGGCGTCGGCAGCGGTCGACCTGATCGTCTGCACGGGCGGCCTCGGCCCGACCGAGGACGACATCACGCGCGACGCCGTCGCGCGAGCGCTCGAATCTGCCACTCGACACCGACGAACGCATCGTCGAGACGATTCGAGCCCGCTTCGAGACAGCGCGGTCTTGTGATGCGCGAGATCAACAGGCGGCAGGCCATGGTGCCGCGAGGAGCAGTCGTGCTCGAGAACGCGCGCGGAACCGCGCCAGGCCTCTGGCTGGAGCGCGAGCGGCACCGGCATCCTGTTGCTGCCGGGTCCGCCGCGCGAGATGCTGCCGATGTCTCGAGCGTGTCGTCGAGGAGCGGCTTCGTCCGACCGCCGGAGCACGCGGTCTGTTCCGGCGCGTGTCTGAAGATCACCGGTCGTCCCGAGTCGGACGTGGACGCGGTCGCGCAGCCGGTCTACGCGCAGGTGGACGTCGGCGCCCGATCCCGATTGCCACCACCATCCTCGCCAAGATGGGCCAGATCGAACTGCACCTGACCGCCGATGCACCGAACGCTGCGGACGCCGACGCTGGCGCTCGCCGCGGCCGTCGAGCGAACTGCGTCCCGTGCTCGGGACGGTCTGTCTACAGCATCGACGGTCGAGCGCTCGAGGCGGTGATCGGCGATGCTGCTCCGCGCACGCGGAGATGACGATTGCCGTCGCCGAGTCGTGTTCGGGCGGACTGCTCGTCGTCGCGGATCACCGACGTGCCAGGCAGTTCGGACTACTTCGATCGCGGCATCGTCTGCTACAGCAACGGGCGAAGACCGAGTGGCTCGGCGTGCCCGAGTCGCTGATTGCCGCGCACGGCGCTGTCAGCGAGCCGGTCGCCGTGGCGATGGCTGAAGGCGTCCGCGAGCGGGCCGTCGTCCAGCGTGGGCATTGGCATCACCGGCATCGCCGGCCCAGGCGGCGGCACGCCGGCGAAACCTGTCGGCACGGTCGCCGATCGCCGTCGTGACGCCCGGAAGGGCGCAGCGTTCGCACCTTCCAGTTCGTCGGACCGCGCGACATGGTGAAGTATCAGTCTGCGCAGGCCGCGATGAACATGCTGCGGCTCCTGCTCGAGCGATGGCACGCCTCTTCACGGCCGTTGAACTGTCGGCCGGCCGCACGAGCGGCGATCGTCACGTGCCAGTCGGACCTCGCTCAATCGTTGCGAGATTCCGGTGTGTCCGGACTCCGGCTCGTTCGCCCCGAGCAACTGCATCTGACGCTGGTGTTCATCGGCGAGGTGCACGCCTCGCGCGTGCCGACGATCGTCGATGCGCATGCACCGCCGATTCCCGTTCACGCCTTCGATCTCGAGATCGCCGGACTGTGGCGTGTTCCCGCACCATGGTCCGGCGCGCGTCCTCTGGCTGGGCGTGTCTCGCGGTGCGCGTGAACTGGGCCAGCTGTTTGAGATGGCGTCGGCACGGCTCGAGGCTGTTGGTATTGCGCCCCAGGATCGCGCCTTCACGCCGCACCTGACGATCGGCCGCTGGCGCGGCCGGGGCGCACCAGGCGTGCGGCTGCAACTTCCCGTAACCGGCAGCGTGGTCGGTCGATCGAGTGTTCCGCCGTGACGCTGTTCGAGAGCCGGCGACAATCCGGCAGGGGCCGACCACATTCCGCTCGTGCGCGCGCCGCTGGCTGCCCCGTCGGCATCCCTGCACTAGGCCGCTCGCTGCCCGGTCCGCATCCCTGCACTAAACTGTGAGCAGGATGCTGGTTGTCGCCGTACTCTGCGCCTACCTGATCGGGTCGATCCCCTTTGCGCTGCTGCTCGCACGGAAGTGGGGCGTTCGACGATCTGCATCGCATCGGCAGCGGAAACATCGGTGCCGCCAACGTGTTGCGCGCGTCAGGGGTACGAGCTGGCGTGGTCGTTGCCATCCTCGACGTCGCCAAGGGCGCAGCCGGCGTGCTGGTGGCGGGTCGTCTGGCGGATGCGCCGTACGCGGCGGCGCTTGCCGGCTTCGCCGCGGTGGTCGGTCACATCTACCCGGTCTGGCTTCGTTTCCGCGGCGGGCAAGGGGGTGGCAACCGCGTGCGGTGTGTTCAGCGTGCTGCTGCCGCTGGCGCTGCCTCCCGCGATTGTCGGCGTTCGCGGCCACCATCTGGGCCACACGCTACATCTCCGCCGGTTCGGTGATCGCCATCGCTCGTGCGTGCCGCACGGTCGCCTATGCGACAGGTGCGCCGGCGTCCGTCGTGGCGGCGGCGTGCGCGTCGGCCGCGCTGATCGTCTTCAGGCATCGGAGCAATCTGATGCGGGTTCGAGGTGGGACTGAGCGCCGTGTCGGAGCGCGAGCATGATGTGTCGCGTTGCGGTGCTTGGAGCCGGCAGCTGGGGGACGGCGCTTGCCGTGCACCTGGCTCGCGTCGGACACGAAGTGCGCCTGTGGGCGCGCGATCCGGTGACGGTTCGCGACATCGTGCAGCGGCGCGCGAACGTCGTGTATCTGCCGGACATCCTCCTGCCCGACGGCGTCATTCCAACCGAGTCGCTCGCGCACGCACGTCGCCGACACAGAGCTTGTCGTCTGCGCCATTCCGTCGCATGGCTGTCGCGCGGTGCATTCGTGCATGCCGTTCCGCACCTCGTGCGCAGGCGCGATCCTCGTCAGCGCCACCAAGGGGCTCGAAGCGCGACACGATGCTGCGCATGTCGGAAGTGATCGCGAACGAGGCAGGTGGCGCGTCACCCCGTCGCCGTGCTATCGGGTCCGAGTTTCGCGCTCGAAGTCGCGCAGCAGCGGCCGACCGCCGTGCTCGTGGCCTCGCACGACGACGCCGCGCTCGAGCGCGTGCAGGCCGAGTTTCGTGGACCGTCCTTCAGGCTGTATGGATCGAGCGACGTCGTTGGCGTCGAACTCTGCGGCGCGCTGAAGAACGTCATTGCGATTGCGGCCGGCGTAGTGGAGGGCTCCGGGCTCGGTCACAATGCGCTCGCCGCGCTCATCACGCGCGGGCTTGCTGAGATCGCCCGGCTGACCTCCGCCGCTGGCGGCCGGCGGGAGACGCCGTCTGGGCTGAGTGGCCTCGGCGATCTCGTGCTGACCTGCACCGGATCGTTGAGCCGCAACCGGCACGTCGGAATGGAGTTGGCGCGCGGACGCCAGCTCAAGGAGATCGTCGCCAGCATGAAGATGGTGGCCGAAGGCGTGCGGACCACCGGCGCGGCGCTCGCGCTGGCCGCGCGTCATCAGGTCGAGCTGCCGATTGCCACGCAGATGGCGGCGGTCCTCGACGGGCGCACTGACGTCCGCACGGGACTCGAAGCGCTGATGCTGCGGCGCCAGCGTTCGGAAACAGAAACGACATAAGATCGACGCGATGGGTGTATTCGGCCGCATTCGCGAGAGTCTCACCAGAACCAAGCAGCAGATCGTCGACAGATTCGATGACATCGTCCGTCGGGCAGACGAGCCCGAACGGCGGAGCCGTGCCGTCGATGTCGACACGATCGACGCGCTCGAGGAACTGCTGATCTCCGCGGACATCGGCGTCGCGGCGACCGAGCGCATCATCGACGCGGTGAAGAAGCGGTCGGCGTTCGGGCGATGGGCCTGCGCGACCTGGTGAAACACGAGCTGCTCCAGGTATTTGCCGCGGTCGATCGAGCCGATCACCGTCGCCACGCCGCCGCGAGTCACCCTGATCGTCGGCGTGAACGGCACCGGCAAGACGACCACGGTCGGCAAGCTCGCGAACCTGCTGCAAGAGCGAAGGCAAGCAGCCGCTCATCTGCGCTGCGGACACGTTCCGCGCCGCTGCCGTCGAGCAGCTCGAAATCTGGGCCGGGCGTGCAGGCGTCGACATGGTGCGGGCGCGCGAAGGAGCCGATCCCGCCGCCGTCGTGTTCGACGCGATCACCTCGGCGAAAGCCCGAGGGCGCGACCCGGTGCTCGTCGACACCGCAGGCCGACTGCATACGCGCGTCAACCTGATGAACGAACTCGAGAAGATCAAGCGCATCGCCGCACGCGAAGTGCCCGGCGCGCCGCAGGAAGTGCTGCTCGTTCTCGACTCGACGGTGGGCCAGAACGGGCTCGTGCAGGCGCGTGAGTTCACGAACGTGGCCGGCGTCAACGGAATCGTCCTCACCAAACTCGATGGCACCGCAAAGGGCGGTGTCGCCGTGGCGATTGCCAACGATCTGAAGCTGCCGATCCGTTACGTCGGCGTGGGTGAAGGCATCGAAGACCTCGTTCAGTTCGATGCGAAGGAGTACGTCGACGGACTGTTCGAGGAGAAGTGGTGACACTGACCGACGCGGACTACATGGCGCGTGCACTGTTCCAGGCCGCCAGAGGCCGCGGTCGAACCAGCCCGAACCCGGTGGTCGGGGCTGTGGTGGTTTCGTCGGAGGGCGTCGTTGTGGGACAGGGATATCCGCAAACGGGCGGGTGAGCCGCACGCGGAAGTGCACGCGCTCGAAATGGCCGGTGAACGCGCGCGCGGTGGAACGCTGTACTGCACGCTCGAGCCTTGCAGTCACACCGGCCGAACGGGGCCCTGCGTACCGCGCATCGCCGAGGCCGGCATCTCGCGCGTCGTCGCTGCCGTCGAGGATCCCAATCCGCTCGTTCGAGGTCGCGGCTTTGCGTATCTCGCCTCTCGCGGCATTCGCGTCGAGGTCGGACTCGGCGTGGCCCCCGCGTCCGCCCTGAATCAGCCGTTCTTCACGACGATGCGAGAGGGCCGGCCGTTTGTCATTCTGAAAGCGGCGATCAGCGTGGACGGGTGCCTGGCCGAGGCGCCGGGCAGACGAACGCCGCTCACCTCCGCTCCGGCAAACCGTCACGCGCACCGGGTGCGCGCCGAGGTGGATGCGATCGCCGTCGGTGTGGGGACCATCCTGGTCGACGATCCGCAGCTGACTGCCTCGCGGCGTGTATCGCGAACTGCCGTTCACCCGAGTCGTGTTCGACCGGTCGCTTCGGACTCCGCCCGAAGCTCAGGTGCTCTCGACACGAGCGGCGGGCCCTGTCATCATCGTGACAACGGCTGAAGCAGCGGCGCCCGCTGACGTCCGCCAGCGACTCGAGGAGCGCGGCGCGGAAATCGTGGTTGCTCAACGGTACCGTGTCAAGATCGGGTGCGGTGGCGCTCGCCGGACGAGGAATCACCTCCCTGCTGCTCGAGGGGGGCGCAGGACTGCATGCCGCTGCCTGGGACGAGGAGGATCGTCGATTTCGTTCGCCTCTACGTCACGCCGCAGGTCCTTGGCACCGGCTGGTGTGAGGTTCCTGAGCGGGCGTCGGCTTCCGCCAGCGATGCTGGCGCGAGCGTCGCGTCGAACCGCTCGGACCGGATGTGCTGATCGAAGGATATGTTCACGGGCCTCGTTGAATCGGTTGGTGAAATTGTCGAGTCGGTGCCGACTGGCGGCGGCGTGCGCCTGCGCATCGCGACCGCGCTGGCCGCCGAGCTTGACGCTCGGCGAGAGCCTGGCCGTCAACGGCGTCTGCCTGACAGTCGATCGCGCACGACGCCACCGGCGTGCACGCCGACGTCGGTCCCGAGACGCTGCGCGTCACGACGCTCGGCGGCTCGGGCCGGGAAGCCTCGTCAACCTCGAGCGCTCGATGCGGGCGGACAGCCGCTTCGGCGGACACTTCGTGCAGGGGCACGTCGACGCCGTCGGACAGATCGAGTCGATGCGGCCCGACGCCGAGTTTCACACGGTGACGGTGCAGTTATCCGCCCCGCTTCGCTGCGAACCTCATTTCACCGTGGTTCGATTGCGGTGGACGGCATCAGCCTGACGGTCGCCGCGTTGAGCAGCGAACGGTTCGAGCTGATGATCATTCCGTTCACGATGGCGCACACCAACCTGCGCCACGCAGCCGCGGGTACTCCGGTGAACCTGGAGTTCGACATGGTGGGAAAGTACGTGGCGCGCGCCGCCGAACTCGCGCGATTCGCGCCGCCGATGCCGACGGACGCAAGTCGGGCATGAGAACATGATGAGCCATATGAAGATCGCCAAAGGCGCCCGGAAGCCGGTCAGCCCGATCGCCAGGATCGAAGACGCCATCGAGGCGTTCCGCGACGGGCAAGATGATCATCGTCGTCGACGACGAGGATCGCGAGAACGAGGGAGACCTGACGATTGCGGCGGAGAAGATCACCCCCGAGGCGATCAACTTCATGGCGACGCATGGCCGCGGCCTGATCTGCCTGTCGATGACCCCCGAACGGCTCGACGAGCTCGAAGTGCCGCTGATGGTGTCGCAGAACACGTCGCGGTTCGAGACCGCCTTCTGCGTCCCGTTCGAAGCGAAGGCGCACACGACCACCGGCATCTCCGCTGCGGACCGCGCGGCAACAGTGCTGACCGCGATCGATCCGGCGACGCGGCCGAGCGATCTCTCGCGGCCGGGGCACATGTTTCCGCTGCGCGCGCGAAGCGGCGGCGTCATGGTGCGCGCCGGGCAGACCGAAGCGGCAGTCGATCTGGCGAGAATCGCCGGCATGTATCCGGCCGGCGTCATCTGCGAGATCATGAACGAAGACGGGACGATGGCTCGGCTGCCGGAACTCGCGAAGTTCGCGAAGAAGCACGACCTGCTGATCATCACCATCGCGGATCTCATCAAGTACCGGACGCGGACCGAGTCGCTGGTGAAGAAGGTCGCATCCGCGAAGCTGCCGACCGAGTACGGCGACTTCGAGATGCACGTGTTCGTCAACCAGCTGGACAAGAAGGAGCATGTTGCGCTGGTGCGCGGCGACATCTCCTCGGGCAAGGACATCCTGGTGCGCGTGCACTCGTCCTGCCTGACCGGCGACGTCCTTCACTCGATTCGGTGCGACTGCGGCGCGCAGCTCGATGCCGCCATGAAGCTCATTTCGGCGGAGGGGCGCGGCATTCTCCTGTACCTGAACCAGGAAGGGCGCGGGATCGGCCTCGCGAACAAGATCCGCGCGTACGAGCTCCAGGACGAGGGGTTCGACACGGTCGAAGCGAACGAGCGGCTCGGCTTCAAGGCCGACCAGCGCGACTACGGCATGGGCGTGCAGATGCTGCGCGACCTGGGGGTCAAGTCGATGCGGCTGCTCAGCAACAACCCGCGAAAGCTGGTGGGCATCGAGGGCTACGGCCTCTCGGTCAGCGAGTGGCTTCCGCTCGAAATGCCGGCATCGGATTCGACCCGCCGCTATCTCAAGACGAAGAAGGACAAGCTGGGACACCGGCTGTCGGGCGTCTAACGAGGGCCGCGTTTCAGGCTCCCGGACTCGCCTTCCGTTGACTCCACGCCGTGTCCTCCTCTAACAATAAGGGTTTGCGCTAGAGCACGTTAGCGCAGCCGCCCGGGGTATCCGGCTTCATTCAATACGCGATGTTCGATTCACTGAGCACACGCCTGCAGGACGTCTTCAAGTCGCTGCGGGGGCAGGGGCGGCTGACGCCCGAGAACATCGAGGCCGCGCTCCGCGAGATTCGGCTGGCGCTGCTCGAGGCGGACGTCAATTTCAAGGTCGTCAAGGCGTTCACCGATCGCGTGCGCGATCGGGCGATGGAGCAGGACGTGCTCCAGAGCCTGTCGCGCGTCACAGCAGGTCGTCAAGATTGTCCGCGACGAGATGCTCGCGCCTGTTCGGGGATACCCAGGGCGGGCTGACGCAGAGCAGCAAGCGGCCGACGGTCGTGCTGCTGCTCGGGCCTGCAGGGCGCGGGCAAGACGACGACGGCCGGCAAGCTGGGGAAGTGGCTGGCCAAGCAGGGGCGGCATCCGCTGCTGGTCTCGACTGACGTGAAGCGCCCGGCGGCGATTCAGCAGTTGAACGTCGTCGGTGAGAAGGCCGGCGTCAAGGTGTTCACGATCCGTCGGGCGATCTGGACCCGGTGTCGCGCGCGACAGGCGCGATGACCGAGGCCGCGACCAAGGGGTTCGACGTCGTCATCGTCGACTCCGCGGGTCGCCTGCACATCGACGACGAGCTGATGGACGAGCTCGTGGCGATCAAGTCCGTGACCGACCCGTCGGACCTGCTCTACGTCGCCGATGCGATGACCGGGCAGGACGCGATCAAGAGCGCGGGCGAGTTCAACCGCGCATCGGCGTGACCGGCGTCGTGCTCACGAAGACTGGACGGCGACGCCCGCGGCGGCGCGGCGCTGTCGGTGGTCTCGGTCGTCGGCGTGCCGATCGCGTTTGTCGGCAGCGGCGAACGGCTGGAGGATCTGGAGCCGTTTCACCCGGATCGGGTCGTGTCGCGCGTGCTCGGCATGGGCGACGTGCTGTCGCTCATCGAACGGGCGGAAGCGGCGATCGATCAGGATGACGCGGCGAAGCTCGAACAGAAGATTCGAGCGAACGAATTCACGCTCGACGACTTCCGCGATCAGCTCAGGACGATCCGGAAGATGGGGCCGCTCGAGCAGATCATGGGGATGCTGCCCGGCATGGGCAACCTCAAGGCGCTGTCGGAGAACAAGCCGGACGAGAAGCAGCTTGGCCGCATCGAGGCGATCATCGGGTCGATGACGCCGGACGAGCGGCGCAAGCAGCACATCATCAACGGCAGCCGGCGCAAGCGCATCGCGAAGGGCAGCGGCACGTCGGTCGAGGAAGTGAACCGGCTGCTGAAGCAGTTCGTGCAGATGCAGAAGATGTTGAAGCAGCTCGGCGGCATGGCCGGGCTGGCAGGCGGAGGCGGCGGCAAGACCGCGCGCCGGCGCGCCATGGAGATGCTGCGCAACCGACGCTAAGTCGGTGCTTCGCAGACGGTCGTGGCGGCGGGTCTGAGACCCGTCTGACGAGCCGAGGTCTGAAGACCGCCACGTTCGTCGCGCAGCGTAGTTTCAGTTCGGACGCGAAGCGTCCGGGCAGTATCAGGAGTCAGCGAGTATGGTAGCCATTCGTCTGCGTCGTGCCGGGTCCAAGAAGCGTCCGTTCTTCCGCGTCGTCGTCACCGACTCACGCGCCGCCCGCGACAGCAGCTTCGTCGAAATCCTCGGGCACTACAATCCGCGGACCAAGCCGGCGCTCGTCAACGTCAACACCGAGCGCGTGAACTTCTGGATCAGCAAGGGCGCGCAGCCATCCGATTCGGTGCGGACGCTGATCGCGCGGCACCTGACGCCGGCGGCGCCGGCACCGGCGGCCGACACGGCGGCGGCCGAAGCGGCCCAGTGAGCGCCGTTCGCAGCGTCGTCGAGGTGCTGGCCCGGGCGCTGACCGACACCCCGGACCAGGTGCAGGTGATGGAGTCGGAGCACCGCGGCACGACGCTCGTCGAACTGTATGTCGCGCCCGGTGAACTCGGGCGGGTCATCGGCAAGCAGGGGCGGACGGCGGCCGCCCTTCGGACGCTGGCCTCGGCGGCTGGCGAGAAGGAAGGCAAGACCGTCACCCTCGAAATTCGCGACGGCCGGCCGTGAACTGGGACGAGATGGCGGTGGTCGGGCGCATGGCCCGGCCGCACGGCATCCGCGGCCAGGTCATCGTCAACCCGGAAACCGACTTTCCTGAGGATCGCTTCAGCGTCGGTGCGACGCTGTTCGTGAATCGAGGACGGCCGCATCGAGCCGCTCGTCGTGACCGCGTCCCGAATTCAGCAGGGTCGTCCGGTCATCGCGCTCGAGGGGATCGCGCGACATGGATGCGGCGAGGGAACTGGCGGGACTCGAGTTCAGGGTGCCGGTCGAGTCGCTGGCGCCGTTGCCGGAGGGCAGCTACTACCGCCACGACCTCATCGGGTGCGTGGTGGAGACGCCGGACGGCACGGCAGGTCGGCACGGTGTCCGAGCGTGGAAGGCGAGATGGGCAACAGCCGTCTCGTGGTGCAGGCCGAGCGACGGCGAGGTGCTGATTCCGCTGGCGGCGACATCTGCACGGCGATCGATACCGCCGGCGAAGCGGATCGTCATCGTGCCGCCGAGCGGGTTGCTCGAAGTGAACGAACCGCGCGGATAGCGTCATGCGATTCGATGTCGTGACGATCTTCCCGGCGATGATTCAGCAGGCGCTCGTTGCCGGCATCGTCGGCCGGGCGATCGAGCGCAGGACGCTGAACGTGGTGGTGCACGACCTGCGGGACTTCACCACCGATCGGCACCGCGTCGTCGACGACGTGCCGTACGGCGGCGGACCGGGGATGGTGCTGAAGCCGGAGCCGCTGTTCCGGGCGCTCGACGCCATCGAGGCGCTGGAGCGAGAGCCGGCCGACGGTGCTGCTGACCTCGCCGCAGGGCACGCTGCTCACGCAGCGTGTGGTGGAGCGGCTGAGCCGGCAGCCGCGGCTCGTGCTGCTGTGCGGGCGGTACGAAGGCGTCGACGAGCGGGTGCGATCGCGGGTCGACGAGGAAGTGTCGATCGGCGACTACGTGCTGAGCGGCGGCGAACTGCCGGCGCTGGTCGTCATCGACGCGGTCGCCCGGATGGTGCCGGGTGTCGTGGGAGACGAACAGTCGGTGGCGGAGGATTCCTTCGGCCGCGGGCTGCTCGACTTTCCGCACTACACGCGGCCGGCGGAAGTCGCGGCCGGACCGGGGGCGAGGCCGCTGAAGGTGCCGGACGTGCTGTTGTCGGGGAATCACGCCGAGATTCGGCGCTGGCGGAAACGGGAAGCGCTCGCGCGCACGACTGGCGAGACGGCCGGATCTGCTGGAGCACGCGCGAACTCGACGAGGAAGAGCGGACACTGCTGCGCGAACTGAATGCGCAGCGCGAATAGGGTGAGACGTAGCGTCGGGTCTTCAGACCCGACGACGTGGGCGGGTCTGAAGACCCGCCGCTACGAAGACACGACTACGCAGACGAGGCAAGGAGCAGGACATGGGCGCGATGGAACTGGTTGAGAAGACGCAGCTGGCCGAGCGGCCGGCGATGAAGTCGGGCGACACCGTCCGGGTGCACGTCAAGGTGCGCGAAGGCGACAAGGAACGCATCCAGGTGTTCGAGGGTGTGGTCATCGGCCAGCACCGCGGCGGCACGCGCGCCTCGTTCACCGTGCGCAAGGTGTCGTTCGGCCAGGGTGTCGAGCGCATCTTCCCGCTGCACTCGCCGACCATCCACAAGGTGGAAGTGATGCGGTCCGCCAAGGTCCGCCGCGCGAAGCTGTACTACCTGCGCGCGCTGAAGGGCAAGGCGGCGCGCATGAAGGACGCGTCCAAACAGCCGACGCAGACCGCGCTCGGCCCGCGGACACGCTCTGATCGAGACGGGACCGCAGTCGGCGACGAAGTGACAGGCAGAACGGCCCTGACGGATCACGTGATCTGCCGGACCGTTCACGCGCTCTCGCTCATCGCGTGTGCAATTTCGGCGTTCCGACTTCTGCGTTCCTGCACTTCTCACGTTCGTGAATTCCGCGTCATGTCCTCCCGCGTTTCCGCGTCACTGCGGCACGCTCGAAAACGCGCTGCGGCGCGTCGGCTTCTGCCTGGTCGCCGGCGTCGACGAAGTCGGGCGCGGCTGCCTGGCGGGTCCGGTGACCGCCGCGGCGGTCATCCTCGATCCGCAAGCGCCACATTCCCGGGCCTGGCCGACTCCAAGGCGGTCCCTGCCGAGGAGCGTGCCGACCTGTACGACGAGATCGTGCGCCGCGCCGTCGCGTGGGCGGTCGCCTCGTCCGGATCCGCTCTGAATCGATCAACTGAACATCCACCGCGCCTCGCTCGACGCCATGCGCCGCGCCGTCCTTGCGCTCGGTCCCGCTGCCCGACGTCGTGCTCGTCGACGCCTTCCGCATTCCCGACATTCCGATGGCGCAGCGCGGCGTGCGCACGGCGATCGCCGGTGCGCCGCGATCGCCGCCGCCTCCATCGTCGCCAAGGTGACGCGCGACCGCGAGATGGTGGCGCTGCACGAGCAGGATCCCCGCTACGGCTTCGATCGGCACAAGGGCTACGCCACCGCGCGAGCACCTCGGCGCCGTCGCGCAATTCGGCTACTCCGACGCGCACCGCCGATCATTCAGGTCATCCGCCCTGTTTGATACGATCGCCTGACCGTGTCCATCGATCGTGCCGCCACACTCCGCCAGGCGGAAAAGCTGCTGCGCCAGGGAAAGCTGGATCAGGCTATCACCGAGTACGTGCCGCCTGGTCGACGACCAGCCGCACGACTGGAACACCGCGAACGCTCCTCGGCGACCTGTACGTGCGCGCCGGTCACCTCGACCGCGCCGATCGAGCAGTTCTGTGCGGCATCGCCGACGCGCCTCGGTCGCTGAAGGCTTCCTTCGCCAGGGCGTCGGCCGTCTACAAGAAGATTCTCAAGCTCCAACCCGATGCGGACCACGCGCTGATGCAGTCCGGTGAACTGGCGGCGCAGCAGGGGTTGCTGGCGGACGCGCGCACGTTCTTCGCCAGGGCTGCCGCAGGGCGCGCCGCCAGCGCGGCGACGCGAACGGCGCCGTGGGAAGTCGTCGTTCGCAGTCGGCCGCCTCGATCGCCGACGACGTCGGCGCACGGCTCGCGGCGCGCCCGCGCGCGTCTCGAACTCGACGACGTCACCGGGCGCGCTCCAGTGAACTCCACGATCTCGCCGCACGGCTGATCGAGCAGGAACGCGATGTTCAGGCGCTCGTGCCACTGCGGAGATCGCCAGACTGGATCCGGCGAACGTGCGTGCGGCGAGAGAACTCGCGCGAATTCTGACTGACCAAGGGCTCGACGCCGAAGCCGCCGTGTATCTCAGAGCCGACGCGGGAGGCGCCGCGGCTGCCGCCGTGGATGCCGGCGCGGATCTCCGAGCGGAGCCCCCGGTCATGCCACGGCAGTTGATGCGTTCGCGGAGACCTCGTCGCCGTCAACGGCCGCACTGGTGGCCAACGGGCATGCATCGTCCGAGGAACACAAGCGGGCCGCCGACGAAGGAATGCCGGCGGTGACGCCGACCGAAATGCGAGATCTTCCTCTCGGCGGCGCGATGGACGACACCCTTGCCGATCAGCCAACATCGTCAACGCTCCTCGCGGAAAACGACGACATCGAGGCGGTGTTTCGCCAGGCTGCGGGACGGGGCCGCGCAGCGCTCGGGCGACGACGCCGCCGACGCGGCCTACACGCGTGGCGCCGCCTACTTCGAGGCGGGCGAGTTCGGAGCACGAGCATCGAACCGCTGCGCATTGCCGCCCGGTCGCCGCGCCGTCGTTTCGCCGCGGCGTCACTGCTCGCCGGCATCTTCCAGCAGCAGGGCCGCATGGCGGACGCGATCGAATGGCTTGGCCACGCCGCGGACGCGCCGGCCTCGCGACGCCCGTGCGCTTCGACACCCTGATGCGGCTCGCCGACGCTGCTCGAAGTCGCCGGTGAGCCCGAGAGCGCGCTCGCGGTGTTCCTCGAACTGCAGGCCGATGCCGGCGACTTCCGGGACCTCACGGCGCGCATCGCGCGGTCTGTCCCGCGCGCAGGGCGGAGGGTAGCCGGTCTGCTGCGACGCGTCTTCTGCTCGTCGTGTTCTTCATCGAAGTGGGACTGCTGCTGATGGTGCTGCCCTGGTCCGGCATTCTGGGACAGCAACTACTTCGTCTACGCGTGGCCCGGCTCCAGCCGCTGTTCATCAGCCCGTTCTTCCGCGGCGGCGTCACCGGGGTCGGCCTGCTGAATCTGGTCGCCGGCTTTCGGCGAGATGAGCGCCGTGTTCGGAGCGCGTCGAGTGATCCTGCACCTCGTCACGGACCGGCGTCGGCTTGCACCCGGCGCGCGATGAGGACGCGCGGGTGCGCTGCCTGATCGAACAGGCGCGGCTTGGCGGCGTCTGCCGGCATCGACGTGATCCAGGTGCGCGAGCGCGATCTCGACGGGCGCGGCGCTTGCCAGCCTCACGGCCGCCATCGTCACCCTCACGCGGCGGTCACGCGACGCGGGTCGTCGTCAACGAGCGGCTCGACGTCGCGCTGGCCGCCGGCGCTGACGGCGTCCACCTGCGGGGCGACTCGTTCGACGCCGTGCACGTGCGGCGTGCTCGTCGCCGCGCGGCTTCCTGATTGGTCGCTCGGTTCGATCCGCCGATGATGTGCGGCCGGCGGGTCCGGTGGATTACCTGATTGCCGGCACGCTCTGGCCACTGAATCGAAACCCGACGCGACAGGTGCTGCTGGGGCACGAGGAGCTGCTCGCGGATGGTCGCGCGCGACCACCGTTCCGGTGCTCGGCGATCGGCGGAGTGGAACTGGAGCGGTGGCGCAGAACTCGCGCAGAGCCGGTGCGGCGGGAGCGGCAGCGATCGGCGCGTGGATGGGAGACAGCGGGGCCTGCCGGGCAGTCCCGCTGCACGATCTCGCCGAACGTTCCGCGCCGCCTTCGACGCTGCTAACATGGGAGCCGAGCATTCCCCCTGATCGATGACCCCCGAAAAGACCGCGTCGATTTCGGAGCGACGCTGCGCGAAGCCCGCGAACGTCGTGGCCTTGACGCTGCGCGTCATCGCAGACGCGACCAAGATTTCCGTGCGCGCGCTCGAAGCGCTCGAACGAAACGACATCGCGCGCCTGCCGGCGGGCATCTTCAGCCGCGCGTTCGTGCGTGCGTACGCGCGCGGAAGTCGGGCCTCGACCCGGAGCAGACGATCGCCGAGTTCATCACGCGCTTCCCCGTCGAGTCGGTCACGCAGGGGCATCCGCGCACGCGCGACATCGTGGTCGAACTGGACTCGAGTCCGGCGCGCGCCGTGCGTCTGGCCGATCCTTGGCTGGATCGCTCTCGCCGGGGTGGTGCTGGCGGTCGGCTGTCTACTTCGGGGTGGCCGGCGTGCGGCGCACCGCTCCAGTCGCGGGCCAGCCGGCGTCTGCCGCGACGGACCACGCGCTGACCGCGGCGCCGCGGTGCCGCCGGGCGCCGGGGCGTATCGCGGTGACGTTCAGGCAAGTCGGTCCACGCACGCTCCGGTGGCGATCGACGGAGCGGCTGCCGACTCATGTCGCGCTCGAGCCTGGCCAGTTCGTCACGCGACTTCGTGGCCAGCCGTGAACTGCTCATCCCTCCAGCCGATCCCGTGGCGCTCCAGTGGCGCATCAACGGCAAGTCAGCCCGGACGCTGACAGGCTCGGTACACCTCACGCGACGGACACCCTCCAGAGCTTTCTGGTCGGCCCGTGAGCAGCCCGGCGCCGCTGCTGGACTTCTTTCGCCGCGGCGAAGTCGCGCGCGACGATTCGTCTGCTTGCCGCGCAGGGCGTGCTGGCGCCGCGGGCCCACGAGCAGATCGGCATCCTCATCCTGCTGGTCGACGATCGCGACCACGAAATTCGCGAAACCGCGACGCACACGCTGGACAACATTCCGGTGGAAGCGCTTCGCGCCTATCTGGGTCGCTCCGACGTGCCGGTCGGCGTGCGCGAGTTCTTCGGTGACCGCGGTGTCTTCCCCGCAGAGATTCCCGCGATCACGGCCGACGATCCCGCTGTTCGATTCGGCGCAGACCGATCGCGGCCGACAGGAAGCGGCATGCAGCGGAGGACGAGACCGACGAGACCCTGCTGCAGAAGCTTGCAGAAGATGGACTTCACCGATCGGATGAAGGCGGCCATGCGCGGATCGCGCGAGATGCGCGCGATCCTGATCCGCGATCCGAACAAGATGATTGCCGCAGCCGTCCTGAGCAGCCCGAAGGTGACCGACGCCGGAAGTCGAGGCATTCGCGAAGATGGCGACGGTGTCGGAAGACGTGCTGCGGACGATCGCCATGAACCGGCGCGTGGCTGAAGAACTACGGCGTCGTGGTCGCGCTGACGAAGAATCCGAAGACGCCCGTCGGCCTGTCGCTGAATCTGCTGAACCGCCTGAACGATCGCGACCTGACCGGCGTCTCGACAGACCGCAACGTGCCCGATCCGCTGCGGACTGCTGCCCGCCGCAAGACTCGTGCGTCGGCAACAAGGGCTGACCGCGTCAGCGCTTCTTCGGCGGTCGCGGTGTGCCCTTCTCGAGCCTGACTGCGGCGGCCTGGCGCAGCTTTTCTGCTACGCGGCGGTCCCGCGCCCGCACCAGCGCCGCGCTTCGGCTTCCCTCGCGCAGCCAGTCCTTTCGCATCTCGGCCAGCCCTTCCATGTACACCGCCGCGCGCTCGCGCTCCTCTTCGGTGGACATCGACTTCAGCAGGTCGAGCGCCTTCGCCAGATCCTGCTGGATGGTCTGTTTGGTCGCGTTGAAGTACAGACGCCGGATTTCGGCGAGCTTGTCGTCGGCGGACTGAGCATCTTGAGCTGCGTCATCGCTGGTTCCTGCGGAGGAGCGAACGGAATTCCGGTGAAGGGCCGCGTGTTCAGCACGTCCGCCGCGCGTCAACCAGGCGCGCCGAGCCTGCACGACACCCCAGCGGGTGACCGCGAGTGCGTTCTGCGAATGCGCGTCGCTCGAGATGACCAATGCGGACGCCGCGGTCGCGTGCCAGCCGCGCCTGGCGTCGTTCAGATCGAGACGATCGATCTGGCTGTTGATTTCGAGCGCCACCGGTGCTTCGGGCCGCTGCGTCGATCACGGCCTCGATGTCCACCGGATACGGCGAGCGCTTCAGGATCAGGCGGCCGGTCGGGTGACCGATGACGTCCACGTGCGGGTTCTCGATGGCTCGCAGCAGCCGGTCGGTCATCTGCTGCCGATCCTGGTTGAATGCGGAATGGACCGACGCGATCACGATGTCGAGCGCCGCGAGGCAGTCGTCGGCCAGGTCCATCGCTGCCGTCGGGCAGGATGTCGCACTCGATCCCGGCGAGCAGCCGGACACCGTGCGCGTCCGTCGGCCGACGCACCCGCGCCGCGTGCGCGAGCGCGCGTGTTTCATCCAGCCCGTTGGCCATCGCGAGAGCCGGCTGTGGTCGGTGATGGCGATGTACTCCAGACCCGCCGCTCGCGCCGCCTCCGCCATCTCGCGATGCTGTTCCGACCGTCGGTTTCGGTCGTGTGCATGTGCAGGTCGCCGCGCAGATCGGCGTACTCGATCAACGTCGGCAGGCGGCGAGTCGCCGCCGCATCGATCTCTCCGCGGTCCTCGCGGAGTTCCGGCGGCACCCAGTCGAGGTCGAGCGCGGCGTAGATCTCCTCCTCCGTCGCTCCCGCTACCCGGGCATCGTCGGCCGACCGGAACAGTCCGTACTCGTTCAGCTTCAACCCGCGGGCGATCGCCCGGTCGCGCAGCACGATGTTGTGCGCCTTCGAGCCGGTGAAGTACTGCATGGCGGCACCGCGGCTGTCGGCTGCGACGAGGCGCAAGTCGGCCTGGAACCCGCCGCAGATCCGGACGCTGCGACTTCGTCTCGCCCTGCCCGAGCACGCGCTCGACGAGCCGGTACTCGACGAAGCGATCCATCAATGACGTGTCGGCGCCGGAGGCGAGGATGTCGATGTCGCCGCACGACTCGCATCCGCGACGCAGGCTCCCGACCGGCTCGATCTGTGCGGTTGGCGCATGTTCCCGCAGGTAATTGACCAGGGCGGCGGCGGCGTCGCTGCGTATCGGGCAAGAAGGTGGCGTCCGCCATGGCTGCTTCCGCTCGTCGATCGCCTTGAGGATCAGCGCTTCCTTCCGGGGGCCCATGCCTTTCAGGGCGCGAACCCTGCCGTCTGCAGCAGCCTGCTCGAGTTCCTCGAGCGTGCGGACGCCGAGTTCGCGGTAGAGGATGGCGACGGTCTTCGGGCCGACGCCCTGGAGATGCAGCAGGTCCAGAATCGTCGGTGGAAACTCCGCCAGCAGCTCCTGGTGGAACTGCGCGTCTCCCGTGTCGACGATCTCACGGACGCGCGCCGCCAGATCCTTGCCGATGCCGGGAATCTCCCGCAGCGCGGTTGCGTCGAGCGTCGCGAAGTCGTGGGGGTGGTTCGCGACGATGTCGGCGCCGTTGCGGTACGCGCGAATCTTGAACGGATTCTCGCTCTTGATCTCGAGCAGGTCGGCGATCTCGCCGAGAATCCTCGCGATCGCGACGTTATCCAACGCGAAGCCCCTCGCGCTCGATCCGGAAATCGAGCACCCGCGCGCCCCCGGAGGTCAGCGCGTCGGCAATCGGCTGTCCGTGCCGCTGGCGGGCCGTAGCAGAACAGGCATCCGCCACCACCGGCACCGCAGACTTTGGCCGCAGTGGCGCCCGGCCGATCTGGCACTCGCGATCAGCGCCTCGATTGCGGGAGTGGTCACTCCAGGTGCGAGTCGCTTGCGGTTGTCCCATTCGGTGACGATCAGGCGACCGACCTCGTCCCAGTCGCCGCGCTCGAGAGCGACACGCATGGCTACGGCCGTATCGCGAATGCGCTCGAAGCAGTCGAAGACGTGCCGGTCGCCGTCGATGTGGCGCTTGGTGATCTCCCAGTTGTTGGTCCCGGAATTCCTGGGCTCACCGGTGTAGGCGAGGACGACGCGCGCTTCCAACTCGGCAGGCGTCGACTGAGAGGCCGACGCGGTGGATGCCGTCCACCTTCAGTTCGATTGCGGCGATGCCGCCGTAGAGCGCGGGCCGATAGTCCTGGACGCCGGTCGGGCACGCGGATCGTCTGGCACTCGACGTTCATCGCCACCTGCAGCAGGTCGGCGGGCGCCTCGGACGCGCCGGTCCAACGGGCCAGCGCGCCGCACGTCGGCGATCGTCGAGGGCGGACGACCCGGCGATCCCGGCGCCGGCCGGCGACTCGCCGCGCGTGGTCAGCGTCGCGTTCTCCAGGCGGTACTGGCGCGCGAGCAGCGCGAGCAGCGGCAGTTCGCTGGACGCGTCGAGCTCGTTCCAGTGTACCGACCTGCGTTCTGCGTCCCGTATCGATCGACACCAGTTCAACGCCGCCGGCCGGCCGCGGCTCTCAATCTGCGCGTGCGCGCGCAGGCTGATGGCGGCGTTCAGCGTGCACGCGCCCTCGTGGAAGAGATACAGCGGCCAGATGTCGATGGTGCCGCCGGCGAGATCGATGCGGGTCGGCGCCGAAGAGGTAAGCACCGCCGAATTATATAGGGTTAAAATTCAGGGGCATGTCGCCCGTCGCGCTTCGTCGTCAGATCGGTCAGCTGCTGATTGCCGGCTTCGACGGCACGCACGTCGCCGGTCGAACTCCGATCGCTGGCGCGCGAGTTCGGACTGGGCGGCGCAATTCTCTTCGCGCGCAACGTCGAAGAACCCGGGCAGGTGGCAGAACTCTCGTTCGACCTCGCCCGGCTCACGCCGGAGATGCCCGGCCTGGGTCAGCGTCGACCAGGAAGGCGGCCGCGTCGCGCGCCTGAAGGCGCCGTTCACCGAGTGGCCGCCGATGGCCACGCTCGGCCGCAGCGGCGACGTCGCGCTCGCCGAGCGCTTTGCTCGCGCGCTCGCCACGGAACTGCGCGCCGTCGGCATCACGCTCGACTACGCACCCGGTCCTCGACATCCACACCAACCCGAAGAATCCGGTCATCGGCGATCGTGCGCTGGCGGATCAGGCACGAACCGGTGTCCGACTCTGGGCGCGGCCATCGTCCGGGTGCTGCAGGCGGAGGGCGTGGCGGCCTGCGGCAAGCACTTTCCGGGACACGGCGACACGAGCACCGACTCGCATCTCGAGCTGCCGCTGGTCGAGCACCCGCGGGAACTGCTGCGAGAACGCGAGTTCCTGCCCTTCGCTGCGGCGATCGCGGCCGGCGTCGCCACGATCATGACCGCGCACGTGTTCATGCCGGCGCTGGACGAGCAGCGTCCCGCCACGCTGTCGAAGACGGATCATCACCGGTCTGCTGCGCGAGGAACTCGGCTTTCAGGGCGTCATTCTCAGCGACGACCTCGAGATGAAGGCGCTGGCGGCGGAGCGTTCGGTGACCGGATCGGCGCTCCAGGCGATCGAAGCCGGGTGCGACGGCGTGCTCGATCTGCTCGGGCGATCACGACGCGCAGGCGGACGCGCTCGAGGCCATCGTTCGCGAGGTGGAGTCGACTCCCGCGTTCATGCGGCGGGTGGAAGATGCGCTGGCTCGCCATCGTCGTGCGAAGGAGCGGTTCCTCGGGGCAACCGTCGGCGCGTCGACCGCTCACGAGCGCCGCGCTGCGCCGCGTGCTCGGTCAGGACGAGCACCGCCGCATCGCCGACGACATGGCGCGCTTCGCGTGATGCTCAGACCGCACCGTCTCTCGCGCGGCTCGCGCATCGCGGTCGTCGCCCCCGCCAGTCCGTTCCAGCGCTCACGAATTCGACAGCGGCATCGCCGAGCTCGTCGCGACTCGGCCTCGACTCCCGTGTGGGACGAGTCGGTATTCGCGCAGCAGGCCTATGTCGCTGGATCGGCCGACCTTCGTGCGGCGGCCATTCGCATGGCGCTCGCACGATCCGGTCGATCGCGGCGCATCATCGCCGTGCGCGGCGGCTACGGCAGCGCGCAACTCCTGCCGCTGCTCGATCCGATCGAGGTCCGGCGCCGCGTCGAAACCGCTCATCGGCTACAGCGACATCACCGCGCTGCTCACCTTCGTGACGACGCACTGCGGCGCTGATCGCCTTCCACGGACCGATGCTCGAAGGGCGCCTGGCCAACGGGGCGGCCGGCTACGACCGCGCGTCGTTCGAACGGGCACTGTGTCCGGTCGGAGCCGATGGGCGAGTTCGATGCGCCGGCTGTCGAAGTGATCGCGCCGGGCGAGTTCACCGGACGGATCTTCGGCGGAACCGTCACGCAGCTTCTGGCGTCGCTCGGTACACCCTACGCCTTCAATCCGCCACCCGGCTACGTGTTGTTCTTCGACGAGGTCGGGGAACGGCCGTATCGTCTCGATCGCATGGTCACGCAGCTTCGACAGAGCGGACTGCTGGCGAAGGCCGGCGCAGTGGTGATCGGCGAACTGCCGCGCTGCGACGAACTCGGGCGGAACGACCACGGCCGCGGCACCATGACGACGTTGTTCGCCGACTTTCCCGGTCCGGTGCTGATCGGCTTTCCGTCGGGTCATACGGTCGGCCCGCAGCAGACCATTCCGTTCGGCGTGCGCGCGCGCGTCGTGGGCGACCGTCGCGCGCCCCGACTTGTCATCGAGGAGCCTGCCGTCCAGTGACCACGCGCGTTCACCTGATTGGAATCTGCGGCACCGCGATGGCGACCCTGGCCGCCATGCTGAAACAGAAGGGCCTCGACGTCCGCGGCTCCGATGCGGACGTCTATCCGCCCATGAGCGACTTCCTCGCGGCTGAGGGCATTCCGGTCTTCAGCGGCTATCGCGCCGAGCAGATCACCGCCGACCTCGACCTGGTCGTCGTCGGCAACGCCATCTCGCGCGGCAACGCCGAACTGGAGGAAGTGCTCGATCGCAAGATCCGGTACTGTTCGCTGCCCGAAGCCATTCGCGAGCACTTCCTGTGGGGGGCCAGCTCGATTGTCCTCGCCGGCACCCACGGCAAGACGACCACGACCTCGCTGACCGGGTGGGTGCTGACGCACGCCGGTGTCGATCCGAGCGTGCTCATCGGCGGCATCGCGCGCAACTTCGGCGAGGCGGGGTCGAGCTACCGGATGGGGCAGGGACGTGACTTCGTCATCGAAGGCGACGAATACGACAGCGCGTTCTTCGACAAGACGGCGAAGTTCCTGAAGTACCTGCCCGACATCGCCGTCATCAACAACATCGAATTCGATCACGCCGACATCTACGCGGACATCGACGCCATCACGACCGCGTTCACCAGGCTGGTTCGCCTGGTGCCGCGACGCGGTCTACTCCTGGTCGGCGGCGACAGCCCGGCCGCTCTCGCGCTGGTCGAGCGGGCCGTGTCGCGAGTGCAGACGTTCGGCACCGCTCCGGATCTCGACTGGCAGGCGCACGATCTCGTACCCGGCGACGCGTCGACCCGTTTTCGCGTGCGTCGCAATGGCGCGCCGTTTGGCGAATTCGAGGTGCCACTGCTCGGCGCGCACAACGTGCGCAACGCCCTCGCGGCGATTGCCGTCGCCGTCCGAGATCGGGATCGACGTCGTCCGGATTCGCGAGGGTCTGCGACGGTTCGCGGGTGTCAAGCGCCGGCTCGAGGTCGTCGGTGTGGCCGATGGAGTGACGGTGTACGACGACTTCGCGCATCACCCCACCGCGGTCGCCGAAACACTGAATGGTCTGCGCGCGTCGCATCCTGCCGCGCGCATCTGGGCCGTGTTCGAACCGCGTTCCGCGTCGTCGTGCCGACGCGTGTTCCAGGACGACTTCGCGCGTGCGTTTGCGCGCAGCGGACGAAGTCCTGATCGCGCCCGCTGTTCCGCTCGACGCTGCCGGAACAGGAGCGGCTGTCGGTGCCGCAACTGATCGAGTCCCTGCGCGCCGCCGGACAGTCGGCGCATGCGCCTCACTCCATCGACGAGATCCTGTTGACCATCGTTCGGCAGCATCGACCTGGCGACCTCGTCGTGATGATGTCGAATGGCGGCTTCGGCGGTATTCACAAGCGTCTGCTCGCCGCGCTTGCAGGCCAGCGCCGCCCAATGACCGATCCGCATTGTCCCGGCGGGCGACGCCGTGCTGGTGGCAGAGTTCGACGAGTCGCATCGACGTCGCGGTGAACGCCAGGGCGATTGCGACGGCCGATACGCTGCGCCGAACTCCGCTCGTCGGCGTTCGTGACATCGTCCCGACGTTCAGATCGGTGGCGGTCTATTTCGATCCCCTCGCGACCGACGTGGAACAGTTGGTCGCACAGATGCGCGACGCCGCGACGGCCCCGATGGAAGCGGTCCTGGCAAAGGAGCGCTTGTCGAGATACCGGTCTGTTACGACCTGGAGTTCGGGCCGGACCTCGACGATGTGGCACGTTTTGCGGGCCTCGGACGCGACGACGTCGTCGCTGCGCATGTCGGGCGCGACTACCGGGTGTTCATGCTCGGTTTTGTGCCGGGGTTTGCGTATCTTGGCACCGTGGACGAGCGCATCGCGGCGCCGCGGCGGGCCATCCCTCGCGCCAGCGTGCCGAGCGGCAGCGTCGGTATCGCCGGCGAACAGACAGGCGGTCTACCCGAGCCAGACACCTGGTGGTTGGAACATCGTCGGGCGGACGCCGCTGCAGATGATCTCGTTCGATCGGGCGAAGCCGTCGCTGCTCGAAGCCTGGGGATACCGTCAGGTTCCGCGCGATCGACCGTGGCGAGTTCCAGCACATTGCCGCTACCGTCAGGCCCGCGTCATGAGTGGCTGGGTGGACGTGCTCTCGCCCGGTCTCCAGACGACCGTGCAGGACCTTGGGCGCTGGGGACACCAGTCTGCCGGCGTGCCGGTGGCAGGGCCGATGGACCCGTTCGCGCATCGGCGCGCGAACGCCCTCATCGGCAACGCGCGGTCTGCCGCCACGCTCGAACTCACTCTGGTAGGTCCGCAGTTGCGTTTCCATGAGACGCGCGCCTTCGCGGTTGCGGGCGCAGCCTTCGAACTGTTTGTCGATGATGTCCCGTCGCCCGTCGAATGTGCTGGTGTTGTCGCGCCTGGCGCGGTGCTGCGCTTCGGGTCGCGGGCCAGCGGAGCTCGCGCGTATCTGGCCGTCGCGGGAGGCTTCGATGTGCCGGTGGTGCTCGGCAGTCGTGCGACTCATGTGCCGACGCGCACCGGCGGATGGCACGGCCGCGCGCTGTTGCGCGGCGACACGGTGCCGCTTGGGCCCGCCCACCAGTCCGCAGCCGGCAGCGCCCGTAGCGCTCGGCGCGCGCGAGGCGGACCGCCCGAGCCGCGCGGAGGCCGGCACGACCGCGGTGATACGCGTGCTACCGGGTCCGCAGCATGAACGATTCACTGCCGACGCGCTCGATGTGCTCGTGTCGGCTCCCTACACCATCGAGAGCACGTCGGACCGCATGGGATTTCGTCTCGCAGGTCCGAGGCTGAACCACCGTGCAGCGCGCGGACGTGATATCGGATCCGACGCCGATTGGCACATTGCAGGTTCCCGCGTCCGGGCAGCCGATCCTGTTGATGGCCGATCGGCAGACCACCGGCGGCTACGCAAAGCTCGCGACCGTCATCAGCGCCGACATCGGCGTCGCCGGACAGGCGGCTCCCGGCGATCGAGTGCAGTTCCGGATCTGCAGTCGCGCCGAGGCGTTGGCTGCGCTGCGTGGCACGCGAACGTCCGCTGCTTGCGCTGGAATCCGGACCGCATGATCGACGCGACGCCGCTGCTGACGGCTGCATTCGGAGAGGCGCGCGTGAAGCGCGATGCCGCGCTCCGCGACTTCACCACGTTCCGCGTCGGCGGGCCGGCGCAGTGGCTCATCGAGCCGCGCACCAGCGAGGAAATCGTCCGTGCGCTCGGCATCGCGCACGCGGCGGGCATTCCGGTGACGCTGCTCGGTGGTGGCTCCAACGTGTTGATAGCCGATAGCGGCATCCCCGGACTGGTGCTTCGTCCGCGAGGGGGTGTCATCCAACGGCTGGACGACCATCACGTCCGAGCCGATGCGGCAGTGACCATCAACGGGTTGGTGCGCTGGACCATCACTCACGGGCTCGCCGCCGTCGAGGACTGGGCCGGCACACCTGGAACAGTGGGCGGAGCCGTGTTCGGCAATGCGCATTTCGCGGGGCGGCTCATCAGCGAGCTGATTTCATCCGTCCATCTGTGCGACCGCAGCGGCATCGTCTCGGAAGTCGCCCGTCGCTGAGATGGGCTTCGGTTACGATCGAAGCCGGCTGCAGTCGACGGGCGAGCTTGTGCTCTCGGCTGATTTCGTCGTGTCACCGTCGGAACCGGCACCGTTACGAGAGGCTGCCCGGCGTTCCCTGGCGTATCGCAAACGAACGCAGCCGCTGGACCGGCCAAGTGCCGGGTGCGTGTTCCAGAATCCCATGCCGGGAAACGATGTCGCTACCCGCGGGCATTCCGTGGTCCGCCGGGGCGCTCGTTGACCGGGCAGGGTTGAAGGGCGTGGCGCTTGGCGGGGCGCGAGTGTCGCCGACGCATGGAAACTTCATCGTGAACGACGGACACGCCACCGCCGCCGATATCCGGCGCCTGATCGAACGGTGTCGGACCGCGGTACGCGTCCAGTTCGGAGTCGAGCTTCGCGAGGAGATCGTCTATCTGGGCGATTTCAGTGACGTGTTGTCGCGCGAGTGAGCGTCCCCTTTCCAATCGGCAATCAGCAATTGGCAATCAGCAGTCCACGTATATGTCCACACTCCTGATCGAAGGCGGCAGACGGCTGTCCGGCACCGTTGAAGTCGAAGGCAACAAGAACGCGGCGCTGCCTTTGCTCGCCGCGTGCCTGCTGACCACCGAGGAATGCGTGCTCACCAACGTGCCGCGCATCCGCGACGTCGAGGTGATGGCGCAACTGCTGGTCGACCTGGGCGCGCAGGTCGACGGCATCGGCACCACGACCTTGCGCGTGCGCTGTCCGGAAGTCGTGAAGGACGAGCCTGACGGTGCGATGGTCGGCCGGCTGCGCGGGTCGGTGCTGCTGCTCGGCCCGCTGCTGGCAAGGCGAGGGCGCGCCATGCTGGCGCCGCCAGGAGGCGACTTTCCCGCGCGTCGCACGATTGCGACCCATCTCGAGGCGCTGGTGTCCATGGGCGCCCACGTCCTCGACATGCCCGGTCACGTGCTCGAATGTCCCGATGGACTGAAGCCGACGTCGATCTATCTCTATGAGGCGTCGGTCACCGGCACCGAGACCGCCCTGCTCGCGGCGGCGGCGGCGCCGGGCGTCACCGAAATTCGCCACGCAGCGCAGGAGCCGCACGTGGTGGAGCTCTGTCGAGTTCCTTCAGAAGCTGGGCGTCGGCATCACCGGAGCCGGCACGCCGACGATCCGAGTGGAGGGCGGCGGCCGACTCGGTGGCGCAACGCACACGCTCTGGGGCGACTACATCGAAGCCGGCAGCTGGGCGGTCGTGGCGGCGGTCACTGGCGGGGACATCGATGTGCGCGGTGCCCGCTGGGCGGATCTCGAGGTCGTCGCCGCCGTGCTGAAGCGTCTCAACATCGAGTGCTCGATGCACGGCGACGTGTTTCGCGTCGAGCACTCGAAGCCTCGTGCAGCCGGCCGGATCACGACCGGGCTGTGGCCTGGATTTCCGAGCGACCTGGTGAGCCTCGTCACCGTGCTGGCGACGCAGGCCGAGGGACGGACGCTCGTGCACGACTGGCTGTACGAACTGCGCCTCTTTGCCCTGGAGCAGTTGAGCGGCATGAGCGCCGACCTGTTCCTCTGCGACCCGCACCGCATCATCGTGACCGGTCCACGCAAGCTGCGCGGGCGTCCGCTGGACAGCCGGGACCTGCGCTCGGGCATGGCCCTGATCGCGGCCGCGCTGGCGGCCGACGGCGAAAGCCGCGTCACGCCGCTGGAGACGGTTGAACGCGGCTACGCGCAGCTCGTCGATCGGTTGAAGGGGCTCGGCGCGTCAGTGGCGCGGCTGGGCTGACGATCCGTCCGGCTGCGGCTGGCCGCCCGGCGCCGGCGCTCCGGTGCCCGGGAAGACCGGGCGCTGCACCGGCGGGCCGGAGGGTGGCGTCTGCGCCGGCGGCGGCTCGATGGCCGGTGGACGCTGCTGCTGGTCCAGGAACGACGGCAGCTGCGCGGTCGGAGAGCCCGTATCGCGCCCGACCTTGAACGCGGCCAGATCGCTTTCGTCCAGATCCAGGACGCGGATGATGTGGGGCGTCAGCGTCAGGATGATGTCGGTCTGTGTCGTCTCCAGACGCGTGTGCGCGAAGAGATGCGCCGATGACCGGCAGGTCGATCAGGCCCGGTATCCCTTCTATCACGCGACGTTCGTCATCGCGAATGAGGCCGGCCAGCATGTTGGTCTCGCCGTCGCGCAGCCGGATCACGGTGCTGATCTCCCGGTTCGCCGAAGGTCGGCAGGCCTGCCATAGCCGGTTCCCGAGAGGCTCTGCACCGCGACCTTCAGCGTCAGCGAGACATCGTCGTCGTGATGCGTGCGCGGGGTGATGTCGATGTTGACGCCGATGTTCTCGTAGTTGAACGAGACGATCGGCTGCTGCGCCGTGCCGCCAGTGGCGATCGGCGCGAAGGTGGTCACCGGCACCGGGAATCCGTTCGCCGAACCGCGCCTGCGCCGCCATGCCCTCCGAGGTCCGCAGCTGCGGGTTCGCCAGCGTCCGCGTGTTCGTGTCGGTCTTGAGCAGCCTGTAGTAGAGCGACGGCAGGTTGGCCAGCAGCACGTCGGCCTGCGTCAGGTTGCGCAGCGCCTGCAGCGTACATCGGTCGAATTCGCCGGACCGATCGAACCGTCGAGGCCGGGCGACCCAGGCGAGGCGAACTGCAGCCCGTACTCCTTGAGCTTCGTCCGATCGACCTCGAGCAGTTCGACGTCGATGATCACTTCCGGCCTGGCCTTGTCGATGGCCGTGATCACCCGTGACGCGGCGGCCATGCGCTCCGGCGTGTCCTTCACCGTGACCGCGTTGGTGGCCGTGATCGGGCGAGACGCGGCGCGCGTCGAGGACCATGCGCAGCAGGTCCATCGTTTCCTTGAGGTCGGCGTTGCTCAGATAGAACGTGCGGACCACTTCGTCTTCGTACTCGCGCCGCTTCGCCGGTGTGTCCGGGATGATCAGGACGCTGCGTTGCCCGGTCACGCGATAGAAGTTCTGCGTCGCTTCCGACACGGCACGCAGCGAGCCCTCGAGCGTGGTGTTTCGCAGATCGACGGTGAGGCGAGCGTCGCGGAACGCCGGGTCGAAACCGAGACTGAGGTTCCCGAAGCGGGCAATCGTCAGGTACACATCGCGGCTGCCCGCGTCGCGGAACACGAGCGACGCCGGCATGGTGACGTTGGCCGGGAGGTCGAGACCCGGAGGCGGCAGATCGCGCGTTCGCTCGATCAACGTCTGGAGTTCGGTCTTGCCTTCGCGGGCGACCGCGACCTTCGTGCGCAGCTGCGTGCGAACGCTGCGCAGCGCCTCCTCGATGTCGGCGCTGGTCGGGTTCAGCTCGAGCGCCAGTTCGTAATTCGACCAGTGCCTGATCGAGCTTGCCGGTGGCGTCCAGCCGTCGCGCGTTCTGGAAATGCGCGGCGGACGCCCTGAGCTTTGCCCGTTCCAGGGAGAGGCGAGCGTCGGCATCGTCGGGGTGCGCGCGAAGCGCGTTCGTGTACTCCGCGACGGCGACGTCGTAATCCTGTCTCGATTCGGCATCGGTACCGCGCTTGAGCGGCCCGGTGCTGGCGCAGCCGGCCGCGACGACGAGCACGACCACGCAGAGCAGCCGATGGAGGTGGGCATGTCGGTGCCGGCTTCAGGCCGGCGTGTGAGGCGGACCTGAGGTCCGCGGCTACATCCGATTGGACCTGAAAGTCCGTGGTTAGCCTTGAACCAGCTGTTATCGACCGCCGGAATCAGTAATGACATCCACACCGCGTGGCATCCGGAAGGTGAACTCCTTCTCGGCGAGACCCACATTTTCCTTCAGGTTCGTGAAAGAGAAGACTGACGTTCCGCCCTGAGCGTCTGCGGTCACCATGCCCTTGAGCGCAAGGGACCCCGGTTCGACCAGCAGTATGAGCCAATCGTAGTCTGGTTGCGGCTTTCGTGGTACCAGCTTCAGCGCCTGCGTGCCAGGGGCGCTCCCGGCTGGCGCTTCGCCGATTGACGCCGTGAAGTCGCGGGTCAGGTCGCCCTTGCCGGTCAGGAACAGGGCCGGCGTGCTCGCCGAATCGTCGGCCGGGCACCGTTCCCACGATGACCTGCTTATCGGCCGGAAGGTAGGAATAGACCTTTACGCCGTCCGAGATGAACTGTTTGGCCTCGGGTGCCGTGTAGTCCCATCGCATCTTGCCCGGCTTCTTGATCAGCAGCCGGCCCTTCTCGGTGATCTGCTTCCTCAGGGCGCCACCCTTGTAGGTGTGCACGAAGTCGGCGGAGAAGTCGCGGATGCTGTTGTATTTCTTCTGCAGCGCCTGTGCGAGCTCCGCGGCGGGCTGCCTGTTGCTGCGCCAGGCCCGGCGTGGCGACCAGCCACGCGAGCAGGAGGCAAGCGAGGACGCGCACGTTCATGTCCACACGTTAGCACGGCGTCTCGCACGTGCTTCGGACCCGCGCCGACCCCTCGACGCAGTGATGTCAGCTCTTCAGTGCGCGCGGCTCAGGGGTCGCCGGTCGCGGGGCGTCCTTGGTTTCCACCGGCAGGTTGGCGGCCACCCAGTCGACGATGCCGCCCTTGAGGGCGAAGGCACGCACGCCGCTTCGGATGAATCGCGCCGCCACGTGCGAGCTGGCAAGCTCGTTTGGATCAGAGTCGTAGACCACAACTTCGGATCCCGCAGGAATCGCGCGGCAGAGGATCGTCGCCGATTACACGCAGTGCGCCGGGCAGCTTCAGCGAACTGTGTTCGTAGGGATACTTCAAGCGGGCGTCAACGATGACGATCGACGCGCCGGCGTCGAGGCGCTGCTTCAATTCATCGCGAGTGATGCGGGGAGCCGCCACGTTCGCTATTGTCAGAGCCGGATTCGGGAGGTGTCAATCAGAGGAGGGGAAGGGCAACCTCACGAAGGCCCCGAAGCGACGCCGGGTGCGCGCTGCTCGGGCCGTCGTGAGGTCCACCGAATCAGACTCGCGTCCTGCGCCCCACGGCAAGCCTGTACAGAAAGAGCAGGAGAATCGCCCCAACCAGCGACATCAGGAATCCCGCGCCGTCTTCAGGGCCGTACCAGCCGAGTGCCCGTCCGATGTACCCGCCAGCCACCGCGCCGGCGATCCCGATCAGCATCGTCACGATGATCCCACCCGGGTCGCGACCGGGCATCACCAGCTTGGCGAGCGCCCCGACGATGAGACCGAACACGATCCAACCGATGATTCCGAACATGCGTGTCACCTCCGCTCGCCGAGCCTGCAAGCTGCGCGACCTGAGCCGTGGCCGTTTACCTTGACGTCGGCAACCGTGGAGACGGACCGGGAGGGCGCTTTCCGCTCCTTCGGTAAATAGCCGCTTGCGTAGTGCCGCCGCTACTTGTCCGCTTCAGCCTGCAACTTGAGCAGCAGCGCGAGGGCAAGGGGCGACAGCGGAGCCGCTTTCGGTTCCGGCCTGCCGCCTGGCGTCGTTTCCCAGAAGAGTGCCATGCCCTGATGCTGGGCAATGAGGATGCCGGTGTCATGACATGCAATCGTGCGCTGACCGGTCGAGCTGCTCGCACAGAACCGTGACCGGGTTACGTTCCTGTGTCGCCGCGGCCGTGGCTCGGCTGTGACGGACTCTGTCCGGCTGGTAACATGCCGTCGAGATGGACGATTCTGAAATTTTCGAGGCGATTGGCGAGCAGGGATTCGAGCGTCTCGTCGCCGCGTTTTACAGGCAGGTTCCGGGCGACGACATTCTGGGCCCGATGTACCCGGCCGACGATCTGGACGGTGCCGAACAGCGCCTGCGCGACTTCCTGATCGGGCGCTTCGGCGGTCCGCCTCGCTACATCGAGCAGCGCGGGCATCCGCGGCTGCGGATGCGGCACGCGCCGTTCGCGATCAATGGCGACGCACGGAACCGCTGGGTGGAACTGATGTCGCGCGCTCTCGAGGAAGCGCAACTGCCGCGAGAGGTCGAGTTGGCGCTACGCCCCTTCTTCGAAGGGGTGGCCACGATGATGATGAACACACGGTAGTCGCAAGTCGCAAGTCGCAAGTCGCAAGTCGAGGTCCCGGATCGCGCCGGCCTCGACCCGCTAGCGTTCCGAGTGGCGTGATCGTGTGTCGCGCAGCAGCGGCCATGGCCGCGTTGCGAGCCAGCGCTGATGACACATCGAGCAGGTGAACGACTGGACCAGGGCGTCACGGTGCACCAGGATGACATCGGTCGAGGAACACCGCGGGCAGCTTTCGCGATTCAGCGGATCCGGGTCGTGAGATGCGCGTCGGCCCGGATCTGTCAGAGTGCCGGCGCGGCGCCGCGCCTCCTCCGGCCGTTCGTCGCCGTCCCAGAACGCACACACAGAGCATTCGAACGGGGTGACATTATGGTGCGGCCCAGGAGGCCGCGTGCACACGGGCAGTTTGTCGTTCCAGGCGATCCAGTGACAGTTCAGTGGAGAGACTTCGCACGCGACAGCCTTCATCGTGGACTCCGTACTCGGCAGCACTTCCAGAATCGTGCCGCGCAGGAGCTATCCCGATTGCAGGCGTTTTGGGGCGGCGCCGCGGTCGATACCGGGGTTCCGGCACACGCCGGCGCGTCGGGTGATCAGGGCTTGAGAGTCGACTGCCAGTTGATCAGGACCGTGAACGCCGGCGCGGTCGGGCGACTTGGCGCCGCGACGAGGAAGCGCTGCCCATCGGCGCTCACACTCCACTCGCTCAGGATCCCGGCCGGAGCGCGAAAGAGCTCGGTGGGCGTGCCGATCGATGCGGTCTCGACGCTCACCGACATGATGGATCCCGCTCTGGATTGATAAAACAGTTCTCGTGCGTCTTTGCTCCAGCGCGGCGCATTGCCCCCGCCACTGGAGACAAGCCGGCTCGAGCCCGCAATCGGCGCAGCCGTGACCGGATCCTGTGTCAGTGAACGCAGGAACACTTCATTGATGCCAGACTCGTTCGACACGTAGGCCAGCCACCTCCCGTCGGGTGACGGTCTCCCCTCGACCTGATCGAAGTCCTGCTGGATCAGAGGGCGCGCCCTGGCGCCTGCGGCCAGGGGAAGGAGCCAGAGGTCCGTGGCTGTTCTGTCGCCCTCGACGGCGAAGACAAGGAACCGCCCGTCTGCGGTGACGTCGATCGGGGCGCCACCTAACACCAGCGGACCGTCGCTCGCGGCCGGTCGACGCAACGTTTCAGCGGAATTACTGCCGTCAACGGCCTTGCGGTTGAGACTGGCGCCGCGGGTTCCCAACAGGTAGTACAACTCTCTTCCGTTCCTCGACCAGGCTGGCATATCTCCTTCGGGATCGGTCGCAAAGCGCGTGCTGGTGTTGCGAGCGACATCGACCAGCCACAACTCGTGGGCAGAGCGACCCAATCGGGTTGAACGCCAGATGGCGATCCGCGTTTCGTCGGGCGACAACGTCGCCCCACCCATTTCGGCCGGCTCGCCTACCACGCCCGTGACCGCACCATGGCGGTCGAGCCACGTCAGCTGCGATTGCGCCATGGCTTCCCGATAAACCAGGGCGTTGCCTGCGGCAGAATAGAACGCGCTGTCCCTGAACGAGCCGAGCCCCGTCGCCACGGTCGCCGCCTCACCAGCCAGCGCCCTTCGTTCGGCATCGAAGGGCACGGCCATCAGCGCGCCGTCCCGGACAAACAACAAGTGGCCAACCGCGGCGGGACGCGGCACATAGATGGCGCCGAACGGGGTTTCGATCAATCGCTCCGTGCTTTGACGATCAGCTGGCGCCTCCAGATCTCCGACATAGATGCCGCTCTCCGCAGGATCGATCCGCGAGGCACGCAAGTACACGAAGTGACGGTTGTCGGGCAGAAACACTGGATTCAGATGGGCCGCGTCCTTCCGCGACGGATTCAGGGCCGTGACGGCAGTGGCAGGCCCGCCTCCAGCAGGACACCGCACGAGGCCGCCGCCCGTGTTGCCGACGATGATCACGTCCGACGCATTCCAGGATCCGCCGACGCCGACGCCTGGCACATCGCACACGTCTCGTGGCAAACCGCCGGTCCGGTCCATTCGTTTGATCTTGCCGGCTCTGTAGAACGCGATCACGCGACTGTCCGGTGACCAGATGACAGGCGGCATGAAATTGATGTCTTCCCCTTCCGTCCCCGGCAGCGGTGTCGTTTCCAGCGAGTCGAGGCTCCGTATCCACAAACGGAAAATCCCCTTGTCATCGGCGCCACCGAACACGAGATGACGCCCGTCTGGTGACAGCGAAAACGTGCCGGACGCGGTCAGGCTGACGGGGGCCGGAATCTGGAAGCGCGCTGGCGGGGCCGGCACCGGAGGCGTGAGGTGCGGCCTGGTGAGGGCCAGCACCGCGACAGCCCCGACGGCGGCTGCGGCGACGGCCGTCGCCGTCCGGAACTTCCAGGCTGGATACCCGGTCGACCCGGTCGCCGCCATGGGTTCCGCAACGTCGAGCGCCAGGTCCGCGTCTCCGAGATCGCGGAGCCGCCGCCCGGGATCTTTCTCGAGACATCGCTTCGTCAGACGCAGCACACCGGCCGGCGTCCGGGGAGGCAGCGCGCTCCAGTCGGGTTCGCGTTGGAGGATGGCCGCGATGGTGTCGGAAATCGTGCCGCCCTCGAAGGCGCGGCGTCCGCTCAGCATCTCGTACAGCACGCATCCGAAGGCCCAGATGTCCGTGCGCTTGTCCAGAGACTGGCCGCGCGCCTGTTCGGGGCTCATGTAAGGCGCGGTGCCGAGCACGACGCCGTCGCGGGTCCGCTCCAGCTGCAGCGTGGTATGCGTCTCGTCGGGACCCGGAAGCTCGGATTCCGCCATTTTCGCGAGGCCAAAATCGAGCACCTTGATCAGCCCCGACGGAGTGACCTTCACGTTCGCGGGCTTGAGGTCGCGATGGATGACGCCGCGCTGGTGGGCGGCATCGAGCGCCTCAGCGATCTGGCGCACCATCGCCAGGGCCTCTGCTGTCGGGATAGCGCCGCGCGTCAACCGATCCGCAAGCGTATCTCCCTCGATGAGTTCCAGCACGAGACCCTGCATGCGCACGCCGTCGCTCGTCAGGGCGTCTTCGAATCCGTAAATCGCACCGATATGGGGATGGTTCAACGAGGCGAGGACGCGTGCCTCGCGCTCGAATCTGGCACGCCGATCGGGGTCGTCCGCAAACTGGTTCGGCAAGATCTTGATCGCGACATCCCGCTCGAGTTTCGGGTCGCGGGCCCGGTAAACCTCTCCCATCCCGCCGACGCCCAGCAGCGAGTGCACCGTGTACATGCCGAATCGCGAACCAGCCAGGGAGGGCCCCATGGGCATTCCGCCGAGATTCTATCTGGAACGACACCCGTTGACGTGCCGGCCGCGAGACGATCCGCGCCAAACGTGAAAACGCCGTCTCCGACGAATCGAAGACGGCGCCTGAAGTCGCTGAATGACTGAAGGATTTTGGTCTGGCACGGCAGGGGACTCGCACCGCTGACCTCTGCATTGCGAACGCCCGGAGGAAGCCCTCTCGGCGCCGAAACAAATCTCACCCGAGCCCAATCTCCGTGTTACGGTGGACCTACAGCACACAAAGCGGCAACTGGACTTGAACTGCGAGTTGGCGCTTGACTGCCAACCGCGATGTATCTACGAGTGCTCCGCACGCGATGTCCAGTCGACGCGGTCCAGCGCCGCATCGAACGATCCGCTGATCGGCGATGTCGGCCGTGCGTTTCAGCGTCAATCTGAATTCGAGGCGACGCTCATCGCTGACGGGTGGAGCTTGGAGGATTATCAACGCCTGACCGCATATCGATGATCGGCGCGAAGACGGTCGGCGGACGCGGATACGGTTCTGTCTGAAGCCTGCCCGTTCCTAGAGGAGCTTCGCGGACGCCGACGTCGCCTCGTCGTCGCTCCGGCACACGACCGCCGGCAACTGCACCACGAATTGGGAGCCGCGCCCCACGCCTGCGCTCATCGCCTCGACGGTTCCTCCATGAAGCTCGACGAGTTCGCGGACGATGGCCAGCCCGATACCCAGTCCGCCATGGGGTCGTGACGAGGACGCGTCTCCCTGCCGAAACCGATCGAACACGTACCGGGAGAAATGCCGGATCGATTCCGCAGCCACTATCGCTCACTTCCACACGAATGCCGTCTCCGGCGCGCCGCGCGACCACATCGATCGACCCCCCTGGCGGGGTAAACTTCACGGAATTCCCCAGAAGATTCCAGAACACCTGACGCAACCGGTCTGGATCGCCATCGCTGGTCGCGACGTCGGACGCCACACCGACCGTCAAGGTGATGCGTTTGGCCCGGGCCGCCGATTCCACAGTTTCAGCGGCTTCGTTGAGGACGGTCGCGAGATTCATTCGGCGGACGTCGAGGCGCAGGTTGCCGCGCATGATCTGGGACGTGTCGACAAGGTCATTGATCACGACCAACTGTGCGAGCGCACCGCGTTCGAGTGAGGCCAGCGCCTGTGCGGTTCGCGCAGCGTCCATCCGTCCGCCTTTCAGGAGATGTACCCACCCCAAAATGGCGGACATCGGGGTCCGCAACTCGTGAGACAGCGTGGCCAGGAACTCGTCCTTCGCCCGGTTCGCCGCGTCCGCCGCCGCGCGAGCCTCCTCCTGTTGGCGGAGCAGCGTGTGACGCTCCGCCTCCACCAGCTTGCGCTGGCTGATATCGCGAAAGGTCAGGATCACACCTTCGATTTCGTCGTCGTCGTCGCGGATGTACGCACGGCTCTGCTCGATCGGGCACCTGCTTTCATCCTGACGCACCAAGACATACTCATGATTCGGACTATCGTCCGACGTGTGCTCGGCCGGCCAGTCGTCCGAGTCGGTGCCTTTGATCGGCTCGAGTCGATAGACTTCGCCGACGTTGCGTCCACGCGCCTGTGCGTCAGACCAGCCGGTCAGCCGCTCGGCTCTTGGGTTCAGGAACGTGACTTGATCGTCGACATTCGTGAGCAGTACGGCGTCGGCCGTGCTGCGAAGTGCCGCTGCGTAGGATCGCAATTTCGCAAACTGGACACTGCGCCGACGAAGGCGCTCGGCGCCGGTGAGCAACGCACCGATCAAGAGGATGATCACCGGGAAGCCGAGGGCAAACGTTCTCACGTTTGCGAGACCTGTCTCCATTAGCAAGAGCAGCAGCGCCGCAATCGATGTGCCTCCGAAGTGGGTTACCCACAGCGAGGAAAAGTGTTCTCGCCACACCTCATAGAAGGACGTTTCGCGGCCGATGGTCACCGCTCCTGCGACGAGACCTGTGTTGAGGACGAAGTACGCTGTCGCGAACGTGGCGAGGGGGAGTATGAGTCGTCCCACAGATGCCGGAGCGATCGCGAGCGGAGTTGTACCAAGTACGGCAAAGAACAGGTGCGTGGCGAGCCACATCGCGAATGCCACGGATGTCGTATTGAAGGCTACGCGCTCGAATGTGGGGGTCGAAATCCGGATCCGCGACGACTGGACGAGGCCGTCGAGGGCCACGAGGAGCGCTCCCGCTGCCGGGCCGAACAGCAGGGCCGCCAGGATAGAAAACGTGTCGGACAATGAGAAGCTGGCGGGAAAGGCGGAGAGGCGGAACGAGGCCGCGCTGGAGACCGTCGTCAGCGCGGCGAGCACAAACAGCAGCGCGCCAGGCGGCCTGGAGATGACCTCCACCAGCGACCAGCACAGGACCGATGCACCAGCGACCATGACGGCGCCGAGGTAAAGGTTGCGTGCGAATCCGCCCTGGACGTGTTCGCCCGCAGTGTTTGACCGCGATCGATTCTTAGGGCCATGCATCACGATTGAGCATCCGTGCGAGCCGCTGACCTACACCGCTGTCCAGTGTGAAGATTCGCTCTCCGCCACTATGCGTGAGCCGTACTGATGGGCGCTAACGTGAATGCCGACGCTTCATTCGACTTCGGGCCGCGCGGGGCAGCGGGTCAAAAAGGCCCACCGTGTCCCCAAATCACCGCTTGTCCTCCGAGTTCGGGCCACGGCAATCCGGCACCGGATGGCGCAATGATCGGATCCCAGACCGTCGTGGTCGACCATGTCGTGGCCAGATCCCACGCGAGATCACCAGGGAAAGGCGAGCCATGTCCCCAAATGACCGTTGATCCCCACGTCGTCAGGGATCCCCAGGCGGGCTCGTTCGCGTACACGGTGTCGCCGCCCACCAGCGTGTGCCCCCAGATGACCGTCTGATTCCAGAGGTAGGTCTCGGACCCAATCGTCGTCGTCGGCTGCACGATCGCGTTCGATCGCCAGTCCGTCTTTGCGGTCCCCGTCAGCGTGGCCACGACAGCGAGGGCACCTGCAGGATTCAGCGCGCCCGCGCCCGTTGTGAAGACATCGCTCCCGGTCACGGGGATTGCCGTGAACTGAAGGACCGCCTTCACATCGTTCGGCGTCAACGGCCGGCTCGACACGGTGCGATGGCGCTCGATCATCAGCGCCACCACCCCCGTGGTGACGGCCGTCGCCATGCTGGTGCCGCTCAAACGCATGAATCGTGCGGCGCCGGACGCGTCGGGGACGCGCAGTTCCGGAAAGCGCGTGTCGAGCGAGCTTCCAGCGGCAGCGAGCGAGACGAGACTCTGCCCAGGCGCAACGAGGTCGGGCTTCACCAGGCCGTCGTACCAGGTAGGCCCGCGGGAACTGTAGGTGGGAATTTGATCGTCGCTTCGAGTGATCGTCTGATTCGTGTCGAGCGCGCCGACGGTCACCGCCGACGGCGCATTGCCAGGCACCGAGATGCCGGCGTATGCGGGCACGCCCGTCTGTGGATTTCGACCCCAGTTACCGGCCGCTGCGACGACGATCACGCCCGAGCGACTGAGGGTTTCCACGGCCTGCACCAGCGGATCGTTTGCCGCGGGCTCGGTAATCGGGTGTCCGAGCGACAGATTGACCACGTCGATCCCGAACGATCCGCGGTTGTTGATCACGTCTTCGAGCGCAGCCAGGACGGTGCTCGTGTAACCCTGGCCCGTGCCGTCGAGCACCTTCATGGAGACGAGACGGGCGCCAGGAGAAATCCCGGCGACACCGCCGCCCCGAGGATCGGCGGTCGCGCGAATGAGTCCGCTGATATGCGTGCCGTGGCCGTAGTCATCGTACGCGGCCGCACCCGTGCCCGTGCCCGACACGAAGTCTTTGAAGGCAAATTCCGGCAGCGCGGTGCTGGGCTGGAGCCCGGAATCGAGCACTGCGACACCGACCCCTTTTCCGGTGACGGAGGAGTTCGTCAGACCGAGCGTGGCGAGGAGCACTTGATTAAGTGTCGGTGACTGCGCCGGTGGACCCCCTTGTGACGGTGGCTGTGTCGGTGGATTTCCCGGTGACTGCGTTGGTGGACCCGCAGTTGAGCGCACGATGTGGTCCAGAGAAATGTGCTCCACCGTGTTGTTGGCTTCGAATGCGCGTATATGTGTGGCGCGCATCCCCGCCGTCACCGCGTTAATGAACTGGTGTTGGGCGCTGATCGAGGTACCGGTGGCGAGCACCGCGGCCCGCATGGCTGCAAACCGCCCGGTCCGGGCGGTGATAATCACGCGGACGGTGCTCGTGTCGGTTGACTGCTCCAGCGCGAAACGCACCGCCGGATCCAGCTTCGGGTGCGATTCCTGACCGAACGCCGGCGCTGCTGACCCGTAGAGGGCGACGGTCAGCGCCAGCGCGTGAAGAACGGGCCGACGCGACTGCCACGATGTCATCGGCCGGTGTGCTGCAGCGGTCATAGAGCGACATCCCTTTTTGTCTTGTAACCTAACCGCGGGCGGACGACCGCCATGGACTGCGAACTGATACGTATTCGAATCTGCAATGCATCAGAGAATGGACAACAAATCCGACCAGGGTGCGGTCCGGACGCAGGCGACACAATAGCAGAGCCTACCCAACTCGCCGGCCGCCGCCGTTTTGCAAGGTGACCGAAACTGATCCGATCCAGTGGTGCTTGCTGTCGAGTTATGTCCATACCGTCGCGAGACAAGTCACCTTCGCGAGACAAGTCCGCGCGTCACTCCGGCGTTTGTGGTGAATATCGTCAATTCGGGCGGGGCGCAACGCTGAGGTTATATCACCTCGAGCGACCGGCGCGCGACGAGTCCATGGTCACGTGATTGCGAATCCCTTCATACGGATGAGCACGCTCTTCGGCGCCATCCAGCTCTCCCGCTGGGATTTTTCGTGATTGCCGCCCGTGAAGGCGGCGTTAGTCGCCGCGCAGGCTCCTGGCCGGGTCGAGCAACGCGGCGCGGCTGGGCGAGCGTCTGCCGCGGTGCGGGACTGCCGGGCGGTGCGTGGCGCATCTCAGCCGTGCAACGGGAGCGAACTGCTGGTGCGGGCGGACCCATCTAGAAACCGCCCGAGCATGATTCGATCACTTGGCCTTCATGGAGCGTGCGAACCCGGGATGGGATGATCGACGGTGGATGAGTCCCCCGCAACGTCGGCTGCACGGGAATCGGAGTTGCTAAACAGAGTTGACCGTCGTCGCGATCAGTCTGCCCATACGTTGATCTGAATGTCTCATTACACTCTCCTGGTTATCGTCAGTCGGTGCCTCAATCTGGTCCCCTCCCTCGAGTGCGGCGCCACCCAGACGCTGCATCCAATCAAAACGATCGTTGTAGACGTCGCGAGCCGTCAGCGGGCCACGATCCAGGTGCAGCGTTGATACGGATCGCGGCTGAGACAACTTCCGGCGCGCTTCAGACCGCATCTCCGGAAACGGTAGACCGCGGTGTTCGTGCACCCCTGAAGTACGTCATCCGGCCATCGTCCCGGCCGGTGTCGAGCGACTTGCGCGAGCTGTGGGAGCATCGCGGACTGCTGTATTTCCTCGTCTGGCGAGATCTCAAGGTCAGGTACAAGCAGACCGTGCTGGGTATCGCATGGGCGGTCCTTCAGCCGGTGCTGGCGATGCTGGTCTTCAGTCTCTTCTTTGGCCGCCTTGCGAAAATTGGCGCGGACGGCTTCCCTTACCCCGTGTTCAACCTGGCCGGACTCATCGCGTGGAACTTCTTCGCCTCGGGCGTGACCGAGGCCGCCAACAGCCTCGTCGCCAGCCGCCAGCTGCTCACGAAGGTCTATTTTCCGCGCGTCACGATTCCTCTCGCCGGCATCATCGGGGCGCTGGCAGATCTCGCAAGCGGGCTGGTGCTCGTGGCTGTCGTGATGGCCTGGTACGGGATGGCGCCTGCGCCGCAGGCGGTCATGGTCCTGCCGCTCGTGTGCGTGGCGTTCGCGGCGGCCTCGGGCGCGGGCGTGTGGCTGGCTGCGCTCAACGTGCGCTACAGGGACGTGCGGTACGTGCTGCCATTCTTGATGCAGCTGTGGCTGTTTGCCACACCCGTGGTCTATCCGACGAGCGTCGTGCCGGCAGCCTGGCGGCAGGTGTACGCGTTGAATCCGATGGTCGGAGTCGTAGATGGATTCCGCTGGGCGTTGCTGGGCGCAGCCTGGCCGGGAGCGACGATCGCGGTCTCGACGGCGTCGGCCCTCGTGCTCGTCGTGTTGGGAGCCTCCTATTTCCGCCGCATGGAACGCGGCTTCGCGGACGTGGTGTAGTCCAAGTCAATGGATGCGATCCGCCTGATCAACGTAGGAAAGCAGTATCGACGCGGCATTCGGCGCGAGAGCTATGAGACGCTCCGCGACGTAATCGTACGGCGTGTGTCCGCCCTGGCTCGCGGCGGCGCCGCGCATCCTGCGTCGCGAGAGGATGGGCTGTTCTGGGCACTCGACGATGTGACGTTCGAGGTGCCGCACGGTTCCGCAGTGGGGCTGATCGGAGCAAACGGAGCAGGGAAGAGCACCCTGCTGAAGATCCTGTCACGCGTCACCGCGCCAACCCGCGGAGAGGTGCAGCTGGACGGTCGCGTCGGTTCACTGCTGGAAGTGGGCACCGGCTTCCACCCCGAGTTGACCGGACGGGAGAACGTCCTCCTGAACGGGGCGATTCTCGGAATGACGCGTGCCGAAATCCAATCGAGGTTCGACGCGATCGTGGGGTTCGCCGAAACGGGCGCGTTCATCGACACGCCGGTGAAGCACTATTCCAGTGGCATGTACCTGCGGCTGGCGTTTTCGGTTGCGGCACACCTGCAGCCGGAAATCCTGCTGGTCGATGAAGTACTCGCCGTTGGCGATGCGGCCTTCCAGAAGCGCTGCCTTGGCAAGATGAACGATGTGGCACGCGAAGGGCGGACGGTCGTCTTCGTGAGTCACAATCTGGAAGCGATACGGCGGCTGTGTTCGCATGCGGTGCTGCTCGACCGCGGCAGGGTTGTGGGGTTCGGGAAGACGAGCGATGTTGTGGCTCAATACCTCTCGACAGATTACCTTCGACCGGACGCAGGCACGCGGATCGATGTGTCTTCCGCCGCGCGGATCGGAACTGGGCTCGCCCGATTTACTGCGGTGACGGTGGGCGGCGACGCTGCGATACTTCGCCGCCGTCCTCGCCCCGACGAGGGAATCGAGTTCCTGCTCGAGATCGAGTCCGACGCAAGTCGCGAGGTGCGCAGCCTCGCCGTGTTTCTGACCGACCAATTCGGCACCAAAGTTCTGAACGCGGACACGGTCCACATTGAGCGGATGATTGCGCTGCGCCGGGGGGAGAACCATGTTCGGCTCCGTCTCGGCGCGGTCCACCTGACGCCGGGCGTCTACCGGGTGGGGCTCTGGCTCGCAGACCCGGTCCAGGCGCAGTCTGGCGCCGGCGCGTACGATTTCGTCGAGTCTGCGTTCGAGATCGAAATAGCCGCACCGGAGTCGACGTTCCCCGCGGGGACCGGCGGGCTCGTTACATGCCGTTTCGACGTAGAGGCGCTGGATTGACCGTCAGCAACCGCGCCGTCAGCCGGATGCGCGCAGCCGCGTCAGCGTGGCACACTGGTGGCCTGCGCGGTGTGGCGTCATGGGCCGGGGAGAAAATGCGTGGCCGGCTTGTGGAGCCATCCGCGAAGATCGGCCGGTGGCGGCGCCGAATCGTGGAGTTCGGTATTCAGCCGCATCTCCTCAGACCGCGGATCGTCCATGTGGCCGGACCTGCCGAGATCAGCTACGGCGCCGATCAACTCCTCGTGATCTCGGTGGTGCGCAACGGCGCGCTCCACGTCAAGTCGTTCATCGAGCATTACCAGGCGTTGGGCGTCGTGCACTGTGTCTTCCTGGACAACGGGTCGACTGACGGAACGGTGGATTTACTGCGCTGCTACCCAGGTGTGACAGTGCTGCGAAGTGACGTGCCGTATGCCCGGTTCGAAAACACGATGAAGCGGTACCTCGCTGAACGCTTTTCACGTGGACGCTGGAACTTGTGTGCCGACATCGACGAACTGTTCGATTACCCGTTCTCGACGGACCTGCCGCTGTCGCGCTTCCTGGAGTACCTGAATCGGCAGCGGTTCTCGGCAGTCGTCGCCCACCTTCTTGACATGTTCGCGGAGGTGCCGCTAGCTCAGGTCGTCAGCCACCCCGACGATCGCGTCAAGGACAAGTACCGCTACTACGACATCTCCGACGTCGATCGTCCTCCCTATCCATGGTCCGAGCCGTCGACTCCGGATATCCGGCTGCACTGGGGCGGCATCCGGCGGACGGTATTCGGCACCAGCAATGGGCTGTCAAAAGCGGCGATGGTCCTCATGAACGGGCGCGTGAAGCCATTCGTCGAATGGCATCATGTTACCGGTGCTCGAGTGGCTGACGTGTCCGGAGTGCTGTTGCACTATCCGTTTGTGAGTGCGTTTTGGGAGAAGGTGCAGGACGCCGTTCGCACGGGACGCTACGGGCGGACGACGACCGCCGAGTACGAGGCGTACGCGGCGGCACTCGCCCGCAATCCGCGACTGACCTTGATGCGTACGACGGCCCGGCGCTTCGACGGCCTCGATCCGCTCATCGAGGAGGGCTTCCTTGCGGTATCCGACCGATACAGGCAGTGGGTCAGGGCAGGGGCATCCCGGGTAGCGGCGCTGTCGCGGCGTCGCTGGTACACGTCCCAGTGACCGCCTGATGTGGCGTACAGATGTGTCCATTCGTTCCGGTAGGCTCGCAGCATCGGTTGCGTGTACCGTTCGGTGGCGACGACGTCCTTGCCGACGACCAGATATTCAACCGGCACCGTCGCCAGCAGGTCGCGTTCACGGCTCGGGTCGGACTCGAACGGCGGCATCACCGCCTTGAGCCCGGTCCGCAAGTAGATCCAGTGGGGCGTGCCGGCACCGACGATCTCCGACGGCGCCGCATGCTGGTGCAGGTAATCGACGACCTCGTCGAATTCGCGCTCGCCCTCATCGTAGAAGAACAACTTGTATGCGATGCGGTTGCCGCTCGCATCAACATACGAGACCGGGTTGTACTCGCGCGCGAAGACCGCAATCATCACCGCGCCCTGGGCGAGCAGCACCGGCAGCATCCATGCCGCGACAGTTCGCGTGTCGAGCGACATCGAGTCGAGGATAAGGACAGCGAGCAGCGCAAGCACAGGGGCGAGCGGCATCAGATACCGCAGGTACTGACCGGGGAACGGTGTCACGCACAGCACGCCAAGATACGCGAGCAGGTACAGGGCCACCACGAATTCGCTCGCGCAGCACCAGGATTGCGAGACCGCCCACGGTCACAATGACGGCGACGAGTGAGAGGATCCCGAACACACTCCAGACGATCATCGGCCGCACGACAGGTCCATCGCCAAGCGCGGCGTGAAGTGTCATCTCGATGTAGCCGCGAGGAATGGTGAGGGCTTCGCCGACGCTGACGGGTACATCGGTGAGGTTACGTGCGATCCGGCGCAGCCACTGCACCTGCCCCTTTTCCGGCGTGAAGGGATCGCGGAGCGCGATGTTGCGCGGATAGCTGACGTTGTAGAAGAGATAGGCCGCACGTTGGTATGCGTATGCCGGGTTGCGGTACTCCTCGCTGCGTTCCACCGATGCGACGTACCCCTGCCAGGCCAGCACCGGAACGCAGTACCAGGAGGCCCGGCCGAGTGCCTGGCGCCATCGTCGTTGAAGAACGCTGTCGAGCACCCAGACGCCGAAGGCCACGATGCCTACCGTCCTGAGGGCGTACGAGACGACCGCCCAGAGATAGGCGAGCACCTGATGCGTCCCGGACTCCCTGCGCCGGGCAGACATCAGGAACAGCGTCGTGGCGACCGCGAACCCAGTCTTCGGGATAGAGCGCGTCGGAGAGGAACCAGCTGTTCATGCAGAGGGTGGCCGCGAGAGCGCCGAGCAGTGCAGGGACCGACCGACACGTACATGCGCAGGAACCGCAGCGCGACCACGGCGAAGGCGATGAACGCGAGAAACGCCGTGACGCGGAGCGACGGAGCCGACAACCCACGGGTCCGACGTCCCGAGCACCAGCTGGTGAGCCGCCACGATCGCCGGCAGCAGCGGCGGGTACTGAACGGCTGCAATCTCGCCCGGTTCGTTCAACAGCCGGTATCCCTTGCCCTGGGCGAGAGATGTGCCGAGGATGTAGTGCACCGACCCGTCCCAGCGGAGATCGATCGGTCCTTTCGAACGCGGCAGCCACGTGAGTGCGGCCACAGCGATCACGACGAGCAGAGCAACGGCGTCGGCCGAGAGCATGCGGGCACGCCATGTCGGTCCGGCCGGTGGGATGATGCTCGCGGAGGGGGCCAGCGGGGGGCGCGCTGCTGACTGCGAGGTCATCGAGGGCGGGTCTGTCCAGCGGAGGACTGGGGCTGCCGCGGTGCGGATGCACTCTTCGCCGTGCCGCGAGCGCGCGTTGTCTCATCCAGCGAAACGTACAGCAGCATGTTGTCGCCCTCACGATTGAGCAGTTCCGCGTGGAAGCCTTGCGCCTGCAGTTCAGGAACGATCCAGTTCAGGAAGGACAGCCGCACGAAATCGCCGTAGACGAGGAACCGTGAATGCGTTGCGACGAACGCATCGAACGGCACGACGTTCATGTGGAACCACGGCCCAAGCAGGTCGACCATCCCCCGCTCGACGCTGCTATTCCCGAGCCGTTTGAGCGCCCGCTCCGGATCGGCCGCATAGACCAGGCGGGATCGGATGTCAGCGGCCCCATAGTGCGACAAGACGGCGAACGTGTGAGGGTCAGCAATCACCAGGGGCAGGTCGGGTTCGTTCGCGATGGTGAGCCACTCGCACCGGCCGCTGGACAGACGCGGCACTCACGGGCACGGACACGCCTGTGGGCGCCATCACTTCTCGCGCCTGGCTCAATCCGAACCAGCCGACCAACGCAACCACCGCCATCAGTTGAAGCGACGGCCTGCTCCGGAAGGCCATCGCTGCGCCAAACCCGGCCAGTGCACCAAACCCGACGACCGCTGCAACCGCATATCGATTGACGAATGCGCCGGTGGCGACCTTTGCGAGGACCACTGCGAGCAACGGAATGAGCACGAACCCTGAGGCGGCAATCAAATCGTGCCAGGGGGGCTCGCCGGCAGGATGTGGCGGTTGCAGTCGCTGGGCCGAGGCGCCGTGCCAACAGACACGCTACCACCAGAATCGCGACGAGCGGGACCACCGCGGGCGTGAGCAGATCCTCGTAGAAGTCGGGGATGTTCACCCATTGCGGCGGCGACCAGAACGCACTCGAGTACGCAGCTCCGGCTCTGAGCAGCGGCAGATAAAACGCGAGCGGCACGACAGCCACGACCATCGATACCCACACGGCAACGTCGACGCGTCGTCGCTGCACGGTGCGTGCGGATTCCCCCGCGGCAAAGGGGAACAAGACGAACAGTCCGTAGTAGTGGCTCGAGACCGCTGCGGCGAGACTGAGTGCAAGGCAGGGAATCCAGACAGCTCGTCTCCGATCGAGTGCGACGGATTGCCACGCGAGCAGGGCGAGCGCACCAAAGCCGATGACCAGTGCATACGGCCGGGCCTCATACGAATACTGGAAGGCCGTCGTTACCAGCGGCAACGTGGCGGCGACGAGCCCCGCAAGTGCCGATGTGTCGCCCGACGCACGTACACATACAGGCACGCACTGGTCATCCAGAATGCGAGCATCTCCGGCAGACGGATCGATAAGTTGTTTACACCGAACAACCAGAACGACGCACGTGTGATCGCGTAGAACAGCGGTGGCGTCTGTTCGCCCCCCGCGCTGAGTGCGCCCCACACGTCCCGCATGGTCGGCTGAGTGGCGACATAGTACGAATAGAGTTCGTCGTTCCAGAGCAGCTTCCGTGCGGCGAAGAACCATACCAGCAACAAATATCCGACCGACATCGCAACGAACAGAACTGTGGCCACCGCCTCGGCTGCGGCCGCGATGCGGTCGACGGCAGTCAAGGCTCCGGCCGGACGGGCAGGGCCGGAGACCGGCGTGCCGCTCTGGGTGTGCCACGGCCGCTAGCGCGTTCCGTCGGCAGGGTTGGTGACTGGAGACCGGCCCCGAACGGCAGGATTGATGCCGGTACCCGGCACGCTGAAGTTGCGTTGGCCGCGCCAGACACGGCCAATGGTCCGCATCAAGGCCCAGAAGTACCCGGGCGCGACCCTCACGATGCGGAACGATGACGCACCCATCGCCGTCGTTCTATTGATCCACGAGACCGGTACCTCGCGGACATCGTACCCCGCCAGCAGCGGTTTCAACCCCGTTTCCATGTTCGCGGCAAAGTGCGGTTCCTCGATGTCGAGTGTCTTCAGAATCTCGCTGCGATACAGCTTAAGGTTATTCGACACGTCACGTACGTTCGGAAGCAGAGTCAGCTTAACGAGCAGGTGGAACGCGCGATTGCAGAGGATTTTGAAAAACGGGTAATTGATAAGGACCGACTCGTACGAGAAGCGGCTGCCAATCGCCCCGTCGTGGCCGTTCGCCACCTGCTCGAACAGATCGCGCAACTCCGGCACGAGCATCACAAAGTCGCAATCCATCGTAAGCACGTAACGCCCCGTCACGGCGGCGTACCCGTCCCGGAGCGCACGGCCCACGCCGTTGGGCGGCGTACGACGGACCAGCCGTACCCGCGGCTCCACCTTCATCGCCTCGCGTACCACGGCCGCGGTGTCGTCCGTGCTGTTGTCGTCCACGATGATGATCTCGTGGATGTATGCGTCGTACGAGGCAAGCAGGGCATCGATCAGCGGGCGGACGTTCATTTCCTCGTTGTGGCAGGGCACCACGACCGAGGTGGAGCCGAACAGTGCCGGATGGACCGCCAGGTTGACGAGCGGCCGATCGGCCGTGCCAGGCTTTACCAGCCAGATGTACAACGTCCCGCACAGATCCCGAACCAGCGGCGCGTGCTCGGCAATGAAGGCGACCGACTGCAGGGTGCGCAACAGCCGCCGGGGCGTCATCGGGTGGATGATGTCGTACGGGACGACTTCCGCATGCGTAAAGCCCTGGTGCGACGCCTGCTTCATCAGCTGGAACTTGCGCATCCCAATCTGGCACGGCGCGTCGCCTGACCATCGGCCGACCGGGCGGATCGTGTTCTTGATGAACACCTGTGGATTCCAGTAGTTCGCTTCGAAGAACAGCAGCTGGCCGCCAGGCTTCAGCAGCCGGTAGAGGGCGGCGAGGTTCTCCGCATATGCCGTGTGGCAGAGGATGGCGGTGCCCACGATGTAGTCGAAGCTCTCCGCGCGCAATTCGTCGAGTCGATCGATGAGTGCGAATGTGGTGTTGGGAAGCTGTCGCGCTGGCAGCTTGCTCCGCGAAATCCCGGTTGAACACGGCAGCCGTGATCGGATTCTCGCCACGCAAGACCTCGGTGAGGTGTTCGGTCCAGAGTCCGCTGCCCGCACCCAGCTCCAGAATCGACTCTCCGGGCAGGACATGGAAACAGTGGCGCACCGTCAGGGCGCGCCATCGCAGCTTGACGGGAGAGGTGTAGGGGAAGCGCCGCCAGTAGCCCTCGCGGCTTCGCTCCATCTGTCGCAGGTTGGCTTCGACCGACATCCCTCAGCTCCCTACACCCACCGGGTGACATGCTGCTGGAGTATCTGCTCGAGCGTGGCTCGGAGGTCGAACCGCTGCACCCAACCCGGGTAGTCGGCCGTGAATCGGCGCATGCTGCTGATCCACCACATGTGGTCGCCCGCGCGGGCGGTGTCGGCATAGGTCCACCGGAGCCGTTTGCCCGCCACCTCCTCGCACAGTGCGATCGCTTCCAGGACGGAGCAGCTGCAGAACCGGCCGCCCCCAATGTTGTAGACCTGGCCCATGCGCGGGCGCCCGGAAGAACTGATCGACCGCCGCCACGTAATCGAGGCTATGAATGTTGTCCCGTACCTGCTTTCCCTGGTAGCCGAAGACGGTATACGGGATGTCTTCCACGACGCACCGCATCAGGTACGCGAGGAACCCGTGAAGCTGGGCTCCCGAATGGTTCGGGCCGGTGAGGCACCCGCCGCGGAAGCACGCGGTCTTCATCTCGAAGTAGCGGCCGTACTCCTGGACGAGCACGTCGGCAGCCACCTTGGACGCGCCGAACACGGAGTGCCGGGTGGCGTCGATGCTCATCGACTCGTCAATGCCTTCGAAGTAGGGGTGCGCGGCGTCGATGTCCCACCGCGTCTCGTGCTCGACGAGAGGGAGCTCGTTTGGCCGGTCTCCGTACACCTTGTTCGTGGACGCGAACACGAACGCCGCCGACGGGCAGAATTGCCTTGTCGCCTCCAGCAGCGTTAACGTGCCGAGGGCGTTGACGCTGAAATCGGTGTGGGGGTCGCGCGCCGCCCAATCGTGCGACGGCTGCGCCGCAGCGTGGAGCACGAGGTCGATATCGCTGCCGTATTCCCGAAACAGCGCTTCGATGGCGGGTCGATCGCGGATATCGATGTGGTGATGCGTGTATTGCGGGTAGTCGGCCACCAGGGCATCGCGTTTCCAGGTCGTGGACGCGTCGGCACCGAAGAACTGACGCCGCATGTCGTTGTCGATGCCGACGACCAGGTGGCCGCGTTCACAGTAGAACTGGACCGCTTCGGAACCGATGAGGCCGGCTGAACCGGAAACGACGACTGCTGACATGATGATTAATGACCTTGCGGTTGCCAGTGCTACAGGCGCATGGTGCGCACGATGCCGATCAAGACGCTGCCAAGCAGCGTCTGGAAACCAAGAGCTGTAAAGAGCACGCCAGGGACGACCAACCGCATTGTTCGCGTGTAATCGAGATCCCCGAAGTCGTAGAGCCGCCACTGATTCACGGCTTCGCCGAGCAGCACGATGCCAATCAGCAGTCCTGCCGCGCTCGCGAGGAGGCTGCGCTCCAGTGTGACGAAGCTATAGAAGCGCTCCATCCGACGATTCGGTGGGAGAAAGCCTTCAATAATCGCTATCGTCTTCGCGCAGATGGCAAAGATCACGGCCTGCTGGCCAAGGAGGATCGCAAGAGTCGAAAACAGAAGGGTGTGCGCGTCTAAGTGCACTCCGCCGATGCGGGCGCCTGGAAGTGCGAAACTGTAGCCGATCAGGCCGAGCGCTACGAGGGCCAGACCGGGATACAGGAACAGCCATCGCGGACTGCACATCAGAAAAAAGCGCAGAGTCCGCCAGCCGTCGCGGAAGGTCTTCAGGTGCGGCGCGTGCGCCTTGCGGCCGTCTGGGTAGAGCGTAATCGGAACCTCGGCAATTCTGGCGTTTAACAGGCTGGACTTGATCACCATCTCCGTCGCGAACTCCATCCCCGGGCTTCGGAGGTCGAGTCGGTCGAAGAGGGCCTTCCTGAATCCGCGCATCCCGCAATAGACGTCGTGGATGGGTGCCCAGAACATCGAACGAACCATCGCCGAGAACATAGGGTTGCCCCACCAGCGGTGGAGGGCAGGCATGGCCCCTGGGGCGATCGTGCCGCCGCCCGAGGGAAGCCGGCACCCCTGTGCGAGGTCGTACCCCTCGCGGAGTCGATCGACGAACTTCGGCAGCTCAAGCAGATCGTAGCTGTCGTCGGCGTCAGCCATCACAACGAATGTCCCACGGGCGGCGCTGATGCCGGCCTTCAAGGCGTTCCCGTACCCGCGCTCAGCCACGTGAACGACCCGCGCCCCCATCTGCGTCGCGATGTCCTGCGATCCATCGGTGCTGCCGTTGTCGGCGACGATGATTTCCCCGGCGATGCCTGCCTCCTGAAGCGCCCACGCGGCCTTCCCGACACACACCGCGAGCGTATCCGCCTCGTTCAGGCAAGGCATGACAACTGACACCTCAACCGGCCCGTGTGGTGTGGGGGCTGTAGCGGCGGCGTGGGTGTCAACCGGCACCTCAGCAGAGATCCGTGACTGCCTCGATAGATGCGTATAGTTGTGCACAATGTTCAGCCTGCGTCATTTCAGCGGACGCAATCGCACCTGTGAGGGCGCGGAAAACAAAGGTGCAGCAACTTCCGTGCTGGCCTGCTGCCATCACCCGTCAGCCACCACTTTTAATGCAGGTATAAGGGCGTTGCTCGGCTGGCGAGTGGAGGTGGCGGTGCGTCCGGGAGAGGACATCTCGGCCGGTGCCGTAACAGCTGAGTCGGGATGTGGGCTGCAACATCGTCCGCGCCGGACGACCCAACAACGAGGTCACCCGTTGAACGGGACCGCTCATTCTGCGCTCGGTGGCTACCTCGCGTCTACTCAACCACGGCTGAGAGGTTGACACGGGCAGTCTGGCCCACATTGCACATCAATGTCGCCCGTCCTGGTATGTGCTTCCAGGCGAACTGCGCCGTCGCACGTGTGAGTTTCACGTTCAACGGTGATTCCCATCCGGCGAGCACCGCAGCATCCGTGACGGCCAACGGCATCGCCTCCGCCACCAAACAGGTCAGACTCTCAATGATGCCAATGCAGTGGCGCAGTTCGCGCCCGGTCTATGGGCGTTCGGTGCGTTCTCGCGCGCGATTGCGAGGCACTCACTCCGACCACACTTCGACACCATCGAAGCTCGCCGAGGAACCCCAACTTCGCAATCCGATCCGTCCTGACAGGAATTCGGTGTCGCTGCTGCCACCAAGCGGTTGGAAGCTGGCTCCCCAATCTGTCGAGACCGACACGGTGATCGACGCGCCGACCATCGACAGGCGCATCAGATAGTAGTTGCCGGCGGTGTAGTTGACGTATCCGGAGCTGAGATACGTCCACCGTCCACCGGAGTTCTTCCAAAGCGTCCACGTCTTGTTACCGACAGTGTCCCGACGCAGTTCTGCCTGGTAGAAGTGTGTTCCATCCTGAACTCGGCCGAGCACAGCAACGCCACTGTTCACGTCGCTGTCGAGGTAGACGTACGACTGCACCGAGTAGTCGCGCCACGATGCCGAGCCCGCGAGTGCCACATTCTCACCAGCGGTCGTTCCGCACTGCTCCCAACTGGCAGTGGGAAGGGGCTTGCAGATCGTCCATGATCCTGCTGCGGGAACCCAGTTGGAAGACGCGCGGTCTTCGAAGTTATCGAACAGCAATCTCGTTCGGGATGCGGTATGGCCGGCTGTATCGATGGTGAAGGTGGAGACATTGAACGAATCGCTGTCCGCCACGAACTTCAGCGTGTGGAGGCCCGCACTCAGGTTCACGCCTGTCACGGAGACCGTCGCCCAGCGGTCCCATCCCTGGGTGTTCGGAACCACGATCGAGCCAGTCACATTGTTGCCGTCAAACTCCAGGTGAAACGTCTTTCCCGTGTAGATGCTCGCAACGGTTGCAGTCACCGTATAGGCGCTGCTCTGCGCGACGTTGACAGAGTACGACAGCCACTCGTCGCGATCGATCCAGCCGACCGTATCACCTCCGGCGCCTGGCGAGGTCTGTATATCCACGTTGGTGTTTCGATACACACCGCCGTAATTGCCCGCGGAGGTGTCATGGTAGGCGACTCCTTCGTCGCCCTCGTCGTAGTCTTTGGCGGCGATGACTCCTGGTATGGGGAGCGGGACCGCCCGAACGGGGGGGCGTTCCGCCCGCGCGCGCAGTTGCAGTACGGTAATCGAGACCGGATCCAGCGTCAGCGACAGGGAATCCGCATCGGCCGTCAACGCTTCGGGCTGAGCAACCGCTGGATGCATGTCCTCTGGCCCTGACCCCCTGATGCTCCAGCGCGTGACGTCCGCCTGGGCGGCGAAGTGCGCCAGCGCTACGCTCGTTGGGCGGGAACTCGTGTCCTTGTTTATCAGGACGACATTGAGAGTACCGAGCGGCGAGTAGCTCGCAAACACCTTGACCATCGGCGTGCTCGATGTCGCCACCATCTGGTCAAGCAGGAATCGGCCCCAGAACGACATCGCCTGACCGACGGCCTGCAGATGATTGTCCTTGTCGAGAACGTCCCAGAGGGACGGCGAAGTCTGCGTGTCGCCTGTTACCCAGCGCGTATTCCACACCTGCGAAAACGCGATCATGGGATCGACGAGCTGTTCACCAATCGTGTCGAACAACACCACCGCATGGCCCATGTTGTTGTCGTGCGCCCACGCGCCGGTCCAGTCGGCCGAATTCATCTCGGTCACGGCGATCTTGATTCGCCCGCCATCGCCGGTGCGGCTCGCATATCTGTTGATTGCCTGTTCGGCGATGCGCACATCGCCCATCAGGTCCGGGTTCTGAGTGCGGTAGTGCTCGTAACTACCCCACCCGTAAGGCGGATAGCTGTGGACCGCCAGCAGATCGAGTGCGGCGCCGGCCTGATCCAGGACGATCCGCCACCACTCCGAATCGTTGCCGTTGGCGATGATCTGTATCGACGGATCGATGGACTTCATCACACGTGAGAATTCGATCACATCGGCGGCGTAGGTGTCCGGCGAGATGCGATTGCTGTTGTAACCGGGAAGATAACTTTCATTGCCGATTTCCCAGTATTTTACGCGGTAGCCTTTCGTGACGTTCGCATACCGGACCCACTGCTTCGCGGTCTCGAGCAACTGCGCGCGCGTCGGCGCCGAGCCGTTGGCCTGCGCTGGCTTGTACATCGCGTCGTAGGCGACAACCAGTACGGGCTCCCCATTGACGGTGCGAGTGACTCGCATGAACTCGTCGAAATCGAGAGGATCCTTCACGAGAGTGCGGCCGTCGCTCTTGACGAGCGTGCGGTCGTAGGAAGGCCATTCCTGATTCTGCGGCCACTCTCCAGTCGCCCACCGGGCCAGCGTCGGTTGCGGGCGGGCGTAGGGCGGGACGGACCATAGATAGCCGTCAGATTTTTCGCCGCCCGGATACCGGAGATATCTGACGCCCAGCTCGGAAAGTGCTTGATCTAGTGTCTGCTTGCCGGGTCGGTTCGCGTCGTCGTCTACGAAGTAGTCTGTGTTGATGCCGATTGGTTTCGAAGACACGTCGGTCAATACCGCGGCCACATCGACGCTGACGTTATCCGTGGATGCAATCAGCAGCTGCGAGGCGAGTAGAACAACAACAAGTATTTTCATGAGCGTACTGAGGCCCGGGTGCGTCCAACCCTCAGGTCGTTGAGGATTCGGAAGAGTGCAGAAGTGGGTCACTGCTGGAAACGTCGCGTGTCGTGGAGATTGGCCCCGCGTCTAGACCAGGGGCCCGGGCGTTACGCGGCGGCTGTATGTTGCTAAGTCTTCCGGCGGGTCGGGGGTTCGTCGCCAGCACCTTCGTGGGCGCGTAGTGCGGTGGAACCGTGAATGTCCGACGCGAGTGACGCTCGTGTATTGGTATCGGCAGTTGAGATGGCAACAGCAGTGTGCGTCGCACGCATCGGTTCGATCACGAGACGGCGGCCAGATTGCGTCGCGAGTTCACGTGCGAAGTGGTTTCAGCCAACCAGGTCGGTCAGGAGCATGAAAGGGGAGAGGCAAGCAATGGTAAGCAAGATCCCGACGTGACTAGGTTGGCTCGCTTTCGGTAAACGCCGGAGCCTGAGCCACCCACTCGGAATTGCGTTGCCGCACTTGTCCGCGATGACGCGAACCTTCGACAGAAACGTCACAGTGGTCGGTGTGCGGCGTTCGCCGCAGGCAGGGCAGTAGGAGTTTCCTCGTTCGCAGCCGTCAGGGTCGCGGAACACGTGCGGAGGGAGCGATGCTTGGAGAAGGCCGGCGAAAGAGTGTCGACCGTCGGCCGACGTTGCTCACGACGGCACAGTCTTTTGCGAGCAACTGATTTTAGAGGCGGTCTGGAAGGCCAACGACCGCGCGATCGGGCTAGCGTTCCTCGCCGGCGTGCACCGTGTAGCCTCGCCTTGGATTCGGGAAAGGCCGCGGCGACATGGCCCTACCGCGCTGGAGGAATGCCGTGCTGGTCGCCACTTGGCGTGACGGGCTGTTCATCATCAACGGCGCGGTTCTCGACCACGAGCGCGGCAACCAGTCGGTGAGAGGGCTCACATCCGACGCGCACGGTGGGGCTCTCGCGATCGTCAACGGGCGCTCGCTCTGTCGGCGCGATCGCGACGGCGTCTGGAGCACGATCGCCAGCGCGCAGTCCGATCTCTCGTGCTGCGTGGCGGTGGACGACACCATCTTCGTCGGAACTGATGATGCGGGCGTGCTACGCGTCGACCGGGGCGGAGCACTGGACCAACTGCCTGGCTTCGACGCGGTCGCTGGGCGCGACACATGGCATGCAGGGTCCACAGTCATCAACGGTGAGCGCGTCGGACCACCGCTCGGGATTCGGTCCATAACCGCCACCGCTGCGGCGCGGTGCTTCTCGCCAACGTCCACATGGGCGGTGTGCGACGTTCGACGGATCGGGGCGCAACGTGGGCGCCCACCATCGACATGACAAACGACGTGCACGAGGTGGGCGCCCACCCGAGGCGTCCTGGCGTGGTGATCGCTGCGACCGCGATCGGGCTCTGCACGAGTCGCGACGGTGGGGTGACGTGGGACATCGAACAGGGGGGCCTGGGTGCCTCGTATTGTTCGGCCGTCCGTTTGCCGGCGACCACGCCTTGGTGTCCGCCTCGCGAGACCACTTCGCCTCGCGCGGCTCGATCTACCGACGAAAGATCGATGGACGCGGTCCGCTCGTCACCGTTCGTGGCGGATTGCCTACATCGATCGGCGTTGTGGACGCGGGCTGTATCGCCACCCAAGGCTCGGCCGTGGCGATCGCTGATCGGAACGACGACCTTTACCTACCAGGCGACGGGCGCCGTAATTGCGTCCCGTGCGGCCCACGGATTTCCACTCCCGAGCAGCGTGATCATCGCCTGAACACTCAAGCACCGGTCCGCGCCGGAGCCGGACGCCGTCGACCCGCTGAAGTTGTCGGCGTTGGGCACAAATCGGGCACAAACCGAAAACGCCGGGTCGGATGGGTCCGAACCGGCGTCTGAAATCGCGAAATTACTGAGGGATTTTGGTGGACGGCAGGGGGATCGAACCCCTGACCTCCGCATTGCGAACGCGGCGCTCTCCCAGCTGAGCTAGCCGCCCACTCTCTTGCGACCTCGCGTCCGGCCGCGACTCGGCAAGTGTAACACGCCGTTTTGCGGCGCGGCAACGTCGAGGTTGCAGCCCGTTTGCTATAGTCGAAGCAGTGTCATCCATAAAACGTATCGGAATTCTCACCGGAGGCGGAGACGCACCCGGGCTCAACGCCGTCATCCGCGCCGTCGTCAAGTCTGCCTGCAACAGCGGCATCGAGTGTATCGGTCTCGAGGACAGCTTCGACGGCCTGATCGAGCCCGGCCGCTCGCGGCCGCTGACTCCGCGCGACGTCCGCGGCATCATGCGCCTCGGCGGCACCATTCTCGGCACCGTCAACCGCGGCAACCCGTTCGCCTATCCGATCGAAACGTCCGACGGCACGAAGGACTACTCCGATCGCTGTCATCGAGATGTTCCACAAGATGGGCCTCGGAGCGCTGGTCGTCATCGGCGGCGACGGCACCCTGGCCATCGCCCACAAGTTTCAGCTAGCGCGGCATCCCGATCGTCGGCGTCCCGAAGACCATCGACAACGACATCGTCGGCACGACCAACTGTTTCGGCTTCGATACTGCGGTCGCACTTTGCCACCGATGCCATCGACCGTCTGCACACGACGGCCGAAGCCCATCGGCGCATCATCGTGGTCGAGGTGATGGGGCGCTACGCCGGATGGATCGCGCTCTACGCCGGAGTGGGTGGCGGCGCCGACGCGATTCTCATTCCCGAAATTCCCTTCGACCTTGCGAGCGTCGCGGAGCGCCTGCTCGAGCGCGACCGTGGGGGCGCGCATTTCAGCATCGTCGTCGTGGCGGAAGGCGCCGTTCCGAAAGGCGGAAAGCTCGCGCTGCTCGAGGAAGCGAGAGACGGACGTGTCGAGCGCCTCGGCGGCATTGGCGCGAAGGTGGCCGACGCGCTCGGCCGGCTGACCGGAAAGGAAACGCGCTCGGTTGTCCTCGGACATCTGCAGCGCGGCGGTGCGCCGACCAGCTTCGACCGGGTCCTCGCCACGCGCTTCGGCGGCAAAGCCGTCGAGCTGCTGCGCAAGGGCGATTTCGGAAAGATGGTGGCGTTCGCGCCGCCTGACATCGTCGGGCGGCCGCTCGAAGACGTGGTCGGGAAGACCAAGACGGTGCCGCCGGACTCAGACCTGCTGGTGACCGCCAAGGCGCTCGGCGTGACGTTCGGCTGACGTCGAGCTCAGTGCCCGAGCAGGTCCTGATCCTTCTTCTTCTGCAGGTCGTCCATCTGGCGGATGAAGTTGTCGGTGAGCTTCTGCACTTCGTCGAGCCCCTTCTTCTCGTCGTCTTCCGAGATCGAGGAGTCCTTCAGGAACTTCTTGAGGCGATCGTTCGCGTCACGTCGCGCCTGGCGGATCTGGTTGCGTCCCTCTTCGGACAGCTTGTGCACGAGACGTGACAGCTCCTTGCGGCGTTCCTCGGTGAGCGAGGGCAGCGGGATGCGCACCACCTTGCCGTCGTTGGCAGGGTTGAGCCCGAGGTCCGACGCACGAATGGCCTTCTCGATGGTGCCGAGCAGCGAGGGGTCGAACGGCTGCGCGACGATGAGCGTCGGCTCTGGAATCGACAGGCCGGCCACCTGGTTCAGCGGCACCTTCGCGCCGTAGGCCTCCACGTGCACGCTGTCCAGAATCGTCACCGACGCGCGCCCGGTGCGCACGCCGGCGAGTTCGTGGCGCACGTGTTCCAGCGTGGCGTTCATGCGCTTGTTGACTTCCGCAAACAGGCCCTTGAGATCGCTGACGTCCATTGAAGAAAGCTCTCCGTTGCGCTACGCCATGACCAGCGAACCGATCGGTTCGCCGCTGATGGCGCGCTTGATGTTGCCGGGCGTCCGAAGGTTGAAGACCACGATCGGCAGCTTGTTGTCCATGCAGAGCGAGATCGCGGTGGCGTCCATCACCTTGAGTCCCTGCTCGAGCACCTGCAGGTACGAGATGCGGTCGTAGCGGGAGGCATCCGGGTGGAGCATCGGGTCGGCATTGTAGATGCCGTCCACCTTGGTGGCCTTGAGGATGACGTCGGCCTTGATTTCCATCGCGCGCAGCGCGGCGGCGGTGTCGGTGCTGAAATACGGATTGCCGGTGCCCGCGCCGAAGACGACGACGCGCCCCTTTTCGAGGTGGCGGATGGCGCGGCGGCGGATGAACGGCTCGGCGACCGCGCGCATCTCGATGGCGGTGACGACCCGGGTCACCACGTTCTGCTGCTCGAGCGCGTCCTGCAGCGCGAGGGCGTTGATGACCGTGGCCAGCATGCCCATGTAGTCGGCCGTCGCGCGATCCATGCCGCGCGCGCTCGCGGCGACGCCGCGGAAGATGTTGCCGCCGCCGATGACGATGGCGGTTTCGACGCCCATGCCCTGGATTTCAGCCGACGTCCTTGGCGATCTGCGTCGCCACGGCCGGGTCGATGCCGTAGGTCTGCGAGCCCATGAGGGCTTCGCCGGAGAGCTTGAGGAGGACGCGTTTGTAGGCGGGGGAGCGACGGAGGCGGTCACGAGGCACGATTATAGGTCAGTCGCGAGCGTCCGCCGGTCGCAAGTCATCAGTCACAGCGGCACTGATGACCTGTGACTGACGACCTGTGACGGCGACGCGGTCGCGTCAGGCCGCCGCTTCGCCGACCTTGAGCCGGGCGAAGCGCGTCACCGCCAGGCTGCCGCCGAGCGACTTGTTGGCGGCCGCAATCACGTTGGCCACCGACATCTTCGGATCGCGAATCGACGGCTGGTCGGTGAGGACCACCTGCGAGTAGAAGCTCCCGAGCTTGCCGTCGACGATCTTGTCGATCACGTTCGCCGGCTTGCCGGAATTCTCCATCTGCGCGCGGTAGATCGCCTTCTCCTTCTCGAGTGCGTCGGCGGGCACCTCGGCGCGCGTCGCGTACGACGGGCTGGCCGCCGCGATCTGCATCGCGATTTCCTTCACCAGCGTGGCGAAGTCCTCCTTCGCGGCGATCGTCCGGCGTCACGCCGGAGAACTCCACCTGCACGCCGATCTTGCCGCCCAGGTGAATGTACTGGCCGACGTAGCCGCTGGCCCGCGTAGCGGACGAAGCGCGGCACGGCCATGTTCTCGCCGAGCTTGCGCAATCGCGGCAGCGACGAGCGGATGCACCGGTCCGTTGGGATCCTTCAGCCACGCTTCGTTGGCGCGCGTCACCGGCCTTGTTGATCTCGGCGATGATGTCCTTGATCAACTGCTGGAAGTCGTCGGTGCGCGCGACGAAGTCCGACTCGCAGTTCACCTCGACCAGCACGCCGGTCGAGTGATCGGGAGAGACCGCGTTGCCGATCAGGCCTTCCGACGTGGCGCGTCCGGCCTTCTTCGCGGCGCTGGCGAGCCCTTTCTTGCGCAGAATCGGTGTTGGCGTCCTCGAAGTTGCCGTTGGCCTCCTCGAGAGCGGCCTTGCAGTCCATCATGCCCGCGCCGGTCTGGTCGCGGAGTTTCTTCACGTCTGCTGCGCTGATTGCCATGGTGAGTCTCGTACAAAAAAACGCCGGCCCCACGGAATGAAGGCCGGCGTCGATAGGGGAGAGTCGAAACGCCTGTTACGCTGACGCCGGTGCTGCCTCGCGGCGGCGAATCGGCCGTGCGGCACGGCGCGGATCGTCGCCGGCGGACGCGCGGAGCTGTCGTCGGCCGCATCGCGAGTGGCTTCCGCGTCGACCGACTGCTTCATGTCGCGGCCGGAGATGACCGCGTCGGCAATGGCGACCGGCGAACAGCCGGATCGAGCGGAGCGCGTCGTCGTTGCCGGGAATGACGAAGTCCACCTGGTCGGGGTCGGCGTTGGTGTCGACGATGCCGATGATCGGAATCTTCAGCTTGCGGGCCTCGTCGACGGCGATCTGTTCCTTCTTCGTGTCCACGATGAAGATCGCGTCGGGCAGGCGCGACATGCCGCGGATGCCTTCGAGGTTCTTCGTGAGCTTGCGGCGCTCCTTCTCGTTGCGCGCAATTTCCTTCTTGGACAGCGTGTCGTAGCGGCCGTCGGTGACCATGGCTTCGAGATCGCGCAACCGCCCGAGGCTGCGCTGGATGGTCGCGAAGTTGGTGAGGAGGCCACCGAGCCACCGCTCGTTCACGTAGAACATGCCGCACCGCTGCGACTCCTCGGCGATGACGTCCTGCGCCTGCCGCTTGGTGCCCACGAACAGAATCGTGCGCCCGTCCGCCGCCAGGTTCGTGACGAACTCCTCGGCGGTGCGGAACAGCTTGACCGTCTTGCCCAGGTCGAGAATGTAGATGCCGTTCCGTTCGCCGAAGATGTACTCCTTCATCTTCGGGTTCCAGCGCTTGGTCTGGTGGCCGAAGTGCACTCCAGCCTCCAGCAGATCCTTCATCGCGATCGCGGCCAAATCTCCTCCATCCTCTGGTGATTTCAGATAAACCTCGGTGCGGTGGCAGGCGTGATGCGGATCCATGTCCGCACTCTGAAATCGGGTGCCTGCCGCCTCGTGGAATTGCGACCGCCTCGCCAGGAGCTCCGACGCTGCGCCGGAGCCGTGCGCGAGGGCGGGACGAACTAGCGCTTGCTGAACTGGAACCGCTTGCGCGCGCCAGCCATGCCGTACTTCTTGCGTTCCTTCGCGCGCGCGTCGCGCGTGAGCATGCCTTCGTCCTTCAGCGCCTTGCGGAGCTCGAGGTTGTATTCGACCAGCGCGCGCGAGATGCCCAGACGCACGGCACCAGCCTGACCCGACACGCCGCCGCCCTCGACCGTCGCGAGGATGTCGAACTTCTCGGTGGTTTCGGTGATGACCAGCGGGCGGCGAATCTGGGTGCGGAGCGCTTCGGTGGGGAAGAACGCCTTCGAACGTGCGGTGATTGACGCTGATGGCCCCGGTGCCGGGACGAAGGAACACGCGGGCGGTCGATGTCTTCCGGCGACCGGTACCGTAATACTGAACTGCTGCCACGTTACGCGACCTCGAGCTTGGTAGGTTTCTGCGCCGAGTGCGGGTGATCCGGACCGGCGTACACTTTCAGCTTCCGATACATCGCCTCGCCCATCTTGGTCTTGGGAAGCATGCCGCGGACGGCTTCCTCGACCAGACGTTCCGGGCGCTTCGCGCGCACGACGCGCGCGCGCTCCTCGCGCAGGCCACCCTCGTACCCCGAGTGCTGGCGGTAGATCTTCTGATCTTCCTTGCGCCCGGTGAGCTTCACCCTGGCGGCATTGACCACGACGATGTGGTCGCCCGTGTCGATGAACGGCGTGTAGATCGGCTTGTGCTTGCCCTGCAGCAGCCGGCAGCGACGGTGGCGATCCGGCCCGAGCACCTGGCCATCGGCATCGATGACGTGCCAGCGACTGTTTTCGACGGCGTGCTGCGCGAGGCGATAAACGTAGACATCCTTCAGTTTCCCGCGGGCATGACACCGCACTCCAGCGACTCTGCCCGAAGACGACCGATGTTGTGGGAAGTCCCGCCTGTGGAGCACTTCACTGGTTGACTTGCACCTGTCTGGCGGGTCCAGGCAACGGTAAACCCAAATCATACGGAGCTTTCTGGGCAGTGTCAAGCACTCAACTGCAAGCTGGTCGTGACGGTCCACGCCTCCACCGATTCACGCATCGCCCGGCGGCAGAGCCACCGGAGTGCAGATGCGGCCGGCATGAGACTGCGACCAGGCAATCACCGGACCGTGAGCGCGACGGCCACAGAACCGTAAGTCGCGCACGGATTCTGTAATTGAGACAGCAGCGCGTCGGGCGAGTCGGCGAACGCAGAAATTGCCGTCTCGCGCCAGTTTTCGTAGGAAAACCGGCCGTAAATGGCTCTGGTATCACCTTTGCCCCAGCAGGCTGAGGCGTTTCCACTGACAGTGAGCTGAACAATGCTTGGTTTTGGAAAATCGAAATCGGTCGTTGGACTCGACATCGGGTCCAGTGCGGTGAAGGCAGTCGAGCTGCGAGCGGTCGGCAAGGGCTTCCGCGTGGCCGCCATCGCCTCCGAACCGGTGCCGCCCGACAGCATCGTCGACGGCGCGATCATCGACGGCGGTGCCGTAGCCGACGCCATTCGGCGGCTGTTCGGACACACGGGCGTTCCGGACGAAAGAGGTGGTCGGCCTCCCTGTCCGGCAATGCCGTCATCGTCAAGAAGATCAGCCTGCCGGTGATGACCGAGCAGGAACTTGCCGAGTCGATCTACTGGGAAGCCGAGCAGTACATTCCCTACGACATCCAGGACGTCAACCTCGACTACCAGGTGCTCGATCCCGGCACCGGCACCGACGCGAAGGGGACCATGGAGGTCCTGCTCGTCGCCGCGAAGAAAGACAAGATCGCCGACTACACCAACGTCATCACGCAGGCCGGACGGCAGGCGGTGGTCGTGGACGTCGACGCCTTCGCGCTCCAGAACGCCTACGAGGCGAACTACGACGCCGGCCCGGAAGTCGTCGTGCTCCTGAACGCCGGCGCCAGCGCCACCAACGTGAACATCGTGTCGAACGGTCAGTCGCTCTTCACCCGCGACGTGTCGCTCGGCGGCAACGCCTACACCGAAGCCGTGCAGCGCGAACTGAACCTGCCGTTCGACGCCGCCGAAGCGGCGAAGAAGGGGCTCCCGGTCGAGGGTCACACCTTCGACGATGTGCGTCCGGTGCTGCACGCGGTGACGGAGAACGTCCTGCTCGAAATTCAGAAGACCTTCGACTTCTTCAAGGCCACGGCGTCGTCGGACCGGATCGATCGCATCGTGCTGAGCGGCGGCGCGTCGGCTGTCGACGGCTTTGCCGAGGCGCTCGCGGAGCGCTTCGGCATTCCCGTCGAGCACTTCGATCCGTTCCGGCTCGTGGCGTTCGACACGCCGCCGGCCGACGGCGTCGCAGGAACTGGCGGCGACGACGGCCGTCGCCGTGGGCCTTGCGCTCCGAAAGGCAGGCGACCGGTGATCAGGATCAATCTCCTCGCGGCGGAACGCGAAGGCCGTCCGGAAGAAGTTTGCCTTCGACCTCAGTCAGCAGATCACCGTCGTGTGCGGCGCGATCCTGCTGCTGCGGCGGCGGCGCCGTCGGCTGGCGCTTCTGGCTCGTCACCGAGCGAGGGCGCGCGGATCGACGACGCCATCACCGCCGCGCAGAAGGAAACCACGCGGCTGCACTCGGTGATCGTTCAGGTGCAGCAGTTCGAGCAGCGCAAGGCGCAGCTGCAGCAGCGCGTCACGCTCATCGAACAGCTCCGCAACGAGCAGATCGGGCCGGTGCACATGCTCGATCAGATCAGCCTCGTCGCTGCCGCCGTCGCTGTGGCTCACCGAGATGAAGCAGACCGCGACGCCCAACGAAGTGCTCATCGACGGCACGTTCGCTCTCGCTGACCGGCCTGTCCGACTTCGTCGCGAATCTGGAGCGCTCCGGCTCGTTCCAGAAGTCGGTCGAGATCGTCAACAGCACCACTGACACGAGCGGTGGTCCGCAGGGCGAAGTGATCAAGTTTCAAATCAAAGCAGTGTTCAAGGGGCCCGGTGATGCCGCCGAGTCGAAGACCGCCGACGCGAAGGACGCGGGCGGCCAGCTAAAGCCGAAGAGCTGAGTTCCCGATACCGCAGTTAGCCGCAGGCATCCCAATGGACATCAGTCTCACCAAGCTTCCGTGGTACGCGCAGATCGGCGCCTTCGTCGTGCTTGAGCGGCGTGGGCGTCGGTCTCTTCTACAACTACTACGAGGTGCCTGCACGCGCGGACATCGCCTCGCGCGAGGTCACGCTGCAGGCGCTGAAGGCCGACGTCGCCAAGGGGCAGGCCACCGAGAGGAAGCTGCCGCAGTTCCGCGCCGAGGTCGAACGAGCTCGAGGAGCGGCTCGCCAGCCTGAGCGAAGTGCTGCCCGAGGAGAAGGACGGCGCCGATCTGCTTCGCCAGATGCAGACGACGGCCGTGCAGTCCAACCTGGTGATCAAGAGCTTCAAGCCGGCGCCGGTCGTCATCAAGCAGCTGCACGCCGAGTGGCCGATCAGCCTCGAGCTCGACGGCACCTACCACAACCTCGCGCAGTTCTTCGATCGCCTCGGCAAGTTCGCCCGCATCGTCAACATCAGCGCCTCTCGGTGAAGGGCAAGGAAGCAAGGACAAGGGCGACCCGCGCGCCGACGATCAGCGCGAGCTGCGCGGCCACCACGTTCGTGCTGCTCGACAAGCCGGCGACGAAGACCAGCAAGGGCAAGCCCGCGAAGCGGCGCAAAGCCGGCTGCCCGAAGAAGGTGGCCTGACATGCGCCTGCTCGCCGTCTGCGCGCTCGCTGCTCGTCGCCGCTCCGGCCGGCGCCGCCGTCCGCGGCGCCAGTGCCGACCAGGTCGTCGACCACGACCGCCGCCGCGCCGGCCGCGCCGCCAGCGCTCGGCGGCGCCGGTCGCGCCGGTGGACCGATCGTCAGCAACGCCGTACAGCTACAACGTCGACGGCCGGCGCGATCCGTTCCAGAGCCTCACCGGTCAGCGGAACAGGACTCGAAAGCGGCGCCGAGGCCGACCATCGCCGGCATCGCCGGCATCCGGGTCGATGAACTGTCGGTCCGCGGAATCATGCAGAGCCGCGAGCGGCTCGTAGCCATGGTGCAGGGGCCCGACAATCGCACCTACCTCATTCATCAGGGCGACAAGCTCGCCGACGGCGTGGTGAAGAGCATCACGCCGGTCGGGGCTTGTGCTGGTTCAGGACGTCAGCGATCCGCGCGCGAAGGAAAAGACGCGCGAAGTGCGGAAACCGCTGCGAACGCTCGAGGACGACAAGGAATGACTGTGACGAGGGGCGTGGCTCTCTTTCTGGTCGTGCTGCTGGCGACCTCCGCGAGCACGATCTCGCGGGCCGCGGGCACGGCCGCTACCATCGCGGGCGCGAAGCTCACGACCATCACGTCGCGAGGCGACGCGCGCAGCGCCACGCTGGTCATCGAGGCGACCGAGCCGGTGCCGTATGTCGCGACGCGTCCGGACCCGCTCACCGTCATTGTCGACTTCCGCAACGTCGATGCCGCGGCCGTCGCGTCGGCCGAGCGCCGTGCGCGCCAGCGCGCCAATCGCGTCGGTCGGCGGTCGAAGCCGCCGAGTCGATGGGTTCGCCGGTCTCGCGGGTGCGCATCACGCTCGCGCAGCCGGTCGCGCATCACGTGCGCGCCGAGCGCAACCGCATCCTCATCGATTTCGATCGTCCGACCCAGTCCGGCATCCCGACGGTCGCGCCGCCGGTGTCGCGCAGTCGAACCAGTCGACGGTGCAGACCGGGGTCGATCCGCTCGCCGCGCTGGGGCTCACACCGGCCACGCGCACCGAGACAAACCCGGGCGCCCAGGAACTGCTGGCTGCCGGTGCCCAGGCCGCCGTCATTCCGGCCGCTGCCGCGCGCTGGACCTGCAGGCTCAGCCGCCGCTGCTCGGCCAACACCCAGCGGCAGGGCCGCACCTACAGCGGCAATCCGGTCAGCCTCGACTTCCAGCAGGCCGACCTGCGCGCGGTGCTCCGCGTGTTCGCCGAAATCAGCGGTCTCAACATCGTCATCGACCCGGCGGTGCGCGGCACGGTCGACGTGGCGCTGCGCGACGTGCCGTGGGACCAGGCGCTCGACATCATCCTGCGCGCCAACAAGCTGGGTTACATCGTCGACGGCACCGTGGTGCGGATTGCGCCGCTGACGCGCTCGCCGACGAAGAGAACCAGCGGCGCAAACTCGCCGACGAGCAGGCGCTGGCCGGCGATCTGCGCGTGCTGACGCGGACCCTCAGCTACGCGCGCGCCGAGGAGCTGGAGACCGTTGCTCGCCAAGAGCGTGCTGTCGAAGCGCGGCACGGTGCAGGTGGACCCGCGCACCAACACGCTGATCATCAGCGACCTGCCGGAGTCGCTGGACGCGGCCACCGACGCTGCATCTCGACGCTCGACATCGCGCAGCCGCAGGTGGAGATCGAGGCGCGCATCGTCCAGACGACCAAGTCGTATCGCGCGAGCGCTTGGTGTGCAGTGGGGCGTCACGGGCCGGGTCGATCCGGCGCTCGGCAACACCACGAACCTGGCGTTCCCGAACAGCGGCAGCGTGGCCGGTCGCACCAGCGGCGTGCAGGGCCCGGCAGCGCCAGGCCTCGGCGGTCAATCTGCGGCGTCGGCGCGGCAACGAGCGCCGTCGGGCCTGGCGCTGGGTTCGCGTCAACGGCGCGTTCAACCTCGACGTCGCGCTCTCCGCGCTCGAGTCGTCGGGCAACGGCCGGATGCTGTCGACGCCGCGCGTGTCGACGCTGAACAACGTCGAAGCCGAAATCGACGCAGGGCATCCAGATCCCGCTATCAGACCATCTCGAACAACACGGTGACGACGTCACCTTCAAGGATGCGGCGCTCACGCTGAAGGTCACGCCGCAGATCACCGCGGTCGGCACGGTCATCATGAAGATATCGCTCGAAAACGCCACGCCGGACTTCGCTCGAGCCGCAGGTCCCGCGGCATACCGTCCATCAACACACAGCGCGCGCTGACCACGTGCTGGTCAACGACGGCCAGACGAGGTCATCGGCGGCATCTACACCAGCAACAGCAGAACTCGCACGGACCGCACGCCCGGCCTCAGCCAGATCCCGATTCTCAGTGGCTGTTCAAGCGCGACCGCATCAACGACGAGAGCTCCGAACTGCTCATCTTCATCACGCCACGCATCATCAAGAGCTGACGCGGACATGAACGCCATGCGCCAATTCACGAATTTCATCGTTCTCGCTGGCCGTTGAGCGTCGCCACCGCCTCGTGCGGCGACGTCGCGCGCGAACGGACGCGCTCGCCGGTTTTCCTGGTCATCGAATCGCTGGAGGCGTCGCCCGGCGGTGCCAGCGGCGGCACGCCGGGGTCGTTCCTGCACTCCGACGTCCAGACGCTCGTCACCTCGCCGGCTCCGTGCACCGCCACCCAGCCGTGCCCCACGATCTACAGCGACTCGGGAACGGCCACCTTCCGCCTGTCGCTGAAGGATCTCGGCTCGGCAGCCGCGCCGGCGTCGCCGTCGGCAACAACGACGTGACGCTGCGCCGCTATCACGTCGTCCTACCGTCGGAGCGACGGTCGGAACGTCGCAGGGGGTCGATGTGCCGTACGCCTTCGACGGGGCGGTCACGCATCACTGTGCCGGCGACGACGTCGGCGTCGGTCGGCTTCGAACTCGTCCGCCATGCCGCAAAGATGGAGTCGCCGCTCGTGCAACTGGTGAACAACCCGCACCATCATCACCACCATCGCGGAAGTGACGTTCTACGGCCAGGACCTCGTGGGCAACGAGATTCAGGCCACCGGATCCATCCAGGTTGACTTCGGCAACTTCGCAGATCGGTAACGACCATGAAGGGGATCTCGTTCGCGCTCACGTGTCTGGCTGTCGTCGTCGCGTCAGGGTGCACCGTGCACCAGACCGAGGCGCCGGCCTCACCGGTCCATCCGAAGCCGCTCTGTCGGTGGCGGTCACCGCGACGCCCGACGCCATCACGCAGGATGGCTCTTCGGTCTCGACCATTTCCGTAGTGGCGCGTGACGCCAACGGCCAGTTGCTTGGCAACAGGTCCTTCCGCCTGGACATGATGGTCAACGGCAAGGCCGCGGACTTCGGCACGCTGTCGAGCCGCACGATCACCACGTCAGCGGACGGGCGAGCCACGGCGGTCTACACGGCACCTGCGGCGCCGCCAGCCGGTGCCGTTGCCGGCACGTGCGACGGCGGCAGCGGAACGGCGGCTCTCGGCGGAAGCTGCATTCAGATCGTCGCGACCTCGCTCGGCTCCGACTACAGTGCCGCTGCGTCACACGTCGTCCAGATCCGCCTGGTGCCCAGCAGCGTCATCGTGGCCGCGTCGTCCGTTCCGTCTGCAACCTTCAGCGTGGCCACCCCGACTCCGACGAACAACTCGCCGGTGCTCTTCGATGCGTCCGCCAGTTGTGCCGTGCAGCCCGACGCCGGCGTGTGCTCGCTCGGGGGCGGAACGATCACCAGCTACTCGTGGTCGTTCGGCGACGGGTCGTCCGGGAGCGGCAGGACGGCGAGCCACACCTACACACGCCAGCAGACATTCCTGGTCACCCTGACTGTGACCAACGACCGCGGCGTGACGTCGGTTCCGTTCTCGCTGCCGGTCCAGATTGGTGCGGGTTCGTTGCCGACGGCGTCCTTCACCTCCTCGCCGACGGCGCCAGTGGTCGGCGCCAGCTGTCTCAGTTCGACGGCTCGGCCTCGAAGCCGGGCATCGGCCACACGATCGTCAAGTTCGTCTGGAACTGGGGTGACGGCGCAGCGCTGTTCGAGTCGGCACAGGCAACGGCGCGCGCACCGCTACAGTGCCGAGGGCAGCTACGTAGTCACGTTGAATGTCACCGACGAAAGCGGCCAGACGGGCACGGTGACGGCTACCGTGAAAGTGGCGCTCCCGACGCCCTGACGGCGGCTGTTGGCTCATAATTGGAGCCGTGGCCCCGTCCGCCCGCATTGACGACCTTCGACGCAGGGTCCAGCAGGACCCTGCGTCGATTGCTTTCGCGCAGCTCGCCGAGGAATACCGCCGCGCGGGTCAACTCGACGAAGCGGTCGCAACCTGCCGCACCGGTCTCGCCATTCATCCCGAGTACCTGTCGGCACGCGTGACGCTCGGGCGCGCGCTTGCTCGCTGTCGGGTCAGCTGGACGAGGCCGCTGCCGAGCTGAGTCTGCGTCCTGGCGTCCGCGCCTGAAACCTCGCCGCCATCCGCGCGCTCGCGGAGACCTGCCGCCGGCAGGGACAGCTGACTGACGCGCTCACGCACTACTCGTCGGCGCTGAAGCTCGCGCCGAACGACCCGGATCTCGAGCGCATCCTCGGCGACATCAGCCATGCGCTTGCCGACGGACGAACGCGAATCCGACGCCGGGCGCGCACGCGCCGCCGCGACGCTCGCCGCGCTCGAGCGCTGGCTGGAGGCCATCATGCCACACGCGCCGAGCGACGATGCTTAGCCTCGGCACGCCGTCGATTCGGCAGGCGATGACCGCGGCGTCGCTGGACGCGCTCATCGTCGTCTCGCTGCCGAACATCGCCTGGCTCACCAACTTCGGCGGCAGCAGCGCGATCGTCGTGCTCACGCCGGACAGCGCTGCACTTCATTACGGATTCGCGCTACGTCACCGCAGTGTCCGACATGCGCGGGACGCCGCACGAATGCCCGGGCCTCGACCTGGTCGTCGTGGACGGGTCGTACGACGCGACGCTGCGCGGAGTGCTCGCCAACGGTCGCGTTCCAGCCGCGTGGCTTCGAGGCCGCGCACCTCACGGTGAGCCGCTTCCGCTGGCTGGAGTCCACGCTTGCCGGCGCACAGCACGCGCCCGAACTCGTGGCCGCTCGACGGCGTGATCGAGATCGCGCGAAGCGTGAAGGACCGCTACGAAATCGGTCTGCTGCGAACCGCCGGCGCGATGCTCTCGGATGTCACGCGTACGGTGCTCGGTCTGGCGCGCGCCGGCATGACCGAGCGCGAGCTTGCGCTCGAGATCGACACGGCCATCCGTCGTGCCGGGTTCGAGAAGCCGGCCTTCGAAACGATCGTCGCCTCGGGGCCGAACTCTGCGCTTGCCGCACGCACGGCCGACCGAGCGAACATTGGGCGAAGGCGACCTCGTGGTGCTGGACTTTGGGGGCGTATACGACTCATACTGCGTTGACCTCACGCGAACGGTCGTGGTGGGATCGGCATCGGCGCGTGCTCGCGAGGTGCATGCGGCCGTGCGGATGGCGCACGATCGGGCGATTGAGGTCGATCGGACCCGGGAGCGTCGAGGTTCGACATCGACGCGGCTGCGCGCGACATGTCCTGACGGCAGCCGGCATGGGCGCGGCGTTCGGCCACGGCACGGGACACGGTCTCGGCATCGAAGTGCACGAGGAACCGCGCATCGCCAGGCGAGGGCCGAACGTGGACACGAGCCGCGAAGCGGTCATGCCCGGCATGGTCTTCACGATTGAACCCGGTGCCTACTTCCCGGGTTGGGGCGGCGTTCGGATCGAAGACGATGTGCTGGTGACGGAGAGCGGGGTGGAAGTGCTCACCCAGGCGCCAACGGAACTGATCACGGTCTGACCGACAAGCCAGTCAGCTCAGTTCCGATTGCTATTCTAATTTCTGACTTCTAACTTCTCTTCCGTTTCCCCCTGATGGATCTCGATCAGCTCAAACAGATTCTCGATCTCGTGCGCGAGCACGAACTGGCCGAGTTCGAAGTCGAACAGGACGGACTCCGGCTGAAGATCCGGAAGGACGCCGCCGGCGGCCTGCGTGCCGACTCACGGCGCGCACGCGCCGACGGTTCCCGCCGCCGCCGCCCGCGCCGGCGCCAGCGCCGCCGGCCGCCGCTGCTCCGACCGCGGTCGGCGCCGCCGACGTCGACATCGAACTCGCCGTCGTGAAGTCGCCGATCGTCGGCACCTTCTACCGCTCCTCCGAACCGGGCGCAGCTGCCGTTCGTCGAAGTCGGCGACGACCGTCAAGAAGGGGCAGGTTCTCTGCATCATCGAGGCGATGAAGCTGATGAACGAGATCGACTCGCGAGTACGACGGCGAGATCGTCAACATCTACGTCGAGAACGGCCAGCCCGTGCAGTACGGCGAGCGCCTGTTCGCGATCCGCACAAAGTAGATGTTCAAGAAGATTCTGATCGCGAACCGCGGCGAAGTGGCGATGCGCATCATCTTCGCCTGCCGGGAACTGGGCATCAAGACCGTCGCGGTCTACTCCGAGGCGGACGAGAACTCGCTGCACGTCCGCTTTGCCGACGAGGACGTCTGCATCGGCCCGGCGCGCAGCGCCGACAGCTACCTGAACGTCCCGGCGGTCATCAGCGCCGCCGAGATCACCGGCGCCGACGCGATTCATCCCGGGCTACGGATTCCTCTCCGAGAGCGCCTACCTCGCGGAGGTCTGCGAGGCCTGCCACATCAAGTTCATCGGGCCGGACCCGCAGGTCATCCGCCTGATGGGCGACAAGGCCCGGGCGCGCCGCGTGATGAAGAAGGCGGGCGTGCCGATCCTGCCGGGCAGCGACGGCCCGATCGAGAGCGAGGAGAAGGCGCTCAAGATCGCGAAGGACATCGGCTACCCGGTCATCGTCAAGGCGACGGCCGGCGGCGGCGGCCGCGGCATGCGCGTCGTCCGCGCCCCGGGCGAACTGGTGACGGCGGTGAAGACGGCGCAGCGCGAGGCCGAAGCGGCATTCGGCGTCGGCGACGTCTACATCGAGAAGTACGTCGAGTCGCCGCGCCACATCGAGTTCCAGATCCTCGGCGATCACGCACGGCAACGTCGTGCACCTGGGCGAGCGCGAGTGCTCGATCCAGCGGCGCCACCAGAAGCTGATCGAGGAGTCGCCGTCGCCGGCGCTCACCGACAAGATGCGGCGCCGGATGGGCGGCATCGTCATCGACGCCGCCAAGGCCGTGCAGTACACGAACGCCGGGCACGTTCGAGTTCCTGATGGACCCGCACGGGCACTTCTACTTCATGGAGGCGAACACGCGCCTGCAGGTCGAGCATCCGGTCACCGAGATGGTGACCGGCATCGACATCGTGAAGGAGCAGATCCGGATCGCCGCCGGCGCGAAGCTCGGGTTCAGGCAGGCAGACGTGGTCTTCACGGGCCATTCGATCGAGTGCCGCATCAACGCGGAGGATCCGGACACCTTCGTCCCGTCGCCGGGCCTCATTCACGTCTTCAGCGTGCCCGGCGGTCCTGGCGTGCGCGTCGAGACGCTGGCCCACAACGACTGCACGATCTCGCCGTACTACGACTCGATGATCGCCAAGATCATCGTGCACGGACGCGACCGGCAGGAAGCGATTGCCCGGATGAAGCGCACGCTCGAGATGACGGTCATCGAAGGCATCAAGACCAGCATCCCGCTGCACCTCAAGGTGCTCAACGAGCCGGACTTCGTCGCCGGCAAGCTGAGCACCTCGTTCATGGAGCGCTACAACGTGGCGCGCCCGCCGGACGCCTCGCCGAGGCGGTCTGACGCCGACTGGTGCTCCCGCGCCTCTACGCCGTCTGCGACGCGGACGTCTGCGCGCGGCGCCGGCTGGACGCTGCCCGATTTCGCCGCCGCCTGCATGGACGGCGGCGCCACGCTCCTTCAGATTGCGCGCCAAGCACCTGCCGTCGCGCGATTTCCTGGCCGTTCAGCCGAGACGATCGTCGACCGCGCGGCCGCGTCCGGCGCCACCGTCATCGTCAACGATCGCGCCGACGTCGCCCGGCTTGTCCGGCGCCGGCGGCGTGCACGTCGGCCAGGACGACCTGCGCGCCGTCCGACGTCCGCGCGATCGTCGGCGCCGCGCGCGATCGTCGGCCTCTCGACGCACACCCGCGAGCAGCTCGACGTCGGCCCTCGCCGAACCGATCGACTACGTCGCCGTCGGTCCGGTGTTCGGCACGACGACCAAGGACGACAGGCTACGCGGCGGTCGGTCTCGACCTGGTGCGCGCAGGCGGCGACGCTGCCGCGGTCGCGGCAGTTGCCGGTGGTGGCGATCGGCGGCATCACCCTCGATCGCGCGCCGGACGGTGATCGCGGCGGCGCGGCATCCGTCGCGGTCATCACCGATCTGCTCGGCGACGAACGACGCCGGCCGCGCGCGTGCGCGCGTTTCTCGACCGACTCTCGCGCATATAATCGCTGATATTTCCCGCACGCGACCGAGAGGAGGAGCACGAGTGGCTGGTTCACTGTTCCGGACAAAGTCCATCGACCGCCTGATGGCCGAGCACGAGAGCGGCGAGATCACCCTGAAGCGGACGCTCGGAGCACCGGCGCTGGTCGCTCTCGGCATCGGCGCGGTGATCGGAGCCGGCATCTTCGTGCGGACGGCGGCGGCGATTGCCGAGCGCTCCGGTCCGTCGGTCACGATCGCCTTCATCGTCGCCGGCCTCGGGCTGCGCCTTCGCCGGACTCTGCTACGCCGAGTTCGCCTCCATCATCCCGATCGCCGGCAGCGCCTACACCTATTCCTACGCGACGATGGGCGAACTCGTGGCGTGGATCATCGGCTGGGACCTCATCCTCGAGTACGCCGTCGGCGCCGCGACCGTGGCGATCGCGTGGAGCGAGTACTTCAACAAGGTCCTCGAGTTCGTCGGCCTGCAAGTGCCGTACCAATGGAGCCACTCCCCGTTCGAGTGATGGCGGCCACCGGCGTCCACGGCATCATGAACATCCCGGCGCTCGTTCATCCTGCTGGTGCTCTCGCTGCTGCTCGCGCGCGGCACGCAGGAGTCGGCCTTCGTCAACACGATGATCGTGATCACCAAGGTCGCGATCGTCATCACCGTGATCATCGTCGGCTGGGGCTTCATGAACCCGGCGAACCACACGCCCTACATTCCGCAGCCCACCACCTACACGACGCCGCAAGGCGTCACCCACGCCTACGGCGGCATCATGGGCATCCTCGGTGCCGCCGGTGTCGTGTTCTTCGCCTTCATCGGCTTCGACGCCGTGTCGACCGCCGCGCAGGAAGCGAAGAACCCGAAGCGCGACATGCCGATCGGCATCCTCGGTTCGCTGGTCGTCTGCACGATCCTCTACGTGCTGTTCGCGCACGTGCTGAGCGGCGTCGCGACGGTCGAGGACTTCCGGACCGTCGGCAGCGAAGCCTCGGTCGCCTTCGCCATCAGCGAAGTACATGACCGGATACGAATGGCTCGCCGAAGTTCGTGACGGTCGCCATCCTGGCCGGGTTCTCGTCGGTCATCCTGGTGATGCTGCTCGGCCAGTCGCGCGTGTTCTTCTCGATGAGCCGCGACGGCCTGGTGCCGAAGATCTTCTCGGACCTGCATCCGCGTTACCGCACGCCGTACAAGTCGAACATGCTGTTCTTCGTGCTCACCGGCCTCTTCGGCGCGTTCATGCCCGGAGAGCATCGTCGGCGAGATGACCAGCATCGGCACGCTGTTCGCGTTCATGCTGGTCTGTGCCGGCGTCTGGATCCTGCGCGTGCGGCGGCCCGATCTGCAAGCGCGGTTTCACCGTGCCGGCGCTGCCGTTTGTGGCGATCATGGGCATCGTCGTCTGCGGTGCGATGATCTACGGGCTCGGCTGGACCAACTGGCTGCGGTCTGATCGTGTGGCTGGTGATCGGGCTGGTCTTCTACTTCGGGTACGGCAAGCGCCACAGCCTGCTCGAGACGCAACCGTGAGCGGCTGCCGCACCGCCGCGACGTGCCTGACGACGCCGATGAGTAGGCCCGGCCATGCTGAGAGCGCAGGGCCCGGTCTTCGCCGTGGCCCTGCTCGCCGCTGGTCACGCTGGCGGGCACGCTCGGCTACATGGTGATCGAGGGGTGGAGCGCGTGGGACGCGTTCTACATGTCGGTGATCACCATCACCACCGTCGGCTACCGCGAGATCCACGAGCTGTCGTTTGCCGGCCAGGTCTGGACCGTGATCCTCCTGTTCAGCGGCGTCGGGTCGGCCCTCTACGTCTTCACCCTGCTCGCGACGGTCGTTGTCGAGGGAGGCCTGCCGCTGCGCCTCCAGAAACGTCGCCAGGCCCGTATGATCAACACGATCAAGGATCATTTCATCGTCTGCGGGTACGGCCGTATCGGCAGCATCATCGCGGGCCAGCTTCAGCAGCAGAACGTCCCGTTCGTGATCATCGAGCGCGATCCGGCGCGGCTGCAGGCGGCGATGATGGACGGAGTGCTCGCCGTGCAGGCGGACGCGAGCCACGAGGACGTGCTGAAGCGCGTCGGCATCGAGACGGCGCGCGGTGCCTGATCGCCGCGGTCGGCACCGACGCGGAGAACGTCTACACCGTGCTGAGCGCGCGCGTGCTGCGGCCCGACCTCTTCATCGTCGGCCGCGCGGAAGGAGACGATGCCGCGCGCAAGCTGCTGCGCGCCGGCGCCAACCGGGTCGTCTCGCCGTATCAGATCGGCGCCGTGCAGATGGCGCAGACGGCCATTCGACCGGCCGTCGTCGACTTCATGACGCTGGCGACCAGTTCGGACAACCTCGAGCTGGCGATGGAGGAGATCACGTATCGAATCGGTATCGTCGCTGGTCGACAAGTCGCTGCTCGAGGCGAACCTGCGCCAGCGCTTCGGCGTGATCGTGGTCGCGATCCAGCGCGAGGACCGCCGCATGGATTTCAATCCCGAGCCCGATACCGCCATCCGTGCCGGTGACAAGCTCGTCGTGCTCGGCCGGCCGCACTCGCTGCGCCGGCTCGAGGTGGAGGCTGCTGAGTAATGCCCGCTCGTCTGCTCGATGGGATCGCGGTCGGCCAGGCGATCCGTGCCGATGTCGCGTCCGGATGTGGAGGCGTTCACCCGCGAGGCGGGACGCCCGCCCGGCATCGCGCTCGTTCTGGTCGGGAACGATCCCGGCCTCGGAACTGTACGTCGGCAGCAAGCTGAAGTCGGCAGGGGAGACCGGGATCCGCGCCGATCTCGAACGGCTGCCGGCGACCGCCAGCGTCGACGAGTTGCTGCGCCTGGTCGATCGGCTCAACCGCAGCGACGTGCACGACGGCATCCTCGTGCAGTCGCCGCTACCGAAGGAGATGGGACCTGATGCCGAGCGCCGCGTGTTCGACGCCGTCGATCCGGCGAAGGACGTGGACGGTCTGCACCCGATGAACGTGGGCCGGCTGGTCCAGGGCCGCGCCGCGCTCGTGGCCTGCACGCCGTCGGGAGTCATCGAACTGCTCGACCGGACCGGCATTGAGATCTCCGGCGCGCGCGCGGTGGTGATCGGCCGCAGCGACATCGTCGGCAAGCCGATGGCGCTGCTGCTGCTGAACCGCAACGCGACCGTCACGATCTGCCACTCGCGGACGGTCGACCTTCCGGGTGTCTGCCGCGAAGCGGACATCCTCGTGGCGGCGCTGGGCCGGCCGGCGTTCGTGACGCCGGAGTTCGTCAAGCCTGGCGCGACGGTGATCGACGTCGGCACGACGCCGAGTCGACGACCGCAGCTTCGTCGAGACGCTCTTCGCGCCGGGCTCGAAGCGTCACGCCGCGTTCGAGAAGCGCGGCGCGCCTCGTGCTCGGCGACGTGCATCCGTCGGTCGAGCAGGTCGCCGGCGCGCTGACGCCGGTGCCCGGCGGAGTCGGACCGCTGACCATTGCCATGCTGCTGAAGAACACGGTCCGCGCCGCGCAGGAACGACTCGCAGGCGCGACGGCCTGACTGCCGTCGCGGTCAGACGATGCTGAGGATTGGCCTGACCGGCGGTATCGCGACCGGGAAGAGCTACGTGCTCGAGCGCTTCCGGCGGCGCGGCGTGCCGTGCCTCGATGCCGACGAACTGGCGCACGGCGTCATGGCGCCAGGCACCGAAGCGACCGCCGCGATTGCCGAGCGGTTCGGCGACGTGCTGGCGCCGGACGGCGCCGTGGACCGGCAGAAGCTCGGCCCGATCGTCTTCGCCGACGCCGCGGCGCGGCGCGATCTCGAGGCGATCGTGCATCCGGCCGTGCTACCGCGCCATCGCAGCCGGCCTGCGCGGCTTCGAACTGATCGGCGGATCGCCGCTCGCGGTCGTCGACATCCCGCTGCTGTACGAGACGGGTCACGCCGGCGAGTTCCACAAGTGTGATTGCGACGGTCTGTCCGCCGGCGATGCAGCTCGACGACTGGCCGAGCGCGGCCTGTCGCCGGACGCGGCGCACGAGCGGCTGGCGGCGCAGTTGCCGGCCGAAGAGAAGGCGCAGGCGAGCCGACTACGTCATTCGCACCGACGGCAGCTTCGACGAAACCGACGCACAGGTCGACCGGATCATCGGCGAGCTGCTGCAGCTGGCCAGCACTGACGCACGCTGAAGGCGGACGTCGCCAGACGCAGCCAGACGCTCACGAGTCGAACTCACCAAGCGTCGACTCGCCAATTCACCAACGTTCAGTCGCGGCGTCCTGCGCCGGCGCGATCCGCTCCTCGACGAACGTGTTCCAGTCGTGGCAGTGCGGGCATTGCCACAGCAGTTCAGTGCTGCGATAGCGGCACCGCATGCAGACGTGCGGATCGAGGTAGAACACCGCGTGCTTGGTCAGCTCGCTGTAGCGGTCCACCAGTGCCGGCGGATGCCCGAGCTGCGCCGAGCGTGCGCCAGATCGCCTGGTGGATGCTGAGCGCGTGCGGATTCTGCACGAGCGCGGCGAAGAGCAGTTCGAGCGCATCGGCACGGCTGGCCCGACGCGACCGAGGTGCCGTGACGAGTGCCAGGCGCGCGCGCCAGTCCTGCGGGTTCTCCGTCGATCAGCCGCTCGCACAGATTGGTGAACCGCTCCGGCGTCCGGTCGCGCGAGCCGCCTGAGCTTCGAGCCGATCGAACGCCAGGTACGCGCGATCCGGAGCGACCTGCACGAGCGTGTTCCAGATGTCGGCCGCGTCCTGCCTCTCGACCCTGGCGACGCGAACGTCGCCCAGGTTCAGGTAGGCCGGCACCGCGCGCGCGTCGAGATCGATCGCCGACTGGAAGCGACGCACCGCCTCGGGGATAGTCCTTGCGTCGCATCGCCTCGAGTCCGATCTCGTTCTCGAGGAACGCGAGGATCGACTGGCTCTGCGGACGTGAATCGATGGCGGCGAGGTTCGTGAGGCGCTGCCGCGTGTCGTACGCCTCGGTCCACTGATGCTGTTCTTCGTGCAGTTTCTGGATGTTGATCCAGCGCGTACTCGTTCTCCGGGTCGAGCCGCAGCACCTCGTTGAACGCGTCGAGCGCGCGGTCCACGAACCCACCGCGCTTGTAGTCGAGCCCGAGGCAGAGCAGCACGTACGCGTGCTCGATGCGGCTCAGCTTCTGGCGCTGGAGCAGCATCTGGTGGATGGTGATCGCCTTGCCGACCTGTCCCTTTTCGCGGTACAGGTTGCCGAGGATCATGTGAACTTCGAGCGCGTTCGCGTCCAGGCTGGCGGCGTGCGTCAGTTCCTCGATCGCCAGGTCGATCTGGTTGGCGACCAGGAAGTTCAGGCCGAGGATGTAATGCGGCGACTCGCCGAACGCGGCGGCGGTCGATCCACGTGCCGTCGCGCAGCTTGTAGCGCTCCCACGCCTTGCCGATCGTGAGGCCGGCGAGCAGCGCGACCAGCGCCGCGAGAAGCGGAGCGTAATCGTTCATCGCGCCGGTGAGCCGACGTCGCTCGGCTCGTTCAGATACGAGTCGACGACGCCCTCCCAGAGACCCTGCACGCGGAGAATCCGCTCGACCAGTTCCCGCGCGGCTCCGGCGCCGCCCGCGCGTCTGCTGACCCAGTGCGCGCGCGAGCGCACCTCGTCCACGCAGTCTGCCGGGAGCAGGCGGCGAGACCGACCCGCGCCAGCACGGCGAGGTCCACCACATCGTCGCCCATGTAGGCGACCTCCGCGTCGGTGAGGCCGTGGTCCGCGAGGATCCGCTCGTAGGTGGCGAGCTTGCTCGACACGCCGTGATAGACGAGCGTGATGCCCGAGTTGCGCGGCCCGGTGCGGCGTCGTCGGCGACAGGCGTGCCGAGAGGAATCCGACCTTGATCCCGGCGCGCTGCGCCCAGACCATCGCGATGCCGTCGCGGATGAAGAACGTCTTGCTCTCGGTGCCATCCGCCGTTGACGACGACCCGGCCATCGGTGAGGACGCCGTCGACGTCGAACAGGATCATGCGGATCGCCGCCGCGCGGCGATCGATCTCCTCGGCTGTGAGCGTCACACCATCTCCGTTCGCCAGAGGTCGTGCAGATGCACGACGCCGACCGCGCGCCTGGGTTCACCCTCGGCAACGACCAGGGCGGTGATCTTCCGCTGCTCGAGGATGTTCAGCGCCTGCACGGCCAGCGCGCGCGGCTCCACGGTCGCCGGGATTGCGCGTCATCACGTCGGCCGCCGTCAGCGTCAGCGTGTCGCCGGCCGCGTTCCATCAGCCGGCGCAGGTCGCCATCGGTGATGATGCCGAGCAGTTCGTCGCGGTCGTTCGCGACGCAGGTCATCCCGAGCCCCTTGCGCGACATCTCGTAGATGACGTCGCGCATGCGCGTGTCCGTTCGCACCAGCGGCAGATCCTTGCCCGCGTGCATCAGCGACTCGACGCGCATGAACTGCTTGCCCAGCTTGCCCGCCGGGATGCAGGTTTGCGAAGTCCTCCTCCCGGAAGCCCTTGGCCACGAGCAGCGTCATCGCCAGCGCATCCCCGAACGCCAGCGCGGCCGTCGTGGACGCGGTCGGCGCCAGGTTGAGCGGGCAGGCCTCTTCGGTGACGCTGCAATCGAGCGACACGTCCGCAGCCTCGGCCAGCTCGGAGCCGGCCACACCGGTGATCGCAATCAGCTTCGCGCCGACGCGGCGGATCGTCTCGAGCAGCCGCAGCACCTCCGCCGTCTCGCCACTCGACGACACCGCAATCACGACATCGTCGCCCTGGATGACGCCGAGGTCGCCGTGCACGGCTTCGGCCGGATGCAGGAACAGGGAGGCCGTGCCGGTGCTGGTCAGCGTGGCGGCGATCTTCCGGCAGATGATGCCCGACTTGCCCATGCCGGTGAGGATCACGCGGCCGCGGCACGCTGCGAGCAGTTCGATGGCGCGTTCGAATCGCGCGTCGAGTCGCGGGACCAGCGCGAGGATTGCGGCGGCCTCGGTCTCGAGCACCTTGCGTGCGAGCGCGAGGTCAGCCACGGGGCTGCGCGGCTCCGTGCGCGCTGCCGGCGGTGCCGCCGACTTTCACGATCGCGTCGATCGCCATCAGTCGGCGCAGCAGCGGTTCGAGCAGATCGAGCCGGAGCGCGTTCTGCGCGTCGCTCCTGGCCCGCGACGGCTCCTCGTGCACTTCGAGGAAGATCCCGTCCACGCCGGCGGCGACGCCCGCCGACGCCAGCGGCGTGATGTATTGCGCGAGGCCGGCGGTGACACCGTCACCGGCGCCGGGCAGTTGCAGGCTGTGCGTGACGTCGAAGATGACCGGAATGCCCTGCTCGCGCATCATCGGAAAGCCGCGCATGTCGACGACGAGGTTGTGATAGCCGAAGCTCGTGCCGCGCTCGGTGACAATCGACGCGCGGATTGCCCGCGGCCGTCGACCTTCGCGACCGCATGCTTCATGTCGTCGGGCGCGAGAAACTGCCCCTTCTTGATGTTGACGATCCGACCGGTCTCGCGCCGCGGCGACGATCAGGTCGGTCTGGCGCGACAGGAACGCCGGAATCTGCAGCACGTCCGCGACTTCCGCGGCGATGGCGGCCTCGGCGACCTCGTGGATGTCGGTCACGATTGGGACGTCGAACCGCTGCTTGATCGCCGCCGAGCACGCGCAGGCCTTCGGTGATGCCGGGGCCGCGATACGACTTGGTCCGACGTGCGATTCGCCTTGTCGTACGACGCCTTGAAGATGAACGGGATGCCGACCCGTGTCGTGATGTCGACGAGCGCCTCGGCCAGACCCATCGCGTGCGGCCTCGCTCTCGACGACGCACGGACCGGCCATGAGGACGATGGGATGGCCGTCTCCCACGACCATGTCGCGCAGCGTGACCGGTATCACGGTTCAGGCCACCGTCTCGGTGGCGTCGCGGTGGACTGCCGGCAGCCTTGTGCCTGTAGCTCGCTTCGACGAACGACGCAAACAGCGGATGCGGGCTTCGTCGGTTTCGACTTGAACTCCGGATGGAACTGCACGGCGATGTACCACGGATGATCCGGCACTTCCGCGATCTCCACGAACTTGCCGTCGGGCGATCGCCCCGAGATGCGCAGGCCGTTGTCGGTGAGCGTCTTCTCGTACAGGCAGTTGAACTCGTAGCGGTGGCGATGGCGCTCGTCGATGCGATCGGCGCCGTAGATCCTGCGTGCGAGCGAGCCGGGCGCAAGTTCGCAGGCATAGCTTCCCAGCCGCATCGTGCCGCCCAGGTCGTCCACGCCGAGCAGATCGCGCAGCTTGTAGATCACCTTGGTCGGCGTGTCGGGCGCGCACTCCGTGGAGTCGGCGTCGGCCAGCCCCGCGACGTTGCGCGCGTACTCGACCGTCGCCCACTGGAATCCGTAGCAGATCCCGAAATACGGGAATCCGTGTGCTCGCGCGCGTACCGCGCGGCCGCCATCATGCCGCGCGTCCCGCGATCGCCGAAGCCGCCGGGCACGAGGATGCCGTCGGCGCCTTCGAGCAGCGACGCGCCGTTCGGTTCCTCGAGCGCCTCGGCCTCGATCCACTTGATGTTCACCTTCAGCTGGTTCTGGAAGCCGCCGTGGTAGAGCGCCTCGTTCAGGCTCTTGTACGAATCCTCGTAGCCGACGTACTTGCCGACGACGTGGATGGTGAGTTCGTCGGTCGGGTGCTTGATGCGCCGGACCAGGTCCTCCCACGGCCTGCATGTTGGACTGCGACTCGGGCAGGTGCAGGTACTTCAGGACGATGCGGTCGAGCCCTTCGGCGTTCGAGCACCAGCGGCACTTCGTAGATGCTCGCGACATCCTTGGCCGTGATCACGGCCTCTTCGTTCGACGTCGCAGAAGAGCGCGATCTTCCGCTTCAGATCCGGATCGAGGAACCGATCGGTGCGGCAGAGCAGGATGTCGGGCTGGATGCCGATGGACCGCAGATCGCGCACGCTGTGCTGCGTCGGCTTGGTCTTCAGTTCGCCGGCGGCCCCGATGAACGGCACCAGCGTGAGGTGGATGTACAGCGTGTTGTCGCGGCCGACGTCCTGTCGGAACTGGCGGATGGCCTCGAGAAACGGCAGGCTCTCGATGTCGCCGACCGTGCCGCCGATCTCGATGAGCGCGATGTCGACGTCCTTCGCCGCGGCGCGAATCGCGTCCTTGATTTCGTTGGTGATGTGCGGAATCACCTGCACGGTCCGGCCCAGGTAATCGCCGTGCCGCTCCTTCTGGATGACGCTCAGGTAAATCTTGCCGGTCGTCCAGTTCGAATTCTTCGACGGCGTGGCATTGCGTGAAGCGCTCGTAGTGACCCAGGTCGAGGTCCGTCTCGCCGCCATCGTCGGTGACGTAGACCTCGCCGTGCTGGTATGGGCTCATCGTGCCGGGGTCGACGTTGATGTACGGGTCGAACTTCTGCAGGGAGACCTTGTAGCCGTGTCCCTCGAGGAGCGCCCCGACCGAGGCGGCGGCGAGTCCCTTGCCGAGCGACGACACTACGCCGCCAGTCACGAAGATGTACTTGGTTGCCGTCATGTGCGAGTTCCGGGGCATCTGCTCACCGATGCCGGGTCAGTTCGGACGCCCGGCCTGCAGCAGGCGGCGCACCTGCTCCAGATCGTCCGGCGTGTCCACGCCAATCGAGTCGTACGAGGTTTCAACGGCCTTGATCCGGATGCCGTGTTCGAGCGCGCGCAACTGCTCGAGCGACTCGGCGCGTTCGAGCGGTGTCGGTTCGAGCGAGGCGATGACCATCAGCGCGGTGCGGCGGTACGCATACACGCCGACGTGCCGGAAGAGCGGCGGCCAGCCGCCGCGCGGGTCGCGCGTGTGCGGAATCGGCGCGCGCGAAAAGTACATGGCAAAGCCGGCGCGATCGACCACGAGCTTCACGATGTTGGGGTTCGAGAGTTCGGCCGGTTCCATGATGCGGCGATAGAGCGTCGCCATCGACACGCTCGGGTCGGCGAACGGCGCGACGAGTTCGGTGATGGCCCGCGGATCGAGCAGCGGCTCGTCACCCTGCACGTTCACCACGACGTCGCAATCGAGCGACGAGGCGACCTCCGCCAGACGATCGGTGCCGGTGAGATGGTCCGCCCGCGTCAGCCGCACGTTGCCGCCGAACTCCGCCACGCGCGTCGCGATGCGAAGATCGTCGGTGGCGACGATGACGCGCGAGACCACCGGCGACGCCGACGCGCGCCGGTACACGTGCTCGATCATCGGACGCCCGTCGATGTCGGCGAGCGGTTTTCCGGGGAAGCGTGTAGAGGCGAATCGAGCGGGAATGACGGCGACGACTTCGAGCGGAATCGTAGAATCGACCGCAGAACCAGTCGATGCAGGGTGCACGACGAATAGTAACACAGCGCTCGAGGCTCGTGCTACGATCCGCGGCGTCACCATGAACGTCCGACGCGTAGTCTGGTTACGGCGTGTCCGCTCTCGCGATCGCGAGCTGGTTCGCGTCAGCCTCGACCTCGGGTGTTCGTACGCCGGTCGTGCCAGTGCCGTCGCCGCAAGGCCAACGCCGCTCGATCGGTCGTCAGCCGAGCTCCAGTCCGAAGTCGCGCGGCTGCACGACGCGACTTGGCCCGACCGCAACCCCTTCACACGCGCGCGATCTCTTCCGCTTCTCCGGACGTCCGCCTCGCAGCGGGTCAGCGACGCCGGCACCCGCGCCTGCAGCTGTGGTCGAGCAGCGCCTGCGTAAACCGTTTCCGGCCCGCGCTCAAGTTGATCGGCATCGCGGAAGACGCGTCTGACGACGGGCACAGTTCGCACGGCGATCGTCTCGGGGCTTGGCGATGCTGTTTCTGGTCAAGGCCGGGGACACCATCGCCGGCCGCTACCGCGTCGAGCAGGTGTCGGCGACGCGGCGCTGGTCGACCGACATCGACCACCGCTTCACAGACGACGCTCGCGCTCCGCTAGCGTCGCGCGCGACGGTCGCGCATGGTTTCCATCATCATCAACCCGGTGTCCGGCGGTGGCACGCTCGCGCGCGCGCGGCGCTACGCGCAGCTCGCCGACGGCGCAGCTCGCCGCACGCGGCGAAGCCGGCGAGGTCGTTCCTGACCGAACGGCGAGGGCATGGCTTCGAGCTCGCGCAGGCGGCGGCGAACCGCGGCGATCGGCTGGTCGATCGCGTGGGGCGGTGACGGAACGGTCAACGAGATTGCCTCGGCGCTGGTCGAGCACGGCGACCGCGCTCGGTATCGTGCCCGCCGGATCGGGCAACGGGCTGGCGCGCGAACTCGGTGTCCCGCTTGCGCCGCCGATGCGGCTATCGCGTTTGCGCTGTCGGGTCGCATCCGCGCGGATCGACGCCGGTCAACTTGGCGGACGATGGTTCTTCAGCATCGCCGGCATCGGCTTCGATGCGCACGTGGCGTTGGCGTTCGACCGCGACACGGGACGCCGCGGCCTGTCACACCTACGTGCGGCTCACGGCGCGCGAACTCTGGCGCTACCAGCCTGCGGACAGTTCCGCGTGAACGACGCTCCGGCGGTCGCAGGCGCTGCTCATCGCGTTCGCGAACTCCGGCGCAGTTCGGCAACGGCGCGCGCATCGCCCCGTCCGCGCCGGATCGACGATGGCCTGCTCGACATGGTGGTCGTTCGAGGAGCGATCGCGCGCGGCGACGCTCTGGGGCTTGCCGAAGCTGTTCACCGGCGGCGTGGAGCGCGTGCCGGGCGTGTCGATTCGGCAGGTGACCGATGCGGTCGTCGAAAGCGATCGCGCCGATGGTGTTTCACGTCGACGGCGAACCGGTGCAGGGCGGCGACGCGGCTCGAGGCGCGCATTCAGCCGGCGGTCTTGCGGGTGGCTGGGGGACGGTGAGGCGCCGGCTACGGACTTCCGAGCTGCAGGCTTCAGGCAGACCGTCGGACGTGGGCATCAAAGCCTGAGGTCGAATGTATCTGAAGCCCGGAGCCGAGAGCCCAGAGCCGATCCGAGCTGGTCTAGACTCCTGTCAGACCCTGACTTCGGAACCTAGAGTCGCACCAGCCAGGCGTCGCGCACGGCGGCAATCTTGCGGATTGCGTCCACCGCCGCGGCGAGTGCGCCGGCCTGCGTCGACTCCTCGTCGACGTTCACCACGCCAATCGCCCCGGACTCGTTCCGTCCGAGCGCGAAGTTCGCGATGTTGACGCCGTGCTTGCCGAGGATCGAGCCGACCTCGCCGATAACGCCCGGCTGATCGTCGTTGCGAGATGATCAGCAGCGTGCCGGCGAGCGGCGCCTCGACGTTGACGCCGCGTACCGACACCAGACGCGGGTTGTTCGGTTCGAACACCGTTCCTTCGGCCCAGCGTTCACCGTCGCTCGTGTGGAGCTTCAGCGAGACCAGGCTGGCGAAGTCGCGCGGATCGGGAGCTGCGCGTCTCGACGATCTCGATGCCGCGCTCCTTTGCCGCCGCCCGCGCGTTCACCACCGACACGCCGCCCGACAGAATCGGACGCAGCACGCCGGCCGCGGCGCTCGACGCGAGCAGTTCGGCCGCGCGGTTGTCGGCCAGCGCGCCGTAATAGCGCACGCCGATCTGCTCGACGCGTGCCGGCCCCATCTGCGATACCACCGCGGCCAGCCCTTCGGCGAGGCGCAGCCATGGCTGCAGCCGCTGCAGTTCGTCGGCCGGCACCGAGGGGAAGTTGACCGCGTTTCGGACGACACCCTTGGCGAGGAAATCGCGAACTGCGCCGGCCGTATCGAGCCCGACCTGTTCCTGCGCTTCTTCGGTGGACGCGGCCAGGTGCGGCGTGGCCACCACCTTCGCCAGCTGCGGCATCGTCCAGTCGACCGGCGGCTCCTTCTGGAACACGTCGATCCCGGCGCCGCCGACGATCCCGCTCTCGATGGCGCGGCCAGCGCCGCTTCGTCGATCGAGTTCGCCGCGTGCGGTGTTGACGATGCGGATGCCCGGCTTGCACGTGGCGAAGCGTTCGTCGTTGAACAGGTTCTTCGTCTCGGGCGTCGACGGCATGTGCAGCGTCAGGTAGTCCGCCTCCTGGCACAGTTCGTCGAGCGACCGCAGCTCGACACCGATCGATGCGGCGACATCCGCCGAGATGTACGGGTCGTAGGCGATGATCTTCATGCCGAACGAGCGGGCCCGCGTCGCCACTTCCTGTCCGATGCGGCCGAGACCGGCGATGCCGAGCGTCTTGTTGCGGAGCTCGGTGCCCATGAACTTCTTCTTCTCCCACTTGCCGGCCTTCATGGCCTGGTCGGCGGCGGGAACCGAGCGAGCGAGCGACAGCATGAGCGCCAGAGCGCCTGTTCGGCGACCGCGATGCTGTTGGCGCCCGGAGCATTGACCACGAGCACGCCCTTGCCGCTGGCCGCCGGCATGTCGATGTTGTCGACGCCGCTGCCGGCGCGGCCGATGATGCGCAGCTTCGGCGCGGCCGCGAGCAGATCCTTGGTGACCTTCGTCGCGCTGCGGACGATCAGCGCGTCGGCGTCGGCGAGATCCTTCGCGAGTTCGTCGGGCTTGCGGCCAGAACGGGCGTCGACCTCCCAGCCTTCGCCGCGAAGGATGGCCAGCGCCGATTCCGGGAGATCGTCGGAGACAACAATCTTCATTTGTTGGGGTGGACCGAGCGTTCGCAGATAATTGACCACGTTCCATATGTCGTCTGGTTTCATCCTTGCCGCGTAAGCCCGCATGCCGGTGCCCTTCGAGCCATCGCGGATGAGCGTGAAGATTTCGCCGTCAGTGGAGCCGTGCTTCCAGCTGGCGTCGGTGAGATCGGACGGCTTCGGCGGGTTCATTGACGCCGCCATCTTGCCGTCGCCCTTGCCGGTCTCTCCATGGCAAGTGGCGCACTGCGTATCGTACAGCTTCTTGCCGGCGGCAATCGACGCCGGCGTGGACTTCACCGGATTCTTCAGCGCCGCCGCATCGGCGTGATGATGCGCACCGGCCTCGTGCTGACCAGCCGCCGCTGTTCCATGATCGTGATCCTGTGCAGACAGTCCGAGCGTCCAGGCAGACAGTGCCGCCACACCGACAAGCAACGCGAGCTGTGATCGCATCGATTGACCCTCCGCCCTACAGTATAATCCGGAGGTTTTGTTCGGCCGGTGAGTCGGTGCCTGTGCGCTCGCCCTGCTGTGGTGCATTTCGCTAAAACACTCGTATTGATGCGTCTCAGCAGCGTAAACGTCAGCCGCTTTTCCACAGACTTTTCCACAGAATCTGTGGAGAATCTGACGACTCGAGCGCGGGGACCTGACCTAAAGGCAGCACGTTCACGACAATTATGTCCAACACTCCTACCCTCACTCCGCCGGCGGACGGCACGGCCATCACTCGACAGACATGGCCGGCTCGTCGTTCCTGACAATCCGATCATTCCGTTCATCGAAGGCGACGGCACCGGTCCCGACATCTGGCGCGCGAGCGTGCGCGTGCTCGATGCCGCCGTCGCCAAGGCCTACGGCGGCACGCGCAAGATCGCGTGGATGGAAGTCTACGCCGGCGAGAAGAGCTTCAAGCAGTTCGATAACTGGCTGCCCGACGACACCGTCGAGGCGTTCAACACGTACCTCGTCGGCATCAAGGGTCCGCTGACGACGCCGGTCGGCGGCGGCATCCGATCGCTGAACGTCGCGCTGCGTCAGATGCTCGACCTGTATGTGTGCCTGCGCCCGGTCCGCTGGTACAAGGGCGTCCCGTCGCCGGTGAAGAATCCCGGCAAGGTGGACATGGTGATCTTCCGCGAGAACACCGAAGACATCTATGCCGGCATCGAATACGCCGCAGGCACGCCCGAAGCGCAGAAGATTCTCGACTTCTTCGCGAAGGAGTTCCCGAAGGAGTTCAAGAAGATTCGCTTCGGCACCGAGAAGGCGTCGACAGGACTGGCAGGCGCAGCTCGAGGGCGTCGGCATGCCGAAGCGCGAGCGTCGGAGTCCAGGTCGGCGTCGGCCTCAAGGCCGTCAGCGAACTGGGCACCGAACGCCTCGTGCACAGCGCGATCAGCTACGCCATCGCGACCAAGCGCAAGAGCGTCACGCTGGTGCACAAGGGCAACATCATGAAGTACACCGAAGGCGCCTTCCGCGACTGGGGCTACCAGGTCGCGAAGAACTTCTTCGGCGCCGTGGAGATCGACGGCGGACCGTGGTGCCGCATTCCCGAAGGCAAGCCGGGCGCCGGCATCGTCATCAAGGACGCCATCGCCGACATCACGCTGCAGCAGGTGCTGACGCGTCCGGACGACTTCGACGTCATCGCCACCTTGAACCTGAATGGCGACTATCTGTCCGACGCGCTCGCCGCGCAGGTCGGCGGCATCGGGATCGCGCCCGGCGGCAACATCAACGGCGTCACTGGTCACGCGATCTTCGAAGCGACGCACGGCACCGCGCCGAAGTACGCGAACCTGGACAAGGTGAACCCGGGTTCCGTGATCCTGTCGGGCGAGATGATGCTGCGGCACATGAAGTGGAACGAAGCGGCAGACCTGGTGGTGAAGGGCATGGACGGCGCCATCGGGTCGAAGCGCGTCACCTACGACTTCGCCCGTCTCATGGAAGGGGCGACTGAGCTCAAGTGCTCGGAGTTCGCCGACGAAATCATCAAACACATGTAAAAGGCCATAGGCGGTCGGCGCTCAGGCGCTAGGCACAGCCGAGTCAGAGTCCGAAGCCGTCAGGCTCGCAGCCGTCCGGTTGCGGCCTACGGCCTACCGCCCATGGCCCAGCGCCTGCGAGGAGCCATCGAGGATGAATCGCAAAGTAACGGTCGTGGGTGGCGCCGGTAATGTCGGCGCAACGGTGGCCCGCTGTATCGCCGACAAGGAACTCGCCGACGTCGTGATCGTCGACATCGCCGATCAGAAGGCGGCCGGTGTCGCGCTCGACATTCTCGAGGCGTGCCCGATCACCGGATCGGACAGTCGCGTGATCGGCGGCTCGGACTACGCGCAGACCGCCGAACTCGGACGTGGTGGTCATCACGTCGGGCGTGCCGCGCAAGCCGGGCATGAGCCGCGACGACCTGCTGAACGTGAATTTCGGGATCATGAAGACGGTGACCGAGCAGGTCATCAAGTACTCGCCCAACGCGATCATCGTGCCGGTGGCCAATCCGCTCGACGCCATGTGCCAGGCGGTCTATCGCCTGAGCGGCTTCCCGCGCGAGCGCGTCATCGGGATGGCCGGCGTCCTCGATTCCGCCCGCATGCGTACCTTCATCGCGATGGAGCTGAACGTATCGGTGGACAGCGTGCACGCCTTCGTGCTCGGTGGGCATGGCGACACGATGGTGCCGCTGCCGCGCTACTCGACGGTTGCGGGCATTCCGATTACCGAACTGCTCTCGGCCGAGCGGATCAAGGCGATCTGCGATCGCACCGCCAACGGCGGCGCGGAGATCACCAAGCTGGTTGGCACCAGCGCCTGGTACGCGCCGGGCGCGGCCGCCGCCGAGATGGTCGAGATCATCCTGAAGGACACCAAGAAGATCGTGCCGTGCTCGGTATTCCTGCAGGGTGAGTACGGCATCCGCGATCTGTTCGTCGGTGTACCGGTGAAGCTGGGCGCCCGCGGCGTTGAACAGATCATCGAGATCAAGCTGACCGCCGACGAAGACGCGGCGCTCAAGAAGTCCGCCGGCGCGGTGAAGGAACTCACCGACGTCATCGGAGTCTAGTCCGCAGGGCAGCTGGCGCAGCCAGGGCAAGTGTGGCAGGCAGGGCAGTGTGGCAGGCAGGGTTGATCGAGCAGGTCTCGCGGGCAGGGCAGCGGGTGTCGCCAGTTCGTGCCTTCTGGCCTGTCCCGGCTTGCCGGCCTGTCGCGCTCGCCTGTCGCGCTCGCCTGTGGCGCTCGCCCTCTCGATCACTCGCTCCCACGGTGTCGCGCGGGTCGCACCCGACGCGTCAACGCATCCATCTTTCCACCGCTCGGTGAAGTGCGTCGCGGTTTTCGTGCTCGCGGTGCTCGCGGCTGCGTCTGTTCTTGCCCAGCAGGTTCCACTTCCACTGATCGATTCGTCGGCAATCCCGGTTGAACAGGAACCGCGCCATCGTCTCGTGTTCGTGAACGACTTCGTCCGCATCATCGACGCGGTACTACCGCCGCTGTACGTGTCGCAGAATCACACCCATGCGTTCGACAATGTGGCGGTGACGATTGTCTCCGGGCTCGCGGGAAGCCAGGGGCAGGCGCGTGTCGGGTTTGCCGGTTTCTCCCGCGGCGGGTACTCGCACGTCATCACCAACCCGAATACCTCGCCGATGCGGTTCATCGATGTCGAGTTGCGCGCCGGCGACCGCCCACTGCCCCCCGCGGGCGATGTCACCGATCAGCCCAATCACGTCATGGTGCTCAACAACGCGCGCGTGAAAATCGCGCGCGTGAAACTCGAGGCCGGACGATCGCTTCCCGATCACCAGCACGCGGCGGGTTACGTCAGTGTCGTCGTGCGCGGCGTGGACGGGCCCGGCACCTGGCGCTGGCACGGGGCTGGTGAGGCAGCCACGACGCTCGACGCTGGAAAGCAGCCGCTCGAGGTGGTCGAGATCGAACCGAAGTAGGGCGAATAGGGTGACGGGGCAGGGAAGGCAGGGAAGGCGGGAAGGCAGGGAAGGCCGCAGGACAGGTGCCGGCGGGTGGGCAGGTACGCGAGATGGTAAAGCAGGTGGGCTGAAGGCGACGGCGGGCGCGAACCCGCATGCTGCCTTCAACTCACCAACTCACCAACTCACCAACTCACCAACTCACCAACTGTTTGTGCTCTACTTCGCAGGTGCCGGCGTCGAGACCGGCTTTCCCTTTTCGATGACGTAGGTCGCAACCACCTTCGCCGACGATCCTGCGGCGGGATGACCGTTGTGGACCACGCCGGCGGGCACGAAGAACGGCTCGCCGGTCTTGAGCGTTCTGGCCGGCTGACCGTCGATCTCGAGCACAAACGGACCGGCTTCCACGAACGAGATTTCCTCGCCCGGATGCGTATGACGGCCTGTCTCGCTTCCCGCCGGGAACTCGACCGACGCCATCACCGCTTCACGGCCCGGCGCCGACAGGTCCATCTGCTGCAGGATTGTCCGCTTGAACGCCGGAGCCTGGGCCGCCAGCGTGCCGAGCGCCACCACTACGAGGGCGGCTGTCGCGCCCATGCCGATCGTCATCCGTTTCGTCATTGATGCTCTCCGTTGCGGACCTGAAGGTCCGCGGCTACAGAATTCGCGGCTCGAGAGAACGTCCGCGGCTACGTCAGCGTCACGATCACTGCGGCCCAGTCCACATCGGCCGCTACTTCGCCGCCACCATCGCCTTCACGTACTCGCGGGTCATCCTGGCGATGTTCGCGATCGGGATCTCCTTCGGGCAGACCGCCTCGCACTCGCCTTCATTCGAGCAGCTACCGAACCCTTCGGCATCAGCCTGTTCCACCATCGCGGCGACGCGGCGGTGGCGCTCGAGCTGACCCTGCGGCAGCAACGAGAGCTGAGAGATTTTAGCGCTCATGAACAGGTGCGCCGACGCGTTCTTGCAGGCTGCCACGCACGCGCCGCAGCCAATGCACGCCGCCGAATCCATTGCCGTTTCGGCCACGTCCTTGGGAATCGGAATGGCATTGCCGTCGGGAGCGCCGCCGCAGTTCACCGACACGTATCCGCCGGCCGCGATGATCCGGTCGAACGCGCTCCGATCGACGATGAGATCCCTGATCACCGGGAACGCCCGCGCGCGCCAGGGCTCGATCGTGATCGTGTCGCCATCCTTGAACCGGCGCATGTGCAGCTGACACACCGTGGTGCCGCGATCCGGGCCGTGGGGGATGCCGTTCACGACGAGGCTGCACGTCCCGCAGATTCCTTCGCGGCAGTCGGAGTCGAACGCGATCGACTCCTCGCCCTTCTTGACGAGCCCTTCGTTCACGACGTCGAGCATCTCGAGGAACGACATGTCTGCCGAGACGCCATCCGCAACGTAATCAACAAGCCGGCCGGCCGACGTTGGCCCGCGCCTGGCGCCAGATTTTCAGTTTGAGTCTCACGGTTGGATCCTTGTTGGCTATGGGCAGTGGGCGATGGGCGAAGGGCGCAGCCACGGCGCACAACTGTCATCGGCGCACGAAACCTATCGCCCATCGCCCATGGCCTATCGCCTACTTGTAGCTCCGCTGCGTCGGATGAACTTCGTCGAACACCAGGGGTTCCTTGTGCAGTTCAGGCCGTCGCCCGACGCCCGTGAACTCCCAGGCGGCCACGTAGGAATAGTGCTCGTCATCGCGGAGGGCCTCGCCATCGGGCGTCTGGCTCTCCTCCCGGAAGTGACCGCCGCACGACTCGCGCCGTTCGAGCGCGTCCAGAGCGAGCAGTTCGGCGAACTCGAGGTAGTCGGCCACGCGCCCGGCGTACTCGAGGCTCTGATTGAGGTTGTCTGGTGAGCCCGGCACCGACACGTTGTGCCAGAACTCCTCACGGAGTCTCGGAATCCGAGCGAGCGCGCGCGTGAGGCTCTCCTCTGTGCGCGCCATGCCGACGTCGTCCCACAGGACCCGACCGAGTTCGCGGTGAATCTCGCGAATGGTGCGATTGCCCTTCACGGCGAGCAGAGCGTCGATGCCCTTCTGCACATTGTCGGCGGCATCCCTGAATGCCTCGTGATCGGTAGTGACCCTGGGGAGGGGAGTGCTCGCCAGGTAGTGACCGATGGTGTACGGAATGACGAAGTAGCCGTCGGCCAGTCCCTGCATCAGCGCGCTCGCGCCGAGGCGGTTCGCACCGTGATCGGAGAAGTTCGCCTCTCCGAGAACGTGCAGGCCAGGGACGTTGCTCATCAGGTTGTAGTCCACCCAGAGCCCGCCCATGGTGTAGTGGATCGCCGGATAAATCCGCATCGGCACTTCGTACGGATTCTCGTCGGTGATCTTCTGGTACATGTGGAACAGGTTGCCGTACTTCTCCTTGATCGCCTCCGGCCCCAGCCGCTTCAAGGCGTCCTTGAAGTCCAGGTAGACGGCCAGGCCGCTCTCGCCGACACCACGGCCGTCATCGCACGCCTGCTTGGCATTGCGGGAGGCGACGTCGCGCGGCACGAGATTGCCGAAGCTCGGGTAGCGCCGTTCGAGGTAGTAGTCGCGATCCTCTTCCGGGATCTGCTCCGGCGAACGTTTGTCGCCCTGCTTCTTCGGCACCCACACGCGGCCGTCATTGCGCAGGCTCTCGCTCATCAGCGTGAGCTTCGACTGGTGCTCACCGCTCACCGGAATGCAGGTGGGGTGGATCTGGGTGAAACAGGGATTGGCGAACAGCGCGCCGCGCTTGTGCGCGCGCCAGGCCGCGGTCACGTTCGAGTTCACCGCGTTGGTCGATAGGTAATACGCCGTGCCGTACCCGCCGGTCGCAAGGCATGACCGCATCGGCCACGTAACGCTCGATCTCGCCCGTGACCAGGTTGCGGACGATGATGCCGCGCGCCTTGCCCTCGACGAGGACGATGTCCAGCATTTCGCGCCGCGTGAACAGCCGCACGGACCTCTCGTGCACCTGCCGCATCAGCGACTGGTAGGCGCCGAGGAGCAGCTGCTGACCGGTCTGACCGCGCGCGTAGAACGTCCGCGACACCTGCGCGCCGCCAAACGATCGGTTATCCAGCAGCCCGCCGTACTCGCGCGCGAACGGGACGCCCTGCGCCACGCACTGGTCGATGATGTTGACGCTGACCTGTGCGAGCCGGTAGACGTTCGCTTCGCGCGAGCGATAATCGCCGCCCTTCACCGTGTCGTAGAACAGCCGGTAGATGCTGTCGCCGTCGTTCTGGTAGTTCTTCGCGGCGTTGATCCCGCCCTGTGCCGCAATGCTGTGCGCGCGGCGCGGGCTGTCCTGGATGCAGAAGTTGAGGACGTTGTAGCCGAGCTCGCCAAGCGACGAAGCCGCCGACGCGCCGGCCAGCCCGGTACCGACGACGATGATCGTGAACTTGCGCTTGTTGGCCGGGTTGACCAGCTTCATCTCGAACTTGTGGCGGTCCCATTTGTCGGCGACCGGGCCGGAGGGGATTTTCGGGTCGAGTGTCATCGTCCCACCTGCCCGGCGTGCACCAGGTACGCCCACAGGGCGATGATGATGAACCCGCCGGCGATGACCACCGCCAGCGTCTTGCCGGCCGCAAGGATGCGCGGCGTCCAGCGCGGATGATCGAACCCGAGCGACTGGAACGAGCTCGAGGCGCCGTGCCAGAGGTGCGATCCGACCACCAGCATGCTGAGGACGTACAGGCCGACCGTCAACGGATTGCTGAAGTTCTCCATTTCGAGGCGATAGAGATCCCGCACGCCGTCCGCCGATTGGTATTCCGTGCCGTACTTGAACGTCATGACGTGGATGATGACGAAGACGAGCAGCCAGAGTCCCGAGAAGATCATCGTCGAGGAGGCGAAGGTCTTGCGGCTCGGACCGACCGGCGCGTTTTTTCATGGCGTAGCCGACGGGCCGCGCCTGCTGGTTCCCGAGATACATCGTCACGGTCTTGTAGACGTGCACCAGGAAGATGAGCAGCAGTCCGATCTCGATCACCGGGATCAGCGGGTTGCTCATGAGGATGTGGGCGTACTGATTGAATGTCGACGGACCGAAGAAGACCAGCGCGTTACCGGCGATATGCGTGATGAGATAAAGGAAGAGTGCGAGTCCGGTAATGCCAATCAACAACTTCGTGCCGACCGACGTGGCGAAGACGCGAATGCGCGAAGACATCAACCGTAGAGTTTACCTCAAAAAATGCTGGCGATCGGGCGCGCCGACCACCGCTCGGACCACGTGCGCCGCACCACACTGGCGTCGTCGCAGCAACAATCTGCCATCGCTTTCAGAACCAACAACACTGTCGATCGATGCGTCTGCGATCGACCGCGCTTCACTGTGCCATTGACGAAACCCGAGCCCGGCACGTAGCATCAGGTGCCCTCTACACGCTCACATGAAAATTCACGAGTATCAAGCCAAAGCCATTCTTGCGCGGCACGGAGTTCCTGTTCCGCGCGGTGAAGTCGCCTTCAATGCTCCCGAAGCCGGCGAGATCGCCCGCCGTCTTGGCGGCCACGTCGTGGTCGTCAAGGCGCAAATCCACGCCGGCGGCCGCGGGAAGGGCGGCGGCGTCAAGCTCGCGAAGTCGCCTGACGAAGCCGAATCGATCGCGAAGCACATGCTGGGTATGACGCTGGTCACCCACCAGACCGGTCCCGAAGGGCGCGTCGTGGGACGCGTGCTCATCGAGCAGGGTCTGCAGATGACTCGCGAGCTCTACCTGAGCCTGGTGCTCGACCGCGCGTCCGGCAAGCCGGTCTTCATGGCCAGTTCCGCGGGCGGCATGGACATCGAGGAGGTGGCCGCCGTCACTCCCGAGAAGATCCATCGCATCTATATCGAGCCGGGCGTAGGTCTCGTGCCGTTCCAGGCGCGCCGGATCGGATTCGCGATCGGGCTGGATGGTCCGCAGGTCAACAAGCTGGTCAAGCTGATGACCTCGCTGTACGAGGCGTTCACGGCCACCGACTCGTCGATGATCGAGATCAATCCGCTGGTCGTCACGGCCGCGGGAGACCTGCTGGCGCTCGACGCGAAGGTCAGCTTCGACGACAACGCCCTCTACCGCCATCAGGATCAGCGCGACCTGCGCGACCTTGGCGAGGAGGATCACCTCGAGATTGAAGCGTCGAAGTTCGCCCTCAATTACATTCACCTCGACGGGAACATCGGCTGCATGGTCAACGGCGCCGGCCTGGCGATGGCGACCATGGACATCATCAAGCTTGCGGGCGGCGAGCCGGCCAACTTCCTCGATGTGGGCGGCGGCGCGAACGCCGAGCAGATCCGCAACGCATTCAAGATCCTGATGTCGGACAAGAACGTCAAGGCGGTGCTCATCAACATCTTCGGCGGCATCCTGCGCTGCGACGTGCTCGCGCAGGGCGTCATCGCCGCGGTGAAGGAACTGGGCGTGCCGGTCCCGATCGTCATCCGCATGGAAGGGACGAACGTCGAGGAAGGCAAGCGCCTGCTGGCCGAGAGCGGGATGAACTTCGCCACCGCGGACTCGATGGGCGAGGCTGCCACGAAGGTCGTTCAACTCGCAGGATAGATCATCGGGCTTCTGGCTTCGGACTGCCGGCTCCTGGCCGAGCTCGAGGCGGTTGACACATCAGTACCGAACGATCCATTCAGCCGGGGGCAGGACCGCATACCGGCCCAGAGACTGAAGCCTGGAGCCCAGAGCCCCACAAGAGACACTATGGCAGTACTCATCGACAAGAACACGCGGCTCATCGTCCAGGGCCTCACCGGCCGTGAAGGTACGTTCCACGCGAAGCAGGCGGCCGCCTACGGCACCAACGTCGTCGGCGGTGTGACGCCGGGCAAGGGCGGCACCACGCACGAGGGCTGGCCGGTCTTCGACACGGTGCGTGAAGCGGTCGACAAGACCGGCGCGAATGCGTCGGTCATCTTCGTCCCGCCGCCGTTCGCCGCCGATGCGGTGATGGAAGCCGCCGATGCCGACGTCGCGCTCGTCGTCTGCATCACGGAGGGCATCCCGACGCTCGACATGATGCGCGCGATGACGTTCCTCAAGTCGCATCCGAAGACGCGCCTGATCGGGCCGAACTGTCCGGGAGTGATCTCGGCGGGGAAGGGCAAGGCCGGTATCATCCCGGGTCATATCTGCCGGGAAGGGCGGATCGGCATCGTCTCGAAGAGCGGCACGCTCACCTACGAAGCGATCCACCAGCTCACGCGGCTGGGCATGGGGCAGACCACCTGCATCGGGATCGGTGGCGACCCGCTGATCGGCACCAGCCACATCGACGCGCTCGGGCTGTTCGCCGGCGATCCGGATACCGAGGCGGTGATCATGATCGGCGAGATCGGCGGCAGCGCCGAGGAAGAGGCGGCCGCCTGGATCAAGGACCACTTCAAGAAACCAGTGGTGGCGTTCATCGCCGGGCAGACGGCTCCCGAAGGACGCCGCATGGGACACGCCGGCGCGATCATCGCCGGCGGCAAGGGCACGGCCTCGGAAAAGATGGCGGCCCTCAGCGCCGCGGGCGTGTCGGTCGTGAAGAGCCCCGCCGACATGGGCACGGCAATGCGCGACCTGCTCGGACGGTAACGGCGTCGGTGCCGCTGGAGCGTGGCCGAATGGGACACGCGCGCCGTTGCGGTCGCGATCGCTAATCGCCAATTGCCAATGGCTGATTGGAACGCTCGCCGCATCACCGGCGGGACGGCTCGCGGGCGCTTGCGGTCTTCGCCGACGCGGTGAAGATGGCCAGGAGTTCACGGGCTTCCTTCGTGAGCGGGGCCGCGGTGACTGAGTCGGTCAATCCCGTTCTCGACGCAAACTCCAGCCAGAACACCGTTTCCTCCGCTTCTTCGATCGACGATCCCGAGCCTGGCGATGAACTCGCGCCGCGATCGCGCTCGACATGCGGTGTGGTAGTTTGCCGCCACGCTTGTCGCGCTCCGGAACATCTGATCCGCCAACCTCCGTCCCGGCCATTCACGCTGCATCGAACGGCACAGCGCGGCCATTCTGACCGCGAATCGCATCGAGCGGTCCTTCAAGTCCCGTGAATCCATGTGTGGTGCTGCGGCAACCGTCGGACCATGGCGACGTCGCGGTTTTCTTCGGTTTTTGTGCGGGTGTGTCAGCCCGTCTGCATTTCCAATCATCGATTAGCGATTGGCAGTGGGCAATTTCTGCTGTGTATAATCGCCGGATGTCTGATCCGCAGCTTACGCTCGCCATCATCAAGCCGGACGCCGTCGAGCGGAAGCTCGCGGGCCGGATTATCCAGCGCATCGAAGACGAAGGGTTCCGCATTCGCGCCATGCGGCGCGTCAGCCTCACGCAGGCGCAGGCCGAGGGCTTCTACGACGTGCACCGGGCGCGGCCGTTCTTCGGCAGCCTGACCTCCTTCATGTCGTCGGGCCCGGCGATTGTGCTGGCGCTCGAAGCGCCGGACGCCATCAGGAAGTGGCGGACGCTGATGGGGGCGACCGACCCGGCAAAGGCCGATGCCGGCACCCTTCGCAAGGAATTCGCCGAATCGATCGAACGCAACGCGACGCACGGCTCCGACGCGCCTGAAACGGCGGCGTACGAGATTGGCTACTTTTTCGCCGGCGTCGATTTGGTCTGAATGCACGAACACGGAGGACACGGGGCACGAACAGAGGAAACGGTTCCATCCGGAACCGTGACCTCGGTGTCTCGTCGCCTCGACCTCCGTGCTGGAGCTTTGGGTCGTGGGTAAGGGCCTGGTTGTCATCGGCGTGATCATCGCGGCCCTCGGGGTGGCGATGATGCTGGGCGTTCCGCTGGGGCGGTTACCTGGGGACATCGCGGTTCGGCGTGGTAACTTCTCGTTCTACTTCCCGCTCACGACCTCCATCGTCCTGAGCATTGTCCTGACACTGCTGCTGGCCTGGTTTCGACGCTGACACATGGGTATCAAAGCCGATCGGTGGATCAAGCGCATGGCACTCGAGCACGGCATGATCGAGCCGTTCGTCGAACGCCAGGCCCGCACCGGCGTGGTCTCGTATGGCGTGTCGTCCTACGGGTACGACATCCGCGTCGCCGACGAGTACAAGGTCTTCACCAACATCTACAACACGGTGGTGGACCCGAAGGACTTCGACCCGAAGTCGTTCGTGGACATCAAGGCGGATGTCTGCATCATCCCGCCGAACTCGTTCGCGCTGGCACGCACGATCGAGTACTTCCGCATTCCGCGCGACATCCTCACCATCTGCCTGGGTAAGTCCACCTACGCTCGATGCGGCATCATCGTGAACGTCACTCCCTTCGAACCCGAATGGGAAGGGCACGTCACCATCGAGATCTCCAACACCACGCCGCTGCCGGCCAAGATCTACTCGAACGAGGGCATTGCCCAGGTGCTGTTCTTCCAGGGCGACGAGCCGTGCGACGTGTCGTACAAGGACAAGCAGGGCAAGTACCAGGCGCAGCGCGGCGTCACGCTTCCCAAGATCTGAGCGTCGAGACGGGGCCCGGCAGACTCCATGGCCGCACAGGACATCCGACGCGCTCCCGGTCGCGTGGCGCGGCTGTTCCCGTATATCGCGATAGGTGTGGCGGTCATCGCCACCTGGGTGCTGTCGCGGCCGCCCGCGGAAGTCGAGCGTACGCGGCGGCATTTCGCCGAACTGCGGCGGCAGACCGCGGCTGCGCGTGAGAGCCAGGCGACCCGCGCCGCCGATCGTAACCGCATCATGCGGTTGCGTGCGCAGGCCCGCGCCGCCACCGCACCGCAGCGTGAGGCATTCGAACGCGAGGCGGCTGCGCTCGAGACGCGTCTGGCGTGGGGCGATTCGACCACGGTGCGCGCCGCCGTGTCCGCCAGTCCTCTATTGACGGTCCTGCGTTCGCCTGCGGCCGAAGGTGTGGCACCCGTGTATTCCGCCGAGGCGAGCGGGTGCGTGTCATGCCACGTGTCGGTGGCCACGCCAGGGTTCGAGAAGTATCCCGCGCCATTCCGCACGCATCCCAACCTGCTCGCGTACGTCGGCGCGCAGTCGCCCCATCCGCCGTCGCGCGTCGGATGCCCGTCGTGTCATCAGGGCGATGGGCAGGCGCGGACCTTCGCGTCGGCGGGTCACTCGACGTTGCGTGCGGCGCCGACGACCGCATTGGCGAGTGCGCCCGCATGGGCTGACGCCAACGCTGCGGGAGCGATGCTGCCGGTCGGGCGAACCGAGGGTGCCTGCATCACCTGCCATGCTGGCGAGTTGTATCAGCCGGGCGCGCCGGCCTTGAACGAAGCGTTCGCCACGCTCGATCGCGGCGGTTGCTATGCCTGTCACGATGTGCCGGGCCTGCCGGTCGAGCGTAAGCGCGGCCCTGACCTGCGGCGCATCAGAGGCAAGCTCTCGCCCGATTGGGTCAGGCGGTGGCTGGCAGAGCCGCACGCGCTGAAGCCGGCGACCTGGATGCCGGCGTTCTGGAGCGGACGCGAGCTCTCGGCCGATGGCCGTGCCGAGATCGACGCGGTCGTCGCGTACCTGTTTGCGAACAGCGACGACTACTCCCCCTTCGTCGCATCGGCCGCGCATGGCGATGCCACCCGTGGGCGTCGGGTCGTCGAATCTGTCGGCTGCCTCGGCTGCCATGTGGTCGGCGATGCGTCCCGCGACGAAACCAGCGTGCGTCGCACGTTCGGCCAGCCGCTCCAGGGGCTGGGGAACAAGACCACGTACGCGTGGCTGGCCGACTGGGTGCGGGAGCCGTCACGCTATAGCCCTGACACCCGCATGCCGAACCTGCGGCTCAGCGACACCGACGCCGCCGACGTGGCGAGCTATCTCGAAACGCTCACATCAGATCCGCCGCAGCCTGCCGGGACGCAGATTGAGGCGCGCGCGGAGTTCACAGCCGACGATGCGGCATACCGCGCGGTGATCGAGCGGTTCACCCGGCGAGAATTCCCGCCGCCGCAGAGCAGGCAGATGACTGGCGACGCGCTTCGCGTGACGGCGGGGTATACCGTCATCGGGGCACTTGGTTGTTTCAATTGTCACCAGATTCGTGGGTTCGAGGGGAAAACCACCAGCGTGCCGATTGCCACGCGCCGTGTCTGGCGCGAGCAGGACGTGGCGGCGATCCACGCGCGGCGCAGCGATCCAGGTTCGACGCAGGCGCCGGCGCAGGGACCACCGACGGCAGCCTACTCGTTTGGGACCTCCGACACCGCCCGTCTGGGTCTTGCGCTCACCGCGGTTGCAGGCGGGCGCGCGCCTACCGCACACACCATCAGCATGCCCTGGCACGTGGTGAAGGTGTCCGGTCGAACGCTCGTCCAGGAGCGGAACTGCGTCGGGTGCCATGTCATCGAGGGCGTCGGGGGCGATTTTGTGAAGCTGGTCGCCGAGCCGTCTCTCGGTCCGCCGCTGCTCACGCCCGAGGGGTCGCGTGTGCAATCGGACTGGCTCCGCGGATTTCTCCGGGAGCCGAAAACCATTCGTCCGTGGCTGTCGGTGCGGATGCCTACCTTCACCCTCACTGATGACGACAGAGGCACCGTGGGCGGCTACCTGCGTGCGATTGCCCCGCCCAACGTCGGGCCAGGAGCCGGTCAGCCTGTCACCCCGGGCTTCACCGCGAACGTCACCCCCGCTGCCGGGAAGGAATTATTCGAACTGCTCAAGTGCCAGCAGTGTCATGTGCTTGGCGCCATACCGAAAGATCAGCCGACCGCCAACCTCGCCCCGGACCTTCGACTCGGCGCACGACCGGCTGCAGCCGGACTGGATTCTCGCCTGGCTCCAGAATCCGTCCGCCATCCTGCCGGGCACCAGAATGCCGTCGTTCTGGCCCGATTACCCGCGGTCGTTCTATGACCCGTTGGACCGCGACGGCGCGCGCCAGGTCCGCGCGATCCGGGATCATCTGCTGACGCTGCGATAAGGGCGGGTAGGACGGGGATGGCGGGGAAGGCGGGACGAAAGAAATGCACGAATGCAGAATGCACGAATGCACAAACCCTCCCGACCCCTCCCGACCTCCCGAACCCTCCCGACCCGCCTGACCCGCCCGACCCTGCCCGACCCTGCCCGACCTGCCCAAGCAGCCCGACCAGCTATAATTGACCGGAATGTTACGGCCCTACCGGGGTCAGCTGCCCCGGATCCACCCATCCGCCTTCATAGACGCCAGCGCGCAGGTCGTCGGCGACGTCGAAATCGGTGAAGAGAGCAGCGTCTGGATGTGCGTCGTCATCCGCGGCGACGTCAACCGGATACGGGTCGGCCGCCGCTCGAATGTGCAGGACGGCACCATCGTGCATGTCATGAAAGACACGCACCCGACCCTCATCGGCGACGACGTGACAATCGGGCATGGCGCGGTGGTGCACGGCTGCACCGTTGAAGACCGGTGCCTCATCGGCATGGGCGCCATTCTCCTGAACGGGGTCACGGTCGGCAGCGGATCGATTATCGCCGCCGGGACGCTGCTTCCCGAAGGCACGCAGGTTCCTCCCCGTTCGCTCGTCATGGGCAGTCCGGGCAAAGTACGGCGCCCGGTCAGCGACGCGGATCTCGACGAGATTCAGATGTACGCCGATCGGTACGTCGCGTATCGATTGGATTACATGTGACGATGTCCACGAAGCCCCCGAGCGGCACGCGAGATTTCCTCCCCGACGATGTCCGCAAGCGTGAGCACGTGATGCGCGTGGTGCGCGACGTCTACGAGAGCTACGGCTTCGAGCCGCTCGAAACGCCGGCGTTCGAGAACATCGAGACGCTGCTGGGAAAATACGGTGAAGAGGGCAATCGGCTCATTTTCAAGATCCTGAAGCGAGGCGAGCACGAGGCGAGCGGAGAGGCCGACCTCGCGCTGCGCTACGACCTCACCGTCCCCCTGGCGCGCGTCGTCGCGCAATACCAGTCGGAGTTGCCGCGCTTCTTCAAGCGATACCAGATCCAGCCGGTGTGGCGTGCCGACCGTCCTGCCCGCGGCCGTTTCCGCGAGTTCTATCAGTGTGATATCGACGCGATCGGATCCACGTCGCCGGTGGTCGAGGCCGAACTGATGGGGGCCGTGTCGGAAGTGCTGGCGCGGCTCGGGTTCGACGACTTCGTGATCCGGCTGAATCATCGCCGCGCGTTGACCGCGCTGCTCGAGTGCGCCGGCGTGCCGGAACCGATGCACGGCGACGCGCTGGTTGCGTTGGACAAGCTGGACAAGATTGGCGCGACCGGGGTGGAGAAGGAACTGATCGCCCGCGGGATCAATCAGGTCGCGACGGCGGACTGCCTCGATTTCTTCACCGGCGTGACGAGCGAAATGCCAGGGCAGCCGACGGTGATCGAGCGGCTCCGGACCTTCGTCCAGAAGCACCACGCCGGGCCAAGCGCGGTGGATGAACTCGACACGATCGTGCGGCTGGCGGACGGCGGCGCCGCCCACGGTCGCATCCGCATCGACCCCAGCCTGGCGCGGGGGCTGTCATACTACACGGGCGCCATCATGGAAATCGCGGTCTCCGACCTGCCCGGCAGCCTGGGCGGCGGCGGACGCTACGACAACCTGGTGGGCATGTTCCTCGGACGTGACGTCCCGGCCTGCGGCTTCTCGCTCGGCCTAGAGCGGATCATCGTCGTGATGAGCGAGCGAGGCATGTTTCCGGCAAAGGTGTCGCGGGGCGCGGTGGATGTCATGGTGACCTTCCTTGCCGACGACCTGCGCGGCGACGCGTTGCGGCTGGCGAGCGAACTGCGCGCCGAGCGGCTCCGCGTCGAGGTGTTCCCGGAGGGGAGCCGCAAGCTCGATCGCGCCTTGAAGTACGCATCTGCGCGAAACGTCCCCGTGCTCGCGATTCTCGGCGAGGACGAACGGGCGCGCGGCGAAGTGGCAGTCAGGGATTTACAGACGCGGCAGCAGGATGCCGCGCCACGGGCGACCGCAGCGAAGGACATCGCGCGGCGCGTCCGCATAGAGGCAACGTAGGCGAATGGCAGAACAGCTCGGCGACTGGACCCGGACTCACACGTGCGGCGCACTGCGCACCAGCGACCTCGACACGGACGCGACGCTGCTCGGGTGGGTGCATCGCGTACGCGACCTTGGTGGCGTGCTCTTCATCGACATCCGCGATCGTGAGGGCATCTCGCAGGTGGTGTTTCGCGACAACGACGAACTGCTGGCGCAGGCCAAGCGGCTGCGCCCGGAGTTCGTGATCGGGGTCAAGGGACTGGTCGAGCGTCGGTCACCCGAGACTGTCAACCCGAAGCTGGCCACCGGCGACGTCGAGGTGCTCGCGCGCGAACTGCGGCTCCTCAACGAGGCGAAGACGCCGCCGTTTCAAATCGCCGAGGACTCGCCGGTCTCGGAGGACGTGCGTCTCAAGTATCGCTACCTCGATCTGCGCCGCCCGCGACTTCAGGGCAACATCGGCATGCGCCACAAGGTGGCATTCGCGATCCGCGAGGCCTTCAACGCGCTGGGCTTCTGGGAGATCGAGACGCCGATTCTGACCAAGTCGACGCCGGAAGGGGCGCGCGACTATCTGGTGCCGAGCCGTGTGCACCCGGGCGAGTTCTACGCGCTGCCGCAATCGCCGCAGATCTTCAAGCAGATCCTGATGATTGCCGGCATGGATCGCTACTTCCAGATCACGCGCTGTTTTCGCGACGAGGATCTGCGCGCCGATCGCCAGCCCGAATTCACGCAGGTCGACGTCGAGATGTCGTTCGCGACGCCGGAGCTGATTTACAGCCTGATCGAACCGGTCATCCAACGCGTCTTCGCTGTCGTCGGGAAGAGCGTGTCGGCTCCGTTCCGCCGGATGCCGTATGCGGAAGCCCTCGCGCGGTACGGATCCGACAAGCCGGACCTGCGCTTTGGCCTGGAGATCGGCGACGTGTCGGCCGCATTCGCCGACTCGGAGTTCCGCGTCTTCAAGCAGATCGTCGCGGACGGCGGGGTGATTCGCGGGTTCGCCATACCCGGCGGGAACAGGTACACCCGCAATCAGATCGACGGCATCGTCGACCAGGCGAAGCAGATCGGTTTCAGCGGCCTCATCTGGGTCCGTCCCGGCGAGCCGCCGACCAGTTCGGTGAAGGCGCTGAGTGAGGGGTCGCTGCGCGCAGCCATCGCGGGAATCGGCGCGACCGGCGACGACCTCGTGCTGCTCGCGGGCGGCCCTGGAGAGGGCACGTCCAGGCTCCTCGGCCAGCTTCGGCTGGCGATTGCGAAGCGCGAGAACCTCGCTGACCCGGAACAGTATCGCGCTGGCTGTGGGTCACCGATTTTCCGCTCCTCGAGTGGAGCGGCGAGGATGGGCGTTGGTTTTCGATGCACCATCCGTTCACCTCGCCTCACGACGAGGACATGGACAAGCTCGACAGCGATCCGGGGGCGGTGCGCGCGAAGGCCTACGACCTGGTGCTCAACGGCAGCGAGATCGGCGGCGGCAGCGTGCGAATCCACGCCGCGGAGATGCAGGCGCAGATCTTCCGCCGGCTCGGCATCACGGACGAGGAAGCGAAGCTGCGCTTCGGCTTCTTCCTCGAAGCACTCGAGTACGGCACGCCGCCGCATGGAGGAATCGCGCTCGGGCTCGACCGTATCATGGCCATTCTGACGAATGAGTCGTCCATCCGGGAGGTGATCGCGTTCCCGAAGACCGCGACTGCCGTGGACCTGATGGCCGACGCGCCTTCCCCGGTGGACGCGAAGCAGTTGCGTGAGCTGCACTTGCGGATACAGCCCTAGTGGATGGTATGTTTATTGTAAGTCTCTGCCTAGCAACGAGATACGGCGTGCGGCTGCGCGACGCGTCGTCGCGGTCGCGCTCCGCGGGGCGAAGGAGCCCCCGGTAATTTGATGAAGCGCATCACCGTGCCCGAAGATGCCGTGGCCACGCTCTTCGGGTCGTACGACGAGAACCTCAAACACTTCGAATCCCTCTTCAACGTTCGCATCCGCACGCAGGGGCACGAACTGGTCGTCGACGGCGAGAACGGCGGTCCCGACAATGTGGAGCGTGTCGTCACCCAGCTCGTCCACGCTGATGCGTGAGGGCTTCAAGCCGTCCAATACCGACGTCAAGACGGCTGCCGAACTGGTGGCGCGCGACGGGTCTGTGGACCTCCTGGAGCATTTCCTGAAGGGCAGCCTCACGCCGGCCGGCAAGCGCCGTGTCGCTCCCAAGACGATCAACCAGCGGCGCTACCTTGACGCGATCGACACCAACGACATCGTGTTCGGTGTCGGTCCGGCGGGAACCGGCAAGACCTACCTGGCGATGGCGCAGGCGGTCGCGTATCTGGTGAACAAGAAAGTCAGCCGGATCATCCTGGCGCGTCCCGCGGTCGAAGCCGGTGAGAAACTCGGCTTCCTGCCGGGAGATCTGCAGGAAAAAGTGAACCCGTACCTGCGGCCGCTCTACGACGCCCTCTACGACATGCTGGACGTCGAGCGCGTGGCGCGCTACCTCGAACGCGGCACCATCGAAATCGCGCCGATCGCCTTCATGCGCGGGCGGACGCTGAACGATTCGTTCGTCATCCTCGATGAAGCGCAAAACACCACGTCCGAGCAGATGAAGATGTTCCTGACGCGCCTGGGGTTCGGATCGAAGGCGGTGATCACCGGCGACATCACCCAGATCGACCTGCCGACCGGGCGGATGTCGGGGCTGAACGAGGCGATCAAGGTCGTGGACAACATCGAGGGCATCGCCTTCATCCACTTCGACGATCGCGACGTGGTTCGACACAAGCTGGTGCAGCAGATCGTCAAGGCGTACGAGGCCTACACGAACGGGAACGGCGCGGCGCGGCCATCCGCCGTCGCCCCCCGTTCCGCTTGAGCGCCATGGCTCCAGGCGACCAACGTCGCGCGCGTCCACGACTGCAGGTCAGCGCCTCCGATGAGCGGGGGCGCCCGCTCGGTCCCGCCCTGGCGCGCTGGCTTTCCGCCGTGGCCCCCGCACGCGCCCGCGGCACGGTCAGCATCGCGATCGTTCCGCGACGGACGCGTGCGTGCGCTGAACCGGGAGTACCGCGGCAACGATTACGCGACAGACGTCCTGTCGTTCCCGGGCCTCGATGACACTCGCGTGCCGCCCACGTCCGGGGCTCACGCGCGTTCCGCACCCCATCTGGGTGACATTGTCATCGCACGCGGCGTCGCGCGCCGGCAGGCCAAAGCCGCCGGCCACGCCGAGCCGACCGAACTGCGCGTGCTCGCGCTCCACGGACTGCTCCACCTGCTCGGCTACGACCACGAACAGGACTCGGGTGAAATGGCGCGCGTGGAGAAGCGGCTGCGCCGCAAGGGCGGCCTGCGCGAAGGGCTGATCGAACGGCAATGATCCCGTTGACCGTCTTCCTGCTCGCGTGCGCCGCGGTGTACCTCGGCACCATCGACGCGGCATTCAGCGCGTTGATGCGTCTCTCGCTGCGCCTGCTCGCGGAACGGAGCGCTCGTCCCGGCGCGCTGGGCGAGTACCTCGACGATCCCGTCCTGCTGTTCGCGCCGGTTCGCCTCCTGCTGGCCATCGTGACCGCGGTCGCGACCGTACTGCTCGCGCGCGGCATCGGGCTGTACGGCCCGCAATCGCTCGTGACGGTGTTCATCACCGTCACGGTGTTCATCGCCCTGTTCGAGGTAGTGCTGCCGCGACTGCTCGTCGATCGGCGATCCCGAACGGGTGCTCGAAGCGCTGCTGCCGTCGTTCCGGCCGGTCGCGCGCCTGCTCGGACCCATCGCGAACTGGACGGCGCGCGGCGTCCGCAGCCGCAAGACCAGCCAGTCGGGCGCCATGCGGAGGAACCGGACACGGAAGCGGGCGAGGTGGCGCGTGCCTTCATCGATACGGCCGAAGAGGAAGGCATCATCGAAGGCGAGGAACGCCGGCTGCTGCAGAGCATCGTTGATTTCGGCGACACGCTGGTGCGCGAGATCATGACGCCGCGGCCCGATATCGTGGCCATTCGCGACGATGCGACGGTGGCCGATCTGCTGGCGCTGTTCCGCCACCAGGAGTATTCGCGCTTTCCGGTCTACAAGGACAGCCTCGACAACATCGTCGGTTTTGCCTTCGTGAAGGACCTGGTCGCGCTCGAGCATCGCGACGACTCGCGGTCGATCACGCTGCTCATGCGGCCGGCGGTCATCGTCCCCGAGAGCAAGCGCGTGCCTGAACTGCTCAAGCAGTTCCAGCGTCAGCAGACGCAGATCGCGATCGTCGTCGACGAGTACGGCGGCACGGCCGGCCTGGTCACGATCGAGGACATGCTCGAGGAGATCGTCGGCGAGATTCGCGACGAGTACGACGTCGAGAGCGAGCCGATCGTGGATGAGGGCGGCGGCCGCTTCCTGTTCAACGGCAAGGTCGATATCGACGAAGTGGTGCAGCGGCTCAACGTCCAGATCGCCCGCGAAGGGTTCGAGACCGTCGGCGGCTTCCTGATGACGCATCTGGGCCGGGTGCCGTCGGTCGGCGAGCAGGTGGACATCGACGGTCTGCACGTCGAGGTGCTCGAAGTCGATCGCCGGCGCGTGAGCAAGGTGAGAATTACGCAAGCGCGAAACGACGGTGGCCACGGAAGGGGAGCGCACGGCGTGAAGTCAGGATTTGTCTCGTTCATCGGCCGGCCGAATGCCGGGAAATCGACGCTGCTGAACCGCCTGGTCGGCGAGAAGGTGGCCATTGTCTCGGACAAGCCGCAGACGACGCGCAACCGGATCCTCGGTGTGCGGAACTACCCCGACGCGCAGGTGATCTTCCTCGACACGCCGGGCATCCATCGCCCGCTGCACCGCATGAACGTCCGGATGGTGGATGCCGCGCTGGACACGATCCGCGAAGTCGACATTCTCTGTCTCGTTGTCGACGCGGCGGAGAAGTTCGGGCATGGCGACCGGTACGTGTTCAACCTGGTGAAGGATGTCAAGATTCCGGTGTTCCTGATCCTCAACAAGGTCGACCTGATCAAGAAGACCAGCCTGCTGCCTGTCATCGAGCAGTTCAGCAAAGAGGGCAACTTCGCCGAAATCATCCCGATCTCGGCCGGCACCGGCCTGAACGTCGACCGCCTGGAGAAGGTTCTGATCGATCGCCTGCCCGAGGGGCCGGCGCTGTACCCGGAGGACTACCTCACCGATCAGCCCGAACGGGTCATGGCGGCGGAGATCGTCCGCGAGAAGGTGCTGCAGTTCACCCATGCCGAGATTCCGTTCTCGAGCGCGGTGGTCATCGACCGCTTCGAGGAGCCGGAAGCAGAGAAGGGCCTGCTGCGGCTGTACTGCTCGATCGTCGTGGACCGCGAGTCCCAGAAGCCGATCCTGGTGGGGAAGAACGGCGACATGATCAAGCGGATCGGCACGGCAGCGCGGGAGGAGTTGGAGCGGTTCTTCTCGACGCGCGTGTTCCTCGACCTGCACGTCCGGGTCAAAGCCGACTGGCGCGAGGACGAGCACGTGCTTCACGACCTTGGCGTCGGCCGCCACGGAGGTGGGGACGAACGCTAGGCGGCTGTAGTACAGTGGCCCGCCTCCCCCTGAATGCCGTTGATCACCACCGACGCGCTGATTCTGCGGACCTATAAGCTCGGTGAGTCGGATCGGATCGTCGTGTTCCTGACGCGCGATCGCGGCAAGAAGCGAGGGGTGGCGAAGAACGCGCGGCAGAGCCGGCGCCGCTTCGGAGGCGCCCTCGAGCCGATGACCTGCGGCCGGGTGACCTATCGGGAACGCGAGCGGCGGGAACTGGTGTTCCTGCAGGATATCGCCCCGACGCAGTCGCCGCTCCGAATGCCGTCGGGCACTGGCGACGCACTCGGGCATATCTCCTACTTTGCCGAACTGATCGACGAGTGGGCGCCCGAGAACGACGCGAACGAAACGCTCTACCGCCTGGGCGCCTCGGTCGTCGAGGCGCTGACGTCGGGAATCGCGGTCGAGCCGCTCGCACGCTATTTCGAGTACTGGCTCCTGCGGCTCCAGGGAGTGTACGAGGCCGACCCACGCGCGTCGGCCGGCGCCCGCGCGTTCCTCGACGCGGCGCGCTCCTGCAGCCCGCTCGGGCTGTCAGACGTGGCGGTCTCGGCCACGGTGCTGCGCGAACTCGAAGCCGCGCATCGCGCGAAGATCGCGATGCATCTCGAAAAGGATCTGAAATCCGCGCGCGTGCTGCGCGAGATGCGACGATGACGTTTCAAGGTCTCATCCTCAGGCTGTCGGAATTCTGGGCGTCTCGCGGCTGCATCCTGCAGCAGCCACTCGATATCGAGGTCGGGGCGGGCACCATGCACCCCGAAACGTTCCTGCGCGTGCTCGGCCCCGATCACTGGAACGTGGCCTACGTGCAGCCGTCCCGGCGTCCGGCCGACGCGCGGTTCGGCGAGAACCCCAACCGGTCCTTCAAGCATCACCAGTTCCAGGTGATCCTCAAGCCGGGGCCCGACGACGTGCAGAACCTCTATCTCGAAAGCCTGGAGGCGTGCGGCATCAACCCGCGCCAGCACGACATCCGCTTCGAGGAGGACAACTGGGAGGCGCCGACCCTTGGCGCGTGGGGCACCGGCTGGCAGGTGCTCTTCGACGGCCAGGAGATTTCGCAGTTCACCTACTTCCAGCAGGCCGGCGGTCTCGACCTCGCCCCGATTTCGGCGGAACTCACCTACGGGCTGGAGCGGATCGCGATGGTGCTGCAGCGGGTCGACAGCATGTACGACCTCGAATGGGGAGCCGGCGTGAAGTACGGCGCCGTTCGGCTGCGCGAGGAGGTCGAGCAATCGAAGTACGTGTTCGGGCAGATCGACATGCCACGCGCGGAGTTCGGCGCGTTCCATCGCGACATGTTCGATCGCAACTACACGTTTTCCGAGGCGCTGCTGAAGAGCGGGCTGGTGCTGCCCGCACTCGAACACTGCCTCAAGTGCTCGCACCTGTTCAACATCCTGGATTCGAGCAACAGCATCGGCGTCACCGAGCGCACCGCCTACATCCTCCGCGTGCGTCAACTGGCGCTGCAGATCGCGAAGACCTATGTCGGCGAGTCCGCCGGGAAAGTGACGGCCTGACATGGACCGCGAACTGCTCCTCGAAATCGGCTGCGAGGAACTGCCGGCGAGATGGCTGCCCGGCCTCACGAACCAGCTTGGCGAGGTCGTGATCGCGCAACTGAAGGAGCAGCGGCTCACGCCCGAGGCGCCGGCGGAAACCTACAGCACGCCGCGCCGTCTCACGGTGCGGATCGCCAGGCTGTCGGAGCGCCAGACCGATCTCGAAGAAGTGCTCAACGGGCCGCCGGTCTCGGCAGGCTTCACCGCCGACGGTGTGCCGACGCCGGCCGCGGTGGGGTTCGCCACCAAGAACGGGACGGATGTGGCATCGCTCGAACAGATCGCCACGCCGAAAGGGCACCTATCTCGCGTTTCGCAGGAAGCAGCGCGGGAAGGCCGCGGTGGACGTGCTGCCGGCGGTGCTGGGCGGAACGCTCCGCGGCCTGTCGTTTCCGAAGTTGATGCACTGGGACGCGATGCTCGACGATGGCAAGGGCGAGCTGCTGTTCGGTCGTCCCATCCGCTGGCTGCTCTTCACGTATGGCGGACGGGTCATCCCGTTCGGCATCTCGCGCACGCCTGGTGCGCAGAGCAGCTCCGTGCAGGACGTCACCTCGGGTGCGGTCACCTACGGGCACCGGTTCCTCACGACCAGCGGACGTGCCGGCCGTGCCATCAAGGTGCGCTCCTTCGACGAATACAAGACGCGCCTGCTCGAGAACTTCGTCATGCTCGAGCGCAGCGAGCGCCACAACAAGATTGCCCGCGAGCTCGACGCCAAGGCGCAGCGGCTGCAGGGCCGCGTCAGCCGCATGGTGCGCGCCGAGTCCGGCCTGCTGGCCGAGGTGCCCGATCTCGTCGAGTACCCGTCGGTGGTCGCCGGTACCTTCAGCCCCGATTTCCTCGCGCTTCCCGACGAAGTGCTGACGACGACGCTGATTCACCATCAGCATTACTTTCCCGTTGAATCCGAAGACGGCCGGCTGAAGAACGCGTTTCTCGCCGTGACCAACACCGAGCCGGACAACGAGCGGACGATCGCGCGGCAACGCCGAACGCGTCGTGACCGCACGTCTGCGCGACGCCCGGTTCTTCTGGGAAGCCGATCGCGCGTCTACCCTGGAATCGCGCCTCGATCGCCTCGGCACGCTGCTGTTCCACAAGAAACTCGGCAGCTACGGCGAGAAGGCCGCACGCATCGAGCGGCTGGCGCGGTGGATTGCCGCCGAGGCGCTCGGGGCTGGCGACGAAGTCGCAGGACATGCCGCCACCGCGGCGCGACTCGCCAAGGCCGACCTGACCACCGACATGGTGCGGGAGTTCACCGAACTCCAGGGCACGATGGGCGGGATCTATGCCCGCGAGGAGGGACTGCCCGAGGCGGTGTGGAAGGCCATCTACTTCCAGTACCTGCCGATCGGCGTCGAAGTGGACGCTGCGCCGTCACGAACGCAACTCGGGGCGGCGGCGACCTCCTGGGCGGCGGTCTCTCTCGCCGACAAGCTTGACACCATCGTCGGCCTGTTCGCTGCCGGCGAAAGGCCCACCGGTTCGCGGGATCCGTACGGGCTGCGTCGCGCGGCGCAGGCGGTGACCAAGATCCTGACGGACCTGCACGCAACGACGGGGATCGCCCGGGCCGTGTCACTGCGTGCACTGGTGGACCAGGCGTTCGAAGGATATCGCGGCGCGCTCACGCCGCAGGGAGACGCCTGGCGCCAGCTCGTATTCGAGTTCTTCGGCGAACGTGAAACGCACCTGCTCGAGCGCCGCGGGTTCCGGTATGACGAAATCCGCGCCGCATTCCCGACCGACCTCTCGACCCTGAAGCCGTACGATCTGCTGCGGCGTGTGCAGGCCCTCGCGCAGGCGCGCACGGCGGCAGGGTTCGAGGGACTCGCGGTGCTGTTCAAGCGGGTGAAGAACATCACGAGAGACTTCACGCCACATCCCGGCACCCCGACCCGCTTCGACGCGTTGCGCGAGGCGCTGCGCGAACCGGCGGAACACGCGCTGCTGGCCGAGCTGGAACAGCGCTGGCCCCGCATCGAGCAGGCGCTTGGCGAGGAGCGCTTCGTCGACGCGATGACGCAGCTCGCGCACCTGCACGCACCCGTCGACCGGTTCTTCGTGGATGTCCTTGTGATGGCGGACGACCCGGCGCTTCGGGAGGCGCGCCTCTCGCTGCTGACGACGTTGCGCGATACGATTCTGTTGACCAGCGGCGATATTTCAGAAATAGCTCCCGACGAGACGCGGCAGACCTGAGCCCCTGCACTACAATCACACCTTTCTTATTTCAGATTCGACGATCGACGGAGTCGCTGATGGCCAAGACAGCTGCGAAGAAGGCGTCAACTGCACCCACCAACGCGGCGCGGGCGGGGCGGTCTGGTAAGCACGTGTATTTCTTTGGAAACGGCAAGGCGGACGGCAACCGCAACATGAAGGACCTGCTCGGCGGAAAGGGCTCGGGCCTCGCCGAGATGACCAACGCCGGCTTGCCGGTGCCTCCAGGTTTCACCATCTCCACTGCCGTCTGCACCATCTACTACAAGGAGAAGTCGCGCATCCCGGCCCCGATCGACGCCGAGATTGCCGACAACCTCCGCCGGCTCGAGAAGGCTGCGGGCGCGAAGCTCGGGTCCACGGAGAACCCGCTGCTCGTCTCGGTGCGCTCGGGCGCGAAGTTCTCGATGCCCGGGATGATGGACACCATCCTGAATCTCGGCCTCAACGATCAGTCGGTCGAAGGCCTGAAGCGTCGAACCCAGAACGGCCGGTTCGCGTTCGACAGCTACCGCCGCTTCATGCAGATGTTCGGCAGCGTGGTGCTCGAGATTCCGAAGAGCACGTTCGAACACGAGTTCGATGGCGTCAAGGAATCGCGCGGCGTGAAGCTGGACACCGAGCTGGACGAACTGGCGCTGCGCGAGGTCGTGGAGCGATACAAGGGGGTCGTCAAGAAGCGCTCCGGCAAGCCGTTTCCGCAGGATCCGATGGACCAGCTGAAGATGGCGCGCGACGCCGTCTTCCGGTCGTGGATGAACCCGCGCGCCCAGGAGTATCGCCGCATCTACGACATCCCCGATTACATCGGCACCGCTGTCAACGTGCAGATGATGGTGTTCGGCAACACCGGCGATCGGTCGGGCACGGGCGTCGGCTTCACCCGCAACCCCGCCACCGGCAAAAAGGAGTTCTACGGCGAATTCCTGATCAACGCGCAGGGCGAGGACGTGGTCGCCGGCGTGCGCACGCCGCAGCCGATTCTTCAGCTCGAGCAGGTGATGCCGGCGGCCTACAAGCAGCTGCGTCAGATCACCACGCGGCTCGAGAAGCACTACAAGGACATCCAGGACTTCGAGTTCACCATCCAGGACGAGAAGCTCTTCATGCTGCAGACCCGCAGCGGCAAGCGCACCGGGTATGCGGCGGTGGTGATTGCGACCGACCTGGTGGCCGAACGGCTCATCACGCCGAAGGACGCGGTACTGCTGGTCGACCCCGAGTCGCTGAACCAGTTGCTGGCGCCCGGCTTCGACACCGCGGAGTGGAACAAGATCCCGGTGGCCACAAAGGGCCTGCCCGCGTCGCCCGGGGCGGCGAGCGGCCAGGTGGTGTTCTCCGCCGATCACGCGGTGGACTGGACCCAGAAGGGCAAGCCAGTGATCCTCGTCCGGCGCGAAACCGTCCCCGACGACATCCACGGCATGTTCGTGTCGCAGGGCATTCTCACCGCCACCGGCGGCATGACCTCGCATGCTGCGGTGGTCGGGCGTCAGATGGGCAAGCCGTCGATCGTCGGTGCCGGTGGCATCGAGGTGGACGAGCATGCCCGCGAGTTCCGCGTCGCCGGACAGACCGTAAAGGAAGGCGACTGGATTTCGTTCGACGGGCTCTCGGGCGAAGTGAAGCTGGCGCGGGTGGCGTCCAAGCCGAGCGAAATTCTGCAGGTGCTGAACAAGCAGCTGCAGCCGGGCGAGTCCGACATCTACCAGCGCTTCGAGAAGCTGCTGTCGTGGTCGGACAAGTTCCGGCGCATGGGCATCCGCGCGAACGCCGACCTGGCCGATCAGGCGGACATCGCCTACGCGTTCGGGGCCCGCGGCATCGGACTGTGCCGCACCGAGCACATGTTCTTCGGCGAGGGGCGCATCCCGGTCGTCCAGCGGATGATCCTGGCCGACAACGAGGCCGACCGCCGTGCCGCGCTCGACGAACTGCTCCCGCTGCAGCGCGAGGACTTCTACGGCGTGTTCAAGGCGATGAAGGGCGCGCCCGTCACCATCCGGACGATCGATCCGCCGCTGCACGAGTTCCTGCCCAAGCGGGAGGATCTCATGGTGGAGATCGCGCGGCTCGAGATGGGCAACGGCAAGAAGAAGGAACTCCAGGAGAAGCAGCAGCTGCTCGCGCGCGTCGAGCAGCTCCACGAGTTCAACCCGATGCTCGGTCACCGTGGCGTCCGTCTCGGCATCACCTATCCCGAGATCACCGAGATGCAGACGCGGGCGATCATCGAAGCCGCCTGCCGCCTGAACAAGGAAGGGCTGAAGATCGTTCCGGAGATCATGATTCCGCTGGTCGGGCACGTGAAGGAACTGAAGGACCAGAAGGCGGTGGTGGACCGTGTCGCCGCCGAGACGATGAAGGCGCAGGGCATCAAGATCAAGTACCTCGTGGGAACCATGATCGAAGTGCCGCGCGGGGCGGTAACCGCCGACCAGGTGGCGCAGGAAGCCCAGTTCTTCTCCTTCGGCACCAACGACCTGACGCAGCTCACCTTCGGCTACTCGCGCGACGACGTCGGCAAGTTCCTGCGCATCTACCAGGACAAGAAGATCCTGGACAAGGATCCGTTCGCCACCATCGACGTCGATGGCGTTGGCGCGATGGTCCGCATGGGCGTGGAGAACGGGCGCAGGACCAAGCCGGACCTCAAGGTCGGCGTCTGCGGCGAACACGGCGGCGACCCTGCGTCCATCCACTTCTTCGAGAAGACCGGGATGGACTACGTCAGCTGCTCCCCGTATCGCGTGCCGGTAGCTCGGCTGGCCGCGGCGCAGGCGGCGCTGTCGGTGAAGGTGGGGGACTAGGGCATTGCGGACTCCGGGCTTCGGGCTCTGGGCTTCAGGCCCCGTCGGCTTCAGGCCCGGAGTCGACGCGTCGGGAGCCTAAAGCCTGGAGTCTGAAGCCCGTTGGTCACCATCTTCATCAACCGCAACGGCCAGACCGAACAGGTCAAGAGCATCGATCGGATCTGGCTCAATCCGGCCTCGAACACCTTCATCTGGGTCGACCTCGGTGCGCCGACCATTCCGGAACTGCTGATCCTCAGCGAGACCTTCGCATTCCATCCGCTCTCGGTGGAGGATGCCCGCGCCGATCTGCACTATCCCAAGCTCGAGGCCTACGACGGATACCTGTACGCCATCCTGCACGGCATCGCTGTCGAGTCGAATCAGCAGGACATCCTGACGCACGACGTCGATTTCTTCGTGGGTCCCAATTACCTGGTGACCGTGCACAACGGACGCTCGCGTTCGATTGCGGAACTCCAGGAGAACGCGGTCCGCAACGCCAAGATCATGGGTGAGGGGCCGGTCGCGCTGTTTCACCGCATCGTGGACATCATGGTGGACCATTACGGCCCCGAGGTGCAGAAGCTCGAGGATCGCCTGGACGACCTCGAGACCGAGGCGTTCGACAACCCGACCAGCGACGTGATCCGGTCGATCCTGAACGAGAAGCGGCGCGTCGCCGGGCTCCGGCGCATCATCATGCCGCAGCGCGACGTGATCGCCCGCCTCGCGCGACGGGACTTCGTGGACATCAGCACCGACATGTCGTTCCGGTTTCGGGACGTCTACGATCACCTGCAGCGGCTGGCCGACGATGCCACGATGTTCCAGGATCGGATCACCGGCATCCTCGACGCCTACCTCACCAACGTCAGCAACAGGTTGAACGAGGTGATGAAGGTGCTGACGATTGTCTCGACGATCTTCATGCCGCTGACGCTGGTCTCCGGCATCTACGGGATGAACGTGCACCTCCCGCAGTTTCCCGGCAGCGACAGTGTGCAGTTCTGGTGGCTGTTCGCGATCATGGTGGGCGTCGTGTCGTCGATGCTGGCGTTCTTCCGAAGCAAGCGCTGGATCTGACGTGGGTCGGATTACGCGGCTGCCCACCGAGCTTGCCAACCAGATTGCCGCCGGGGAGGTCGTCGAGCGTCCGGCGTCGGTCGTGAAGGAGCTCGTCGAGAACGCCATCGACGCGGGCGCCCGGCGCGTGGTCATTCACGTCGAGCTCGGCGGCAAGAAGCAGGTCCGTGTCGAGGACGATGGCGAGGGGATGGATCCCGATGATGCGCGGCTCTCGCTCGAGCGGCACGCGACCAGCAAGATCCGGCGCGCTGATGACCTGGCCGCGATCCTGACACACGGCTTTCGCGGCGAAGCCCTTCCCTCCATTGCGTCGGTCTCGCATTTCATGATCCGCACCCGCACGCGCGATGTGGACAGCGGGATCGAACTGCGTGTGAACGGCGGCCTGGTCGCGGCCGACGTGGAGGTCGCGGCGGCTGCCGGTACGGTCATCGAGGTCAACGATCTCTTCTACAACCTTCCGGCGCGCCGCAAGTTCCTGAAGTCCGATGGTGCGGAAACGGCGCAGGTCTCGCGCATCACCACCCAGCTCGCACTGGCATACCCGGAAATCGGTTTCACGCTGACGAGTGGTCCGCGCAAGGTTCTCCAGTGTCCGCCGGCGGCGACCCTGCGGGATCGCCTCTACCAGCTGTATGGGGAACGAACCGATCTGCTCGAAGTCCACAAGGACGCGGGCGGCATCCGGATGTCCGGGTTCATCGCGGCACTGGCCGAACAGGGGCCGACGCGCGGTCCGCAGAACGTCTTCATCAATCGCCGCATCGTGAAGGACCGGACCATTGCGCACGCCATCATCGACGCCTACAGCATGGCCTCGATCAAGGAGCGCAGCCCGGAAGTGCACCTGTTCCTCGAGATGCCGGCCGATGCGCTGGACGTCAACGTGCACCCGACCAAGGCTGAAGTGCGCTTCCGCGAGCAGTCACTCGTGCACGAAGTCGTTCGGCGCGGGCTGATGGATGCGCTCGGCGCCGGCGGAGTCCCGCAGCTGCAACTCCAGCCCGAAACGGTGATGACGCGGCCCTTCGCGCCCTCCATCCCCGGCATCCTCGGTGGCGGCAGCTTTCCCAATCGGTGGGTCCCTGGTGCCGCGCCGCGAATGCCGTATCCGGACTCGCCGTATCCGGCGGCGTTCCAGGGATCGGGAAGCGGGGAACAGGGATCAGGGATCGGGGATCAGGGATCAGGAGCGAATCACGCCGGCGCCGCAGGCGCGGGAGCGGCCGGATTTGCCGATGCGGATACCGCCGGCGGCCCGCTGGATCACGCAGCTGCGGCCATGGCGGCGGGGGCGGGCACCGCGCCGTCCGTGCGCCCGATGATCCCGCTGGGGCAGTTTCGCGACACGTTCATCATCGCCATCGACGATGAGGGAATTGCGATCATCGATCAGCACGTGGCGCATGAGCGCGTCCTGTTCGAGCGCGTGATGCAGCAGTTGACGCGGGGAGATCTCCAGTCGCAGCGCCTCCTCGTGCCGCTGCTGATCGACGTGCCTGCCGCGTCGCAGCAGACCCTGGCCGAGCGGGCGCCCGATCTTGCGCGGCTCGGGTACGAGGTCGAGCCGTTTGGCGAGGGGACGGTCAGGGTAGCCGCCGTGCCGGCCCTGCTCGGCACGGAGGACAGCGCGCAGGCACTGCGGGCGCTGGCTGACGACCTCGAAGGCCTGGACCGCGGCGCGCAGGTGCAGGATGCCCTGCAGCGTATCGCCGCGACCACCGCATGTCATGCGGCGGTGAAGGCGAACTATCCGCTCACCTACGAGAAGATGACGCACATCCTCGAGGAACTGCGTGCCACCGCCTATTCAACCGTGTGCCCGCACGGCCGGCCGGTGATGCTGCGGATCACGAAGCGCGAGATCGAAAAGAATTTCGACCGCATCTGATCCCCGATCCCTCGATCCCCGATCCCCGATTCCTGATTCCTGATCCCTGATCTCCGTCCCACGCCCCGGGTCGCTTGACACCGCGGGGTCGGCGTCCATAATGGGGCTCGACCGAGGGGCGCACGGTGCCCGGCCCCCACCCGTTCACAACAGAGTTCGGACGCTTAACCGTATCTCGAGCCGAGGACCCGTCATGAACGCACCCAACCACGAACGTCCCGTATCGGATGTGGCCACCGGTCAGCGAGACGATGCCGTTCGTCTGCCTGATGGCGCGAGCCCAGCCAGCCTCGACAAGGTGCGAGACATCCTGTTCGGGAATCAGATGCGCGACGTCGAGAAACGGTTCGCGCGTCTCGAGGAGCGCCTCGTCAAGGACACGGCCGACCTGAAGGACGAAGTGCGGCAGCGGCTCGAGATGCTCGAGGCCTACGTGCGCCGCGAAGCGGAGTCGCTCGATGGACAGATCAAGTCCGAACGGGCCGACCGGGTTGATTCCCACGCGACGCTCTCCAACGAGCTGCGGGACACCGCACGCACCCTCGACCGGCGTTCGACGACCATCGACGAACAGCAGTCGAAGGGACAACGCGAACTCCGTCAGCAGATGCTGGAGCAACACCAGCGGCTGAACGACGACCTGCGGCAGAAGGTCGAGGACATTCTTGGCACGCTGTCCCGCACGGCCCAGGAACTTCGCACTGACAAGGCAGATCGCGCGACCATCGCCGCGCTCCTCACGGAGGTCGCGATGCGGCTGACCGATGACTTCAGGATTCCCGGCGCCGAGGACGTCGGGAATGGCTGAAACGGCCGTCGGGCGGGGCGATGCTCCCGGCCCGAGCACGGACGAGGGCTCAGCATCGAAGGGTTCGCCATCCGCTGACGCGCAGTTCACCGAGCTGCGCCTGCTCCTCGTCGGCCAGGAGCAACGCGACCTGCGCGCCCTCGAGTCGCATGTCTTCGACCGCGCGGCCCAGACGCGCGAGGTGAGCCGCGTGCTGCCCGAAGCGCTGACGCTTCGCGGTCACGATCCGAGACTGGCCGCAGCGCTGGGACCCACGATCGAAGACGCCATCACCTCGTCGGTCCAGCGCGACCCGCGCCCGCTTGCCGACGCGCTCTTCCCGGTGATGGGACCGGCGATCCGCCGGGCCATCGAGCACATGCTCGCGTCGATGATGGAGTCGTTCAACCGCACCGTCGAACAGAGCGTGTCGTGGCGCGCGGTGCAGTGGCGGCTGACGGCGTGGCGCACCGGGAAGCCGTTCGCGGAAATCGTCCTCCTGAACACGCTGCACTACCGCGTCGAGCAACTGCTCCTGATTCACGCGGAAACCGGTCTGTTGCTCCAGCATGTCTCGGTAAACCCGGGAGGCGTGCAGGACGCGGATCAGGTGTCGGCCATGCTCACGGCGATCCGCGATTTCGTGCACGACTCCTTCAAGGTGGGCGGAACGGAAAGCCTCGATGCGTTCCGCGTCGGCGACCTTTCGGTGACGGTGGAGCAGAGTCCGTACGCGGTGCTGGCAGGCGTGGTCCGCGGAACCGCCCCGCATCAGGTCCGGCTGATGTTCCGCGAAGCACTCGAGTCGATCCACCTCCTCCTCGGCGGCGAGCTGAAAGCCTTCACCGGTGACTCGGCGCCCTTCGTCAAGGCACGACCCGTTCTCGAGGCGTGTCTGGTCTCTGAACGGCGCCAGCCCAGCACCGCGCCAGCCTACAGGCGCTGGATCGCGCTCGCCACGCTCGTGCTGCTCGCTCTTGGTGCCTGGACCTTCGTCGTCGTTCGCGACGGACAGCGATGGCAGCGGTATGTCGATCGTCTTGCTCACGAACCGGGTCTCATCGTCCTGTCGAGCGGGCGCAGGGGCGGCCGCTACTTCGTCGCCGGGCTGCGCGATCCGCTGGCGACGGACCCGACCAGTTTCATGGCGGCGGCGCAGGTGGATCCGGCGGCGGTCGAGGCGCGGTGGGAACCGTACGACGGCTTCTACGCGCCGTTTGTCGCCGCGCGGGCCAGAGGGCTTCTCCGCCCGCCTCCGGGGGTCGATCTGGAATACAGCGACGGGCTGCTGCGGGCGAGTGGCCCGGCACCCGCACGATGGCTGATCGAGAGCGAGCGCCTTGCGCCGGCGGTGGCGGGCGTGCGCCGGTTCGAGTACGCGGGCATTCCGGCGGTGCAGCAGCTGGCAGAGAAGCTCCAGGCGATATCGATCCTGTTTCCGAAGGGGCAGTCGGTCCTGTCGCCGGAACAGCTCGAGCGAGTCAGCGCAGTCAGGACGCTGCTCGCGGAGTTGAACGACGGATTGCACGTCCGCGGGCAGTCGGCGAACATCGACGTTCTCGGGCACACCGACAGTGACGGATCTCCGATAGCCAATGGCCCGCTGGCCGAGTCGCGGGCCGCAACCGTTCGCCGCTTGTTGACGTCCGAAGCCCTCGATGCAATTTCTTTCGCGGCACGCGGCGTCGGCAGCACCGCGCCGCTGACGGCAGGGACGACCGAGGGCGAGAAGGAGCTCAACCGGCGGGCCTCGCTGCACGTGGTCATCTCGAACGAGCCAGTTCCGGGGAACCGGCCATGAGCCAGAAGAAGATTTGCCTGCTCGGCGGCTTCGGGGTAGGGAAGACCAGCCTCATCTCGCGGTACGTCCACAGCATCTTCTCGGACAAGTACCTGACCACCATTGGCGTGAAGATAGACAAGAAGAGCGTCCACGCCGGCGGTGCCGATGTGGACCTGGTGATCTGGGACCTGTACGGGCAGGACGACTTTCAGAAGATCCGGTTGTCGTACCTGCGTGGCGCCTCGGGGTATCTGCTCGTTGCCGACGGCACGCGCCGCACGACGCTCGATACGGCACTGGCCATTCACGCCAGCGCGCAGTCCGTCGTCCCCGGCGTCCCGTTCACCCTCGTGATCAACAAAGCCGACCTCGAGTCCGAGTGGCAGATAGACGACGACCTGCTGGGCGTGCTGACGCAGCGGGGGTGGCGTGTCATCAGGACCAGCGCCAAGACGGGCGCAGCGGTCGACGATGCCTTCCTGACACTCGCACGAGCCATGATTCAGGTCTGAAGGGGAGGGCCGCCGATGAGCGCACACGAACTGCCGACGGTCTTACGGGCGCTGGAGATGGCGGCGTTCAAGCGTGCCGCAGACGGGTCGTTCGTGTCGATCGCACCCACGCCCGATTGGTTCGCGCGGATCACGTCCGACACCACGTTCCCGTTTCTCGGGCACATCCTCGAGGAGGCCGGCGCCTTCTGGCGGCGCGGACTGCCCGGGTCGCTGCAGTGGGGCCCCTGCGCCGAAGTGAATGAGAGCGGCGAGGAATACCACTACCTGGTCAGCGCGCTCATCGCTGACGACGGGCAGTATCTGGTGTTCCAGCTCGATCCTGGCGCCGACCGCATGCGTGACCTGCTGCAGAAGGTGCGCAGCGAGGCGTTGTCGGCCGAGCGGGATTCAGCGTCGTTCACGGCAATCGTGGCGGAGATGAGACGAACCAACAAGAGCGTCAAGGAAATCCTGGCGCAACTGGTCGTCTCGGATCTGACGCCGCTGCAACGGGAACTCGTGAACACGCTGGCGGCGCAGAGCGTCGCCCTGATGGGCGGCGCCTCCAAACTGATTCGCGCCACGACGCTGCCACGCCTCTGAACCCGACCCCTGTTTCCCTGACCCCTGATCCCTGATCCCATCCCCGATCGAGCCGATTGCCCGATCCCCGATCCCCGATCCCCGATCCCCGATCCCTTTTTCCGGTCGTTCGCGAAAAAAATCACAAATAGATGGCCTGCTCAGCTTGACCCGCTTTTCGCGCCGCAGTTACATTGGGCAAGTCAGCCGTCGACAACTGCATAACGACACGCTTACCCAAGCGAAAAAGGCCATTCAGCGCGAGCCCTGCGCGTACTTCCACGCGCCAGGCACGACGCCGGATCGCAAAGCTGTAAGCCACGCATCCCGGGATGACGGGGTTGTATCAGCTGCCGAACTTGGAGTCCGACATGATTTCGCGCCGCTTCCTGACCGCGTTAACCATCGTCACCACCGCCGTTGCGTTCTTCCTCCTCGGTAATTTCCACGCCCGCGCAGGAGATGCCGTTGACCGCGCCGAATACGACGCGAAGCTGGACGCCATTCGAGCGGAAGTTCGCAGCCAGATAGGCCGCGAACGCGCCGCGCGCCATCGTCCCTGCCGGCACCACGGGCAGCGCCGTTGCCGAGAGCAAGCCGACGCTCTCACCGGCCGACGCTTCTCGCGCCCGAATGGTCGCGCAGATCAAACAGGAACTTCAGAGCGAGATGGGACTGTTGCCGCTGCAGCTGCTGCGCGAGCGCCGCACCAGCTTCGTCGAGCTGTACTCCACGGATAACCAGGGCCGCTCGAGTTATGGCACCGCGGGGTACCTCGGGGGCGGTTACTTCATCACCGTCAAGCACGCCGTCGTCGCGCTGAAGGACGAGGACAACCGCGACGGGCAGCGGCGCATCGTCTCCATCCGGGTGATGCACGACGGCAAGGAAGTGCCGGCGAAGCTGATTGACGCCGGCGACGCGGACGTCGAAGTCCACAGCGGCGACTGGGCGCTGATCCGCACCCGCCCGCTGGATCTTCCGGCCCTGCATCCGAACACCGATTTCACCTACGACTTCGCCGAGCCGATCTTCCGGTTGGGCAACGACTACTCGAAGGGAATTCTGCTCTCCACCGGCTACGTCGGCCAGCGGACGGCAAACGGCCTCGTGACGGCGCTCACCGACGGTCATCCAGGCGTGTCCGGTGGCGGCGTCCTGAACAGGAGCGGCGACCTGGTCGGCATCCCAATCGGGCGTATGCAGGGCGACTACCGCTTCTCGTTCATCCTGCCGATCAGGGTGGAGATGTTGCGCAAGCTGCCGCGTGTGCACGAGCCCTCTGGCCCGCTTGCCCCCGAGGGAATTCCGGCAGTGGCAACGACAGTCGTGCCCGAGCCAACCACCCATTGAAGCTGGGCTAATATGGCCCTCATGACTCCGAGCGACTGCATCCTGTTTTCTGGTGGCGCGTCTGGCGCCGAGGCGGAGTTTGGCGCGTGCGCCGAACGTCACGGCATCGAGGAAGTGAACTTCACCTTCGAAGGCCACCCGCTCGTGCGGCACCGCGGCGTCCGCATGCTGAATCACGAAGAGTTGCAGGCTGGTGACGTCAGTCTCGCGTACGTCTCCAGGCTGATGCACCGGCGCTACACGGACGCGCCAACGATTCGGCGGATTCTCCAGACGATCTGGTACCAGGTGAACAGCGGGCAGGAGATTTACGTCATCGGCACGGTGCTGGCGGACGGCACGGTGCGGGGCGGAACCGGGTGGGGCGCGGAGTTCGCGAAACTGTGCAACAAGCCGCTCTACGTGTTCGACCAGGATCACGATTCCTGGTTCTCGTGGGAGAGCGATGCGTTCAAGCGGCGCGACGACGGCGATCTGCCGGTCATCACGCATCCGCACTTCACCGGCACGGGCACGCGCAAGATCCGCGACAACGGGCGCGCAGCCATCGAGGCGCTGTTCACCCGGTCGTTCGGCGCCGCTTCTTGATCTCGGCCCAGCCGTCGAGCCGGCGCTTGATCTCCTTCTCGAAGCCGCGCTCCGTCGGCTGGTAGAACGTCCGTCCTTCCAGCGACGGTGGCAGGCACGACATGTCGGCCACGCCCTCGGCTTCGTCGTGCGCGTACTGATAGCCCTTCCCGTATTCCAGCGACTTCATCAGTTTCGTCGGGGCATTCCGCAGGTGTAGTGGCACGGGGTTCGCCACTTCCATTTCCGCCGCAGCAGCCGCCTGGTTGTACGCCGAGTACACGGCGTTGCTCTTGGGCGCGGTAGCCAGGTAGAGCGCTGCCTGCGCCAGCGCCGTATTGCCCTCGGGCATTCCCATGAAGTGCACCGCGTCCTTGGCGGCAATCGCCAGTGACAGCGCCTGCGGATCGGCGTTGCCGACGTCCTCGGACGCGAAGCGGACCAGTCGTCTGGCGATGTACAACGCGTCCTCGCCGGCTTCCACCATGCGCGCCAGCCAGTACACGGTTGCGTCGGGATCGCTGTTGCGCATCGACTTGTGCAGCGCGGAGATGAGGTTGTAGTGCTCCTCGCCCGATTTGTCGTAGAGCAGGGTCTTGCGCTGCAGCGTCTGTTGTGCGCGCGCGGTATCAACCTGTTTCCTGCCATCGGCGACGGGCGCCGCGCCTACCGCCAGTTCCAGCAGGCCCAGCGCCGACCGCGCATCACCGTTCGCATGGCGGGCAATGAAGTGCAGGGCATCCGGCTCCACATCGACCGCTTCTGCACCGAGTCCGCGCGTGACATCGTGCAGCGCACGTTCCAGGATCGACACGATCTCCTCCGTCGTCAGCCCGCGCAGTACGAACACCTTCGAACGCGACAGCAGCGCGGCGTTCACCTCGAACGACGGGTTTTCTGTTGTCGCGCCAATCAGCACGATATCGCCGGCTTCGACACGGGGAAGGAAGGCATCCTGCTGCGCCTTGTTGAACCGGTGAATCTCGTCGATGAAGACGATCGTCCGCCGACCGGTCGTGCGGCGCAGCCGCTCGGCTTCGGACATGACCTCGCGGATTTCCTTGATGCCCGCAAGGACCGCGCTGAACGATACGAACCTGGCCCGGGTCGTTTCGGCGATGATCCTCGCCAGCGTGGTCTTGCCCGTTCCGGGCGGACCCCACAGGATGATGGACTGCAGCAGGTCGCGCTCGATGGCCTCGCGCAGCGGCTTGCCGGGCGCGAGCAGTTCTTCCTGGCCGACGAACTCGTCGAACGTGCGCGGGCGCATCCGTTCAGCCAGTGGGGCAGGCGCGCTCCGCTCGACCGGTCCGTCTGGGAACAGCGAGTCCATGTTCAGCGCCGCGCTGTCGTTCGAGGATTACGATCTGCCATCGCGACCAGGCCGTGTCCGGTGGCCGATCGCTGGCGCTTCGCTTCATAGAGAAGCACGGCGGCGGAGACCGCCGCGTTCAGCGACTCGACCGGTGCCTCCATCGGGATCGTGACCCGCAGATCGGCAGCCGCAATCGCCTCCTCCGGCAAACCGACGCCTTCGCCACCGATGAGCAGAGCGGTAGACGCGGTGAGTGGCGTGTCGAACAGCGAGACGCCGTCCCTGGGGACGGTCGCGACGATACGCGCCCGATGGCGGGTTGCCTCGGCCAGCGCCTCCTCGATCGTGGCGATGATCGCGATCGGCAGGCGCAGGGCGCTGCCCATCGATCCGCGAAGCGCCTTCCATCCGAACGGGTCGGCGCTCTGGCCCGTGACGATGACACCCGATGCTCCCGCGCCTTCAGCCACGCGAATGATCGCGCCTACGTTGCCGGGGTCCTGGACGTCGCACACCACAACGATCAGCGGCGCATCGCCGTCGAAGATCGACCGCACCGGACCGGGCTTCGTTCCGAGCGCGACGATGGCACTGCTCGAGCGGACGGGGCTGACGGCGTCCATGACCGGACCTGGGGCTGTTGCAACATCCACCGTCCGGGAATCGATGCGCTCGAGAAGCCGCGCGACCTCGGGTCGGTCCAGCGCTTCTGTCGCGATCATGATGTGGCGCAGGCGAATGCCGGCGGCGATCGCCTCACTGACCAGGTGCAGGCCGTCCAGCAGGAGTGTATTGGCGGCGGTGCTGCGTGCGGCGTCGCGGTATGCCGCCACAACGGCGTTCTGGCGGCTCGTGATCCGCTGCACGGCCGAAGCATAGCACCGGGCGATCTGGTCGCGTGGTCCCAGAGGATCGGCCCCCGCGTCGCAGCGGACCTGTGTAGCCGCACACCTTCGCCTGGCCAAGGCCGGGCGCGTGTAGTCGCGCACCTTCAGCTGCGCCGTAAGGGCCGCTGACGCCACACCGCTTGCCGAATCTGCATAGCGGAGGTTCGAGGCTGGGCCGTAGGCTGAATATCAAGGAGACAAGCGTCTATGCGAATGGATTTTCTTCGGCTGCATCGGACCGCCGCCTGGCGGTGCGTGGCAGCGGTGACGTTACTGGTTGGCACGGCGCCGCTCGCGAGGGCTCAGGCACCATCGGCCCCCTCCGTCGAGGTCTACGGCTTCGGCCAGGCCGACGCCATTGCCGATTTCAACCAGAACAACCCCGACTGGTACGACACCGTCCGACCCTCGCGCCTGCCGAAGTACGAGAACGAATTCGGCCAGGATGGACACTTCTACCTGAGTGCGCGTCAGAGCCGGCTTGGGGCGCAGGGCGCTGTTCCCGACCACCAACGGCGACGTCAAGGCGCAGTTCGAGTTCGACATGGCCGGCGTCGGCCGCGACGCCGGGCTGACGACAATCCGCTTGCGCCATGCGTGGGGCCAGTGGAAGCAGATCGGCGGCGGACAGACGAACAGCACGTTCATGGATGTCGACGTCTTCCCGAACACCGTCGAGTACTGGGGTCCGAACGGCATGCTGTTCGTGCGCAACCCCCAGGTGTTCTGGGAACCGATCGTGAAAGAGAACGGCTCGAACCTGCGCATCGCCATCGAGGCGCCGGGTGCCAGCGGTGATGCCGGCGTGTTCGCCGACCGTGTCGAACTGCAGAACGTCAGGGGCCGCTACCCCGCGCCCGACTTCACGGCCCACTATCGCGCCGCGGGCAAGCGGGGCTACGTCCAGGGCGGATTCGCCGTCCGCAAGATCGCGTGGGACGACATGCTGCCGGATGACAAGTTCGACCTGAGCGGCAGCACGGTCGGCTGGGGCATCTCGGGCAGCTACGAACCTGAAGTTCACGTCGAAGGACACGCTCCGGGTGCAGTTCACCTACGGCGAAGGCATCCAGAACTTCTTCAACGACGCGCCCGATTGACGTCGGCCTGAAGAGCAACGGCAACAACACGGTGACGCCGGTCACCGGCGAGGCGCTGCCGATCTTCGGCATGGTCGTGGCGCTCGATCACAACTGGAACGACAGGTGGTCCACGGCGGCCTTCTACTCCCGCGTCGACGTCACCAACAGCGATCTGCAGACGCCCGACGCCTACAAGAATGGTCAGTACTTCGCGTTCAACCTGCTGACGACACCCGTGAAGAACGTGCTGATGGGTGGCGAATTCCAGTGGGCGGGCCGTGAAAACAACTCCGACGGCTTCAGCTCGAACCAGACACGACTGCAGTTCACGTTCAAATACAGCTTCTCCGGGAAAATTGGAGGCTAGGCAATGAAGTTCAGATCACCCGTGTCGTACATCGCACCGGCTTCGGCAGTTGCCGTCGCGATTGGGCTGACGCTGTCGGTCCAGGCACAATCCAGCCCGCAGGCTGCAGTTGACGCGGCATTCGCCAAGTACAAGACCCTCACCGAAGGAAAGAACGCCGACTACATCCCGGCGCTCGCCAAGGTGGACCCGAACCTGTTCGGCATCGCCGTGGTCATGCCCGACGGCAAGGTCTACTCAGCCGGCGATCTGAAGACCGAGGTGTCGATCCAGTCGATCTCGAAGGTCTTCACGATGGCGCAGGTCATCCAGGAGCAGGGCCTGGAGTCGATCGAGAAACGGATCGGCGTCGACGCGACCGGTGCGCGCTTCAATTCCATCATCGCTATCGAAGGCGTTCGCAGCGTGATTGGGAACGGCGCCCCGGAGATGAACGCACTGGTGAACCCGGGTGCGATCTCGGCCACCAGCATGGTGACCGGCGCCAACAGCGCCGCGGTGTGGAACAAGATCATCGGCTTCCACAACGATGCGGCGGGACGCCAGCTTTCCGTTCTGCAGGACGTCTACAAGTCCGAGTCCGATTCCAACCAGCGGAACCAGGCGATCGGCGCGCTGATGCTCGCCTATGGCTACATCAAGAAGGACTGGCCGCAGGCGGTCGATCTCTACACTCGGCAGTGCTCGATTGGCGTGAACGCCAAGGACCTGGCGACGATGGCTGCGACGCTGGCGTTCGCGGGCAAGAATCCGGTGACCGGCAAGCAGGTGCTCGACCCGGCGAAGGTGCCAGGCGTGCTCGCCGTGATGGCGACCGCCGGCCTGTATGACGACTCTGGCAAGTGGCTGTATCACACGGGCCTGCCCGCGAAGAGCGGCGTCGGCGGCGGCATCATTGCCGTCTCGCCCGGCAAGTTCGGCATCGCGGTCATCTCGCCACCGCTCGACGACGCTGGCAACAGCATCCGCGCGCAGCGCGCGATCACCGACATCTCCAACGCACTCGGCGGCAACCCGTACGCCGTCAAGCCCGCTGCCGCGAAGGCGGGCAACTAGCAACGAGTCGGCACGAAGGTTGGGCTCGGCTGGCACTCGCGCCGGCCAGGCCCAACACCCACCCGCCACAGGATGTCCTGCAGCACAGGGGACATGTGCGGATCAATTCGAAACTGAAGATCGACAGTCGTAGCCGGCCGTCCTGATCGCAGCCAGTTTGCGGCTCGCATCGGAGACAGGAACTGGATCAGGGAGGACGAGTCGTGGTCTTGAAACTACCCACAGGTGCGTCAGGAGTGTTGATCGCCGGGCTCGCTCTGCTGGTGCCTACGCTGGCGCACGCGCAGCCGCCCGCGCAGCCGCCCGCTGCGGGCAGTCCGGGCACCACGCAGGCTCCGGTGACGATCCGCTGCGAGTCCACGAGCACAACGCGGATCCAGTGCGACGCAGACACATCCGCTGGTGTCGTGCTGGCGAGTTCGTTTGGAGGAGCCGCCTGCCTGCTGGGAAGGACGTGGGGCTACGACGACACGGGCATCTGGGTGTCGGACGGCTGCGCCGGCGAATTCGTCGTTGGCCAGACGACCGGCGTGCAGAGAACGGCGAAGACGCCCGAGTATGTCCCGAACGCCGGTTTCCTGTTGTACGACGGCGAGCAGGGGCAGATCTATTTCCGGCTCTTCAGCTATGTGCGCTATCTGAATCAGCGCAACATCGACGAGTCCTACACCGACGCCTTCGGGGTCGCGCACACCGTTCAGCAGCGCCAGGACATTCAGCTCGCCAAGTTCTTCGCGCCGTTCTCCGGCTGGTTCATAACGCCGCAGCTCCGCTACTACCTGTACGTCTGGTCGTCGAACGCGTCGCAGGGCGACCCGGCTCAAGTCGTCGGCGGCGGCAACCTGAGCTACGTGTTCAATCGTTTCGTGACGGTGGGTGGCGGCATCACGTCGTTGCCGACCGTGCGCAGCACGGAAGGGCAGTTTCCGTACTGGCTGGGCGTCGACGGCCGGTTGATCGCCGACGAGTTCTTCCGCGGCTCGTACACGAATGGTGTCTGGGTAAAAGGCGATCTGTTCCAGAAGCTCAAATACAACGCAATGTTCGCCACCAACCTGAGCATCCTCGGCGTGAGCGCGTCGCAGATCGACAACAAGATGGACACGCAGTCCTTCGCCCTGCAGTGGCTGCCGACGACCGGCGAGTTCGGCCTGTGCGGCACCTTCGGCGACTTACGACTACCACCAGAAAGTCGGCCACCCGTGTTGCGCGTGCACTGGTCGCACAGTCTCGAGAACAAGCAGAGCCAGCCGGGCACCAACGCCATCGAAAACAGCCAGATCCGTCTCACCGACGGCAGCGTCGTCTTCACGCCGAATCTGTTCGGCCAGGGGATCAACGTCGAGAACGTTGACTACCAGATGACCAGCGTCGACGGGGGCGTCAAATACAAGGGCCTGTCGCTCGAGGGCGAGTACTACTGGCGGACGCTGACGAACTTCGCCGGCGTGAACACCGGCGGCATTCCCGACATCAGCGACACCGGCTACCAGCTGCAATCGTCGGCGATGGCGATCAAGGACGTGCTGCAGGTCTACTTGAGCGGATCGCAGATCTTCGGCGACTACGGTGACCCGTCGGAGGTGCGTGTCGGCGGGAACTGGTACTTCAAGAAGGAACGCGGGCTCCGGCTCAACGGCGAGTACATCAACGTGAATCACAGCCCGGTCGGCTACACAGCCTATCCGATGCCGGTCGGCGCATCCGGCAACATCTTCCACATCAACCTCGAGATGAACTTCTGAGCGTGAATCTCATGATTGACCAACACACGCGCTGGCGTTTCGCGCTGCTGGGCTCAATCGGCGGCATCGCACTGCTGGCTCTCGTCGCCGGGCGCGGGTTCACCGCGCACGCGCAGGGGGCCGCCGCGGCCAACACCTACGTCGCCAACGACTCCCATTTCCACCTGACCAACTACATCCAGGAAGGCACTGTCCATCCAGGACCTCCTGAAGATCATGGGAAGCAAGGTCGGACGCGTCGCGCTGTTCGGCATTCCGCTGCAGCAGCAGTGGGCGTACGGCAACACCGGCGACTTCGCGCCCACCTACTACCTGCAGACAGACGCGCCGCTCTACTACTACTCGTTCACCGACGCCGCCATCGCCATGGCGTACCGCTCGCTGTCGCCGGCAGATCAGGCGCGGTTCGACCCGATGATCACCGGGTTCAACCCGACCGACATGTACGCCGCGGATCACATCCGCCGGGTGCTGACGACCTTTCCCGGCGTCTTCTCCGGCATCGGCGAGTTCTCCATCCACAAGGAGTTCGTGTCGTCGAAAATCGCCGGCGAGACTGCGAGCCTGCTGAATCCCGCGCTCGATCGGATCTTCGATTTCACTGGCGAAGTGGGGCTTGTCTCCATCCTGCACAACGACGTGGACATGCCGTTCCCGAAGCCCGGACAGGATCCGTATCAGGTCGTTCAGTTGCGGGATCTGGTCAAGCGCCATCCGCACGCGACGATCATCTGGGCGCATGCCGGTCTGGGACGCGTAGTGCGACCCGTCAAGGACCAGCTCTCGATCATGGAACGCGCGCTGTCGAACCCCGACTTGAAGAACCTGTACATCGATCTCTCCTGGGACGAAGTTGCCAAATACGTCGTTGCCTCACCCGAGAGCGTCAAGGCCACCGCAGACCTGCTCACGCGGTATCCGGATCGGTTCCTGTTCGGCACGGACGAAGTGGCGCCGCCCGACCAGCAGAAATACCTGAAGGTCTACGACATGTACGCGCCGCTGCTGGCGGCGCTGCCACGGGATGTGCGCGAGAAGTTCCTGAAGGGCAACTACGAGCGGCTCTTCGACGAGGCCCGCCGGAAGGTGCGCGCGTGGGAAAAGGCCAACGTGGTGTCGCGGCGTCCGTAATAGAGTGGTGCTGGAGCCGCGGGCGGTAAAGCCCGTCGCATTTCAGGGAGCGCCTTCATGAGAGCAAGTGTCCTGATGCTGTCGATCGCCGGCCTCGTCATCGCGGTGAACGGGGCAACGCACGCGGCCGTGCAGTATCCCCTGAACCTCACCCTCGATGCGCAGATCAAATCCGGCGTCACGACCATTACCTCCAAGGTGACGATCCGCGTGGATCGGGAGATGCTCCCCACCTACCGGACGCGCGTGACCGACGCCCTGCAGCATGGCGGGTATGCCAACTTCCTGAATGCGCTCCGTCCGACGCCGGCAATCGGCTCGATTGCGATACCGCAAGGCAGCGTCGACATCCACTACACGCGCGAGGAATCAGACGGCGCCGGAACCCGGCTCATTCTGGTGGCCGACCGTCCACTGCTGTTGCTGAGCAAGGATCCCGCAAAAACGAAAGCTGGACTCGAGCTCACGACCGTCGATCTCCGGTTCGACGGGAAGGGCGGTGTCACCGGACAGATGTCGGGCGCTGCACGCGTCAGACCTGCGCCAGACGGCACGGTGCTGCTGGACACCATCGAAGAGGAATCGATTCAGCTCAAGGGTTCCATCAGCCAACCCTGACGTCCGCCCCGCATCAGGCCCGCGTCCAGCCCGCCCTGATCGTCGATGCCGGCCATCCTTCTTGGACAGCACAGCGGTATGTGGGGCGCGAATCGTAGCGCGGGCGATCGCCTTCGTCGCGCGAATCGATTTGCTACCATGAGCCGTGATAGAACCAAGCGTCGCCAATCCAGACGGTGGACGTCACCGTGCTGAGTCCTGACGACCTGACCGCCGGCGGCGGCGGTCGTTCGGATCTGATCGATGCAGGTAGACTGCAGGCCAGTTTCAGTTCGACTTCGAATCTCCCGCCTTCGAGTGCTTCAGGTGCCGATCCATCTGTTCCGTGAGGCGGCTGAGGATGCCATCGCCTACCTGAGCCTCGCGGTCCGCGGCTGCTGGGAGCAGGCCTTCAGCAGGGAGTTGCGACTCCGCTTCTTCATTGGCTTCGTTCTGCGGCGGTGGAGCATGGTTCTGCGGCGGTTGAGCATCGCCACAAAAGTATTCTCGATGCCCGTATTCGAGAGGTAGCATCTCGCATGCGAATCGTCTGCGGGCTCCTGGCGATCGTGATCGCGTTGCCCTCACTTGCAGCAGCACAGCCGCCTGCGCCGGCAAACTATCCGCCTTACACACGGCCGGTCACCGAGTACGTCCCGCCCCGCACGCCCGACGGGCAGCCGGACATCTCAGGCCTGTACGTCGGCATTCCGCTGCCGCGCAATGTGGAAACACCGGTCGTGCCGGCTGTGACGCAACGCAACCCTGCCAACAGCGAGTTCATGTACAGCCTGAACGATCGTCCCAAGCTGCCTGCCGGGGCGATTGTGCGTCCCGCTGGAGTGGATCCCGCCGACGGTCAGCATTCCGCTGACGCCGGAAGCCTGGGCGAAGCGCAAGGAGATCATGGCCAACCAGGACAAGATCGAGCACCTCGACGGACGTGTCCTCTGCCTGGCGCCCGGCGTGCCCAGGACCACGGTGCCCCAGGTCGTGGTTGGTTACCAGATCCTGCAGAAGCCCGGCTACGTCGTCATCCTGTACGAGCAGAGCCATCTGTCGCGGACGATTCCGCTCGACGGGCGGCCGCCGCTCGACCCGGCCATCCGAAAGGCCATGGGCGTGTCCCGGGGGCACTGGGAAGGCAACGTGCTGGTGGTCGAGGTGACCAACTTCACGAACAACTTCGAGAACAACTGGGTCATGGGATCGCAGGGCGCGTCGCCGGGCATTGCTGCGGAGTCGCTGAGCTCCGGGCACGGCATTCCCCACAGCGACGTGTACCGCGTGACGGAGCGCTATACGCCGATCGACGCGAACACGATCCACTACGAAGCCCGAATCACCGACGAGAAGGTGTTCACGCAGCCGTGGACCGTGGCGTGGTATGGCTTTGCTCGCGCGCCGAAAGACTACGTCCCGATCGAGTACGCCTGCTTCGAAGGCAACGCCAAGGACGTGCTGTTGATGACCAACACTGACGTCAGTGCCATTCGAGTCAACGTGCCGTAAGTGCAGGTTCGCAGCACCAGCGAACGTCTGACTGCCTGCATCCGACCCGTGAAGGGCACTGTGGTATCTTCTCAACAGACCATGACCGTTTCGATGAAAGATCGGCTGATCCGCAAGTTCGAAGAAGAAATCCAGACACTCGACCGCGAGCTCAAGCTCGAGCTCCCGAAGGAGATCAAGCGCGCGCGCGAGCTTGGTGACCTCCGCGAGAATGCCGAGTATCAGGCCGCGAAGGAGCGGCAGCGGCTGGTGGAATCGCGGATCAGCATGTTGCAGAAGCGAGTCTCCGAGATCGCCCTCATCAATATCGATCGGATTCCCACCGACAGGGCCGGGTTCGGATCGACGCTTCATGTCACCGAAGGCAACGGCGAGAAGCTGGTGTTTCAGCTGGTGATGCCCGAGGACGCCGACGCCGCCAAGGGGCTCATCTCCACGACCTCGCCGATAGGGCGGGCCTTTCTGAACAAGGAACCGGGCGATTCAGTGAAGGTGGTCACACCGGGCGGCATCCGGAAATTCGACATCGACCGCCTGTCCACGATCCACGACGAAGCCGCCGAATGAGCGGACGCGGCGCTGCCAGGGCGGCTGATACCTACTCTCCGCAGCGACGCACCGCACTCCTCCTCACCGGCACCGGCACTGCTGGTGCCTACCACGCCGGTGTGTTGCGGGCCCTCCACGAAGCGGGCGTCAAGATCGACATCGCCGCGGGCCGCGGCATGGGTGCGGTCGGCGCGCTGTTTGCGGCGGTCGACGGCGCGCAGCACCTCTGGAGCGACAACGGGTTCTGGAAGAATCCGGCGATCGGGCGGCTGTATGCGTGGCGACCGACGCTTCGCCTCCTCCTGGGCTCCCTCGTCCTCGCGATTGCCATCGTCGCGCTGCCGATCGTCGTGATGGCGCTGGGGTTGATCGTCTATCCCATCGACTTCATCCTGAAGATGCTAGGCGTTTCGGGTGGCGGGCTGGTCGCCTGGTACCTGGGGGTGGCGGACGCCACGTTTGCTCCCACCGCGTTTCCAACCTGGCTGCCGCGACTGGCGCTGCTGACCCTCGCCGCCGGCGGAATCGCTGCCGGGTTCAGCGCACTGCGAAAGCCAAACACCCGGCACACCCGCGGTCCGTGGTGGTGGCGGGTGGTGCCGGCGCCACTGACCGCCGAGCCCGTGATCGCGCATGCGTGGGGCGCGGTGTGGGATCTGGTTCGAGGCGCCGCGCAGCTTCGGCTGCCGTCGCGCCTCGACCTGGCACGGCGATATACCGAACTGCTGGGCGAGAACCTCGGCCAGCCCGGTTTCCGCGAACTGCTGATCGTGGCGCACGATGTCGATGCGGGCCGCGATCTGGTGTTCGCCATGGTCGACGACAGGCGCCGCAAGGATCTGGTGCGCCGGCCGCTGACCCAGGAGACGGAGTCGCGCCGCGCCGAAGTGTTCGATCTCGCGGGAGTGGCTCGCGACCATCTGGCCGACGCCGTTGCTGCAGCGCTCACCGTCCCCGTCGCCACAGACCTGCACGATGTGCACTTTGCCGCCGACGGATACTGGCGTGGCGAGACGCACCGTTTGTGCGATCGTCCGGGCAGCCTCGAGCGGCTGCTGCAGGAGCTTGCGGATCTCGAGGTCGAGCAGATTGTGCTCGTCTCCGCCGCACCGGAATCGCCAGGGCCGCACGCGCTGGCTGCGCCGCGGCTCAACGGGCGCGGCCGCCTTGGCGAATACGTACAGTCGTCTGAGGCGGCAGCGGTTCGCGATGCGCTGACCAGGCGACGAGACGAGGGGCCCCGCGTGTTCGTCGTCAGGCCCGCGCACAATCCTGTTGGTCCGTTCGACTTCCAGGGGGGATTCGACGATCGATCCGATCGACGGCAGAACCTGAGCGAGCTGATGAGCCGCGGCTACGAGGACGCCTACCATCAATTCATCGAACCGATTGTCGGCGCGAGCGGCGAACGGGTCGGGCAGGTCTGAGTCAGGTCTGACGCAGGTGAACTCCTATGGCGCGCACAACTGATCCCGAGAATTCGCCGTCTGGCGTGTCACGTGTGGCTGTCCCGCTGACGACGCCGATTTTCGAAACGACGACATTCGTGTTCGAGAATGCGGCCGAGGTCATTGCCTTCAACCAGGGCAAGTCCAACAAGTATCTCTACACGCGCTACGGTAACCCGACGGTGGTGGCCGTCGAACAAACGCTGGCCGAACTCGACGGGGCTGACAACGCGCTCCTGTTCTCTTCCGGCATGGCCGCCACGGCGACGACGCTCATCGGGCATTTGAAGGCGGGCGACGAGGTGCTCTGCGCGGCGGCAATCTACGGCGGCACGCTGCACCTGCTGCACGACCTGCTGTCGCGATTCGGCATCACGACCCGGTTCGTGTCGGCCGAGGAACTCACGTCGCTCGAGACGGTGATGTCCGAGCGCACGAGGATGGTCTGGTTCGAGTCTCCCACCAACCCGACGCTCCGCTGCGTGGACGTGCGCCGCGTCGCCACTGCCTGCCGCGACAGGGGCGTGATGTCGGTGCTGGACAACACGTTCGCGACGCCGATGAACCAGCGGGCACTCGCGCTCGGCGTCGACCTGGCGATGCAGAGCGCCACGAAGTACCTGAACGGACACAGCGACGTCACGGCGGGAGTGGTCGCCGGGCCGTCCGAACTGCTGAAGCCGATCGAGTCGGCGCGGCGTCTGCTCGGCACGATCCTCGATCCCGCAGCGGCGTACGCCCTCGGCCGCGGAGTGAAGACGCTGGGCGTCCGCATGGCGCGACAGAACCAGACGGCGCTGGCGCTCGCCGGGGCGTTGGCGGCCGACCGCCGGGTGAGCCAGGTCTTCTACCCGGGCCTGGCGTCGCACCCCGAGCACGCCATCGCGAAGAGCCAGATGAGCGGGTTCGGCGGGATGGTCTGCATCGATCTTGGCGGGGACTACGAGCGCGCCGCGCGGGCTTTCGACCGCCTGCAGGTGATCAAGCGCGCGGCCAGCCTCGGGGGCGTCGAATCGATCGTGAGCCTGCCGGTGCTGACCTCCCAGTGGGGACACAGCGACGAGCAACTGCGCGCAGCTGGCGTGACCCGAGGGATGCTGCGGCTGTCGATCGGGCTCGAGGAGTTCAGCGACCTGCTCGCCGACCTGGATCAGGCACTCGCCTGATCGCTGCGTGCCGCTCAGGAGCGGACGACAGGCTCGCGCTTCCTGTCGGCGGCCGCGGTTTCGTGCAGGAAGTGCGACACCAGTTCCTGCAGCTTCGCGCCGATATTGTCGGTGTCGGCTATCGAGAACTTGTCGCGGAACGCGCGCATCGGCACGACGGCCTTCGCCATGGCCCGATGCCCACCCGCGCTGCCGATATCGCCGAAGAAGCGCCGCACGAACTCGCCCGCGTTCTTCGAATAGCCAAGATTCCTGACCGAGACGACGAACGAGTCGTTGACGATCCCGCCGATGACCGTCCACTTGACGTTCTCGAGCTGCAGGAAGAAGTCCGCCGTGTAGGGGATGTAGTCCTCGCGAGGGAGCGTGCCGATGAACGCGCAGAACACCTGTTCGACGAGCCGCCCGTCCTTGTGGGCTCTCATCACGTACTCCAGCCGCTCGGAGGTGATTTCCGCGCCCTCCATCTTGCGGATCAGCGCCGCGTCAGCGAGCGGGTAGAGATACGAAAAGGCCTCGATGTCAACCCGGTTGGTCTGGCGGTTGAAAAACAGCGTGTCCGACTTGATCGCGTAGAGCATGGCCGTTGCCGTGCGCTCGGAGATGTTCACGTCGACGGCGCGGAGGTGCTCGGTGAGGATGGTGCAGGTTGACCCGTAGTCGGCGCGGACGTCCTTGAACACCGCGGTGTAGCCGCCCTGCTCCGGATGGTGGTCGATCACCAGATCGACCCGATCGACCAGGCCGCCGAAGTAATGCGGCTGCACGTCCACCATGCAGATGCGATCGAAATCGCGGATGGTGTCGGGGGTCATGATCTCGACGTGGATGTCGAGCAGGTTGACCATCCGCAGGTTCTCCGGGCGGGTGACACCCTGGAGCGCGCCGATGATCGCGGTCGTCTTGGTGCGGCGCAGCACGTTGCGCAGCGCGAGGCCGCTGGCCATCGCGTCTGGATCCGGATCGTTGTGCAGCATGATCAGGATGCGATCGGCGTCGCTCAGGTATCGCTGGTACTGCTGCACGCGCGCCCGCGTCAGCGAGCGGCTGAATTCGGTGATGAGCGGGTTGCCGAAGAGCTCGGCCATCGCCAGGTAGGCGACGTCAGGGAATTCGGTGTGAAACTCCTCGGCGCGTTTGGAGGTGGCGGCGGTCCCGATGCCGAGGATGTAGACCAGCGTGCCGCCGGCATCGCGCACCGCTTCGAGAATCTTTCTCGGCGTGCGGCGTCCGTTGTCTTCGATGATGACGCAGGTGCCGGGGGTGAGGTCGGCCTTCAGAAAGGTGTCAGTGCGGCGCGGGTCGCCCACGACCACGGTGACGCCCGCCTCGTGCAGGCGTCGCGCCAGGGGCCGGTTCTCGATGATGAATTCCACCTCGAACCCGGGCAACAGGATTTCGTCGAGCATCCTGATGACCAGCTCGTCCTGGCAGACTGCTAGACACCGCATCGGGTCACCAAACCCCCATTATACGCAGCAGAGTTTCCGGCCTGCGTTTTTCGACGAATCCGAGTGGCCGGCGGCGCCGGTCGCGGGTTAGAGTCGGGGCGTGTACGGACAGCGCTCCGTCCTGCCAATCGCCGTCAGCCTGTTGTGGTTCATGGTCTGTGTGCCGACGCGCGGCCAGCAGGCCACGTTTCGTGGCGGCGTCGAACTGGTCAACATCGGCGTGACGGTCAGCGATCGCCGGGGCGCGCTCGTGTCAACGCTCACGCAGGACGATTTCGAGATCCTCGAGGAGGGACAGCCGCAGTCGGTGCGTTACTTCTCGGGTGCCACGCAGCCCGTGGCGGACCTGCACCTGGGCGTGCTGCTGGACGTAAGCCAGAGCATGGAGGCCGACATCGGCTTCACGCGGACCGCCGCCATTCGATTCCTGAACACCATCGCGGAGGCGCGCGACTTCACTCTTGTGGACTTCGATACGGAGGTTCGCGCCGCCCGCTTCTCTCAGGCTGAATTTCCGCGGCTCGTCGAGCGCATCCGCTCGCAGCGCGTGCAGGGAGACACGGCGCTGTTCGACGCGCTGGGCGTCTATCTCGACGGGGCCGCAGGGCAGGATGGGCGCAAGGTCCTTCTGCTGTGCACCGACGGTGGGGACACCCGCAGCTCGCTGCGTCTTGGCGAGTTGCTCGACCTGATCAAGGCCTCGGACGTCACGATCTACGCGATCGGCGTGACGGGTAGAGGCATGCAGGCGGCCTCCACAGAGCAGGAGATCGTGCTCAAGCGCATCACCGAAGGGTCCGGCGGCCGCGTCTTCTTCCCGCCATCCGTCAAGCAGCTCGACACGGTCTACGAACAGCTCGTCGCCGAGATCCGCGCGCAGTACACGCTGGGGTACGTCTCCTCCAACGATCGTGCGGACGGGTCCTGGCGCAAGGTCGAGATCCGCCTGAAGGGGCCCGCCGCGAAAACGCTCAAAGTGCGATCGCGCCGGGGCTACTACGCGCCCCTCAGACGGCCGGAGTAGACAAACCAGCGCTCCCACCGGGAGCCCTTCAACTTCGGCCCGCAGCCTCCCCCTCGAACCGCTCCTCCCGGTCTGACACCGTCCTTCTTTGGTAGTACGATGAAGGTTTGCCATGCCTTCGGTTCACGACCGCTTCCATCTCGTCTCCGATTTCGAGCTCGCCGGCGACCAGCCTCGCGCCATTAGCGAACTGACCGAAGGGCTCGAGCGCGGAGACCACCACCAGGTCCTGCTCGGCGTCACCGGTTCCGGGAAGACGTTCACCATGGCGCACACCATCGCCCGGGTGAACCGGCCCACGCTGGTGATGGTGCACAACAAGACGCTGGCGGCCCAGCTGTACCAGGAGTTCCGCCGGTTCTTCCCGAATAACGCGGTGGAGTATTTCGTCAGCTATTACGACTACTACCAGCCCGAAGCCTACGTCCCCGCCACCGACTCGTACATCGAGAAGGAGTCGACGATCAACGAGGAGATCGACCGGATGCGGTTGTCCGCCACCCGGTCCCTCTTCGAACGGCGCGACGTCATCATCGTCACCAGCGTGTCGTGCATCTACGGTCTCGGATCGCCGGAGGCCTATTACGGCATGCTGCTTCCGCTCGAGCGCGGCCAGCGCATCGGCCGTGAGCAGGTGCTCCGCAAGCTCGTCGAAATTCAGTACGAGCGCAACGACCACGATTTCAGCCGAGGCAATTTCCGGGTCCGCGGCGACATCATCGAGGTGTATCCCTCGTACGAAGAGGTGGGGCTGCGGATCGAACTGTTCGGGGACGAAGTCGATGAACTCGCCACCTTCGATCCGCTGACCGGCAAGACGCTGCGCCGCCACGACAAAATCGCGATCTATCCCAAGTCGCATTTCGTCGCACCGCGCGATCGTACCAAGCGGGCCGTCGAAACGATCAAGGCGGAACTGACGGAGCGCCGAGGCCAGCTCGAACACGAAGGCCGGCTGCTCGAGGCGCAACGCCTCCATCAGCGGACGATGTTCGACCTCGAGATGATGCGCGAGATCGGCTACTGCCATGGCATCGAGAACTATGCCCGGCACCTCACGGGCCGTCCGCCGGGCGAACCGCCGCCAACCCTGTTCGACTACCTTCCGAGCGACGCGCTGCTGATTGTGGACGAGAGCCACCAGACGGTGCCGCAGATCCGCGGCATGTACTTCGGCGACCGCTCGCGCAAGGAAGTGCTCGTCTCCTACGGCTTCCGCCTGCCGTCGGCGCTGGACAACCGCCCGCTGAACTTCACTGAATGGGAGCAGCGCGCGCCGCAGACGATCTTCGTGTCGGCCACACCGGGCGATTACGAGCTCACCAAAGCGCACGGGGTGGTGGTCGAGCAGATCATCCGGCCCACCGGCCTCATCGATCCGCCGATCGAGGTCCGGCCGGTGAAAGGCCAGGTGGACGATCTGCTGCACGAGATTCGCGGCCGGGTGGCCCGCAAGGAACGCGTGCTGGTGACGACCCTCACGAAGCGGATGTCTGAAGACCTCACGCAGTATTACCAGGGGCTCGGGGTTCGCGTCAGGTACCTGCACTCCGACATCGATACGCTCGAGCGGGTGCAGATTCTGCGCGATCTGCGCAAGGGTGAGTTCGACGTCCTTGTCGGCATCAACCTGCTCCGCGAGGGCCTGGACCTGCCGGAAGTGTCGCTCGTGGCCATCCTCGACGCGGACAAGGAAGGGTTCCTGCGGTCCGCCGGCTCCCTGATCCAGACCTCCGGCCGGGCAGCCCGCAATGTCAACGGCCGCGTCATCATGTACGCTGACAGGGTGACGGATTCGATGAAGGCGTGCATCAGCGAGACGGAACGGCGCCGCGCGATGCAGGAAGTCTACAATACCGAGCATGGCATCACGCCCCAGTCGGTCGTCCGCCAGCTCGACGATGTGATGTCGAGCGTCTACGAGCGTGACTACATGACGGCTCCCATGCTCGTGCGGGACGGCGCCGAGGTGTTCCGGACACAGGGCGAACTCGACGCTCACCTGGCCGGCCTGCAGGAGAAGATGAAAGCGGCCGCCGCCAATCTCGACTTCGAGAAGGCCGCCACCCTTCGCGACGACATCAAACGCCTGCGCAGCGCCGACCTGGGCCTGCCGTGGCCGGCGCGGAGAAGCTGACCGCGTGCCGTCGTTTGTGGTGAACTGGTTCAAGAGTGCTGCGCTCGAAGTCCAGGAATACATCCGTCTGGTCGGCGCGGCGATGCGCGGCGTCGTCACCCGGCCCATCTACCGCCACGACATCGTCGAGCAGTTCGACCTGATCGGCGTCGGATCGCTGACCGTCGTCCTGCTGACCGGCCTGTTCACCGGCATGGCGCTCACGGCGCAGAGCGGCCTGACCCTGGACCAGTTCGGCGCGCGCGCCGTCGTCGGGCGGCTGGTGAGCGCGTCGATGATCAAGGAACTCGGCCCGGTGCTGACCGCGCTGATGCTGACCGGCCGCATTGGATCGGGGATTGCCGCCGAACTCGGCTCGATGATGGTGACGGATCAGATCAATGCGCTGCGCGCGCTGGGGACCGATCCGGTCCGCAAGCTCGTGGTCCCTCGCATGCTCGCCGGCTTTCTGATGACGCCGGTGCTGACGGTCATCTCGGACTGTGTCGGCATCACAGGCGGCTGGCTCGTGGCGCGATTCCAGCTCCAGGTGAACAGCGGGGTGTACTGGTCGTCGGTCACCAACGGCCTCTACATGCAGGACGTGTACGGCATGGGGCTGGTGAAGCCGTTCGTCTTCGGGTTCATCATCGTCACCGTGGCCTGCCACGTCGGCATGCGGACCACCGGCGGCACCGCGGGCGTGGGCAAGTCCACGACCGTCGCGGTGGTGGCCGGTTCCGTGCTCGTGATTGCCGCCGATTTCTTCGTCAACCAGATTCTTGTCGCGTTGCTGTACTGATCGCGGAGCGCTGTTTCAGACATGGATGTTTCTTCCGACACGCAGACCGCTAGGGACCTGCTCGACGAGCCGGGTGCGCCGGTCGTCGTGTTCGATCATGTCGAGCTGGCGTTCGACGACAAGGTTGTTCTGCGCGACGTGAGCTTCACGCTGCTCAAGGGACACACGAAGATCATCCTCGGCGCGAGCGGCTCCGGTAAATCCACCTCGCTGAAGATCATCACCGGACTGCTGCGCGCGGACGCGGGGGTGGTGTGGGTGAACGGGCAGCGGGTGGATCAGCTGTCGGAACGCGAGATGATGTCGGTGCGGGCGGACCTCGGCATGATCTTCCAGGAGGGCGCGCTGTTCGATTCGCTGACGGTCCGCGAGAACGTGGGCTACAAGCTCTACGAAGAATCGGACATGCCGATCCCGGAGGTGGACCGCCGCGTCGAGGAGGTGCTCGGCTTTGTCGGCCTGGGCGAGCACATCAACAAGATGCCCTCGGAGCTCTCCGGCGGGCAGCGACGGCGCGTGGCGATTGCGCGCGCGATGGCCTTCAAGCCGCGCATCCTGCTCTACGACGAGGCGACCACCGGCCTCGACCCGATCACCGCGACCACGGTGGACGACGAGATCATCAAGTTGCGCGACCTCGAGGGCGTCAGCTCGATCGTCGTCACGCACCAGCTGCGCGACGCCTTCTACGTCGCCACGCACATGGCGGTCCGCGGGCCGGACGGAGCCGTGCGCATCGAACGGGCCTCCGCCGAGAAAGAGCAGGAGGCCGAATTCATCATGCTGCGCGACGGCGTCATCGTGTTCGAGGGCGACGCGGACGCACTGCGTCGTTCAACCGATCCGTATATTCAGACGTTTCTTTCGTAGGATTCACACATGCCACGGACTCGCTCGCTTGCGTGGTCGGAACTGAAGATCGGCGTTCTCACAATCGTGGCGATCATCATCGCGGCGGTGCTCATCTTCAGCCTCACCGGCACCAAAGGATTCTTCTGGCAGCGCTATACGCTCAAAACGCGATTCACCAACGTGGCCGGCCTGGCGTCCGGCGCACCGGTGCGGATCGCCGGGGTGGAAGTGGGGACCGTCCTCGACATGCAGTTCGTGGAGGACCAGATCGACGTGGTGTTTCAGGTCAACGAGGAGAACCGGAGGCTGATCACCAGCAACTCGGTAGCGAGGCTCGGCTCCGTGTCCTTGCTCGGACAGAGCGCCGTGGATATCAGCCCCTCGACCACCGGCACGCCTATTCCGGAGTGGGGGTACGTGCCGCAGGGCAGGCCCGTGGCGGTGATGTCGGACATGACCGATTCGGTGAGTCAGGGGATCAACCAGCTGACCGGCATTCTCAACGATGCACGGTCCGGACGAGGCACCGTCGGCAAGCTGCTGACCGACGAGCAGCTCTACACCGAGCTCAATCACTTCGTGACATCGGCCAGCGCGCTGACCGACGGGCTGAAGGAAGGGAAGGGGTCGGCCGGAAAACTGCTGAACGATCCGGCTGCCGCAAATGCGCTGGAAGCGTCGCTGAAGAACATCGAGACACTGACCAGGCAAATCAGCGCCGGCGAAGGCAGTATCGGGAAACTGCTCAAGGACGAAACCTTCTCGGCGTCGCTCACGTCGGCGACGGGGAACATCGACACGCTCGTCGCCAAGCTGAATCGCGGAGAAGGCACCGCCGGCAAGATGCTGAACGATCCCGCGCTGTTCGATCGTCTCAACTCCGTCACGCAGCGTCTCGACAGCCTGGTGACGAAACTGAACGACGGCGAGGGAACGGCAGGGCAGTTGCTGAAAGACAAGCAGTTATATGAGAACATGAACGGAGCGGTGGGCGACCTGCGTTCGCTGGTTGCCGACATCCGGAAAGACCCGCGGAAGTTCCTCAACATCAAAGTCAGCGTGTTCTAAGGAGAACCACAATGGCGAGAGACGAAGGCGCTGGCGGCGCAAGCATCCTGCTCGCATTCATTCTTGGCGCGGTCAGCGGGGCCGCGGTCGCGCTGCTCTACGCACCGGCGTCGGGAAGCGACACGCGCGAGTATCTCGGCGAGAAAGCGCGGGAAGGCCGGGAGCGTGCGGCTGAAGCCGCCGGCAAAGGCCGCGAGATCCTCAACCAGGGTCGCGAAACCTTGACGTCGGCCATCGATCGCGGCCGCGAGGCCTATCAGCAGGCGAGGACGCGGGAGAACGCGTGAGCGACTGGAGTGACGTGTTCCTCGGCATCATTGCGGTCGCGACGCTCGCGACGGCAATCGTGCAGATTGGTGTGTTCGTTGCCGCCAGCATGCTGGCCAGGCGCATCGGTCGGCTGACGGAGCAGGTCGAGCGCGATCTCTCACCTCTCATTGCCAGCTTGAACGCGATTGGTCAGGATGCCGCGCGCGCGGCGTCACTGGCGACGGCTCAAGTGGAACGCGTCGATCGCCTCTTCGGCGATGCCGTGCAGCGCCTGGAAACCAGCCTCAACGTCATCCAGACGGCCATCTCCGTTCCGGCCCGCGAGGGTGCGGCGCTGATGGTCGGCCTTCGCGCCGTGCTGGACTCGCTCCGGAGAGGTGCTGCCAACCGGCCCTCGCGCACGCGCTCCAGCGACGAGGAAGACGCCCTCTTCATCTAGTGGCCTGCCTCCGCTGAACCAGCCAGTTTCCAGCCATCGACCGGCTCTGCCCGACGGCTCTGCCCGACGTTCACGGTCTTTTCACGCTCGCGCGGCGGCGGTGTCGCGATAATCGAGGTGTGATGTCCCGCTCAATCATCCTCTCCACGGTCGCGCTCGGACTGCTGTCATTCGGCTCGCCTGCCATCGCGCAGTCCCCATCCCAGGCGCCGGCCCAGGGAACGTCCATCGTCGGCGTCTGGACGCTCAACAAGGAACTCAGCGATCAGCGAGTCACCGAGGCTCGTCCTGGCGAGCCGGACGATCGGGAACACGGCGACCGCGGCAGATCCGGGGGGCACGGGGGCTCGGGAGGAGGCTTCGGCGGCGGATTTGGTGGCGGCGGGTTTGGCGGCGGAGGCCGTGGCGGCGGCGGTCGCGGCAACGCGGAGGACATGCAGCGCCGGTTCGAGGCGATGCGCGCGGTCATGGACGCACCGGAGCGGATGACGATCACCCGCACCGAATCCATGGTGATCATCACGGCGCAGGACGGTCGCACCACACGGCTGGCCACCGACAACTCGAAGGTCAAGGACGAGTCCACCGGCATCCAGCGCAGGACCCGGTGGGACGGCGACCGTCTGGTGAATGAAATCACCGGCGCCGGCCGCGGGAAGGTGATCGAGACCTACGCGGTCGATCCCGATTCGCGCCGGCTGGTGGTATCGGTGCAGCGGGAGAACGAGAAGGACGGCGACGGCGGACCTCGTCGCCGCGTCTACGATCCGCAGCAGCCCTGACCGGCCACTGCGTCGGCAGCGGCCGGAGGCGACGCTCCGACGGGTCTCAGCGCGACGACCGGCGAGCCCAGCACCGCGCGCCAGCCCTTGACGTTGAAGGCGAAAGCCAGCAGCAGGGCGCCCGACACCACGGCAAACACACCAAGCATCACGATCAACGTTGCCGGAGCGATGGTCGTGTCGAAGAACAGGACGATGCCGAACAGCAGCGAGATGGCGCCGTTCAGGCCAAGCATCCAGTCGCCCTGGACCATGCTGCCACGCGCCTGCTGTCGCAGACGAAGCGCACCCGCGAGTTCGATTGCGCCCGTGATCACGGCGTAGGCCGCGATGTTCACCACCAGCCAGTACTCGGTGAAGTAGGTCGGTGCGAACAGCGTGACGAGACCGACGGCGATGCCGACCACGCCTTCGAGGAACAGCGACAGCCAGCTCACCGCCAGCCCGGCGCCGATCGTGAACAGACCGTCGGCCAGCGCGAAGAGGCCGAACAGACTGATCAGCCACGCGAGCGTCTGCTCGGGGGCGACAAACGCAGCGATGCCGAAGAGGAGCGAAACGGCGCCTCGCGCGGCGACGATCCACCAGCGGCGAACAAGTTCATCGAACATGGGGTCCCTCCCTCCTGAATACAGCGTGACGTCTCTCATTGAGCAGACTCCATGCCGCGCCGCGCGGCGGGAAACAGGCCGAAACAGCCGCTGTTGCGAGCCGGACCGCGCGTAATACTCCGCACTGCTGCCGAAAATTCGGCGCCCATGCGGGCGCCAGCTGTGCGATGTGCTTGCCTGTTCGAGGAACGTTTACATATGCTCCTTGGATGCAAACGTCCAGATATGAAGCGCCCAGCACGATTGCTGGCGCGCTGAGTGTCATTGCCGCCGACCCGGGCGCGATGATCCTTGCCGGCGGAACAGACCTCCTCGTGCAATACCAGGCCGGCGTACGCAGGCCGACGGTGTTCGTGGACGTCAAACGCATTCCGGAACTGATGCAGATCGTCGCCGACGACAGCGGCGTGACGATTGGCGCCGCGGTTCCGGCTGCCGCAATCTGCGGCGATCCGACGATCAAGGCGTGGTGGCCGGGGCTGGTCGAGGCCGTACACCTGATCGGGTCGACCCAGATTCAGGGGCGGGGCAGCATCGGCGGGAATCTCTGCAACGGGTCGCCAGCGGCCGACTCCACGTGCGCGCTGATCGTCAATCGCGCCGTTGCCGTCATCGCTGGACCCGACGGCGAGCGGCAGATCCCGGTCGAGGCGTTCACCCTGGCGCCCGGGAGAACGGTCCTCGGTCCGGGAGAACTGCTGGTCGCTGTCCGGCTGCCGAAGCCGCCGGCGCACACCGGTGACGCGTACCAGCGCCTGATCCCGCGTTCCGAGATGGACATTGCGGTGGCGTCAGCCGGCGTCAGCGTGACCCTCGACGCGAACGGCCTGTGCACGGCGGCGAGAGTGGCCATTGGCGCCGTGGCTCCGACGGCATTGCTGCTGGCCGATGCCGCCGAGGCGCTGGTCGGCACGACGCTGAGCGCCGACGCGATTGCCGGAGCCGCGGCCGCCGCGAGTGCGGCCGCTCGTCCCATTGACGACAAGCGCGGCACCGTCTCCTACCGGCGTACGGTTGTGGGTGTCCTGACCAAGCGGGTCGCGGCGATCGCCGCGGCGCGGGCAAAGGAACGATAAGTGTCGAAGCTGCATATCGAAGCCGTCGTGAACGGCGAGCCTGCGGAGTTCCTCTGCGCGCCTGACGAGACCCTCCTCAGCGCCGTCCGGAACGGGCTCGGCCTGATGGGAACCAAGGAAGGGTGCGGTACGGGCGACTGCGGCGCCTGCTCAGTCATCATGGACGGCCGTCTGGTGGCCTCCTGCCTCGTGCTCGCCGCGGAGGCAGAAGGGCGAACACTGGCGACGATCGAGGGCGTCGCGAACGGCTCCGCGCTGCACCCGCTCCAGAAGGCGTTTCTCGAGCACGCGGCGCTGCAGTGCGGCGTCTGCACGCCGGGGTTCATCGTCGCCGCCAAGGCACTGCTCGATGTGACGGCTGATCCCAGCGAAGAGCAGGTGCGCTACTGGCTCGCCGGAAATCTGTGCCGGTGCACGGGCTACGACAAGATCGTGCGTGCGGTCCTTTCCGCCGCCGCTGACATGAGGAGTGCGCGGGCATGAGCGAACGAACGTTCACGGCAATCGGCACACGGCCGATTCGTCACGACGGCGTCGACAAGGTGACGGGGCGCGCCAACTACGGCGCCGACCTGGCGCTGCCGGGCATGCTGTACGGCGTGGTCGTACGCAGTCCGCACGCGCATGCGCGCATCGTGTCGATCGACACGAGCGGCGTCCTCTCGGTTCCGGGTGCGAAAGCGGTGGTGACCGGCCAGGACATCGTGCTGACCGACGCCAAGCTCGGGATGGGCGAAGGCGCGATGGACCTGAAAGACATGTCGGACAACCTCCTGGCGCGCGCCAAGGTGCTGTATCACGGCCACGCCGTGGCGGCGGTTGCTGCCACGTCCCTGGCTGCGGCACGCGAGGCTGCGCGTCTGGTGAAGGTCGAGTACGACGTGCTCGAGCCGGTGATGAGCGTGGACCGGGCGATGGACGCGGATGCCCCGATCCTGCACGACGACATGGTGACCCAGGCACGGCCGCCTGTGGAGAAGACCGGACCCACCAACATCGCGGGTCGGATGGAATTGACGCGCGGCAACGTCGAGCAGGGCTTTGCCGAGGCCGACGTCGTCGTGGAGCGCGTGTTCCGCACGCCCACGAGTCACCAGGGATACATCGAGCCGCATGCCTGCGTCGCCCGCGTGAACGAGGACGGCCGCATCAACATCTGGACAAGCACGCAGGGTCCGTTCCTGGTGCGCGATGCGACCGCCATGATCCTCGGGCTCGATGCAGCGAACATCAAGGTCACGCCAAGCGAGATCGGCGGCGGGTTCGGCGGGAAGATTCCCGTGTACCTGGAGCCGCTCGCGGTCGTGCTCGCGCGCATGACGCAGCGCCCGATCAAGATGGTGATGACGCGCGACGAGGTGTTCCGCGCCTCGGGCCCGACCTCTGCCACGAAGATCCGGATGAAGATGGGCGCGAAGAAGGACGGCACGATCGTCGCCGCGTCGGCATCGCTGTATTACGAGGCGGGCGCCTACCGCGGATCGCCGTCCGGGGCTGGCGCCATGTGCGCGCTCGCGCCGTACAACATCGCCAATTTCTTCATCGAAGCCTTCGATGTGGTGGTCAACAAGCCGAAGGTCGCCGCCTATCGTGCGCCGGGATCGCCGATGGCTGCACTCGCGACCGAGTCGCTGATTGACGAAATCGCGCGTACCCTCGGCATCGACCTGGTCGAGATGCGGCTGAAGAATGCCGTGGCCGAAGGAGACCGCGCGCCATACGGTCCGCCGTACGGGCCGATTGGCTTCAAGGCGGTGCTCGAAGCGGTGCGCAACAGCGACCACTGGAAGAGCCCGCTCGCTCCGGGCAAACGGACGCGGCCTCGCCTGCGGATTCTGGTTCAATGCCGGGATGAGCTCGAGCGCCACGGTCACACTCGGCGCCGACGGCAGCGCAGCCGTCGTCACCGGAAACCCCGACATCGGCGGCACGCGCGCCGCGCAGGCGCTGATGGTCTCCGAAGAACTGGGCATTCCGGTGGAGCGGATCAGGCCGATCGTTGCCGACACCGATACCGCGGGCTTCACGGAAATCACTGCCGGGAGCCGCGTCTGCTACGCCACAGGCATGGCCGTGATCGACGCGTCGCGCGACGTGCGCGAGCAGCTGCGGGCACGGGCCGCGACGATCTGGGGAGTGCCGGTGGACGAGACGCGATGGGAGGACGGGAAGGTCGTGCCGGTGACGCCAGCCGCCGAGCGCGCACCGCTCTCGGTCACCGAGATTGCCGGCCGGCTGGCGAAGACCGGCGGTCCGGTGATTGGCCGCGCCTCCGTGAATCCGCCGATGGCCGGGCCCGCATTCGCCGCGCACATCTGCGACCTGGAAGTGGATCGCGAAACCGGCTGCAGCCGCGTCGTCCGCTACACCGCGATTCAGGACGCAGGCAAGGCGATTCACCCGAGCTACGTCGAGGGGCAGATGCAGGGCGGTGCGTCGCAGGGCATCGGCTGGGCGCTCAACGAGGAGTACATCTACAGCGCCGAGGGCGTCATGGAGAACGCCGGCTTCCTCGATTACCGCATGCCGGTCACCTCCGACCTGCCGATGATCGACACGGTGATCGTCGAGGTGCCGCACCCATCGCATCCATACGGCGTTCGAGGTGTGGGTGAGGTGCCAATCGTGCCGCCGCTCGCCGCGGTGGCCAACGCCATGTCGGACGCGACAGGCATCCGTTTCACCGAACTGCCGCTGTCGCCGCCGCGCGTGCTCGAGCGGATCGCGCACGGAGCGTAACGTGCCGGTGGTGCACTTCTCGAGCACCCTGACACGCCACACCGGCGGGCTGGATCAGATCACGATGGACGCGCCGCGGGTGCATGAACTGCTCGCGGCGCTGGTTGCACGGTTCCCGGGACTGGAACTGGAACTCGGTCAGCTGGCGGTGGCGATCGACGGTGAGGTACGGCCCGATGCCGCGTACGAGCCGCTGACGCCGCAGAGCGAGATCTACTTCGTGCCCAAGATTGCCGGGGGCTGCAGCACCGTCCCTGGCGCTGACGCTACGCTGACATGTCCTTCCTGTTCCGGCTCATCGTCAACGCGGCCGCGCTGTGGGTGGCGATACAGGTCGTGCCAGGGGTGTCGTACGACGGTGGTCCGCTGCCGTTTCTGGCAGTGGCGCTGATCTTCGGCCTGATCAACGCGACGCTCCGGCCGCTCACCAAGCTGCTCACCTGCCCGCTGATTCTGCTGACCCTTGGTCTGTTCGCGTTGATCGTCAACGGTCTGATGCTGTGGCTGACCAGCACGCTGGCCACGGCGCTCGGGATCGGCTTCCGCGTCACGGGCTTCTGGCCGGCGTTCTGGGGCGCACTCGTCGTCAGCATCGTCAGCACACTGCTGTCGATGTCGGTGCGCACGACCAACCGGCTCGATCCCGACTATCGCAGCTAGGGAACCGTTACTTCGCCGCGCATGGCTGTCCGCCTGACGTGGCCAGCACGATCGCCGGATTCCGGCCACGCTTCGTCAGCGTGTGCGCCATGCCGCGCGGAACCAGCGCGAACCACCCGGACGAGATCGGCTGCTCGTGTCCTCCCAGCGACAGCATCGCCTCGCCCGCGACCACGTACAGCATCTGGTCCACGTTCGGGTTCGCAGGCGCGTTCGAGCGACTCGCGCACCACCATCATCTGCGTGGTATCGAGTCCGGAGCAGGCGACCGGCACCAGTTTGACCGGGTCCCGACCGCTCAGCGACCGTTCGGCGAGATCGGCGATCGACAGCACGCGCGATTCACCAGCCTTGGCGGCCGGCACCTGCGAGGTCGGGTCCGGCGGCTTCACCGGTTCCGGCGCGGGTGGTGGAGGCGGAGGAGGCGGCGCTGCCGACAGCGAGAACTCGACCGGCGCAGTCGCGACCCCGGGCCGAATGACGACCTCTTTCTCGAGCGTGATGAACGCGTCGTTCGATGCCCGGATCCGGTAGGTACCGTTGCCAAGCGTGCGCAACTGCACCGCGCCGCTCGCGTCGGTGACTCCGTCCCGGCTCACCGGACCCTCCGCGCTGACCGCAGCCCCCGGCACCGGCGTCCCGGTCCGGTCGGTCACCCGTACCTGGAGGGTGGACGAGGTGGCTACCGGTCGTCCGCGGCGGCGGCGTCGCTTTCGGGGCAGTAGCCGGCGGGGCGGTCGTCGCGGGAGGTGCGGGAGTCCCCGGTGCAGTCCCCTGTGTGGCGGGAGCAGGTGTCTGTTGAAGCGCAAGTACGAGTGCCAGGAGAGCGGTCATCGATTCCTCCACCTCGAAAGTAATCGGTCGGACGGATAGTTGGCAACCTCGAGCGGGCCAGCGCAGCGGTGGAGAATCGGTCAGCGCACGTCTGATGGCTTGAGCACGGCGCGCGCGACAATTCGGGAGCTCTCGCGAATCTCGCGGGCCGCGGCCCGCACCGTGATCGTTGCACGGGACGTCAGGTCCACGTCCTGACCCACCTCGAATCGATCGCGGATGCTCTTGCCGATGAACTGGTTGGGGAACTCGGGAAGGTTGATCGAGATGTCGCCGTACGGCTCCGTATTGATGTCCATGATGAGGCCGGCGATACGCCCCTGTGGAGTCATGCCGACCAGCATGTGGATGTGGCCGTGGTAGCCCCGTTCCTCGGGCACGATGTCGAGCGTCCAGAAGGCATAGCCGACCGGTTTCGCATTGGGGCTCTTCACCGGGTCAACGGCGTACGCGGTGAAATACAGCGGATCCTTTTCGCCACGCGGCGTGAAGGCGACCGCCTTCGGGAAGAGCTCTTTCAGCTTCGCCGTCGGCATCGGTTCGATGAAGCCGGCGACGCGCCGCTGTGCGACGAGAAGAATCGGCGCGACAATCAGCAGAGCGAAAGCGATGGCGAGCGAACGTTTCAGGGCGAGCACCGCACTCGATTATATCGGCAGTGCGGAACTCGACACGGACGCCTGGCGGGCCGTGGACCGCTCTCGGCGGTCATCGAAAACCACGCCGCCGGCCGTCAGGCCTGGGCGACAGGTGAGCCGAGTGCGGCAGGCGCCGAAGGCGCTCGGTGCGGTGAACGCAGACGGCCCACGCCGTAGACGCCGAACGACACCGCGTGGGCGAGCAGCAGCACCGACAGGCATTCCAGCAGCGCCGGCTTCTGAAACATGATGTAGAGCATCGCTGCGTTGTTCGCCCGCAGCGCGGTGATGGCGAGGTCCCACCCGATTGCGTCGCGCGCCTGCGATCACGTCCGGCGTCAACTGGCCCGGCGCCCGTCCCAGCGCCGCGCCCAGCGACTGCGGCGGACCGCTTGATGACGCCGACCGCCAGTGCGCAATCCATCGCCCACAGTGCCGCGGCCACGGCAAACCAGGTGTCGGTCCACCAACCGGTGGACCCGAGATACACGCCAGTGGCGAGCACGCGTCACGCCAAAAATCGGATTGGCCTGCGAAGATTGCCGCCCGAAGTCGAGCCACATGCCGAGTGACTGGCCCGACGGCGCCTGCTTCATCCTCGTCCTCAGCATCGCGCCGCTGACGCCGCCGCCGATCAGAAGTGCGCCTGCCGCTACGTGGACCATCACGAGCAGGGCATACAAAGAAGCTGTGAACACCGGGTGCCTCGTTTCGGAAATGAATTGCCGGGTGCCGACGCGCGCCTGCGCGTCATCCTTCTCAGGTGAACGCGTCAACCGGCCGGCAAAACCCGCAGTGGAGCGGCACACAGCCGGGGCGCGGAACGGGCCACCGGACCCGGCATTGGACGATGGCACACCAGTTGCCGATACTGATCCCAGAAGGAGACTGATGTGGGACCGATCGCTGAACTCCTCGCCACCTCCGACCGCCAGGCGCTCGAATTCTTCTTCGTGGGTTTGAAGGACGTGTCGGACGGTGACGTCGACGAACGGGAACTGATCTACAACGCCAGCGTCCTCGCGCATTACGCACAGGTGTCGACCCACGCCGGCGCGCGACATGCCCGCGCCGTCCACGCTGGCAGCCGTCTTCGATCAGTTCGTGCTCGACGAAGCCACGCGTCAGGACAGCGAGATGCTCGAGACGGCGGCGACGCAGTGCCTGCTGCTGGCCGGGTTCTTCGAGGCGCAGATGCGGCGTCGACACAGCATCCGCTGGTATGCGGAGCTCGGTTCGGGTTTCTTCAGGAGGGCGGCCGCACTCTCGCGGGAGCGGCGACGGGCCGACTCTGCTCGACAAGGTGGGACGTCACTTCGAGCCGTGGCGCGTGCGGTACTCGCGGCTCAGCCACGAACTCCGCACGCAGTGCTACGTCATCGCGCCAGCGCCTCGCCGCCTGACAGCCTCTGACTGTAGCGACTCCGGGTCGATGGGCACGATAGACGGCGGCGGTCGGGACGGGTGTGTGCCGACGTCGGACTTCGGGCGTGTTTCGCGTCCTACAGACGCGGCGGCAGTTTCTGCAGGATTCTGCTGACCGCGTCATCCACGCGCGCCTCGATCACCGCCTGATTGTCGATGCCGTCCAGGGTTCCCTCCGACCACCCGCGCCACACCAGCTTGTTGGTCGCCGCATCGACGAAGTCCAGCGTAATGGTGCCCGCGTCATAGACGCTGGAATGGCATCCGTCGCAGTATCCGTACTGCTGGTCGAGCGCGTTCACATCGATCCGCTGCGTTGACGCTCGCGTGGTAGTGAATCACGAGGCCGGCGGTGGCTGCCGACGTCTTTTCGAAGCCGCGCGTCGCGAGCACCCGTTCGACGTCGCCGCGCAGCCGCTTCTCGAACAGCTCATTGTTGTCGAGGCGCGGGTCGCCGGTGCTGAATCGATTGTCTGCGGCCCACGTGTAGCTGCTGTAGCGCGTGAAGTCCATTCCGCGTTCGAGGGACGCATTCACGCTGGTGGACGCGCATCCGGCCATCGAAATCTGTCGTCGCCGCAAGTGCGGCGGCAACGGTCCGTTTGATCGGTCGCATGGCTGATCTCCGTTTCGCGCGCTCGCGCGCATCTCGAGTCCTCCAACTGTTCGCGCACAGTCCGACGGCTGTCAGAGAGAACGCGGGAACCTCGCGAACATGCGTGTCACCGCTTCGTTGATGCGGTTCCGGAACCGTTCCGGATGATCGAGGACGCCTTCCACCGGGTTCTGCGCCCAGCCTCGCCAGATCAGCCGATTCGTCTGCGCGTCAACGACATCGAGGATGACCGTCCCGACTTCGTTCTCGAGCACGCGAACGGTGCACTGCTCGTCGTAGCAGGCGCCGATCGTCTGATCGCCGCTGCTCACGTCGAGTCGCGGCGAGATATTGGCGTGATAGTGCACCAGCAGATCGGGGGCGTCGGCGTCGGACCCGTCTGCACCATGCCGCGAACAGCGAACTGCTTCTCGACCGCACCCTGGAAATTGTCCTGGAAGAACGGGTTGTTCAGGCGCGCGTCGCTCTCCGGCAGCGCGTCAGCGCGGCGCCCACTGCCAGGTGTGATACGGCGTGAAGTCCAATCCCTGCTCCACGTGCGAACTCACGTTCATGGTCGCGCAGGCCGACACAGTGAGCCCGAGGACTGCCAGTACCGGCCACCGTAGAAGTCGCAGCATGACGACACCTCGATCCGAGCGTTGTGAGTGGAACCGTCTGCCTCCAGCAGGAGTGCGAAACGGGTGCCACGCATAAACACGGATGAATTGAGGCTGCGTTCACGACGCTGCCGGATTACCGGCAAGTCAGGGCCTGTCCAGAGGTGGAGGTGCGCATCGGAAGCCGCCACTCGCCGCCGCGCTGAGGCGCTCTTGGGGGACGACTACTTCCAGCCGCTAGGCTTTCGCGTGAACCGCGCGGGCAGGGCCGGCTTCGCTTCTGGCTCCGGGCCGGTTTCTCCGGATGCCTGCCTGATCTCCTCCTCGAGTTCCTCGTCGTTCGGCAGCCCGGCAAGCTGGTCTACGAAGAGGAGCGAGTGCTGTGAGGGGATTTCGAACTTCTTTCCGCACGCCTTGCAGACGACGTCCTCGTCGAGACGCAGGAGATAGTCCCGCAATTTCGCAAAGCGCGCGCGATCGCCATCGTCCGCTCCGGGGGAGGCGGTCCTTCTTGGCCCGACGCACCCAGCGGATCGGATACTCGTTGGTGCGGCGGCACTTCGGGCACGTGTACTTTCCCTGCCGTGTTTCCTGCCGGTCGGTGAAGAAGGCGCGTTCGTCCAGAGACATGGGGAAATGGTACCACCAACCCATTTCACCATTCGCCGATCTCACGATCCTGGCGGCGGCCAGTGATCGTGCAGCGCGACACTCTGCGACGACGTGCGACCGCGGCTTCATGTGAAACTGGGCCCCGCTGACGACGGGACACGTTGGAGGGGCGCGATGTCAGAGAACGGCTGTTTCACGGCGACACTTCTTCAGGACCGTTGGCACGACTGCGGCTGCCGCCGCGGCGGGCGCCGGCCTGCCCGGAGTAAACCGGGACGCACTGGCCGCGACCGCGATGTCGCAGGACGCCGCTGCCGCTGCGCCCTCGCCGCTACCCGAGGTCGTCTCGTCCCCGTTCCCGGTGATGAACCGCCGCATCGCTCGGATGGCTGCGCCTGCTGTGGGAGAAGGCGGTCACCGCGGATGATTGGAGCAGCAACGGTATACCTCATCCGTGGTGGGACCGCTACACCAGCCCGGTGGTCCTGAGCTACGGTCGATTCGACCTTTCGTACTCCGCCTACGGCATCCTGATGATGGCCGACCAGACGCCGGCCTGGCGCGAGGTCTACACGCGGATCACTGACGAGTTCGCGAGGCGCTATCCGACGTACTGGGGTGCTGTCGACTGGCTCACACAGATCGGCGACGACCCCAAACGGGCCAAGTACCCGCCGCAGTTGATGGCGACGCTGCCGCCGGATCTTCGGGGGAACTACAACCGGTTCGGCTGGACGGCCAACGGCACGGAGCCGTGGGGACTGCAGAAGGATCCCATAGGCGCGGACGGGTATCTCTTCTTTCGCGGCTGGTTCCACCTGTTGCTCGCCACTCACAAATACGTCTCGGGCAGCGACAAATGGGCGAGCCCGTTCAAAGTGACCGGCTATGGCGACGAGGAGTTCGAGTGGGACCACCACCGTCTCGCCTCGCGGCTCGAAGAGCAGTACCGGCAGCGGCCGGAAGGTCCGCACTGCGAGAACACGAAGGTCTGGTTCTATTGCAACAGCGCTGCGGCCCTCGGGATGTACCTGTACGACAAGGTCTACAACAAGCGGACGCACCTGGCAGCGGACAACTTTCTCGAGTACGCGCGAAAGAACTACGTTGGCGTGTCGGCCGATGGCAGGCTCGAATGGGTGACCAGCTACTTCGACCCGCGGGTCAACTGGAAGCTCAACGGCCCGCCGGCGGGTGGTGTGCTCACCGCATTCCTGATTGCGCCGCAGAATCGCGAGTTCGCGTCGTTCCTCTATGAAGCGGCAGTGAACGCGTCCGGTTATCGCGCGTCCAACGCCACGGTCCGCGCCAATGCCAACATGCTCCTGATGGCGCGCGAACTGGGCGACACCGCCATAGCCGACAAACTCAAGGCGGCCGCCGAGCGCGAGAGCGATCCGCGTTTCTTCGGGAAGCAGAACGAGATGTTCGGCTGGTGGACCAACTTTCCGACCGAGGGATACCCGCGTGGCCAGGGAAGCGCCACGATGATGGTGTCGGAGATTGGCCGCCCGGGCGACTGGAGCCGGTCGCTGCAGGCGCCGTTCATGGACAAGTTCAACGCGCCCACGGTCGAAGGCGTGGACTTTCCGGCGATGGGTCTGTTTCAGGCGTGGAACGACCCGTCCAGCGGTACCTTGAACATCGGCACGTACGCGGCATCACCGGACAAGCGCGGCGCCGCCACCGCCTTCAACGTCACATCGCTCCCGAACGCGGGCGCCGTGCGGATCACCGTGGACGGACAGCCGTTCACACGTTTCACAGTGACCGGGCCGAACAGTATTCGCGTGGATGCCACGGTCGACATGCACCAGTTCCGGATTGTGACGGGATACCGCGGTGCTGAGCAGCGAGCCGATGAGCAATTCCGTCAGCAGCCGGACCTGCGAGCGACAGGGCCCGTCGCGGGCGCCGTCGCAGGATTGACATCCCCTCAGCGACACGCTGACAACGGCGTTCCCTCGGCCCCACCGCCCGGTCGCAATCTCTTTTCTGTGACAGGGGCAGGCTGCGCCTGCTGCCATCCCATTTGACGATTGGACGATTGGACGATTGGACGATTGGACGATTTGACGAATTGGGAGTGGCGAAGTGGCGAAGTGGCGATTCGAAGATGCCGAGTCGAGCGCCTGACGAACCTGCGAATCGGGGACGGGTTCATCGAGCGGTCGGTGCCGTCGCCGCGTTGTGCGCGTGCAGAATATTGGGCGTCTTCGCAAAAAATGGGTGGCGTGGGCGAACGCAAATCGCGCAGCCCGCGTCACACAGCACAATCGTTAAATCGTGCAATCGTCAATTCGTCAAATGAAACGCGGCCACCTTGTTCTCGCCGCCCGCCTGTCGTTCCTGCGACGTCGCCCGCACGACGCCGTAGATCACACCGGGGTCCGACCGGTCCCACGCGATGCCCTGACCGCGAACGTCCATCGGAATAGTCGCCACGAGTTCCAGAACCGAGCCAGCGGTCGGCAGCCGCATCTTGTACAGCTCCCCGAGATCGTGGCCGGTCAAATAGAGGAAACCGTCCGGTCCCCACGATCCGCCTGAGTTGCTCATCAGGCCGAACTTGTCGAGCACGGCCTTCGGCAGCACCCACGCCTCGATCATCCGGAACTCCGGAGTGAACTTGATCAGCTGTGTCGCGGCTTTGTGTCCATAGGGAGTTCGGTCCGGACCATACGGCTGGTCGTAGTTCGCGAACACCATCCACCAGAAGCCGTCGTGGAAATCAACCCAGGTCAGTGAACCCCAGTTGATGCCGAAGCTGTGGCTGCCGATGTGCTCCAGCGTCGCGGCGTCCCAGATTTCCAGCGAACTGGTCATCGGCCACCGCGGATAGTTCGAGTGCGCGGCGTACAGCTTGCCCTGCCGTACGACGGCGCCGTCCAGATGGACCAGCGGGCCGGACTTCTCCTGGACCCAACGCTTCACCAGCGTGCCGGTCTTCTTCTCGTATTTGGCGATGGTGGTGTTGTCGATGGCGTAGAAGAACCGGGCGTCGACGGCGACGCCCTGGCCCGCTTCCGGGACGACGAACTCGGCAGTCGGTGCGAGGGAGGGCTGCGCGGAGAGGAGTGTCGGCGCGATGAGGGTGGCCAGCACCGCGCCGATGAGCGTGCGAGATCCGATCACGGATCAGATCTTACAGTGTCCGTGTTCGCTTACAGCTGCGACAGGGTTCCGCCCTTCGCGGCCTTGACGATGTGATCGGCGGCCCGGAAGGCCAGCGCCTGGATGGTCATCGTCGGATGGTTGCGGCCCCCGGTCACGAGCGTGCTGCCGTCGACGATGAACAGGTTCGGCACGTCGTGCGCGCGGTGATGCTTGTTGACCACCGACGTCTTCGGGTCGTTGCCCATGCGGCAGGATCCGCGGTTGTGGGCGCTGCCGCGCGCGTCGTTCACCGGCCCAGCCCACACCTTCGTCGCGCCAGCCGCCTGCAGAACGTCGAGCCCCTTCTGCCTGAAGAACTCCATGCTCTTGATGTCGTCCGGATGGCTCTGCGACGTGATGCGCATCGCCGGAAGACCCCATGCGTCCTTCACATCCGGATCGAGGTCCACGCGGTTCGTGGCCAGCGGCAGCTGCGTCACGAACGACGTGATCGTCATCTTGTGATTCGCTTCGTCGCGCAGCGCCTGCTTGTAGGCGGCACCCCAGCGCGGTGAACCGGGCTGCAACCCGCGCAGCGCGTAGTTGATCGGGGTGTCGAAGCCGCGTGCCGTCATGCGGCCGCCGCCATAGAAGCCGCGCTTCGGATCCGTCGGCACGAAGTCGACGATGGCCGCTCCCGTGACGACTCCCTTGTAGTCGTTCAGGTCGTGTTCGAACAGCCCGCTGGCGCTCACCGTGTTGCCGAGCATCAGGTAGCGGCCGACCACGTCGTTGCTGTTGGCGAGGCCGTTGGGGAATCGCTGTGACTTCGACAGCAGCAGCAGGCGCGCCGACTCAGTGCCATTGGCGGCCAGGATCACCGCCTTGGCGCGTTGCCGGACCTCGCGCTTCTCCGCGTCGAAGTAGACGACGCCGGTGGCTTTCCCGTTGGCGTCCACCGAGATCTCCCGGACGTACGAGCGGACGCGGATTTCGCAGCGGCCGGTCTTCTCGGCGAGCGGCAGCATGGTGACCGCGGAGCTCGAGCGCGCTTTCACGTGACACCCGAAGCCGGAGCACATCCCGCAGTTCACGCAGGCCGTTCGACCCTGGTAGTTCTGCGAGATGACCGCCAGCGGCCCGCGCACCACGGTCAGCCCGAGTTTCGATGCCCCGGTCTTCATCAGCGCGCCGGACGATTTCAGCGGCACCGGAGGGACCGGATAATCCTTCGACATCGGCGCGAGGAACGGCGAGTCGATGCGCATGCCCGAAATGCCCATTTCCCATTCGGCCTGCACGTAATAGGGCTCGAGCTCCTCGTAGGTGATCGGCCAGTCCTGCAGCCCGGTGCCGGGTACGCCGCCGGTGACCGTCGCTTCGTTGAATTCCCACGGCAGGTGACGCCAGCTGCTGCCGCCGTAGGTGACCGTGCCGCCGCCGACCACGCAGCCGTAGCTGTGCGTGCCTGGCGTGGCCGTGTCCTTGTCGGTCCGGCGGAATGTGTTCGGCTGGCGGACCGGATCGCTCATGAGTTGATAGTCGATCCCGCCGTTGTCGTTCAGGTACTCGTCCTTCGTGTACTCCTGCTCCTTGCCGTACTTGCCCCAGCCGCCCTGCTCGAGGACGACCACGGTGAACCCCGCCGTGGACAGCTGCTTGGCCATGATGCCGCCGCCGGCGCCCGAGCCGATGACGACGAAGTCGACTTCAGTGGCTGGTGAGAATTGAGCCATGTCGTATCTCCAGTGCGATCAGCGGCTGGTGGAACCGGGAAGGGCATCGTAGTAGCCGAACGGCGGCTTATGATTCAGCGAGTCGTCGTAGTTCACCAGCTTCCATCCCGCCTTGTTGGCGTTGCCGCCATGTACCGGCGCGGCGAAGAAGCCCGTGATCGTGTGGGTCCGCACCAGGTTGAAGAACGGTGTCTTCTCCATGGCGGTCAGCACCTTGATCTGCTGATCGGAGGGAAGCGCAGCGAATGAGGTGGCCGACGGATACAACTGCCTGGTGTGCGTGGACAGTTCACCGATCCCCTTCGTGTAGTCGGCCTGCGCATCCTTCTCGAACGTGGTCAGGATGCGGTCGATGAACACGATCACCCTGGCCTCACGGGCGCCGGGTGTCGAGTCGGTGGGGATGATCTGTGCCGCCATCGCTTCCACGTCGGCGGCCTGCGCGGGCGTGAAGAACGCAAAGGTGGCAGGCTGGCCGGTGCGCGCCGACTGCTGCGCAAACGCGGAGGCATCCTCGATACCCGCGTAGTTGGCCACGGCCCATGCCGCGCCGATCCCCGAAAGTGAACTGATGAGGAACTCGCGTCGTGACCGTTCGCGACCGCTCATGATGAATCCTTTCATGGCCGGGCCTGCCGTTCACGCCCGTCGGTGACGCGTTTGTACGACCCGGCGACCGAGAAGTCAACGTCGAACCGTGACGGAAAGGTGCCCGACGTGGGTGGCGGGGCAACCCGCTACCAGAGCTGGACCTGCCGGGGTGAAACGAATTCCTTAGATGCGCCGTAATCCACTCGCAGGAGGAGCCATGCGCAACGCTATGTCGCTCGCCATCGTCGCCGGATGTGCCTGCTCAGCGATAGTGCTCGTCGGAGCACAGGGGCGCGGACAGCAGTCCTCTGGCCTTCCGGAAGGGCCAGGGCGCGAACTGGTGCAGAACACCTGCTCGAAGTGCCACGGCGTAAACATGATCGCCGGCTCCTGGGGAAACACCGACGCCGGATGGCGCGAGCTGTTCAGCTCGATGGTCACCCTGCCCAAAGCCGAAGCCGACTCCGTCGCGGCCTACCTCGCACGGAACTTTCCACCCAAACCGGCGCCAGAGGCGGTGATTGTCCCCGGCTTTGCGAACGTCACGTTCAAGGAATGGGTGGTGCCAACCCTCGGCTCGCGACCTCACGACCCGCTGGCGGCGGCCGACGGTTCGCTCTGGTGGACGGGGCAGTTCGCCGACAGGCTGGGCAGGCTGGATCCCGCGTCGGGAGAGATGAAGGAATTCCCGGTGGCGAAGCCGCGTTCGGGTCCGCACGGCCTCGTCGAGGATCGCGCCGGCAATATCTGGTTCACGGCGAACTCGAGTACCTACATCGGCAAGCTGGATCCGCGGACCGGAAAGATCGTGGAGTACCCACTGCCGGACGGGGTCCGTGGACCGCATACGCCGATCTTCGACCAGAAGGGCACGTTGTTCTTCACGCTGCAGTCCGGTCACGTCGGCCGCCTGCTGCCGGACACCGGCGACATCAAGGTGATGAAGACGCCAAGCGACAACACGTATCCGTACGGGATTCAGGTGAATTCGAAGGGCGTGCCCTGGTACGTGGACTTCCGTGGCAACAGGATCGGCCGCGTCGATCCGGTCTCGCTCGAGATCAGGGAATACACGCTCCCGGACCCGGCGGCGCGGCCACGGCGCATCGCCATCACGCCGGACGATCTCGTCTGGTATACCGATTACGCGCGCGGCTATCTTGGCCGATTCGATCCGGCGACCGGAGCGGTCCGCGAGTGGCCCTCGCCAGGCGGGCGGGAGTCGCAGCCCTATGGAATCGCGGCGACACGTGGAGCCGTGTGGTACAGCGAGTCGGCGGTGCGGCCGAACACACTCGTGCGATTCGATCCGGCCACCGAACGCTTCCAGACCTGGATCATTCCCGCGGGCGGCGGTGTCGTTCGCAACATGATGCCCACGCGTGACGGCAACCTCGCGCTGGCCGAGAGCGGTGTGAACCGGGTGGCGCTCGTCACGATCCGCGGCACCAATTGAGAGGGCGTGGGTTCGTGCGCGCGTGCGTTTCCAGATTGACGATACGCCGGGGTGGCCAGCCCACGTCAGCGGGAGCGCTGCGTCGCACTCTGACATGATCGCCTGGTGAAACCCTGGGAACTGCTAGGCGAAACCAGCACACCGGACGGCGACACGCTGACGCTCATGCGGCAGGATCGCGAGTTCGTCATCCTCGCCAGCGGCAAGCCGCTGATGTCAAGCCGCATGCACGGGTCAGAGGAGGCCCTCGCCTCGCTTGGCTGCGGCCATCTGGCGCGCGCCGAGCAACCTCGCGTCCTCGTCGGGGGGCTCGGCATGGGGTTCACGCTGTCAGCCACGCTGGCCGTCCTTCCCGCGTCAGCGAGCGTGCTCGTCGCCGAACTGGTGGCTGGAGTGGTGGACTGGAACCGGGGGCCACTTGGGCAGTGTGCCGCTCATCCGCTGAACGATCCACGAGTCGAGATCGTCGTGGGCGACGTGCTCGATACGCTTCGATCGAGCGGCGCACGGTTCGATGCGGTTCTCCTCGATGTCGACAACGGACCCGACGCGTTCACGACGGCGCGCAACAGCAGTCTGTACAGTGACACGGGGTTGGCGAGCATCCGGTCGGCCCTGCGGCCGGGTGGTGTCCTCGCGGTGTGGTCGGCGTGGGAGGATCGGAAGTTCGAGCAGCGCCTCCGCCACGGTCGATTCGACGTCGAGGTGCAGCGCGTGCGCGCCCGCCTCAAGAAAGGCGGACCGTGGCACACGATTTTCCTCGGGCGGCCAGCCAGGTAGGTTCAGATCAGTCCAGCGTTCATCAGTGCGCCAATCCGCGATGGATCAACCGAATCGCATCGAGTCTCAGGCGAGCTCCGTCGATGTACCTCTCGAGCGCGTGCTGCTGGTCGACGATCGACGCGACCTCTTCGTCGCGCACACTTCGGTTCACCTTCTGTAGTGCACGCAGGCGCGCGGCCTCATGCTGCAGTCGCGAGCGCATGTCGAGTCGTGCCTGCTCGATGATGGCGCCGATCTGCTCGTGGGCGAGTTGTCGTGTGCGCTCGACGAGGCGGGGAAGCAGTGTATTCCGGATGTCCGGTCGTGCGGCCAACGCCCGGCCCGCAGCGGGCTTCGATTCCCGCAGCAGCACCTGCGGAGTTACGATCCGGGTCGCCTCTCGGCCACGATGATCCACGACGACGCGGAGCGGCGTGGGCGGCAGAAACCGATCCACATGCAAGGCCGATGGCGCGAGGCATTCGAGCACGTATACAGCTTCCAGATAGAGAGCGGAGCCGGTCTCGTCGGGCCAGACGGCGAAGCCGCAGTTCCCTTTCTCGGAGCCGAGCAGCAGATCGAGCGCCCCGGTCGCGAGCGGATGATCCCAGGTCAGGAACTGGAGGTCTTCGCGGAGCAGCGCTCGCTGCCGATCGCGCGTGCAGGTGAGGCCCTCGGCTTTCAGGCCTGGAAAGTCGTCAACCAGCACGCCCGCCGAACCAAGGCGATAGGTGCGCGGCGCGAGTTCCTCGACCTCGATGAAGAACAGGTCGAAGGCCGCGAGCATGAACTCGTCGAGCGTACGGTCGTCATCCTGCCGCCGAATCTCATCGATGATGCGCGCCGAGCGTGCCGGCTTGAAGGAGTTCCATTCGAGCAACCGGTCGCGTCCGGTCTCGAGGCGTGCGGCCACCTCACGGCGCGCCTCCTGCACCGAAGCGATGAAGCGATCCAGGTCTGGCGGGGAAGAGCGGCGATCGCGGCGCACACCCGTCGCCAGCTCACGCAGGTGAGGCTCGAAGCGCTCGAGCAGTTCCCGCGCGCCCGGCAGGTGCTCCTCGAACGCGTTCAGTCCGTCGTGATACCACCGCGCCAGCACCTCCAGGTGGCTGCCCTGAATGTAGGGAACATGCACCTGAATCTCCTCGCGCTGGCCGATGCGATCGAGCCGGCCGATCCGTTGCTCGAGCAACGCGGGATCCAGCGGGAGATCGAACAGCACGAGATGGTGCGCGAACTGGAAATTGCGGCCCTCGCTGCCGATTTCAGAGCAGATCAGGAGCCGCGCGCCATGCGGATCGGCAAACCATGCGGCGTTCCGATCCCGCTGCACCAGCGTGAGCCCCTCGTGAAAGACCGCCAGTGGAATCGTCGTGCGATGTCGGAGCGCAGACTCGATGGCCACCGCCTTGCGCTGCGTGCGGCAGATGAGCAGCACCTTCTGGTCGGCGAGCGACTGCAGCAGCGCGAGCAGCCAGTCGATGCGCGGATCGTGGGCGAAGGTCAGATGTCCCTTCACCTCCTGGTCGTGGGCGGTGTCGGTGGCCCACTCCTCGGCGAGCGCCTTGTGCCGGGCCGGGCTGGTCGCCGACAGCGGATAGAGGTGCGCGACGCGTGAGGGAAAGCCGGCAATCGTGGCGCGCGTATTGCGGAACATGACGCGCCCGGTTCCGTGCTGATCGAGCAGTCGGCCGAGCCACTCCGCACGCGCGACCTCATCATGGCGATCGAGCGCATCGGCCACTGTGGGCTCTGATTCTCCGAGAACTGTGGCGAGAGCCGTCCGATCGGCGACAGACAGTTCGCCGGCCTCCTTCAGCAGCCGTGCCAGATGCGCGACCGACTGGAACTCCGCAGTCTCGCGAATGAATTGATCGAGGTCCTGGAAGCGGTCCGGATCGAGCAGGCGGAGCCGTGCGAAATGGCTGGCGACCCCGAGTTGCTCCGGCGTCGCGGTGAGCAGGAGCAGGCCCGGCGCTACCTGTCCAAGCCGCTCGACGGCGGTGTACTCGGGCGTCGGAGCCGAAGCCGACCAGCCAAGGTGGTGTGCCTCGTCGACGACAACCATGTCCCACCCGGCGGCGAGCGCCTGCTCGAGACGCTCGGCGCGTGTCGCGAGCAGGCCGAGATCGCAGAGCAGCAGCTGATCGTCGAGGAACGGATTGGCATCCCGGTCGTCGGCCTCGATCGCGGCGCATCGCGCTTCGTCGAAGATATGGAACCAGAGATTGAAGCGGCGCAGCAGTTCGAGGAACCATTGGTGCACCAACGACTCGGGCACGACGATCAGCACGCGTTGGGCTCGGCCGGTGAGCAGCAGTCGGTGCACGATCAGGCACGCCTCGATGGTCTTGCCCAGGCCCACTTCATCCGCAAGCAGGACGCGTGGCATCAGGCGTCCCGTCACCTCCGCGGCGATGCCGAACTGATGGGGGAGCAGGTCGATGCGCCCACCGAGGAATCCGCGCACCTCCGACCGGCGCCGCCACGACTGGTGGGCCAGGGCAGACACCCGCAGATCGAAGACCGCCGGCGGATCGAACTGGCCAGCGAAGAGCCGCTCGAGCGGGCTGCTGAAGCTGAGCGTGTGGCTGAGCGCCGTCTCGCACAGCTCGCGATCGCCGCAGTCGTAATAGAGCAAGCCATCCCGTTCAGCGACGGAGCGCACCGTCGCCTCTCCGTGGGCGCGGTTCCTGATGGTGTCGCCGACCCGAAAGGCAGCGCGCCGAATCGGCGCGTCAGCGTCGTTGACATACCGGCGGGTTTCGCGTGCGGCCTCGAACCACAGCGTCACCGAACGGGGCCCCACCGCGCGAACCTCTCCGAGACCGAGCTCAGGTTCGGTCACGCTGATCCAGCGCTGGCCAATCTGCGGTTGGGGCGTCGCGGGCATCCGCGGCGTTATTCGGAACCGTCGGCGCGCGCGACGTCCACTCGGCGCTTCTCGCCGCGACCGCTGACACGAACGCGCCAGGGGTTGCAGCAGACTTCGCAGTCCTGGACGAAGCTGCCGCGCACATCGGACTCCACATAGATCTCGATGACTTCGCCGCAGTATGGACAGGTCACCGGAAACAGGTCGTCCACGCGTCAGGTCCGGGACGCGCTGCGCAGGTACGGTGCGAGGAACGCGAGGACGTCCGACTCCAGCACGCCGGTGTGGACGTCGATGCCGGCGCTTCGCATGATGTCGAGCCCGGCCCCGTTGTTGCGCGGATCGGGATCGACCGTCCCGACGAAGACCGTGCGGATCCCCGACGCCACGATCGCCCGCGCGCATGACGGCGTGCGTCCCACGAACGCGCACGGCTCGAGCGTGACAAACAGCGCGAGCTGCTCCGCGTCTGGCGCGGCGCCGAGGGCGGCCAGGGCAGCCGCTTCGGCGTGCGCGGTGCCGGGAGCGCCGGTGAACCCGCGTGCCACGATGTCGTGCGCCCGAACGATCACGCAGCCGACTGGCGGGTTCGGATGGCAGGCCGGCAGGGCCTTGCGGCTCTCGGCCAGTGCCTCGATCATGAACTGTTGTTGTTCCTGTTGACTGAAGATCAGCGCGGCCCGCATGTCGGTTCGACCACTTCTGCGGGATTGTATCGCGAGCAGGCTCGACGCCGCAGGGGGCCGTCGCGGGTAGAGGAGCACGAAGGACCGTGCGGTCCTCCGTGCTCTCGCGCGAGGTTGGCTACCGCGGGGCGCCGCTGCCGCTGCTGCTGCCTGCACCCGTGGAACCGGAACTGCCACTGGTCCCCGAACCGGGCGTCGATCCGCTCGACGCTCCGGGCGTGGTGCCTGGTGATCCCGGAGTGGTGCCAGGCGAGCCAGGCGTCGTCGACGGTGACCCTGGTGTCGTTGACGAGGATCCGGGCGTCGTGCTGGTGCCGGACACTCCGGTTGCCGGTGGAGTCGTCGATGCGCCGGGTCCCGTGCCAGGTGCGCACGGCACAGCCGTGCCACTCGTCCCTACCGTGCTCGGCGCACTGGCGGACGGCGTGCCGGTGCTGCGAGCGGTTGTCGAAGCCCCTGACGTTGCAGTCGAAGGCGTTCCGCTCGCCGCGGTTCCTGCCGCCGTTCCGGTCGCGGACGATCCCGCGTTACCTGTCCCTGTACCCGCAGCGGTGTTGCTCGTTCCTGAACCCGGGGACGTTGCTCCTGATGCCGCCGTCCCTGTTCCCGAAGCCGCCGGCGTGCCGGTCTGAGACAGTGGACCGGTCTCGGTCGCGGTACTGACCGCGCCGTTCGACGAGGTGGTTGTTCCTGTCGAACTGTTTGTCGCCCCCGTCGGCGAGGTTGCTGCGCCAGTTGCCGTGGATGAACCCGCCCGGGCCGAATTGGTCGCGCCAGCCTGACCGGCGCTGGAGCCACTGGCCGTGCCGGTGACGCCCGTTCCGGCCGCGGTGCTCCCACTGCCGGCGGCCGCACCGGTCGAGCCGACTCCCGTGACCGGCACGCAGGGCATCGAGGTCGGCGTGTTGGTCGGGGTGCTGCCTGTGGGCGAGCCCGGTTGAGCCGTAGTGCCCGGCGCGCCCGGTGTACGGGGCGTCGGTGTTGTGGAGGTGCCGCCCGGCTGATTCGTCTGTGTGGTGGGCGACGTGCCTGAGGTCGCCGGATTCTGTGCTGCAACTGCGCCAACTGACAGCGCAGCCGCGAACGCCGCGCTGCTCGTCATGATCGCAAATCTCTTCTTCACGCAACCCTTCCTTTCGGATTTCGACTGGCCATTGGGGTTGCAGCTTGCGTGCCGCGTTTCGTTCCCACGGCTCGTGCGTTCGTCTGTTTGCCTTCGGAAGGGTCGGCGCTTCGCGTGCTCTTGCGTTCTTGCGTTTCGAGCGTCGGCTCAGCCATCCCGTCGCACCGCACGCTGGGCGATGGAGGGATGGTGAGCCAGCCCGACTCGAGTTCTGAGCGGTTACACCATCGGCGGATCGGTCTCCCGCTCGAAGTGCCGATGGCGGGTCAGAGCGGTGATGAACGCCTCAACTGCGTCAGCGTCGCCTTCCTCACGACGAACCAGTCCGGGGTCGGCGGCACCCGACGCCAGCGTTGGCGGCACTCCCGCGGCGTCCAGCAGCGACGTACCGGCGCCGAGTATGAGGATCGGCTTGCAGTGTCGATACTGGTCCTTCACGAACTCCACCGCACGCCCGTCACCGGCGAGTGTGGCATTCGCATCGGCGGCGCCGGGAATCACCACCGCGTCGAACAGCACCGAGGGCATGGCTTCGACCGTGGTGTCCACTTCCAGGGTGCCGCTGTCGGCGTCGATCGGCCCGAGCCGTGAACCGACCAGACGGGGCACTGCACCGACCGCGGCCAGGCCCTGCTGAATCGTCTTGACCGCCGCGGTGTTCACGCCGTCAGCGACGAGAATCGCAACCCGGCGGCCGGCGACCGCGCCGTTTCCAGGACGGGCCGACAGCGAGAGCGCCGGTGACGTCGTGACCTCCGGCGTGATGTCTTTCTTCAGCACTTTTGGCATCGGCTCCGGCAGCGCGCGCATGCCGAGTCCTTTGGCCACGGACTGGGCGAGCCGCGTGTCGACATTCATCAGGCCCGACACCATGCGCTCGCGGATCGCCGGCGTCTGCACGCGCGACAACTCGAACCGGAACGCATTGACGATGTGGTGCTGTTCGATCGGCGTCTGGCTGTTCCAGAACAGGCGCGCCTGCGCGTAGTGTTCGGCAAAACGCTCTGCCTTGCCGCGGACCTTGTCCGGCCCCTGTGGCATCGGTTCGCGGTACGACACGAACCCAGCGGCGCCTGCCTGGAACGGACACCCTCCACCCAGCGAGTTCGGTTCGTAGGACACGCGTCCACGATTGATCGTCTGCCGGTGCATGCCATCGCGCTGGTTGTTGTGCACCTGCGCCACGGGGGTGTTGATCGGGATCTCGTGAAAATTCGGCTCCGCCGAGCCTGGAGATCTGCGTGTCGACGTACGAATGAATGCGTCCCTGCAGGAGCGGGTCGTTGGTGAAGTCGATGCCGGGCACGACGTGCGCGGTGCAGAACGCCACCTGCTCGGTTTCTGCGAAGAAGTTGTCCGGATTGCGATTGAGCACCAACCTGCCCACCGGCATGATCGGCACCAGTTCCTCTGGGACGATCTTGGTCGCATCCAGCACGTCGAAGGAGAACTGTTCGGCCTGCTCCTCGGTGAAGATCTGAAGCCCGAGCTCGTATTCAGGGAAGGCGCCCGCCTCGATCGCTTCCCACAGGTCGCGGCGGTGGAAGTCGGGATCGGCTCCCGAGATCTTCACCGCCTCGTCCCACACGAGCGAGTGCGTCCCGCCGCTCGGACTCCAGTGGAACTTCACGAAGTGCGAATCGCCCTGCTCGTTGACGAGCCGGAACGTGTGCACACCAAAGCCCTGCATCGTCCGGTAGCTTCGCGGAATGGCCCGGTCGGACATCGCCCACATGAGCATGTGCGTGATCTCCGGCATCAGCGACGCGAAGTCCCAGAACGTGTCGTGAGCCGTCGCCGCCTGAGGCATCGCGAAGTGCGGTTCAGGTTTCGCCGCGTGCACCAGGTCGGGAAACTTCATCGCATCCTGAATGAAGAAGACGGGGATGTTGTTGCCGACGAGATCCCAGTTGCCTTCCTGCGTGTAGAACTTGGTCGCAAAGCCGCGGACGTCGCGCGCGGTATCGGTTGAGCCGCGCTCGCCGATCACGGTCGAGAAGCGCACGAAGACCGGCGTCTGCTTGCCGGCGTCCGAGAACAGGTCAGCGCGGGTGTAGCGCTTCAGCGACTCGTAGCATTCGAAGTAACCATGCGCGCCGGACCCACGCGCGTGGACGATCCGTTCCGGGATGCGCTCGTGGTCGAAGTGGGTGATTTTTTCGCGAAGAATGAAATCCTCGAGCAGCGTCGGCCCCCGCAGGCCGGCCTTCAGGGAGTTCTGATTGTCGGCGACCGGCACACCCTGGTTGGTCGTCAGCATCTGACCCGTCGAATCGGCACGGACCCGGTCCAGTGGCGCATTTGTCTCGTTGACGCCGATCGGTGGCGACCCGCTGCCCACCTTGTCCGAACTGACCGACTCCTGCACCGTACTCGCGCCCACGAGCGGGTCGTCTGGATCCGCGGGAACCCCGGCGGTTGGAGTCAGGCTCTCCGAGCCGTACTCGGCAGGCTTGATCGGGTTATAGGGGATTTTCGAGACCAGCGCTTCCGTGCCGGCTAACTTGGTGCTGAGTGCGTCAGATCCTGTCGCGGCCTTCGGTTGCGTCGGCCCGGAAACCGTCGCGCGACTGTTCGGATCGGCCTTGCTGGAGCCACTCGTGCGTTTCGACTTTGCCATGTGCGTTTCGCTCTTTCGCAGAGAAGTAAAGCTGGCGTGAGGCGTCGTGAAGCGACGACACGCGGTTCAGGTCTCCGCGGCGCCAACACATGTCGGGGCTCGCCGCGTGCCGCGCGTGCGTCTGCAAAAAGCAGGGCAACGCTCCGCAGCGCGACTGTTTCATCTCAGTCCCGCCTTCTCGTAAGCTGGAGCCCATGCACAATCCGACCGAGGCCTCCGGCGTGCGCCTGCCGCCCGTCACGACGAGACTGTTCCTGGTCCGCCACGGTGCCACGCGCCTGAGCGCGGAGGACCGCTTCGCCGGCAGCACCGACGTGGAACTCTCCAACGAGGGGCGCGCCCAGGCCGCCGCCCTCGGCCAGCGGCTGCAGTCCGAAGGCATCGATGCGGTCTACTCGAGCCCGCTGTCTCGAACCAGAGAGACGGCGTCCATCGTGAGTGTGGCCTGCAACCGGACGACGCAGTTCGTCGACGGTCTGCGGGAGATTTCGCATGGACACTGGGAAGGGCTGACGCGGCACGAGGTGGAGGAGCGGTTCCCGGACGAATATGCCTCGTGGGAAGAAGACCCGTTCACGTTCGCGCCGAGTGGAGGCGAGTCGGGGGTCGCGGTGCTCGCACGTGCGCTCGCTGCGCTGCGGCCGATTCTCGACGCCCATGCCGGACAGCGCGTGCTGCTCGTGTCGCACAAGGCGACGATCCGCCTCGTGCTCAGCAGCCTGCTCGGATTCGATCCGCGGGGGTATCGCGACCGGCTCGATCAGGCGCCGGCGTGTCTCAACGTGCTCGACTTCCGCGATCGCGTCCGGGCGCGGCTGATTCTCTTCAACGACACATCGCACTACGCGATGCTGACCCCCTCACCGCACCCGCATCTCTCCAGTTGGTGGGATCCGCAATAGTCGTCAGGGCGTGATCGACGTCAGGGGGTGCCCACGATCTCCAGTTCGGTCACCTGCCACGGCACCTCGGGATGCGGTTCGTCGATTCGCAGCTTCAGAAAACGCGCGGCCGACGCTGTGAGCGGAATGTGGACGGGCGTCTGCCGCGGTGCGTCGAGTGCGGCGCGTATCGTGAGGCCGGCGGTCCGCTGCGCGGCAACCACGTTCCAGGTGACGGCGTCCGCAGACGACTCGACGACCAGTCTCCGCGCATAGCTGTTTCGGAAGTCCCCAACGGACAGGGTCAACGCACAGGGCCGCACGATTCGTCCAAGGTCTACGATCAGCATGTCCCCTGGACGCTGCGCCTGCCGTGTGAACCAGCGGGTCCGCGGGTCGTCGTCAGTGAGATCCGACAGCCGGACCGGGCCGCGGTCGTCGGCAATCGAGGACACCGGTAGAACGGCGGCGCGACACGGCAGCGCCGCGGCAGGTCCAGGCCGCAGGGCGTAGAACGCCCAATAGCGATCGGGCGGGAGCGGTGTCACACGCGGATCCATGCGCAGGTACCGGTCCCACTCGGACGCCGCCTCCCGTCGTGTGTCAACCACGATGAGTATCGGACCGCCCGGAGGCAGCCAGTCGAGCGCGGTGGGATCGCGCTCGGCCAGCGCCGTTCTCAGAGCGAAGTAGTGGGGCGGTTCGAAGCCACTGCTGCCGTTCAGGATCAGGTGCCGGTGATCGGTCGCACGATAGATCGCCGCGAGATCGTCGATGAGGTCGCCGAGAGGAAGTTCCATTACCGCAGCGAAACCCTCGGCGCGCGCGGCGGGCCAGGTCTCGGGCAGCGGCTTGAGTTCCAGCGGCCGGCTCCATCCATCGAGCACGATGCCGAGCAGCACGGCGGCGACGACCACACGCCACCTCTCCGGCCGAACGCGGAGGCGGAGTCGATCGAACGCGATCGAGCCAGCGGCCGCCAAGCGCGAGCATGATCAGCATGCCGAACCGGGCGGGCACCCGAATCGACTCGAAGAGCGACAGGCGCATCAGCCACGCGTAGGGAGGCTGATAGAGAAACTGATGGCCCGCGAATGCCGGCTTCGGGCCCATGCTGACGACGAACAGCACCAGCGCCGCGGCAGTGTAGAAGGCGAAAGTCGAGCCGCGGGCCCAGGCGTTGCGCACGCGTGAGGACGTGCCGAGCCACACGGCCAGTGCGAGCAGTGCGAGCGTCATCGGCTTGAACGGCGAGTCCGAGGCGATTTTCAGGCCGGGCATCTCGACGCGCCATGGCGCGTAGGCCCACCCGAGGAACGCGATGGCCGCACACACCGCGGAGATCGGCAGCAGCCAGAGCGAGAGCCGGTCGAGTCGATCGCGCACCGCTCCGCGCCGCCATGCGGCGATCGCACCGGCGATGACCAGGATCAGGATGGTGATGCCAGGGAAGAGTTCACCTTCCGACTTGCCCCATCGCGCCGTCCAGGCCCAGAGCCTCACCGTCGGGTGAGCGGTCAGGATGGACGTGGCGTCGGCGCTGAACGCCACGATCTCGTTCAGCGACCGCTCGAGCAGGTTCTGGGCGTGCGCGCGCGCGTAGCCGAGCGCCAGGGGAGCGAGCGCAGCGACGGCGCACAACCCTGCGATCACGATGCGGAGCAGCGCACCGGCATCGGCTGCGCGGATGAACCACAGCGCCCAGAGACCGAGCAGCACCGAAAAGAACACCAGGTAATAGCTGGAACACAGGCCCTGCACGATGAGCGCGAGCGTGAACACCACCAGCCACCGCCAGTGGCGGGTCTCCTTGTAGAGATGCAGCGCGGCCAGCGCCGCGGGCATGCCGAATGCGGCGAGCAGTTCGAGATGCGGGATGTGCGCGACACGGAACGGGCAGAAGCCGTAGGTCAGGCCGGCCACCGCGGCGGCGTCATGGCGCCTGGTCAGTACGAATCCGAGCCAGTGAGCCGCCAGTGCGCTGAGAGGATACGTGACAAGGAATGTGACGTTGTACGCGCCCACCGGGCCGAGGCCGAGCCACTGCAAGGGCGTGGCGATCAGGCTTTCACCCAGACGTGGGTCGGAGAAAGCGAGGAACCCCGGAGCGGGATAGAATGCGAAGCCGTTCCACCACCGCTCCGTGAACGGCAGCACGTGCGCGTTCCACCACAGGATGCCGGTGCTGAGCAGCGGGTCACCGAGATCGTGCGGCATCACGCTGGGCACGTGCAGCACCAGCGGGAAGGTCTGCACGATCGTCAGCGCCGAATAGGCGAGAAACGCGAGCGCCAGCGAGCGCCACGTGACGTGAGGCACTCTGGAGGCGGTGGCTGATCGCATAGAGGAGTGTGATGGGACGTCGGTGCAAGGGCGATGCTGCGGCGCCGATGCGTGCATGATAGTTCAATGCCTGGGCCGGCGTAACCGAACTCAACGACCACGACCAACGACCACGACCACGACCACGACCACGACCACGAGTGCGAGTGCGGGTGTGAGGACCGTGCGATCCGTCCCGTCGCCCCGACGAATGGACCACCCATGAAATTGCGGCCGCCGTTGCTTCGCCCGTCAGTCGTGATTGTGGGTGCGCTCATGAGCGTCACTGCGCCAGGGCTCACCGCACAGCAGACCACACCGCCGAACATCGTGATCATCCTCGCTGACGACCTCGGATACGGCGACCTGGGCTCGTTCGGGAGCCCGAACATCCGGACGCCGAGACTGGATGCGATGGCGGCCGAAGGGCAGAAGTGGACCAACTTCTACGTGCAGCCGGTCTGTTCGCCGAGCCGCGCAGCCTTGCTCACTGGTCGACTGCCGATTCGCAGCGGCATGTACGGCGTGGCAGCAGGCACGGCGCCCAAGGTGCTGCGCGACAACGCAGCGCAGGGGCTGCCCCCGAGTGAGGTCACCATTCCCGAACTCCTCAAGACGCGCGGATATGCCACAGGGATGGTGGGCAAATGGCATCTCGGACAGCTGCCGCAGTTCCTCCCCATGAATCAGGGGTTTGACTCCTGGTTCGGCCTGCCGTACTCGCATGACATGCGGATGACCGCGCCCCGAGACGACGGTTACAAGAGCGCCGCCTACTACGATCCGAAACCCGAGTACTGGGACGTTCCGCTGATGCGCAACGGCGAGGTCATCGAACGTCCTGCTGACCATCGCACGCTGACGAAGCGCTACACCGACGAGGCGGTGCGGTTCATCGCCGACAATCGCGCGAAACCGTTCTTCCTGTATGTGGCGCATTCGCTGCCACACATTCCGCTCGCCAGGGCCGACGAGTTCGTGAACCACAGCGACGGGGGGATCTACGGAGACGTCATCGAAGAGATCGACTGGAGCACCGGCCGCATCCTCGACGCGTTGAAAGCGGCGGGCGTGGACCGGCGCACGCTGGTGGTGTTCACGAGCGACAACGGACCATGGCTGCCGTTTGGCGATCATGGCGGCTCCGCTGGTCCGCTTCGTCAGGGGAAGGGCACCACGTGGGAGGGCGGTGTGCGGACGCCGGCGATCTTCTGGTGGCCGGGAACGGTGCGTCCATCGGTCGTCAGCGCCATCGGGTCGGCGATGGACCTGTTCGTGACGGCCGCGGCTCTGAGCGGAGCCGCGCTGCCGGCCGACCGCGCGTTGGACGGAGTCGACCTGGGCCCGCTGCTGACCGGCGCTGGACCAGGTGCGCGGCAGGCGCTGTTCTACTACTGGGACAACGAACTGAGGGCTGTGCGGAAAGGTCGCGTACAAGGCGCACTTCATCACCAGCGGTGCGTACGGGACGGCGGCGCGCGCCTCCTGCACGACCCGCCGCTGCTGTTCGATCTGACGCAGGACCCTGGCGAACAGCGCGACATCGCGGCCGCGCACCCCGACATCGTCGCCGATCTTCGACGCGAGGTTGAACGTCACCGGCAGAATCTGGTCGCAGGGCCCCCGTTGTTCGACGAGTTGCTGCCGCCGGTCGCGGCGGTCACCTCTCCGCGCTGAACGCGGGTACGAAGCAGACGCTTACCCACTGAGGACGCCGAGGACACGGGGGCGTAGACGAATCGTACTTGCTACGCGGTGACGGCGGCGCGAGGTGCCCTGAACGTGAAGGCGAACACCACGAACACGGCGGCAGCACCAGCGGCCGGCACGACCCAGATGGCGCGCCAGTCGTGGCCGCCGCCACTGAGGACGTACGCGTCGACCACGCGACCCGAGGCGAATGCGCCGACGAAGTAGCCCAGCCCGTTGGTCACCAGGTTGAGGAAGCCCTGCGCCGCGGCGCGTGTCTTCGGCCCGGCCCGCTGGTCGGTATAGATCTGGCCTCCGACGAAGAAGAAGTCGTAGCAGAGTCCATGGAGCAGGATGCCGACGTAGAGCAGCCACATGCCTGGACCGGCGTCTCCCCAGCCGAACGCCAGATAGCGAAGCGCCCACGCCATCATGCCCGTGAGCATGATCACCTTGATGCCGAGCCGCCGCAGCATCAGCGGCAGGAGCAGCATGAAGCCGAACTCGCTGACCTGCCCGAAGGTCTGAATGAACGCGGGTTCGGCCACCTTGATCTCATTGAGGAACGGATTCGTGAACGCGTAGTAGAACTGCAGCGGTACGCACAGCAGGAACGACCCGAGCACGAACACGGCGAAATCCCGCTCCTTGAGCAGGTGCAGTGCGTCGAGGCCGAGTGCGTCACGAAGCGAGAACGGTGCTCCCGCAGCCTTCGGCGGCGTGTGAGGCAGAGACAGGGAATACACGGCCATCACCAGAGATCCCGCGGCCGCGAGCCGCATCGGCACGGCCAACGCGTCGGCGTGCAGCACCTTGCCGACGATCACGCCTGCCACGATCCAGCCCAACGTGCCGAGCACGCGGATGATGGGGAAGTCGCGCGAGGGATCGCCCACGTGATGGAACGCCACCGAGTTGGTGAGCGACAGCGTCGGCATGTAGCACAGCGCATATGCGAGGAGCAGTGGATAGAACGTGCTCCACTCCGTCTGCGTCGACACGAACCACATCAGTACGGCACCGGTCAGGTGGAGCACGGCCAGCAACGTCTCGGAGGCAAGAAATCGATCGGCGACGATGCCGAGGAAGAAGGGCGACAGCAGTGCCGCCACCGCGGTCGCGCCATAGGCGAGTCCGACCTGCGCCCCCGAGAACTTCAAGGTCTCGCCCAGGTAGGTGCCCATGGTGACGAACCAGGCACCCCAGATGAAGTACTGGAGAAACATCATCGCGCCGAGCCGCGCGCGGGTAGGCATGTCGTTACGCGAGTGCTCGCCGGCAGAACGTCAGGCACCTGGGCACTTCGACCAGCGGGTCGCCCGGATACTCGAACTCGATGTTCGCCGGAATGTCCCACTTCTCGCGGCTGAGCAACTGAAGCACCTGCGCGATTGGCGTGTCGCCTTCACCCCACGGCACGTTCGCCGCGCCCCTGGCCGGCGTACGGCGATCCTTCAGGTGCAGGTGGGTGATGCGTGTGTGCTGCTCCTGAAGATACGCGACGGCATCGAAGCCGGCAGCGGTGAAGTGACCGATGTCCAGGTTGATGGCGTGGAACTTCGAATAGGACAGACACGCGGCGAAGCTTTCCGGCGTGGAGACCTCATCGGGCTCCTGCACGTTGGCGTGGCCGTGATAGGCAACCAGGATCTGGTGCTTGTCCGCGAGCGGCGCGACCCGCTTCGCCATGCTGATCTGCGTGGACGTGGACATCACCTTCACCCCGAGGTGCTTCGCCATGGTGAGGCCGTACTCGATGTCCGCGTCCGCCATCGTCTTCACGTTCATGTTGTAACAAAGGGAGCGAAGGTCGATTCCGGCGTTGTCGAAGATGCGCCGGACCGGCGCCCACGTGGCCGGCGTCGTGCGCAGGCGCCAGGCCTTGAGCGCATCGGCCACCGCTGCGCCAGCCGGGGCGCCGGCCAGCGCCTCGGCGTGGTTGGACATCAATTCCACCTCGCCGAGCCCGATCGATACCATGGCGTTGACGATGGCCCGTGCGTCGCTCAGCGCGCGGAAGCTGTAGGTAATGGCCCCGACTTGCACGCCGCGGATTCGGGAGTCGACCGCTGCGAGCGCCGGAGTCGGGACGGAGGCCATTCCCAGCACCGCCGCCGGAACGCCGCCGAGAGCCATTCGCCCGAAATCCCGTCGTGTGTAGCCTCGTGCTCGCGGTGTGTGGTTCGTCATGGTGTGCTGCTCCCCTTGCGCGGTGCGGTATTATCACGCGCCTCCGGTACCCGACGGAGGGTATTTCAACTCGGGCCAATATGCACAGGAACCGTCGCCCGTTCAACGCGCGTGTCGCGGGACTGATCGTCGCGGCCAGCGCGTCCCTGGTCGTCTCTGGCGCCGCGCAGGCTCCGGGTCCAACACCGTCGCCCCCGCCGCCGCGCTTCCCGGCGCAGCAGCGACCGCCGGACGACCCGCAGGTCGTGGCGCGCGGCAAACGCGTGTACGACGTCTCCTGCCGTGCCTGCCACGGGACCGACCTGCGCGGCGGCGACATGGGCGGCCCGAATCTGCTCCGCTCGAACGTCATGTTGAACGACGACAATGGCGATCTGCTGCGGCCGATTCTCCAGGGCAGCCGTGCCCGCATGCCTGCGATCGACCTTGCACCCGAGGACGCGGTAGCCGTAGCGGCGTTTGTGCACAGCATCCTGGCCCAGGGCCGGGCGCAGGGGGCCCCACCCGCGGCGGAGTCAGTCCCGGTCAATATCCTCGTCGGCGACGCGACGCAGGGGCAGGCGTACTTCGCCGCGAAATGCAGCACGTGCCACTCTGTGACGGGCGACTTGCAGGGCATTGGCACTCGAACAGTGGACCCGCTGGAACTGCAGAACCTGTGGGTCGCCGGCGGCAAGGCCGAGCCGTTCGACGCCGCCGTGCCTCCGGGGCCGCGTGATGCGATGGTGGTCGTCACCCTGGCGTCGGGCCAGGTGGTCGAAGGACGGCTCGATCGCATAGACGACTTCATGGTGTCGGTCATTCGTGCCGACGGTCGCCGACAGTCGTTTCGGCGCGTGGGCAACCTGCCACAGGTCGACATCCGCGATCCGCTCGCGGCGCACAGGCAGCTGCTCGAGACCTATACCGACCGCGACATCCACAACGTCACGGCCTACCTGGTAACGGTGAAATGAAACCTTCACTGCTGACGCTCGTTGCCGGCACCATCCTGAGCGGTGTGACGCTCGCCGGTCAGGTTCACACCATGCCTGCCGACCCGGTGGGTGTGGCCCCGGCGGCGCTGGCCGCGCCACTTGCAGAGTCGTGGCCCACGTATTCAGGCGATTACAGCGGACGTCGCTACAGCGCGCTGACACAGGTGAACCGCACGACGGTCACGCGCCTGTCGCTCGCCTGGGTCACTGAACTGGTGAGCGGCCGCATCGCACGCCCGGGCGGACCGCCCATCAATGTCGGGGGGCATGGGTCCGAAGACGCGGCAGTGGCTGCACCCGCTAACGTGAAGGGTTCCATTCTTCAGGTGAATGGGATTCTCTATGTCACGGCGCCGGACTACGTGTGGGCAATCGATGCGCGGGACGGCCGGGAACTCTGGCGGTACGTGTGGAAGACGCGTGGCGGCACACATATCGCCAACCGCGGCGCGGCGATCTGGAACAGCTACCTTTTTTTCGAAACGCCCGACGACTACCTGGTGTCACTCGACGCACGCACCGGCAAGGAACGCTGGAACGTCGAAATCGCCGATTTCGACGAACAGTACTTCTCCACGACGGCGCCCATCGTCGTCGACAACCACGTGCTGGTGGGCACCGGCAACGACCTCGACATGCCTGGGTTCCTGCAGTCGTTCGACCCCGAAACAGGCGCGCTGCAGTGGAAGCTCTACACCGTTCCCATGAAGGACGGCGACCCGGGCCTGAACACGTGGCCCAGCCTCGAGGCGGCAAAACACGGAGGCGGCCAGGTATGGCTGCCCGGCGTCTACGATCCCGCCACCCGTCTCTACATCGTCGGCACGGGAAATCCGACACCGGCATACACCGGTGTGGCGCGGGCTGGCGACAACCTGTTTACTTGTTCGCTGATCGCGGTCAACGTCGATACGGGAACGATGGTCTGGTACTTCCAGACGTCGACGCATGACACGCACGACTGGGATTCGGCGCAGACGCCGATTCTCATCGACGGGACGATCAACGGCCGTCCGCGCAAGCTCGTGTCGACCGCATCCCGCAACGGTTACTTCTACACGCTGGACCGCACCACCGGCGAGCACATCGTGACGAACAAGTACGGGACCGCCACGAACTGGGCACAGGGCATGCGCCCGAGCGGCATCGTGGAGCCGAATCCCGACAAGGCCGCGACGATTCCGGGTTCGCTGGTGTCCCCGGTCGAAGGCGGAGTCACGAACTGGCCGCCCGGTGCATTCTCTCCGCGAACTGGACTCTTCTACGTCCATGAACGCAACGGCTTCAACCTGCTCTACCTGAGCGACCCTGATCCGCGCGGATCCATGGGGCTGGGCGGCAAGACCGTGGCGCCCGTCGGCGCCGCGCCGAGTTCACTGACGGCGATCGACTACCGGACCGGCAAGGTGGTCTGGCGGCATGCGTTCCCGGGGGTGACCGGCGCGGGAGGATCGGGCGGCGTGCTCGCCACCGCAGGCGATCTGGTATTCACTGGCGATGCCGGAGGGAACTTCGTGGCCTTCGACGCGACCAACGGCGTTCCGCTCTGGCACTCGAGGATCGGCGGCATCTCCAATGCGCCCCAGACGTACATGCTGGATGGACGCCAGCACGTACTGGCCGCCGTGGGCGACTCCATCTATTCGTTCGCGTTCTACTGATGCCGACATCCACGCGCATCGGCATGGGGCTGATCGGCGCAGGCTTCGTCGGTCCGCACCACGTCGACGCGGTCCGCCGGCTCGGGTTCGTCGATGTGGTTGCAGTCGCCGGGTCCAGTGACGAACGGGCGCGAGCGGCGGCACGCCGTCTCGGGATCCCGAGGAGCTACGGCCGCTATGATGCCCTGCTCGACGATCCCGATATCCACGTCGTGCACGTGGCCACCCCCAACTCTCTCCACTTCGCGATGGCGTCGGCCGCGATCGCTCGCGGCAAGCACGTGATTTCGGAAAAGCCGCTTGCGACCACGTCGTCGGATGCAGCGGCGCTGCTCGCGGCGGCCACGCGTGCCGGAATCGTTCATGCGGTGACGTTCAACTATCGCGGACACCCGCTCGTGCAACAGGCCCGCGAGACGGTCGCGCGCGGAGACATCGGGCGGCCGCACTTTCTGCACGGACGATACCTGCAGGACTGGCTGCTGCACGACGACGACTATTCGTGGCGACTCGAGCCGGATCAGGGCGGCGCCTCGTCGGCCCTCGCCGACATCGGCTCGCACTGGTGCGACCTCGCCGAGCACGTCAGCGGGCTTCGGATTGTCCAGGTACTCGGTGAAATTGCGACGGTGATTCGCCGACGCCGCAAGCCGACCGTCAACCGTGAGGCGTTCGAGGCCGGTCACCGACAGGAGCCGTTCGAGTGGGTGGACATGGCGACGGAGGACCTGGCGTCCGTGCTCTTCCGATTCGATAACGGCGCCACGGGAAACCTGTCGGTTGGTCAGGTCTGCGCCGGTCACAAGAACGATCTCGCTCTGGAAGTCTGCGGCGCATCGGCGTCTGTCTCATGGCGACAGGAGCAGCCGAACGAACTCTGGATCGGCCATCGCGATCGGGGCAACGAGATCGTGCAGAAGGACCCATCACTGGTGGACCGGCCGGTCCGACCCTACACCCGCCTGCCGGGCGGGCATCAGGAGGGCTGGGCCGACGCCTTCTGCAACGTGATGCGCGACATCTACGAGTTCATCGCCGCCGGCAAGAATCCCGGGGACCCTCATCCGCCGGCGTTCGCGACGTTCGAGGACGGCTACCGGGCCGCCCGCGTGGTGGAGGCGATCCTCGCGAGTGCGAAGGCGGGTGGCACCTGGACGACCGTATGACGATTCGGCCCTTCGCACCATCCTTCATGCGCGTCGGCATCCTGACCGCCGCGCTTCAGGAACTGACGCCGCGGTCGGTGCGCGACGCCGATCCCGACCGGGCCATCGAGGACTGGCTTGCGTTCGCGGGCGAACTCGGCGCCGATACCATCCAGCTGTCGGCCGCGCTGCATCCGGCAGACACGGATGTCCCGGCCGAGGCCATGCTCGACCCGGTCGCGAACACCCTGGACCTGCGGTCCCCGTTCGACACACAGCGTGCCGGCCGTGCACGGGCCGCCTGCCGGGCGACCGGCGTTGACGTGTCGGATCTCGGCTACTTCGACAACATGCTGCACCACGATCCGGCGGTGCGGCGGAAGAAGCACGAGTTCATGGTTCGTGTGTTCGATGCGGCGGTGCTCCTCGGCGTCGACGCCGTGTGCGGCTTCGTCGGCCGCAACCTGCAGCGCAGCATGGATCAGAATCTGATCGACTTCGAAGAGGCGTTCGTGCCGCTCTTGAAGGCAGCCAAAGATCGCGGTCTCACCTATCGGGTCGAGCCGTGCCCGATGCCTGGCTGGACGACCGATGACAGCGTGCACAACAACATCGCGTACACGCCCGGTACGTGGATCGCGCTGCACCGCCTCTGCGAGCGGCACGGCGTCGCGGATCAGTTCCGCATCCACTACGACCCGTCGCACGCGATCCTGATGGGGCAGGATACGCGCTCGATTTTCCAGTTCCTTCGCGACGAGGGTTACGGTTTTCTGATCGGCGGTTTTCACGTGAAGGGGCAGGTGGTCGACGCCAGGGGAGTCTCGTCGTGGGGGTATGGCGGGCAGACTCTCCAGCGCGGAGACTGGATCAACGGCGTCAGATCCAGCGAGCCCGCGGACCAGCGGCATGCCTGGAAGAAACAGTCGGTGCTTGCCGAGCACGAGCTGCCAGGCACGGCCCGGCACGACCCGCTCGCCTATCTTCAGAACCGGACTGTGGACTGGCTCGATCACCAGCTGGCGGCGCGTGAACTGCTGCAACTCGACGTCGCCAACACGCCTCTGATCGTCGAGCACGAGTACCCGAAGGCGCGACTGCAGGACCGCGATCGATTGGGGCCGATCCTGCAGGGTTCGATCGCATTCGTGCGGAAGATCGACGAGGCTGCCGCATGCATGTATGCACTCCAGCACGAAGTGCTGCCGGCCCAGAACATCGCCGTGCAGGGCATCGGCAGGCAGCCGTATCGCTCGTGAGGCACAAGGCACGAGCCTCGGGCGTCTAGCGCTCGTGCTTGAGTTCTTTCAGCAGCCAGGCCTTTGCGTGCTTCCAGTCCCGCATCACCGTTTCGACGGAGACGTTCAGCACCGCGGCGGTCTCTTCGACGCTCAGCCCCCCGAAGTAGCGCAGCTCCACGACCTGGCCCGTGCGCTCATCCACCTTCGCCAGCTCGGTGAGCGCGTCGTCCAGCGCGACCAGTTCGCGGTTCGGCTCGACGCCGGCGATGCTCATCTCGTCGAGCGTGATGCGCACCGCGTTGCCGCCCCGCTTCTGGTAGCCCCGGGATCGGGCGTAGTCCACAAGGATGCGTCGCATCAGCCGCGCGGCCATCGCGAGGAAGTGCGCCCGGTTCTGCCAGTTGACGTGCTGCACGTCGACGAGGCGCATGTAGGCCTCGTTGACCAGGGCGGTGGCCTGCAGGCTGTGTCCCGCGCGCTCGCCAGCCATGAAGCGCTTGGCGATGCGGTGGAGTTCCTCCTGGACGAGCGGGACAAGCCGATGCAGCGCCGTCTCGTCGCCGGTTCTCCATGCGAGGAGGAGTTGCGTGACCCCATGAGTGCTGTCCGCGATGCCGCAATTCTACATGAGGCCTGCACGGGCGACGGCTGGCGTCGTGGTGCGCCGGCGGAGCGCAACCGGCCTGGACGTCCCGGTCACGGGGCAGAGTAGACGAACTGCCGGCCCGTCTTCTCGCCTGGTCCGAACACCGCGACGATGCGCCTGGGCGAGTCGGGACCGGAAGACGGCCCGAGCACAATCGCGTATCCCTCGGCCGCGTCCTGCCTGACCGTCGGAACCGTGATGAACATCTTGTAGGACTTGCCGCCGGCGTCGAGCACCTGGACCACATTCTCCAGGGGATAGCGGAAGACGTAGGTGCCCGGTGCCAGCGACACGCCGGGCAGCGCGACCGGGCCGCTGAAGGTCAAGGTGTGATCGCCAGACCCCTGGCGGATTTTGCCCTCGACCGTCACGGTCTCCCTGAACGTCGGGTCTGGCTTCACCCCACCGGCCGTCGCCTGGGCACCGGCCAGGGCCGTCGAGATGATGAGCATCGCCGCGATCTTCATGACACCTCCTGTGTCGCCGCGCGTCGTCCGACTGTCGGCGTTACCTGTGAAGGCGCGAACGCGAGTCGAAAACTGGCACGGGAAACACTGGAATGGCGACGACTGACCTGGACGTGCGCCGGAGTCGTAATACAGACGCGCATCCGCGAACCGTCTGATGAGGTCGGGCGGTCCGGGACCGCCCGACCCGGGAAGGTTAGTGGTTCCCGGATAGATGAACTGCTGTCCGGTCCGCTGCCCAGGGGTGAACAGGGCCACGATGCGCTGGGGCGAACCCTCCGCCGCTGACGGCCCGAACACGACCGAGTACCTCATCGAGCGGAGCCTCCCTGACCGTCGGAATCGTGGGGAACATCGCGTAGGGCATGCCCGCCGCGTTCGACACCTGTATAACGTTGCCAACGGGCTGTCTGAACACGTAGGTGCCCGCCGCCAGCGAGACGCCGGGAAGAGCGACCGGGCCGCTGAAGGTCAGCATGTAGTCGCCCACTCCTTTTCGCACCGTGCCCTGCACGGTGATCGCTTCCTTGAACTTGCGATCCTGCGCCTGCACGTCGGTTCCCGTTACCTGGAGTCCGGTCAGTGCCGCCGTCAACATCACCATCGCTGTTGTCTTCATAACCCCTCCTGTCGTCGACCCCGTGGATTCAGGCTGTATCGCGTCTCACCAATGGAGGCGTGATCAGGGGCCGAAAACTGGCACCGCGATCGGTGACGCGGCACGCACAAGATCCGGCCGGCGCCGGCGGTTGCGCTAACCCGGCAATAAAGGGTGCAACACCGCGAAGCCACAACCGGCCAGAGCGCTACACTCCGAATACCCCCCGGTTTCCGAAAGGTTGTTGTCGTTGGGTACCTCCGTCAAGGTGATGCGCTGGGCGTATGCATCGCCGCACGTCCGATACGTGTGTGAAATCGCTCTCGATGTCACGGAGCTGCTGTACGTGTTCCGTGTGCTCTCGTCGGACGGTCAGGAGATCATCGTCCGCGAGCTGTACCCCGATGTGGCCGACGTGTTTCAACGTCAGTCCGCTTACGAAGCCGACCTCCTGGCCGCGGGATTCTCGCTCGAGGACTTTGCGATCACCGAGGAAGACCTCCCCAGTCTTCAGATTCCACTCCCGGATCAGCCATGATGGACGCGCACGTGTTGCATGGCCGCGCGCCACGCTCCACTTTCAGCACGGGAGTGGAATTGCACCAGCGCGCCAGAGCTGACACGCAAGGAGAGCGCGATGGGGTGCGATGTCGAGACGCTGAGGGAAGTGCCGCTGTTCTCGCTGCTGGATGATGAGGAGCTGTCGGTCCTCGCCGAACAGGTCGAGCTAGTCCATTTCGCGCCACGCCAGCGGATCTACCGGATCGGTGATCCGGGCGAGCGGGCATACGTGCTGATCGCCGGCGCGGTCAACGTCACCACCATCGACGAAGACAACCAGGACGTCGTCGTCGACCAACCTGCGCGCGGCGACTTCTTCGGCCTCGCGTCGATGCTCGATCGAACCTCGCATCAGACGACGGCGTCGGCGCTCGAGGCAACCACCTGCCTGATCGTGGATCGGCAGGACCTCTACGCATTGCTGCAACAGAAGCCGCACGCGGGCATGGATATCATGGCGGTCCTGGGACGACAGTTCCACGCGGCGCAGCAACTGGTCCGGTCCCGCGCGTTGCGCAATCCGAACGAGATTATCGAAAGCGAGTCGACGGTCGGCGAGAAGGTCGCCGACGTGGTTGCCGGATTCGGCGGATCGTGGACGTTCATCATCACGTTCGGGGTGGTGCTGGTGTTCTACACCACCGTGAACGTCGTCCTGCGGCGGTCCGCGTGGGATCCGTATCCTTTCATCCTGTTGAATCTGTTCCTGTCGATGCTCGCCGCGCTGCAGGCGCCGGTGATCATGATGAGCCAGAACCGGCAGGACACGAAGGATCGCCTGCGTGGCGAGCTCGACTTCGCGGTGAATCGCCGAGCCGAGATGGAGATCCAGGGGCTCGCGCGGAAGTTCAACCAGCTCCAGGAGCAGATTGGCGACATCGAGGAGTTGCTGCGGGCCCGGGTGTCTGGTCACGACGGTGTCCGCGAAGACACCTAGGGTGGCGAGAGCGGTTGTACACTGGTGCCACCACCATGAAGCTGCTCGCCTCCTATCTCCGCGACTACTGGCCGCTGGTCGCCCTCGCGCTCGTGCTCGCGGCGATCAACCAGATCTTCTCGCTGCTCGACCCGCTGATCTTCCGCCACGTCATCGACGAGTACGCGACGCGCTTCTCCGAGTACACGACCGGTGAGTTCTTCCGCGGCGTCAGCCTGCTGCTCGCCGCGGCCGTCGGCGTCGCGTTCGTCTCGCGCGTCGCCAAGAACTTTCAGGACTACTTCATCAACGTCATCACCCAGCGCCTGGGCGCGCAGATCTACTCCGACGGCATCCGCCACTCGCTCGAGCTCCCGTACTCGGTGTTCGAGGACCAGCGCAGCGGCGAGACGCTCGGCAAGCTGCAGAAGGTGCGCACCGACGTCGAGAAGCTGATCTCGGCCTCCATCAACGTCCTGTTCACGTCCCTGGTCGGCATCGTCTTCGTGATGATCTACGCCTGGAGCGTGCACTGGCTGATCGCGCCGATCTACTTCCTGACGATTCCGGCGCTCGGCATCCTCAGCTCGGTGCTGAGCCAGAAGATCAAGGTGATCCAGAAGACGATCGTCGCCGAGACCACGGCGCTGGCGGGAGCGACGACCGAGTCGCTGCGGAACATCGAGCTGGTCAAGAGCCTCGGGCTGGCGCCGCAGGAAATCGCGCGGCTCAATAGCACCACCGACAAGATCCTGCAGCTCGAGCTGAAGAAGGTCCGCTACATCCGCAGCCTCAGCTTCATTCAGGGCACCATCGTCAACGTGCTGCGCACCAGCATCATGTTCCTGATGCTGTACCTGATCTTCACGCAGGCGATCACGGTGGGGCAGTTCTTCTCGCTGTTCATCTACTCGTTCTTCATCTTCGGTCCGCTGCAGGAACTCGGGAACATCATCAACATCTACCGCGAGGCGGAGGTGTCGCTGAAGAACTTCCAGGACATCCTCGACATGAAGAAGGAGCCGCGGCCGCTCAACCCGGTCCCGCTGCCCGATCTGCAGCACGCTGTCGTTCGACCACGTCGGCTTCCAGCACCAGACCGCGTCGTCACCGGCGCTGACCGACATCTCCTTCGACGTGACGCGCGGCGACACCGATCGCCTTCGTCGGGCCGTCCGGCGCCGGCAAGACGACGCTGGTCAAGCTGCTCGTCGGCCTCTATCCGCCCGCAGGCCGGCGACATCCTCTACAACGGCCACTCCGCGTCGACGGTCGATCTGAACGAGCTGCGCGAGCAGATCGGATTCGTCACGCAGGACACGCAGCTCTTCTCCGGCACGATTCGCGAGAACCTGCTGTTCGTCAATCCGACCGCGACCGACGAGGAGTGCCTCGACGTGCTGCGCAAGGCCGCGTGCCACACGCTGCTCGCCCGCGCCCACAAGGGGCTCGACACCGTGATCGGCGAAGGCGGGCGTCAAGGTGTCGGGCGGCGAGAAGCAGCGGCTGTCGATTGCCCGGGCGCTGCTGCGGCGGCCGCACCTGCTGGTCTTCGACGAGGCGACCTCGTCGCTCGACTCGCTGACCGAGGAAGAGATCGGCGAGACGATCCGCGAGGTCGGGCACGAGCCAGGACGTGATCACCATCCTGATCGCCCACCGGCTGTCGACGATCATGCACGCCGATCGCATCTACGTGCTCGAGCGCGGCAGCATCACCGAAGTCGGGAACCCACGAGGAACTGCTCGCGCAGAAGGGCCTCTACTACGCCATGTGGCGGCAGCAGATCGGCGAGCGTCGCAGTGCGCCCGCGCCCGCGGGTCCGCTGCTCGCTACGCGTCAGCCCAGCGCCGTAACCGCATGAGCGGGCGGCCGCGTCTGGAAGCGGCACCGACAGTATCGCGGCTCAGAAGCGATTCTCAGCGACGTCGTTGATGAACCCGATCAGGCCGGTGAAGTACGCCTGCGAGTCGTCGTATTCGGCAAGGTGACTGCCGTCCGGGCACAGGAGAAAGCGGCCGCGCTTTACCAGGCCAGCCATCATCTCCATGTGCCGTGGATCCATCGTGTCATGCGTGGCGCCGATCATCAGCGTGGGCACCGTGATTGTCGCGAGGTCTGCGGTCCGGTCCCACTTTTCGAGGGTCCCGCTCGCCCCCATCTCGCTGGGGCCCTGCATCGGAACATAGACGTTCCGATTCAGGTGCGCGAAGGCGCGGGCCACAGCGTCGGGCCACTGCTCGGGCGGCATTCGCAGCACGTGCTGTGTGTAGAAGTGCGGAGTCAGCAGTTCCATGTAGCGCGGCAGGTCATATTGCTTCGCTGATTCGATGGCCATGATTTCGGCCAGCGGTTCGGTCATTTCACCACCTCGGTGAAGTACGCGGGAAGATCGGGCTTCGTGTCTCTCAGGATCTCGACGATCGCCTGTCGATCGCGCAGCGACAGCACGCGATAGCGGGCGTCGGTCCCCTCGCCTGAAAGCACCTGCCACAATCGCTGGTAGATCGGTGTTTTTGCCAGCGGTGGTAATGCGTCGAACGCCGGCGAGTAGATCAGATAGCTGCACGGATATTTCATGAGTCGCCGCGTCAGGTCCATCTCGTACAGCGACCGTCCGTGGCGATCGCGTGGTCCGCTCGTCGACATCCGCGCTGAAAAGCCGGACGGCCCGGTGATTGCGGCAGGGAGCGGCGGTTCGTCGACAAACAGCATGTAGTCGACCACCTCCTCCGAGATGCCGCTCATCAGCGTCTCCACCGCATCCAGCTGCCCGGACGCGCCCGGGTGAAACGCCGGATCGGCGGCTCGCGCCTCCCACGACGCGCGCGTCAGCAGATTGGTCATCTGCGCCTGGTGCGACAAGGTCAGCAGAGCGCCGACGTCGCTTGTCGTACCCCGGAAGCCGTCTGCGTCGAAGAGACCCGCCACGGACGCCAGTTCCTCGCCGCTGCGCCGTTCGAGCGCGGGCACATCGTTGCCACGGTGACGGAGCAATACATGGCTGCCCGTCACGAACCATCCGCCGAATCGTTCGGCATACGGAGTGCGATGATCGGTGGCGACCACCTTCATGCCGCCACCGCCTGCGCTATCTCGCGTGGAGCTGAACATCAACAGACCCGGAACGCCAAGCGTGTCGCCGGTCATGTGGCAGCCCAGACATCTGAACTCGCGCTTGAAGACCGGACGCGCCGAGGGCCGCTGCTCCAGCGAGTAGAACACCACGCCCTCTCGCTCATCGTGCGCGGCGACTTCCAGCAGCTCAGCGTCTCGCACCCACCCGAGCGCGACACGGTCGCTGAAGAACAGCGATCGGGGATTCGTTGGTTCGACGAGACGCCCCTGCAGGCTTCCTTTCGAGAACACGAGCAACTGCGAATCGATTTGCAGCTTCAGGGCGTCGATCGCCGACCGCAAGTAGCCGCTGCGGCCCTCGAACGTGAGGCTGACCGATCCGTCCTGCAGGGACCGGTTGAGATCGTCGACGACGTTGTTGAGCGGCGCGGTGGAGTACTGGATGGCGGGATCGTCGGCAGAACCCAGAAAGAGTCCGCCCCGCTGAGCGGCGATGCGCAGGGGCGGCCAGGCGGCCGCACACAACAGCGTGGCGCCGACCATCGCCCACGCACAGAAGCCGGAACGCCTGCTGGACAGTGAGCCCTCCTCGCCCGAGCCGTTGCCGACCTGATCCTGTTCGGCTCGTGTGCCGGCGTCAAGGTCTTCTGCGCGGATGACGGATGAACAATGACGCGGATGAATAGTTGGCGGCAGCACGCGGCCGCGTTATCCTCGTGCCGAAATGTCAGCGTAACGGAAGCGGGGCCACGACTCGCGGGTGTCCTGCAATTCACGGAAGGAAGGCGCCATGCCGAAGCTGCGACTCGTCGTCGGACTCGTCGTCGGACTCGCCATCTGCGCCGGTGCCATGAGCGGCACGCGCGCCTTCCAGACCGCGTCGGTTGCTGTCGCGATTGACAGCGACGATCTCGGAGGCACGGTGACCGGACCGTCCGGACCTGAAGCCGGCGTGTGGGTGATCGCCGAGACGCGAGACCTGCCGACGCCGTTTGCGAAAATCGTGGTGACCGACGATCGCGGGCGTTACCTGGTGCCGGATCTGCCGCCCGCCACCTACAGCGTCTGGGTCCGCGGCTATGGGCTGGTCGATTCACCAAAGACACAGACCACGCCCGGCAAGAACGTCGATCTCAAAGCCGTGCCCGCGAGCTCGCCGGCCGCGGCAGCGCAGTATTACCCGGCCGCTCATTGGCTGTCGCTGATGGAGATGCCGGCAAAGAGCGAGTTTCCGGGCACCGGCGACGAGGGCAACGGGATTTCGCCCGCCATCAAAACGCAGGGCGACTGGATCCGCAACCTGAAGTCCGGCGGCTGCACCGCATGCCATGCCCTCGGCACGAAGGCCACACGCGAGATTCCGCCGGCACTCGGCCCGTTTCCCAATACCGCCGCTGCCTGGGACCGGCGTGTGAAGTCCGGGCAGGCGGGGGCGCAGATGAGCGGCGCGCTCAATGGCTTCGGTCGTGCGCGCGTGCTGAAGATGTTCGCCGATTGGACCGATCGCATCCGGGCGGGCGAGATTCCGCCGGCGCCCAAACGACCGCAGGGGGTCGAGCGGAACGTCGTCATCACGCAATGGGATTGGGCCGATCCGAAAGCGTACCTGCACGACGTGGTCTCCACCGATCGGCGCAATCCGCGGATCAATGCGAACGGTCCCGTCTATGGATCGCTGGAACTGAGCGCCGACTACACGCCGGTGCTGGATCCGAAGACCAATACCGCGACCCGCATCCCGCTGACCGTTCGCGATCCCAACACGCCGCCGACGAGCGCGACGATGCTGGAGCCGTCGCCCTACTGGGGCGACGAGCCGATCTGGACGAGCAGAAACAACGTCCACAACCCGATGATCGATCAGAAGGGTCGGCTCTGGCTCACGTCCACGGTGCGGCCGTCGGCGAACCCGCCCGAGTGCGGCCCGGGTTCGAGCCACCCGTCGGCGAAGCTGTTTCCGATGACCGCCGCAGGTCGCCACCTCGCCATGTACGATCCTCAAACGAAGAAGCTGACACACATCGGCACCTGCTTCGGCACCCACCATCTGATGTTCGCCGAGGACGCGAACCAGACGCTGTGGACCAGCGGCGGCGGTCAGGTGATCGGATGGTTGAACACGAAGATGTTCGACGAGACGCACGACGAGATGAAGTCGCAGGGCTGGACGGCGCTGATCCGCGATGCGAACGGCAACGGGACGCGCGACGCGTACGTCGAGCCCAATCGGCCGGCTGATCCGACGAAGGACCAGCGGATCGGTGGCGCGTTGTATGCGGTTGCGCCCGCGGCAGACGGTTCCATCTGGGGAACACAGCTCGGCTACCCGGGCGCGATCATCAGGCTCTCGCCGGGCGCGAATCCGCCGGAGACGGCGCTCACCGAAATTTACGAGCCGCCACCCGACAAGGGCTACTCCCCGCGAGGCGGCGACGTTGACCGCAACGGCGTGTACTGGGCGGCGATGGCCAGCGGACACATGGCCAGCTTCGATCGCCGGAAGTGCAAGGGCCCGCTGAATGGGCCGACCGCCACCGGGCAGCACTGTCCCGAGGGTTGGACCTTCTACCCCGAACCGGTGCCGCAGTTGAAAGGCGTCACCGACTCGGGCAGCGCCGAAGCGAGCTACTACACCTGGGTCGATCAGTTCGACACGCTGGGGCTGGGACGCAACGTGCCGATCGACACCGGCAACGCCGCCGAAGGGCTGCTCGCGCTGCAGGACGGCAAGTTCGTGACCTTGCGCGTCCCCTATCCGCTCGGCTTCTACACCAAGTGGATGGATGGCCGCATCGATGATCCGAACGCCGGATGGAAGGGTCGCGGGGTCTGGACGACGGTGTCGACGCGGGCGCCGTTCCACATGGAAACCGGACGGGGGACCACGAGCAAGGTGATGAAGTTCCAGCTGCGTCCGGAGCCGCTCGCGAAGTAGGCGTGCCTTCAGCTCGCCCTGCCTGCCGGTGCTTCACGGTGCGGGTCGAGGCGGGAACGGACGCAGGTGGCGGCCTTGGAGCTATGTGGTCGTCCGTCAGTCAGCTGAGAGTGCGCGCGCAAGCAGATCCTCGACACCGAGCGCTGGCGCGTTGGCCGAGAGATAGTCGCGGTCCAGCGGCGGTCCGGACTTCCTCCGGAAGAAAGTGCCCGGCCGGCAGTCCCTGGAGCACACAAACTCACGCCAGCGACCTTTCCGGCACGGCGGCGAGCACCTTCGCCTACAATCGCGCGATGAAATTCACCGGACTGACGGCGATTCTCCTGGCGGGCGTGGCCGGCGCGGGTCTTCTCTACGCCCAGGGCGGGTCTGTCGCGGGCGAGTGGCAAACCTACAGCGGCGATGCGCAGGGGCGGCGCTATTCGCCGCTCACCGAGATCAACACGACCAACGTCTCGACGCTGAAGCTCGCCTGGCAGTACGGCGTCGCAGGCACCGGTCCGGGTTCGACGGGCAGGGCGGCCCCGAGCCAGGCCGTCCCGATTCTCGTGCGCGGCGTGCTGTACACGTCCACCACGCAACGGACGATCGTCGCGCTCGATCCGGTGACGGGCCGCGAGATCTGGAAGCACGAACTCGAGAAGGGCGGCGCCCCGAACCGAGGCGTGTCGTACTGGCCCGGCGACGGCCAGTTCAAACCGCGAATCCTGGCGGGAACCACCGACGGTCGTCTGATCGCGCTCGATGCCGCGACGGGACAACTGGTTGCGACGTTCGGCGATCGCGGCGCGATCGACCTGCGCGCCGGCATCGCCGACAAGTACCCGGATCGGCCGTACATGATGGCGTCGCCCGGGCTCGATCTACCGGAACTTCATCGTGACCGGCGCGCAGGGGCAGGAGGACAACTCCGAAGGCCCGGCGATGGATGTGCGCGCGTGGGATGTCAGGACCGGCAAGCTCGCCTGGACCTTCCACACGATCCCGCATCCTGGTGAGCCGGGATACGACACGTGGCCGAAGGACTACTGGATGACCGCGGGCACGCCGGCGAACTGGGGCTTCGGCTCGGTCGACGCGGCGCGCGGGCTGATCTTCCTGCCCATCGGCCAGCCCGCGGCCCAATACTACGGCGGCCATCGTCCGCAGCAGAATCTGTATGGCTCGTCGGTCGTCGCGCTCGATGCCAACACCGGCAAGGTTCGCTGGTACTTTCAGCTCACACACCACGACGTGTGGGACTACGACAACGCGGCCACGCCGGCGCTCATCGACGTCGTCCGGAACGGGAGGCGTATTCCCGCGGTCGTGACCGTGGCGAAGTCGGGCCTGATGTTCTTTCTCGAGCGCGAAACCGGCAAGCCGATCTATCCCGTCGAGGAGCGGCCGGTGCCGGCGAGCGACATCCCCGGTGAAGTGACCTCGCCGACGCAGCCCTTTCCGGTGAAGCCGCCGCCGCTGTCGCGGCTCAGCATCTCGCCGAACGAGATCTTCACCGGCGAGCCGACGCACGAGAAATTCTGCCGCGACCTTGCGGAGCAGATTGGCGGCATCCACAATCTCGGCCCGTACACGCCGTACAGCAACCGTGAATTCCGCATCGTCTTTCCCGGACAGCAGGGCGGGCCGAATTTCGGCGGCGTGGCGGTCGATCAGACGCTGGGCTACGTCTTCGTCAACTCTCGTGACGTTGGAGGCATGGGCCGCCTGGACAAGACCCCGGACGGGGACACGGTGGCCTATCGGCGCTTCAGCCCGCTCGGTCGCGGCACCGTGAACGCACGGTTCTGGAATCCCGCGAACAGCCTGCCGTGCCAGACAGCCGCCGTGGGCGCACCTGATGGCGATCAACGCCAACACCGGCGACATCGTCTGGAGGGTTCCGCTTGGCACGAGCGACGACCTCGAGGCGAAGGGCATCAAGAACACCGGCGCCTTCGGACAGGGCGGATCGATTGCCACCGCCGGCGGTCTCGTCTTCATCGCCGGCACGATCGACAAACGGTTTCGCGCCTTCAACTCGCGCACCGGACAGATGCGTCTGGGAGGCACGGCTCGAATCCGAGGGGCACACGACGCCAATGACCTACATGGCGCCGAACGGCAAGCAGTACGTAGTCATCGTGACGACCGGCGTCAACGCCTTCGCACTCGAGTGAGTGCCCGGCCGCGTGGAGGGCAGTCTCACGCGTTGCACCATGAGCAGGGTCGCTCGGGTGCGCCTGAGGCTATTCAGCCGCCGAAGTATCCACTGCGCGCTTTCACGGACAGGGCGGGACGCTTCACACGGACATCGAGCTGACGCCATTCGGCGGTCGTTCCGGCTTCGATCGCAATGACGTACTGCTCACGGAGCTCGCTGATCAATCGCGCCACCGCCGCGGCGGAGTCCACGTCGGTTCCCGCGAACACCAGTTGCCCGCCCGTCCAGTCCGCCAGCTCTCGAAGGTTCGCACCGTTCGACGGCACCACGCGGCGCGGGGTGTCCTGCAGGGCGCGTTGATCCGGTGCGAGAAGTGTGGCGATCACGTACACCGGAACGTCGATGGAACTCGCCACCGTCGCGACCTCGGCGGCCGACAGGGTGCTGCTGGTGTCGAGGCCATCGGTGATCAGCACAACCGCCTTGTGGACCGCAGTCCGGTCGGAGAGCCGCCGTGCGGTCTCCTCGACCGCGTCGTTGATGGATGTCGTGCCGAACGGGGCGAAGTCGTCGAGGGCGTCCTTCGCGAGCGCCAGGTCCGAGGTGAATGGGCGGCGTTCGTGCAGCGTCGAGTCGAACGAGAACACGCCGAGTTCGTCGATGCCCGGGCGCAGCTGGGTCAGCAGCGACGCGAATGCCGCGCGCGCCAGGTCCATCCGGGTGCCCAGGCGCATGCTGCCGCTCATGTCCACCAGCACGGCGACACTGACGGGCGAGTTGCGATTGAACTGCATCGAGAGAATGGGCTTCTGAAGACCGCCATCCCACACGTCGAAGTCCGACGACTCGAGATCGCCGACCGGCCGCCCGCGCTTGTCGCGGACCGACGCCTGGATGGTGACCACATCGACCGAACTCCGAAACACCGGCTGCGGCTGCTCGGCGGCGGTTTGTGCGGCCACGGGGCCTCCGGACACAGTCAGCGTGAGCACCACGCCGACCAGCACGCCGATGACCGGATTGCACGTCATGTGTATGCTATCGGCTCGACGCCCCCTCCGGAACAGCTTGCGGGACAGACCAGTGACATGCGCCGACTCTCCAGCCGGCATACGTCCCCCTCGCAGGTGCGGAACGGCGCAATTCCGCGAATCAGACGTGCACCGAGACTCCGAATCGGTGTGCTGCCTGCGGCGCGCGGTAGGATAGCTGCGGCTGAGAGCAACCCTCGGAGGCAGGATGACGAACATTCAGGACGTGAAGCACACGGTCGAAGTGTCCAGCGATGTTGGACGCGGTTGCGAGCACTGCGACTACAGAATCGGTTATCAGGATCCCAACACCAAGGACCTCGCCCACAGCATCAACCACTACATGGAACAACACGGCTACCGGCTGCTACACGTCGGAACCCGCACGGCAGAGAGTCCCGATGGCAAACTGTGGCACATCACCACCGCCATCCTGGGCCATGACAACCCTCCCGCTCAGGACCACGGGCCGACTCCGGACGATCACGGCAAGAGTGGTCTGGCCGTCATATAGTTCCGCTCGCCCGCGGCCGTTTTCTCCCCACTCTGCTACCTGGTCGGTCAACTCGGTACACGCGTCCCACGCGTCGCCGGGTGGGGCCTCCGCGAATCTGGGCGCAACGCTCGCCGAAGGTGCGGCTGGGCCCGTCGTCAGGCGCGATCGCGAGTTCTTCGCGCCGAGGTCGCCTTCGCACGGACGTACCGGTGAGCCCCGCAGACGAGATCCCGAAGCGCGTCGGCATGCACATGAGCGAGCCGAACCAGCACGCATGGATAGCTGATGTAGTGCTCTTTCAGATAGTAGGTGTCGGGGTCCTCCTCGATGAGTGCATCCCGGTCTGCGAAATCCATCATCACGACCAGCGTGTCGGGCTCGGTAGACTTATGTGACGCGATGCAGACGAACATCCTGCCGCGCACCTTCAGGGCCGGCTTTCCCCACGAGGTCGCGACCTCCACGTCTGGCAACGTGCGTCCGATGGTCTCGACCGGCTTGAACACACTGGTGCTCGGCAAGGCTGCCCTCAATCGAGTGTCGCCATGATTCTTTTCATGGCGTGCGGCTGTCAATCACGATCGCCTTCCGTGTGATGCTATGGGCGCCACCGGCTTCACAGGAGATCGCATGAGCCATCGAATCGTCTCTTCCGTATTGGTTGCCGTCATTCTCTCGGGGGTCGCCGCGTTCGCCCACGCGCAGTCCAGGAAGGCGGTGCTGAGCACGCAGGACTACGTCGAGATTCAGCAGCTCTACGCGCGTTACGCGCAGACGATCGACGCAGGCGATGCCGAAGGCTGGGCGAACACCTTTACCGCCGACGGCGTCTTCAACAATTCCTCCCGCGGCCACGACAGTCTCGTCACCTTCGTGCACGACTGGCGCGACAAGCGTCGGGGCGCCAGCCTGCGCCACTGGAACTCGAATCTCGTCGTCACGCCGGCGGCGGACGGCGCACGGGGAGCGATTTACATGCTGCTGCTCGACGTCAGCGAGAAGGCGCCGACGGTGACCGCCAGCTATCGCTACGAAGATGCGCTGGTCAAGACGGCGGACGGGTGGAAGTTCAAGACGCGCGTGCTGCACCGCGACGCCGCTGCGGCTACACAGTAATCGCTACTTGGCTGGCGGCTTCGCCGTGACCTTGCCTTCCAGCTTCGTGAGCACGTCGGCAGGAATGGCGGCTTTGAGCTTCGGATCGTCGAGACCGGAATAGGGACGACCAGCCACGACCTTGGTCTGCGTGGCTTCGTCGAGACCGAGCTTGGTCATCTGTTCGGCGGATGCGGTGTTGATGTCGACCGCGTCCGGCGCCGCAGCCTTCTTGGCGCGCGCTCCCTTGGCCGCATCCTTCGTGGCGTCGCCGGCTGCGTCCTTGGTCGCCTCCTTGGCGGCTTTCTTCGCAACGCGCCCGCTCTGGGCGGCCGCAGGAAGGGCGACAAACAGCATGAACCCGGTCAGCGTGAGGGTGGTGAGCAGTCGGATCGTTCGCATGTCACACCTTGCGTGGAGGCAGCTCTCCAGCGGAGAGCCTTGTTGACGATACAGCAGGCGAGGCAAGTTGATGACAGGCAGCTTACCTCTGTTTGGGACACTTCCCGCCGCTCGAGAAGGTGACGAGTCAGGCGCGCAGGGCAGGCAGGTCCGGTCCGGGTCCAACAATCAGGGTTTCGGAAGCTCATACCCCGCGACGATGACGGTGACGTTGTCGCGGCCGCCGTTGTCCAGTGCGCGTTGCACGAGTACCTCACACGCCTGATGCGATCCCGGCGTTGCGGTGAGGATGCCGGAAATCGTCGCATCGTCCACCATCTCGGTCAGGCCGTCGCTGCACAGGAGGACGCGATCGCCGTCCTCGAGCTTCATCAGATCGATGTCCACCTTCACGTCCCGGTCGGACGCGCCCAGCGCGTTTGTCAGGATGTGTCGATGCCGCGGATCGGCCGCCTCGATTGAGGGCAGCCGGCCGAGATCGACGAGCATCTGCGCGTAGGTGTGGTCCCGGGTGAGGCGGTGCAGGCGGCCAGCGCGGAAGAGGTACGCACGGGAGTCGCCGACGTGCGTGACCTGCAGATCCCGTCCAAGGCTTCGTGCCGCCGTCAGCGTCGTGCCCATGCCAGAGAGCGCCGGATCCTGCGCGGCCTCTTCCATCAGCAATGTGCCGACTTCGCGGACCCGTTCACGCGTGCGATGTTCGATCTTTCGCGCATTCTCGTCGTCCAGCTTGAAGATCCAGTCCGGAATGTCGAGCGCAAGGCTGACGATCGCCGAGAGCGCCATGCGGCTTGCGACCTCGCCGGCAGCGTGGCCGCCCATGCCGTCGGCGACGATCATCACGTAGTTGGCCTCCTCGGCAAGCTTCGGAGTGTCGCCGTCAGGCAGGCTGGTCATCATCGTCTCCAGCGTGCGCCCGAGGCGTGTGACCAGGAAATGATCCTCGTTGTTCGACCGGATGTGCCCCGTGTGAGACAGCGCGGCGACGTCAATCTTGACGAGCGACGAGTACGAAGCTGCCTGCGCGTCGCCGTCGGCTCCACTACGCGATCCGCCGTGACCTCCAGCCGGTCCTGGCTGCCCGGTGGTCACGGTGCGAGCCCTTCGGTCAGCTCGATGTACGTGCCCCACGGATCGCTCAGGAATGCGACCTTGACCTTCGTGTTCGGCACCTGCCGGATCGGCGCGTCGATCTTGATGCCTCTCGCCTCGAGTGCCTTCACCAGTTCCTCCAGGCTCGTCACGTCGAAGCCGATGTGATCGAGCGACCGTCCCTTTGTCGGACCGACTGGGGTCCTCGTCCCGGAAAACGACAGGTTGACGCCCGGCATGTCTCCGGCCTCGATCATCGCCGGGTTGGACACGCACCCGACGCAGGGCCGCCGCCCCGGATTTGCGCCGAATGCTTTCACGTACCACGTCTTGATGCCGGGAATGTCGGGCGCGTTGTAGTGAATGTGGTTCATGCTGACCGGCGTCGGCTGCGCCGGCTCGCCGTACACCTCCAGGCGGATGCCGTCGGGGGCGTTGACATACACCTCGTTCGGATTCTGGGTGGGCTCGATTTTCAGGTTCGCGGCTTTCCACTTTGCGAGCGACGAGGGGAAGTCTTTCACCGTGAAGCCGAAGTGATTGACGATGGCGCCGGCGTTGGACTCGACGGCGGTGTCCACCTTGCGCAGCATGATATAGACACCAGGAAACTGAATCATTTCGAGCGGTCCGTTCGTGACCAGGGTGCCGCCCATGATCCCAATCCAGAACTGCTTCTGCGCGTCGACATCCGTCACCGCGAGATGGACGTGCCCCATGCGCACGCCGATCTGGTTCGGTTCGACGAGTTGCGCGAAAGCTGGCGTCGAGAACAGCACCGCTGCGGCGAGAATGGCGAGTCGCTTCTTCATGAGGCCAGCATCCTGCCATCGGGCGGGGGGGCTGTCAAAGGCGCGGGTGGGTTGGGGGCCAGAGGGCGGGTCAGTCCCTCTCCATTGGAGCTTCGGGAGTCCTCATGGCGTAGCGCGCATATGCCTCTAAGCGCTTTATTTGTAAGGTTGTTACGTGGTGGGCGCTACAGGACTCGAACCTGTGACCTCGTGCGTGTGAAGCACGCGCTCTAACCAGCTGAGCTAAGCGCCCCGAGCGGAAGCGGAACTTCCACGGACCTGACGATTTTACGAAGTGCTGATTGTGGAACTCGACGATGCGGGACCGCCTGCGTCAAGCCACGCGACGGTCCGCACAGCCAATCGTTAAATCGTCAGATCGTTAAATCGTCAACTTCAGATTCTACTGTCACTTGCGCCCCTCCGGCAACCGCCGCTCGTGCGATCCGTCATAGACGTGCTCCTTCGGATCGATCTGCCGCATCGGCTCCTGCCGCGTCCGCTCCTCGTGCGCGTGCGCGATCAGCCCCGGCATCCGCGACACCAGGAAGATCGCGTTGCCCAATTCGTAGCTGAAGCCGAGGTCGGCCGAGATCGCCGCAATCGCGCCATCGACGTTCGCCGGCAGCAGGCGCCCGAACTGATCCTCGCGCGCCGCCAGCGCCTGCTCGATCGCCCGCAGCATCCGCACGTGTTCGCCTTCGAGCTCCAGCTCCATCGCCAGCTGAAACAGCCTCGGCGCCCGCGGATCCTGCGTGTGCAGCCGATGTCCGAACCCGGGAGGCGGCGTCGGCCCCTGCGCGAGGCACTCGACCACGAGCTGCTCGGCCGAGTCCTGCAGCGATTCGCCGCTGCGCATCAGGGACAGGCCCTGATCGAGGAACCGCATGCAGGTCTCGATGTCGCCGCCGTGATACGGACCGAAGGCGAGGATGCCCGCCGCGACCGAGTCCTTCAGCGGCGCGCCGCTGGCCGCGACATTACGCGCGGCGATGGTGGACGGGGGAGTGACACCATGGTCGATCACCGACACCAGGATCGCATTGAGCATGCGGCCGATCGCCTGCGTCGGCAGCTCGCCCATCAACAGCAGGTAGACCGCGTCGGCGAACGACAGCCGGCCCATCAACTCGTCGAGATGATAGCCGCGCACCATGATGGCGTTGGGCGCGATCGACGTCAGCGACGTGCTCCAGCGTGCGGCCTGGCCGCGGGGCTGCGAGCGGCGTTCCTGCGGCGAGTGTTTCGTGTGCGGCTCCGACACGGATCACCTCCAGCGGGGCGAGTTTACAGCGTGCCGTAGAGACGATCGCCGAAATCGCCGAGGCCGGGAACGATGTACTTGTGCTCGTTGAGCCCCTGGTCCACCGCCGGCGTGTAGATGGACACTCCGGGATGGTGGCGCTCGACGGCCGCGATGCCTTCCGGCGCTGCGACGATGCAGACGATGCGGACGTGTCGTGCGCCCGCGTCCTGCAGCAGCTGCAATGCCGCCACGGCACTGCCGCCCGTCGCGAGCATCGGATCGATCATCAACACGTAGCTGTGTTCGAGGCTCGACCGGGAGCTTCGAGTAGTACCGCGACGCCACCGCGGTCATCTCGTCGCGCTGCAGGCCGATGTGGCCGACCCGCGCGTCAGGTACGAGCTCGAGGACCGCATCGAGCATGCCCAGGCCGGCGCGCAGCACCGGCACCACCACGATATCCGGCGACAGCCGGCGGCCAGGCGCCGGCCCGATCGGCGTCTCGACGATCACGTTGGTATGCGGCGCATCGCGCAGCGCTTCTGCGGCGAGCAGCACGCTGATGCGCGTCGCCGCCCGACGGAAATGTTCCGGGCGTGGTGCGCTTGTCTCGCAGTTCGAGCAGCGCATCGTGCACCAGCGGGTGATCGACGATGTGGACCGGCACGGTCCCTCACTATACAATTTCTTCCCGTATGCGTGCACACCTCGCGGTGGTTCTCGCGCTCGTCGCTGCCACGGTCGCGGCGTCCGCGCAGAGCGCGCGCCGTGCCGTGTCGCTGGTCGTCATCGGCGGCACGGTGCTCACCGAGAACGACATCCGGGAGGTGCTCACTCCCGGCGCGATTGCCATCAACGGTGCGGACATCGTCGACGTCGGGACGCCGGCCGACATCGCCGCGCGCTACACGGCGGCGCAGACCATCGATGCGCGCGATCAGGTGGTGCTGCCTGGCCTGGTCAACACCCACACGCACGCGCCGATGGTGATGTTTCGCGGGCTCGCCGACGACCTTGCGCTGATGGACTGGCTCCAGAAGTACATCTTCCCGGCGGAGGCGAAGCTGGTGTCGCCCGCGTTCGTGCGCACCGGCACGCGCCTGGCGGCTCTCGAGATGATCCAGTCGGGGACCACGACGTTCACCGACATGTATTACTTCGAGGAGGAGATTGCCAAGGCGACGAAGGAAGCGGGCCTGCGCGGCGTGCTCGGGCAGACCATCATCCAGTTTCCCGTCGCCGACGCGAAAACCCCGGCGGAGGGCCTGGCGCGCGCGGAGGCCTTCATCAAGGCATTCAAGGACGACCCGCTGATCGTGCCGGCGGTCGCGCCTCATGCGATGTATACCCTGGACCAGGCCACCCTGGTGGCGTCAGCCGAACTGGGCCGCAAGTACGACGTGCCGGTGCTGATTCATCTGGCCGAAACGCAGGACGAGGTGAAAACCGCGCGGGACGAGCACAAGGCCACGCCCGCCGGTTATCTCGAGTCGATCGGTTTCTGGGGGCCGAAGACGGTTGCGGCCCATGGCGTCTGGGTGACGGACGAGGACATCGCCATTCTGAAACGGCGGAACGTCGGCATCTCGCACAACCCCGAAAGCAACATGAAGCTCGCCAGCGGCACGGCGCCGGTGCTGAAGTACATCGGCGCGGGTGTGAACCTGTCGCTCGGCACCGACGGCGCCGCCAGCAACAACGACCTCGACATGTTCGAGGCGATGCGCCAGGCATCACTGCTTGCGAAGCTCGCCACCGGCAATCCGACCGCGGTCCCCGCGCAGGTGGCACTCGATCTCGCGACCATCGGCGGCGCCCGCGCCCTCGGGATGGACCGGCTGATCGGCTCGCTCGAGGCGGGCAAGCGCGCGGATCTGATCACGGTGTCGATGAATTCGGCCCGCCAGACGCCGATGTACGACGCGGTGTCGCACCTGGTCTACGTCACGCGCGGTGACGACGTGCGCAATACCATCGTGAACGGAAAGGTGCTGATGCGGGATCGGCGGGTGTCGACGATGAACGAAGCCGAGGTGCTCGCGCAGGCCCGCGCACTCGCGCAGAAGGTGCGGGAAGCCGTCCAGTGACCCGCTTGCGTGCGGCGTCAGCTTTCGATCAGTCCGATGTACGGCAGGTTGCGATACTGCTCCGCGAAGTCGAGACCGTAACCGACGACGAACTTGTCCTCGATGGTGAATCCGATGTACTCCACCGTCACATCCACCTGGCGGCGCGACGGCTTGCTCAGGAGACAGGCAGTCCGGAGGACTCGCGGGTTGCGCGCCCGGAGAATGTCCTGCAGGTAGGTCAGCGTCAGCCCCGTGTCGACGATGTCTTCGACGATGAGGACGTCCTTGCCGTCGAGCGAGGTGTCGAGGTCCTTCAGCAGCCGCACCTCGCCCGAACTGGTCGTGCCCTTCGCGTAGCTGGACACGGCCATGAAGTCCAGCGACACGCTGCCGTCCATGTGTCGCACCAGGTCCGACATGAAGATGAAGGCACCCTTCAGGACGGCGATGATATGGACGTTGCCAGGGTAGTCGCCCCTGATCTGCCGGGCGAGTTCCGCGACTCGGGCCTGAATCGTGTCGGCGCTGATGAGGACGCTGGACGGGCGACGTTCGGACATAGATGGTGCATGATATCGCGGCTGCTCACATGAGGCGATTCGAGATCATCACCGAGGCCGAGGCGCGCGTGCTGCCCTATGGCGAGACCGTGCAGCTCGCCAGGGGCGGGCACGTGACACCGCTGGCGAAGGACACGCTGCACGAACGCAGAATCACCGTCCTGTCTCGACGGCGCCGCACCTGTGGATGCCGCGCGGCTGGTGCCGAAGGCGGACATCCGAACCGTGACGATCGGCAGCGACCACACCGGCATCCCGTTCCGCAAAATGCTGATCGCCTTTCTGCGCGGGCGTGGTGTGTCGGTGGTGGACGTTGGCACCGAGTCCGCGGAGGCCGTCGACTATCCCGACATCGCGGAGGCGGTGTCGCGGCCCGTGGCGCGCGGCGAAGCGGACGCCGGCATCGTCATCGACGGCGCCGGCATCGGCTCGGCGATTGCCGCGAACAAGATCGACGGCATCCGTGCCGTGATGGCGACGACGGAGACGATTGCCCGCTACTCGCGCGAACACAACGGCGCCAACGTGCTGAGCCTCGGCGCCTCGCTGCTGAGCGCCGACGAGGCGAAGGCGATTGTCGCGACGTGGATATCCACGGCGATGCGCGAGCCACGCTACATTCGCCGGCTCAGCAAAATCAGCGCACTCGAGCGACGGAGCTGACGTGACACGCGACGAACTGCAGCGACTGATCACGCTCATCGTTCAGGAGTTGTCGGCGGTCCGACGGACAGCCGGAGCACGATGCGCCTGCCATGCAGTGAACGCGGAGTGCTGCCCGGACCGGCTCCAGGGCGTGATCGACGCCGGCGCCACACGTGTCGGCGTGCTGGCCACCGGCGGTGCGCCGGCCGGCGTGGCGGCGATGATCGACCACACGCTGCTGAAGCCGGACGCCACCCGCAAGGAGATCGAGGATCTCTGCCGCGAGGCGGCGCAGTTCACGTTCGCCACGGTGTGCGTCAACCCGGTGTGGGTGGCGACCGCGTCGCAGGCTGCTCGCCGGAAGCGGCGTCGGCGTCTGCTCCGTGGTCGGGTTTCCGCTTGGCGCAACCACTCCCGACGTCAAGGCCTACGAAACGCGTCGCGCGATTTTCGACGGCGCCCGCGAGATCGACATGGTCATCAACGTCGGCGCCCTCAAGTCCGGCGACCTGCGCGTCGTCGAGCGGGACATCGAGGCGGTGGCTTCGACGTGCCGCGACTGTGGCGTGCTCAGCAAGGTGATCATCGAGGCCGCGCTCCTCACCGACGAGGAGAAGATCACCGCGTGCACGCTGGCCAAGGCGGCCGGCGCCGATTACGTAAAGACCTCGACCGGCTTTGGCCCCGGCGGCGCGACCGCAGCGGACGTCGCGCTGATGCGGCGGGTGGTCGGCGCGGAGATGGGCGTGAAGGCGGCCGGCGGCGTCCGCGATCTCGAAGGCCTGAAGGCGATGGTCGCCGCGGGTGCGACGCGCGTCGGCGCCAGCGCCGGCGTGAAGATCGTGCAGCAGGCGCGTGGCGAGAAGCCCGCCACCGCGGCCCCCGCCGGATACTAGACCGCGCCGGTGCTCCCGTAGCTGGCCTACTCCGGCGAACCTGAAGGTCCGGGGCTACATCCCGTCCGGCGCAGCGCACATCAGGAAACCATGCTGAGGAAGTCGACCGCGGTCGAGTTCTATAATGCTGGCAGGTGTTCCGCAGTAACAGCTGCGATCGTACGCGTCGCTGCTTACCTGTTTTCCATCGGGGTCATTGCGCTATGCGCCGAGCTGCTCTTTGCCATCCCGGCGATAACAGCAGGCGCGGCGGCGCCAATTCTCCTGCTTGCGGTCTTGCTCATCGCCCGCTCGCTCGGTACCGGTCCCGCGCTCGTGGCATCGGTCTGCGCGGCGCTGGCCTTTTCGTTCTACTTCCTGCCGCCGGTCGGCCTGTTCATCGAAGACCTCAACGACTGGGTGGCCTTCGGCACCTTCACCATCACCGCGATCGTGGTCGGCGAACTCGCTGCGCGTGCGGAACGGCGCCAGGTCCAGCTCGAGGAGGGCAAGCGTGAGATCGAGCAGCTTTATCAGCAGCTCGGCGCGGCCTTCGAGCGAGCCAGCGAAGCGGAGGCGGCCCGTCGTAACGAGCAGCTGAAGTCCGCGCTCCTCGACGCGCTGACCCACAACCTTCGCACCCCGCTCACCGCCATCAAGGCGTCGGTGACCGCCATGCTGAGCTCGGGCGAGATCGACGCGACGTCGCTGTCCAATGCCAGCCGCCGTGATCTGCTGGTGGTGATCGATGAGGAATCGGACCGCCTGAATCGATTCATCGAAGGACTGACCGTGGCCGATCGTCCGGATCCCACCCAGCCAAACAGCTTCCGGGCCGTGTCGGTCGATCAGGTCGTGCGCGAGGCGGTCGCGCGTGCGGAAACCGTGGCCCGCCGACATCACGTGGTCGTGCTCATCGAACCGGACCTGCCGCAACTTGCCGTCGATCGATCGGCAATCGGCGAGGCGCTGTACACGATCATCGATAACGCGAGCAAATACTCGCCGGTGAACACCACGATTCGGGTGCATGCGGCCGTCGTGGACGATCATCACGTCCGCCTTTCCGTGGAAGATGAAGGACCGGGTATTGCGCCCGACTTGCGGGAGCAGGTCTTCCAGAAGTTCTTCCGCATCCCGGGTCGCGAGTCCGTCGACCCGCGACGAACGGGCATCGGGCTCGGGTTGCCGATTGCGAAGCGCCTCGTCGAATCGCAGGCTGGACAGATTGCGATCGCCAGCCCGGCCTCCGGCCGTGGTACCTGCGTCGCACTGACGCTGCCATGCGTGCCGCGCCAGACTTACACCGAAAACCAGGAAACGCAGCCAGCGCTGCGTGCATAGGAGATGGCCATGGACACCGTAGAAAACTCCCGGGTTCTCGTCGTCGACGATGAACCGCAGATTACGAGGGTGCTGAAGACCGTGCTCAGCAGCCAGGGCTACGACGTCCGGACGGCGGCCGAGGGGGAGTCAGCCCTGGCCAACTTCAAGGAGTGGTCGCCGGAACTGGTGATTACCGACCTGTACATGCCGCACATGGACGGCGTCGAGCTGTGCCGACGCATTCGGGAGTTGTCCAGCGTCCCGATCATCGTCCTGTCCGTGAAGGGTGAGGAGCGCACCAAGGTGGAGGCGCTCGATTCGGGCGCCGACGACTACGTCACCAAGCCGTTCGGGATCGACGAACTGATGGCACGGGTGCGCGCGGCGCTGCGTCGCACCGGAGGGGTGGCCGCGCAGGAACCCTCGTCGTTCGAGGCCGGCGACTTCCGCATCGACATGGACGCGCGCCGCGTTCACACCCAGGGCCGTGAAGTCCGGCTGACGCCGAAGGAGTTCGATCTGTTCGTCTACATGGCCAGGCACCCGAACCGCGTCCTCACGCATGCGGCGCTGCTCGAGGCGGTATGGGGACAGGCGTCGCAGGAGCAGCCGGAGTACCTGCGCGTGTTCATGGGACAGCTGCGCAAGAAGCTCGAGCCGGATCCGTCGAACCCCCGTTATCTCGTGACAGAACCCTGGGTCGGATACCGATTCAATCCGAAGGGCTAAGCGGCGAACAGGCGCGTGGAGATAAGCTGGGACATGCAGCTGCCACGGCGCCGTCAGGGCGTCACGACCTACGTCGTGGCGCGTGCGTTCACCCTCTGCGGGTGGTGCGCGCTCATCGGCCTGTCAGCCGGCCTCCGGTCGCCGGTGCTGGCGCAGGGAGGTGCCGATCTCTCCGGCATCTGGTCGATCGACCGCGCGGCCAGCCAGTTTCCTCGTGACCTCGGCTTCGACGCGGATTTTCTGCCTGCAGGCGGCGCCGGTGGGCCGGGCGGTGGAAGCGCGTCGCCCGGCGGCGTTCCACTGCCCGCCCTGCGCCCACAGGGCGACAGCTTCGAAACCGCCCAGCGTCGTCAACTGCTCACCGAGGAGGTGCGAAACCCGAGCGCCCGGTTGACCATCGCCGACACGCCGGCCAGCGTGACGATCACTGACGAAAAGGGCCGTACGCGCACGCTGCATCCGGATGGCCGCGCGGAGACGGTGCAGGTGACGGACGCGATTTCAGTGCTCACGAACGCACGGCGGGAGGCCGGTCGGCTTGTCGTCCTGTACTCGGTAGGGGATCTGCGACAGCTTCGTTACACGTATTCCCACGCGGAGAACGCCGGACCGCTTATCGTGGACGTCGTCTTCATCGAGCGCGGTGTAACCGGCGACACGGTGCGCCGTGTGTATATGCCGGCGGAGCCGGGAGGGGCGAGCCGTCCGAGCACAAGCGGTGGCGCCTCGACGACCGGGTCGGCGTCTGGTGGACCGTCAGGGCGCGCACCGGGATCGCCGGCAGTGCCGAGGGCCGGCTCGGAGTTCACCGGCCTCACGCGTCTCGGTGTCGTGGTGGAGGAACTGGGGAGCCAGGCCACCGGTTGCGGCCTCACGCGCGAGATGCTCGAAGGCGCCGTGGCGAAGACCTTCGGTGACGCCGGCGTGAAGACCGCGACGAACTCGGACGAGGACACCTACGTCCACGTCACCCTCATGACATCGACGCTGCCCAACGGCATGTGCATCTCCCGATACGACTGGTCGATCTACTCCATGACCGAGGCGACGCTGTCCTACCAGCGCACGCCCCAGCTCACGCAGGTGCTGCTCGCGCACAAGGGCGGTCTGACGGGGAGCATGCCGGCGGTTCACGCGGCCGACGTCGTGCGCGGCATCAGCGACGGCCTGACGCAGATTGCCGGGATCATTCGCGACGCCAACCGATAGAGGACGTCGGTCACGCACGGACGCAGAAACGCACGGACGCGGAATGCGCGAGGGCTTGCGCGCTGATCCTCAACGCGGTAGAACTCACCGCATGGAGAACAGATCCTCGAAGGTCGGACGCCGCGCGCTGCTGACCGGGCGCCGCCGTGACCGCAGTTGCGGCGGTGGCTCGCGCGCAGAATCAGACCGCCGCCGCACCGCCCTCGACCACGCTGGCGGACGTGCCGCTCAGCGCCTCTGTGACGATCACCGTGGAACGGCGAGGCGACGTCGCGCTCATCGGCCTCAACCGCCCGTTCATCCAGAACCGGCTGGATCCGGCGACCCGAGTACGGTCTGGCGCAGGCGTTCTATCAATACGAGCACGATCCCTCGCTTCGGGCCGTCGTGCTGTTCGGGCACGGCGAGCGTTTCTCGCGAGGGATCGACGTGGACGCGTCGCAGGCCGGCGTGGCGGCGGGGCAGCGGACGGTCAGCGCGGCCGACACGCTCGATCCGCTCGGCAACTCACAGCCGCACCGGACGAAGCCGCTCGTCGTCGTGGTGCATGGCGACACCTGGAATCTGGGACACGAGCTGTACCTGGCGGGCGACATCCGGATCGCGGCAGCCAACACCGACTTCGGCCAGGACGAGAACACGCACGGACGATTCCCCGGCGGCGGCGCCACGGTGCGCTTCGTGCGCGATGCCGGGTGGGGTAATGCGATGCGCTACATGCTCACCGGCGATCACTGGAGCGCCGAGGAGTCCTACCGGATGGGCATCACGCAGATGATCGCGCCGACCCCCGCAGCCGCGCTCGACCTTGGTGTGAGCATGGCGCGGAAGATCGCCGCCTGCGGCCCGTTGTCGATCAAGGCCACGCTTGCGTCGGCGCACCAGATGATCGACCCGGTGGAAACCGACGCGCTGTCCAGACTCGGTGCGCAGTACAGCGCGCTCTACCGCACCGAAGATTTCCTCGAGGGCCGGCGCGCGGAGGCCGAAGGGCGGCCGCCCAGGTACCAGGGCAAGTAGAGGCAGGAGTGCCGAGCGCGGCGGCACTGAGCCTCGCGGCAACCGCCTCGATCGGAATCACGCGTCGTCGTGGGTCCTCAGGTGGAGCGTGGCATCCGGATTGCTCGATCTGCATGCGGTTGAGTTACGCACTGCAGTTCAGACCAAGCGTCGCCGGACCCCACATGATTGACCTCCGACTGGACCGGGTTTCGAAGCGGTATCGCGTCCGGCACAAACGCGAGCCGGCGTTGGATCGTCCCTCGCTGCTGCGAAGACTCCGGGACCTTCGCCCGCGCCGCGACGACTTCTGGGCCGTGCGGGATGTCTCATTCGAAGTCACCCGCGGCGAAACGCTCGGCATCATCGGTCACAACGGAGCCGGCAAGAGCACGATCCTCAAGCTCCTGTCCAGCGTCACTACACCCACGTCGGGCGAAATCGCGATTTCGGGACGGCTGTCCGCGCTGATAGAAGTCGGGTCCGGGTTCCATCCTGAGCTGAGCGGCCGCGAGAACATCTACCTGAGCGGTTCCATTCTTGGAATGCGACGGCGGGAGATTGCATCAAAGCTCGAGCGCATCATCGATTTCGCCGGAGTACGCGACTTTATCGATACGCCAGTGAAGCACTACTCGTCGGGGATGTATCTTCGCCTCGGATTCTCGATCGCCGCACACCTCGAACCCGACATCCTGCTGCTCGACGAAGTGCTGGCGGTAGGCGATGCGGCATTTCAGACCAAGTGCCTCGACCGTATCAACGAGCTTCACCGGCAGGGGAGAACGATCGTCTTCATCTCACACGATCTCGGCGCGGTCGAACGTCTGTGCGGGCGCGTGCTCCTGCTGGACCACGGCCGCATCGTGTCCGAGGGACCAGCTCGAGATGTGATTGCGAAGTACCAGGCGGTCGGCGCGACATACACCGCCTCCCAGCACCATGCGGTGGCCGACACGATCCTCTCGCGGGAAGCCGAGATCACATCGGTGGCGTGCTACGACGCCGAGCAACGCGCATAGTGTCGTGTTTTGGACGGGCTGCGCGTTGAAGGTACGAGTCGATTACCTCGTCCATCAGCCGATACCCGACGCGATTATCGAGGTGTACATATTTCCTGTGCTGACTGGACTATCCGGGGCATGGTGCCAGATGACCACGGCGGGTCCGGCCGCTGGTATGGCGCTCGAGGTAGGGCTTGGTGCAGTCGAGTTCGAGATCGACGAGCTCAGCTTTCTTCCGGGCATGTATCACATCAGCGCCACCATCATCCACGCCGGGCAGGCGCTCGGCGCGGCCATCGATTACCAGAACCAGTGCCTGACGCTGCGTGTCGATGCGGGCACGCTTCGGCGTGGCAGCTTCTATATGCCGCATCGCTGGCGGCCGGTGCCACCAGTGCTCGAGGCATCGAGATCAGACGGGCTGCTTGCCCGTTAGTGGAGTTCTGTCGTGCCGACGATCGAACAGAATCGACGAAAGTGGGACTTCGATTACCCTGGCCCGACGACGGCGACGAGTGGTCGCGAAGCTGGGGTAGCGTTGAAGCCCAGTGGTTCGAGACGTTGCTCCCGCGCATCCATCCTTTTCTGCCCGCAGGGACGATCCTGGAAATCGCGCCGGGACACGGCCGGTGGACGCAGTTCCTGAAGAACTACGCCTCCGCAGCTCGTCGTTGTGGATCTGAGCGCTCACTGCATCGAGGCGTGCAAACGCCGCTTCTCGTCGAGTTGAACATCACCTATCACGTGAACGACGGCCGTTCCCTGGGAATGCTGTCCGACTGCTCGATCGATTTCGCGTTCAGTTTCGATTCACTCGTGCACGCGGAAGCGGACGTAATCGAGTCGTATCTGAACGATCTCGCCGGCAAGTTGAAGCCTGATGGTGTCGGATTCATCCATCACTCCCATATCGGCACCTACCGCCGCACTTTCTCGACTGGTCAACAAGGTGCCAGGCCCGCTGCGCACCCGGCTCGAGGGCACGGGGCTGCTGCCCCACGATCACTGGCGCGCGCACAGCATGACGGCAGCAGCGGTTCGAACAACTGTGCGCGAGCGCCGGACTCGCGTGCATCGGTCAGGAACTGGTCAGCTGGAACGGCCGCCTGCTGATCGATGCGTTCTCATTGTTCACGCCGGCCGGATCGAAGTGGGCGCGGCCCAACCTCGTATTCAGGAATCGCCGGTTCATGCAGGCAGCCGATTATGGACGGCAGGTCGCACAGCACTATGCCCGCCGGTGCCTCTTGATCGGACCTCTGCACACGATGGCTGACACTGGGCGTTGAGGTCACCGGCATCGAGCCAAGGCGATTAGCGATGAGTGTCGTCAGCCGAAAGCTGTCCACGATCAGGCGCGTCTTTCACGAGGCAGGAACCAGCGGAATCCTCTCCGTGCTGAAGCGTAAGGCGGCGCGATCGCGCAGACGCTCAGCCCGCGCAGTCTCCGGACGATGTTCCAGACCTGGTGCGGAAGGGAGCACTGGTGGGTCGGGCTGCTCGTCGTCTGGGCCGGCAACGTCAGGTGCGCGTCGATTCGTGCACGTTTCTTGTAAGCCACCGGGTGATTACGACGGCCTCCAAGAGCTCTGTTCCTCCTCGGCGGTTACGAAAGAGCCGAACGGGACCTGGTCAAGGCTTATCTCGACAGGTCACACGCGGTGATCGAACTCGGCGGATCGGTTGGCGTGGTGGCATGCGTGACGAACAAATTGTTGAGGGACCCTGCCAAGCACGTTGTCGTCGAAGCGAATCCGGATCTCATCGGCGTGCTGACCGCCAATCGCGACCGGAACGGCTGCGCCTTCACCATTTGAACCGGGCGCTTGCCTACCGGGAGAACGCGACCTTCTACGTGAACGCCAATGAGTTCCTGGCCGGCAGCGTACAGGTGAAGACAGACAGGGCGATTCACGTGTCCCGCTGTCACGCTAGGCGGGATCGTCGAAGAGTACGGGTTCGACACCTGCTCGCTCGTGTGCGACATAGAGGGCGGCGAAATGGAGTTGGTGCAGAACGAGCCGCAGGTTCTGCAGAATCACGTCGCGATGATCATCGTCGAGATTCACTGGCAGTTCGGGCATGAGCAGAGCGCAGAAACCATCCGAACGCTCGAGCGGATCGGGTTTCGGTGCCTGCACGATAACAACGGAACCTACGTGTTTCGCAACGAGCGGCTTCACGTTGGGTTGGAGTCGACCGTTGCCCACTGATAGTCACTCCTGCATCGCCGAGTGTTCGTGGTCGGGCGCAACCGCGTGAAAGCGCGCTGCAGACGATCGCAACATCCGGGCTGATCTCGATCGATATCTGCGCGGGTTGGAGTTCGTATGACCGGAGAGCGGCACCGCATCGCACACGTCATGCCTTGGGAAGGTGTCGGAGGCACCGAGCAGGCAGCGCTGCGCATCGCGCGCACAGTGCAGGATGCCGGTTTCGACTCGACATTCTTCTGCCTTCGCTCGGCGCCAGTCGTCCGGGACTTCTTTGCGTCCGCCGGGTACGACACCGTCACGTGGCGTGACGGTTACCCCCGATTCAACGGGTATCGATACTTCCTGCACGAATCGCTGCAGCTGGGGCGGGAGTTCCGGCGTCGCGGGATAACGCTGGTGCACTGCGCCGACGTGCCGGCCGGCTCGTTTGCCGCTCTGGCAGGACGGCTCGCCATGCTCCCGGTGATCTGCCACGTGAGAAACCGACATATCGACATTCCCGAGCCGGACAGGCGCTTCCTCCGGGCGGTCAGCAGATTCGCCTTCGTCTCGCATGGCGCCTGGCGTGCCTTCGCCTACCCCGTGCCGGCTAACCGCGGTGTCGTCGTCTATGACGGCATCCCGGCGGCGGGAGACGACGACCGCGATCATGATGGCGATCAACGCGACGTCCGACGGGAATTCAACATCCCGGCGCGCGCCACGATCGTCGGCATGATCGCGCGCGTTGACCATCAGAAGGACTACGAGACGCTCGCGAAAGCGGCTGCACGGGTCGTCTCGGCGACGCCGGATGTGCGATTCCTCATTGTCGGCGGATATTCGGTCGAAGAAATTCAGCGGCGTCACTTCGTGCAGGTGAAGGAGTGGCTCGCTGCGAATCGCGTGTCCGACCATTTCATCTTCACGGATTTCAGATCGGACGTGCCGCGACTGCTCCGTGCGATGGATATCGTGGTGCTGAGCACGCACTACGAAGGCCTGCCGCTGGTGTTGCTCGAGGCGATGGCGTGCGGCAAGCCTGTCGTCGCGACCGACGTCGACGGTGTGCCAGAACTCGTGACGGACAACCAGACGGGCTTGCTCTTCCCTCATCGGGACGCTGCGAAGCTGGCCGAGCACATCGTCTCGTTGATTCGCGATTCCTCCCGCGCTGCTCGCCTGGGCATGAGCGGGCAGTCATTCGTTCGGGCGAATTTCAACAACGAACAGTTCAAGCGTGGCATCGTCGAGCTGTACCAGGACGTACTCGAGAGCAACCCGCTTTCGGCGGCGGTTCGCCGAACGCTGGTTCCTGTCGCGGACCTGGGGCTGCGGGCCGGCTATGCGGCGGTTGACGCCACCGTGAGATCCCGTGCCGCGTCGGCCTCGAACCGGGCCTGAATGCGGCGGTGGTTGATCACAGACTGTGAGCAGTCAGTCATGAGCGATCGGATGGACGTCTCGGTCGTGATCAGCACCTATAACGGCGCCGCCACCCTGCCCGGCGCGCTCGATAGCGTGTTGAACCAGGATCACGACGGCATATCGTACGAGGTCATCGTCGTCGACAACAACTCGCATGATGCCACGCGGGCGGTGATCGAATCGTTGATCGCCGGCGGAGCGTCTCGTCTGCGTTACGTCTTCGAGCCGCGGCAGGGCGTGTCCTACGGGCGGAACGCCGGAATCGAGGTGGCGAGTGCGCCAATCGTCGCGTTCTTCGACGACGACGTGCGCGTGGCACGTGATTGGATCAGGACGCTGAAACAGGCGCTCGACGAGCACCCGGAAGTCGATTTCGTCGGCGGCAAGGTGCTACCTGAGTGGCAAGCGCCTCCGGCCGCCTGGCTGACCGACGCGCACTGGTCGCCGCTGGCGCTGGTCGACTATGGACCGGAGCCACTGCACCTGACCGCGGAACGTCAGCTGTGTCTGGTAAGCGCAAACCTGGCAGTGCGAGAAATCGTTGTTGGAGGCCGTCGGACTATTCGCGCCCGAGTTGCAACGCGTCAAGGACAGCATCGGGTCCATGGAGGATCACGAGTTGTTGATGCGCTGCTGGCGTGCCGGCAAACAGGGGCTGTACCTTCCCACCCTCATCGCGAGCACGACGGTACCTGCAAGCCGGATGACGAAGGACTACCACCGGCGATGGCACCGGGGCCATGGCGTATTCTGCGCGATGATGCGCTACGTCGAAGCCATCGATCAACACGGCCGGCACGTCGGCGAGCGTCCGGCCGAGGACGCTGTCAGGCTGTTCGGCGTACCGGCGTATCTGTATCGTCAGGTGGCCGACGAAAGTCGTAAATGGATGCTGGCCGCCCTTCGACGCCAGCAGGCGCTCTCGTTCATGTACGAGACCAATGTCCGCTTTCTCCTCAGCTACATCAGGACGCGGTATGTTCAGGAACGCGCGATCAATGAGCGATCGGCCGTCGCCGAGGTGGGAGCGTTCGCGACGAGTCTGCTGCGCAAGAAAGTGCGGACGGCAATCGCCGCAGGCGACAAACGATCGGCCTGACCTGATTCAGATGATGTCGGCGACCGTGGCTTCGACGTGCTTGAAGTACATGAATGCCACGGGCAGCAGCGTCATCGTCACAAGCGCAGACATCCCAAGAGAGTGGACATCGGGCGGTGCGCCCTGCAGAAGCACCCGCCGAAAGGCTTCGACGATGCCGACCATGGGATTGAGGCTGTACCAGGCCTGCCATCGCTCCGGCACCAGCGTGAGCGGGTAGACAACGGGCGTCGCAAACATCCACAGCTGCAACAGCAGCGGCAAGGCCATCCCGATGTCGCGGTAGCGCACCTGAATCGCGCACAACAGCAGCGAGACAGCGATCGTGAACAGCGTGAGCACGGCGATGGTCGGGATGGCAAACAAGGCGTTTGCCGACAGCGAGATGTCGTAGTAAGCCATCAAGCCCCCGAGCACACTGGATGCGACAAGGAAGTCGACCAGCGCTGCGATCACGTAGGTCAGGGGCAGAATTTCACGCGGAAAGTACACCTTCGTCACAAGTGAGGAATGACTGACGAGACTGTTCGTGGCCGACGACAACGCGGTAGCAAAGAACGTCCACGGCAGGAGCGCCGAGTAGGCGAACACTGCGTACGGCGCTCCGTCGCTCGGGACGCGGACGATTCGCGAAAAGATCACCGTATAGATGAGCATGAGCAGCGTCGGCTGCAGCACTGCCCATGAAGGGCCGAGAACCGACTGCTTGTAGCGCACTTTCAGCCGATGAACGCTCAGCGTCAGGAGCAGATCGCGGTAGTGCACCAGCCGCTGAGCAGCTCGGCCCAGCGACAGAATCGAGAAGGATGGCGCACGGATCGTCGTGATCGGCCGCGAGTCGAATTCCTGAGCGCAGGTGCCTTCAGCGCCCTGGCCTGAGTCGTGTGCGAGGGCTTGTATCGCGTCGTCAGCCTGACCGAAGCTGATGTTCTGCTGCATGGTGTCCCGATCTGTTGAGTCTAACTGCAGGACCAGCAAAGATGAGGCCCTTTCAGTGGCCCTGTTGCCGACTGCTGTTGTCAGGCTGAGCTGGAGGACCGCTTTCCGTGTGAGGCCCGCGAAATAAGGTAAACCACCTGTGCTTCTCGACACCACACCCGTGCCCCAGTGTCCGGGTCGGAGCGTTGCTCTGGGAACGCTCGTGCCAACGCCACAGCGTGCAGGCTGATGCGCAGAGTTGTCGGCAGTAATTGGTGCGAGAAGAAGCAGGGAAGACACGTCGCGGGATAAGTGGACGTGCGCATGAACGGAGAGGACACGCACATACGGCGTGCCCTCACTCTCAGCTGCGGCGCCTATTGCGGGTTGCTCGATCCCGAGCCGCTCGAACTGCCGGAATTCGCGCTGCCGCTGTTCTTGCTGGCGGTGTTGCTCCTGGCTGCCGTGCTGCTCTTTGCTGTACCGCCGCTCTTACTGGCAGTGCTGCTGTTATCCGCCGTGCCGCTCTTACCGGCGGTGCTGCTCTTACCCGCGGCGCCGTTGCTGGAACTGCCGCTCTTGCGCGCAGTGCTGCTCTTTCCGGCTGCCGACCGCTGACCCGACGCGGTGGACTTCTGCGAGCCTCCCTGGCCCGCGGTTCCGCTGCCTCCGTTCGTCGTCTTGCCGCTAGTGCCCTTGGTCGCTTCGTCAGTGCCGTGCGTGGACCTGGTGCTGTCCTGCGTGGCTCCGCCTGAGTTCGAGCCACCGGAATCGGATGCACCGGTGCCACCCGAGGAACGGCCGTCTCGTGCTGAGCCCCCGCTCGAGCCCTGCGGTGTTCCGCTCGAGCCGCCCTTCGCCGCGCCGGTCCCACCCGCTGTGCCGTTTGTCCCGGACGGCTGAGGCGTCTGGCCGGCGCGATCGGTCGTGGGTGTGGACCCGCCGTTGGGGTCGGCCGAACCTGCCTGCGACGATCCGGTCGATGGGGTTGGGGTCTGCTGCGCTGCCGCGCTATCCGTCCAGCCAGCCAGCGCAAATGCTACGCATCCGGCGGCGATGATCGATTTCCACTGCACAGTGCCTCCTCGCCTATGGCATGTTCACGTGGGTCTGTGCACGCAACGTGCCCACACATAGTGCGGAGGTCGGTGAATCTCGTGGTTACGACCATACCGATGTGCAGGACGAGTCAACTCATGAAACCGAGATTCGAACCGGCAAAACGGCCAATGCCCGGAAAGACGATCGGCAGGTCGTTCGCCGAGACGCCGTACCAGGATGCGAGCGTTGCCGCATATTGCTCAACCGATACGGTGGGTATCCACCGGCCTCGCGTATCGGTATCGCTTGGGCCGCTCAATTGCAACACCGGGAAGACCGTGCCGCCGGGGCCGGGCACCCCGTAGAACTCCCCTCCGTGCACACCGCCGCCCACGACGAAATGATGATTTCCCCACGCGTGATCGGAACCCACGTTTCCGCCTGACCCTGCTGGCTGCAACGTGCGGCCAAAGTCCGAAAGGGTGAAGGCTGTCACCTGCCGGTCCATCCCCAGTTCGATGGTTGCGCTGTAGAAGGCGCTCATCGCCTGGCTGACCTGTGTCAGGAGCGCCGCCTGCGTCGCCACCTGATTCTGATGAGTGTCGAAGCCTCCTAACAGGCAGAAGAAGATCTGCCGACTCACACCGGCGTCCGGCGACGACGAGTTGAACTTGATCATCTTGGCTATCTGTTTCAGCTGATTGCCGAGTGCGGTGTTCGGGAAGTCTGTCGAGAGGGTCACATCGCTGCTGAGCAGCCGACCGATTGCCAAGGCTTCATCGGTCGTGCGATCGACGCCGGCAACCAGGGCGGCATCAGTGTCGATCGAGCGAAGGAATGCCATCGAGTTCAGACGCGCCGCATCGCCGGTTGCCGTCCCGAAGCCGTTCAGCACAAGGACCTGGTTCAGCGGGGTTGGCGCCGGAGCAATCGTGAGCGGTGTCGTCACGTCGCCGCGGGTGAAGATGCCGCCAGACAGGGCAGTCACCATCGGCAGTCCCGCGGGTGCGGGCGTGAACCGATCCGCCGTGCGGCCGCCCCAGCCTGACTGTCCGATGCGATCCGAGATGGCGGTCTGCCACTGCGCGACCTGATCGGAATGCGAGAAGAGCTGGTACGGTCGCGGTGCGCCACTCAGATAATCCGAACGGGTCAGCGGCACGACCAGCGGTCCGACATTACAGACAACCGCCAGCTTCTCGGCTGACCAGAGCGCGTGCAGCTCGCTGACGCTTGGATGGAGACCGAACGCCGCACCAATGCTGGTCGGCGCAATCGGAAGCAGGCTATCTCTCGCGATCGCCAGGCCCGCGGCACTTCGCGCTGCGGCGTACTGGTTGTATTCCGTCGTCGTCGCCGGGACTACGAGATTGTTGCCATCGTGTCCGCCTGCCAGAAAAATGCACACGAGGGCGCGGTAGTCGTTCCCCTGGGCGAGCGCATTGATCAGGCTGAACCGCTGAACCCCCGAGACAAATGCCGCCGTGCCGAGCGCGTAGCCGGCACACGCCCGCGCGGACTGCGCCAGAAACTCGCGTCGTGTCACTCTCATGGTCATCTCTCCACCTGGTATTGCGACGATGTCGCCACGAGATACACCGCCGTCTGCGCGCGCTTGACCGGGTTCGACGAGGGCACGGCGGCGACCGCGTCCACAATGCTCTGACGCATCGCCGGCGACATGGAGCCATGCATCAGGAGCGAATCGAGTGCGCTGACGAGTGCTCCCGGGTTGACGGCGAGCGCCTGCAGCGGGCGGAGGTCGAGCGCGGTGCCGAGCGGGGCATTCGCGCTGACGGCTATCCTCGAGAACACCATGGTGTTGACGAAGTTGTCGCGTCGCAACGCTGTGGATGTGGAGAGGAGTCCGAACTCGGGCCCGCGTACACCGGCCGTGCCCGACACGACCGTTCCGGGCGAGAAGTAGCTGAAGACCGACGGCGGCCGGAACAGGTCCATCCCCATGAGCACCGCCTGGGGATTCAGGTAGCCGTCGCTCTGCCGACGCCAGGTCCGCCGATCGCGCGTTGAACGCGCGCAGGAGGTTGAGGATGAACTGCGCTGGATGGCGCAGCCGTCCGTAGGTGGGCTCGCTCTTCACGTCGCCGCGGGCTTCGGGGTCGAGCAGAATCGCACGGACGACCGCTGCGAGGTCGCCGCGTGTTCCGGTGCTGCCACTGAACACCGCGCTCACGCGCTCGACGTAACCGGGCGTCGGGTTGCTGGTGACGAGGTGCTGAATCAGCTGCTTCGAGATGAACGGCGCGACGTTCGGATCGTTCGCGATGTTGTCGATCGCGTCATCCAGATCCTTCTGCGCAGTCTGGCCGGCTGCGACGGTGAACCCGTTGAGCAGGACTTTCGCGTCGGTATCGTGTTGTGCCGCGTTGGGGATCATCGCGTCGAGGTAATTGGGAATTCCCGGTTGTCCGGGTGCGAGACGCCATCCAGTGAAGACCCGGGCGAAGTTATCGACCGTTGTCTGGTCATACGTGGCAATCGGGCGCCCGCTGCCATCGAGCTGAGACGTGCCGTCTGGATTGAGCCGGACAGTTCCGACCGAGAAGAGCTGCAGCACCTCGCGTGCGTAATTCTCGTTCGGTCGCGTCTTGCTGTTCCCGTTCATGTCCAGGTAATTGCCCATCGCCGCGTTGAGCGTGACGTCATACAGCACTTGCCGGTAGCTGCCGAACGCGTCCCGGAGAAGAATCTGCAGGTACGGGGTGATCCAGCTTGGCTGCGTCACCTCGACTCCCGAAACGACCAGGATCTGGTGCAGCGCGAATGCGACGCGCTGTCGCAACTGGTCCTCGCCGTACAGGCCGTTCACGAAGAATCGGTTCTGCACGGGATACATGGTGTAGTTATCGCGTTGGCAGGTGGAGTTGTTCGGACAGCTGGCTGTGTCGCGCGTTGTCGGGTACAGCGGCAATGCCGGATACTCACTGACCGGCGCGTTAAGCTGCTCGGACAGGAACTGCTCGAAGCCGATCGTCCTCACACGTTCGATCAGTTCAGGGGTTGGCCCCCAGGTGGACTGTTCGAGGAAGCGGACCGTATCACCGGCCGGATGTGCGTCGACTGGGTTCAGAGGCCGCAACAGCCATTGCTGATTCTCCCCACCGTGCAACGCCCACTGCTGCACGCGTGCGCCGGCCGCGCGGGACACGTCCCGGACGTCGAGCGCCAGTCCGCTGTGGCGAGCGGTGATTGTGTAGTAACCCTCGCCGACCGGATGAAGCACCCACTGCTGGTTGCCTCCCCCGTGAACCGTCCATTGCTGCACCGGCGCCCCGTCGCTGAGGGACCAGTCGGTCACGTCGGCGGCCTTGCCGCTGCTGGCGGCGACCATCAGGTAAGAACCATCGTCCGACAGCTGGAGCGACCACTGCTGATTGGCGCCGCCGTGGCAGGTCCATTGTTGGAGCGGCGCGCCGTCGTCAGTGGAGTTGTTGCCGACGTCGAGACACATCCCGCTGTGGCGCGCGACAAGCGCGTATGCACCCGCTGCGAGCGGCGCCTGCGCGTGAAGAGGCGCCGCGCCGGTAGCACTGGCAGTGAGGGCCACCGCCGCCAGTAGACGAGTGGCGCGACGGATCGTGAACGCTTCGGGCATCTCCGCCTCCGGGTACGGGTGCACCACGGCACGCAGACGCGCGATGTATCCCGGAATCGCGAAGTCAGAGGCAGTGAAGCGGCGGCAGCATATACGCTTCGCCTGGACGTTTCGAGCTCATCCAGCGTCGTGACACGCGATGGGCGGTCACAAACATCAGCGATCGTTCAGGCGGCCCAGCGCACTGTCGATCGATCGCACGAGCATCGCCGCTGCGCCGTCCATGGCCTGATCGAGTGTCGCCGCATGGCTCGTCACCGCGATCGGCGGTCGTCCATCCAGACGTGCTTCCATCATGCAGCGTTTGTCGGCGTGGCCCGACTTGTGGCTGTTCTCATCTCCCAGGTGCACCTGCACGCGCGAGATACGGTTGGCGAATCGCTCCATCGAACCGGCGACAATGGCCTCGACCTGAGCGGTCAGCTCAGGGCTGCTCTCGATGTTTGGATCGGTGTGAACCTGAACGAGCACTCTGTCTCCTCCTGTGAATTCCGCATTCGTCGGCGGACGTCGCAAGCACGATACCAGCCGCGATGCTCGAAGCCTCGCAACAACCCCGGGCATTGATCCGGTTCTGCCGTGGACGTATAGTGAGATCCCGGTCGTCACGCGGGGCGAGGCCCGGGACGCCTCCCCGCATCAACGACTCCCAAGCTGTCACTCCTCGTGCGGCCACGATTCGCACGGACCCATGAACCATCGATACCGCTCTCGCCTTGTTCGAAAGGAGTTCGTGTTGAACCGAAGTCGTTCCGTGGTCGCGGCGTCTCGCCTTGTCGCAGTCCTGTTAGTCTCCCCTGGCTACGCGCAGGGACTGGAGAACACCCGGTCGTTTCGGTCGTCGGTAGGGACGGTGTGGCGCTGAGCGGCAATGTGATTGACGAAGCCGCCGGCACGATCAACGGCACCCCAACCGTCTTCGTCGAGCAGGCCTACGCAATCATTTCAGCGACGCGCTGCGGGTCCGCTTCACCGGCGGCATCGGGCCTCGACTACAACAAGGAAGCGTTCGTGACCTTCGCCTACGACAAGATCAACGGACCGAACGGGTGACCGGCTCGCTCGGCGGCTATCCGCTCTACACGCGGTTCAGCAATACGAAGGCGATCGATATCGAAGGCGGTCTGCGCTACTATTTCCTGCCCGAGGGCCCGACCCGAACGTACGTGGCGGGTGTCGCCGGTATCCGTTTCCACGATCCGATTGACGCCACCATCCGCGTGCTCGAACTGGGGCTCACCTTGAGCAATCTGGACTACTTCGACAGTTCCACGGTCTTCATCGTCGGCGCCGACACGGGCATCAGCCGCGATCTGTCCGACCATCATGGCCCTCGGAGCCGAGATCGGCCTGCGATTTCAGCCAAAGCTCAGTGCTGCGCCCATCCTCCGGGGCACGGGTCTCGAGGATATCAACGACACGGGAAGCCGATGGTCGCTGCCCGTCAGCGTCTTTGCCACATGGCGGTTCTGATGACCAACGGGCGCTACACATTCGACCGGCCGTCGCCGCTGGCGGGCGCGCTGGCGGTGCTCCTGTGCGGCGCCGCGGCTTCGCTGTCGCCGTCCAGGGCGGGTCGGGCAGCCAGACGCGACCATCCGGCAACTCAGAGACGATGTGAACAGCACCGAAGCCGGTGTGCGGCGCAAGGCGCTGAAGTCGCTCGCCGCCATGGGGCCCGAGGCGCTCGAACCGATCAGCCTGCTGGTTGCCGACCCGGAGCGCGGCATCCGCAGCGACGCGATCACGGCCGTGATCGCGCATCTACGTCGCAGCCGCCTCCTAAGAAGCGCGTTGGAAGCGCGGAGGAGGCGTTCGAATGGGCGGCGTATCGCGTGAGTCCGTGGCCGCTGCCGCCCGCGCTCGTCCCGAACCTCGTGCACGATCTCAGCGACGACTGGCCATCAATCCGCCGCGATGCCGTCTACGCGCTCGGCGTCGTCCTCACGCCGCCGATCGACCCGGCGCTGGGCGACGAACTGATCTACTCGCTCTCCGATGCCGACGGTTCGGTGCGACTTGCCGCGGCAAGAGCCCTTGGCCGTCCTGCGCGTCACGTGGGCCGGCGACCCGCTCATCGGTCGCATCGTCGATCCGGATGCTGCCGCGTCCGGCTCGCCTCGATGCGAGCGCTTGGCGAAATCCGCGAGGCACGCGCGCTCGTAGCGCTTGCGCGATCAGCTCGAGTTCTATCGCGGCGGGTCTGCCGGCGCGTGCCGCACTCGACGCGCTCGCGCGCATCGCCCACCCGTCAACGGCCAGGCTCCTCGCAGCGGAGCGGCTGTCGAAGAACGATGTCCATCGCCGCTACGGCTATGAAGGGCTCGCCAGGCTCGGCGGTGTCCCTGCAAGGCGACGCGGTGGCGTTCGAGAGGCTGCTGACCGAGGAACGCAATCCCGAGGTGATCGGTGCGATGACCTTCGCGCTGGCTGCCGCGCGGCCGGCCCTACGTCGATCGCATCGTCGCAGGCGCTCGCCAATCGACGACACAGCCGACCAGGCGCTCGATACCTGGTGGAACTCGGTCACGCATCATCCCGAACTGCTTCTGCCGCACCTGCAGCATGCCGTCCCGGCTGTTCGCGAGCGGGTGGCCATGGCCGTCGGGTTCACGGGTGGCGCTGGCGCCGAGGATGCGCTCACGCCGTTGACCCGCGACCCGGATCCGGCGGTGCGTCAGGCGGCGCAGGTGGCGATCATGCGGTTGCGAGTCGTCAACCGGCGTCCGGCGCGCGGCTGAGATCGTCGGGCGGCGGCTGACCAGTGGTGCGCATCGTGCGGGGCCGCCGCGAGTGCCTTACGGAGCGATATTGAAGGGAACGGCCTCTTCGATTGTGACCGACCAATCGAGGTCTGGTGCCTCGATGACGCCGTACAGCGTGCGCGGACTCGTGTCCACATAGGAGACATCGTGTCCGGCTCCCCGCTGGTCGATCGCCCGGACGATCGGGCGGCCGCTGACCGCGCTGTGGAGCGTGAGCTGGAACGTGCCGTTCGCCGGAGGGTTCCGTTCGGCCCGCCACTGCAACCGCAATGCGCCAGTGGTCGTTGGGAACGACTCGGTCTGCGCATTGCCACGCCCCGACCAGGAGCCCATAGCGCGCCACTGGACGACGCGCCGCGTTGACGGCTCCCGATGCGTTCGACCGTCGGACCGGTAGACGAGCGCGGTGCTCGCGACGATCGCCACGACGGCGACGGCCAGCACTCTCAACGACCTCGGCATTCTGATCATCTTCCCCAATCGACCGTTCTGCGGCAACGGACGCGCCGTGTGTCATCGGCGTAGACGCGACGCGAGCTGCTGACGACGTAGGGGCGGGTCTTCAGACCCGCCCTGGGCCGTCGGGTCTGAAAACCCGACGCTACGCATTTTGTAAACCGGCGGCCCTAAATGTGCGCGGTCAGGAGTTCGCCGGCCGGATGTCCCGCTTCGAGCGATGCGAGGATGTCGCTCGCCATCACTGGCGCGCGCCGGAACACCTCGTCGCCGACCGCGTTTGCCAGCGCATTGAGCACGGCATTGCATCCGGCGGCGACGGGCGGCTCGCCGATGCCCCGCGCACCAACGGGTGTTTCGGGATCGGGGATGTTGAGCGCGTCCCAGCGCATCCTCGACGGGTGCATCGAGAATCGTCGGCGGCTTGTTCTGATAAAACCGGGTGGCCAGTGGCACGCCGTAGTGCTGGTCGAACACGGTCTTCTGGCCGATGGCGTGGCCGATGCCGAGCATCGATCGGCCAAGGACCTGTCCGCCCAGCGAGTGCGGATGGATGACCGTTCCGACATCGACCACCGCCAGGTAATCGAGGATGTGAAACTTCCCGGTTTCAACGTCAACTTCGACCTCGGCGAAACTCGCCACGAACGAAAAGGGCGTGCCGTCCATCGGATAGTTGTCCCGGGCGACGCCCATCAGCCCCTGGCTGGCCAGCGCGGTCGCTGACGTCTTCGTCATGGCGTTGATGTCCTTCGGCAGCTCATGCCCGTCGTATTTTCCGCCGAGCTCGATCGCGGCCTGCGCAGCCTGGGCGAGCGTCATGCCACGCCCACCGTTCCGACTGAAGACGCGCTCGTTCTCGAGGTCGTAGTCCTCGGGGCGTCCTCCGAGACGCGTGGCCGCAATCTCCTGAAACTTCCGGCGTGCATCGGAGGCAGCGGCGTGCGCCGCCCGCGTCATGGCCAGCGTCGTCTGGCTTCCACCCGACACACACGTCCACGGCAGGTTTCTCGACGGTATCGCCCCACGTCACCACGCACTTGTCCCACGGAATCCCCAGCATCTCCGCGGCGACACGATGCACATCGCTCACCGACTCCGTGCCGTGGTTGCCGATACCTGACTGCACATACAGGTGACCATCCGGCTTGACGACCAGGAGTCCGTCGTAGCCGCTCGATCCGGCGAAGAACACGCTCATGGCGGCGCCCACGCCTCGCACCTTCGACGCGACTCGCTTGCCGCTGCCGCCCTTGCGCGCCTCCCAGTCGAACAGGTCGACGCCACGAGCCAGTGCCTGCTTCAGGAAGCAGCTCGTCGAGTGCATGACGTGCTGGCCGTTGGGACGCACGGGCCCCAGCGGCGCCTTGCCCTCGGGAGCGTTGATCCGTCGCATCTCGACCTGATCGATTCCCAGCTTGTGCGCGGCCGTGTTCACCACGCGTTCCATGATCGTGATGCCCTGCATCCCGCCGGGCTGGCTCTGCGCACGTCTCGGTGGCGTATTCGTGAGCACCGTCATGCCGCGCCATCGCATCGCCGGCGGCTGATACAGCAGCGACACGATCAGGCCGGTCGCCGCCGTGTCGAACTGCTGCTCGTACGGGCCGTTGTCGCCGATGGCAAACAGATCGACCGCGGTGATCCGGCCGTCCTTCGCGAAGCCGACCTTCGCTCGACCATGGATGCTGGGCCGAGCGCCTCCGATTGCGTGTTCATCCTCGCGGCTGATGCGCATCATGACCGGCCGGCTGGTCTTCTTCGACAGCAGCGCGGGGATGATGCTGGTAATGGCACCAGTGATCTTGCTGCCGAAGCCGCCGCCCGGTATACGCGCTGACGATGATGACGTCCTTCGGCTCGACATGGAGCCACCTGGCGACCGCGTCCACGGTCTGGCTGACGCTCTGCGTCGAGCAGTGCACGTAGACCTTGCCGTTCTGCCAGTACGCCATCGCCGTGCGCGTTTCGAGTGTCTGATGGTAGGTGTTCGGCGTCGCGAACGTTTCGTCGACGATCAATGCCGCGTTCTTGAATCCCGCCTCGACGTCGCCATAGGCCCACTCGTCGGTCGCTTTCCCCATCGGCAGGTGGCCCTCCGCCATTCCGGCAAAGTCCTCCGCCGTCCACTTCACTTCCTTTACCGCGGGAGCAGATGGCTGACCGTTCGCCCCTGGCGGGCCCGGTGCCCACACGTTGCCGGCATCAGTGGCGTTGGGCCGACCCGGCCGCAGCGATTCGAGCGGATCGACGTTGAACGGCAATGAGTTCCCACTCGATGGTGATCTTCTCGATGGCGTTGGCTGCAATCAGTTCACTGTCCGCAGCCACGGCCAGCACTGGGTCGCCGCAGTACATCGGCTCGTTCGTCAGCGCCCGTTCGCTGCGGATGTCGGCCTTGATGACCTTGCCGAGATCGGTGATCGTGTCCGCCGCGCCCGGCACATCGTCCGCGGTGAGGATCGCCCTGACCCCGGGAACCGCCAGCGCCTCGGTCAGATCCAGGCGTCGAATGCGTGCGTGAGGCATGGGGCTGAGGAGAAGCTTCGCGAACAGCATCCCCTCGGCGCCGTAGTCTTCAGCGAATTTCGCCGTGCCTGTTACCTTGGCAGTCAGATCGGGAGTCGTATAGTTCTGTCCGACGAGCGTGTTCTTGGCGGCCACAGGCATGCCTCCGCGCGTATGTCGTGACGCGCATGAAAAGTCGTAGATGGCTACGTGCGTTCATGCTACGCCTAAGTCTGGTTGGGTCCAAGCAGTAGTCGCCGGCTTCAAAGCGAACGCTTACGAGTTCCATAGCTCGGCCTCGGCGCGTCAGTGGCCTGGTCGCCACAAACCGTGCGCTTAACGCGGCGGCCGCGTTTCCGCCGGCACGACGACGAGCTGTCGCCGTGCACCGGAACGCAAAACGTTCAGCGGCGATGGTTGCCCGATCACATCCTCGGTGAGTCGCCGCAGTAGATCGTCCAGACCCTGTGACCGGCTGGCCGGCGAATGCCAGGATGAGATCGCCGGGTTTGACGCCGGCCCTTCGGCGCGGGCTTCCTGCCTCGACCGATGCCACACGAACAGCGGACGAGCACCGCGAGCCCGTACGCGCGCGCCAGCGCGCGTGGCACCGGCACGTTCTCGCCAGCCGACGCCGATGTAGCTGCGGCGGATGCGGCCGTCGCGAATCAGTCGCGCCGCAACGAACCGGGCGCTGTTGCTGGCGATGGCGAAGCAGAGCCCCTGGGCCGATCGGGATCATCGCGGTGTTGATCCCGATCACCTCGCCCCTGCGTCGTCACCAGCGGACCGCCGGAGTTGCCCGGGTTGAGCGACGCGTCGGTCTGGATGATGTCGTCCATCAGGCGGCCCGTCTGCGCGCGCAGCGATCGGCCGAGCGCGCTGACGACGCCGGACGTGACCGAGTGATGGAACCCGTACGGATTTCCAATCGCGATCGCGACCTGCCCGACGCGCACCGCGCGCGAGTCGCCGAAGGTCGCCCACGGCAGCGGCGGCCCGTCACCGGCATCGATGCGAATGACGGCGAGGTCGGTGTCCGCGTCGCGGCCGATCGGATCGGCGCGCCTGGTGCGTCCGTCGGCGAGCGTCACCTGCATTCGAGCCGCGCGCGCGACCACATGGTTGTTGGTGAGGATGAGACCGTCCGGCGTGAAGAGAACACCGGAGCCGGCGCCCCGGTCGGCCTCGATCCGGACGACGGCGGGGCCGACGGTTTCGACCGTGCGAACGACCGCGTCGGAGTAGGCATCGAGCAGGTCGCCGTCATCGGAACCCACGTGAGGATTGGTGGCGTTCATCGTCACACTGTACGAACTGAATGCTGCACGCGCACCGCCCGGATGGGGAGGGGTGGACGAATGCGGAAGGCAAAAGGCGAAGGCAGAAGGCACCAGGCACCAGGCACGAACGAAGGACGCGGAACGCAAGGCCGGGAACGCGCCCTTGTGCCTTTCTGCCTTCCTGCCTTCCGTGCCTTCCGTGCGTCACTGCCCCCGTGGGCGTCGTCCTTACCCCAATCATCACGAAGGAGACCATCACCCTCTCGGCCTTACGGGGGCGCACGCTGGCCGTCGACGGCAACGCCGAGCTCTACCAGTTCCTCGCACTGATCCGCCTCCGTGACGGCACGCCGCTGCAGGACTCGAAGGGGCGCATCACCTCGCATCTGTCCGGCCTGTTCTACCGGGTCACGCGCCTCATTGCCGAGCACGGCGTCAATCTCGTGTTCGTCTTCGACGGCACGCCGCCCGTTTTGAAAGCGCGCGAGGTGGCCAGGCGCCGCGCCGTCCGGCAGCGCTATGAAACGAACGGGCCGAGGCGGTTGAACGCGGCGACACAGCCGCCGCCTATTCCAAAGCGACGATGACCTCGAGGCTGACCCGGGAAATGGTGGGTGAGGCCCGCGAACTGCTGCGGCTGATGGGCGTGCCTACCGTGCAGGCGCCTTCGGAAGGAGAGGCCCAGGCGGCCTACATGGCGGCGACCTCGCCCGACGTCTGGGCTGCAGCCAGCAAGGACTACGATTCGCTGCTCTTTGGCGCGCCCCGGCTGGTGCGGTTTCTCACCATCTCGGGTAAGGAGTTCCTTCCGAGCCAGGGAACGTTCCGCCCGATCGTGCCGGAGACGATCGAACTCGCACGTCTCCTCGAGGGCTGGCAGATCGACCGCGAGGGGCTCATCGACCTTGCGCTGCTGGTCGGCACCGACTTCAACGACGGCGTCAAAGGGATAGGCCCGAAAAAAGCGCTGAAGCTGGTGCAGCGGCACGGCCGCATCGAGCAGATGCCGCCGGACATTCGCGAGGTGCTCGGCGCTCCGGCGCTGCTCGACGAAGTACGGCGTATTTATCTCGCGCCAGAGGTCACTCGCGAATTCGACGTCCGCCCATTCGAGCCTGATCTCGATGGCCTCGTGCAGTTCCTGTGCGACGACCGCGAGTTCGGTCGAGAGCGGGTTGTGGCCGCCGTCGAGCGCACGTTCCGCGAGCGATCACTCGGCCTGGATCGGTGACGACAACCGTCACTCGCTATCATCTGGACATGCCCGAGTTCGTTCGCACTGAAGTCAGGAGCCGGGTGGCCGTGATCACCATCGACCACCCACCGGTCAACGCGCTCGCGGAAGGCATGCGTGAAGAGATCCGCGACGCGGTCAAGCGTGCCGAGACCGACGACGGCGTCGACGCCATCGTGCTGATCGGTCACGGCACGACCTTCGTTGCCGGCGCCGATCTCAAGAGCTTTGACTCGATCACGACTCGCAAGCAGTCGCTCCAGCGCTCGGCGCGCGTTCACGCGCTTTTGAATGCGCTCGAAGACACCGCCAAACCGCTCGTCGCCGCCATCCATGGCCATGCGCTCGGCGGCGGTCTCGAACTCGCGATGGCCTGTCACTACCGTGTGGCCGCGGACGACGCCCGGCTCGGTCAGCCGGAAGTGCTACTCGGCCTGATCCCGGGCGCCGGCGGAACACAGCGCCTGCCGCGCCTCGTCGGCGGCGAACTGGCCGTGCGGATGTGCACGGATGGCAAGCCTCTCACCGCCGGTGCTGCGGCACAGGCCGGTCTGGTTGACGCCGTCGCAACCGGGAGTCTGCTCGAGGCCGCCATCGCTTTCGCGCAGGCCCGCGCCGCGGCAGGTCGGACGCGCAGGACGCGCGAGATCGTCGTGCCGGACGACTCGGCGCGGCTCGGACGTGAGGCGGCCGCTGACGCGCGAAAGTCTTTCGACAATCGGCCCGGCGCCGCTGCCCCGCGAATGGCCGCCGAGGCGATTGCCGCCGCGTTGACCCTGCCGTTCGACCAGGGCTCGGCTCTGGAGCGCGAACTGTTCGCCGAATGCGTCCTGTCGGTGGAGTCGCGCGCGCTCAGGCACCTGTTCTTCGCCGAACGCGACGCGGCCCGGCCGCCGAGCCTGTCGCCAGGCTCGCAGGTGTTGACGGTGAACAGCGCCGGCGTGATCGGGGCGGGAACGATGGGCACTGGCATCGCGATGTGTTACGCGAGCGCCGGCATCCCTGTGCTCCTGCACGACGTGAACGAGGCGGCCCTCGAAAAAGGGTTGGCGTCGATTCGGAGAGCTTATGAGGGGTCGGTGGCAAGAGGGCGGATCACCCGGGCGCAATGTGACGCAGCACTCGCTGCCATCGTGCCGACGTCCTCGTTGGCCGATTTCCATCAAGCCGACATCGTCGTCGAGGCGGCCTTCGAGGATCTGGCGCTCAAGCGCCAGATCTTCGAAGCTCTCGGCGAGATCACCCGGCCCGACTGCATTCTGGCCAGCAACACGTCTACGCTCGACATCGACGAACTCGCCGAGGCCAGCGGCCGGCCGTCGCACGTGGTCGGTCATCACTTCTTCAGCCCGGCGAACGTGATGAAGCTGCTCGAGATCGTCCGTGGCCGGGAGACCAGTGCCGAGGTGGTCGCGGCCTCTCTCTCGATCGGAAAGCGGATCGGGAAGGTCTGTGCGGTCGTCGGCAACTGCTTCGGCTTCGTCGCCAACCGCCTGCTGGCCTATTACATGCGCGAGGCTTACCTGCTGCTCGAGGAAGGCGCCACGGTAGAGCGGATTGATCGCGCGGTGGTAGCGTTCGGGCTGCCCGTGGGACCCTTCACGATGCAGGACATCGCGGGCATCGACGTGGGAGCCCGCATCCGGCAGCACCTGGCGACAATGGGAAAGACCCGCGCCGAGGGTCCGCAGTCAGAGGTGCCGGACCGGCTGTTCGAACTCGGGCGGTATGGGCAGAAGACATCGGCCGGTTGGTACCGCTACGAGGCCGGCAGTCGGACGCCGATTCCCGACCCGCTGATCAACGAGATTGCCGCAGCGGCCGCGGCCAGGCGGGGCATCGAGCGGCGGCACGACATCACCGACGTCGAGATCCTGGCAAGGATTACCACCGCCATCGCCAACGAAGGCCTGCGGGTGCTGGAGGAAGGCTTTGCCGCGCGCGCCGGAGACATCGATGTGATCTACTGTTACGGCTTCGGCTTTCCCCGGTACCGCGGCGGTCCGATGTTCTACGCGGAAACCATTGGACTGCCGGCTGTACTCGACCGGGTCCGAAACTACCGCGCCGTGTTCGGCGATTACTGGAAACCGGCGCCGCTGCTGGAACGCCTGGTCGCCGAGGGGCGCAGTGTCTACGACGTCGGGGTGACGATTCGAGCGTAGAGGCGGGTCTTCCGCCTTCGCCGAAGCTACGGCGGACCGCCGAAGCCTTGGCGGAGGCTGGTCAGACCCGCCTTTGACAATTCGTCGGGTCTAAAGACCCGACGCTACATCCTCCGGGAGTGTTTTTCGCATGCGCCAGGCAGTCATCGTCGCCAGTGCCCGAACCGCGCTGGCCAAGTCTCATCGGGGCTCCTTCAACCTCACGAGGCCCGACGACCTTGCGGCTCACGCCATTGGTGCGGTCCTCGACAAGGCGCTGTCTGCTTGATCGGCGCGAAGTCGAAGAGGTGATTCTCGGCTGCGGACAACCGCACGGTCCGGCGGGCCACAACGTGGCGCGTGTCGCAGCGCTGAGGGCCGGGTTGCCCGTCACCACCGCCGGACTGACCGTGAATCGATACTGCAACTCGGGGCTGCAGGCCATCGTGCAGGCCGCGCACATGATCGAGCACGAAGGCGCCGACGTGGTGATCGGCGGCGGCGTCGAATCCATCACGATGATGGATCGCGACAGCTCCCCGAACCCGTGGCTGCAGCAGCAGCTCCCGTCGCTGTATCTGCCCATGGGCGAGACCGCGGAGATAGTTGCGAAGCGGTACGGCGTCACGCGCGAGGCGCAGGACGAATACTCGCTGGTCAGCCAGCAGCGCACAGCGCGCGCGCAGGGCGAAGGGTTCTTCGCCGGTGAAATCGCCCCGATGCGGGTCCGCCGCGCCCGGATCGATCCGAAGACCGGCGAGCGGCTGGCGGAAGAGGACTGGCTGGTTGACCGTGACGAATGCAATCGGGCCGACACGACGCTGGCCGGATTGGCGAAGCTTCCGCCGGTCTTCGACACGGCCAGCGGGGCAGGGAGTGTGACAGCGGGAAACTCGTCGCAGTTGTCCGACGGTGCGTCCGCCACTTTGTTGATGTCCGAGGAGCGCGCTGTGGCGCTGGGCCTGGAGCCGAAACTGCTGCTCCGCGGCTATGCAGTCGTGGGCCTGGAGCCCGACGAGATGGGCATCGGACCGGTCTTCGCCGTGCCGAAGCTGCTCGCGCGTTGCCGGGTGTCAAAAGACGACATCGACGTGTGGGAACTGAACGAAGCCTTTGCCTCACAGGTCGTCTACTGCCGCGATCGCCTCGGACTGCCCATGGAGCGCCTGAATCCAAACGGCGGCTCGATTGCGATTGGCCATCCGTTCGGCATGACCGGCTCACGGATGGTGGGAACTCTGTTGAGCGAGATGCATCGACGCCGCGCACGGTTTGGCGTCGTCACGATGTGCGTTGGTGGAGGACAGGGCGCAGCGGCGCTGTTCGAACGCGCATGAGTAGCATACTGTCCGCCGCGCTCAATCCCTCATCCATCGCGATCATCGGAGCCTCCGACAACCCGAACAAGGTCGGCGGCCGCCCTCTGCTGTACCTGTCGCGTTTCGGTTTCAAGGGCCGCGTCTATCCCATCAATCCGACGCGCGATCGTGTCCAGGGACTTCCGGAGTTACCCCGACCTGGCGTCCCTGCCCGAAGCGCCGGATCTCGCGATCGTCGCGACGCCCGGGGAACTGGTCAGCAGGGCGGTAGACGATTGCGCCGCTCGCGGCGTGAAGGTGACGATCGTGATGTCGTCGGGCTACGGCGAAACCGCCGATCCGCAGGCCATCGCTGCCGAGAAGGCGATGGTGGCGCGAGCCAGGGCCGCGGGCATGCGCCTGGTCGGTCCCAACTGCCAGGGACTCGCGAACTTCGGCACGGGAGCTGTCGCAAGCTTTTCGACGATGTTCGTCGAAGTGGAGCCGCTGGATGGACCGGTTGCGATCATCAGCCAGAGCGGGATGATGAGCACCGTTCCCTACGGCCTGCTGCGTGGCCGCGGCATCGGTGTCAGGCACAGCCACGCCACCGGCAACGAGGCGGACGTCTCGCTGCCCGAACTGGCGATCGCCGTGCTCGAGGATCCCGGTGTCGAACTGCTGCTGCTGTACATCGAGAGCATCAGGAACGCGCAGATGCTTGCCGAGGCTGCATCGTTGGCTCGGCAGCGAGGCGTGCCGATTGTTGCGGTGAAGACCGGACGCACCGCGCGCGGCCAGATGGCGGCGCGGTCCCACACCGGCGCCCTGGCCAATGAGGACCGGACGGTCGATGCATTCTTCAGACGCCACGGCATCTGGCGTGTAGACGACATTCATCAACTGGTGAGCGCCTCGGAGTTGTACCTGAAGGGTTGGCGTCCGGCACGCCGCAAGCTGGTGGTCGTCAGCAACTCGGGCGCCAGCTGCGTTCTGGCCGCTGACACAGCCCAGGCCGTTGGCCTGGAATTGGCGGCGCTGTCGACGGCGACGGTGCAGGCGTTGACCGCGCAGCTGCCCTCCTTCGCGACGGCAACCAATCCCATCGACATCACGGCGGCGCTGCTCACCGACAGCCGGCTGTTTGGCCGCATCCTGTCGATCCTGGCCGACGAGACATCGGTGGATTTGTATCTGGTGGCAATCCCGGTCGCCGGGGCCGGGTACGACGTGGCGATGTTTGCCCGCGATGCGGCCGATTTCATGGCGCGCACCGGCAAGGCCGTCGTGGTCGCGGCGCCCCAGGAGAGCGTCGCGGCGCAGTTCCGCGCGGCCGGCGTGCCGTCGTTTGCCAACCAGAGCGAGGCGATGGCGGTGCTGGCCCAGATCGCGCGGCACGCGGAGTTGCTCCGACAGCCGGTTCCGGTGACCGGCGCGAAGAACGTGACCCAGGCGAAGCGCGCCGCGCCAGTGCCGGCCGGAGACGCGACAGTTTCTCGACGAGGCGGCGAGCCTCGGGTTTCTCCACGCCCAGGGCCTGCCGACGGTACCGAACCGGTTGTGCCGAACCGCCGACGACGTGCGCGAGGCGCTGCGTCGGTTCGGTGGTCCGGTGGTGGTCAAGGCGTGCGCGAGTGCCGTGCCGCACAAGTCGGAGCATGGCCTCGTGGTGCTGAATGTCCAGCACGAAGACGAGGCCATCGACGCGTTCGCCCGTCTGAGAACGCGCTCGCATCCCTCGGCGCAGAGGGGAATGTGCTCGTCGCGCCGATGATCACGGGACGCCGGGAAGTGATGCTCGGCGCCCGAGTCGATCCGGTGTTCGGGCCGACGATCATGGTTGGTGACGGCGGCAAGTACGTCGAGGTCTACAACGATGTTCAGCTGCTGATGCCGCCGGTCACGATGGACGAAGCGCGCGCGGCGATCCGGCGTCTGCGCATCGCGCCGTTCTTCTCTGGCGTCCGCGGCGAGGCGCCGCTCGATCTCGACGCGCTCTGCGCGGCCATCCTCGCACTCGGCGAGGTCATCACGGCGTGCGCGGACGAGATTGCGTCCATCGACCTGAACCCGGTCCTGGTCGGGAGTGTTGGCCAGGGCGTGGTGATCGTCGACGCGCTCGTCGAACGGAACCTTGTGAACCAGGTGACCACATGATTGCGATCGAATACGCCGAAGCCGGAGAGCCGGACGTTCTGGTGGCGGTCGAGCGGCCGCAGCCAACTGCCGGTCCGGGCGAGGTGTTGATCAAGGTTGCCGCCGCCGGTGTCAATTACCCGGATGTGATGCAGCGCAAGGGATGGTACCCTCCGCCACCGGGAGCACCGGACATCCTCGGGCTCGAGGTCGCGGGAACCGTGGCGGCGGTCGGCGAGGGCGCCGAGCCATGGCGTGTCGGCGACATGGTGTGTGCGCTGGTCGCCGGGGGTGGCTATGCCGAGTACTGCGTCGCGCCTGCGCCGCAGTGCCTGCCGATCCCCAGGGGCATGGACCTCGTGCACGCCGCGGCGATTCCTGAAACGGCCTTTACCGTGTGGACCAATCTCTTTCAGCGCGGCAGACTGACGGCTGGCGAGACAGTGCTGGTCCACGGCGGGACCAGTGGCATCGGCACGATGGCCATCCAGATGGCGCGCGCGCTCGGTGCGCGTGTGTTCGCCACGGCCGGCACCGTCGAGAAGTGCGCGGCCTCCGTGGCACTCGGCGCCGAACAGGCCTTCAACTATCGCGAGGTCGATTTCGTGCAGGCGACGCTCGACGCCACCGGCGGACGCGGCGTCGACGTCGTCCTCGATATCGTTGGCGGCGACTACATGCAGCGCAACATCGACGTGCTCGCGCTGGACGGCCGGCTGGTCATGGTTGGGCAGCTGCGCGGCACCAGGTCGGAGATCAATACGACGCCGATCTTTCGCAAGCGTCTGACCATCACCGGGTCGACGCTGCGCGCGCGCTCGGTGGCGGAAAAAGGGGCGCTGGCCAGGGATGTTCGCGAGCACGTGTGGCCACTGCTCGAATCAGGCCAGGTTCGGATCCCCATCCATGCGACGTTTCCGCTTCGTGCGGCCGGCGAGGCTCATCGCATGATGGAAAGCAGCAGTCACATCGGCAAGATCGTGTTGACGATGTGATGTCATTCGTCTGACCGTCGCTCTTCGAACGTGCGCAGAGGTGCCATGTCACACGCTGAAGATTCGCTGAGTCCGGTCGGCAGGAGAGTCGCGCTCGCCGTCTTCGTGGCGATGGTCGTCGACGGCATGGATCTGCAGATGCTGGCGCTGGCGTTGCCGAGCATCACAAAGGAAATGGGCCTCTCCAGCGTGAGCGCCGGAGCACTTGGCACCTACACGCTGGTGGGCATGGGGATCGGCGGGATCCTGTCCGGCCGTCTCGCCGACCGCATAGGCCGGGTCCGCGTCACGTGGTGGGCGGTGGTGACCTTCAGCCTCTGCACAGGCGTCATCGGGTTCAGCCGCACCTACGTCGAGATTGCGCTGCTGCGATTCGTCTCGGGCTTTGGCATCGCGGCGGTGTACAGCATGGGCGGACTCCTGGTCGCCGAGTACGTGCCGACACGCATTCGGACCACGGTGCTGGGCATCATCCAGGCGGGCTGGTCCGCGGGTTACGTCGCCGCGGCACTGCTGTCCTCGTACATCCTGCCGCGACTGGGCTGGCGTCCCCTGTTTCTCTGCGCGATCGTTCCCGGCATCATCACGCTGCTGATGCTGCGCGGGCAGCCCGACCCGCCGAGCTGGACGTCGTCCTCTCGCGCCGCGTCAGGGCAGGCTGGCGGCACTGGCTTCGCCGGTCTCTGGCAGGACCCGACGATCCGGCGGAATTTCATGCTCTGGACGCTGACGTCGATCGCCCTGCAGTTCGGCTATTACGGCGCAAACACCTGGTTGCCGAGTTATCTGGTGAAGGATCTCGGCGTCAACCTGCAAAGCATGGGCTGGTACATCGCGGCAACCTACACCATGATGTGCGTCGGGAAGGTGGCGACCGGGTATGCCGCAGACATGTTCGGCCGTCGCACCATGTGGGTCGTTGCCGGCGTGCTGACGGCGATGTACGTGCCGCTGTTCATCTTCTACGCGACTCCATCCAACATTCCATACCTGCTGCTGGTGTTCGGCCTGCTGTACGGAGCGCCATACGCGGTGAACGCCACCTACATGGCGGAGACGTTTCCGGCGGCGGTTCGTGGAACAGCGGTCGGCGCGGCGTACAACCTCGGACGCATCGGATCCACCGTCTCACCGCTGCTCATCGGCATGGTGGCGTCGAAATACTCGATCGGGCTCGGACTGGCGCTTCTTGGCTTCTCGTACGCAGCGTGCGCGCTGCTGCCGGGGATGTTCATTCGCGAGAAGATGTTCGACCCGAAGGCGGTGGAGCAGGGCGCGGCGCTGCCGAGGACGGCATGAACGGCCAACTCGACTCCTCGCAAGGGGCGAAGGAGTCACTCAGTGCTCAGGAGGTTTTATGGCGGGTGCTCGCGAAGCGATCGGTGAGGCGTATCGGGCGTTCGAGGACGCGTTCGCGAAGGGCGATGCCGACGCCCTCGCCTCAATCTATGCCGACGATGCGGAGTGGTTCATGCCGCAGGCGCCGGTCGTCCGAGGCCGTGCCGCGATCACGAGTGCGTGGCGAAGCGCCCTCGGGTCTGGTGGAACGGGCGCGAAGGTACACGTCGAGACAGGTGAGGTGGAGGAGGCTGGCGAGTGGGCCTATGAAGTGGGCGGCTTCACCACCACGGGCGCCGATGGTTCGACGTTGAACGCCGGCAAGTACCTCGTCATCTGGCGCAAGCAGGCGAGCGGGCAGTGGAAGACGTACCGTGACCTGTTTCACTGGGACGTGCCGCCCGGACAGGAGCTACCCAGATGAACGTACGACGAGCAATTGCAGCCCTCTGCCTGACGGCGCTGGTATGTGCCGCATCGGCTGCCAGGCAGGTCGCGGCCGCGCCGGGAGACCTGAGTGTGACCCCTGGCGAGTTCGTCGTCGAGCATCCCACGCTCATCAACCTCGGGCTTCGAGTGGCATATCGACGGCGACGCGAATCGCAACGCGTCAGTGGACGTGTCGTTTCGCAAGCAGGGCGAGACCGCCTGGCGGAAAGGGATGCCGCTGGCGCGACTGCAGAACGAGCGCATCTACCAGCGCAACGTGTTCGACCTGGTCTCGCCGAACATGTTTGCCGGCAGCATCCTCGATCTCGAACCCGACACCGCGTATGAAGCGCGCTTCGTGATGACCGATCCCGACGGCGCGGGGCCGGCTGCGAACGCGACGAAGACCGTGACCGTGCGTACGCGTCCGGAGCCGAAACCTGCCGCGGACGGCAAGGTCTATCACGTGTATCCCACGAAGTGGAAAGGGCCGAAGACCGAGCCGGCCTTCGAAGGGATCATGTGCGCCTACAACTACTACTGCGGCGCGGGCGACACGGCCCCCGGCGGGCGGCCGCGCGTCAAGCCGGGCGACGTCATCCTGGTGCACGCCGGCACCTACGCGTACCACTACGAGTTCTATGCCAACCAGACGACAGTGAACGCGACGACGACGTTCGAGGGTACGTACTACCTGACGGGGAAAGGCACTCCCGAAAGGCCGATCGTGATCAAGGCCGCGGGCGACGGCGAGGTGATCCTCGACGGCCGAGGCAACTTCAACCTGTTCAATGTCAAGGCGGCCGACTACAACTACTTCGAGGGCATCACGTTCCGGAACACCAGCATTGCCATCTGGGCGGGCACCCAGTTCATCGCTGGGGTCGAAAGGACTGACCGTGAAGCGCTGCCGCTTCGAGGACGTCGGCATGGGCATCTTCACGAACTACGCAGGCTCGAGCGACTTCTACATCGCCGACAGCGTGTTCCTCGGGACGCAACGATTCGAAGCACCTGACTGGTTGGAACGGTCAGTTCTGGCAGCAGTTCGAAGGCGTGGACGGACAGGAGTTTCCGCCGGTGATGAAGTCGTACACCGGCATCCGGCTGTACGGTCGCGGGACACGTGGTCGCATTCAACTACGTGGCGGATTTCCACGACGGGATCGACACCGAGATGTACGGCATGCCGGACGGGTCGAACGCGAACGAGGGGCCCACCTATCCTCCGCGCGAGCTCTGGGATCGCCGGCCGACCGCCATCGACATCTACAACAACTACATCACGAACGCGCACGACAACTCGATCGAGATGGACGGCAGCATGCACAACATCCGCCTGATGCGGAACATGCTGATCAACTCGGCGTCACATCCGATCAGCACACAGCCTGGTGTTGGCGGCCCGATCTACTGGATCCGCAACATCGCGTATCACGCCCCGGGCGGCTCGACGCGGCTCACCAATGGTTCGAGCGGCGTGTTCTATTACAACAACACGATCCTCACGGAGACTTCCGCCGGTTCGTCGTCCAACGTGCACTGGCGCAACAACCTGATGCTGCCGGAGAACGCGGCGCCGGCCATCCTCAGCGTGAACACGAACACCAACTACAGTTCATCCGACTACAACGGCTTCGGCCTGAAGCCTGGCGTGCAACCGGCATTTCAGTGGAACTCGCCGCCGTGGACGGTGGCGGCGGTGGACGCGAACGCGACGAACACGCCGAAACTGGAAGAACGGAAGTACGCGACCTTCCAGGACTACGTGCGCGAGACGAAACAGGACCAGCATAGCGTCGTGCTCGACTACGACGTGTTCGTCAACGTGCCGAAACTGGACGCGAAGGATCTGCTGCGGGTGCAGCGTCTGTACAAGGCCGGCGACGCAGACTTTCGCCTGAAGCCGGGCTCCGCGGCGGTGGACCGCGGCACCGTGTTGCCGAATATCACCGACGGGTTTGCCGGGCAGGCGCCGGATCTTGGGGCGCTCGAACTCGGCCAGCCGCTGCCGATCTACGGGCCGCGTCCGCAATAGTACAGAGTCCAGCCGCTGGCGTCGCCAGGCATGCCCATGTCAGATGGGTGCTGGCGGTATACTCGCGTCCGTCTTATTTCCGGGAGGTAGCGATGACCGTCCGAGTGTGGGTCTGCAGCGCGGCCTGTCTCCTGCTGGGCCTGTCCGTCAGCGGCAACGCCCAGGACGAAGGCCGTCGTCCGGGCCTGCCGGTGCCGCCCCTCGGACCGGGGCCGTACGTCTTCGACACGGCCGAGCAGCCCCAGGTTCGCGTCACCGTGGTCACCCGCGAGCTCTCCCATCCGTGGGCGATTGCCTTCCTGCCCGACGGCAGCATGCTGGTCACCGAGCGCCCGGGCCGGCTGCGCATCATCAGGAACGGGGTATCGATCCGACGCCCGTGCCTGGCGTGCCGCCGGTGCGCGCGGCCGGTCTGGGTGGCCTCGAGGACGTGGCACTGCATCCGCGCTTCGCCGAAAACCATTTCATCTACCTCACGTACATCAAGCCGGTGGACGCCAATCGCGGAACCCCCGCGGTCGCGCGGGGCCGCTTCGAGCATGGCGCGCTCATCGACGTGAAGGATCTCGTCGTGACCGATCCGGGCCCCGTCGGCTCGTCGGCGGTCAACAGCCGCATCGCGTTTGGCCGCGACGGCATGCTGTACATCTCCACGGGCGGGAACATCGAGAATGTGGCGCAGGATCCGGCGAGCCTGCGCGGCAAGATTCTCCGAGTCCGGGACGACGGCTCCGTTCCTGACGACAACCCGTTTGTCGGGCGTGCCGGGTATCGACCCGAGATTTATACGCTCGGCCACCGCAACTCGCTCGCCCTGATCGTCCATCCCACGACCGGCGAACTGTGGAACAACGAGAACGGCCCGAACGGCGGCGACGAGATCAATCGGATCCTCGCCGGGCGCAACTACGGCTGGCCGATCGTCAGCTTCGGCCGCGACTATCCGGGACCGCGGATCTCCGAGCATCCCACGCGGGACGGCTTCGAGTCGCCGCTGGTCACCTGGATTCCGTCAATCGCGGCATCCGGCATGGCGGTCTACACCGGGGAGCGGTTCGCCCGGTGGAAGGGCAACGTCTTCGTCGGGTCGATGCGGGTCGGCGAGATTCTCGCGACCGGGCACCTGGAGCGGATCGTCTTCAACGCGAAGATGGAGGAGATACGGCGCGAGTCGATGCTCACCGAACTGCGCCAGCGCATCCGCGAAGTGCGCCAGGGACCCGACGGTCTGATTTACCTGCTGACCGATGAAGACCCGGGCGGCGCCTTGCTGGTGCTCGAGCCGAACCCGTGATCGTGTTGAGGATGTCCCGCTGACTGGGTGGAGCGGGCATGGACCCTGAACGCACCGGAGAACCTGAACGGACCGGAGCGCCTGAACGCGCCACAGGACGCGACGGGGACGCCGTCCAGGCCGGACGCGATCCGCTGATCGGCCAGACGCTTTCGCACTATCGCATCGCCGAGAAGCTTGGCAGCGGCGGCATGGGCGTCGTCTACAAGGCCGAGGATTCGCGCCTGCAGCGCTTCGTCGCACTGAAATTCCTGTCGCCCGATCTCGCCGCCGATCCGGCGGCCCTGTCACGATTCCGTCGTGAGGCCCGCGCGGCGTCGGCGCTCAATCACGCCAACATCTGCACGGTCCACGATATCGGCGAGCAGGACGGCCGTGCTTTCCTGGTGATGGAGTGCCTCGAGGGGACGCCGCTCACGCACCTCATAGCGGGACGCCCGCTCGACATCGATCGGCTGTTGCCGCTGGCCATCGAGATCGCCGACGCGCTCGAGGCTGCGCACGCGGCCGGGATTGTTCACCGCGACATCAAGCCGGCGAATCTGTTCGTCACTTCCGGCGGCCACGCAAAGATTCTCGACTTCGGGCTGGCGAAGGTTGTGCCAACTGCCGCCGGTAACGACACCGCGGCCACGGTGACCGTGGGCGATGGCCTGACCAGTCCGGGCACGGCGATGGGAACGGTCGCCTACATGTCGCCCGAGCAGGTTCGCGCGCAGGATCTGGATGCCCGCACCGACCTCTTCTCGTTCGGCGTGGTGCTCTACGAGATGGCGACCGGCATCAAACCGTTTGACGGCGCCAGCACCGGAACGATCTTCGACGGCATACTGAATCGCGCGCCGACGCCAATGGTGCGACTCAATCCCGCGCTGCCGCAGGAGTTGGAACGGGTCGTCGCCAAGTGCCTGGAGAAGGATCGCGCGCTTCGCGTCCAGCACGCCAGCGAGATTCGAACGGACCTGCAGCGGCTGCAGCGCGATCTGCACTCGGCGCGTCTCTCGCCAGGCACCACACAGAACGTGCGCCCCGCCAGTGCCCGCTGGGCGGGTGCGATGCGCCGACGCACACTGTGGCTGCCCGCCGTGGCGGTGGTGGTCGTCGCCGCAGTCGCCGCGGCTGCCTTCATGAGCCGACGCCCCGCCAGGCTGACCGACACAGACACGATCGTGCTCGCCGATTTCACCAACACCACCGGTGATCCGGTGTTCGATGAAACGCTGCGACAGGGGCTCGCCGTCCAGCTCCAGCAGTCTCCGTTCCTCAGCCTGGTGTCGGACGGTCGCATTCGCACAACGCTGGCGCTGATGAATCAGCCTGCGGATGTTCCGTTGAGCGCGGTGATGGCTCAGGGCGTGTGCATTCGGACCGGGGGCGCCGCCGTGCTGGCTGGCTCAATCGCCAGCCTCGGCAGTCAGTATGTCGTGGGTTTGCGCGCCAGCAACTGCACCACTGGCGACGTCTTCGCTGACGAGCAGGCGCAGGCAGCGCGAAAGGAAGATGTGCTCGGCGCACTCACCGAAATCGCCAGTCGCTTCCGCAGGCGAGCCGGTGAGTCGCTCCTCACCGTCGAGAAACACTCGACGCCGCTCGAGGAAGCGACGACGCCCTCCCTGGAGGCATTGAAAGCCTACAGCACCGCCACCAGACTGTTCATGACTGCCGGCGGCGCGCCGGCGGCGCAGCCGCTGTTCGAGCGTGCCGTCGCCATCGACCCCGACTTTGCGATCGCGCATGCGAAGCTTGGCATCAATTACAGCGTGGTTGGCGAGTCCACGCTGGCGCGGCAGAGCACGATCAAGGCGTACCAATTGCGCGATCGGGCCAGCGATGTCGAGCGGTTCTACATCGACACGTTCTACGATCGGCAGGTCACTGGCAACCTGGAACGGGAGCAGCGGACCCTGGAGTCGTGGGCGCAGACCTATCCGCGCGATCCGATTGCTCCGGGATTACTGTCGGGGTTCGCCACCATTAGCACCGGCAGATATCAGATGTCGATTGACGCGGCTGATAAGGCTCTCGCTCTCGATCCTGAAGGAGCGCCCGCCTACGGCGCCAGGGCATTCAGCTGTCTCTACCTGAATCGGTTCGATGATGCCGAGCGCACCATCCGTCAGGCAACGGAGCGCAAGTTGGACGCCCCTGATTTCGTGATGGTGCCGTACTTCATCGCGTTCCTGAACGGCGATGCCGGGGACATCAGCCGCAGAGCGGAGCTGGCGAGAGCAAAAGTCTTCACTGAAGACATGATTGCCCACGTTGAAGCGCTGGTCCTGGCGCGCTCCGGCCAGTTGCAGGCAGCGAGAGGGACGTCGGCCGGCGCCGTGAACATTGCCACGCAACACGGTCAGCGCGAACGGGCGGCGTTGTTCGAAGCGGCGACCGCGGTGTGGGAAGCCTTCTACGGGAATGCGGCCGCAGCCCGGCAGAGAGCAACGCGTGCTCTGGAACTCGGGAGGGGACGCGAAGTGGATTACGCCGCAGGCTTCGCGCTGGCTCTCTCCGGGGATGTGGCTCGAGCCCGAACCATGGCCGACGACCTCGCCAGGAACTTCCCCGAGGACACGTCAGTGCAGTACATGTATCTGCCGACGCTGCGGGCGCTGCTCTCGTTGAACGCTCATGACCCTGCAGCGGCCATTCAGTCGCTGCAGCCCGCGTCCCGCTTCGACCTCGCCGTAGGCGGCCTCGGCTTCAACGGATACTTCGGCGCGCTCTATCCGGTCTACGTTCGCGGCCAGAGCTACCTTGCGGCCCATCAGCCCGCGGAGGCCGCCGCCGAGTTCCAGCGCATTGTCGATCATCGAAGCATCGTCCTCGTCGATCCCATGGCTGCGATGGCGCGCCTGCAGTTGGCCAGGGCGCTCGTTCTCACGGGCGACACGACGAAGGGGAAGAGCGTCTACACGGATCTGTTGACGATCTGGAAGGACGCCGACCCGAAGGTGCCGATGGTCGAGGCAGCCCGCGCTGAATACGCACGGGTGCAGTAAGCGGCGCCGTCTCACCCTCCGAACGTGACGCGCGCTCCAAGAGACACGCCGTCCATGACCGCACCAACATGCGGACTCACGTGGAAGTCGTGTCCGGGCGAAACGGTGAAGATGATGCCGAGCCGCCCCTGCGCCTGCTTCGTCCTGAGCAGTTCGAGCTCGACGGAGTAGCTGTCGAAGGCGTTCTTTCCAATCTCCTGCTGCATGTCGAAGACGAGCGCGGTGTTGGAGTCTCGCCACAGCGGCCATCGCAAATCCACGTACAGCGGCCGCCCGTGGACCGCCCAGTCCCCATGAAAGTTGAAATCGACAGGTGTGACGATGGTCATGACGTGCGGGGCGAGCGGCAGCCAGCGCACCGTGCCAGAGGCTTTCACGAACAGCACGTTGTACTGCGTGGGATCCTCGACCCTCGGAATTGTCCCGCCCTCGGCTCTCACCTCGTCTTCCTTGTCGTCGAGGTCCCTGGCTGGGTGAGAACTGAGGTGGCGGAACCCCGTGGACATCGTCATGCCAGGCAGCGTGTGTGTGTAGCGGATGCCGAGGAAGTAGCCGGTCACCGCTACGCCGACCCTCGTTCCGAAACTCTCGGTCCCGATCGTCTGGATGATCGTGTCGACGTCGACCGTGCGTGCGCCGGCCCTGAACGCCGTAGTCTCCAGCCCCAGGAAGGCATCCCACGAAGAGAACGGCGCGAAGTCGTCGCCACCGGGCTCGAGCTTCCGGAACATCACGCTGAACAGCGCGTCGGGAAGGGCGCCCTGCGCTTTGACGGCCGCGACCGGTGGATTCTGGGCGTTCGCCGAGGTGGCTTGAGCTATCAGCAGCAAGGCGGCGGCGCAAGCCGGCCTCAACGCGCCGAACGGGCTGTATCGCGGCACAATCACCAAGTCTCCCACACCGAAACGGCGCCGAGTACCTGACGCTGCGCGTGGCTATAGTGATAGCCCGGACGGAGGACGCTGGTATTCTCCTCGCGGCCTTCAGGAGGTTGGGACGTGCCCCAGGAATTCGACGTCGTGTGTCTCGGCGGCGGTGTGGCCGGCGAGTCGGTTGCCGCGGGCCTTCGCGAGAGCGGATTGACGCTCGCCATAGTGGAACGAGAACTGGTCGGAGGCGAGTGCCCCTATTGGGGCTGCATGCCTTCGAAGACCCTGCTTCGTTCGGGCGAAACGTTGAGCGAGGCAGATCGGGCCCGTCGGCTTGCCGCCTCACGCGTGGACTGGACCGTGGACTTTCCGAAGGTCTCCGAGCGCACGCTCTGGATGGCCCGCAACCTTGATGACACCAAACCGGCCGCCGCGTTGGAGGCGACAGGGGCGACGCTGTTTCGCGGTGATGGCCGCCTGACCGACCTGCGGACCGTGTCGGTTGGACGCGAGCAGATTGCTGCGCGTCGCGCCGTAGTGATCGCCAATGGAAGCACTGTTGCCGTCCCCTCGATTCGCGGCCTCGACACCGTCGATTTCTGGACCAGCCGTCACGCGACCATCCCGAAAGAGTTGCCAGCGTCGCTCGCGATCCTTGGTGGCGGCGCCATCGGCGTTGAACTGGGGCAGGCGTTCGCTCGTCTTGGCTCCGCGGTGACGATCATCGAAGCCGGCCAGACGTTCCTTCACCTCGAGGAACCCGAGGCCGGAGCCGCGCTGCGTAGCCACCTGGAACAGGACGGTATCCGCCTGATGATTGGCGATCCGTGCGTCGCCGTCGAACGATCCGCCGATTCATCGTCCGAACGTGCGGGTGTAGTCGTCCATTTGCAATCCGGCGACGTCGTCCGGGCCGACCGGTTGCTGGTGGCGACGGGGCGACGTCCCAACGTGGAGGCCTGGCAGGCGACAGGGCTCGCTCAGACGGAACGTGGCTGGTTGAAGGTGGACCCGGCCACGCTCGAAGCGCAGGCCGGGGTCTTCGGGGCCGGTGACGTGACCGGGCTCGGCGGGTTCACGCACCTCGCGCATTACCACGGTCAGGTGATCGCGCGAAGGCTGCGCGGCGAGGACGCGAGAGCCGATCACACGGCTGTTCCCCGCGTGACCTTCACCGATCCCGAAGTCGCTTCGGTCGGCCTGTCGGAGGCAGCCGCTCGCGCCAGCGGCATCGACGTCATCGTCGCCACGGCCGATCCGGCCGAGTCCGCGCGAGGCTACATCCACGACTTCCACAAGGGCGCGCTGAAGCTGATTGGCGACCGCGAGCGAGGCGTGCTGATCGGCGCGACGCTGGTCACTCCGCGTGCCGGCGAGATCCTCGGCGAACTGGTGCTCGCAATCAAGGTAGGTACTCACCTGACAACGCTCGCTGATGTCATCCATCCATTCCCGGCCTTCAACCGCGTGCTGGGGCAGAGCCTCGGTGAACTGGCGGCAAAAGTGGCGACGGATGGGAGGGATGTTAGTTGAGCGTTGCCAGAAAGTCCCTGACGATTTGCGCGCTCACCGCCGGAACTGGAGGGTGATCCACCGGAAGGTCATCACGTCAAGACAACGCTCGCGGGTCTGCTGCACGCCCCCGAGCCGCATCAGCGCGTCCCGACGTGCGTCGGCCGGGCTGAGACCGCGTCGGACGTTGTCAGCAGTTTGCAGACCGATGTGGGCTTCGAGTTCTGCTGCCACGGCTCGCGCGTACTCGTCGCGGTGCCACGACCGGAGGAATCGGGTCGCCAGCGCGCGAAGGGTTCCGAATGAAAGGCCGCCACTCATCGAAGATCCTCAGCTCTCGCGCAGCGCGTCGCACGGAGCCATCCGCGTGGCGCGCCAGGCTGGAACCAGGCACGCGGCGGTTGTCGCGATCAACAGCAGCATGGTGGACGCCGCCATCACGGTCGGGTCGGTCGGCGCCACTTCGTACAAAAGACTCCGCAGCAGCTGGGACAGTGCCAACGCACCGGCCAGTCCTGCCGCCACGCCACACCCTGCCCGGCGGAGTCCCTGCCGCAGGATGAGGGACAGAATGGCAGCACGGTCTGCACCGATCGCTTGACGGACGCCCAGTTCCCGCGTGCGCTGGGCGACGCCGAAGGCCAGGACTCCGTAGGTGCCGATGGCGGCAAGGAGCAGCGCGACCCCGGCGAACGTCGCGAACAGCAGCGTCGGGGCTCGCCGCGTAATCGTCGAACGCGACACCCACTCCTCCATCGTCCGCACCATCGCAATCGGCTGCTCGACGTCGATCTCGCTGACGGCCCGCCGCAATGGGGTGACGACCATCGACGGCTCGACGGCGGTCTTGAGGACGATCGCCATCGTCGGAATTGATTGCTGGGCGACCGGATAGTAGAGCCGCTCCTTGTCCACGGGCTGGGCGAGATCGACGGCATTGATCGTCCCCACAACCCCGACGATGGTGATGGCTGGGCTGTCCGGCCCTCCGCGGCGGATCTGCCGCCCGAGCGGCGACCGACCTTCGAAGTAGCGGTGCACGAGGAGCTCGTCGACGATGGCGACCGGCGGCGCGTCCGGGCCATCACGCTGGTCGAAGTTGCGTCCAGCGCGCAGCGGAATCTGCATCGCGTTGAAGTAATCGCCGCCCACGGCCTCCTGACGTCCATGCGGCGCGACTTCGCCGGGACCGGGGGTGAAGCCGACGATGCTGTAGGAGCCGGAGCTGACGTTGCCACTGAGCGGAATGTTCGTCGTCACTCCCACCGACGTCACGCCGGGAATCGCGCCTGCGCCCTCTACCAGCCGATTCCAGAAGCGCGCACGATCCTCTGCCCGCGGGTAACGTGCGGTGGGCAGCGACAGCGTTGCCGTCATCACCTGCGCTGGTGAGAATCCCGGATCCGTCGCGCGCAGGCTTGCGAAGCTCTTGATCAGGAGTCCGGCGCCAACGAGCAGCATCAGTGCGAGCGCCGTCTCCACAACGACGAGGGTGCTATGGGTCCATGCCGAACGGCGACCACCCACTGTGCGGCCGCTTTCGTCCTTGAGCGAACCGACGACATCCCCTCTCAGCACCACCAGCCCCGGCACTGCACCGATGACCAGACCAACCAGGATGGCCAGAACGCCGGCAGGCAGCAGCATCGACAGGTGCGGGGCGGCATCGATCGCAATCGGCAGTTGATCGCCGACGAGAGACACCAGGGTGCGAAGGAGGACCACCGCAAGCACAATCCCGCATATCGCACCCGCGCTGGAGATCAGCAGACCTTCCATCAAGAGTTGACCAACCAGGTGCAGTCGTCCCGCGCCAAGCGCGGTCCGCACGGCCATTTCGCGCTGACGCTCGGATGCGCGCATGAGCATCAGGTTGGTGACGTTGCCACAGGCAATCAGCAGCACGAGCAGCACGCCGGCCTGAAGGAGGTACACCGGCGCCCGCACATTGCCGACGAGCTGCTCGCGGATGGGGACTGCCGAGCCGCGAAATCCGGATTGCTCCACGAAGGCACGCCGCTGCGGGAGACGGTCCGTCGTCCGCTGAATGATCGTCGACATGTCCGACTCGACTCTGGCGATGGTTGCGGCCGGGGCGAGGCGAGCAATCATCTGGCTGAACTCGCGACCGCGCTCCTGGTCGGTCCGCTGTGCGGGCGTGAATGCAAAAGGCACGAGAAGGGTCACGTCGACCGCTGGCAGTTCGAAGTCGGCAGGCAGGACGCCGACCACACGATACGGCTCTCCGCTCAGCCGGATGTCGCGCCCGATGACAGCCGGATCGCCCCCGAACCGCGAGCGCCACAGGCCATGAGAGAGGATGACGACGTGATCCGAGCCGGGCTGCGCTTCAGCGTCGACGAAGCTGCGTCCCAACCCGGGCACGCGACCCAACGTCGCGAAGAAGGAGGGTGTCACCGCGAGCGCCCGCAGCTGTTCGGGCCGGGCGCCGGAGCCGAGATTGAGGCTTTGAACGGTCAATAAGGTGGCCGACTCAATCGAGGGCGCCTGCTCGATCCGATCGAGGTAATCCGGAATCGACACCGCAGCCTGCGGCAGCGCCATTTTCGGATAGCTGTTCCAGACGAACACCAGGCGGTCGGCGTCCTTGTAGGGCAGCGGTCGCAGGAGTAGCTGATAGAGCAGAGTGAAGATGGCCGTGCTTCCACCGACGCCGATAGCGATGGTCAGGACGGCGACAAGGACGAACACCGGCTGGCGCCGCAGGCGCCGGATGGCCACGCGCAACTCCGCCATGACCATGAATACTCGCCGGCCCGCGGATAGTTACATCGGTCCTGCAATCGCGCGAGTCGACGTGCGGGGCGACCGTGGGGCTCGAGATCTCGCCTTTCTCGCTGGTCGTTGTGATTCTCGAACCCTTGTCGATTTGCTGAAGGTTCGAGGAGCCGCTATAGCCGAGCGCCAGCCGGTCAGTAGCCGGCCAGCGCCTGCCCAGCTTGCAGGATTGGGCTTGCGACAAAATAGGACACCCGCGGATTGCCGGGCGGTGTTACAAGTGACGCAGCTATCAGTCGGTCTATCAAGGAGTGTGCGTATGCTCGCTCGACTGGACGGTCGGACCGGTATCTACGTCAGCAGATTCCTCTCTGGTGCGGCGGCGCTGCTGATGGCGTCGACAGCAACCGCGCAGACGACACAGTCCCCCGCGCAGGTCACGTACACGAAAGATATCGCACCGGTCCTGCAGCGCAGCTGCGAGAACTGCCACCGCGCCGACGGCGTGGCACCGATGTCACTGACAACCTACGAAGAAGTGCGGCCCTGGGCGCGAGCGATCAAGCAGCGCACGGGGATCGGACCGCACGCCGGTGTGATGCCGCCCTGGTACGCTGAGAAGAACATCGGCATCCAGAGCTTCAAGAACGATCCGTCGCTCAGCGACGAGGAAATCGCCAGGATTGCGAAGTGGGCGGACAGCGGCGCGCCACGCGGCAATCCTGCCGACATGCCACCCCCGCGCGTGTGGGAAGACGCGAGCAAATGGACGATTGGCACGCCGGATCTGATCGTGAAGATCCCCGAGATTACGGTGAAGGCCAACGCGCCGGACTGGTGGGGCGAGATTCCACGCGTCGCGACCGGCCTGACCGAAGATCGCTATGTGACCGCGGTCGAGGTCAAGGAAGTGAACGATGTGGACAAGGCGGGCAGCGGTCGTCAGACCGTCGGCGGCCGCTACGTCTTTCATCATCTGATCTACAGCACGCGGCAGACCGCAGAGGCGAAGCCCGGCGACACGTCGGCGGCCTTCTTCGATCCCACCGTGACCAGCTGGCCGGTTCACGAGGTGGGCCGGAATGCGGATATCTTCGGGCCCGAATCCGCACGGCTGTTGCGCGCCAACTCGTTCATCGTGTCCGACTCCGCGCATCTCCACTCGAACGGCCGCGACACGACCTCGCACCTCGAGATCGGATTCAAGTTCGCTCCCAGGGGATTCGAGCCGAAATACAAACAGGCGCGCGAGGGGCTGGGCAGAGGCCAGGATGTCGACATCGATGCCAATGAACCGAACCAGCAGCTGCACGCCTATCGCATCCTGACGGAGAACACCAAGCTGCTGTCGTACGAGCCGCACCTCCACGCACCGGGCACGCGGATGTGCCTCGAGGCGATCTGGGGCAGCAACATCGAGACGTTGAATTGTGTGGGCTACGACCACAACTGGGTGCGCGGCTACACCTACAACGACGACGCGGCGCCGCTCCTCCCGAAAGGGACGATCCTGCACATGATCGGGTACATGGACAACTCACCGGCGAACAAGAACGTGCCCGACCCGCGCAACTGGCAGGGCTCTGGCAACCGCTCGGTGACCAACATGTTCCTCGAGCTGGGCAACAAGGTGACGATGACGGACGCGCAATTCGAGGAGGAAATGATGAACCGACGCGCGCAGAACCCGGGCAAGGATCACTTCATCGGATGCCCGTTGTGCAGCGTCGTGAACAGGTCCACTCGCCGGCCCACACAAAATCAGCAGCAGCAACAGTGAGGGTGCGCCCGTGGTGTTGAGAACGCAGTGGATCGTCGCGGCCGGGCTCGGCCTCGCCATCGGTGCTGCAAGCATCGTCGTGCACGCGCAGGTGCTGACCTATACCAAGGGGCAGCCGATCTCCGCCGGATACGAAGGCTGGGAAGAGGACGCCGATGGTACGAAGTACTTCGTATTCGGCTACATGAACAAGAACTGGGAAGAGGAGATGGACGTGGCGGTCGGGCCGGACAACGGATTCCAGCCCGGACCGGCCGATCGCGGCCAGCCCACGCATTTCTTCCCGCGGCGCAATCGATACGTGTTCAGGGTGCCGGTCCCAGGTCAGTTCAGCGAGCGGGACGAACTGGTGTGGACGCTGACGACCCATGGCCGATCGTCCAAAGCGTACGCGTCGCTGCGAGCCGACCTTCAGCTCGACGCGCTGGCGAAGGCGTCGGACACCGGTGCGCTGCCAGGCATGGCGAGCAGTCCCGAACTGCGCGCAAACAAGCCGCCAGTCGTCCAGATTGAGGGCAGCACGACCAGAACGGTGAAGGTGGGGCAGCCCCTTCGACTCGTGGCAACGGTGTCCGACGACGGCATGCCCAAGGCGACGACCGAAGAAGAGACACGGATCCGTGCGCAGCGGGCCAGCGCACGGGGTGTCAGCGCTGCAGGTGGTCAAGGTCCGGACGGCGGCTCGTCGTCAGCCGTCGGAGAAACGCCGCAAGCCGACATCTGGCGCATTCCTCCGCAACAAGGCAGTGTCAACAAGAACAACGGCCTGCATCTCTCGTGGTTTCACTACCGAGGTCCCGGCGCGGTGCACTTCGACCCGGCGCAGATCAAGACGTGGGAAGACTTGCGGGTCGGCGCGAACTCCCCGTGGGCCCCGGTGTGGTTCGCCCCGCCGTTGCCCGCCGATGGGCGCGTGATGACGACCGTCACCTTCGACGTACCCGGCACGTACGTGCTGCGCGCGCGCGCTGACGATGGACCTGCGACGACGGACGAGGACGTCACGATCACCGTGACGCCGTAACTCAGCGGATTGGCTTGCTCCCGTAGGGCACTCCGGCATTCCGGAGAGCCACGCCTGAGATGCGCCGGGCGTTGGCACCGGGAACGCTCGCCGAGTCAGCACTTAAGCGCGACCGTGCGTGTGGCCGTGACGTGGCACCGTGCCTGCTGAACCAACGCTCGATGACGAAGCCAAAGACCGCCGCCATGCACCTGGGTGCGCTCGCCTCCGTAATCGCATTGAGCATCGGGACGGGTGGCGCCCAATCGCCGCTCGACCTGCAGACCTTCTTCACCAGGGACATCGGCCTGACCCAACAGCAGCTGACCGCGCTCCGTGACGGGCAAACCGGTCGCGAAGGAACTGAAAGCCCGCATCCCGGACGAAGTCTTCGTGTTCGGGGCCATTCACATCAACGCCTCCCCTGACAGTTACGTCACGTTCGCGAGGGACGTGGAGCGCCTGCGCAAGCTTCCCGAGTATCTGGCGCTTGCCAAATTCAGCAGTCCGCCGCAGCTGTCGGACCTGAAGGGATTTACATTCAACGACAATGACGTGGCGTCGCTGAAGAAGTGCAAGGTCGGCGACTGCGCGATCCAGCTGCCGGCCGGCCGCATCGAGGAGGCGCGCACGTCAATCAACTGGTCTGCGCCTGATGCTGGTCAGCAGGTGAATGCGCTCCTGCAGCGGACGGCGCTGCAGCGGCTGCTGGACTACCAGCGGAGCGGCAACCGCGCCCTGGGCGAATACAACGACGCCGAGAAGCCGACGCTGGTCGCGGACCAGTTCAAGCAGCTGCTCAGCTACTCGAAGGCGATGCCGAAATACGTGCCCGAGCTTCACAACTACCTGCTCGCCTATCCTCAGGCAAAGCCGGCGAATGCGGAGGACACCTTCCAGTGGGCGAATGTGAATTTCGGCTTGAAGCCGACGTTGCGGGTCACCCACGTCGTGACAGTGCGGGGAAAGACGCCGGACGAACCGGCCTGGGTGATCGCCGAGAAGCAGCTGTACTCGAGCCACTACTTCGAGACGGCGCTGGATATGACCTTCTGCATCCAGGATGGCCAGACCGGGAAGCCGGGTTTCTATCTGGTACGGGCGATGGGCTCCGAGCAGGCGGGACTGACGGGCATCAAGGGATCCATCGTGCGCAGCGCTGCGACCGATCGCTCGGTGTCATCACTCGAGAAGTCATTGGCGGTGATCAAGCAGACGCTGGAGCAGCGACCCTGATGGTCGTATTGAAGCGAACACCGATTTCTGCGACCGTGCCGGGAGCTTGTCCGGTGATGCGGAATATGACTGTTGCTCAGCGATCGCCGGCCATGCGCGCGAGAAAAGCACGGAGGTCGGCACGGCAGGCTACCGACATCAGCGGCAGACGGTCGGCGACGCGACGAGGTGCCGCTCCGCGGCCGCCACTCGTTCGGCCAGTCACGGCTCGGTCCGGTGTCATGAATGAAGGTTCGACAAGATCGTTTCGTACTCGCGTTCCAACCGCGGCCCGGCATCGCACCAGAAATTCTGCCGCCTCGACGCGGAATCGATCGGCCGTTCCAGCTGCGCGTTCGAAAATGGTGTAGCCGTCGCGGGCGACGCGGTAACGCAGAAGGCCTCCTGCCCGCGACAGGTCGACGACGTCCACACGATCCGTGCCGCACGCCAGCACCAGGCCGCCGAGAAGGCGCTCGACGTCCAGCGTAGGGCTGCCCAGATAAGCAAAATCCCAGTCGGACCCGTCGTGGGCGTCGCCTCTGGCGCGCGATCCGAACAGGAACAGGACGTCGAGTCCAGCGATGTCCTTCATCGAATCACGAATGGCGGCAATGACCTGAACGGTTTCTGTCAGTCACGTCCTCATGCTAACAGACCGATGCAGATACGCGCGTCGTGAGCGCGGGCGTGCCTGGTCTCGATCAGCGGCGTCCTTCTTCAGCGCGCGCGCCTCGAAGAAAGTTCTCGACCGCGTAATTCCCTTCGTGGCACTCGACGGGGAACATCGGGGCGTCGGTGGCATGAAACGACCACTCGGCGGTCCACGGTGTCGCCCAGGTATCGGGGTCGTCGACAGCGACGCGGTAGCGCAGCGTATGGGCGTCGACGCGCGTGAACCGTTCGACCACGTGCAGACGCTCACCTGAATTCAGGTTGTGGACCTCCGGACGAAAGTTCGTCGTGTCGACGACGAGCGTAGGGCCATCCCAGTACCCGATCGAATCGCCCAGCCATTTCCGAACAGCCGGAGACACGTGCGTGCTGTTCATGCGGACGACCCGCGCATCGTGGACCCATTCGGTGGAGATCAGCACATAGGCGTCGGTCTGAACGATCTGATACACGCCGGGGATCACCTGGCTCGGCACCATCGGTGGCGAGGCCAATGAACCACCCATTCCGAAATTTCCCATCAGGCATCGTTCGGCGAGGCCCAGCACTTCCGGATCGTCGAACGATCGCTTTGGTCGTGCCGCCAGGCGCGCCCGGGCGGCAGGTACAAGCGGCGGCAGCACGCCGTTGGGAGGATCGACGACCAGTGAGGTGCGCATGCGGTCGAACGGCATCAACTCGCGTTCGACGTAGGTGTCGTCCAGATCGATCTGCATCAGGCGGTCGGCGTCGGTGGGTAGCCGTGTCTTGAGGCGCTCGGGGGTGCTTCGTACGTACTCGTCCGCTTCTTCAGCCGTGAAAGTCGCCTTGTCCCTGAACTCCGCCGGTCTCTCGAGCGGAGTCATCGTCCCGCCGTTCCAGGTGCCCTGCAGATCGGCGTGCGGCGGCGGGTTGCGCTGCGCGAGGAGCGCGCCGCACGACAGGACGGTTGCGACCGAGATAGCAATGAGTCGCTGCGGCATCGACGGCATGAAAAAGCATACTCCCGTCAGGGCGACCATGAGGGTTACTTCGCGAGCGCCCCGAGCAGCGACAGGTAATAGGTGATTCCCGGCGCGATATTGGCGACCGGGATCCGCTCGTTCAGCCCGTGGCTGAAATCGTCCGAGTTCTTCATGAACACCGGGCTCGCGCCGTAGCTCGGCACACCGTGATACCGGAACCACATGCTGTCGCTCGCGCCGGACGCCATGCTCGGGAAGACCGGCACGCCGGGATAGGCGCGTGCCATCGCCGCTTCGACCGCGCTCGACGAAGTCGGGCCGGATCGGTGACGCATCGTTGGCGACCGAGCCTTCGGTGACATCCTGGAGGTGCACTGCCGGATCGCCGATCACGCGCGAGAGTTCGGCCAGGATGTCGGCCGGCTTGTGGCCGGGAAAGATGCGGCAGTTGACGTTCGCGGTGGCGCGCTGCGGCAGCGCGTTCTGCGCGTGCCCGCCCGAAATCATGGTCGCCACGCAGGTCGTGCCGATCTGGCCGACGTGCGCGGGATCGGCGGCGAGCGTCTCGATCGCGTGCCGGTCGGCGGGATTGGCGGCGAAGGCCTTCATCGCGGCGGCGATCTCCGGCTTCTCGTACTGCGCGGCCTTCATGAAATAGGCGCGACTGATGTCGTTCAGTTCGGGCGTGAAATCGATAGGCGCCGATCTTCACCAGCGCCCGTGCCAGCTGATTGATGGCGCTGTCCGCGCGCGGCTGCGAACTGTGGCCGCCGGGGTTGGTGACGGTCAGCTCGAAATCGGCGTAGGTCTTCTCCGCGCCCTGCCAGGCGAAATAGAGCGGCCTGTCCGGTCGTCTCGTCGAGTGTGCCGCCGCCGCCGTCGATATTGACGACGAGATCGGCGTTGCTGAACTGCTCGGCGATCATCGCCGAGGTCTTCATGTCGGTTTCCTCGTCGCCCGAGAATTCGATGACGATGTCCCGGCGCGGAGCGAAGCCTTCGCGCTTCAGCTCGATGATGGCCGCGAGTCGCGAGCGCGGCGTCGAACTTCATGTCGCTCGCGCCGCGCCCGTAGAGGTAGCCGTGTTCGACCACCGGCGTGAACGGATCGCGCTGCCAGTCGGAGGCCTTCGCCTCGACCACGTCGAGATGCCCGGAGATGACGAGCGGCTTGAGGGACGGGTCGCTGCCGTGCCAGCGCGCGACCATGAAGGCGGTGTCGTCGACCGGCGTGATAGTGATGTCCGAAGTGGCGAAGCCGCCGGCGACCAGCGCGTCCCTGAACAGTTCGGCGACCTTGATCGTCTGGTTGCCCGGGCCCCTGACAGAACGCAGCGCGATCGCCTGCCTGGCGAGATCGAGCGCCTGCGCCTCGGCCTGTGGATGCGGCGGCGGGGACGACTGACCGCCCGCGTTGAGCAACGTCGACGCCGTGACCAGCAGCACTGCGACGACAGCTGAATCGCGCATAGGGCGCCATGTTAACAGCGACCGTCGAGGTCAACATTAGCCCTTACCGATCCCGTGACCCGGTCTACGCCTGCCTGCTCTCGATCTCGTGCGCGATACGTTCGAGCGTCGCACGTTCATCGGCCGAGACGCGGTGAATCCCGAACAGGCCCCCCGAAGCGTCAGCGATCGCCTCGCAGGACTTCAGCAGGTCGTCAGGCGTCAGGTCGAAACGGCCTCCCGAAGTGAAGAGCGCACTGATCAGACGTCCTGCGCGCCGGAACACGCTTTCCTCGGGTCGCCGCTCGGGACCAGGAGCTGATGGTCCGCCGCGCTCGCTTCCGCGATTCCGCGCGCTCGTGCGAAGTCGACGACCATCTGCCGTTCCTTGGGAGTCACACCGCCCCCGGCCCACGCCGTCTCCAGCACCGGGATCAGTGGCAGCAGCTTCACGGTCTCCGTCGTGAATCCCAGTTCGGCCAGCTCGTGAATCACGTCCGGATCGGGAACCCCACGCTCTCGCCCAGCTCGCGCAACTGCTGCTCCGCCTGCGCCCGTTGCCGCACCTTCTCGACAAGCTCGCGATCCTTCTTCTGGAAGTACCTCTCTTCTTGTTCATGCGCCTGCGACTTGCTAAAGGATCGTCCGTCATGGCACCTCCGTGCGGAAAAGCAGCCCCGCTGATCTCAGCAGCTTGTCAGAGCGGGAAGCGTCGACGACGACTTGCGGCAGGAGAGCTCGCATGGGCTCTGTGTCGCCGCGACGATCAGCCTTTCTTCGCCGCAATCCAGCGATCGATATCCTGTTCCAGCACGCCAGCGGTTACGCGCCCGGCGCGCCGAGCACGCGCATGTGGAATTCACTGAGCGAAAACCCCGCACCGAGCGCGGCCTTCGCCCGCTCGCGCAGCTCGATGATTTTCAGTTCGCCAATCATGTAGCTGCACGCCTGTCCGGGATCGGAGACGGACCGATCGATTTCAGACTGTGGGCTGAGACCGGGCAACGGACCGAGATAGTCGACCGCCTGTTGTCGCGTCCACCGCTTCGCGTGCAGCCCGGTATCGATAACCAGGCGGTGGGCTCGGAAGAGCTCCATTTCCAGCTGCCCGAGAAGACCGGCCGGATCGCCGTCGTACCAGCCTTGCTCCGCCGCCAGGTGCTCCGCATACAGCCCCCAGCCCTCACCGTTTGCCGAGTTGCCGCCGAAGACGCGATCCTTGATGAACCTGGGGAGCGTGTCGTCCTCCGCCTGCAGCGCTCCCTGAAAGTGATGGCCGGGTATGGCCTCGTGATACGCCGTGGTGCGCGCGCCGAATCGCGTGAGCGTCACGTCGTACTCCGGATATTGATAGACGCCAGGGCGCGATCCGTCGTGGTACCCAGCGAGTAACTGGCCGCCCGGCCGCCCATGAACGATGGGTTACGGCCGCGCGATCACAGGCATCCTGGGCACACGTTCGAACAGAGTGGCCGCGCGCCGCTGCGCGTCAGCGATGATGTCGGTAATCATCGCGCGATACTGCGCCCGCCCTTCCGCCGTGGAGGGGAATTGCGGCTGCGCAGCTTTCATCGCTTCCATTCGCGCGCGCAAAGGACCGTCGGTGAACCCCATGTCACGCAGCACGCGGTCCATGCGCGTCTCGATCTCGGTCACCATCTTCAATCCGGTCTCATGCACCTCGTCGGGCGTCATCGTCGTCGTGGTGTAGCGCGCGAGCGCGGCACGATACCCTTCGGCTCCCTTCGGGAACCGCCACCAACCGGCCGCGTCGGTGGCCCGCGGAATCTCGCCCTCGACGAGCGCCAGCGCACGGCGCCACGCCGGATAGATCTGAGTCGAGGCGATCTGTTCAGCAGCCGCGCGTAAGCCTTCCCGCTGCGCTGGCGGAAGGTCGTTCACCGCGCCAAGCTTCTCCATGAACGTGGTGACGAACGGATTCGAGGCTGGCGGCATGTCGAGAAAACCGCGCATCTGTTTGGCCGTCACCTGCAGAATGAACGCCGGTGGCAGGAGGTGCGCCGCGGCAAGACGACGACCTTCGGCGGTCGCCTCGTCCATGCGTTCGGCGACGAGCGCCAATCGTGCGAGATAGCTGTCGGCATCGCGCGCGGTGCGGATGGCGTGATTGACGGTCAACAGCGAAATGAGACTGGAATCGACGCCGTAGTTCTGCGCGAACGGAAAGTGATAGTCGTCGAAGTCGGCGTTCGCCCTCTGCGACGAGAGATCCCACAAGACGATGTCGGCGATGCGCTGGTCGCTCACAGCCAGACGTGAGCGGTCGAACCGTTTCAGTTCGGCAAGCCCGCGGTCGATCAGCTGTACTTCGGCTTGACGATGAGCCCGGGTGACCGGTTCGATCTGTCGATCCATGGCCTCCTGCTCGCCGCCGCTGAAGTAGCGTCGAGATGAGGCGAAGTTGGTGTGAAACCGCATCCACTCATCGGTGTAGCGCTGGATGAACTGACTGAAGTCGCTGTTGGCGGGTTGTGCGGCAACGGTGGCCAGGCCGCACAGAAGCATCGCGGTAGAGAGCAGACGGCGCATGTCAGATCCATTCTTGACCAAGCTGACCAAAGAGACCATCCGACGGTTACGCGATGGTGCCCAAGCACACCGAGAGCCAAAGCATGGGCGTGGCAAAGAGCACGGCGGCACGGCGCATCGCGTCAGCGGATAATCGGCGCGTCGAGTAGTGCCATCTCCACGCTGTCGTCATAGCGCCCATCCAGGAGCCGTGCGCGTCGCCGGACGCCCTCCTCCACGAACCCGAGTTGGCGGTAGAGAGCGATGGCGTTCTGGTTCGACGCCCACACCTCCAGCTCGATTCGCTCGATGCCATTGATGCGAGCTGCGCTGATGGCCGTGAGCGCCAGTCGCGCACCGATGCCGCGCCCGCGAAAGTCAGGTAGCAGGCCAATGCCGAGGGCGCCGCTGTGCCGGTACCCTTCGGTGTGGTGCCTGTTGATGTCGCACCACCCCACGACCTGCTCACCATCATCCAGGGCGAAACACTGAACACCGCCCCGCTCGAGATTGTCCGCGACGAACCGATGAACGCGGTCGAGGGAAGGCGCTTCGATCAGGATCAGGAATCGCCGTTCCCGCGCAACGGTGTCAAGGGTCGCCCGGAAGGACTCCAGGTAACGGAGGTCGCTCGGCACGATCCGGACATCACCAGACATGGGGGCATTCTCGGCTACGCGGGCCTGTCTGAGAAACAGCGAGGCCATCGACCAGCTCCATGCTTCACGCCGATCGTTCGTCAGCGCGCGACCCCATCACGGACCTCGCGTGCGTGGCGTTCCACGACTTCGGCGTAGAAGTTCCGTGTCTGCCGCGCGATACTGCTCCAACTGAACTGCTCTTCGACCCGCTGTCGGGCCCGTGTGCCCATGCGGGCACGTAGTCCAGGATGCGCCAGCAGCGTGTTCACCGCGTCCGCCAGGTCGCGCGCAAAGCGGTCGGGATGCAGTGGCTCGACGTCCATCGCACTGGTCGCCTCCGGCACGACCAACAGCCCGGTCTCGCCGTGATCGACGACTTCGGGGATGCCGCCCACTGCTGACGCCACCACCGGTGTTTCGCACGCCATCGCCTCCAGGTTGATGATGCCGAAGGGTTCGTAAATCGACGGGCAGACAAACACGGCCGCGTGGGTATACAGCGTAATCACCTGGTCTTTGGGGAGCATTTCCGGGATCCAGATGATGCGGTGCGTCCCTGAACTGCGAGCTTCCGCCACCGCCTGATTCATCTCCTCGGCGATCGCGGGGGTATCCGGCGCGCCGGCGCACAGGACGACCTGGGCGTCGGCCCGCATATGTCGGATGGCGTGCACGAGATGAATGATCCCCTTCTGCCGCGTGATCCGCCCGACAAACAGTACGAAGGGTTTGGCGGGATCGATACCGTGCCGACCCAGTCACTGAGGGGTCAGGCGTCGGCCGGTACTGCGCGAGATCGATGCCGTTGTGGATGACTCGGATCCGATCCTGCGCCACCTGGTAGAGCTCGTGCACGTCCGTCCGCATCGCCCCCGAGACCGCGACCACACCATCGGCGGCCCGATAAGCGGTGCGCTCGATCCACGTCGACGCATCGTAGGCGCGTCCGAGTTGCTCCGCCTTCCACGGCCGATGCGGCTCGAGCGAATGCGTCGTCAACACCAGCGGCACGCCCTGAAGCGCCCGTACCAGGCACCCGGCCATGTGCGTATACCAGGTATGGCAATGGACGATATCGATGTCGGCCAGTTGTCCGCTCATCAGCAGATTCCGCCCGAGCGTCTCGAACAATTTGCGATGGCGATCGTCCGCTGGGTCCGGCTGCGGCAGGATTCCAATCCCGTCTACCGTGACGTTCCCGGTCCTGCCGTGCTGGTCACCGAACGACAGCACTCGTACCGAGTCGTCTGCGGCATTGAGGCGGGCCAGTTCGCGAGTCAGATACTCGACGTGAACTCCCGCGCCGCCATACACGTGAGGCGGGTATTCGTTCGTCAGAATGGCAATGCGCATGAGAGCCCCAACGTTTGCGACAGCCGCGGTCATGGCCGGTTCCGCAGTGCTGTCTTCGAGTCGCGTCCTGATTGCGACTGGCCACGTACAACGCGTTCTCCCCAGAATCACCGGGCGAGAAGCCCCAGAATAGTGCAACGAGACGGCAACGCCACGGGCGAAGCGGGAAGGTGACTGACCACGGAGGGTGACTGGAGCGGGCTACGGGAATCGAACTCTCCAAGACCGATTTCCAAGTTATTGATGGCGTGAGACTTCTGGCACAAAGTCCCGCACCGTCTGCGAATTGAAGTCGGTCCGCTGGATGCACACGTCCCTCCAGGTCCCTAGAGCGTACCGGTTTGTCGGAGGGCTTATTCCTTGAAAGTGCCCCATGGCACGACCCAGTAAATATTCGCCAGAAGTCCGGGAACGATTCGGGCGGCTGATGCGCGACTACACGGTTGAGCACCGGTCGCAATGGACGGCGATCGAACCGATTGCGCCGAATCACACCGCACGCTGCAGCGCTGGTCTGCCACGCCGAGGCGCCAGACCGGCGAGCGCCCAGCATTGACCAGCAACGAGCGCGCACGGCTCAAGGCGCTCGACTGCGAAGTCGTCGAACTGAAGCGGGCGAATGAGATCCTGAAAAGGCGTGCAGCCTTTGAACGGCGCACTACTCAAGCAGCGTAGCTAACCGTCCACCGAAGCGGATCAAGCCCAGGCTCGCGCTTCCGCGGTGCGCTGGGTGAGTCACAACAGGCCGCGACACATACGTCACCCGAAAGGGCACCGGAGGGCTACCTCATTGTTGACACAGGGTCAAGTCGTACCCGCTACCGTGAGCGGTGTGAAGAAACCGCGGCTGTGCGGGATCGGGCTCGATGCTTCTCCGCAGTCGCGCGACCGTTTGATCAACAACTCGTGTCGGCACACTGCCTGAGTATCCCCAAATAGCCTTCAGTAGTTCAAGCCTTCCCGTGACCATGTGAGGTCTGTCCGCGAGGTAGCGGAGCAGTTCGAATTCACGGTTTGTCACATTGAGTCGATGTGAACCACGGGTCGCAATCCTGGCACCAAAGTCGATTGCGACATCACCGAGAACCAGCCGAGTTGAACAGGCGGGACTCCGTTGAAGAGCAGAGTGAATCAGCACAAGCGCTTCACGGTCAGAACCGGCTGGCAACTTCAGATCGAGAGTGGTGAGATGTATAAGTTCCCAATAGCTATGTAGCTCAATGATCAGCCCATCATTGTCGTACTTGGTGAAGGACGCGCCGGTCAGTTGTAGCCGTCGACCAGTGGCGTGAACTGTCCATGGTAGCCCCTCGATAGTGTAAGAGCCGCTGTGCGTGCCGACCAGGCGCCACTCGTATGCCGAACTATATCCAGAAATCAGCGGAGCAATTGGCGTCATCTGGGCGTCAGGAAATGCATCGAAGAACGTAGCCAACGTCTGTTGGACCGCTTTCTTTCCTCGGACCGATGGCAGTTGTGGCGCATCGCTGACAATGCAGTGGTCAGAGTAAAAGGACATGACCTTTGCGAGGTCCTTGTCGTTCAATGCGGCAACCCGGCTTCGCATCATGTCTGCGATATCGACAGCGCTCTCAGGACTTACTGTGCGGTTCAGCCGACGTGGATGGTGTTGCGGCGAGACGTGATATCCGTAATCCATTTCAGGCTCCAGATTCAACTGTTCAGTCTCGACGTCGGGTTGTGGCGTGGTGGCCTGGCGCGAAGACTTAGAAGTCGTCGTCGTATTCGGCGACATGGACTGACTGACCAGCTGTGGGCGAGCCTCCGCCATCTCGCGTGCGCCAAAGACTAACTCAGACGTTCAGGCGAGATGTGTTAGGAAATGATGGCACCGCCCGCCGGGGAGATTCGCGGAGTGCTCCGCAGAAGGCTCCCGTGTGTCGAACTCGCCGCAGACAGTGTCTTTTGAGCGAACCGCTGGTGTGTGCGACGGCGGAACGGTTGAGCCATAGCAACCAGGGCGACCTGAAGGATCCTCCGAGAAGCGCCTATGCGCCATCTGCTACCACCTCCGTTTGCGCCTGTCGTCTGCGCCGCCTGTCGATCGCGTTCCCCTGATCCTACCGTCGGTGCCCCTGCCCAGCAGCCGACGGGTGCTCATCAAGAGGCACAGGTACCTCCACGCGCCTTTGCGTCTTCCTTAGACGCAGCCGCGGCCGCTGTGCCTTGGCTGTTACATCCTGTGACAAACCAGCGCGGTCGTCTGATGCTATAAACCCTCCGCTTGCACAGTTCGCAGCAGGTCGCGGGACGTACTGCGCATGTCGGGCCAACGGTTGAGCGGGCGAGTCAACCGACACGCTCGGGCCCGACACGAAGGCGGTGCGTGCGCCGCGTGCTCGGAGGAAAACCGAATCAGACAAAACTCGTCGGCCGTTGACCGTGCACTGACGTACATAGCCACTGACCATTTCGCACGCGATGTGCGCACGGTCGGGTGATCCACAGGTACCTACCAACTTGGAGGAGGGCGCACAATGCGTACTGGGTCGATCAGGAAGGTGCTGCTGGTTGTGCTTGCGGTCACATATCTGCTGCCCGTTGCAGCGCACGCGCAGAGCGCGTTTACTGGCGTAGTCAAGGATGCTTCCGGTGCGGTGCTCCCCGGCGTCACCGTCGAAGCAGCGAGCGACGCCCTCATTGAGAAGAGCCGATCCGTCATCACCGATATTGACGGTGGGTACCGGATCGTTGATTTGCGACCAGGAACCTACACTCTGACCTTCTCGTTGGCAGGATTTTCGAGTTTCAAGCGCGAGGCGGTTCAGCTCCAATCCAACTTCGTCATGACGATTAACGCCGACCTCAGAGTCGGCGCGATTGAGGAGACGCTCACCGTTACCGGCGCAGCGCCCACCGTAGACGTTCAGACCACGACCAAGTCACAGGTGTTGAATCGCGAGGCGCTCGATGCGATTCCGACCGGTCGGACCATTCAGGGCATGGGCCAGCTGATTACCGGCGTGTCGCTGAATCAGCCGGACGTTGGCGGCTCCAAAGCGATGCAACAGACCTACATGTCCGCGCACGGGGCCGGTGCGTCTCAGGTGACGGTGCAGGTGGACGGGTTGATGGTGAACGGGCTGGACGTCGACGGAGCGGTCCAGAGCTACTTCAATAGCTCGATGAGCCAGGAGATGGTGTACACGACCTCAGGCGCGTCCGCAGACGTGTCCGGCGGGGGCGTGCGCCTCAATATGGTTCCGCGGGACGGCGGCAATACGCTCAGTGGAACGCTCTTCACCGGCTATCAGCACAAGAATTTCCAAGGCAACAACATCACGCAGGACCTGATAAACCGCGGATTGGAAACGAGCGACGGTATCGGCAAGTTGACGAACACCGAGGGCTCACTCGGCGGGCCAATCAAAAAAGAGACGGCGTGGTTCTTTGGCTCGGCGCGCATTTTCCTGCTCGATACGCTGCCGGCGAACACCTTCTATGGCATTCCAGGGACGGCCACGCCCACCTCGGCTCCGCTGCCGGATAAGAGCCAGCAGGCCGTTGATGCGCAGGGTATCAAGTCGTTTCAGGCGCGCATCACGTGGCAGTTGAGCCCGAAGAACAAGCTGACTGTCTACAACGACCGCCTGTTGAAACACCGCAACAGCGACATGACCGCGGGAATCGATCCAGCCACCGCTTCAAATGTGTGGAAGTCGCCGATCTATACCACCGGCTCGGTGAAGTTCTCGTCGACCCCGGCATCGAAGGTCTACGTCGAGGGCGGCTTCTCAACCAACTACGAGCGCTACACCATCTTTGCCCAGCCCGGCTTGTCAAAGACTCCGTTTTCGCCGGAGTGGTTCTCGACGGTGTCCAAGACGGATGTCGGGCTCGGCACGTACTGGAACTACGTCACTTTCCCAGAATTCGGCGCGTATCCTGATCGCTTCGCGCTTGCCGGTTCGGTGTCCTACGTCACGAGCCGGCACAACATCAAGGTCGGCGTTCAGGACACCTGGGGACGGTATCGCACCACTGAAAACCTGAACGGCGATCTCCAGGCCCAGTTCTTCGAGGGTCAGGCTTTCGCGGCCACAATCTATAACACGCCACTGGACCTTCGCGACAACCTCAAAGCCGATCTTGGCATCTACGCACAGGACTCGTGGACGATGAAGCGCCTGACGGTCAACTATGGAGCCCGCTGGGAGTACTTCGCGTCCGGCATTCCGACTGAGACGTCAGGACAGGGCCGGTTTGTCGCGCAGGCGCGTAGCTTCGGACCGATGGACATGCCAACGTGGAAGAGTATCGCTCCCCGTTTCGGAGTGGTGTACGACCTGTTCGGAAACCAGAAGACGGCGCTGAAGTTCAGCGCCGGGCGATACGAGCAGGCGGGCACGACGGGCCTCTCGAACCGCTACAACCCGCTGGCCGAGCGGACCGTGGACGTATCGTGGTCCGACCTCAATCGCGACGGCGTGCCGCAGGGCGCCCTCGGCTGCGTGTATCTGACACCAGGTTGCGAAATCAACGTGTCCGGCAATGCCACCACGGCACCGGAACTGCCCGCGACGTTCGGCGTGGCAAGCTTGCCCACTTTCGATCCCGCCCTCAAGCGGATGTACAACGTCAGACCACGATCAGCATCCAGCAGGAACTGCGCAAGGGCGTATCGGTCTCGGGCGGATACTACGACCGTCGCTATCACAATCTGTGGCGGCGGACCAATACCGGGGTGAGCTTCGCGGACTTCACCCCCTTCACCCTGTACAGTCCGATCGACGGCGCCCCAATCACGTTTTACAACGTGAGCGCCGCGAAGGTGGCGCAACTCGGTCAAAACCTCGTCGACACGAATGCTCCGGATCGCACCGACAACTACAAGGGATTCGAGTACAACTTCAGTGGCCGTCTCCCGCACGAGATCACAGTGTTTGGCGGCGGCATGGTTGAACGGATCCTCTCCAACACGTGTGATGACGACTGGAACCCGAACCTCCTGCTCTACTGCGATCAGTCCACCAGCGGTCTGCCGTGGCGAAGTCAGTTCAAGCTGGCCGCAGCCATCCCGGTGGGGTACGGCATTCAGCTCGGCGCTGCCTTCCAGAGTCTGCCTGGCTACCTCTTTGGCACTGCGTCGGTCGGGGCGCAAGCCGGGGTCGCCGGTCCCAGCGGCACGCCGTCGGGGACGCAGTTGGCGAATCCTGCTGGCCGCGGTACGGTCTGGCTCGTGACATCGTCCACCACCTACACGTCGAGCAGCCCGTGCGTTGCGAAGGGGACGTGCACGGCTGGACAGAGAGTCAACCCAGGAATTACGCAGTCATCCCTGTCGGTTCCGATCAAGCCACCGATGACAGATTATGGCGATCGGATCAATCAGCTGGACATCAACGTTGCAAAGGTGTTCAAGTTCGGTCACGTCAGTGTTGAACCCAAGGTCGACATTTACAACCTGCTGAACGCCGCGCCGGTCACCGCAGTTCTCGGCATGAATTACGGTACTGCCAGCTACCTGGCGCCATCTGTTGTATTCAATCCACGGACGCTTCAGATTGGCGCGCTGATGCGCTTCTAGCGTCGGCGGATGCCGGGCCCGGCCGGAACACGATTCCGATCTGCGCGCCTTCTCGGAGGATTCCATGAAGCGCATCGCCTTATGTGTATTTCGGCCGCCGCCCTGGTCGCCCTGGGCATGGCCCCGTTCGCGCCGAACCCGAGTGGCGCGAACTCGCCACAGCCGAGCACGAAGGTCAATGGCCCTTGTCACCGCCTGAGCGACATGCGCCCTCGACAGATCACGGCAGCAATCACGAACGCCAGCGTGACGGAGCTGAAGCTTGATGTATTCGATGACCAATGAACCGATGTACGCCGCGAGCCTGTTCCGGCCGTCGCGTCGACGTAGTGAGCTTACCGCCGCAGAAGTGACGGACGCATCGTCGTTCGATTTCGAGCCACTGCCGTTTGTCGTTGCTCCTATCGATAGCCTGAGTCGCGGCAGCCGAACGCGCGTCCTGAAGGAAACGTCTGGGCAGGATCTGAGGTGAAGACAATCAGGTGGACCGGCAGGCAATGACGGTCAGGCGCGGAATGACATTCCGACGTCATGTCCGAGACGTGACAACGGCATCCTGCTCGAGCTCATAGCGGCCCGGCGTTCGCGAGTATGGTGGCGTCGACTCTGCGGACCCTTCGTGCGGTCGGCCAAGCGCCGCCGAGACGCACACGGCATCACCAACGGGCGATTCGAATGCGCCGACATCGCCGCATTCTGCGACAGCATCCGAACCAGTGCACTACTCGTGATCGACTTCGTGGCGTTGCAGATGGTGCCGGGTATGCACCGGCTCTGGTGGCGCGCCCCGTGCTAGACTCAGCGCTGGTTCGCCCCCCCCCGGAGATCACAGCAAGAAACGCATGCCCATCAATCGTCAATGGATCTTCGCCAGCCGGCCGCAAGGCATGGTCGGCCCGGCCAACTTCGAATATCGAGAAACGCCGCTCAGCGACGTGCCGCTCCAAACCGGCGACGTGCTGGTGCGCAACAAGACCTTCTCGCTGATCCCCGCGCAGCGCACCTGGATGAACGCCGACTCCGAGTACTTCCCGCCGATTCCGGTCGGCGCCGCGGTCTCCGCGCCGGCGACGGGTGAGGTCGTCCAGTCCGCCAATCCCAGATTCCCGGTCGGGACGCGGGTGACCGGCTTGACCCGATGGGAAGACTACTCGCTGATCAAGGCCGACCGGCTGACGATCTCGCCGCTGCCCGCCGATATCGACCTGCTGGAGGCATTGAGCGTCTTCGGCGGGAATGCGCTCACCGCCTATCTCGGCCTCCTCAAGATCGGCGAGCCCAAGCCAGGCGAAACCGTGGTCGTGAGCGGCGCCGCCGGGTCCACCGGATCGATGGCGGTGCAGATCGCCCGCATCGTCGGCTGCAAGGCGATCGGCATCGCCGGCGGTCCGGCGAAATGCGAGTGGCTCAGAACCGACGCCAGGGTGGAGGCGATCGACTACAAGAACGAGAGCGTCGCCGAGCGACTCAAGGCCCTGGCGCCGAACGGCGTCGACGTGTTCTTCGACAACGTCGGCGGCGTGATCATGCAGGACGTGATCGACCAGATGGCGATGCACGGCCGTGCCGCGGTCTGCGGTCAAATCGCGCACTACAACACCGGCGCCGCGCCAGGCCCGCGCAACATGTTCCGCGTGGTGTCGCACCGCCTGCGGATTCAGGGCTTCATCGCCAGCGATCTGATGGCCGACCGCGAGAAGGCTCTGCGGGATCTGCGGCAGTGGGCGAAAGACGGTCAGCTCGCCTACAAGACCGACGTCCGCAGCGGGTTCAAGAACCTCCCGACGGTCTTCGGCGAGTTGTTCACCGGTGGCAACGACGGCACGCTGATCCTGATGGTCGACTAGCGGCGCGCAGGACGAGCCCGACAACGGCTGTCCCGATTCGGCGCAAGCCTGGATTCGGCGAAACGGGACGAGCGGCGGCCGGGTAAAGCTGTTTGATGCAGTTTGCTCGGGATGGCGCCCCGACCGACGAAGCGATCCGCGTGCTCGACGGCCGTGAGGCAGACAGCGATTACCTCAATGAGCGTGGAGACAATCTGGAGACGGGGAGGCCCGTCGACTGGAAGTAACTGATCTAGAAATCACTTAGTGGAGCGGGCTACGGGGATCGAACCCGTCTAACTGGCTTGGGAAGCCAGGACATTACCACTATGCTAAGCCCGCAAACGGAATTGCGAATCGCTAAATGCTAATCGCTAATTCGAGCTCCGCGCTGATCGCTAAGGGCACGCTTGCTCCGCAGATTCTACCAGAGCAGACCCGTCTGCAATTCCCTTGCAATCCAGCTCAGTGACCATCGGCAATCGGCGCTCAAATCGGCATTCAGCACTGAGCGATTAGCACGCAACAGTGCTGTCCGTTCACGCCCGGATCAGCGCGACCACCTCGTCCCGCTTCGCTGCCATCAACTGCCGGCGTCTGCGCCTCGAGATTGAGGCGCAGCAGCGGCTCGGTGTTCGACGCGCGCACGTTGAAGTGCCAGTCGGGGTACTCGACCGAGATGCCGTCCAGCGTGTACTGATGGGCGTCGGCGTACTTCGCGGCGATCTGCTCGAGCTTCGCCGGCACCGCCGCCATGCTCGCCAGCTTGGTGTTGATCTCGCCGGAGATGAAGTACTTCGCACGCAGCGGCTGCAGCAGCTCGTGCAGGCTCTGCCCCTTCTTCGACATCAGCTCGAGGATCAGCAGCGCCGGGATGAAGCCGTTGTCGGCGTAGAAGTTGTCGCGGAAGTAGTAGTGGCCGGTCACCTCGCCGCCGAAGATCCCGTTGGTCTCGCGCATCCGGCGCTTGAAGAACGCATGGCCGACGCGGTTCATCAGCGACGTGCCGCCGTACTTCGCGACGACGTCCCGCACGGCGTAGCTGGCGCGCAGGTCGTAGATGATCGTGGAGCCGGGATGCTTCAGCAGGAACGCCTCGGCGAGCAGCGCCGTGATGAAGTCGCCGGAGATGAACTCGCCGCTGCCGTCGATGAAGAAGCAGCGGTCGGCGTCGCCGTCCCAGGCGATGCCGATGTCCGCCTTCTCGGCGATCACCCGCTCGGTGATGTCGACGCGGTTCTCCTCGATGAGCGGGTTGGCTTCGTGGTTCGGGAACCGGCCGTCGATCTCGAAGCAGAGCCGCGTCGTCCGGCAGGGCAGCCGTTCGAACAGCTTCGGCGCGACGAGTCCGCCCATGCCGCTGCCGGCGTCGAGCACGACGTTGAACGGCTTGATGATCGCCGGATCGATGAAGCCCATCACGTGGTCGACGTACGCATCGCAGCGTGTCGGCGGTGGTCACGCTGCCGCGCGTCGCGGCGGGCGGCGGAATGGTGCCGTTCGCGATCATCTCGCGGATGTCCGAGATGCCTTCCTCGCCGCTCAGCGGGAAGGCCTCGCGGCGGACCATCTTCATGCCGTTGTACTGCTTGGGATTGTGCGACGCGGTCACCATCACGCCGCCGTCGTGGCCGTCGCGGGCGACGGCGAAGTAGAGCATGTCGGTGGCGATCATCCCGTAGTCGACGACGTCGCATCCCTGCGATGTCGCGCCGTCGATGAACGCCTGCGCCACGGACGGCGACGACAGACGCATGTCGCGGCCGACCGCGATCCGCTTCGCCTTCAGATACGCGACGAATGCCGCGCCGATGGCGCGAGCCGCCTCCTCGTTCACCTGATCGGGATAGGTGCCGCGAACGTCGTAGGCCTTGAAGATGTCCGGGTTGAGCGAAAGGGCCATCGGATGCTCCGTGAGTCTTCCAAAGGGGCGGATCTGAAGGTCCGCGGCTACATTGCCCGAAGGTTCACGAAGTCAGAACGGTCAACGCGAAGGTTCTGACTCGAAGGTTCGCGGCTGCTGAACTCTGCAGTGCCGTGGCGACCGACCCAGTTCTGAACCTACAGCCGGCTGAAGTCGGTCAGCACCGACTTGTCGCCGAGCACGACGCCGTCTTCGACCGAGGCGCTGCGCCCGATGTGGCAGTGGCGGCCGAGAATCGACCGCCGCACGACCGCTTCCTGGCTGACCCGCGTCCCCGACCAGAGGATCGACCGCTCGATGATCGCGTGCTCCTCGATGTGGCACTGCCGGCCGATCACGCTGTACGGTCCGATCCGCGCGCCGGCCTTCACGACTGGCGCCTTCGTCGATGAAGCAGGGCCCCTCGACGATCGCGCCTTCTTCGACGCGCGCGTTCGGGCGACACCCAGGCCGCGCCAGGCGCGTCGGTGAACGGAGCCGCCTGGCAGCGGCCGTCCATGATGTCGCGGTGCACCTGCGTGTACTTCTCGGGCGTGCCGATGTCGATCCAGTAGCCGCGATAGACGTAGGCGACGAAGGTTTCGCCGCGCTCGATCAGCGACGGGAAGAAGCTGCGCTCGATCGACCACGGTTCGCCCTTCGGGATGCGGTCGAACGTGTCGGGCTCGAGCACGTAGATGCCGGCGTTGATCGTGTCGCAGGTGATCTCGTCCGGCTTGGGCTTCTCGAGGAAGCGCTGGATGTTGCCGCTGCGCGTCGGTCTCGACCAGGCCGTACGCGGTCGGGTTCTCGACCGGCGTCAGCACGATGGTCGCCTTGGCCTTGCGCTCGCGATGCAGGCGCAGCACCGCGGCGAGATCGACGTTGGTGAGCACGTCGCCGTTGAAGACGACGACCGACTCGTGCAGCGACTCGCCGGCATAGCGGACGGCGCCGGCGGTGCCGAGCGGAGCGGGCTCGACGACGTAGCGGATGTTCAGCCCGGCTGCACTGCCGTCGCCGAAGATCTCCTCGATCCGCCGCGGCTGGTAGTTGAGGCTGAGAATGACCTCGTCGATCTCCGGCACCTGCTTCAGGAGATCGAGCTGGTAGTGCAGAAACGGCCGCTCGAAGATCGGCACGATCGGCTTCGGCGTGTGAATGGTGAGAGGTCGGAGGCGTGTGCCCTTGCCCCCTGCGAGCATGATCGCCTTCATAGGCAATCAGCGATGTTATCATGGGCGCGACTCGCCCACATGAACCTGCCGAACTCGCTGTCGGTCACGCGGATTTTCCTCGTGCCGCTGCTCGTGGTGGTCCTGCTCACGAAGTTCGAAGGGCGGATGATCCTTGGTGTCCGCAAGGAACTGATCGGCGCGGCGATCTTCGGGATCGCGTCGCTCACCGACTGGCTCGATGGCTATCTGGCGCGCCGCCGCGGCCAGGTCACGCCGCTCGGCCAGTTCATCGATCCGTTCGCCGACAAACTGCTCACCATTGCCGCGTTCATCTCGCTGGTGCAGATGGATCTGGCGCCGGCCTGGATGGTCGCGATCATCATCGGTCGCGAGTTCGCGGTGACGGCGCTGCGTGCTCTCGCGCACGCGCGCGGCGCGACGATGCCGGCATCGCCGCTCGGCAAGATCAAGATGGTGGCGCAGGTGGTGGCGATCCTCGCGCTGATCCTCGGCAAGGATCACCTGCACGGCTTCGTCGTGATCGGACAGATCGCGCTGTGGGTCGTGGTGCTGGCCGCGCTGATTTCGGCGGCCGACTACTTCCGGCGGTTCGGGAAATTCCTGTCATCTCGCGCGTGAACAGCTCGATCTCCGCAATCTGCCGACTGGGCGGAACCTGACGGAGCCACCGCAGTCGTCGTCGAAGCTGCAGGTGCGTCGGGACGATTGGTGGCGCCGGCGTTGCGGCCGGTACCGGCGCGGCAGGTGCCGCCGCCGGCGCGCTCTTGATCTCGTCGATCCGCTTCTTCGCATCGTCGAGGAACTCGCTCTGCTCGAACTCGGCGACGAGCTTCTCGAAGAGCGGCAGCGCTTCGGCCGTGCGGTTCACCGCCATCAGCGATTCGCCGAGGTAGAAGTAGGCGCCGTCGCGCGACGGTGAACTCCGGGTCTTCCTTCAGCAGCGCCGATGAGCCGATCGATGGCGCCCGGATACCAGTGGATCCGGTAGTAGAAGCGGCCGACCTCGAACTCCGCCTCGCTCAGCCGGTCCTTGCGCCTCGCGCAGCCGGTCGCTGACCTCCGGCATCAGCTCGCTGTTCGGATAGCGCACGATGAACGTCTCGAACTCGCGGATCGCGTCGCGCGTCTCGGTCTGGTCGCGCTGCGGCCGATCGCATCTGCCGGAAATGCGCCAGCCCGAGCTTGTACTGCGCGTAGTCGGCGCGCGGGTGCGTCGGGTAGAACGAGAGGAATTCCTGGAACTCGGCGATCGCCAGGACCAGCGATTCCGCCGATCCCTCGCCGAGATACGTGTCGCCGATGCCGAGCTTGGCGTCCGGGCCGGACCGGGCTCTGCGTGTAGGTTTCGGTGACCTGCTTGAAGAACTCGCGCGCGGTCAGCCATTTCTTGTTGTCGAGCGACTCCTTGCCCTTGTCGTAGAGAAACTGATCGGGCTGCGGCGTGCCAGGCGGCACGGCGCGGCGCCCGTTGGCCGACGCGCACGCCGAAGCGAGGACAACGGCAGGCGAGCAGAAGCCGCGAGCGCCGAATGTCGTCGAAACAGCTGTCGTCATGTTCACAGGATCTCGGTCAGCCACGCAAATTCCGCGGCGAGGCCGCGTTCCAGGTCGAACGAAGGTCGGAAGGCCGAGATCGGCCCGCGCCAGTTCGGTGTCCGCATACGTGTGCCGCATGTCGCCCTTCTGCGCAGTCCTCGCGGGCGATGACCGGCTGACGACCGGCGACACGGCCGATGATGCTCGAGCACGTGGTTCAAGGACACGCGCGAACCGCCACCAATATTGTATACACGCCCCGGGACGCCCCGTTCCGCCGCGGCGAGGTTCGCGGTCACGATGTCGTCCACGAAGGTGAAGTCGCGCGTCTGCTCGCCGTCGCCGTACACCGCGATCGGCTGACCCTGGATGGTCGCGCGCAGGAACTTGTGGAATCCCATGTCCGGCCGCTGGCGCGGGCCGTAGACGGTGAAGTAGCGCAGCGACACGGTCGGCACGCCGAAATTCACGAGATACAGGTAGCAGAGCTGTTCGGCCGCCAGCTTGCTGACGCCGTACGGCGACACCGGCTGCGGCAGCGCGTCCTCGCGCATCGGCATCGCGACGAGGTCGCCGTACACCGACGAGCTCGACGCGTACACCAGCCGTTCGATGCGGCGTGCCGACACACGCCTCGAGCAGCACCTGCGTCGCTTCGATGTTGTTCGCTGTATAGACGTCGAAATCGCGTCCCCAGCTCTTCCGCACGCCGGCCTGGGCCGCCAGGTGGAACACGTGGGTCCGACCGGCGAGCAGCGCGCGCAGATCGGCGTCCTGGATCCGGCTCTCGACGAAGCGGAAGTTGGGCGCCGTGCGCAGGAACGCGAGGTTGCGTTCCTTGAGCGGCGCGCGGGTAGTAGTCGGTGAAGCAGTCGATGCCGACCACGTCGGCGCCGCTCGCGAACGAGCCGCTCGGCGAGCGTCGAGCCGATGAACCCGGCCACGCCGGTGACGAGTGCCTTCATTTGCCTCGTGGAAACAGTGTCGCGGACGCGCTCGGGCAGCCGCCGCGGCTTGCCCTCGCGGATCGAGCGACGCGTGCACGGTGTGGCCTTCGGCCAGGCACGCCTCGTCCGCGGCGCGCACGACCTGGTAATTGAACCGCACCCGCACGGGCGACAGCATCAGGCCCGTGCGTCCGGATGTCCAGCTCATCATCGTAGCGTGCCGACTGCCGGTACGTGCAGTGGGCCTCGATCACCGGCAGGGCGAACCCGTCGGCTTCCATCTCGCGATAGCTCCAGCCCGGAGTGGCGCGAGCAGATCGGTGCGGCCGACCTCGAACCAGACCAGATAGTTGGCGTAGTAGACCACGCCCATCTTGTCGGTTTCGGCGTAGCGGACGCGGACGCGCGACGTGGACGTGGCGGACGGTCAACGCGCTGCGGTTCCTGTGCTGACCGCCGCGCGTTGGCGACCGCCTTCAGCTCGCGCGTCGCCGTTCGGGATCGGCGAGCCGAGAAGATCGCGATGCCCGCGACCAGGATCCGGGCCCCGGCCGCCACGACGCGCGGCGGCGTTGTCCGCATCGATGCCGCCGTCGATCTCGATCGGCGCGGCCGTGTTGCCCGATCGATCGAGCAGCGCGCGCACCGCTCGTCACCTTGGACTCGCTGCGCGGGATGAAAGTCTGGCCGCCGAAGCCCGGGGTTCACCGACATCACGAGCACGAAATCGACGTCGCCGGCGATCTCCTCGAGTGACGCCGACCGGCGTCGACGGGTTCAGCACGACGCCGGCCTTGACGCCGAGCGCCTTGATCGCGTGCACCGTCCGATGCAGGTGGGGAAGGACCTCGACGTGCACCGACATCATCGACGCGCCAGCCGCGGCGAACGCGTCGATGTAGCGATCCGGATCGGATGATCATCAGGTGCACGTCGAGCGGCGCGCTGCGCCACGCGCTTCAGCGACTTCACGACCGGCGGACCGATCGTGATGTTGGGCACGAAATGGCCGTCCATCACGTCGACGTGAATGAGATCGGCGCCGCCCCGCTCCACGCGCGCGACGGCGTCGCCGAGCGCCGCGAAATCGGCCGAGAGGATGGACGGGGCGATCTGAACGCTCACCTGCTGACCTCGATCGAAATCGGTTCTCCGGGTGCAATCTGGAAACCGGCCTGCGGGCTCTGGCGGAGGACGATGCCGGCCGCGACACCCGGATACGGCGTCGACGCGACGACAGCCACGCGGAAGCCCTTGCCGCGCAGCAGCGAGGCCGCACGCTCGCCGTTCACGCCGATCAGATCCGGCATCACGTAATTGCTCGCCTGCTCGGCGCGGTTCACCAGCAGCGACACCTTCGACCCCGGCGTGTTCGGCGGCGGATCCTGCGCGACGACGACGTCCGACGGCGAAGGATGCCGAGCGGATCTCCGAGAGCGTCGCCGCCTCGAGGCCGTCCTGGCTGAGGCGCATCTGCGCCGTCCGCTCGGTTTCGCCGGTCAATGACGGCACGGTGGACGCGCGCGGACCCAGTGCTCAACCAGACGCGGACGCTCCGCTGCTGGCGCGACATGGTGCCGGCCGGGCGGATCCTGCGCGATGACGCGCCCGGCGGGAATCTTCGGATCCGGCCGGCGCGTGTCGTCGAGTCGAACGGCGAGGCCGAGATCGCCGGCGATGCGATGTCGCCTCGTTGGCGGTGCGATTGGTGAGATCGGGAACCTGGACCTCGCGGGCCTTGAGGGCCACCCGCATGGCTGCCGCCGCAAAGAGAACGTAGGTCGCGACGAGCGCGCCGACGAGCACCAGCAGCTTGCCCGCGCTCCAGACGCGGGTTCGGAAGGCCATGGACTTCAAAAGCGTACTACAACTGGCCGCTGCCGCTCGAACACGGCGCCGAAGAACAGCTCGAGCCCGTGCCGATCCGGCTCGGTTCGCAGGTGCCCGCGCTCGTCGACCAGGTCGGCCGGCAATCGCCGGATGGGCCGCATCCGCCCGCAGCGGCGTGAACTCGGGATGCGTCGCCAGAAACGCGGCGACCACCTGCCTCGTTCTCTTCGGGCTCGCTCGAGCAGGTGGCGTAGACGAGCCGGCCGCCGTCGGCGACGACCGTCGGCGGCGTGGTCGAGCATGCTGCGCTGCGCGGCGGCGAACGCGGGAAGGCGATCGGCGTCGCGGCGCCACTTGATGTCGGGGTCGCGGCGGAGCGTACCGAGACCCGAGCAGGGCGCATCCACGATGACGGTGGAGAACAGCGCGCGGAAGGGCAGCGGCGCGGTCACGTCGGCCTGGACGAGCCGCACGTTGGGGCGCCGGTTGCGGCCACCGTCCGCCGCAGCAGGGCCATGCGCCGCTCGCGGACGTCGCACGCGATCAGCCGCTCGCCGACACCGAGCGTTGCCGCGATGGCGGTCGCCTTGCCGCCGGGCGACGCGCAGGTATCGAGCACGCAGCGGTCCCGGCGCCTGCCCGGCCAGCAGCGCCACCAGCTGCGACGCCTCGTCCTGCACGACGAATTCGCCGCGCCCGACCTCGTCCCGCAAGATTGCCGCGATCGATCACGATCGCGTCGGGCGCGTAGCGGCCGGCGTGGGCGTCGATGTCTCGCTGCGCGAGAGTGTTGCAGCAGCGTCGTCGCGGGCGGTGCGCAGCCGGTTGGCGCGCACGCGTCAGCTGGCGCGGGCTGGTTGTTGAACGTCATCCACGCCTCGGCCCGTTCGAATGCCGACGCGATCCAGCCAGCGCTCGGCCAGCCAGCGCGGGTGCGACAGCGTGATGCTCAGGTAATCGAGCGCCGCCGCGCGGTCGGTGCCGTCTGCCGGCCGCGGCGGCAGCGGCAGTGCCCGCCGGCTGCGCGAGACGTTCCGGAGCACGGCATTCACGAACCCCGAGCGCTGCTTCTTGCCCGCCCGCTTCGTCAGATCTCACCCCATCGTCCACCACGGCCGACGCGGGGACGCGCGTCAGGTGCAGCAACTGGTAGGTGCTGAGCCGAAGGATGTCGACCACTTCGGGTCGAGCCGCGCAACCGGACGCTTCGCGAAGTGCGCGATCAGGTGATCGAGTGCTCGCGCGCCAGCGCACGGTGCCGGTGGCGATTTCGGTGGCGAGAGCGCGATCGCGATCGTCGGTCAGAGCGTCGCGGACGCTGGCGACTGCCGGCAGGGAGATCCGCCCGCCCGGTCGAGACGCGCCGCAGGATGTCGTAAGCGGCGACGCGCGCCGGCGCGATCATGGCCGTGCCGAGAAAACGGAGCCCGGCGCGAGTCGGTCGCCCGGCCAGGAACTCCCGCGTGCGGCTCGCGCGGCGCCCTTCGGCCTGCAGTTCGGTGATGAGGAGCGTTCCGCGCCCGGTCGCGACGCGCAGTTCGTCGCCGTGCGCGACGAGCGATGGTCCCCGGCTCCGCGTGCCACCGCTTCGGCCGACCAGGTGGACCGCCAGAGGATCAGTCGCTGTCCGTCGAGATACGAGTACGGCATGCGGCCAGGGATGGAGGCCGCGAATCTGGTTGTGGATGACGTCGGCCGGCCTGGACCAGTCCACCATGCCGTCTTCCTTCGTGAGCCGATGAGCGTAGGTGGCCAGGCTGTCGTCCTGCGGCGACTTCGTCGACCGGGCCGTGCCGCGAGGCGGTCGAGCGTCTGCACGAGCAGGGCGGCGCCGAGCGTCGCGAGATCGCGCTCCACGTCGTCGCTGGTGTCGTTCGGGCCAATCGGCCGTTCGACCGTCGCGAGCATCGCGCCGGCATCGAGCGCCTTCACGACGCGCATGATCGTGACGCCCGTCGTGGTCTCGCCGGCCATCACCGCACGATGCACGGGCGCTGCGCCGCGGTACTTCGGCAGCAGCGAGGCATGCACGTTGATCATGCCCGGGCCGCGGCGATCGCCAGCACTGCCTGCGTGAGAATCTTGCCGTACGCCGCGACGACGCCGATGTCGGCGCCGAGCGATGCGAGCTCGTCGAGCACCGCAGGATCCTTGAGCGTCGCCGGCTGCAGGATCCGGAGGCCGGCCTCGCGCGCACGCGCCTTCACCGGCGCGTCGGACTCCTTCTGCCCGCGTCCGCGCGGCTTGTCGGGTTGCGTCACGACGCCCACGACCGCATGCGAAGAGGCGAGGATCGCGTCGAGCGTCGGGCACCGCGAACTGCGGTGTGCCGAAGAAGACGACCTTCAGCCCGGGCCAGCTCACCACTTGCCGGCCTTCGAGAGCTTCCTGATCTTGCGGACGATCGATCTCGTTCTTGATGCCGCGCAGCCGATCGACGAACAGCATGCCGTCGAGGTGATCCATTTCGTGCTGGAAGGCGCGCGCCAGGAGCCCGTCTGCCCTCGATCTGCTGCGGATGGCCATCGCGGTCGAGCCCCTTCACGACGGCCCGCAGCGGCCGGACGACCGTGGCATTGAAGCCGGGCACGCTGAGGCAGCCTTCTTCCTCGAGCTGCATGCCGTCGCGTTCCACGAACTCGGGATTGATCATCGTGATCAGCCCCTTCGGATCCCGCCCGATCGAGATGTCGATGACGAAGATGCGCAGCGGCACGCCAACCTGGGGCGCCGCGAGGCCGATGCCCGGCGCCGCGTACATCGTCTCGACCATGTCGGTGATCAGGCGGTCGATCTCGGCGCGTGATCTCGGCGACGGCGGCCGCCGGCTGATGAAGCACGTCGGCGCCATAGCGCAGCAGGGGGCGGATCATGAGCAGCGAAGGTGCGCGTCACGGATCTGTGACGCGCTCAGTCGTGCGCGAAGCGCGCGGCTGTGCGCGCGCGGTAGCTTGCGGAGGTTGTCCAGCACTTCGTTGCATGCGAGTCGCCGCCGAACTTCTCGAGCACCGCCTCGGCGAGGACGATCGCCACCATCGCTTCGCCGACGACCGACGCGGCGGTCACGGCGCAGGTATCGCTGCGCTCGATGGCGGCGGGGCTCAGCTCGAGCGTGTTCAGATCGACCGAACGGAGCGGCTTCATCAGCGTGGCGATCGGCTTCATGTACGCCGGTCACCCGCAGGTCCTCGCCGTTGGTGATGCCCGCCTCGAGACCGCCGGCGTTGTTCGTCGGCCGTGTGACCGGCACCTCCGGATGCATCGTCGCACCTGCGAGCGGCAGGATCTCGTCGTGGATCCTCGAGCCGGGCAGGTCCGCGACGCCGCGGGCCGCGGCCAATGCCGACACCCTTGATCGCCTGGATGGACATCAGCGCCTGCGCGAGCCGTCCATCGAGCTTGCGGTCCCACTGCACGTGGCTGCCGAGCCCGATCGGCAGGCCGCGCACGATCACCTCGAAGCTGCCGCCGACGGTGTCGCCGGCTTCCTTCGCGGCGTCGATGACCGCTTTCATCTGCTGCTCGACGTCCCTGCTGACGCAGTGCAGTTCGGAGTCGGCCGGAATCGCCTGGGCCTCCTCGAAGGTGACCGCACAGCGGATCGCCGTATCGAGGCCGACCCGATCGACGCCACGTGGCTGACGATCGTGACCCCGAGCTGCTCGAGGAACTGGCGCGCGACGGTGCCGACGGCGACGCGCGCCGCCGTTTCGCGCGCGCTGGCGCGCTCGAGCACGTTGCGGATGTCGGTGTGGTCGTACTTGACGACGCCGGCGAGATCGACGTGGCCCGGGGCGCGGACGGGTCACCGCCGCGCGATCGACGCCGGGCGTGTCCGCCGTCGGCGGATGCTCCACCGCCATCGTGCGCTGCCAGTTCTCCCAGTCCTTGTTGGGAATCATCAGCGCGATCGGCGCGCCCGGTCGTGACGCCGTGACGGACGCCGCTGATCGCGTCGGCGCGATCCGATTCGATGACCATGCGGCGTCCGCGGCCGTAGCCGCCCTGGCGACGGCGCAGTTCGGCGGTGAGCGCCGCGAAGTCGATGGTGAGCCCGGACGGAATGCCTTCGAGGATGGTGATCAGCGCGCGTCCGTGGGACTCGCCAGCAGTGAGAAATCGCAGCATCTGCGCTTCATTCTATCCGAAAAATCTGCGTGGTCTGGACGCGCGGCCGCGTCGGATCCCGAGCAAAACCGATGGGCCGTCATCTTGCACCGATGGTGTCGCACGCAGGAGGTCACGTGGAGCTCATTGCCGATCGATTCGTCGTCGACGATCGCGGTCACGCGATCGATCTCGCCACGCAACCAGCGTGTGCTGGTCGCTGTCGTCAACAGCAGGTGGTCCGACCGAGCAGGCGCAGTGGGCAGAGCGCTGCGCATGGTTCTGCGCGTTCACGCAGCCCGTCGATCGCGCCGCTCGCTCGACTACGGCGGCGTCGGCGAGACGCAGCGCTTCGAGGCCTGGGCGGTGCAGCCCGGGTGGCGCGGATGCGGCGCTGGCGCGGCGGAGCAGGCGCTGTCGCGTGCGCGCGCGGTTCCTTGTCGGCGAACGCGCGCGTGCCGATTGCACGGCACGTCGCATGAGTCGGGTGCCGCGGCGGGCCGTCCGGTTGTCGTGCCCGATGCCGCAGGCTGGAATGCCCTCGACGAACTCGCCGATCCCGGCACGTCGCAACGCCGTGCAGCGCCGGCAGTCGGAGCAGCTCGGCTGACGAGCGTGAACTGCTCGGCATCATGAGCGCGACCGAACGACGGCTTCGTCCGGTCACCGACGTCCTTGCGGATCATGGTGTCGAGCCGTGTCGTCTGCGCTCGCGGTGTGGGCGGCGGAAGGCGGCGGCGTCCGGCGATGCGGTCCGCGTACTCGCGCGGGCGGCGCGCATTGCCGGATGCATTCCCGTGTCGACATCGCTGTTCACCGAGCGGTTGCGCGAAGCTCGTGCACGGTCGCACGCTGCTGCTCTCGCGGGAGACGATGTCGACGGCGGATGGCGAAGCACTGCTCGACGCGTCGCTCGACAGCTCCGAAGCCGCACATCGTGCTCTTCGCCGGAGCGCAGCGCGGTGCGCGCGCGTGCACACCGTCTGCCTCGAGCGGCAGTGCCAGTCGACGCGTTGATCGCCTCGGTCTGTCCGCCGGCTCGTGGCCAGACGCCACCTGCGTCACGTGAGCACCGCGGCGCGGCGTTCCAAGGGCTGCGCGCGCGATTCGAGCAGCTGCTGTTCGGCGACGGAGCCGTCATATCGGCGGACGCGGCGCTTGCACCTAGCGTCGGCTCAGGTCAGGGTGCACAGGCCGCCGAACGGTCCTGGCAGCGCGGGCGTGTGCGCCGACGCAGCGGAGCCGTCTCTATCGGCGCAGCGGGTACCGCGGCAGGCGCCTCGACGATGGTGGTGAACGTGCACGGTCGTGGCCGGCGCCCGGCGAAATCGCGCGGCTTCGCGGACAGCTCGAATCGGCGCGGTCGACTGCTGGCAAGCGGACGTCATCAGACCGGGCGAACGGATGGCGCGCCAGGCGATGCACGCGCTCGCGCGTAGAGGGGAGTGGAGCTCGCTGGCGACGAGAGCGGGCGTGCTCGTCGCGGATCGCTGCTCGCACGCGGGCGGATCGCCGACGCGGACGTCGTCCTCGACAGCGCGCGGCCGTGGGCGACGCAGTCGCAGGGACCTGCATGCTCCTCCAGGAACTCGCGATCGTGCGGGCCGGTGTACGGACGAGCGCGGCCGGCTGTCCGATGCCGAGGCGTCTGCTCGAGACGATGCATCCGTCGGCGATGAGCACGCGGAGCGGCACGATGCCGTGGACGCGACGCTCGCGCTGGCTGCGATGCCTGTTCTGGCAGGGACGCTGGGCCGAGGCGTTGCAGCGGCTGGCGCTCGTCCAGCTCGAGGCCGAGCGATCGCGCCGCGCGACGCGGTGCGTCTGCGCCGTGGCGCGCGCTCGATACCTGGCTGGGTCGCGGTCGTGCGGCCGATGCCGTGGCCGATGCCGCGCAGGCCCGCGATACCGCGCTGCAGCTCGACGATCCCGCGCTGTGCGGCAGCCGCGTTCTATCGCGTGCGCGCTCGCGCAGCTTGCCGCGGGCGACGCCGTGCAGGCGGACGCGGCCGCGGCGTTCGCGGTCGAGCAGCGCGCGTCGTGCGCACGACCCGATGCTCGCGCATCGCAGCCCGCGTGCTGCGCGCCGAAATTGCCCGCCGGCTGCGGGCAGCGCGGGCCGGCGACGCTGCTCGTGAAGCGGATCGGACAGCGTGCGAGTCGTCCGCGCTGCCGGTCACGGTGCGGGCCCGGGTCGACCTGCTGCGCGATGCTGCTCAGCGAGCGCGGACCCGACCGAGACCGCCGAGCGGCGAGCGGACGCGACCGGGCTGTTCGCGCTGCGGCTGTTCGCGCCGCGCGCGCCCGTCGTCGACGCCATGGTCGCTCCCGCCGGCGCGACGACATCGTCGAACTGATGCGCTGCTGTCAGGTCGCCGACGAAGACACGCGCGGTGCTGGCCGCGGTGTGCGCGCGGCTTCGCGGCCGGCTGCGGGCGGCAGGCGTCGGCTTCTTCGGGCTCGAGGGACGCGAGCTGTCGTCGCGTGGCGCGGATGGGACGCGGCTCGAGCCGGCGAGTGCGCGGCGCATTCTCACCGCCAACCAGCTGGTGCTGCCGCATCACGGCGGTGAGCGGGTCGAGGCGGGCGTGCCCGTGCGGTATGCGGGGCAGGTGGTCGGGTTCCTGGTGGCCACATGGACCGCCGCATCCATCTGGCAGGTTCGCCGACGTCTCGTCCTGCTGTCGACCGGAGCGACGGCCGCGGGGCCGGCGCTGTCGGCCTGATGGCGCGGCGGTCGGCCGATCGGCGATCGCGGACGTCGGAGCTGCTCGGCGTCAGTCCGCGCGATCGCGGAGGTCCGCGCGTCGATCGAGAAAGCGGCCGCGGCGCCGTTCGCGGTGCTGGTCGAAGGCGAGAGCGGATCGGGCAAGGAACTGGTCGCACGGATGCTGCACAAGCTCGGTGCGCGTCGCGACCGCCCGTTCTGCACGCTGAACTGCGCGGCGCTGCCGGACGACCTCGTCGAATCGGAACTGTTCGGTCATGCGCGTGGCGCCTTCACCGGCGCGGTTGGCGAACGGCGCGGGCGTGTTCGAGGACGCGCACACCGGCACGCTGTTTCTCGACGAAATCGGCGAGCTGTCGCCGCGGGCACAGGCCAAGCTGCTGCGCGCCATTCAGGAGGGCGAGATCCGGCGGGTCGGGGAGAACGTCTGCCGGCGGGTCGACGTGCGGCTGGTCACGGCGACCAATCGCGACCTTCGCGCCGAGGCGGCGACCGGCCGGTTCCGGACCGACCTGCTGTATCGGCTCGACGTCATCCGCATCGCGCTGCCTCCGCTGCGCGAGCGTCGGGACGACATCCCGGTGCTGGCCGAGCACTTCTGGCGCGAAGCGACGCGAGCGGGTCGGCAGCCGTGCGACGCTGTCGGCGGCCACGCTGTCGGCGCTGGCCCGCTACGACTGGCCGGGGAACATCCGCGAACTGCAGAACGTGCTCGCGTCGCTCGCCGTGCGATGCCCCAAGCGCGGCGTCGTGCCTCCATCGGCGCTGCCGCCGCAGTTCGGCGAGCGGCAGCTGGCCGGCTCGTTCAGGCTCGAGTCGGCGAGACGCACGTTCGATCAATCGTTCGTCCGCGCGGCGCTCGTGCGCGCCGGCGGTCAACGGTCGCGCGCGGCGGAGGAACTCGGCGTGTCGAGGCAGGGCCTCGCGAAGCTGATCGCGCGGCTCGAGATCGAGGACGGGATCGAGGCACAGCGGCGGCGTGCAGTCCAGGATTGATCGCCAGATCCGGATCGCCGCCGATCATGTGGATCCGACGTCATCGCCATTCCGCTGGCCTTCGAGCCGTCCTATAATCGCCGCGAGTGACACGCTTTCTTCGTCAGGCGATTGCTGCTCACGATTCCGGTCCTCATCGGCGTCGCGACGCTCGTGTTCTCGCTGATCCACCTCGTCCCCGGCGACCCGGTGCAGGCGATGCTCGGCGAGAGCGCCGTCGCCGCAGGACGTTGCGCAACTGCGCACGAGGCTGGGGCTCGACCGGCCGCTGCTACGTGCAGTACGGCGTCGTTCGCGAGCGGCATCGTGCGCGGCGACCTCGGCACGTCGCTGCGAACCAATCAGCCGGTCACGACGGTGATTCTCGAGCGCATGCCGGCCACGATGGAACTGGCCATCGCCGCCATGGTGGTAGCGATGCTCATCGCCATTCCACTCGGGCATCATCGCCGCGGTGCGCGTCGGCACGCGCGTCGATCATGCGGCGACGACGCTGTCGCTGGTCGGGATCTCGATGCCCACGTTCTGGCTCGGGCCGCTGCTTGCCATCGTGTTTTCGGTGTGGCTCGGGTGGTTGCCGGTGTCGGGCCGCGGCACGACGGCCAATCTGGTGCTGCCGGCCATCACGCTCGGCGCTCCGCTGGCCGCAATCCTCGCGCGGATGACACGCGCGAGCGTGCTCGAGGAACTGCGCGAACTGTACGTGACTGCCGCACGCGCGCGCGGGCGTGTCCGAAGCGCGCGCCGTGCTGGCGCACGCCTTTCGCAACAGCCTCATTCCCATTGTCACCGTCATCGGGCTGCAGTTCGGCGCGGTGCTGACCGGCGCGGTGATCACCGAAACGATCTTCGCCTGGCCGGGCATCGGGCGTCTGCTCGTGCAGTCGATCAGCGCGCGCGACTATCCGGCCGTGCAGGGATGCATCCTGCTGATCGCGCTGACCTACGTGTCGATGAACCTGATCATCGATGTGCTGTACGGATTTCTCGATCCGCGGATCCGGTATGAGTAGCACCGGATGCTGAAGGTTGGGCGGCGCACTGGTCGGACTGGCGCTGCTGGCGGCCCTCGTCGGTCCGTTGCGTCACGCCGTTCGACCCGGCGAGCCAGGAGCTCGCGCTGCGCCTGGCGGCGCCGTCGTTCGCGCATCCGTTCGGCCTCGACGAACTCGGGCGCGACATCCTCGCGCGCGTGCTCGCCGGCGCGCGCATCTCGTTCCTCGTCGGCTTCACCGTCGTCATCGTGTCGTCCGCCGTCGGCACGCTCCTCGGCGCGGTCGCCGGCTACTTCGGCGGTCGCGTGGACGACGTCATCAGCCGGGTGATCGACACGCTGCTGGCCTTTCCCGGGCTGCTGCTGGCGATCGCGCTGGTCGCGGTGCTCGGTCCGAGCCTCGCGAACGTGCTGTTCGCGCTGACGATCATCGGGTGGGTCGGGCTATGCGCGGCTGGTGCGCGGGCAGGTGCTGCGCGCGCGCGAGTTCGAGTACGTGCAGGCGGCGCGCGCGCTCGGCGCGGGCACGGCGCGAATCCTGTGGAAGCACGTCATCCCGACCGCGATTCCCGCGGTCGTCGTGCAGGCGACGCTCGGCATGGCCGGCGCGATCATCGGCGAAGCGTCGCTGAGTTTTCTCGGTCTCGGCGTTCAGCCGCCGACGCCGAGCTGGGGCACGATGCTCAACGGCGGCCGCGCGCACATCCTCGATGCGCCGCACCTGACGCTGTTTCCGGGGCTCGCCATCGCGCTGCTGGTGCTCGGTCTGAATTTCCTGGGCGACGGTCTCCGCGACCGCATCGATCCACGCATCGAATCGCTGATCGCCAGACTGCGAACCGATTGCGCGAGGTGCGAATTGCGCCGCGATCGCCCGCAGACTGGCGCAACCCGAGTCGCGCAGGTGTCAGGCGCCGGCGCGCCGAAGGCGACGGTCGAGAGCTCGAGCAACTGCGAGTTCGCCGGGATCGAGCGCACTGCGCTCGCGTCAGCGTCACCCGCGCGTCCGCGACGTCGCCGGTCTGGAACTGCGCGTCCGCGACGACGCCGAGCACGCCGACGTCATCGGGCCTGGCCGCGAGCGCGCGCTGCAGCCAGGGCAGGGCGCCCGACGGGTCGTTCAGCTCGAGTGAGAGCGTGCCGATCCGGACGGCGTGATCCACCGCGTCGGCGTCGGGCTGCACGCAGCGCGACGTAGTTCATGAGCGCGGTGCGCGCGATCGTCCGGATGGCCCAGCTGTTCGGCGACGTCGACCGAGCTGGCGCAGCGCGGACGGGTCGACCGGGTAGCGCTCGATCGCCTGCTGGAACAGCTGTTCGGCCGCTTCGAGCTGCCCGGACAGCGCCAGCGCTCGACCGTACAGCGCCTTGGTTTCGCTGGTGGCGCTCAGCGCGGATGCGGCGCGCTCCAGCGCCTCGAGCGCCTTGCGCCAGCGCCTCGGGCCGGTCGCATGTCCGTCGTCGGCGAGCTGCAGCCAGACGCGGCCCAGCGCCGCGTTGACGGGCGACTGGTCCGGCGCGCGAGTCGAGCGCGGCCGACAAGGTGGCGACGGCGAGGTCGGACGTTGCCCGCCCGGGCCTGCGCCAGGCCGATCGCAATCTGGCGCTCCGGCCGTCTGCCGTCGAGGCCGGCGAGCACCTGCAGCTGTTCGAGCTGTTCGACGTACCGGCCGGCGGCGGCGAGCATGTCGGCGAGTTCCTCGCGCGCGGCAATCAGGCCGGGTGACCGATTCGACCGCGAGTCTGAAGCGACGCGACGGCATCGCTCGGACAGCCCCTTGTCCCGCAGGCACAGGGCCGCGAGGTAATACGCGTCCGCGAGCTGGGCGTCGAGCGCGAGGGCGCGCCGGGTTTCGGCGAGCGCGGTGTCGACGGCGCCGTCGCGATAGCGGGCGAGCGCCAGCTTGTAGCGGATCGGCGCCGACCGGTCGTCGAGCCGCAGCCGGGCTTCGTAGGTCTCCGCAGCGCGCCTGAAGCGCTCCTGCGCGTAGAGCACGTCGCCGAGCGCCTCGAGCGGGCGCGTGGCGGTCGGGTCGAGCGCAGCAGCGGCGCGAAAGTCGCGCGCGGCCACGTCGAGGTCGCCGCGGCGGCAGATAGGTCTCGCCGCGGCGCAGTCGGGCCAGCATGGCGTCGGGGCGAATGGCAATCGCGCCGCTGAAGTTCTCGATCGGCGGCGAGCGTCTCGTCTGACGCCAGTGCCGCCTCGCCCGACGCGATGAGCACGCGGTAGCTGCGGTCACGGGCGGCGGACCGGTAGGCAAGCGCGCCGCCACGGCGGCGATCGCGAGCAAGCCCATCAGGACAAGTGCGCGTTTCACCGAGGGTTATGGTAACAGCGCCCGCGCAGTGCCGGGGAACTTTCGCGCCGTTTCGGGGTCTAATTTCGGTAACATGATCTCCGTGAAGCAAGCCAGGACCGCCGATTGGTCGGAACTCGGCGTCAGGGAGGCGGCGCTCATTCAGCGCTGCGCCGCCGGCGACGAAGCCGCGTTTGCCGAGCTCGTGGCTGAGCACCAGCGCATGGTCGTGCAGCTGGCCATGAACCTGCTCGGCGATCGCGACGAAGCGCTCGACCTCTCGCAGGACGTCTTCATCCGCGTCTTCCGCACGATCGGCCAGTTTCGCGGCCAGTCGGCGCTGCGCACCTGGATCTACCGCATCGCCGTCAACCAGGCCCGCAATCGCCATCGCTTCTGGCGCCGGCGCCGGCGCGCGATCAGGTGTCGCTCGATGCGCACGTCGAGGCGCACGGCGACTTCCAGTGCGGCGCCGAAGCCGGACCCGACCGTATCCTCGCGCAGAAGGAACTCGCCGCCCGCCTGAACGAGGCGCTCAACGCGCTTCCGTTCGATCAGCGCACCGCCGTCGTTCTGCGTGAAGTGGATGGTCTGAGCTACGACGAAATCGCGTTCTCGCTTGGCGTCGCCGTCGGCACGGTGAAGTCGCGCCTCACGCGCGCGCGCCAGACGCTGCGCGCCGGCCTGCAGCGAAGCGAGGACCGCATGAAGGTCCTCATCTGCGAGGAGACGCGGCCGCTCCTCGAGGAATATCACGACGACGAACTGCCGGTCGGCGATCAGATCGCCGTGCGCGCGCATCTCGAATGGTGCGACGAGTGCGCCGAGGTGTTGGCCGACCTGCGTCTGATGCGCGGCTTCGTCCGTGCGACCGCGCCGGGGCAGGCGCTGCATGGACCGGAAGATCGCGATCACGTTCCAGGCCGGGGTCATCAGCCGGGCCGGTGCCGAAGCAGCGCGTGTCGTGGTCGGCGCGTCTGCGCGAAGTGCTCGACGACATGCACATCGTCTACGCGGGAATCGGCGCGGCCGCGGCCACCGTGTTCTGTGTGCTGGTCCTCATGAGCATGATGCGCTTCGCCACGCGCGAGCGTCCCGACTCGCTGGCGGCGATCGTCAGCCTGCTGGCGTCGCCGAAGGTCGTCGAGAAGGTGACGAGAACGCGCCGGGCACGAACAAGAACCCGGTCGTCGTCGATGCGCGGATGCTGATGCCGCGTGCGCTCGATCAGCTGTTCCTGTCGGCCGCGTCGGCGACCGACGAATCGGTCTTCACGCTGTCGGCCGTCGTCACGCGCGAGGGTCGGCTTGTGAATCTCGAGTGGCACTCGCCGAGCGGCCGCACGCCGAAGGCCGGGTCAGCCGCGAAGCGCGAAGCCGTGGACACGTTGCTGAGCACGGCCTCGCTCGCCCGGTTCGAACCGGCGCGCATGGCGGGGCCTGCCGGTCGCGGTCAACATGGTATGGCTCGTGGCCAACACCACGGTGCGTGCACCCAAGAGCGGCGCTCGACATGCCGGTCACCGGCGTCGCCGGTCCCGCACCCGCAAGCGCCGCGTCGACATCGTCGTTCCGACGCACCGCCGTCCGCGATCGCGTACAGATCGACGAGCGTCGCCGGTGCTCAACCAGCCGTTCTAGCAGTCGCGCTAGCACTGGACCTTCGACCGGTCCGCAGCACTGCTGCGGCATCTTCGATGCGGCTCGCGCAGACCTCGACGCCGTCGCCGACGCCCGGTCGTCAGCGTCCGGCCGGCGGGTCCACCTGCGTGGTCGACGTGTTGTTCATCGATGTCCATGGCCCGAAGCGTGAGGCCGCGCGGCGCCGATGCGTCCCTCGAGCGTGATCTCGTAGTGCTCCGACCGCGAATCGGCGATGCCGTCGACCGGGAACACCGCGTTCCATGCCTCGCCGTCCTGCGAATACTCAACCCGCTGAATGGCTGAGTGATCGTCCTTCACGTCGAAGGTGACGATGGTGCGGTTGCCGTCGACACGCGCGCCGCGCGAGGCGAAGGTCGGCGGCGTGTTGTCGATGTCGAACGCGGAGCTGTCGAGTTCGCCGGTGAGCGCAGTCGTGGACGAGTTCGAGCGGCGCATCGGACGCGATGACCCGCACGAAATAGGTGCCGTTCGGCACCGTCGTCGTGTCCCACACGAGGATGGTCTCGGTGACGTCCTTGCGGAGCACCTTCCAGGTCGATTCGCCCTCGCGCCGGTACTGCACCTCGTACGACAGGTCGTCGTCGTTGTCGTCGTCGGCGCGCCACTGCAGCGTCTCGAGCCCCTTCTGGTAGGTGCGGCGACCCATGCGACGAGGAACCCGCGACGACTGGTTCTGTGCCGCCTGCGTCAGCTTGCGCTCCGGCGTCGTCTGGTTCTCGAAGCCGGCGAGTTCGGGATCGCCGGTGCTGTACGGCTTCTGGAACACGATGCCGGGCGGATGCACCGTGACGGAGCGGACCTGCGGACGAAGGTTGCGCTGCAGGTAGGCCGTCGTGATCGACGTGAGCGCCGGACCCTCGCCTGAGCCGGTCATCACCGCGCGCCACTGGATGTAGCGCGCCTTGGGGCTGGAGATGGGCGCGCCGGGCGTCGTGTACGGCGCAGACCAGGCGCTCCACGTGTCGTCCGGCGTTTCGGTGTTGCCTGACCGCGTGGAGACCTCGATCTTGGCTGCCGCCGCGCCGCGATCCCGCGCCAGGTGATCGGCCCCCCACGACGACACCATCTGTGCGTCGCGCACCTCGGACTCGTAGGTGCCCCGCGGCGCGCGCTCCGGCGATGAGGCGCGAGACCTTGCCGGGGTTCGCGGTGGCGAAGAAGACGCCGCCCGCGGAGTCGCGGTAGAGCGAGGTGACCTGCTGACGCGGAGGCACGCGCGAGCAGCATCGGCGCGGATCGGATCGCCTTCGAGCCGGTAGATCTTGCCCTTGTCGCCCGTGGCGACGATCAGCCGTCCGTCGCCGTCGAACGCGACGTCGTAGGGCAGGTCCTCGCGTGAGTCCCACACCTGATCCCACAGACCGTCCGGCGCGATGCGGTAGATCGCGCCCTTCGACGCGCCCGGCGTCGGCCGCGTCGTGCTCGCCGCTCGTGCCGGCGCTCGCCGAATCGACGACGACGGCGGTGATCTCGGTGGAGACCGAGACCGATGGGACCGGTCGCCCGGTGGACGCGCCGGCCGGTCGGCTGCGGAGAGGCGTCGGTCGGCGTGGACGGGCGCACTGCCGCTGTTCGGGCGGCCGTTTGCCGCGGCGACGAACAGGACGCCCTTGTCGTCGAACTTCAGCGTCCGCACTTCCTGGTACGGCGTGTCGAGCAGCACGAAGCCCTTGCCGTCGGCGTCCACGCGAACGACGCGCCCCGGCGACTCGGTGCCGACGATCAGGTTGCCGGCCTTGTCGACGGCGAGCGCGGTCGCATGCGTCGCCTTCGTGTTGTAGAACGGCGCGCCCTTGCCGTCGGGCGTGATCTTGTAGACCACGCCCTTCTCGCCGGTCGCCGCGTACAGGTTGCCCTTCGCGTCGGAGGCCAGCGCCCAGATGTACTTCTCTTCCGGGTCGAAGAACGTGGTCGCGGTGCCGTTGCGGTCGATGCGGTAAATCTTGCCGTCGGGCGAACTGGCCGCGTAGATGCCGCCGTTTGGCGCGAGCGCGATCGCGTGAATCTCGAGTTCGGTCGCATCGAAGAACTGCGAGCCGTGCCCCTGCGGGTCGATCTTGAAGACCTTGCCGTCGTTGCCGGTGCCGACGTAGAGCGTGCCGTCCGGAGCGGGCACCACGGTCCACAGGAACGGCGACGGCGTTTCGTACACCAGTTCGGAGGCGGGCCCGAGCGTCAGCTGGCCGCGCGAGTCGACCGACAGATTCTCGAGGTCGCCCTTGAGGAAGTCGGCCTGCGTGGCGGCGACGAAGAACTTGGGCGACGAGGCGCGCGAGCGATCCGGCCGCGCAGGCAAGAAGGGCGGCGGCGACAAGCGCCCGCCGCGCGAACGAGGAAGTGGCCATCGTATGTCTCTGCAAGTGGCGAACGACGTGCGTCAGTTCGCCGATACCTGAATCGGTGAGCGTGCGCACGCCGCTGATGGCCTGCTCGGTCCGGAGCTGCCATTCACCGAGTGTCGCCGTCTGGAGCGGGTTGACGTTGCCGCTGCTGCGATCGGATTCGAGCACCGCGAGCACCGAGGGCGGCAGCGACGACAGCAGTTCGCCGCTGACGACCGCGCCGGCATCCGAGCCGAGCAGCTTCACGTAGATGGTGTTGTTGCGCCGGGCCTTGTTGAGCGCGCGCACCAGCTGCGGGCACGCTGCGCGGCTGCGGCAGCCGGGCCTCCCGCTGCTCGGTCTGGTTCAGCCGCTGGCCGTCGCTGACCATCAGCGCCAGGTTGCCGCGCGCGTTCGCCGGGATCTCGATCGGAATGGTCTGGATGATGTCTTCGCCGCGGTAGCTGCGCAGCAGCACCTTCAGCGGGAATGGTGCGGCCGGGACGCGGCCGCGGATCGTCGAGCCAGACGCGCTCGAGCGTCGCCGTGCGCGGCTGCTCGGTGGACTTCACCGAGATGTCGAGCCCCTCCATGTCCACGCTCTCGTAGTCGTTGTTCACGAGCGCGGTGATCGGGCGCGACGACGTACGCCGACGTGTTCGACGCCGGCGTTCTCGCCGGCGAACATGTTGTCGAAGGTGATGGCGTCGTGGTTCTTCAGCCGCAGCTGCCCCTGAACCGAGTAGGTGGAGGTGCCGAACTGCCGCTCGTACGAGGTGAGCGTGTTCACCAGCGCGGTGTAGGTCATCAGCGGCCCGAACAGCTGATCCTTGACCGCGTTGAACTTGAAGCTGCGAGCTGCCGCCGCGATCGGCCTCGAGCGTCATCGTGACCGGCAGGAGCGACGGGCCGGGTCCGAGCGTGCCGGCGATGGCCGTGGCGCGATCCTGGTTGAAGACGCCGATGACTTCGCCGGTGCTCGACAGCTTGGCGGACGAGAAGAGGCTCGGCAGCACGGTGTAGACGTAGGCGCGCGTCATCGGGAACTCGATCGGCCCGAGGTTGTACATCGGATGGCCGAAGGCGTACACCTTGTCGTCGTCGATGTGCGTGACCGTGCCGGTGGCGCCGAGTTCGAGATCGCCGCTGACGAACGTGACGCCGACCGCATCGCCCGGCTTGAGCGGTCCGTCGAAGTCCGCCATGCCTGCGCGCGCGGCTGTCGCGGTCGCGCCCATCGGCACGAAGCCGGCGTCGCGGAAGGCGGACATCAGCGAATCGGCCACGCCGGTTCGAACCCGGACATGACAAGCGGCGTCGCGATCGGCCGCAGCATCGTGCCGATCTCGCCGCCGAGGCCCGCGACGCTCGAGACGCCGATGAACTGCGTATCACCGGCGCGCTCGGCGAACGGACGATTCCAGTTCAGTGCCTTGCGGAACGAGGCCACCAGGTTGTCCGGCGTGATCGGGAACTCGACGTTCACGCGCGCACCGGCCGGACGCGGCGTGGCGAGCGCGGTCGCGTCGGTCATCTCCGCGATCGGCGTGATGCCGGCGATCGGTTCCTTCGAGAAACTGCCGAGCGCGTACGACACGGCGCCAATCAGCTTGCCGTCGACGTACACCGGGCTGATCCGCTCATGCCGGCGATGACGCCCGTGTTCGCCAGCGGACCGCCTTCGAGTTTGGCGAGGATGAGATTGCGCTGGGTGCCGATGACGTTCTCGATCACCCCGATGATGTGCGCGCGGAACTCTTCGACCTTCGTGCCGTCGAACACGGTCCGGCCCGACGCCGACCATCCCGGGCCGGATGTCGCGATACGCTCATCTGCGGGGTAGCGGCCCGCAGAGCTGACAGGGCCAGAAGCGAGAGGCTGACCGCGAGAGCGAGGCGTTGGACTTTCATGGAATCAATTTCGGTTATAGGGGAGAAGTGCTTACTGGTCAAGGAGAAATGGGCTTTTGCGTTGACACTCCAGTCGGCGTTCTGTTATCGTCCAGTCTTTCCGTGGCTGGTCACGCACCTCGTCACTTCGGCGTCTTCATCAGCGCGGCGGGCGTGTGCCCGGCGGCGTGGTGGTATTGGTGCACATCAGAAGAGGCAATCGCTCTGGCCTGACCTGCCACCGCGCGACAGAATTCACTGCCTCTTCAGCCACCGGTTGAAGAGGCTTTTTTTTTGGACCTGTGACTACGACACCACTTCTCTGCGTCACCGTGACAGCACCGACGATGGCCGAACTGCGGCGTCATCGGGATCTCGTCACCGACGCCGACATCGTCGAACTGCGGCTCGACAGCGTCGAGCGACCCGGACGTGGCCGCTGCGCTCGCCGGACGCACGCTGCCGGTCATCGTCACCTGTCGTCCCGACCTGGGAAGGCGGCGGCTTCCGCGGCTCGGAGCAGGAACGCCGCCGGCTGCTCGAGCAGGCGCTCGAACTCGGCGCCGACTACGTCGACGTTGAATGGCGTGCCGACTTCGAGGATCTCGTCACGACGAACATGCCGGGCGCATCGTTCTTTCGACGCACGACTTCGACGGCGTGCCGGACGACCTGCGCCGAGCAGGCGCGCGCGATGCGCGCCAGCGGCGCGGCGGTCGTGAAGATCGCGGTCAAGGCGAGCAGCCTGACGCGACTGCGTCACGCTGCTCGAGCTGAGCCGCACATTCGGCCAGAACGAGCGCGCGGTGCTGATCGGGATGGGCGAAGCCGGACTCGCGACGCGCGTGCTCGCGCAGCGGTTCGGGTCGGCGTGGACCTATGCCGGCGACGTCCAGGACATCGGCCAGGTGACGCGCCAGCAAGCTGCTCGACCAGTTCCGCTATCGATCGATTGGCGCTGGCGACCGACGTCTACGGCCTGGTCGGGTCGCCGATTGCGCACTCGCTGTCTCCGGCGATGCACAACGCGGCGTTCACGGCGGCCGGCATCGACGCCGTCTACCTGCCGCTGCCCGCCGCCGATCGCCGACGACTTCGTGGCGTTCGCGCGCGCATTCGGCATGAAGGGCGCGAGCGTCACCATCCCGTACAAGGTCGCCGCTGTTCGAGCGCGTGCAGGAGGCCGACGACCTCGTGCGCACGATCGGCGCGCTGAACACCGTTGCGAATCGACGGCGATCGCTGGATGGGCGCGCAACACCGACGTCGCCGGGCTTCCTCCAGCCGCTGCGCGATCGCGGCGTGCCGCTGTCTGGCCGCCGCGCCTCGATTCTCGGCGCGGGCGGATCGGCGCGGGCCGTGGCCGTGGCGCCTCGCCTCCGAGGGCGCGCGCGTCACGGTGCACGCGCGCGACGAGAAGAAGGCGCAAGCGGTCGCGGCCCTCGTCTCCGGATCGGTCGGGCGGTTCCCTCCGGCAGCCGGCTCGTGGGACCTGCTGGTGAACTGCACGCCCGTCGGCATGCACCCGCGCATGGATCAGAGCCCGATGCCTTCGTCGGCGCTGGCGCGCGGCGTGGTCTACGACCTCATTTACAACCCCGCCGTGACGCGCATGATGCGCGACGCCGCGATGGCCGGCGCCGACACCATCGGCGGCCTCGACATGCTCGTCGGTCAGGCGCAGGAGCAGTTCGAATGGTGGACCGGCGCGCGACCGCCGGCAGGAGTGATGCGCGCCGCGGCGACCAGGCGGCTTTCGGAGTTCAACGCAGATGAAAATCACCTCGTTTGAGGAGTTCACGGAACTCGCGCGGCGCGGCACCTTCGTCCCGGTGTGCAAGGAGATCGTCGCCGACCTGCTCACGCCGGTGTCGGCCTTCCTGAAGATCGCCGAGGACGCGGACTACGCGTTCCTGCTCGAGAGCGTCGAAGGCGGCGAGCACGTCGGCCGCTATTCGTTTCTCGGCAAGGACCCGTTCCTGATCCTCAGGTCGAAACAGGGCAGGACGACACATCGAACGTGCCGGGCAGGTGACCGCAGAGCGACGCGCCGTTCATCGAGACGCTTCGCAAGCTGATGACCGACTTCCGCTCGCCGTTCGTTCCCGACCTGCCGCGTTTCACCGGCGGCGCCGTCGGGTACCTCGGCTACGGGGCCGCGTCCTGGTTCGAGCCGGTGCTCGGCGATCTCGGCGCGGGCTCGGACGGCGCGGACGATGCCGGGTTCATGCTGTTCGACACGGTGCTCGCCTTCGATCACGTGCAGCACCGGATCCTGATCATCGCCAACGCGCGCATCACGGCAGACGACGACCTCGAGTCGCTCTACCAGTTCGCGTGCGCCAAGATCGACTTCCTCGAGCGCGAGCTCGAACGCAACCTGTCCGTGCCGCGAAAGTCGCACGGCGAGCGCGCTGCGAGTTCACGTCGAACTTCACGCGCGAGGCCTTCGAGACCCACGTGCGCGCGGCCAAGGAGCACATCGCGGCCGGCGACATCTACCAGGTCGTGCTCTCGCAGCGCTTCGAGGCGGAGGTCGGTGCCGATCCGTTCACGGTGTACCGCGCGCTCCGCCACGTGAACCCGTCGCCCTACATGTATTTCATCCGGATGGCCGGCGTGTCGGTGGTGGGCTCGTCGCCGGAGATGCTCGTGCGCGTCGAAGGGTCGAGGGTCGAGACGCACCCGATTGCCGGCACGCGCCGGCGCGGACGGACCGAGCGACGAAGACGTGCGCCTGGCCGAAGAGCTGAAGCGCGACGAGAAGGAGCGAGCCGAGCACGTGATGCTCGTCGACCTCGGGAGAAACGACGTGGGCCGCGTCTGCGACTACGGGTCGGTCCGCGTGCCGCAGTTCATGGCGCTCGAACGCTTCTCGCACGTCATGCACCTCACCTCGGTCGTCGAAGGCCGGCTGGCGGCCGACTGCGACCGGCTCGACGCGCTGGTGTCGTGCTTTCCGGCCGGCACCGTGTCGGGCGCGCCGAAGGTGCGTGCGATGCAGATCATCCGCGACCTCGAACCGTCGGGCCGCGGGCTCTACGCCGGTTCGGTGGGGTATCTGGACTTCGCCGGGAACCTCGATTTCTGCATCGCGATCCGGACGGTGATCATGTCGGGCGGCAAGGCGTACGTGCAGGCCGGCGCCGGCATCGTGATGGACTCGAATCCGACCGCGGAATACGAGGAAACACGCGACAAGGCGAGGGCGCTCCTGCAGGGCCCTCGAACTCGCGCAACAGGGACTCTAACGAAATTGCTAAATGCTAATTGCTAATCGCTAATTGCAAATGCGCAATTCGCCATGCAATTGCGATTCGCAGATTAGCAATCAGCATTTCAATCAGCAATTAGCAATTGCATTGGCAATCGCTGTGAGTGTCTATGGTGTTTGTTCTCGATAACTACGACTCGTTCACCTACAACCTGGTGCAGTACCTGGGCGAACTGGGGGCTGAGGTCGTCGTGAAGCGCAACGACGAAGTGACGGTGGACGAGATTGCCGCGCATGAAGCCGCGAGCGCATCGTCCTGTCGCCAGGGCCGGGCAGGCCCGAGGACGCGGGCGTGATGATGGACCTGATCCGGCAACTGGGCCAGACGACACCGATCTTCGGCGTCTGCCTCGGGCACCAGGCGATCGGCGCGGTGTTCGGCGGGTCGGTGGTCCGTGCGGCGTCGCCGATGCACGGCAAGACGTCGACCATCGAACACAACAGCCGCGGCGTGTTCACGGGCATCACCGCTCCGTTCGACGCGTCGCGGTATCACTCGCTCGTCGTCGCCCAGGACGATCTTCCCGAGCAGCTCGAGGTGACGGCGCGCACGGCCGGCGACGGCGTGATCATGGGGCTGCGGCATCGGACGCTGCCGATTCACGGCGTCCAGTTCCACCCGGAATCGATCCTCACGAGCGAAGGACGCCGGATCCTGCGCAACTTCCTCGAAGGCCGGCTCGACTGATGTTCCCCGCGCTCATCGAGAAGCTGATTCGCCACGAGGACCTCACGAGCGACGAGGCGTCCGCCGCGATGGCGGAGGTGATGGAGGGGCGTGCCGCCGAGGCCCACATCGCCGGCTTCCTGATCGGCCTGGCGATGAAAGGCGAGCGGCCCGAGGAGATCGTCGGGCTGGCGCGGACGATGCGGGCGCACGCGGTGAAGCTGTCGCGCCCGTTCGATGACGTGTTCGACACGTGCGGGACCGGCGGCGACCGGTCGGGCACGTTCAACATCTCGACCTGCGCGGCCGTGGTCCTGGCGTCGTGCGGCGTGCGGGTCGCGAAGCACGGCAACCGATCGGTCTCGAGCCTGTCCGGAAGCGCCGACGTGTTCGAGGTGCTCGGTGTCCAGATCGACGCGTCGCCGGCGACGGTCGAGCGATGCCTCGCCGAAGCGAGCATCGGCTTCTTCTTTGCGCCGACGTTCCACCCGTCCATGCGGCACGCAGGGCCGACGCGCCGGGCGCTGGGCGTCCGGACGGCGTTCAATCTGCTCGGACCGTTGACGAACCCGGCCGGTGCGACGCGCCAGATCGTCGGGGTGCCGCGTCCCGAGTTCACCGAACTGCTGGCGCGCGCGCTGATGCTGCTCGGATCCGAGCGCGCCTGGGTGGTGCACGGCGCGGATGGCATCGACGAGATTTCCACGACCGGATACACGAAGGTGTCCGAGTGCCATGACGGCGCGGTGAAGACCTTCTACCTGCACCCTGGCGATTTCGGCATGCACAAGTCGGCCGCGGGCGCGCTGCGAGGCGGCTCGGCGTCCGACAACGCGCGCATCATTGGCGACGTGCTGGCGGGAAAGCCTGGACCGGCGCGCGACGTCGTCGTGCTGAATGCCGGGGCGGCGCTCTTCGTCGCCGGCCGGGTGGAGTCAATCAGGGACGGCATGAAGCAGGCCGCCACGCGCGATCGATCGAGGTGCGTCGAGGCAGACGCTGGAGCGCCTCGTCGCGCTGTCGCAGGACGCCGCGTCGGCGGGAGCCGGGCGAGTGAGCGGCAGCGCAGGCGACGCCGGTCGCGGATCTGCTCGGGACGATCGTCGCCGCGACCCGGCGCATCACCGAGGTCCGATCCGAACGCGAGCCGATCGGCGAACTGGCGAAACGCGCCGAGAAGCGGACGCCGCGGCCCGGTGTCTTCACGGCGGCACTGTCGCGGACCGACCGCTGGAACATCATCGCCGAGTGCAAACGGCGGTCTCGCCGTCGCGCGGAGTGCTGCGCGCGGACTACGAGCCGGTGGCGATCGCGACGGCATACGAAGCGGCCGGTGCCGCGGCGATATCGGTGCTCACCGAGCCGACGTTCTTCGACGGCGCGCTGGAGCACCTCGAGGCGGTTCGCGGCGCAGTCGTCGACGCCGCTGCTGCGCAAGGACTTCATCGTGTCCGAGTACCAGCTGCTGGAGGCGCGGGCTGCCGGCGCCGATGCGGCGCTGCTGATCGTGGCCGCGCTGACCCCGGAGGAGTTGAGCGCAGCTGTCGGCCACCGCCGCGGCGATCGGACTCGACACCCTCGTCGAGGTCCACAGTGCCGAGCGAACTCGCCGTGGCCATCGACGCCGGCGCGACGGTGATTGGCGTCAACAACCGGAACCTGCGCACGCTGGCCGTTGACGTGCACGCATCCGAGTCGCTGGTCGCGATGATGCCGAAGGATGTCGTGCCGGTGAGCGAAAGCGGGCTCAAGTCCGCCGCCGACCTGTCGAGGCTCTCGAAGCTGGGATACGGCGCGTTCCTGATCGGCGAGCGCTTCATGACCGATCCCGATCCGGGCGCGGCGCTCGCCCGGCTGCTGGACGGCGTCGTGATGTTCGTGAAGATCTGCGGCATCACGAGAGCAGGCCGACGCGGCCGCGGCGGTCGAGTGCGGAGCATCCGCGATCGGGTTCATTTTCTGGGCCCGGGAGCCGCGGTTACATCGACCCGCAGCGGGCGCGTGCGATCGTGCGGACGCTGCCGCCGTTCGTGACGCCGGTCGGTGTGTTCGTGAACGAGACGGCGGAACACATCAACGCCGTCGCGGACACCGTCGGTCTCGGCGCCGTGCAACTGCACGGCGACGAGACGCCGGAGGTGCTCGAACGCGCTGACGCGGCCGGTCGTGAAGGCGATCGGCCGCGTGGACGATGGGACGGCGCGACGCGGTGGCCGGCAAGCGTGATGCTGCTCGTCGACGCCGACGATCCGGTGAATCGCGGAGGAACCGGCGCCCGGGCGGACTGGGAGGGCGCGGCGCGGCTTGCCGCCGCCAGGCGCACGCTGCTGGCCGGCGGGCTGAGGCCGGAGAACGTGGCGCGAAGCGGTGACCGCCGTGCGGCCGTTCGGCATCGACGTGTCGTCTGGCGTGGAGGACGTCGCCGGCATCAAGAACCCGGCTCGCATCCGGCAACTGTTCGAGGCGCTGCGCGGAGTTCCGCGCAGCTGAGTGAAGGCGCGCGGGCAGCCGCGCGCGGTGAGGACAATGCAGACTCCTGTTCGCCGCGATCCTGACGCTCGCGGCTATTTCGGGCCGTTCGGGGGCAAGTACGTGCCCGAGACACTGGTCGAGCCGATCGAGGAACTCCAGCGCGCCTACTTCCAGGTGCGCGACGATGTGACGTTCCAGAGCGAACTGGCGCGGCTGCTGAAGCACTACGTCGGACGTCCGACGCCGGTCTACGAAGCCGCGCGGCTCTCCGCGGCGTCCGGCGGCGCGCGCATCTTCCTGAAGCGCGAGGACCTGACGCACACCGGCGCGCACAAGATCAACAACGCGCTCGGCCAGGCGCTGCTGGCCGTCCGCATGGGCAAGAAGCGGATCGTCGCGGAGACGGGCGCGGGGCAGCACGGCGTCGCGACCGCAACGGCGTGCGCGCTGCTCGGGCTCGAGTGCCATGTCTACATGGGCGTCGACGACATGGCCCGCCAGGCGCTGAACGTCGTCCGCATGCGGCTGCTCGGCGCCGAGGTGATTGGCGTCGATGCGGGCAGCCGCACGCTGAAGGACGCCATCAACGAGGCGATGCGCGACTGGGTGACGAACGTGACCGAGCACGTACTACCTGCTCGGGATCGGCGCTCGGACCGCACCCCTATCCGCTGATGGTCCGCGACTTCCAGTCGGTCATCGGGCGCGAGGCGCGCGGGCAGATCCTCGAGCAGGCCGGACGGCTGCCGGAAGCGGTCGTCGCCTGCGTCGGCGGCGGCAGCAACGCGATGGGCATCTTCGATGCATTCGTCGAACGACACGGGCGTGCGGCTCATCGGCGTCGAGGCCGGCGGCGAGCAGATCGCGAAGGGACGTCATGCGGCGCGGTTTGCCGGCGGCAGCATGGGCGTGCTCCAGGGCACGCGCACCTTCGTCCTCCAGGACGATGACGGCAACATCGAGCTGACGCACTCGGTGTCGGCCGGTCTCGATTACGCGGCCATCGGTCCCGAGCACGCCTACCTGCGCCACATCGGCCGGGCGGAGTACGCCTACGTCACCGACGAGGAGGCGATCGAGGCGTTCAAGACGCTGGCGCGGCTCGAAGGCATCCTGCCGGCGCTCGAGTCGGCGCACGCCATCGCCTCACGCGCAGCGAGCTGGGCCGTCAGCTCGGACCCTCGTCGGTGATTCTGGTCAACCTGTCGGGGCGGGGCGACAAGGACGTCCACACGATGGAGAAGCATGTCGAGACTCGCTGACACGTTTGCCGCGCCTGCGCGCGGAAGGCCGGCCCGGGCTGGTCACCTACACGACCGCCGGCGATCCCGACCTGCCGCGCTCGGCGGAGATCCTGAAGGCGCTCGCGCGCGCCGGCGCCGACGTGCTCGAGGTCGGCGTGCCGTTTTCCGATCCGCTGGCGGACGGTCCGGTCATCCAGCGCGCCACCGAGCGGGCGCTGGCCGCGGGCGGCAGCCTCCGGGCGTCGCTCGATCTCATCGAGGGCGTGCGCCGCGACATCCAGACGCCGATCGTCATCTTCAGCTACGCGAACCCGATCGTGCGAATGGGGCTCGACGCGTTTGCCGCGCGGGCGGCCGCGGTGGGTGTCGACGGCGTCCTCGCGCTCGACCTGCCGGTCGAGGAGGCCGACGAGTTCAGGAACGCCCTGTCGCGGCGCGGGCATCGACACCATCTTCCTGCTCAGCCCGACCACCACGCCGGACGCGCGATCCGGAAGGCCGCCGAGCTGGGGCGCGGGTTTCTCTACGGCATCTCGCGCCTCGGTGTCACCGGCGCGCGCGACACCGTGGCGAGCGGCGCGGAGGAGATGGTGCGCCGGATCCGGGCCATCACCGACCGTCCGCTGGCGCTCGGCTTCGGCATCTCGCGTCCCGAGCACGTGGCGGAGGTCGGCGCGTACGCCGACGCCGCCGTGGTCGGGCAGTGCGCTGGTGGCGCTGATTGCCGAGGCGAGCGGGTCGCCTGAGCTGATCGCGCGCGTTGAGGAGTACGTGCAGGTCGCTGCGCGCGGCCTGCGTCGCGTCCAGGGCCTAGACACATGACGCTCGACGACTTGCGGAAGGACATCGACCGCGTGGACGAGGTGCTGGTGCGCCTGCTGAACGAGCGGGCCCGCTGCGTCTGCGAGATCGGACGGCTGAAGAAGGAAACCGGGCATGGAGGTCTACCAGCCCGATCGCGAGAAGCAGGTGCTGCAGCACGTGCGCGCGATCGCCTCCGAAGGGCCGCTCGGGCCCGACGCCATCGCCCGGCTGTTCGAGCGCATCATCGACGAGGCGCGCCGGCTCGAACGGCGCGTGGTGCACGGCGAAACCGACGAGAGCCGGCCAGGCCGGCCGGCACGAAGGAATAGGGAGCAGCACGTCATGGTAGTCGTAATGCAGGAGGGGGCCACCGACACCAGATCGAGCAGGTGGTGAAGCGCCTGGTCGAGATGGGCATGGACGTCCACAAGTCCACCGGTGTCACGAGGACGGTCCTCGGCGCGGTCGGGCAGGGGCGCCCGGACGCGGCGCTGATCGAGATGATGGACGGCGTGCACGAGGTCGTGCGCATCTCGTCGCCGTACAAGCTGGCGAGCCGCACGTTCAAGTCCGGAGCCGACGGTCGTGACGGTCGGCGACGTCCGCATCGGCGGCGACGAAGTGATCGTCATGGCCGGCCCGTGCTCGGCGGAGAGCGAGCAGCAGGTGATGGCCAGCCGCCGTCGCCGTCCGTCGCGCCGGTGCGAAGATCCTGCGCGGCGGCGCGTTCAAGCCGCGCAGTTCGCCGTACTCGTTCCAGGGGCTCGGCGAGGAAGGCCTGCGGCTGCTGCGCGACGCGGCGAAGGCCGAGAACATGGCGCTGGTGTCCGAGGTGATGGACATCAGCCAGATCGACCTCATCGAGCGCTACTGCGACATCTTCCAGGTCGGCGCGCGCAACATGCAGAACTTCACGCTGCTGCGCGAACTCGGGCACCGCCGCAAGCCGGTGCTGCTGAAGCGCGGCATCTCGGCCACCATCGAGGAGTGGCTGCTGTCGGCCGAGTACATCCTCAGCGGCGGCAACACCGACGTCATCCTGTGCGAACGGGGCATTCGCACCTTCGAGACGGCGACGCGCAACACGTTCGACGTGTCGGCGATCGCGATGGTCAAGAAGCTGAGTCACCTGCCGGTCATCGCCGACCCGAGCCACGGCGCAGGACGCCGCGACATGGTGGCGCCGCTGGCGCGCGCCGCCGTGGCGGCCGGCGCCGACGGCCTCGTCGTCGAAGTGCACTGCGATCCCGACCACGCCCTGAGCGACGGCGCGCAGTCGATGTTCCCGGCGCAGTTCGATCGGCTCATGGCCGAACTCCGGATCATCGCGCCCGCCATCGGCCGGAGCATCTGCCTCGAAGCCTCGCCGCGCCGCGGGTGGGGAAAGCATAGGTCGCGGCGATTCGCGCGATCAGCGATTGCCAGCATGGAACTCCCTCTCATTCAGCGTCGCGCGGTTCCGACCGCCCGTCGCCGATCTTCGACAAGATCGGCATCGTCGGCCTTGGCCTGATCGGCGGATCGATCGCGCTCGCGGCGCGCGAACTCTGGCCGTCCGCGCTGGTCATCGGCGTCGACAACAAGGACGTGCTCGAAACCGCGATGCGGCTGCACGCCATCGACGTGGCTGCCGACGATCTCGTCGTCCTGGCGGAGGCCGACCTCGTGATTCTCGCCGCGCCGGTCCGTCAGAACCTGGCGCTGCTTGGCGCAGCTCGCCGCGCACGTCCGCGGCGACGGCCATCGTCACCGACACCGGCAGCACGAAGCGCGACATCGTCGAGGCGGCGCGGGCCCTGCCGCGATCGCTTCACCTTCGTCGGCGGACATCCGCTCGGTGGTGCCGCCGTCGGCGGTCTCGAACACGCGCGGCCCGACCTGTTCCGGAAGCGGCCGTGGATGTTCACGCCCGTCGTCGAGGCTCGCCGGCAGCGGCGGTCGAGAAGCTCACGGCGTTCGCCTCGGCGCTGGGCTCCGCGCCGTCGATCATGAACGCCGCAGGAGCACGACCGACTGCTCGCGTTCCTCAGCCACCTTCCGCAGCTGGCCGCGAGCGCGCTGATGGAGGTGGTGGGCGGCGCGGTCGGTGACGACGGCCTTGCGCTTGCCGGTCGCGGCCTCGTCGACACGACGCGCCTGGCGTCGAGTCCGTCCGACATCTGGCGCGACATCGCCGCCAGCAACGCCGATCAGATCGGCCCGGCACTCGACGCGCTGATCGCCGTGCTGCAATCGCTTCGCGCCGACCTCGACGACGGCGACCCGCTGTCGGCGACGTGTTCGCTGGCGCCGGCGCGCTGGCGCGAACAGCTGACCGGGCGCTCGACGCTATAATCGCCTCCATGAACAAGGTGCTCGCGGAGCGCCGACGAGGCGGTGGCGCTCATCCCTGACGGGGCGTCGATCCTCATGGGGGGCTTCGGGCTCTGCGGCATCCCCGAGAACCTGATCGAGGCGCTTCACGCGCGCGGCACGCGCAACCTCACGGTCATCAGCAACAACGCCGGCGTCGACGACTTCGGCATCGGCATGCTGCTGCGCGCGCGGCAGGTGCGGAAGATGATCTCGACCTACGTCGGCGAGAACAAGGAATTCGAGCGGCAGTTCCTCGCCGGCGAGCTCGAGGTCGACCTGGTGCCGCAGGGCACGTTCGCCGAGCGGATTCGCGCCGGCGGCGCCGGCATCGGCGGCTTCTTCACGCCGACCGGCTACGGCACGCTCGCGGCCGAAGGCAAGGAAACGCGCGTCATCGACGGCCGGCCGTACGTGCTCGAGCAGCCGCTGACAGCCGACTTCGCGTTCGTGCGCGCCTGGAAGGGCGATCAGCCTGGGCAACCTGGTCTATCGGCGCACGGCGCGCAACTTCAATCCGGTGATGGCGACCGCCGGACGGGTCACCATCGCCGAGGTCGAGCACCTCGTCGAGCCGGGCGAGATCGATCCCGATCACGTCGTCACGCCCGGCATCTTCGTCAAGCACGTGATCCTCGGCGCCCGGTACGAGAAGCGCATCGAGAAGACGCACGGTGCGCAGTCATGAGCGGCGCCGCCGACATCCGCACGCGCATCGTCCGCCGGATCGCGCGGGAGCTGAAGGACGGCGACTACGTCAACCTCGGCATCGGCATGCCGACGCTGGTCGCGAACTACGTCCCGCCCGGCGTCGACATCACGCTGCATTCGGAGAACGGCATGCTGGGCGTCGGGCCGTATCCGCTGGAAGCGAAGTCGATCCCGATCTGATCAACGCCGGCAAGGAAACCGTCACCGAACTGCCGGGCTGTTCGTACTTCAGCAGCGCCGATTCGTTCGCGATGGTTCGCGGCGGACACATCGATCTCACCGTGCTCGGCGCGCTGCAGGTCGATCGCGAAGGCAACCTGGCGAACTGGATGATCCCCGGCAAGATGGTCAAGGGCATGGGCGGCGCGATGGATCTCGTGGCGGGCGCCAAGCGGGTCATCGTCGCGATGGAGCACACGACCAAGGACGGCGGCCACAAGATCCTCGAGCGCTGCACGCTGCCGTTCACCGGGCCTGAAGGTCGTGAACATGATCGTCACCGAGCTCGCCGTGATCGACGTGACGCCGGACGGGACTCGTGCTGCGGGAAATTGCGGCGGACACGACCGTCGAACAGCGTGCAAGGCGGCGACCGGCGCGCACGCTGATCGTTCGCCGACAAGGTGGGAACCTTTGAATAAGGACTTCGAAGTCGTCATCCTGAGTGCGTGCCGGACGCCGATCGGCTCGTTCGGCGGCGCGCTGAAGGATCTGTCCGGCCGCCGACCTCGGCGCCATTGTCGTTCGCGAGGCGATCGCCCGCGCCGGCGTCGCCAACGAGGATGTCGGCGACGTCGTGCTCGGCTGCGTGCTGCAGGCGGGCGCCGGCATGAACGTGGCGCGGCAGGCGGCGCTCAAGGCCGGGCTTCCGAACGAGGTGCCAGGCGAGACGGTCAACCGCGTGTGCGGCTCCGGGCTGCAGGCGGTCGTGCACGCCGTCGAGGCGATTCGCGTCGGCTACGTCGACACGATGGTGGCGGGCGGCACCGAGTCGATGTCGAACGCGCCCTACCTGCTGAAGGGAGCGCGCTGGGGCTACCGCATGGGCAACGCCGAGGCGATCGACTCGATGGTCAGCGATGGCCTGACCTGCGCGATCGACGCGCTGCCACATGGGAATCACGGCCGAGGAAGTGGCGAGCCGCTTCAGGTGTCTCGCGCGCCGACCAGGACGCGTTCGCGGCCGAGAGCCAGCGCCGTGCCGCCGCCGCGATCGAGAGCGGTGCGTTTCCGAGACGAGATCGTCCCGGTCCCGATTCCGCAGCGGAAGGGCGACCCGGTCGTCGTCACCGCGGATGAATACCCGCGGGCCGGAACCACCGTCGAGAAGCTGGCCGCGCTGAAGCCGGCCTTCAAGAAGGACGGCACCGTCACCGCCGGCAACGCGTCAGGCATCAACGACGGCGCAGCGGCGCTCGTGGTGGTCACGACGGCGGACAAGGCGCGGAAGGTCGGCACGCGCCGCTGGCGCGGATCCTCGCGTACGTCTCGACCGGCGTCGATCCGAAGATCATGGGCATCGGTCCGGTGCCGGCGGTCCGCAAGGTGCTCGACCGCGCCGGCCTGTCAGGTCGCGGATATCGATCTGTTCGAGCTGAACGAGGCGTTCGCGGCGCAGTCGGTGGCGGTCGTGCGCGAACTGCAGACTCGATCCGGCGAAGGTGAACGTGAACGGCGGCGCCATCGCGCTCGGCCATCCGATCGGCGCGAGCGGCGCCCGCGTGCTGACGACGCTCGTCTACGCGCTGCGGGCACGGCAGCTGCGCTACGGTGTCGCGTCGCTCTGCATCGGCGGCGGCATGGGCATCGCGATGGCGGTCGAAGCGTTGTGATCACGATCGTCCAGCCGGTGCTGGACGAGGTGCTGGCGCACGCGCGGGAGGATGCGCCGCGTGAGTGCTGCGGGGTCCTGATCGGCAGCGGCGACCGGGTTGTCGCAGAGCGTTCGCGCGCGCAACCTTGCCGACGGCACCACCCGGTTCCTGATCGATCCGCGCGATCACATCAACGCGATCCGCGACGCGCGAGCGCGGCAGCTGGACGTGATCGGGTTCTATCACTCGCACCCGCGTTCGCGCGCGTACCCGTCTGAGACGGACATCGCGGAGTCGGGATACGCAGGCGCGTTGCACCTGATCGTGGGCATGAGCGAAGCAGGGCCGGAGGTCCGGCTGTTCACTATCGAGGGGAGCGAGCGTGACGGAACGGCCACTCGTCGCGGTCAACGTGACTGGGTGAGTCAGGTTGTCCGCGGACTACGGGCCCGCACGAGTGGGTGTAGCCGCAATAACGTTCCTACAATCCGTCTCCGCCGTTGCCGACGCCGGGCTGCACCTGCAGCGTGGTCGTCGCGGAGCCGAGGAAGCGGTCCTTCTGCTTCATGTGGAAGTACACCTTGTAGGTGCCCGGCCGCCGGAACTGGTGCTGGACGGTGTAGCGCCGCTTGATCTGGCTCTTGCCCGCCTCGTACGGCTCGCAGTCGATGGTCGACTCCGACGTCGTGTCGTCGCCCCAGTCCCACTCGATTGTCGGGCAGTAGTACTCCGCGAAGTCGTCGGCGCCGCCGGTCAGTTCGGCGGTGAGGGTGACCCGCGCAGGAGCGATCGCGACCGGCGGCTGCACGCGCAGCGTGATCTTCGGGCGTTTGCTGTCCTGTTCCTTCGATGCCTTGTCGTTCTTCGGCTGCGCGAAGACCAGCGTGCTCGCCATCGCGCCGCGCACGCACGCGGCCGTCGTCGTCATGAACATCAGGCGAAACTTCAGCATGCGCGCTCCTCGTCCCGGGTAAGCACCACCTGTGGAATCCAGGCACTGCCTGTTCGGACATTGTACGAGTCTGCGACTGCGCGCGGCAACCGCGTTCGGGGATAATGACCGCATGCCCGCCGCTCGACAGAGCTCCGCCCATCTCCTGTCATTTCGGACCGCCTGCAGTCGGCGGATGTCGATCTGCTCGTGCGTGCCCTGGTTCGAAGGGCGAAGCGCCGTCGGCGTTCGAGGGGCTGGACGCGGCGACCGCTGGCGAAATCGAGCGGGCGCTCACCTCCGGCGAATTCTCAGCGCGGCCGTTCGATCTCTTCGTCACGCCGGTGGTCGATCGCGCGTGGACGCCGCGTCGTGTCGCGCTCATCGGCGCCGGCCAGCGACGGCGGCGTTCGTGCCTGGGCTGGCGCGTAAACTTGCCACCGCGGCCGGGCTCGACGGCATGGACCCGCCGCGTGTGCGCGACTCGGGTTCGTCCTGCGGCCGGGTCAGGCGGCGCCGTCCGGCGACGTGGACGTCGCCGGATTCGTGCAGGCGCTCGCCGAAGGGCTGACGCTGGCCGAGTTCTCCGGCGCGACCTACCAGACATCGGCGGCTCAACGCGGCGCCCGCACCCGCGTTCACGATCGTCGTGCCCGAGCTGCGCGATACCTCGCCGGAAAGTCCGGCCCGGCTGGAGGGCGCCATCGATCGCGGACGTGTGCTCGGCGAGGCCAGCAACCTCGCGCGCGGCCTGGCCAACGAGCCGGGCAACACGCTCACGCCGCGCGAGTTCGCGGCGCGTGCCTCGCAACTCGTCACCGAGGGCGGCGCCTCGGTCGAAATCCTCGACGAGAAGCAGATCGAGGCGCTCGGCATGGGCATGCTGCTCGGCGTCGCGCGCGGCAGCAGCGAACCGCCGCGGCTGATGGTCTTCCGGCACAATCCGCCGGACGTGACGTCCGGACCGGTGCTCGCACTCGTCGGCAAGGGCATCACGTTCGACACCGGCGGCATCTCCATCAAGCCGGCCGACGGCATGGAGAAGATGAAGGACGACATGGCCGGCGGCGCCGCCGTCGCGTGCGCGATGCGCGCGATCGCGATGCTGAACGCGCCGATTCGCGTCATCGGCGTCGTGCCGGCCACCGAGAACATGCCGGGCGGCCGCGCGCTCAAGCCCGGCGACATTCTCCGCAGCGCCGAAGGCAAGACGGTCGAGGTGATCAACACCGATGCCGAGGGACGGCTCGTGCTCGGTGACGCGCTCTGGTATGCGCGCACCCTGGGCGCGACGCACCTCGTCGACGTCGCCACGCTCACCGGCGGCATCGTCGTCGCGCTGGGCAAGACGACGAGCGGACTGTTCGGGACGCCCGACTGGTGGGTCGAGCACGTCCGGCGCGTCGGCGATCGCGCCGGCGATCGCATGTGGCGCTGCCGCTCTTCGACGAGTACCGCGATCAGCTGAAGAGCGAGATCGCCGACATGATGAACACCGGCGGACGCGCCGGCGAGTTCGATCACCGCCGCGATGTTCCTGAAGGAATTCACCGGCGGCCTGCCCTGGGCGCACATCGACATCGCCGGCACCGCCTGGGCGGATGAGGCGAGCGCGTTCATGCCGAAGGGAGCGACCGGCGTCGCGGTCCGCACCCTGATCGACCTGGCGTTCTCGTCGGGCGCGTGGAAGGGATGATGCTCGCACTCCAGCAGCAGCCGACCGACGGCGTTCATCGTCAAGATGATCCAGCCGCCGACGCGACGTCGAGGGGCTCGCCGATGTGCTGCTCGGCGCGCTCGGCCTCACCGGCGTGCTGGTGCTGAGCGCGGTTGTCCTCGCGCTGGTGTTTGCCGGCGGTCTGTATCTGTTCCGCTTCAAGTTCGGCGATCCGTTTCCCGTCGGCATCGGAGCAGCGGCCCGGCGAGGACAACCAGGGCGGCCGGATTGCTAGCGCGCTGAATCAGTTCTGCTGCTGCGCGGTCGGCGACACGTCCTTCAGCGACGTCTGGTACTTCTTGATCCCCTCGAACAGCGCCTGCGCAATTCGCTGCCGGTAGCTCGAGCCCTTCAGCAGCCTGGCCTCCTGCGGGTTGGTGAGGAACGAGATCTCCGCGAGCACGCTCGGCATCGACGCGCCGATGAGCACGACGAACGGCGCCTGCTTCACGCCGAGGTCCTTCACCGTCTTGTTCGCCTGGCGCAGCGACGTCGAGCATCTCGCGCTGCACGTAGGTGGCGAAGTCGCGCGACTCGTCCAGCTTGCTGTTCAGCGCAATGGCCTTCACGACGTCCTGCAGCGCGCCCATGGTCTGACCGGACGTGGCGTTCTCGCGGGCGGCCACTGCCGCGGCGCTCTGGTTCGATGCGAAGTTCAGGAAGTAGGTCTCGATTCCGCGCGCGGCCGGCACGCTGCTGGCGTTGGCGTGGATCGACAGGAACAGATCGGCGCCTTCGCGATTGGCGATCGCGGTCCGCTCCTGCAGCGGCACGAACTCGTTCTCCGCGCCGTGTCAGCACGACTTCGACGCCCGGCAGCTTGTCCGAGCAGCTTTTCGAGCCGCAGCGCGACGTCGAGCACGAGCTCCGCCTCGGTCGATGTCGGCGCCCTTCGCGCCAGGATCGTGTCCGCCATGACCTGGATCGATCACGATGCGCGACACGCCGAGGCCGAGTTGCCGGGCGATGGACAGCCCGCCGTGCGACGTTGCGCGACGGCTCGCCGGCTGGCGGCGGTGTGGCGGCGGCTCGACGCCGGCGTCGAGGGTAGCGCCGTGCGTGCGTTGACCGGCAGCCGATGTCACGCTGCCCGACGGCATCGCCATCACCCAGCGGACGCGGCGCGCCGTCAGCACCGGAGCGGCGCGCCGGCGTATCGCCAGGCATCGCGTGCCGGCGGGCCGGGCCCACGCGCGGACGATCCGAGTCGCTGCGGCAGCACCAGAGGCCGGTTCGGCGATGATCGTCGGCTTGGGCGGTGGCACGACCTGCGCCGGATCGAACGGGCGTTCGACGACGACAGGCGTGCGCTGAGGGATCGGCGCCGGCACCGCGACCGAGCCGGCGGGTCGTTCGGTGCGTCGCCATGCGCGCGGAGCGTTGGATCGCCGGCGAGGCGACGTGGCGGTGGCGTCGCGGTGGCTGGCGGCGGCTGCCGATCGGCGGACGTCGCTGCGGGCGCGGCGCGCAGGCAGTCGATCACCAGGCGGAACGGGCTGTAGAGCGGATACACGCTGTAGCTGGACACGCCCGCCGCCTCGAGCACCACGCGTGTCGTGCTGTTCGGATGACGTCCGATGCGAATCTGCCGCACGACGTCGGTGTCGCCATCGAAGCGCAGCGTCTGGTCGATCAGCGACGGATTGGCGCGGGTCGCCGGCAGATCGACGAAGACGCGGCTCGGATTCTCGAGCCGCTCGTCGTGGAACGGCACTTCCGCATCGAGCTCGATGACGACCCGCACGACGTCGGCGAGCACCGCGCGGCGGATCGCCTTGATCGTTGACGAGCTTCGAGCTCGCGGAACCGCCGCCGCGGACGCGGATGCTCGGCGCGCAGCCGACGCGTTCGGCCGGATGCCGCGGCTCGTCGCCGTGCTGCCGGGCAGCGGCGCGGACCGCGTGGAGCTGGGCTGCCGGCGGTCGGCGTCGGCGCGACCGGGCGGCAGCTCGCGACGTCGCGGCGGTGACGGCTTCGCCGTCTGCGTGTTCAGCCAGGCGACCTGCTCGGGCGCCTGCTTCGCGAGGCGGCTCGACGGATATCCCGACTGCGAGGAGCTGGAGCAGGCGCAGCGCCGTCGTGCGCTCGCGCGATTCGTGAAACTCTTCGAACGCGTCACGCGCCAGCTTCGCCGCGCGCCACAGCGCATCGTCGCAGAATCCGCTGGCGGGGTAGTGGCGCACGACGTTCTCGTAGTCGGCGACGACCGTGCGCACCGCCTTCAGCAGCGTCGGCAGCGGCTCGTCGGTGACGTCAGCGCCTTGCGCACCGCCGCTTCCTTCGCGGTCGCATCCGCGAACAGCGACTCGACCGGCGGCGACCGGCGGCGTCGCGTCGTCTGCGCGCGCAGCGGCGACGCGGCGACCACGCCGACGAGCATGGCGGCGAACGACGATCGATCGTGCTGACGCGATGCGAACCGGGTCATCGCAGCTGCGCATCCACCTCGTCGAAGTAGGACTTGTCGACGAGCACCTCGCGCGGCTTGCCGCCGGCCGACGGCGACACGAGCCCTTCCATTTCCATCATGTCGACCAGGCGCGCGGCGCGGCTGAAGCCGATGCGCAGCCGGCGCTGCAGGTACGAAATCGACGCCTGCCCGCTCTGGACGATGATGCGCGCGGCCTCGTCGTACAGATCGTCCTTGTCCATCTCGATGCCGCCTCGGCCGTGCGTCTTCTCCTCGGCGGTGATCGTCTCGTCGTAGGTCGGCTTGCCCTGCTTGCGCAGGAAGCTCGCGAGCCGCGCGCTCTCCTGCTCGGAGATGTACGGGCCGTGCAGGCGGATGAACCGCGACGAGGCCGGCGGCAGGAAGAGCATGTCGCCCTTGCCGAGCAGCTGCTCGGCGCCGTTGCCGTCGAGAATCGTCCGCGAGTCGATCTTCGACGACACGCGGAACGAGATGCGCGACGGCATGTTCGCCTTGATGAGGCCGGTGATGACGTCGACCGACGGGCGCTGCGTGGCGAGAATCAGGTGAATGCCGACGGCGCGCGCCATCTGCGCGAGACGGCAGATCGACTGTTCGACCTCGTTGCTCGCCACCATCATCAGGTCGGCGAGCTCGTCGATCAGCACGATGATGAACGGCAGCGGCTTGGCGTATTCGCCATCCTTCGGCGTCCGCTTCTCGGCGACCGCCTGCAGGACATTGCGGTTGTACTGCTCGATGTTGCGCACGCCCTCGGCCGCGAGCGTCTTGTAGCGCTCCTCCATCTCGCGCACGGCCCAGCGCAGCGCGTTGGCCGCCTGCTTCGGATCGACCACCACCGGCGTCAGCAGGTGCGGAATGTCCTCGTACATCCCGAGCTCCAGGCGCTTGGGGTCGATCATGATCAGCCGGACATCGTCGGGCGTGGCGCGGTAGAGGATGCTGGTCAGCATCGAGTTGATGCCGACCGACTTGCCGGTGCCGGTCGATCCGGCGATCAGCAGGTGCGGCATCGTCGCGAGGTCGGCCATGTACGGGCTCGCCGTGGATCGTCTTGCCGAGCGCAATCGTCAGCTTCGAGGCCGAGCGGCGATAGGTGTCCGACTCGAGCAGTTCGCGCAGCGAAATCTGCTCGCGCGTGTGGTTCGGAATCTGGATGCCGACGGTGGACTTGCCCGGCGATCCGGTCGATGAGCACCGACTCGGCCTGCATCGCGAGGCACAGGTCGTCGGCGAGGCCGGTGATCTTCGAGTACTTCACGCCGGCGTCGGGCTTGAACTCGTAGGTGGTGACCACCGGGCCCGGGATGGATCTGGACGACCGTGCCTTCGACCGAGAACTCGCGGCACTTCTCCTCGAGCAGCCGCGCGCCGTCCATCAGCTCGCGCTCGTCGATCTTGCGCTCGGTCTTCGGCGCGTCGAGCAGCGCGAGCGGCGGCAGCGTGTAGTCGCCGATGCGGCGTTCGGCGGGCGCCTTGGTGGTCGGCTCCGGCATCGGTCAGCGGCAGTGGCGGAGCCGGCATCGCGACCTTCGCGGGCTGGCCGCGCCGGCGCGATCGGCCGGGCGCGGCAGGTGCCGCAGCGGCCGCCGCCTGTTGACCGGCGTCCTTCGCGTCGCGCTTGCGCGCGCGGCCTTGGCGCCGGCGTCCGCCATTGCCGTCACGGCCGCCGGCATCCGCGCCGGCCTTCTTCGTGTGCTTGGCGATCACTTCGCGCCGCTGCTTGTCGCGCTGGCGTTCCTCGCGCCACTCGCGCGACAGCGTGACCAGCGCTGCCGCCGCCGCCGACGCAGCGGAGAAGAGCGCCGCGAACGCGCGCCCGAACGAGAACTGCGTCGACACGATGATCGACGAGGAAGATGCAGCGTCAGCAGGACGATGACCGAGCCGGTCCTGTTCAGGTACTGCGGCATCTGACCGCCGAGAGCCAGTCGCCGAGATAGCCGCCCGGAGCGGAACGCCTTGCCCGAGACCTGGATGGTGCCGCAGCGCCATGCTCAGGAACGTGCTGATGCAGGCGAACAGCAGCGCGGCGCCGAAGACCTTCGTGGCCGGCGCATCGACCGTGCCGGCACCAGAAGTAGTTCCAGCCGATGACGATCGAGGACGGCCGGGATGATGAACGCCGCGTAGCCGACGAGCTGGAACGACAGCTCCGCGAGGAACGCGCCGACGCGTCCCGCGAAGTTCGCCGGCGTGGCGTGTCGACGCCGGCGCTGAAGAACCAGGCCGGATCGGCCGGCTCGTAGCTCGCGAGCGAGACGATCCAGAAGAGCGCGGCCGCAAACAGCGCGACGCCGACGAACTCGCTCACCCGTCGAGAGATGGTCGATGCCTTCACAGTCTCAAATCTCCATGATGACCGGGAGGACGAACGGTCGCCGGCCCGAGCGCTTGCGGAAGAAGCGGCGCAGTTCGACGCGCAGCTTTTCCTTGATGATGCCCTGGTCGGTGCGTTCCTCGAGGCTGGCCTGCTCGATCACCTCGCCGAGCAGCCGCGCGCCGTCGGCGAGCAGTTCCTGCGCTGTTCTCCATGACGAAGCCGCGCGTGATGATGTCGGGAACGCCTTCGAGCATGCCGGTCTGCTTGTTGATCGCGACCACCGGCACGACGAGACCGTCCTCGGCGAGGTGCCGGCGATCGCGCAGCACCTCGTCGCCGATCTCGCCCGTGCGCGTGCCGTCGATCAGAATGCGGCCGACGGGCGCCTTTCCAGCCACTCTCGCGCCTTCGGCGTCGATCGCGCACGATGTCGCCGTTCTCGATGAGCAGGATCTCCGGCTGCGGATCGCGGCCGGCGAACACCCGCCGCGCGACGCGCGCGTGGTGGGACAGTTGCCGGTACTCGCCGTGCACCGGGATGAAGTAGCGGGGCTGCACCAGCGACAGGACCAGCTTCAGCTCTTCCTCGCTGCCATGTCCGGACACGTGCACGTGCTTGACGCCCTCGTGGATCACGGTCGCGCCGCGGCGGGCGAGATGATTCATGCACGCGGCCGATCGCCTTCTCGTTGCCGGGAATCGCGCGCGCCGAAATGACGACCGTGTCGTCGGCGGCCGACCTTCACGTGCCGGTGATCGTCGACGGCGATGCGCGACAGCGCCGACATCGGCTCGCCCTGCGAGCCGGTGGTCAGGCAGAGCACGTCCTGTGACGGGTAGTTCGCCGATTTCGGTGTCGCGAATCTGCAGGCCGGCCGGTATCCGCAGGTAGCCGAGCCGCTGGGCGATCTGCGAGTTCTCGATCATGCCGCGGCCGACGAACGCCACCTTGCGCTCGAACTGCGCCGCCAGATCCACCACGATCTGCATGCGGTAGATGCTCGACGAGAACGCCGCGACGATCAGCCGGCCGCTCGCGCTCGTGAAGATTTCCTCGAACGCTTCGATGACGTCGGTTTCCGATCCGGTGAAGCCGCGGCGGTCGACGTTGGTGCTGTCGGCAAGCAGTGCCAGCACCCCCTCGGTCCCGAGCTCGCCGAAGCGGTGCAGGTCGAAGTGCTCGCCGTCGATCGGCGTCTGGTCGATCTTGAAGTCGCCGGTGTGGACGATGACGCCCGATCGGGGTGTGAATGGCGAGCGCCACGCAGTCCGGCATGCTGTGCGTGACGCGGATGAACTCGATCTCGAACGGACCGATGGTGACGCGATCGCGCGGGCGGACGGCGTGCGTCGGACGTGTCCTCGAGGCCGTGTTCCCGCAGCTTCGCGCTCGACCATCGCGAGTGTCAGCGGGCGTCCCGTAAATCGGTCCGTTGATGTACGGCACGACGTGCGGCACGCCGCCGATGTGATCCTCGTGTCCATGCGTCAGCACGAGCGCGGCGGCGCCGCCTCTTCTGCTGCAGGTACGTGAGGTCCGGGATGATCCGATCGACGCCGAGCAGTTCGGGGTCCGGAAACATGACGCCGGCATCGATCACGATCGTCGTGTCGCCCCAGGTGAGTGCCAGCATGTTCATGCCGAACTCGCCGAGGCCGCCAAGCGGAACGATTTCGAGCATTCGAGAAACGATTCTGCGCACCGGCGAACCACGACAGTCCCTGGCGGGACTTTCACGGTCGTCGGGAGCCGCCGGTGGGGCAGCTCGATCAGGCTGCTGGGTGCGCCTGAAATCAGGAGGCGGGTTTTGCCGACAACACGCGTCGGGAGAACAAGATAGCAGGGAAACTATAGCACAGGAGCAGTGTCGGGCTCGGCGCTCGGTCGCCGCGCGGACAGGCGTGACACGGCGTCGGCCAGGCGAGCACAGCTCGGCAATCGACAGTGTTTCGGGCCGCCGGATCGGATCGATGCCCGGCCTGCGGCGAGCACATGCGCGGCGCTGGCCGGGGTCACGCCGCCGTACGCGAGCAGCGCATTCCCCATCGTCTTGCGGCGGCGCGAGAACACCGCGTTGGTGACGGCGGCGAAGATCGGCCTCACTCGACGCCGGCGGGTTCGGGCGGGTGAAAGCGCAGGCGAACGACGGTCGAACTGGACCTTCGGCGCGGGTCGGAACGCGCCCGGAGGAAGATTGAGCAGCCGGTCGACCGACGCGCGATGACCGATCAGCACGGTCAGCACGCCGTAGTCCCTGTGCCCGGCTTCGCGAGCAGCCGCTCGGCCACCTCGCGCTGCAGCATGACCGTCGCGTCCCGAAGCGGCAGGCCGAGGCGCGACAGTTCCACCAGCCGGAACATGATCGGCGACGCGACGTTGTAGGGGAGGTTGCCCGCCACGCGGTAAGCGACGTCGCCGCCGGGGCAGCTGGCCGCGAGGTCGTCGTGCAGTTGTTCAAGGCGACAGCTTCAGGAAATCGCCTTCGAGGACCTGCACGCGCGGCAATGTGTTCGGCGCGCAGTGCCGCCGCAAGGTCGCGATCGATCTCGCAGGCGAGCACGCGAGCCGGCCGCCTCGGCGAGCGGCCGCGTGATAGCGCCCGGGCCCGGACCGATCTCGATGAACGCCTCAGTCGGCTGCGGATTGATGGCCGCGACGACCTTGCGCGCCCAGACCGGTTCCAGGAAGTGCTGACCGAACCGCTTGCGCGCGAGCGGCGCCGCGGTCTCGACGCTCAGTCCGCGCCGCGCATCGCCCCGCCAGTACTCGCTCCTCGATGTGCCTCGATCTCCTCTTCGCTCAGGCCGAAATAGTGCCCGATCTCGTGAATCAGCGTCTCCGCGATCGACGCGATCAGGTCGTCCTCGTCCTCGGCCTCGCGCTCGTGCGAACCCTGGAACAGGATGATGCGATCGGGCAGCGCGTTGCCGTGATCCCCACTGCCGCTCGGTGAGCGGCGTGCCGATGTAGAGGCCGAACAGCGTGTCGTCGGGCCCGGCCTCCATGTGCGCGAGCAGTTCCGGGTCGGGTTCGTCTTCGACGACGATGGCGATGTTGCGCATGGCATCGCGGAACCGCTTCGGAATCGTCGCCAGCGCCGTGGCGACGTGCTGTTCGAACTGGGCGCGGGTCATCTGGTGCGCTTGCCGGGCTTCGGCACGTGCGGCGCTGACGCAGCCGGTCGTTCGCGCTCCGACGTCGGCCTTCGCGGCGCCGCAGCGCGGCGTTTCTGCGGTCGCGCGTTTGCGAGCCGCCGAGTTCGGTCTGTGCTGATGGTGTCGGCGCTCTTCGTCGTCGGCGTCCTGCTGCGTTCTTGCGTTCCGGCGTTGCTGCGTTTCCGCGTTTCGCCCGCGTCCTGCCGCGTCATCAACGCGGCGCCGGACTGGAAGTAGTCGCAGAACTCCTGGACGTGGCACGTCGGGCAGAGCGGCCTGGGTTTGCAGACGCGGCGGCCGTGGAGAATCAGCGCAGTCCGATGCGCGCGTCCAGCGCTCCTTCGGCAGCAGCGCGCAGAGCTGCGCTTCGACCTGCTCGGGGTCGTCGCCCTCCGCCACGCCGATGCGATTCGCGACGCGCAGCACGTGCCGATCGACCGGCAGCCCCGGCACGCCGAGCGCGTGCCCGAGTACGACGTTCGCCGTCTTCCGGCCGACGCCCGGCAGCGCCGTCAGCGCGTCCATGTCCGCGGGCACCTCGCCGTCGTGCTTCTCGACGAGCGCCTGCGCCATGCCGATGAGCGACCTGCGACTTGGCGCGGAAGAACCCGGTCGAGTGGATCTGCGGCTCGAGTTGCTCCGGGCGTGGCCGTCGCGAGCGACGCCGGCGTCGGATAGCGCTTGAACAGCGCCGGCGTGACCATGTTCACGCGCTGATCGGTGGACTGCGCCGACAGAATCGTGGCCGCCAGCAGCTCGTACGCGTTGGTGAAGTGCAGTTCGGTGTCGGCGCCCGGATGCTGCACGTCGAGCGCGTCGAAGATGGCGCGCAGCTTCTCGTCGGGGACTTCATCTCGGGCTTCAGGCTTCGGGCTAGGCTCGGACTTCAGGCTCAGATCGTGGCGCTGCGACCTTGCGGTCAGGCCGGCCTTCGCCGGCTCGCGCAACGATTAGCGATTGGCAATCAGCAATTAGCGATCGATGCCGCGTTGCGCGTAGGCCTTAGTGAATGGGTCCGCCCTTGTTCCAGCCGACGTTGTTGTACGACTCGGAGTAGACGCGCATGTGCTCCTGAAGCGCGCCGATGAGGTTCGGGATGAACTGGACCGGCACGACGATCTTCGCGCGCACCGGTGCGCGCACGATGTGCTCGGACTCCGCGTCGCGAATCTCCTTGTCGGACAGCGGCATCACCTCGCAGAAGGTGAGCGTGAAGTCGAACGGCGTGTGCGCGATCGAACAGAAGTTCGCGTAGGTGCGAGTCGTGGTTTCGCTCGACTCTTCCGCGGGGACGATGGTGAAGTTGATCTGCTTGGGCTGTCGGACATGCCCACGATGACTAATACTGTCCGCATCGCGACTAATACTTCCGCATCACGCCGACGACGACTCCCTGCACCTGCACCTGATCGGCCTCGCGCGAAGATCGGCTGCATGGCCGCGTTGGCCGGCTGCAGGCGGATGCGCCCGTTGTCGCGATAGAACTTCTTCAGCGTGACGTCCGTGCCGCGGAGCAGCGCGATGACCATCTCGCCGTTCTCGGCCGTCTTGCGGTCCTCGACCACGACGAAGTCGCCATCGCGAATCTGCTCGTCGATCATCGAGTCGCCGCGCACGCGCAGCACGTAGGTGTCGCGCTTGCCGGCGAAGTCCTCGGGCACCGAGATGGTTTCGTTGGAGGCGACGGCCTCGATCGGCAGGCCGGCCGCGACGTAGCCGAGCATCGGCAGCTCGACTGCACGACCGCCGTTCCGGGCCTGCACCATCTCGACCGACCGGCTGCGGTTCCAGGCTCGCTTGATGAAGCCCTTGTCCTGCAGGTTGGTGAGGTGCTTGTGCACCGTCGCCAGCGAAGAAAGGCCGAAGCGACGGCCGATTTCCTCGAGACTCGGGGCGTACCCGTGCTGCTGGATGAATTCGTTGAGGTAATCGAGAATTTCTCGCTGCCGTTTGGTGAGCGGGAGCATACGGTGTCGCCTCCTGAGCTGCCCGGACTATACGCAAAAGAAAGGCGAAGGTCAAGGTGGCACGGCGGCCTGATTCACGCGCGCCCGCCAACCCGCTTCCCGCCGAGAACCGTCCCAGCGGGAACGAGTCTGCGAGGTCCGGTCTTCTTGTTGCCGAAGTTGTCGACGAACTCGAACGCGCCGTCACGGAGTTCGAGCAGCGCGATGTCCGCAGGCGCGCCGACATTCAGGGTGCCGCGGTCGTGGAAGACGTCGAATACGCGAGACGGATGGAGCGTTGCGCATGCGATCACCTGGTCGAGCGCCATGCCGACGTCGAGGAACTTCGACATCACATTCGGGAAGTCGAACACCTGCGCCGTGCGTCCTTCTGGCGTCCAGTCGGTGGAAAAGGTGTCGGGCCAGAAGCCGGCCTGCATCACACGCTCGACCATGTCCCACCGAAGATGGCCCGTCCGTCCGTTGCCGACGTCGAACCAGACGCCGCGGCGCCGCGCCGCCAGCACCTCCGGCAGGATGCGGCCGCTCTCGTCGATGATGCTGTTGGGTGGTGGGGCGAACATGTGAGTGACGATATCGCCGGGCCGGAGCAGCTCCATCAGCCGCGGCAATGGTGAGAGTGGTCTGACCCATGTGGATCATCACCGGCACGCCGAACGGCGTGGCCACCTCTCGCGCGCGCCTCAACACCTCGTAATCGTTGGCGCCTGCGACATCCCGCGACAGTCGTGCCTTGACGCCGACCACCATGTCGCGATGCTTCACGATCGCGTCGCGCGCAGCGGAGGCATCAGCCCGGGCGAGATCCATGGTGTCGCCCTCGGGAATGACGCCGGCCCGGCCGATGTTGATCAACGCGCGCGCCACCTGTGGTGCCGATCTCGCGATGGCGACGACATCCTCGATGTGATCGGCGCCAGACGATCCGGCATCGATGAAGCCGGTCACGCCGTCAGCCAGGCACAGGGCCGGTCCTTCCTTCAACCGCGCCGCATGCGTGTGGATGTCGATCAGGCCGGGGACGACGAGCTTGCCTGTGGCGTTGACGATCTCGACTCCGGCCGCGGCGATGCGTGGTCCGATCGCGGCGATCCGGCCACCGGCAATGGCCACGTCGAGAATGGCGTCCAGCCTCTGCGACGGATCGATCACGCGACCGCCTGTGACGATCAGGCTGTACTCGGGCTGCGCCGCATGGGCCGCGAAGGAGTGGGCCAGCACGGTGGTGCCGGTGAGCGCCGTCCGGAGGAACTCGCGTCGGTCCATCATCAGCAGCCTCCCGTTGCGCGACATCCTACATCCGCGCGGCCCCGGTTCGGTGTGCTCCCTGGAAACCTGAGACAGCCGTCGCCAGTGTTCGAGCGCGGCACTGCAATTGCAAATCTCCGCGTCAGCGGCTGTGACCTCGCGGAGGGGACCATGGTTCGGACGTTCTGCACGAGCGGCGAGAACGAAGCGGTCAAGGGCGCGGTGCATGCCGCCGGGGGTGTCCTCGCCGCGGTGATGGCTGCCTACAACATCGCCGCCTGGTGCTATCGACGCGAGCCCCATCTCGGCCTGAACGCGGTCGTCTACAGCCTGGCCCTCATGTGGGAAGTGAAGCAGACCGCGCATCACATCGACCGCTGGGATCCCTCGCACGTCCAGTGCGCCGCGCCGGCACCGGCCGAGCCGCCGAGCAGGCAGGCTGCCTAGATTCGCCCCTTCACGCGCTACCTCGTCATACCGCGCTCTCGCCGACTCGCCCGTATAATCACTCCACCATAACGAGGAGTGCGCTGTGAGCGAGTTCGAGGAAGATTTTGCCGCGATGTTCGAAGCGTCGGCACAGGCGAAGCTGTACCAGAGAGGCCAGACGATCGCCGGGACGATTGTGGCGATCGGTCCCGAGTTCGCCTTCGTGAACGTCGGCGGCAAGGGTGAAGCGGTCATCGAGGTCGCGGAGTTGAAGGACCCGGAGGGAGTGCTCCAGGTTGCCGTGGGCGACACCATTCAGGCCAGGGTCATCTCGACCACGGGAGGGTTGACGCTCTCGCGGAAGGGTGTGCGCAACGCCGCGACGCAGCAGGAACTCAGCGACGCGTACCAGGCCGGACAGGCGGTCGAGGGCAAGGTCGAGCGCGCAGTGAAGGGCGGCTACGATGTGCGCATCGCCGGCGAGCGAGCCTTCTGCCCGATGTCGCAGATCGATATCGTTCGCACCGCCGACCCTGCCGTGCACGAAGGACGGGTCTACACGTTCCGCATCATCGAGTACAAGGACGGCGGCAAGAACCTCGTCGTCTCACGGCGCGCGTTGCTCGAAGAGGAGCAGCGTGCGAACGCTGCCGAGGTCCGGCAGTCGATCGTCGCTGGGCGCCGTGCTCACGGGGCGGGTGACCTCCGTGCGCGACTTCGGCGCGTTCGTCGATCTGGGCGGTGGCATTCAGGGGCTGCTCCACGTGTCCGAGATGGGGTGGTCGCGTGTCGCCGACCCGTCGAAGGTCGTTTCGCCGGGCGAAGAGATCACGGTCAAGGTGCTGCGCGTCGACGAGGCAACGCAGAAGATCGCGCTCGGGCTGAAGCAGCTGATGGACGATCCGTGGTCCGCCGTCAGTGCCACCTACGAGGTTGGTCAGGTACGCACCGGGCGCGTGACACGCATCACGGACTTCGGCGCCTTCGTCGAGCTGGAGCCAGGCATCGAAGCGCTGGCGCATGTGTCGACGTTCGCTCCGACTGGCCGACCCGGTGGATGGTCCAAGTCGATCGCTGCGGGGATGACCGGCGCCTTCGAGATCCTGGCGATCGATCCCGAACAGAAGCGGATTGGCGTCGCACTGGTGGAGGAGGGTTCGTCGCGCGCCGCCGGAGCCACCTCGCCGGAATCCGCCATCGTGCCTGGCGCGCTCGTGACGGGGAAGATCGAGCGGCACGAGAAGTTCGGCGTGTTCGTGTTCCTCGGACCCGGGCGAACCGCGCTGATGCCGTTCAGCGAGACCGGTGTGGACCGGGATGCCGACATGATGAAGGCGTTTCCCGTCGGCGCCGACATCGAGGTGGTCGTCCTCGAAGTGGACCCGGAAGGCCGCCGGATCCGCGTGAGCCGAAAGGCGGTCGGAGAGCAGCAGGAAGCCGCGGAATTGCGCGAGTACGCGCAGCGGCCCGACGCGGCACCGGCGGAAGGCTTCGGCTCGCTGGCCGATAAATTCCGCGGGGCCTTCGGGCCGCGCGGCAAATGAACGAGCGCCACTGCGCTATGCTGCTGCCGCTGAGATGAGCTGGTTGAAGCATGCGTTCGCGGTGGGTCCGGCAGGCGCCACCGACGCCGACCGACGGGCAGCGGATGCTGGTCGATCGAATCTGCCGCGAGGTGATCCGCAGGCGCATGACCGTTCCCGCGCAGATCGCGCTCGAGATGGCCAGGCCACTCAATTACGTCTCCGCACAGCTTGATGCACGTTCTCGAGCCGTTCGTGACCGTGCTCGCCGACCCGACCGAGTACGCGCAGCTCTCGTCGTTCCTCGAACAGCGCGGGTCGGTCGAGTACATCAGCCAGCGCCTCACAGCGCTCGAGTCCGGTGCTCCGAAGGTCGACACACACGGAGCCACGTGACTCGAACTGATCCCGCCAGCGCGCAAGTCATCCTCGCCACCGACTGCGGCAGCACGACGACCAAGGCGATCCTCATCCAGCAGGTGGACGGCGTCTACCGCCAGACCCATCGCGGCGAGGCGCCGACCACGGTCGAAGCGCCGTTTGCCGACGTCACCGTCGGCGTCGATCAACGCGGTCACCGAAGTGCAGGAACTGGCCGGCCGCCGGCTCGTCGACGACGACGGGCAGATCATCCACCCGGCGACGGCCACCGAAGGGTGCGACATCTACATCTCGACGTCGAGCGCCGGCGGCGGACTGCAGATGATGGTCGCCGGCGTCGTGCGCGAGATGACCGGCGAGAGCGCCAAGCGCGCGGCGCTCGGCGCCGGCGCGATCGTGATGGACGTGCATCGCCTCGAACGACAAGCGGCGGCCGCACGAGCAGATCCAGCGCATCCGCGAGCTGCGCCCCGACATGATCCTGCATCTCGGGCGGCAGTCGACGGCGGCACGACGACGCACGTCGTGCAGATCGCCGAGCTGATCGCGCCGGCCAAGCCGCGACCGCGGTTCGGCGAGCGAGTACACGCTGCCGATCATCTACGCCGGCAACAAGGACGCGGCGCCGCTGGTGCAGAAGGTGATCAGCGACGGCTTCGCGCTCACGGTCGTCGACAACCTCCGGCCGGTGCTCGAGCGCGAGAACCTCGGCGCCCGCCCGCGACGCGATCCACGACCTGTTCCTCGAGCACGTGATGGCGCACGCGCCGGGCTACGACAAGCTGATGACCTGGACCGATGCGCCGATCATGCCGACGCCGGGCGCGGTCGGCAACATCCTGCAGACGATCGCCGCGCGGCAGCGGCATCAACGTCGTCGGCGTCGACATCGGCGGCGCGACGACCGACGTCTTCAGCGTGTTCGACGGCACGTTCAACCGCACGGTGAGCGCGAATCTCGGGATGAGCTACTCGATCGCGAACGTGTGTGCCGAGGCCGGCATGCCGAACATCCTCCGCTGGGTGCCGTTCGACATGGACGAGCGCGAGCTGCGCAACCGGGTCAAGAACAAGATGATCCGCCCGACGACGATCCCGCAGACGCTCGAGGCGCTCGTCTTCGAGCAGGCGGTCGCGCGCGAGGCGCTGCGGCTCGCGTATCGTCCAGCACAAGGAGTTCGCGACGACGCTGAAGGGCGTGCAGCAGCAGCGCACGGTCGGCGACACGTTCCGCCAGGAGACAGCGGGGCAGACCATCGTCGACAACATGAAGCTCGACCTGCTCGTCGGTCGGGCGGCGTGCTCTCGCACGCGCCGCGCATGCATCAGACCGCGATGATGCTGATCGATGCGTTCGAGCCGGAAGGGTTCACCGCGCTGGCGAAGGACTCCATCTTCATGATGCCGCACCTCGGCGTGCTCGCGCAGGTGCAACCGAGCGCGCGTCGCTCGAAGTGTTCGAGCGCGACTGCCTGATCTATCTCGGCACGTGCGTCGCGCCGAAGGGGAGCGGCAAGACCGGTCGGCCCTGCTTTCGCTACACCGTCACCACGCAACGGAATCAGCGAGTCAGGCGAGATGGCCTGCGGCGATATCCGGCTGATCGCGCTCGCCGACGGCGAGACGGCCACTCGTGACGGTCGAACCGGAACGCGGCTTCGACGTGGGCGAGGGTCCGGGCAAGCGAGTGGAGCGCGAGGTGCGCGGCGGCACGGTCGGCATCGTGCTCGATGCGCGTGGCCGGCCGCTGGTGGTGCCTTCTGACAGCGGCCGCTGGACGCCCGCTCGTCGACGCAGTGGGTGAAGGCGCTGGACCTGTATCCGGGTCTTGCGCACGGCTGGGGCCGGCACATGAGCGCGGGATACACGCCAGGGCTCAAGGTGTCGCCGCGCACGCGGCACACAGTTCGACGCCTGCTGCCCATCGCCGGCGACGTGCTCGTGAGGGTCGGCGATCGCGTGGACGCGCGCCAGGTGGTCGCGCAGACGTTCATGCCGGGCGACATCATTCCGCTGAACATGGCCAAGCTCCTGTCGATGACGCCAGCCGACGTGCCCGAGTGCATGTTGAAGAAGGTCGGCGACGCGGTGGCCATCGGCGACGTGCTGGCGCGCACGAAGGGCATCTTCGGGCGGTTCAAAACGGAGTACGCCGCGCCAGTCGCCGGAACGATCGAATCGATCTCCGCCGTCACCGGACAGGTGATCGTCCGGGGCGCGCCACTGCCGGTGGAGGTGCGAGGCCTATCTGTCCGGCCGGGTGGTCGAGGTCGTTCCAGAATGAAGGCTGCGTCATCGAAGCTGATGTCAGCTTCGTGCAGGGCATCTTCGGCGTCGGTGGCGAGGCGTTCGGACCGATCCGGATGGCCTGCCTGCGCCACGATCAGGAACTGACCGACGACCTCATCACCGCGGACATGAAGGGCTGCGTCGTCGTCGGGCGGCGCGCGCATGACGGCTCAGGCCATCGCCCGGGCACGCGCGGTCGGCGTTGCGGCGATCGTCTCCGGTGGCGTGGACGATCAGGACCTCGAGGCGTTTCTCGGCTACGACGCTCGGCGTTGCCATCACCGGGTCACGAGAAGGTCGGGCTCACGTTGATCATCACCGAGGGTTTCGGCGACATTGCCATGGCGGAGCGGACCTTCGCGCTGCTCGCCTCGCGCGACGGAGCCGAGGCGGCGGTCAACGGTGCGACTCAGATCCGCGCAGGCGTCATGCGGCCGGAGATTGTCGTCCCGCTCACGTCCGCGCAGCGTGAAGACGAAGGCGGGTTCGTCGGCTGCCGCCGGTGGCCTCGAAGTTGGCGCGTCCGTGCGCGTCGTCCGCGACCCGTACTTCGGGCTGATCGGCACGGTGACAGCACTGCCTGCCGAACCGCAGGTCCTCGCATCGGGCTCGACGCGCGCGCGTCCTCGAGGTCACGTTTGCGGATGGCGAGGGTGTTATGATGCCGCGCGCCAATGTTGAGCTTATCGAGGGGTAGGGCAGCCTCCTGGTCCAGGGTCGCCCTGATGATCGCCGCGGTGCTGTTTCCGGCGCTGGCGTGGGGACAGACCACACCACCTTCGCCCCCGTCGAATCTTGCCGCAGCCGATCACGCCTGGGACAACGCCACCCGCATCGACCTGACATGGTCGGCTTCTCCCGACGATGCCACGTTGCAGGGCTACGTGATTCGTCGACGCACGGTTGCCGAATCTGCGTTCACGATCGTCGACATCGTGCCGCGGGGGACACAGGCGTTCACGGTTCAGAACCTCCGTTCCACGGCGGCGTATCTGTTCGAGGTCTCGTCCATCACGCCTGCCGGCACCGAGTCGGCGCCGGCGGTCACCGCGTCGCCGGTGTCGCCGACGATGGAATGGTTCGATGGGACGCGGTTCTGGTTCCTCGTCACCCTCCTGATGCTGAGCGGTGCGGTCGCCGTCTACATCGTGCTCGCGCGTCGCGGTCTGCCCATCAAGGTGCGGCGCATCGCGGGCCTGGACGCCATCGACGACGCCGTCGGCCGCGCGACCGAGATGGGACGGCCGTGCCTGTTCGTGCCCGGCATCAACGACATGAACGACATCCAGACCATTGCCGGTCTGACGGTGCTCTCCAAGGTGGCGACAACCGCTGCGGAGTACGACGCGAAGATCGAAGTGCCGACCAGCCGGTCGCTGGTGATGACCGCCGCGCGCGAGACGATGCAGACGGCCTATCTCACGGCCGGGCGTCCAGAGGCGTACAACCCCGACTCGGTGTATTACGTCACCGACGAGCAGTTCGGCTACGTCGCATACATCCAGGGAATGATGGTGCGCGAGAAGCCGGCCGCGTGCTTCTACATGGGTTCGTTCTTCGCCGAGTCCCTGCTGCTGGCCGAGACCGGCAATGGCATCGGCGCGATCCAGATCGCCGGAACAGCGCAGCCGGCGCAGCTGCCGTTCTTCGTGGCGGCCTGCGACTACACGCTGATCGGCGAGGAGTTCTTTGCGGCGTCGGCGTATCTGTCAGGCGAGCCGGACCAGCTCGGGAGCCTCAAGGGGCAGGACGTCGGCAAGATGATCGTGGCGGCGGGGATCATCCTGGGCACGCTGGCCGCGACGGTGCAGGTGCTCACCGGCTCGGCGACGCTCAAGGCGCTGGTCGATTTCTTTACTGGAACGATGCTGTCATGAGGGTGCAATCGACGTGAAGCGCACCATTCCGCTCCTGATCACGGCTGCCAGCGGGTTCGTGCTCATTGGCGCGTACTTCGTTCCGTATACGCAAAGCTGGGGAGAGCTGGCGGCGATCTGGTTCGATATCCTGGCGGCGGTCGCGTTCATTCTGGGTGGCGGCAACCTTCTGAAGACGCATCTGAAGAAGATCTCCGATCGTGGCGCCGGCTGGGGCTACTCAGGCATCGTCGTCGCCTCGTTTCTGATCACGCTGGTGTCGGACTCGGAAAGATCGGCGTGGATCCGTCGCCGCAGTTCCCGGACTACGCGTGGTCGGGACAGTACCGGCAACTCGGCAGCCCCTTCTGGTACCTCTATCAATACGCCTTCGCGCCGCTGACGGCGACCACGTTCGCGCTGCTGGCGTTCTACGTGGCCTCGGCATCGTTCCGCGCGTTCCGCGCGAAGAATCTCGAAGCGTCGCTGCTGCTCGGCACGGCATTCATCATCCTGCTGGGGCGGACGTTCGCCGGCGTGGCGCTCACCAGCTGGATTGACCCGTCGGTGTGGAGCGGCTTCCGCTACTTCACCGGGCTTCGACTCGAGAACCTCACGGTCTACATCATGAGCGTGTTCAACACCGCGGGGAACCGCGCGATCATGATCGGCATCGCGCTGGGCATCGTCTCGACGTCGATCAAGGTGCTGCTCGGCATCGACCGCTCGTACATGGGGAAGGATTGATGCTCGCCTTCTTCATCTCGCACTGGTGGCTGGTGGCCATCATCGTTGCGTCGCTCGCGCCGCTCGGCCGGTTGTTCGCCACGCAGGGGTTCATGCCGACGCTGAGGACCCTGGATCGACGCTGGGTGTTCCTGCTGTTCTTCTGGTCCGTGCTCGTGCCGATCTACGTGATCGGCGCCACCGGGCAGACATTTCCCGAGGTGCCGAGCGCGCTGGCGCGCGCCACGTTCGACGAGATCGATCGGCTCGCCCCCGGCGACCCCGTGCTGCTGTCCTTCGACTACGACCCGCCGAGCGAGGGCGAACTGGGGCCGATGGCGACGGCGGTCGTCAAGCACGCCGCGTCGAAGCACCTCAAGATGTACTTCATGTCGCTGTGGCCGCTTGGCGTGCAGATGATCGACAACACCATCGCCAAGGTGATCACGGCCGACTTCCCCGAGCTGGTGTATGGGCGCGACTACGTCAACCTCGGCTTCAAGTCGGGCCAGGAGGGCGTGATCAAGGTCGTCGCAACCAACCTGCGCGAACTGTACACGACCGACAGCCACGGCACCGGCCTGCAGGAACTGCCGATGATGGCCGGCATCAACAACATCCAGCAGATGAAGCTAATCATCAACATCGCGGCCGGCTATCCAGGCACGAAGGAGTGGGTGCAGTACGCGATCACGCCATTCCCGGCGGTCCGGCTCGTCGCCGGCGCGACCGGCGTGCAGGCGCCGCTCCTGTATCCGTACGTGCCGCGTCAGCTGGCAGGTCTGCTCGGCGCGATCAAGGGCGCGGCTGAATACGAGAAGCTGGTGGTGGACGCGTACGGTGGGCCGAAGCCCGATCCGAAGTACCTCGAAGGGCTCCGGCGCATGGGGCCGCAGCTGGTCGCCCATCTGCTCATCATCCTGCTCATCGTCGGCGCCAACGTGGTCTACCTCGACGAACGCCGGAGAAGACGATGACGCGGGACGCACGGATGTGGCTGGTGATCATGCTGCTCGGCGCGGCAGGACTGATCGGCCGCGCCGTGTTCTCCGAGCAGGGCATGGGGCGCGAATACGTGCGCGTTGTGCCGGTAGCGCCGAATTCTGCGCTGACGCAGGAGAACGCATCGACATACGGCGAGTACGTGCGAGCGGAGCGTGCCAGCCCGGCGCAGACCGAGTACCGGTTCAGCGCTCCGCGCACCGTCGGTCTATGGGTGGCCGCGTTCTTCACGCTCGCCGTCTTCTCGTTCCTGTATCGTGACAACCCGTTCTACAAGATCGCCGAGTCGGTGCTGGTCGGCGTGTCGGCGGCGTACTGGATGGTGGTCGGCTTCTGGGACGTCCTCGTCCCGAACCTGATCGGCAAGATCTGGCCGGCCGTCGTTCAGGCGTGGGCGATGCCGGGCCTGCAGCGGTCCGGAAGCGGAGGCGAGTCCCTCGTACATCGTCGCGCTCGTGCTCAGTGTGATGCTGCTGTGGCGGCTCTGCGCCGAAGGGCGGCTGGATTTCACGATGGCCGCTTGCCTTCATCGTCGGCACCACCGCCGGCCTGAAACTCATCGGATTCCTGCACGGCGATTTCCTCGTCCAGATCCGCAACACCATTCTTCCGCTCGTCGTGCTGGACGCGGGGCGGTTCGACGTCTGGGCCTCCGTGCAGAACCTGCTGATCGTGGTCAGCGTGCTCTGCTGCCTGGTGTATTTCTTCTTCTCGTTCGAGCACTCGGGAGCCGTCGGGCGCCGTGGCGAAAGTCGGCATCTGGGTCCTGATGATCACCTTCGGCGCCGCCTTCGGCTACACGGTGATGGGACGCATCGCGCTGCTCGCCATCCGCTTCGAATTCCTGCTCGACGACTGGCTGTGGTTGATCGATCCCGGCGCACGCCGCGTGGTCAGCCTGTTCCTGCTCGGTGCCGGTTAGCGCGTCCTACATCACCGTTGCGCCCGGCGCGTGCTTCGCCGGGGTGTGAACGACAGTCCTTACACGTGTCGTGACGACGACCCCGATTTCCTGAGTCGAGAACTCGAGGCAGAAACCAGGATGCACGACGCCGAGTTTCAGGAAGCTGCCGCCGAGTGAACATCCGGAGAGACGTGCTGCCGTGAATGCAGGAAAGAACGCGCCGCCTCGGATCATGACGCGACCGGTTCGAGGACAGGAGACGACAATTTCGTAGACGCTGTTGCGCGTGCGGACGGTGAGCCGGTCAAGTTCGGACAACTCGGCGATGTGCACACCGCCACGCCAGTCGTGCGACGACCACGACTGCAGCACTGCCGCGTAGCAAGTAGCGGACGCGGGCTGCACCCCGGAGTCGGAGTCGCTCATGCCCCTATTCTACGCCGACCCATGCGTTGACTCCTCGGGGTCCTCATCAACCCCGCCAACCAGGGGCATATGGCGCCGCCAATAGGGGCAGATCGTTTCTCCTCCCTGCGGAACCGCTACTATTTCGGAGCGTGCCGTTACCCATTCAGCCAGGCCCTCGTGCGGCGAAGCGCTTTGACGTCGTCACCCTTGGCCTCAACAGCATGGACCTCGTGGCGCTCGTTGCAGAGTACCCGCCGCGCAATTCCAAGCAGCAGTTGCGTCAATTCGCGCAACTCCCCGGGGGGCAGATGGCCACCGCCGCCGCGATCTGCGCGCGACTGGGGTGGCGGGCCAGCTATGTCGGCAGCTTCGGCGATGACGATTTTTCCATCGCCGGCCGCAGGAGCCTGACCGATGAAGGCGTCGATGTCAGCGCCGCGTGGGACGTGCGCGGCGCCACGAGTCAGTTCGCGGTCGTGATCGTGGATGAATCCACGGGTGAACGGACAGTCCTGTGGAACCGCCATCCGGGTCTGGCCATCACGCCTGAACAGGTCTCGCCCGACGCAGTCACCTGTGGTCGTGTGCTGCTGGTCGACTGCCATGAAACCGCGGCGGCCACGCAGGCGGCCCGCCATGCGCGCGCGGCCGGGATTCCCACGGTGGTTGACGTGGAGAAGGTGCGTGAAGGGATCGGCGATCTCCTCAGCGAGATCGACGTCATTCTTGCCGCGCAGCAGTTCCCATCCGCGTTTACGGGTTATGCCGAGCCAGGCCGGGCGATTGCGGCGATCGCCCGGGAGTACCGCCGCGGCGCTCGTCGCGGTCACGCTCGGTGAAGAGGGGAGCCTCGCCTGGTTCGAGGGCCGCGAAATTCGAACGCCGGCGTTTGCAGTGGACTGCGTGGACACCACCGGTGCGGGTGACGCATTTCACGGAGGGTTCGTCGCCGGGTGGCTGCGCGAACCAACGGCGAGTGTCGAGGAGATCCTCGCTTACGCGAACGCGGTAGCGGCACTCAATTGCCGCGGTCTGGGCGCTCGCGGCGGGATGCCGGTCGCCGCGGAGGTGGAGCGTCTACTGGCCGCGCCCCGGCGGTCGTACTGACGGTGTCCAGGTGAGATCGGCCGGGGAGCAGGCGAGCGTCTCGCGCTTGAGGGCACCTGGCGGGGAACGACGAACAGCCTCGGCATAATCCCCGAGCGTGACGCCGGTGACGCCCTCGCGGGCGAGGAAGGCGAACGTCTGGTCGAGCCGTGCGTGCAGATCGTCCACCGATGCGCCCGTCAGGTTGTGCGGCGACCCGTTGGGCATCAGCTCAGACGAGTGAAACATCATTTCGATCACGGGCAGTTCGAGTTCGCGCGCCGTGTCGAAGACCGCGCGCAGTCTGTCGACGCTCATGTCCGAAAAGGGCCGGAACCACCGCGGCGCGACGAGAAAAGCGCGGTTGCAGGCCCGCGCCAGGGCCGTCTTCCGGTAACGCTGATACACAGCGCGCAACGTGGGCGATCGGCGCATCCAGCGATTCGTGTTCAGGATGGTCACCGGCACCTCGAGCAGCCCCGAGGCGCCTTCGCGGGCCGGATCGCCCCAGGCCATGAAGTACGGCCGCACCTGGGCGATCGAGAAGTCCTGCCCTCGCTCGCGCGCTCCCGGGTCGATCCAGTTCACGAGCGGCGTCACCGAGCAGTCCGCGATGTATCCGAGTTCGAGCAGCACGGGAATGTGCGCCGCCGACAGTCCCCATCGACCGGCGCGATAGCTGCGCGGTGCGCGCCCCAGCTTCTCGGTGAGCAGCGCTGTCAGCGCTTCGAGCTTGCGGGCGAAGACGCCGGCGGGAGTTCAGACGGATACGCCGCGACCCGCTCGCTGCGGTCCCACGGCGTGAACGGCGGCGTGGTCCACGGGTGCAGGTGCGCGCCGATCTCGGCGCGTCCATCGCCATCGAGCGGACGCAGGATCTCGTCGAACGCCGCGGCGGACGACGACATCGTAGGTGCACAGATACGTCGGAGGAAAGCCGTACCGATCGCACAACGCCTGGAAACGCGGAATGAAGCGGATGTTCTCGGTGGAATCCGGAAGGGCGGGGTCCCACTGATTGTCGCCTTCCGTGTCGATGGTGATGATGAACTGCATGGGCGGGCGGTCAGGTCGCCAACAGGTACTCCATGTTCGTGACGAGCACATCACGCACGAATGGCACCTGCGGGACGAGCGACGACGCACCTTTGCCGAACATCCGCGTCACCAGCCGGCTGACGTAGAGATCCTCGCGGAGGGGTTTGAAGCCAGCATCGGCAATGTGCCCGCGCAGGTTTCTGACCGTCGCCTTGTAGAGCAGGTCGTCCGTCTTCTTCTGCCCCTTCTGCACCAGCGTGATGAACGACGACCCTTCCCGCGGCACGTCGAGCCAGTCGGGGCGATTGCGTGCCATCCAGCAGGACAGCGGCAAACGCTGCCTTGCGGCCGGTGAACAGGTAGAAGGGCACCGGTACTTTCAAGCGGGGCAGATGCGCGCCGTGCATCGACAGGTACGGCGCGGTCTGCAGGAAGAGAAATCCGCCAGGCGCCAGCACGCGCCGCGCTTCGTGCAGGTACGCCGCAGGGTCGGCAACATGCTCGATGACGGCGTGCGAGAGCACGAAATCGAACGACCCCGACGTGAACGGCAGCTTCGTGGCGTCCGCTCGTGCGAAGGTGATGTTCCGCACGCCTTTTTCCTGGGCCAGTCGGACGCCGGCGTCGCCGAACCGATCCGCGAGATCGATGGCGACGACCTCACGGGCTTCCTCGGCGAACGACACACCCATCCCGCCGCCACCGCACCCATCGTCCAGCACGCGCCCGAACGTGCGGATGCCCGCGCGTTCGAGATAGCCGAGCACCTTCGCGCTGCGCCAGTACTCGAACACGGCGTAGTGATATTCGGATCGGAATCGAATGGACGCGTGCTCTTTGATCGCGCCGTTGTCAATCACTCTCAACGCAGCACCCACACGCGACGGCCCCGCGGGTACCGCCCGATTTCGTCGACCGATGCGCCCGGCCACGCCAGTGTGCGCACGTCGTGATTGTGAACGTAGGCCGCATCCTCGATCGTGTCGAGGACGACGGCGCCGCCTGGCGACAGATGATGGGCTGCGTACTCCCGCACGGCGCGGCGAAGCGTGTCCGGATCAATCTGGTGAATCCAGTTGACCATGATGATGGCATTGTACACGCCGCTCAATTCGGACTGCGGGAAGTGGAACCGCCCGAAACGCGGAGACGATCCGCGTTGCAAACGCGCCAGCAGGCGAGCGGCGCCGAGGACACCTTCATCGGCATCGAGGCCAAGACGTTCCCTGAAGGCCAGATGCCTGACGATGTCGCCGAGGCCGCAGCCGATTTCAACGGCCGCTTCGCGTTCGGGCCCCGGCCACGCATTCAAGGCGCGAACGATGTCGCGCGCGTAGGCCTCGCCGGCATGACCGACGTGCCAGCGATCGAAGCCGTACACGCGCTGGAGCACGGTGCGCTCCCAGCGATGAAGGCGCCGTTGAAACCCGGACTGCACGCTGGCCCAGGTTCTACTCATGCGTGGACAGCGGTGTGGATGCCGCAGGAGTGACGGTTGCACTGGCCGGGATGCCTCGCAGCCGGCCGAGAACGGTCCGCAGTTCCGCCCATTCGTGCGGTTCGAGGAAGCGCACGGCGAGTAGTCCGACGGGGAACAGCGCGAGCAGCGCCGCGCGAATGACGACGGTCCAGACCAGCGACGCCGGCGCCACGGCGGCGGCTGCGCCGTAGGTGACAGCGCCAACGAGGATGACCTTGAGCAGACGCGTGAGCTCGTATGGAATCCGGTAGGCCTTCTGCGCGAACCACGCGGTGGCGAAGGCCGCAATGGTCTGGCTGACGAGGAGCGCGTACGCCGCGCCCCGCATGCCGAAGGGTGGGATGAGCAGCAGGTTCGCCCCGACGCTGACCGCGGCGCCTATGGCAGTCACGATTGGGTAGATGCGCGTGCGTTTGGCAACGTTCACGGACGTCATCGGGAACCACGCAAGCGACTGCACGGCGAGGCCGGCCGCGAGCAGCGGCACGAGCGGCGTCGCGGCGCGGTAGCTCTCTGGCAGGAGCATCTGCACGATGGGCGGTGCGAGCGCCGCCAGCGCGATCGTGGACACGGCGAGCACGGCGAAGGCATAGGTCGCCATCCTGGCGAACAGTTCCGGTGCGTCCCGGCGACGAAGCGAATCGAACGCGAACGGCATCCAGGCGGCTTCGAACGCGACCGGGAAGAACTTCACCACCCCGGCGACCGTGGTGCCAATCAAGTAGATGCCCACCTGCTGCAGCGGCATGTAGAGACCCAGCACGAACCGATCGACCATGCTCATCGTCTGGCTGAGCAGACCGTGGGGGACGTGGGGCAGGCCGTAGGCCAGGAGTTCGCGCAATAACGGCCTGGAGAAGCGCCACGCCAGCATGCGACGCGCCGTCCCTGCCAGCGCCACGAGGAGCGCGAAAGTGACGATCACATCGGCGAGGACCAGGCCGACGACGCCCATGCGCAGCCCGATGACGAGCAGCAGGCGCGCGAGCACCGTCCCGAAAGAGCGCAGGAACGTGAGCGAGGCGTACAGGCCAGAGCGTTCGTCTACGCGCAGCCGTGTGAGCGGCAGGAACAGAAACGCGCCGGCATAGTTGTTCAGGACCAGCCAGCGGTACGCGGTCGCGAACTCCTGCGAGCCGAACAACTGCCGGTTGACGGGGCCGGTCAGCGCGATCAGGGCGAGGGCGATCGCGCCGTTCGCCACGGCGATGAACAGCGCCACGGTGCTTGACAGCGTGCGTCTTGCCTCATCGCTCGGCTGGTCGTAGTAGAGCCGCAGCAGTCCCTGATCCAGCCCCCACCGATTGACGACTTTGAGGAACGCTTCGCACAACAGCAGCAGCGCCAGCGCCCCGTACTCACGGGGATCGAGGACCCGCGTGTAGACCGGCAGCAGCAGGAAATTGACGACGAGGACCATCACGTCGGCGGTGCCGTACGCAAAGAGCTGGCGTGACACCCGCCGCACGTTGTCGAACATTGCCCGCAATTATATTCGTGCTCGTATAATGAGCAGACGTTCGCGGCGCCCGCTGCTGCCGCCGATGAGCCCTCGATGTGACATGCCGCCCTGAAGGGGCCGCGGCTTAACCAGGAACAGGACCTGCCAGAGTGAGAGCCGCGCGACGGGAACTGCCGTGATGCGCGTGTGCTCGATCACGCCTCACCTGCCGCCGGAACAGGCGGCGAACGCCCTGCTGCCGCGACAACTCGGTGACGAACTGGCCTCACGAGGCGTGTCCACCTGCTTTGTCGCACATCCACCCGACGGCGACGCGCTGGTGTCGTCGTACGACAACGTGTCGTACGTCCCGCGACGGGGACGCAGCAAGGCTGCGCGGACCCATGCCGGCGCCGTCCTTGCCGCCGCGGCGATGGCGCGCGGCGCATACGCTTCCATCCGCGCGAGCGATCTGGTCCACCTTCATGGCAACGGGTTGATCATCGAGGTGGGTCGGTTTCTCGCGGAGCGCTGTCGCAAGCCGTACGTCATCACGCTGTACGGCACCGACGTCTGGCACCACGATCCCGCCCGCCATGCGCGGTTCGCGCAGGTGGTGCAGGGTGCGCGTCAGCGCATCTTCTACAGCCAGGGGCTGCTCGAGTTCGCACGGCCTCTCGGTCTCGCGCCCGAGCCGTCGAGCGTCATCTACGCGCCGGTGCCTGCGACGTTTCATCCGCTCGATGCCCGGACGAGAACCGCGCTCCGCCGCGAGCTGGCGATCGGTGACGCGCGTGCTCCTGCTCACGGTGAAGCGGCTGCACGAGGTGGCCGGGCACGATGTCCTGCTCGCAGCGTTTCAACGGGTCGCGAGCGAGCATCCCGATGCGGTGTTGTGGATCGTCGGGCAAGGCGAACTGCGTCCGGCGCTCGAAGCGAAGGCGCGCGACCTGGGCCTCGCAGCGAAAGTGCGATTCCTCGGTATGCTGGACAACGACACCCTGTGGCGTTTCTACGCGGCTGCCGATCTGTTCGTCCTGCCATCCCGGCTCGAGTCGTGGGGGACGGTGATGCTCGAAGCGCTGGCGTGCGGCACGAGGGTCGTGGCGACAGACACGGTTGGCGGCGTGGAGGTCCACGCCCATTTTCCGGATGATGTGACGCTCGCGCCCAGGGACAGTGCCGCGGGTCTGGCCACCGTCATCGCGCATGCGCTGGCGCGAGACGGAAGGGTCAGCGCCGCCGCCGAGCAGCGTCTGCGCCTGGAGTTCAGCGTGGAAGGCTGTGCCACCCGCTACCTGGATGTCTATCGGTCTGCCCTTCATGCCGCTGAAGTGAGACATGCCGGCTGACGTGAGTCGCTCCGGACGCCTGGTGTTCCTGCTCGCCCTGGTGGTGTACCTCGCAACCACCGGAGGCAGCATGGCCACCGACATCATGTCGTTCGAGGTCACCAAGGGCATCGTCGATCGCGGCACCGTGGCGATGTCCTACAACGTGTTCCAGATGGACGCGCACCGCGGCGTGGACGGTCGCTACTACTCGCCATACGGCATCGGGCACCCGATCTTTTCGATTCCGTTTTACGCCGCGGCCCGCGCCGCGGAGAAGGCGACAGGGCTGGGCCTTGGCAAGCCGGAGGTGCTGCCCAAAGCCGGTTTCGTCGTGGGCAGTGCGTTTGCGGCAGCGCTCGCGGTCTGGGTGGCGTTTCTGTTCGCGTGGCGACTGTCGGGCGACCTGGCCGGCTCAATCTGGACTGCTATCGGGATCGCCTTCGGCACGCTCTTGTGGCCGTACGCGAAGTTCGGGTTCAACGCGCCACTCGGGACCTTCTGCGTGCTGTGGGGCCTCTACGGTGCGTGGGTGGGCACCCGCTGCAACCGCCCCTTGCTGCTCATCGTTGGTGGGAGCGGGCTGGGTGCGGCGCTGCTGGTGAAGCACGAACTTGCGCTGGTGTGTCTGCCGATCGCTGTGTGGGTCATGGCCGAATCCGACTGGCAGTGGCGCGAGATTGTCAGGCGCGGCGTGCTGCTCGGTGCGCCCTTTCTCGTGGGAGCGATCGTCACGCTGTACTACAACGAGGTGCGTTTCGGGAACCCGCTCGACACGGGATACCTTCGCGACGACACGCTCGGCACCGGCTCGATCGGCGCCGGGCTGCTCGGCTTCCTCTTCAGCCCGGGACGGTCGATCTTCCTCTATTCGCCGATTCTGCTCGGCGGAGTGGCGGCCGCGATCTCGATGCTGCGCCGCGACCGCCGGACCATGCTCCTGCTGCTTGGGGCATTTGTCGTGGTGATGTGCTTCTACGCATCCCTCGTGAACTGGGACGCCGAGCGTTCCTACGGTGCTCGGTATCTCCTGCCGGTGATGCCGCTGCTGGTGCTGCCGATGGCCGGATTGGTTCGCACGAGCAGGTCGCTGCGCCTGTTGCTGCTGCTGAGCATCGTCGTGCAGATCCCGGGTGTGCTGGTCGACTTCTCCAAGGTCGGCGCCTCGAAGGTGATTGGCCCGCGCACGCAGAACGAACGTCAATGGACGTGGGATGCATCCGGCCTCGTCATCAACACACGCGCATCGCTGGCAGCGATCCCGGAGAACGCCCGCCGGATCCTGAGCGGGGAGCGGCCGCCGGTGAAGGGTGGCGACGCCGCGACGCGCGACTTCTCGGATCAGTTCGCGTTCAGCCTGGATTTCTGGTGGGTATACCTCTTTTATCTGCGCGTGTTGTCCGCTCCGCTGGCGCTCGCCTGTGGCGCCGGTGCTCTGGCCGTCATCGCGATGCTCGCCTCGCGCCTGTGGCGGTATGCGCGATTGACTGGATTACCCGCCGACGCGACACGGGTGTAGTTGCCGACCTTCAGGTCGGCCGTGTCGAGCGGACCTGAAGGTCCGCGGCTACATCACACGAAGTGAGTCAGCAGCCGCCAGGGAAGCGTCAGTCGATCGAACAGCACCTGCTGGATCGTCGTGGGGTAGGGCGCCAGCGCGACGACGCCGTGCATCGCGAGCTGGTACTGCAGCAGGAACAGCACGTTGTAGGCGACCAGTGCCACGGCACACCAGCGGAGCACGGTGGCGCGTTCGCGCCAGAAGTCGAGCGCGAAGATGCTGGAGAAGCCGAGTGCGAAGAAGACCGTGTCGCTGACGAACCGGCGCGCCCCGAACGCCTCGCCGGCCCACCAGTCGCTCACGCTGGCGTTGATGTAGACGCTGACCGCGACCACGCCGAGCACGGCCCAGCCGACCAGTGCGTCTCGCCGGATCAGAAACCAGAAACCAGCCAGCGCAATCAACAGTGCCGGCGTCCAGGTCAGCAGCCCGTGACGCATCGACAGCAGCAGCGGCAGCACGGCAGGGCTGGTCCACCGCATGAAGCCGGCTCCTTGCGGCATGACGATCGGCTGCCCGTAAATCGCGTTCCACGCCAGCAGCTGCGGAATCAGCATGACGCCGAGCGCCAGCGCCATCCATGCGAACGGCCGCACCAGCGACGCGATCGTTCGGCGCTTCGTCGCGACCGCCACGATCAGTTCGACCGCAGGCAGGCTCAGGATGATGACGTCCTGCCACCGCACCAGCGCGGCCACCCCCGCCAGCAGGCCCAGCCAGACGAAGCGGCGTGATCGGTCGTCCGCGCGTGTCCTCAGCCACACATTGCAGAACAGCGCCGACGCCACCATCGACGTCGCGTGCGAGTACGCGGGCGACACCAGCGAGTAGTACAGCGCCGGCGACGCCAGCCACGCCACAATTGCGCCCCAGAACGCTGCCCGGCGCGGCACCAGCACGAGGCACGCGCGGTAGCAGAAGTACGCGCCAAGCGTTGCGTACACAACGCCGGCCACGCCGGCGGAGAGCGGGAACGGCGCAGCGATGCCGTCGATCGGAACGATGACGCCCAGTGGACGCAGCAGCACCAGTGCGACGCATGTGGCGATGAAGAACGGGGCCCACAGGAGTGCAGGACCGATCGACATCTGGTTGGTTCGCCTCCCAACCGGCGTCGTCGAGGTCAGCCAGACGTTGCTCGCCGCATCGGCGTCGGTGGCCGGAGCGTACAGCAGCAGGTAGTCGTTGGTGAAATCGAGGTCGTGATCGATCACCAGCGAGCGCAGGTACGCGTAGTACTGAATCGTGTCACCCCTGACGATCTGTCCACGGGAGCGCGGCACCAGCGTGAGCGCCAGGACGTAGGCCAGCACGAAGACGACGCCGATGGATGCCAGGACCCGCACGGGATGGCGTTCGAGAAACGCCAGCGAGAGCAGTCCGGTGGGGGCGCGCATGATGTAGTGGCTAGGATATACCGCCCGTTCGCACCGTGAGTGGCGAGGGGGACGCGTCGCTGCGAATGGTATAGTGCGGCCAGATGACACGAAGGGCGTGGCTTCTGGTGCTCCTCTTCGTCGTGTCGCTTCCGGCGGTCACGTCGCGGCTCTACGCATCAGACGAAATCGAGTACTACTCATTCCTGCGATCGCTCTGGTTCGATCACGATCTCTCCTTCGACAACGAATACCGGTACTTCTACGAGCACGGCGTCGCGCGTGGTCCAGGTTTTCGCGAGACCTTCCTGGAAATGTCCACGCCCACCGGTTTGCGTCTGAATTTCGGCACGATCGGATCGGCGATTCTCTGGACGCCCATGTACGCGCTCGCCCACGCGGGCGTGAAAGGTGCGCAGGCGGCCGGCGCACGCGTCGAGGCCGACGGGTACTCGCGGCCGTATCTCGCGGCCATCGCCTACGGATCGGCGACCTATGGATTTCTGGCGGTCCTGCTCTCGGCGTTCATCGCGACACGGCTGGTTGGCAGCGGCGAGGGCGCGGCCCTCATCGTCTGGGCGGGGACGCCGTTGCCTTTTTACATGTATCTCGCGCCGGGCATGGCTCACGCCTGCTCGGCGTTCGCAGTGACGCTCTTCGTGGCCGTCTGGCTGCTCGTCCGCAGGCGGTGGTCGACGCGGGGCCTGGTCGCGCTCGGTGCACTCGCGGCACTCATGACCATGGTCCGCGAGCAGGACGCGTTTTTCGTGGCGGGCGTGGCACTCGACTACCTGTGGACGCACGCCAGGCGCTGGCGCACGACCTCCGCGCCCGAACTCCGGCAGCAGGCCACGGCCCTTGCGGCCGGCGTCACCGCGGCGGTCATCACGTTCCTGCCGCAGGCCTGGGCGTACATCGTGCTCAATGGCCGGCTGGGGCCGGCCCAGGTGGTCGTCGGCCAAGATGCGGTGGGATGCCCCGCATACCGGCCAGGTGCTGTTCTCACCTGAGCACGGGCTGTTTGTCTGGACTCCGCTCGCGTTCGTGTGCATCGCAGGCGTGGCGGCGTGGATCATCACGCAGGGCCGACGCGAGGCACCCGACGCTGACGTGCGTCAGATCCTGGTGTGCCTGCTGCTCATGTTCGCGGCGCAGGTCTACATCTCCGGCAGCGTGGACACGTGGACCGTTGCCGGTTCGTTCGGGCAGCGCCGCTTCCTGGGCGCGTCGGTGGTGCTGGTGGTTGGAATGGCCGCGCTGCTTCAAAGCGCGACGGGTTGGCGGCGCGTGGCACTCGGCACGATCGCGATCGCGTCAGTCTGGTGGAACATCGGGCTGATGGTACAGTTTGGCGCAGGCATGATGGACCGGCAGCGGCTCGAGCCAGCACACAATGCCTACAACACGTTCCTTCGCCTGCCGGCAGAGATGCCGGGCATCGTCTACCGGTACCTGTTCGACCGCTCGTCCTTCTATCAACCGCCTCGTGCGATCTCGTGACGTGCTTCGGGCCCATGAACCCGTGTGATGGCACACCCAGGCAAGGGTCGATTACGGAACGCGCGTCATGACACGGCGCCGACTCCTGTTGCTGACGGCGCTGTATCTCGTGCTCGCGACGTCGGCGACGGTCACCTCCCGGGTCCTCGATAAACGGCAGAAGTTTCCGACCGGACTGACGCGCACCTTCTATGAAGGGAGCGTGTCCACCGGTGTCGCGCGATTCCAGCACGTGTCGACTGGGGTGGACCTGGCATTCGTGGAGGCGGACCGCAACCTGCCGCGCCGCTTCTTCGGGGTCCGCTGGGAAGGCATCTGGTACCGACAGCGCAGCGAATGGGTCGACCTGTACGCCGGCGCAGACGACGCCGTCAAAGTCGAACTCGACGATCAGGTCGTTCTCGAGCGCAACGGAGCGCGGGACACCGGCGCACGAAGGGCGACGCTGCTTCTGCCCGCAGGCGCGCACCGGCTCGTCGTGACCTACGAACAGGGTGCGGGTAATTTCTGGCTCTATTTCTGGGTCGCGAGGGCGGGCAGCCCGCCCCGTACCGTCGATCCTGAAACGCTGTTTCCCAGAGCCCCCTCACCGCGTCGGTTCCGCGCCAATCACAACCTGTTTCTGCTGAGGCGCACCGCGGCCATCCTGTGGGTGGTGCCGCCGCTCGCGGCGCTGCTGTGGGCCTTCGTGCCGTGGTCGAGGGGCGTGACGTCTGCGCGCGAGCACCTGGTGGCCTGGCGGCGCCGGAATCGGGACACCCTGCGCCAGGCAGTGTCGTGGCGAAGCCTTCTCGCGGTTGCGTTGTACCTGGCTGTCGCAACCGGAGTCAGCGTGACATCGCGCGCGATGGATGCGCGCCAGAAGTTTCCCATCGGCCTGACGCGCACCTTCTACGAAGGAGACGTGTCCACTGGGGTGGCGCGATCGCAGCAGCTGTCTACCACGATCGATCTGGCGTTCCTGGACGCCGACCCCAGCCTGCCGCGAAGGGCCTTCGGTGTGCGGTGGGAAGGAATCTGGTACCGCGACTACGGAGAATGGATCGATCTCTACGTGGGCGCAGACGGTGTCGTCAGGGTTGAACTCGACGATCAGCTCGTCCTCGAGCGCAAGGGCGCGCCTTCGACGCGGGACCAGATGGCGAGGTTTCCTCTACCAGCGGGAACCCACCGACTCGCCGTGACGTACGACCACGGTGGCGACGACTACTGGTTGAACTTCAGGGCGGCGAGGGCAGGCAGCCCACCGAGGACTGTGGATCCCGAATCGCTGTTCCCCCGAAGCCCTTCGCCGCGCCGGATCCGCGCCAATCAGAATCTCCTTCTGCTCCGGCGTACCGCGACCGTCTTATGGGTGGTGCCGCCGGTAATCACGCTGCTGTGGGCCTTCGTCCCATGGCGCAGGGTCACCTCCGTGCCCGGGCTCTGGCGGTCGTGGCTGCGCCGGAACCAGGAGAATCTGCGTCTCGCACGATCTGCTCCGGCCGTGGATCGCGCACCGACGCGCATCGATTGGAGGATCGCCGCACTCTACGCCGCGGTGGTTGTCCTGTTCCTCGGATCGATGTGGCGCCTTTACGATCCCGACACCGGCTTTACCTCGTTCATCGCGTTCGGCAGGCAATTCGAGGAACGCCGGCTGCCAGCGGTCAAGGCCCTGCCGCACGCCGTGGTCGAGAACTCCGGCTACGACGGACAGTTCTATGCCCAGCTGGCGCTTGACCCCCTTCTGCGCAATCCTGATCTGAAGTTCGCGCTGGATTCGATCGCGTTGCGGTCACGACGCATCCTGGTGCCGTGGACCGCCTTCGTATTCGGATTGGGACGCCCGAACTGGATTCTTCAGGTATACGCGATCCAGAACGTCGCGTTCTGGCTGATGTTGGCCTGGGTGCTTCTCCGCTGGCTGCCGCCCGACAGCATTCGCAACTGGCTCGCCTGGTGCGGATGCCTGCTGTGTGTCGGTTCGATCATGTCAGTGCGGCTGGCTCTCACCGATTTGCCAGGCGCGTCGATCATGGCTCTCGGGTTGGCTGCCGCGGAGACCGGGCGGCCCTACCTTGCAGGTGGCCTCCTCGGTCTATCCGGGCTGGCCCGCGAAACGAACCTGATCGCCATACTGGCGATTGACTGGTGGGGGCATTGGAAAACGCATCCCGTCCGTGTGCTGCTCACCCTTCTGCTGATCCTCTCGCCTCTGGCGCTGTGGATGTTCTACCTGCAAGCGGTGCTCGGACCGCAGGTGTGGCCCGTAGATCAGGGCGGAACGTTCATGCTGCCGTTTGGCGGCGTCGTCCAATTCCTGCAACGCGCCAGTCGCGATGTGACGGTTTTCGGCTGGCAGGCGCCTGTGCTCCGGGGGCTTGTGGCCCTCCTCGGCGTCGGCACGCAAGGCGTGTATCTGTTGTGGCGGGTCGAGTGGCACCGGCCCTGGTGGCGCGTCGGGATCGCGTATGCCGCATTCTTCATGATCTTCCCGATGCCGGTGCTCGAAGGCAATCCCGGCGCGTTCGTCCGCGTGCTGCTTCCGTTGACGCTCGCGTTCAACGTGCTGATTCCGCAGAGCCGCTGGTTCTGGCCGCTGTTCGTGCTGGGGAATGCCACGATCGTCCAGGGCCTGCAGAGCCTGTCGTTGCTTCCGTGGTGATGTCCGCATTGTGCGGACGATCGGTCTGGTGCCACGCCGCGGTCTGTCCATTGACAGACCGGGACGACGCCGACCACAATTTATCGAGGTATTTTCATCAGTAATCGGCGTCCCCTGGCCGGGACACGGATCTGCTACTTCGGGCGCTACGATCCGCACAATCTGCGCAACACACTCATCATCAGGTGCCTGACGAACGCCGGAGCCGAGGTCATCTCGATCAGGGACGACCGGACGCTGGTGCGGCGCACGCCGGTGCTGCTTCGCCGTGCCCTGCAGGCGCGATTCGATCTGCTGATCGTCGCGTTCCGCGCGCACAGTGACATCTTCCTGGCAGGGCTGATTGCGAAACTTCGTGGGGTGCCGTTGATGTTCGACCCGCTGACGTCGCGGTACGAAGAACGGGTCGTCGATCGACGGCAGGTCTCTGAATCGAGTCTCCTCGCCACCTGGTATCGCCGCAGCGATTCCGCCGGCTGCAGGCTCGCCGACTACGTCCTGCTCGAGACCAACGCGCAGATCGAATACTTCACCAGCACGTTCGGTATCTCACGCGACAAATGCCGCCGCGTGTGGCTGAGTGCGGACGACGAGATCATGCGAGCGGGGACCGTTACAGCCAGACAGGACGCCTTCACCGTGTTCTTCTACGGTCGATTCAGTCCGCTGCACGGCATCGAGCACATTCTCGAGGCCGCCGCGCTCCTCGAGCGGCGCCACGACGCGGTGCGCTTCGTGATCGTCGGTCGCGGTCAGACCTACGACGCGATGCGGACGTTCGCCGAACGGCTCGGCGTCTCCTCGGTCACGTTCATGGACCCGGTATCTCAGGCCGAACTCGCCAGGTTGATGTCTTCCGCCGATGTGTGCCTGGGCACCTTCGGGAATAACGCTCGCGCCCGGCGCGTGATCCCGTACAAGGTATTCGACGCGCTTGCCGTCGGACGACCGGTAATCACCGCCGACACCCCGGCGCTGCGTGAAGCCATGAGGCCCGGCGAAGATGTCTGGACCTGCCCGAGCGGCGACAGCGAGGCGCTGGCTGATGCTATCGCCATGCTGAAACGTGACCCCGAACTTCGGCAGCGGCTGGGCGACAACGGTCATCGTGTCTTCCGCGAGCGACTGTCACCGGAGGCGATCAGCCGCGACCTGATCGCGCTGATCACCGAATGCAGACAAGGCGACCGTGCGCATTCTGTATCTCGCTGACATCCGCTTTCCGCTCGACCGGGCCAACGGCATTCAGACGATGGAGACGTGCTACGCTCTCGCTGAGCGGGGACATGATGTGTGCCTGCTCGTTCGCCCTGACACGGCCGCGAGACCCCGCGATCCGTTCGAATTCTACGGTCTCACGTCGCATGCGGGGCTCCGAATCGAGCGCGTGCCGGTGGCCGGCCCCGAGCAGGTTCGCCGACTGACCTACGTCGCGTGGGTTGTTGCCACGACGGTAGGGAAGTCACGCACGACCGACGTGGTGCTGACACGCGATCTGATGGTGGCCAGCATTCTCGCGCGCGCGATCCGGCCGCTGCGTCCGCCGCTCGTCTACGAATCGCATGGGCTGGCGCCGGTGTTTGCGCGAACTCGCCCGGAAATGATCTCGGGTGGCTCGATGGCGCCGGCAGCCAAGCTCCGCCGGCTTTCGGCCCGCGAGTCACGCGTCTGGCGCCGCGCTGAAGGATACGTGACGATTACGTCGGCCCTGGCTGAAGATCTGACCACGCAGTTCGGACCACGGGCGCAGCGTGGCGACCATTCCAGACGGTGCGCGCGTGGCAACCGGGCGCGTGTTCGCGCCGCCGCGCCGCGTGGCATCGCCGCTGGCGGTCTACGCCGGTCACCTGTATCCGTGGAAGGGCGTCGACCTGTTCCTGCGCGCACTCGTTCATCTGCCGGCAGTCAGAGCCACCATCGCCGGCGGGCATCCTGCCGAATCCGACCTCGTGCGGCTCAAGGAACTGGCCTCGTCCCTCCAGATCGACGATCGGGTGACGTTTACCGGCTTCATCAGTCGCACTGCGGTCGCGACGCTGCTCGCCTCGGCCGATGTGCTGGTCATGCCGCACACCGCGACCGCCGTGTCGGAGCGCTACGCGTCGCCGCTGAAGTTGTTCGAATACATGTCTACTGGCAAACCTATCGTTGCGTCGAATCTGGCTGCCGTTCGGGAAGTGCTGCGGGACGGCGACAACGCCTGCCTGGTCGCGCCGGGTGACGCCCGGGCCCTGTCCGACGGAATCGCCCGCGTGCTTGACGACATTGAATTCGCCGCGCGCATCGCGCGTCGCGCGTTCGACGATGCGACAGCGTATACCTGGGCGCGTCGCGCCGAGCGGCTCGAAGGCGTACTGCTCGCCGCACAGGGGCGCTCGTGATATCGCAGCAGCTGCTCGGGCTCATCCGCTGTCCCGACTGTGGTGGATTGCTGCGTTCTGGCGACCCCGAACAGGGCGCAGGCGCTGCGCCGCGCGCCCTGGTGTGTGCCGGGTGCGGGCGAAGCTATCCCACGCCGTCCGAAGGCTTCCTCGATCTGCGCCCGTCCGAGCAGTTCTCGGAGACGACAAAGTATGTGGAGGAGGCGCTGCATGCCGACTCGCGGCACGAAACGGTGTCGCCGCCGCTGTTGTCGGCTGCGATCCGCAACGACATGCTCCGCAAGATGCTCCGGCTGACGTCGGCCGACCGGGTTGTCGATCTCGGCTGCGGCAGCGGGCGTGCGCTCGTGTGGAACGAGGACTGCGGCGCGTACCGCGTCGGGGTGGACGTCAGCCCGCACTTTGCGCGCCAGGCACTCGAGCAGGTTGACCTGCTGATCGGCGATCTGCGCAGACTGCCAATCGCGGATGCCAGCTTCACGAAGGCCTACTCACTCGACGTGGCCGAGCATCTCTCGCGCGAGAGTCTGGTCGCCATGCTGTCCGAGGCCGGCCGTGTGCTCGTGCCGGGAGGAGCGCTGTTCCTGTACACGCACGTTCGGAAGAACTCGTGGCTCGCGGGCGGACTCCGCTTCGTGAACCGCGTCGCCTACGGCCTCGACAGCATCGGCCTGATCTCTCTCAGCCAGGAGCGGCTCCGCAAGTCCGATCACATCAACCCGCTGAGCGACATGAACGACTTCCGTGCGGTGGCCGCAGCGGCAGGGTTCCGTCTTCAAATCGTGCGTTACTACACCCCGCTGGTCGGGGCGGTTGTCGAGAATCTCGTGATGCGTCTGGCCGAGCGCGCCCTGGCGCGCCGTGCTGAAGGCAAGCTCGCGGGGACGGCTCACGATCCCGGTGCGCAGGAAGCGGCGGGTCTGCGAGCGGCGCGGCTGTCCGCCAAGCGTCGCATGGAGCAGCGCGGGTTTGCGTACAGGGTCGTCCGGACGCTGACCTGGATGATGAAGCTGGACATCCTGCTCTTCAGCCGAGTCGAATCGGGTCCGTTCTTCGCCCTGCTGATTCGCGATCGACCACGCTGAACGATGCGGATTCTGTATGTCGCGACCGACCAGACCGTGCCCGGCACCAAAGGAGGGTCCATCCATGTGGCCGCCGTGGCGCGTGGGCTCGCTGCCCTGGGACACGAAGTGCATGTCCTGGTGACGCCGGGTCCGGGTGGCGTGCCACGCGATCCGGGCGTCCACTGGTATCCCTTTTCTCCGCCCCTGGGGATACGGCAGCTGCGGTTTTTGCGGTCATCTGCCGTGCGCGCCATCAGCGCGCGCCTCCGTCCCGACGTTGTGATGGAGCGCTATTACAACTTCGGCGGCGAGGGACTGCGCGCGGCGGCGAGCGCCGGCATCCCGTACGTCCTGGAAGTGAACGCGCCGATCGTCGATTACGCGAATTCGCCGAAGCAGAAGCTCGATCGGGCACTGCTGATTGAGCCGATGCGTCGCTGGCGCGATCGCCTCTGCGCCGCGGCGGCGCTCATCGTCACGCCGAGTGCCGCGATCGTGCCTTCGTCAGTCGGCGCGGAGCGCATACTCGAAGTCGAGTGGGGCGCCGACACGGAGCGCTTTCGGCCTGGCGCGGGGGGCACGGTGCCGTTCGCGCGACGGCCCGGCGAGATCGTCGCGGTGTTTGCCGGCGCGTTCCGGTCCTGGCATGGTGCAATCCATCTCGTCGAGGCGATGCGCGAACTCGCGGGCAGCGGTCGCCTGGACGTGGCTGCGGTGCTGATCGGCGACGGACCCGAACTGGGAGCGGTGCGACAGGCGGCGGCAGGCCTCGAGCGGGTCACCTTCACTGGCGCAGTGAGTCACGAGGCGATGCCTGCGTGCCTGGCCGCGGCGGATATCGGCGTCGCGCCATTCGATGTGGCCGCTCATGCGCCGCTGGCGCTCGATTTTTTCTGGTCGCCGCTGAAAGTGTTCGAGTACATGTCGGCGGGGCTGCCGGTGGTCGCGCCGGACATTCCGCGACTCGGACGGCTTGTCACGAACGGGCGGGAGGGACTGCTGTATGACGCCGCCCATCCCGGCACCCTTGCGCGGGCGCTGGCAGCGCTCGCCGATGACAACTCGATGCGGACCGCGATGGGCGCCGCAGCACGCGAGCGGGCGGTGAGGGAGTTCGGCTGGGACGTGCACTGTCGCAAGCTCGAGGAGGCGCTGCGTCGATGCGCGTCCTGATCGTCACCGATGCCTTCCCGCCGATCTGTGGCGGAAGTGGTTGGAGTACATACGAACTGGCCAGGGGCCTGCGCGCGCACGGTCATGAGATCACCGTCGTGCGTCCGCGGGTCAGCAGCTGGACGATGGGCGGCGGAGGACCGCCGGCGTCGGCCGTCGGAACGGAGTACGACGGCTTTCAGCCGATCGAGTTTCACCGATCGGCGCCGCCGGTCCCGTTCGTTCGCAACTACTTCAAGAACGAGCGGCTGTACCGCGATCTGGCGGCGTTCGTGGTCGATCTCGTGCGCGCACGGCGCATCGACCTTGTACACGCACAGCACCTGATGAGCGGTCCGGCCAGCATCGCCGCGGGACGCGATGCTGGGGTGCCGGTCGTGTGCACGGTCAGGGACTATTGGCCGGTATGCTACTGGTCCGACCTGATCCTCGATCGTGAGGCAGACACGTTATGTCCCGGCTGTTCGGCGGGTCGGATGACGCAGTGCATCAAGCCGCACGCCGGAGCGTTCTGGCCGCTGGCCCTTCCGGCCATTCCCTATATGCGAGCGAACCTCGCGCTGAAGCGCACGCGCCTGGCCGAGGCGAGCGCGGTGATTGCGGTCAGCGGAGCCATCGCCCGCGACCTTCGGATGCGAGCGCCTGAACTGGTCCACACCCGCCTCGAGACCATTCATAACCCGGTCGACGTCGGCGGGCTGAGAGCGCAGGCATCGGCGTCGCCCGCGCCAATGAACGGCCCTTACGCGCTCTACGTCGGGAAACTCGAGCCGAACAAGGGTGTTGGGCACCTGCTCGCCGCAACCCGCCAGGCAGGACTGCGGTGGCCGCTTGTCGTGGTCGGCGACGGTTCGGAGCGGCCGCGCATGGAAGCAGAGGCGCGCGCGCAAGGGCAGCAGGTGCACTTCACCGGGTGGTCGTCCAGGCCCGAGGTGCTGGCGTGGCTTCAGCACGCGGCGCTGCTGGTCTTTCCGTCGCATGGCCCGGAGTCGCTCAGCCGCGTGCTGCTCGAGGCGAGCACCCTTGGTGTGCCGATAGCCGCCATGGAAACGGGCGGCACCGCCGATATCGTCGTGCACGAGGAGACTGGCCTGCTGTCGCACTCCGGCGAGGAACTCGGGCAGCACGTGGCGCGTCTGGTGACCGACCGGACGCTCGCGGCACGGCTCGGCGCGGCGGCCCGGCGGCGCGCCGAGGATCGGTTCTCAGCCGGCGTCGTGATCGGCGAAGTCGAGCGGCTGTACCAGGACCTGATCAGCGGGCGGACGCGTGCGACCTGAAGATCTGCACGTCATCGTCCTGACCAGAGTCATCGCACCGCTGCACGGTGCCGGCGGGCTGGAACGCCACGGCCGCGACCTGGTCGGGCACCTGCTCGAGCGCGGCGTGCGCGTTACGCTGATCACACAACCACCGCATGAGCCTGACGCCGGGCACGATCTCCGTCACGACCGCCTCACCACACACCTCGTGCCGTACTGGACCTTCCCGATGGCGGGACGCCGCGGGACGACGGTGCTCGATCGCAGCAGCGCGTACCCGTGGTTCGGATGGAGGGCCGGACGCCTTGCGGCGCGGCTGGTGCGCCGCGGTGGGGTGCACGTGGTGCACGGAATGGGAGCCGCGTCCCTCGGGTACGCAGCGGCCCGGGAACGCGACTGGTACGAAACGGTGCCGCTCTTGTTCAACCCGCACGGGATGGAGGAATTCGGGGCGACGGGACCGGGACTCGGCACATTCAAGTCCATGGCGTACGCGCCGCTCCGCGCTGCTGTTCGCCGCTGCGCGCACGCGGCCGATTGCGTGATCGCGACAGACAACGTGCTGGTGCCGAGCCTCCTCGCGCACCTGCGTCTGGCGCAGTCGCGCGTCACGGTTGTTCCGAATGCCGTGGACCTCGAAGCCATCGATCGGCGGGCCGATCCACACAGGGCTATGGCGTTACGGGAGCTGATCGGCGTCTCACCCGACGATTGTCTGCTTCTTGGAGTCGGTCGTTTCGAGGAGAACAAGGGATATCACGTCCTGATCGATGCGCTGGCAAAGCTTGCCAGCCGCACATCGCCCGGACGATCACCGTTCGGAAGGCCCTGGAAGCTGGTCCTGCTCGGCGACGGCTCACAGCGCGAACGGCTGGCCCGCGACGTGGCAGCTGCGCGCCTCACCGGGTCGGTCATTCTGCAGGGTCGAGTCAGCGACACTGACCTGCATGCCTGGTACGACGCCGCAAACGTATTTGTGCATCCGTCGCTGTACGAGGGAAGCTCGATCGTCACTCTCGAAGCGATGGCTCATCGTCTTCCCATCGTGGCGACGATGGCCGGCGGGATTCCGGACAAAGTCCATCCCGGTGTGAATGGCTGGCTCGTTCCGCCGGGTGACGCCGACGCGCTTGCGGCAGCACTCGAAGGTGTCGGCGCCAACGCCGACCGGCTCCGTGCGATGGGTGCGGAAGGTCGCGTGATCGCGGAACGTGACTTCGCCTGGCCTGCGGTGATGAATCAACTGCTCAGCGTGTACGACGTCCTGCTGTCCGGGTCCTCGCGATGAACAACTCCTCCAGACCTGACGCGGCCTCCAGACCTGATGCCTCCGCCGAACCTGCGGCTCGGGCGCGCCAGGCGGTGGTCGTGCTTCTCGTCCTGACCGCTGTCATCGTGGTGGTTCTCACGGTATTCCGCGCCAACGTCTTCTGGCACAACGAGGCGTATCTCGACGACACTTCCGGCACCTGGACGGCGCTGGCCAAGGACCTGACGCAGGGCGTGTTCTATCGGCCGCTGAGCGGGCCGGATGGATTCGGCGGGTCGCGTTATCTTCCCCTCCACTTCGTCCTGAACGCCGCGCTGATGAAAGCCATCGGCGATCCGATTCGAAGCGGACAGCTGCTCGCCGCGCTTGCGACGCTGCTGCTCCTCACCGGAACCTACGCTCTGCTGATGCGTCTTGGATCCGGGCGAACCGTCGCTGCCTGCTGCGCGGCATTCGTGATGGTGGCTCACCCGGCGCAGGAGGCGCTGCTCGCGATCAAGGGCGATGGACTCGCGGCGGGGCTGAATGTGTGGGGCATGGCGCTCTGCGTTGGCGCCGCGACAGGGGGAGGGCTCGTCGCTGCGGCCATCCTGTTCGTGCTGGCATTCGCCACCAAGCTGACGACGGTGTCGGGGCTGGTCGCCGGCGTCGTCTGGCTCGCGATGAACGGTCAACGGCAGAGGGCGGTGACGCTGCTGTTGTTGAGCGCAGTCGGAATGGTCCTGGTGATGCTGACGACGTACATCGCGAGTGGCGGAGTCGCGCTGGAGCTCCTGCGAGCAGGCGCGTCGGCCGGAGCCGGCTTTCGCGACATTCTGAGTGCGCCCCTGACCCTTGCGCGACAGACCAGACGGGTACCCGAGACGCTGGCGTTCGTGCAGCTCGGTTGTGCGGCACTGCTGGTGTTCCTGCTGCGGCCGAAACCGCTGCGGCATCCCGCCGTGCTGTTCTTCCTGTGTGTGCTCGGCGTGACGACCTTCATCTTCGGATCGCCCGGCACCGACACCAATCACCTGCTGGATCTGCACGTCGCCTCGATCGTGCTCGTCGCGTCGCTGGTGACGGCGGGGGGCACGCCCGGTGCCCTGTTCAGCGAGGCGGCACTGATCGTCGCCGCGCTGGCGGCGAGCCTGTCACTCGCCTCCGGCCTGGTCAACGCGAAGTCGGAGCAGCGGCGCGGACGGATCGTCGAGGCGCTCGCGCTCATCCCGGACACCTCGCGGCCCATTCTGTCGCAGAATGCGCTGGTCGCGGTTGCCGCCGGCCAGCGCGCGTATCTGCTCGACTCGTTCATGATCCGCCTGAACGTCGAGCGAGATCCGGCGTTTGGGGAACCCCTGTGGACCGCGATCCGCGAACAGCGATTTGGTGCGGTCGTTCTGGAGCGCGACCCGGATAGCGAGCTGTACAAGGTGGTGCTCGGCCGGCAATTCATCGAGGAGGTCGAGCGCAACTACGTGACCGCCGGCAGCGTCGGTCTTCGCACCGTCCTCGTTCCGCGTCCGCGTTGATGGCTTCGCGGCTGCACCACACCGATGTGGAAGCTGCTCTACGGAGCCGTGGGCTGAGGCACGTAGACCCGGACATCCAGGCCGCTGTTCCCCCCGAATGCCATGCTGGCGACGAACGTCTTGACGAGGATCAGCTGCGATAGTTCCGGAATGCCGAACTGCTGTTCCTGAACGACGATCCACTTGGCATTCCGCACGTCAGTGCCATTTCTTTGCAGCGTCTCGCGCAAGCTGGCCACCCGAACCACGTCAAGCCCCGAGTGCGAGAGGTCGAGCACGCCAGCCTCCGCCACCACGCGGTCGCCCTTCGCTGCGATTCCTGAGAGCCAGGACTCCGCTATGACGTAGGTGGGCCGCGTGAACCGCCGGCTGATGGCCGCCGGCGACATCAAGGCCAGCGGAAGCAGCACCGCCACGCAGACCGTCGCAGCGAGCAACCGGCCGGCTGTGGCTGCTCGCCGGTGGCTGCTGAATCGGCCCGGCAGGCCGGCGAGGCCGCGCGCAGCGGCCATGAGCCCCGCGCATCCAGCGACCGCAACAAACGGCAACAGCACGTACACCCACCGGGTGAACAGGGCGGGCTTCAGCGTCATGAACCACAGATACACGATCGGAAATGCGAGGACGACCCACTCGCGCCGACGACCAGTCGCCAGCGCGTAGGCGGCAAAGCCTGCCGCACACGCCGTGAGTGGCCAGCCGACGGCGTAGAACTCGATCAACGAGACATACGCCGCTCGCGGCGAACTGACATAGGCGAAGTGGCCCGGCTGCACGTGCTCGTGATCCATCGCCATCTGCCGCACGAAATTCGAAAAGTCCGACCAGATGAAATGGTTGGAGACGGCCAGAGCTCCGGCGAAAGCCGCGAGCACGATGGCGGTCGCCTGAAGAGGACGCCGGGACCACGGCACCCACGCGGCGGCGAGCATCGGCGGCACGATGGCGAACACGCCGGTAATCTTGATCCCGGCCGCGCATCCAGCAAGCGCTCCGGCAACCCACGGCCAGTACCGTTCGCGGCGCTCGCACATGGCAAGGGCGGCATACACGCACGCGACAACCGCGCAGGCCATGCCGACGTCATTGCGAAGCTGCGTAGAGGTTTCGAGTGACAGCGGAGAGACGATCAACACGCCGGCGGCGAGCAGGCCGGCCGCAGGCGCTGCCACCGTGCGCCCGATCAGCGCCGTGAACAAGGCGGTGAGGGCAAAGAGACCGACGTTGGCAACTCGCCCGGCCATCACGAAGAGTTCGACCGGCGCGTCGTCGATGCCGTGAAGCATGCCGCTCATCAGCCCATACAGGTAGGCCAGCAGCCCGCCACCCGTGAGCCACCAGAAGTGCAGACCCGGGTGATCCTCGCTCGTGCCGTGTTCGAGCGCTCCCGAGCGAAAGAATCCGAGCACGCTCTCCCCGAGGCGTCGCTCGTCCACGTCGATTGGCTCGTGCCAGAGTCCCAGACCGATACCGGCCAGCCGGATGCCGATCCCGCCGACCACGAGCGCAGCAAGCGACACCTCGAACCACCGTCGCCGGAGCAGCAGTCGGAGACCGTGGACGCCTCCCGACGAGGCATCGATCAACGCATTGACGATCGGGGGAGCCAGAATGACAAGGATCGCAAGTGCGGCGGTCGGCAGCCAGTTCGGGCCGAGTCCGCCCAGAGCAAACACCATCAAGACAGATGCGGCCAGACGGAGCAGGAAGATGCGGGTCAGGCCGCCCGCGGCGGTGCGAACCGCGCTCTCATCGTGACCGTTGCGATCCACGGTCGCCGATCGTTCGGGCCCGTCGTCTCGCAGCTTTCTCGGATGTCGCGCGCGCAGCGTCGTCATACCAGGCATCAATGCTCCCACGCTGGTACTGGAACGGGAGTGCCCACTGCGATCCGTCTTTCGGCTGCTGGCGTTCCAGGCGGCACGCCGACAGGAGTGACTTCGAGGTCGATGCGCCAGTAGCGCGTTGTCCGCCAGGCGTCGGTCGCCGGCCGCAGCCGGATCGTCTGCCAGTCCGACCCGTACGGAAGAACAACCGGCGGCTGCTCGCGTCCGTCAACGCGAATTCTGACCGTTACGCCCTGCGGTGTCGCGGGCAGCGGCGCCGCCATCCGCACGTCCACGGCGGCAACGGTAGCACGCTGAAAGAAGGTGGCATCAGGTCCGGCCCACCAGACTCGTCCCGCCTCGTCGTTTCGACCCGTGTACGAGAAGCCCCATCGCACGCGGGAAAAGTCGATCTCTTTGGATGCGAGCGCGACTCTGGCGGGGAGCGTTGCCGCCATCACGACGCCAAACAGCAGCAACCCGACCCACACCAGCGGGATCTGCCCGCGGCTGGCATTGGCACGCACGTCGGCGGACGTCGACTCCGGTGCGGTGGTGATGCCGAGCGCCAGCCAGAACAGGTAGGCCGCGGCGGGAATGGAGGTCGGCTGTCCGATCGACCAGGTGATGACGAACGCCGCGACGCCGGCCACCGCCAGTTGTCGCGACCGGCTCGGCCACTTCTGGAAGTTCCGCACGCTCTCGAACCCGGCGCTGACGAGCAGCCACATGAACGTGAGCGCGCCGACCACGCCCAACTCCGCGGTCAGCCACAGGAGGTAGTTGTGAGCGTTATTTCGTCGAGGGTCGAGACGCAGCAATTCGGCGGGCGCGAAATTGTCGTAGAGGAACTGGTATTGATCGATCCCCACCCCACTCAGCGGCGCCGTGGCGATGATCCGCATCGCCGCCTGGGCGGCCAGCACCCTGAATCGCAATGAGGTGTCGATACCGCTGGCAAGCACGGCGAACGGATTGAGGAAGACGAGAGTGATTCCAAGGGCAAGCGCGACAGCCCCGGACGCAATCGCCACGAGCCGCACTGGAATTCTCTGGAGCCGCACGCCCCATTCCCATGCGAGCAGCGCGGCGACAACCGCCAGACCTGCGACGATGGCCGATCGCGTCTGCGTCAGCCACATCGCGCCGAACGCCGCAACCGCTGCGAGGATTGCCGGAATGCGATAGCGCCTGCGGCTCACGGCGACACTCAAGGCCAGAAAGCCGACCAACAGGAAATACGAGCCGGCCGTGTTCAGGCTGGGGAGCGCCATCGACGACCACCGCTGCCTGGTCAGGACGGTCCAGAGGCTTGCATGGCTTTCGCGCGCCATCTGCCATGGTTCCGGCAGGCTGAGCGCGGCCATCACGGTGCCCGACAGGACAAGCGCCATCGACAGCTGACGCGCGAACGATGGGCGCCCGGCGCAGAGCGCTCGCGCGCATTGCATCAGGACCACCGGTTCGAGCAGGAGGGCGGCGCCGTGGAGAAATCCGCGGCCGTCCACCCACGGGCGTGGGTCGGTGAGGTCCGTGAGGTAGTAGATCCGCAGGTAGCGAACGAAATCGATCGCGTAGGGCAGCGGGTACTCATGCCAGAGCTGAAGCACCCGGATCTGCCACGCGCACGATGCGAGCACGACGATGGTGAAGGCGATGGCCGCGGGAGTGAGTGGGTTGACGTGTCGGTCGCGGGGCGCGGCGCGAGGCCGCGTGAACCAGAGATATCCGGCGAAGAACGCGAGAACCAGTGCCTCGCCAAGCTCGAACGGGAAGGCGTCCCACACGCGCGTGACGAGCAGGTGTCCGAGCGGCGCGAGCAGCGCCACAAGGATCAGGCCGGCGCGAGGGGTCACGGCCGCCACCACGCCGACCATGACGACGGCGAACCGAAGCGGCAGCGGAATGCGTGGTGTCCACAGGGCAGACTGGAGCAACCACACCACGAGAATCTGCACGGGCGCCCACAGGAGCAGGCGAACGCTGTGGCTGCGCACGATGAGGCGCAGAGATGACAACGCGGCGCGGAGATCCTTCATCGAATCGTCAGCAGACCAGACATTGTATCTAGGGTGCAGGTGAGCTGGCTGTCGTGCCGGGCTCGTCCAGAAGATCGTTCGCCGCACCCACGACCGTGTCCACGCCTATGAAGTTGAGACAGTCCGGCACGCCTGCCGAACAGCGCGCCGGCGGAATGCGTACCCGATTGCACGGTCGGCACCACAGGTCGGCGGTGATTACCCGTGCGCGCTTCGACAGCGGGCCGTACCGCCGCGGATCCGAGGGGCCGAAGATGGCGACGATTGGTGTTCCAACTGCTGCGGCGAGGTGCATCGGCCCTGTATCGCCAGTCACCAGCACGTGCAGTTGCTCGAGTACCGCACCGAATACGGCGAGATCCATTGCGCCTGCGACATCGATGACGCGGATGTCGGAGGGCAGCAGAGCCGCGACCTGTTCGACATAAGGCCGATCGTCAGTCGTCCCGGTCAGCACGATAGCAGCTGAGCGCCGCCTCGCGAGGCGCACGCCGACCTCGGCAAATCGCTCGAGGCGCCACTGCTTGACCTGCCGTCCGCCGCTCACGTGCAGCCCGATCATCGGCCCGTGCTGGCCGGCTTCACGGAGCAGACGCTGTGCCTGATCTCGCGCAGCCTGCGGTATGCGCAGCCGCGGAACCGCGATCTCCGCCGCCTCCGATGAGCCTGCCGGCAGAGCGGTGTCTACAATACGGGCCAGGTTGTCTGCCGCGTGCAGGCGCGGGTTGTAGTCGAGCCTGTCCGTCAGCAGGTTGCCGCCGCCCGCGGAGCGAAACCCGACGCGCCGTGGCGCGCCGCTCAGGGCGAGGAGCAGATTGCTGCGGAGGTCGGGCTCGAAATTCAGCGCCAGATCGAATCCGCGCGACCGCCATCCCCAGGCCCGCTGCCCGAGCCGGGCCATCGAGTCGCCGGCGCTGCCGCGCGCCAGCCACGGCGCGTCGAGCGTCTCCCACGAGTCAATTCCAGGAAGCAGCGGTGTCAGGGCAGCGTTCCAGCTTCCGACCACGAGATGGATGTGCGCGTCGGGAGCCCTCATCCGCAGCGTATCGAGAGCGGCAAGCGTCATGAGCAGGTCGCCGATCCGTTCCAGGCGCAGGACCAGGATCCGGCGTGGCGCTGCGCGCGAGACGCGGCCCTGACCGAGTCGCAGCGGCATCGTGACGAGACCGAGCACAGCATCGGCGACACCGACCATCATCCGCTCGCGCGGGTTGTAGATCTGCAGATGTTCGAACACGGCAGGCTCAGCGGACCTCGACGCGATCCAGGATGACGCCGAGTTCGCGGGTATCGGAGCCGCCGAGCAGCCGCGCGGGGCTCCACGTGCTGGTCACCAGACGCAGGCGGGCGGCGTCATCGGATTGCCCCAGCGTCGCCGTTTTTTCGGGCGGAATCTCCAGTCGGTAGGGCGCGATTCCCGATCGGACGACGACCTCTCCGAGGAACGTGTCATCGAGGTAGACCTGAACAGCTGCGGTGCCCGCCGACGCCGGACGTCCACCATTGTCCATCCACAGCGTGACCGTTCGCTCGTCGCCGCGGAGCCCCACCGCGCCGACCGTCGACACGTCGCGCGTCCAGCGAAACGTGCTCCCGTCGGCCCGGCGTTCCCTGCCGTAAAACTGCTGGACGTACGGATCGTCGAGCCCTCCGACGTCCAGATCGGACCACGGCTCGTTCACCGGTTCGCGCAGGAACTCGTAGACGACCAGGTCGAATTCCTTGTGCTTCACATGCGTCGGAATCGCATTGATCGCCGGTTCGTACTCGGGGATCGCAAAGTGTTCCGTATGGATGTTGCCGATGCGCATCGAACGCCACAGCAGGTCGACGCCGCTGCCGGAACTGCCGAGGAAGAACACATGGCGGTACTTCGACTGCGCCCACGTGATGAACTCGCGCGCGGCAGGCTTGGGGGGCGCCATGGCGGCAAACACGAGCACGTTCCTCGAGTAGATGTAGGCCATCGGCAGCGCGAGGACATGCGTATCCGAGTTGCCGCGCGATTCGACCAGTACCGAGATCCTGCTCGCCGAACCTCGCGGACAGTTGCTCGAGGTGCGGCACGAGTCCCGCGTACTCGACATGATGCAGGATCGGTTGGGTCGCGCTGACGTAACGCTGCCCGATCACGAGGACCAGGACAAGCCCCGCGGCAGCGCGCACACGCCGCGTACGCCTGGACCACGCGACCGTGCGTTCGGTCAGCGGATCGGAAAACGCCGCTGCGCCGGCCAGGAGAAGCGCGCCGGGCAGGATGACCGCGAGGAACCGGCGTGCCGCCCAGAAGTGCTCCGGGACGATCCGGATCTTGAAGAAGAAGAGCACAGCGAATCCACTGACGACGAGCAGGAACGCGGAATTCACGGGGAACACGCGCGCGAGCAGCGCGAACCCAATCAGCGCGGCCAGCAGCCCGTACGGGCTCAGGTAGAACTGGGTGAACATCCGCAGGCTCTCTGCATCATGCAGCGCGAGACGGCCCCCGGCGGTTCGGATGAAGTACGCATAGGCGGCCAGAGTCCAGATGACCAGAGTCAGCAGCCCGGCCATCGAGCCGTTGCGCAGACGCGGTGGCAGGCCCCGGATCCCGCGCAGCACCGCTCCGCCGGCAAGGGTCAGGGCCGCGGCGATGGCCAGCTGCGTCCACGTCAGATTCGAGACGAATCCCGCCGGCGCTTCGAAGTAGGGCGGGATGGATCGCCACAGATAGACTGCCGCACTGACGATGCCGACGGCCAGGGTGATCCAGAAGGATCGCGACACTCGTCCGCCGTTGCCGAATACGTGAATCAGTGCGGCACCCGCAACGAGGGCTGCCGCAATCGTTCCGGTCAGGTGGGTAAAGGCCGCCAGCACGAGCAGTAGTGCGGCGATCGGAGCGAAGAATCGATCGTCGTCATGCACGGCGCGCACGTACGCCAGCAGGGCGGCGAAGACCAGGGGCTGCAGCAGGATCTCCGCGTTGGGATAGCGGCCGTACCAGACCTGCACGACGTTCACCGCGAGCAGCGCCGCGGCGGCCAGCGCTGCGGGCCGCCCGGCGAGGCGCGTGCCGGCAAAGTACACGGCGAGCAGTCCGAACATCGCGCAGACGCCGGCACCGCCCGCGCGCCGCTCAGCCCGTTGACGCCGTATCCGATGGCGACCCAGACCGGAAATCCGATCGGGAACTGCCCGACGACCGTGCCTGCGTCCGGATCGAGAAAGTAGAACGACATGAAACGCGAGGTGAACGTGCCGTCCAGGCCCGCCGCCGGAAAGAACAGCTCGCGATACGGCCGCGGCACGGATCGGGCGAGGTCGTCCGGGGCAGTCGCGCCACCCCGCTGGGCGATGCGGATCCCCTCGTTGAAGTACACCCCGGGATCGCGTCCGCCCATCACGTACTCCGCAGGCGGCACGCGGAGGTTCACCCACGCACCGAGGAGAACGATCGCGATCGGAATTGCGGCTGTCCACGAGAGACGCGATGCCGCGGCACCCAGCCGCAGGTGCTGACGAAAGGCCAGCAGCAGGCCAAGGGACACGCCGACGTCCGCCCAGATCACGCGGTCCAGCGTGTACCTGTTGCCGATCGCGAGGCCGAGTCCAACACAGGAGGACAGCACGAGGCTGAGCACGACCGACCAGAACATCCGCTCGTCCGCTGGCAGCGCGGCGCGCTTGTCCCGCTGAGCGGCCGGGAGGCGGAAAATCAGGGCGCCCGGAATGAGCCCGAGGCACAGGAGCGAAAACGCAGCTCCCATCGCGTCAGTGCGTCCCGCCGGAACGCGGTGACCGCTGCGCCCCTGCGTCGACTGTCCTGTAGATCGCGTCGAACGTCTGCGCCACGCGCTCCCAGCTGTGATCCCTGCAGACCGTCTCGCGCGCGCGGTGGCCGATCGCCTTCGATAACTCCGGTTGCCGCAGCAGGCTGCGGATGGCGGCGGCGAGCCCCTCCGGGTCTCGCTCCGCAACGATTCGCGCGGTCACATCGTCGATCGCGACCGCACCGATGCCGCCGGCGGCGGTCGCGACCAGCGGCGTCGCTGACGCCATGATTTCCATGACGGTATTCGGCAATCCGTCCACGTTTCCCGCGTCATCGCGGACGGACGGCGCCACCGCCACGTCGGCGGCGGCGAGAAGCGCCGGCACTGCATCATGCAGAAGCATGCCCGGGAAGAGAACGCGATCGGCGACACCGCATGCGGCGGCACGATCGCGCAGCGCCGATTCCAGATCGCCCCCGCCCGCGATGACCACCCGCAGCGCCGGGAATTCACGGGCGAGAATCGCCGCGGCATCGATCAGATAGGCGAAGCCTTTCTTTTCGACGAGTCGTCCCACGGCCACGATCAACGGTGTCCCGTCCGTCACCCCGAGCCGCTCCCTCGCCTCGCGTCGCGCCTGACCGGACGGCATGAAGCGCGACGGTGTCGACACCGTACGGGACGACCGTGATGCGATCAGGATCGGCTCCGAGCCGCACTGCGCGATCGCGCAGGTCGGCGCTGCACGCCGTCACCCACGCCGCGCGCCGGAACGCCGCGCGGGCAGCGAGACCGGCGGCCGGGTGGCGTTCGGCGACGAACACATCGGAGCCATGCAGGCTGATGACGAGCGGACGAGCACCGGCCGCTGCTGCCGCAATCACGCCGCTCGGAATGACCCAGTGTGCGTGCACCACGGTCGTGCTGGTATCGCGTTGCACCCGTCGCACCCGCCGCCAGCCGGCGATCGCCGCGAGCGGCGCGACCGCGATCGCCGAGAGCCGCAGCCGCACGTCGGCACGCATCGCGGTGGCATAGCCGAACGTGTTCAATCGCGGACTTGGCGCATAGCGGTAGAGGTGAAAGTGGACGCCGCCGTCGAACGTCCCGCGACGCCACAGCGGCGTCCAGGGCGCGACCACATGCACCTGGTGGCCGCTCGCCGCGACGCCGGTCGCGATCGGTTCCATGAAGGTGGCGACCGAGTCGCCGGGAAAGCGCGGGTACGAACTGGTCACCATCGTGATGGTCACCGTTCTCTCGCCCTTGCATCACCTGCCGCGCGTACGTGCACAGACCCGTCTTCAGCCGAGTGCCGGATGACGTGCGGCGTGTCAGGCGCGGACACCTCCACCGGCAGGCGGGCCGGTGCTGGAGCGTGAGGAACGTTGTGCAAAGACGAGCATTGTACAATGGCCCGCACCGCACACTCTGCCATGTCGAAGAAGCGAATCGTCGTCTGCGAAGCGCAGGTCCCGTTTATCCAGGGTGGCGCGGAATATCAGGTTCGAAGCCTTGTCAGCGCCCTGAGAGGGCGTGGTCTGGATGCCGAGATCGTCAGCCTGCCGTTCAAGTGGTATCCGAAAGGCGAACTCCTGGCGCATGCCGCGGCGTGGCGCCTGCTTGACCTCAGCGAGAGCAACGGACAGCCGATCGATCGGGTCATTGCCACCAAGTTTCCGACCTACTTCGTCCGCCACCCGAACAAGGTTGCCTGGCTGATGCATCAGTACCGCGCCGCCTATGAACTGTGCGGCACGCGTTATAGCGAGTTCACTCACACCGAAGGCGACGTGGGCTTGCGCGAGACGCTGATTCGCCTCGATCGCGAAATGCTCGGGGAGTGTCGCGGCGTTTTCACGAACGCCCGCAACACGGCGAACCGGCTGGAGAAATTCAATGGTGTCGCCGCCGAGGCCCTGTACCCGCCGTCTCCATACACGGGATTGCTCGAGTCCGGACCCTACGGCGATTACATCCTGTCGGTGGGCCGCGTCGAATCCATCAAGCGGCCGGAACTTCCGGTCAAGGCGATGCTGCACGTGGACCGGCCCACTCGGATGATCGTGGCCGGCAGCGGCTCGGTGCTCGACGACACCCGCCGCCTGGCCGAGTCGCTTGGCGTGGCCGACCGGATCGAATTCCTCGGCGCCGTGCCCGAGAAGGACCTGCTGGAGCTCTACAGGAATGCGATGGCCATCGTCTATGCGCCGTTCGACGAGGACTTCGGCTACGTCACGATCGAAGCCTTCCTGTCGAAGAAGCCGGTGATCACCGTCAGCGATGCTGGCGGACCGCTCGAATTCGTGGAAGACGACGTCAGCGGGTACGTCTGCGCACCAGAACCCGAAGCGATCGCGTCGGCGATCAACCGCCTGGCTGCCAACCGCCCTCGACTGGCGGAACTGGGCGGCGCCGGGTACGAACGCGCCAGTGCCATCACCTGGGACGCCGTTATCGACAGGCTGCTCGCATGACCAAGACAACCCTCATCATCCAGATCCCTTGCCTGGATGAAGCCAGCACGCTTCCCGGGACGCTGGCAGACCTGCCGCGCAGCATCCCCGGCGTGGATGTCGTCGAAGTGCTCGTCATCGACGATGGGTCGACGGACGACACGGTCAAGGTGGCGCGCGCGCACGGCGTCGACCACATCGTGTCGTTCCGCCGCCGCCGCGGCCTGGCCGCGGCGTTCATGGCCGGCATCGACGCCTCCCTCAGACTCGGTGCCGACTTCATCGTCAACACCGACGGCGACAACCAGTACCTCGGCGCGGATATCCCGGCCCTGGTCGGACCGCTGGTTCGCGGCGAAGCGGACGTGGTCATCGGCGATCGCAACGTGCAGGCGCTCGAGTACATGTCGCCCACGCGCAAACTGCTGCAGCGTCTGGGCAGCTGGGTCGTGCGCCAGGTGTCGAACACGCAAGTGCCCGACACGACGAGCGGATTCCGGGCGTACACCCGCGAGGCGGCGCTCCGCATGACCATCGTCTCCGAGTTCTCCTACACGCTCGAGTCGATCATCCAGGCGGGGAAGCGGCGCATGGCGATCGCGCACGTGCCGATCCGCACCAACCATCGGACCCGCCCGTCGCGGCTGTTCAAGAGCGTCAGGCAATACCTCGTGCAGTCAGGTTCGACCATCGTGCGGATCTACACGATGTACGAGCCGCTCAAGGTGTTCACGTCGATCGGTCTGCTCGCCCTTCTGGCCGGTCTCGCCACATCGGCGCGGTTCGTCTACTTCTACGTCACCGGGAGCGGAGCCGGGCATGTGCAGTCGCTGCTGCTCGCCGCGGTGCTGCTCATCGTCGGCTTTCAGGTGATGTTGATGGGTCTGCTGGCGGATGTGATCTCGGCGAATCGCAAGCTGCTGGAGGATCTGCTGTACAGGAGCCGGTCCATGGACAGCCGGTCGGAGCAGTCTGTCGACGAATTGTCAGGTGGCACGATCTGGTCGGCCCGGCGGGACGGTGACGGCGAGTCCTCGACAGCGCGCGCACAGCCGTCACGCGCGTCTGGCAATCACCGCGTAGTCAAGGAACGTGAACATCAAGCCGTTCAGCTTCTCGGCGTTCTCGTTGAGCACCGCTGCCGCGTCCGACAACGGACTGCCTTCCGGCACGACCACTGGCTGAAGCTTCGAGGCATCAGGGAAGGGCGATGCGTAGCGCACGTCAACACGTTCGAACCCGCTCGCGAGGGTGAAATAGCGCAGCGTATCGGGGTGCAAGGGACGGACGTGGGTGATATCCCTGATGTAGCTCGAAAAAAACGCAAACCAACAGGCCGGATTGATGGTTTCGAGCACGACGACTGACCCGGGCCGCAGCACCCGATGCGCCACTTCCAGCAGCCGCAGCAAGTAGTCGGGTTCCAGATGCTCGACGACCTGTGCGCCGAACAGCCCACCGAGTGAGCCGTCAGCCTGCGCCTCGAGATAACTCAGCGCATCGTTGGTCGTCGCGTCGAGCCCACGGTCGCGGCAGATCGCAACCATCTCGTCGTTCAGATCGACGCCCCGAGCCGGGATGCCAGCCTCCCGCAGCAGATCCAGGAACTCTCCGCGGCCGCACCCGATGTCGAGTACGTCCGTGCATCCTGCGAAGTCGGCGACATAGGCGCGCATCCGCTCGCGGATGTCCGCCTGCGCCCCTCTGAACTGGTCCTCGAACCCGACGTACTTGTAGGAGTTCAGCGAGGTAGCCGGCGCTGAATGCACGGCATCAGGCACGCCCGCCATCGTTGTTGTGTCCGGCGTGCTTCTTCGCTCCAGTTCGTGCTTCACGGTCAGGATGGCGCGATGCGCGACGCCCAGGGTGGTGCGCAACTCATCGACCTCGCCTTGAAAGCGCCGATCGCGGGCCATCATCGATTCACTGCGTGTACGAATCTCGTCGGAGAGCGCCAGCGTCAGCGCTTCGAGCGTGTGCGGGCGCGCCTCGACGTAGCGGTCCTTCGTGTCCACGTAGGCGGTGATCGTCTGCGCGTACTGGACAAGGGTTGACTGGAAGCCAACCAGACGGGCGAACTCCTCGCGCGCCACTGCCAGCGCCTCCGCCACCGCTCGCGCGCCGTGACGGTGCGCCTCGACGTTCCGGTTGACGTGATCGACGATGGTGGCGTTGAAGTCCTGCTGTTGCTGGAAGAGCGGAGCGACGGCGGCGAGAACGAAGCGCCGCAACCGACCCCGCCAGCCATCGCCGGTCACCGAGCTCGCGGACAACAGCTGCCATCGTTCATTCAGCCGAGCGACCTGCGTTTCGTCGAATGCGGGCGGCGCTGCCGGGAACTCCCGAAGTTGTCGGACGGCACGATCCAGCGCCGTCAGCGCGTCGTTGTAGGCCCGATCGGCCTCCTCGCGCTGGTGGCGAAGGCTGTTGACGTCGGGGCCTCCTGCGGGATTTTCGGGATTCGACGTGGGTTCGGGCGACAAATATAGATCTCCGGAACGAAGCAGCGGTGTGACGAGCGGCGGTCGGAATCGGCTGATGCATGCCGGTTCCCAGCGACTCATCTTATTTCGGTCAGGGACCCCCCGGCTACCTCGGCGGCGATGCGGAGCGTTATTCTATAGGGTGATGCTGTCTACCAGGGACGCTGCCGAGGGTCTCACGCCCGGCGATTCTGCCTCGCGTGCTGGCCGCGCGATGCCGCGGCGGGATCCCGTTCTGGCTCTCGCGAGCGGCGTCGTCGTCTTTGCGGTGTACCTGGCGACCATCTACCCGGGCCTGGTGCCGATTGGCGATGCGGCCAAGTTCGCGTTTGTGGGGAAGGTCCTTGGCACGCCGCACCCGCCCGGGTATCCGCTCTGGGTGATGGTGTCGCACGTCTTCTCCTATCTTCCGCTGGGGACGCTGGCGTATCGGATGAACGTGCTGTCGGCGCTGTTCGGCGCGGTGGCCGTCGGCACAAGCTACTTCATTGCGCGGCGTCTCGGCGGCAGCGCGGTGGTGGCGCTCTCGGTAGCGGTGGCGCTGGGACTGGGCCAGTCCTTCTGGGCTATCGCACTGTACGCCAAGGTCTACACACTGAATGCCGCGCTCGTGGCAATGGGCATTCTGTGGCTGCTACGGTGGAGCGAGAGCCGGCGCCCGGCCGACTTCCTCTGGTCCGTTGCGATTTTCGCGGTCAGTGTGGGAAACCACCTGACGGTGATCGCTCTGCTGCCAGCGCTGGTCCTCTTCTCCCTGATGACTGACGCCGCGACCGTGCTTCGCCCCAGAGTGCTGCTGGCGTCGGCGGCGATGGTCTTCGCGGGGCTCTGCCAGTACCTCTTCATCCTGGTGCGGACGCTGCAGGGCGCACCGTTCATGGAGGCCCGCGCCAGAACGCTCGGCGAGCTCTGGGCGGTGATGACGGCGCGACGGTTCGCGAGCGAGATCGGGGCATATAGTCCCGCATCGCTCTTCAGCGAACAGATTCCCAAGGTGGCCGGCCTGGTCGGCGCCGAACTTGGGCCGCTGGGTGTGGGGCTCTTCGCCGTGGGTGTCGTGGCGCTCCTGTTGCGCCAGCCGCGACGCGCGCTGCTGCTCGGGCTCGGCGCGTGCGGTGTGATGTTCCTCACCGCGAACATGAGTTCGCAAGAGGACCGCGGATTCCTGCTCTCCGCCTTCGTCCTGCTCTGGGCGACCGTCGGCGTGGGCCTTCAGGCGGCCGCCGATGTCCTTCGACGGCGAAGCGCGACGTGGTCCCGCGTTGTCGTTCCGGTGCTGGCAATCGGCGTGGTCACGATCCAGCTGCCGGCCAACTATCGTCTGAACGACCATCACCGTGACACGTTCGAGACAGCGTACTTCGACGCCCTCTTCGCAAGTTTGCCCGCGAAGACGGCATTCGTGCGCGACGACTATCACTACAACATGATGCTCGTCTACAAGCTGCTCGGGGAGGATGCCGCTGGAGGGCGTGACATCCGTCTCGTCGGCCCGTCCGAGCGAGCGAACATCGAGTCGCTTCGCAGCGCCGGGTTCACCGTGCTCGCATTTCGCGGGGCGCGCGATCAGCTGGCGGAGTTCGGATTCGCGTTCGATCCGTACGTGCCGCGTGGCGATGCTCAGCAGACACGCGTTCTGCGTCTTCGCGAGTTGTACAGCATTGCGTCTGTGTCGTCGTGCCGGGAGATCGGCAACCTCGGATGGATCAACCTGGGTGCGATGCCTCAGCCCAACGGCCGGCTATCTATCCGTGTCGACAACTACCGGCCATTCGAGGCGCGCTTCGTGCTGTACGCGGCCGCGCAGGAGGCGCGCGATCCGCGGGTGCTTGCCCCGCGCGGTCCGCAGCACACGCCCGTGGTCGAGCGCGAGATCTTCGCGCTCAACGGCGTCGAGGCACATGCCCGGCTCATGGCGCGCATCAGTTCAGACGGCGTGACACTTCCGGAGTCCGCTGTTGCCGCGCCATACATCATCCGCACGGAAATCCGTGTCAACGACCAGGGGGAGCATGAAACGTTCGCGCTGGACCTCGGCGCCGGCACCGGCGCGGTGCTCGCCTCGGCTCTGGTCGATCAGGACACACCCAACCGGGCGATCGTCTGCAGCCACCCGCTTGGGAGCGAAGCAGGCTGGCCTTCGAGTGGTCCTCAACTCATCGTTCTGCCCGACAGTCGCGAAGTTCAGTTCGCTGATGGGTGGCATGCCGTTGAGCGACGCGACGATGGCCGTACGTTCCGGTGGACGACCGATCGCGGTGTGCTCATCGTCCCCATCGAGCACCCTCGCAGCATGAGAGTGCTGCTCAAGGCCGATCCGCTGAGTTATCCACAGTCGCCCGCTGCCACGCTCACGCTCGTGGTGAATGGCTGGCGCGAAAGCTCGCGGGAACTGCGGAAAGGGGCAGCGCCGTCCGAGTGGACGATTCCAGCGGAGGTCCTGCACGCCGGCCTGAACGAATTCGCGTTCGAGGTTGGCGGCGCGCGCCGGCCGATCGACATCGGCATCTCCGAGGACTCCCGGTTGCTTGGGGCGTCGGTGTTTGAAGTCGACCTGGTCGCGGAACATTCCGACAAACCGTAAGCCCGTCTCAGCGGCGCGAACGCTCACCAGTCCACAGCGCGGCGATCGCGGTCTCGTCGAGGCCCATCGTCTGAAGGAGCCGGGACGCATGCTCGGTTCCATCGCTGCGGAAATGCGCTGGGAGCGCAGCAACAGCCGCAGGATCGGGCATCGGTGCGGTGAGCGCCGCATCGAGGAGCGTGACGTAGGCCGACACCATTCCGGCCAGCGTGTGGCGCTCACTCCAGTACGCACGCGCATCGTGGCCCAGTCGCAGGCGAAATGGAGCGTCGGTCGCGAGCCTCTGCATCGCGAGCTGCAGTGAATGATCCTCATCCAGCAAATCGATGCTGACGCATACCGGTTCGTCAGGAACCGGCCAGCCGGCAGCGTCCGTGCGCCTCGCCGGTGTTCGCACCACAGCCCAACCACGAGGGTCGTAGGCAGGCACGTGCGCGGTGTGCGCCAGGTCCGTGACAATCGTCGGACGGCCGGCGGCGATGCAACGCAGCCACCCGGCCGAGGTCTCCCTGGACGTCGGCCATCGCAAGCACAAGCAGACGTCGGCCGCTTCGAGATAATCCGCCACCTCCTCGTTCGGAACGTGACCGGCAATCGTCACACGGTCTTCCACGCCGCAGCTCCGCGCGTCTGCGGCTGGATCGTAGTGATCGACAACCGATCCGGCGATCAACAGACGGGCGCTGGGCACGCGGGCCGCGACTGCCGCGAACTGGCGGATTGCTCGCGGGATTCGCTTGGCCGGCGTGACCTCGCCGAAGGCCGTGAAGAGCATCGCATCCTGCGGCAGGCTGTGACGTTCGCGGATCGTCTGACGTGCGCCAGGCGCAGGGATTGATGGCGGTACTCCCATCTCCACGACGCGGACTGGCGTCGCGGGATGCTCATCACGGAGTTGCTCTGCCAGCCATTGATTGTGCACCGCGACGACGCGGGCTGATGCGACCACGACCCGCCGCATGGGCCACACGTACGCAGCGCCGAAGAGCCGTCCGCTGACCGCCAGGTCCAGGACGGCAGGATCGAGATCGGGATGCGAGTAGTGGAACTCCTCCTCGTAGTCGTCGTGCCGCCCTTGTTCACGCAGCGCCAGGCCGCGCGCCTGATGCAGTTGTCCGTCGTGCAGCACCACCAGCCCCGGGTACCTGGCCAGGTAGCCCCACATGTAATCGTGATGTCGCCCATTGCCGAGCTGATAGACGACGAGGTCGTACAGGCCGGCGACCGTGCATCCAGAGGAAGTCGTGGGCGTTGCGCACCGACACCGCGTCGCCAGGTGGATGGAACGCGTCCGGCTGGCCGTCCACGAAGACGTCGATGGTATAGCGGGAGGCGAGGCCCGGCAGGAGTTCCGCGTTGTATTGCGCGATTCCCGATCGAACGGGCGGGAGGGGCGTAAACCAGGCCAGTCGTGGCGGCGTCCGGGATGTCATCGAGGGCCGGCGGCATGTTACTACGCGAATCGCGGCTGCTGAGCGCCTCGCACACGCAGTCGCGTCCTCGATGGGCAGACCTCGCGCTCCACGTCAGCGGCCGTAACCGCGCATGGACGCGTAGTACACTTCAGAGCCGCAGAGCTGTGAAGTGCCTCCTCCCGTGAGTGACGACGTCCTCGCCACGCCGCTTCAGTTTCTCAAAGGCGTCGGCCCCAGGCGTGCCGCCGACCTGGCCCGCGTCGGTCTGCACACCATCGAAGACCTGTTGTTCCGTTTCCCGCTGCGGTACGAAGACCGCAGCCGGCTGCAGCCGATCGCCTCGGTAAAGCCCGGCGTCAAGGCGTCGATCACCGGGCGAGATCGTGCACACGGCGCTGCGCACGACGCGGCGGCCCGGCTTCAAGATCTTCGAGGCGATTGTCAGCGACGACAGCGGCAGCATCCTGGTGAACTGGCTGAACCAGGCGTATCCTGCGGACGTGTTCAAGGCCGGGCAGCATGTCGTCCTGTTCGGCGCCGCCGAGATGCGTGGGCACGGCGGCCTTCAGCTCACCAACCCGATCACGAGATCCTGGACGACGAGGAAGGCGCGAGACGATCCATACCGGACGCGTTGTTCCCGTGTACGAAAAAGCCGGCACGGTCACGCCGAAGATCCAGCGGCGGTTCGTGCACGACGCGCTGCTGCGGTTGACTGCCTGATCTGCCCGATCCTGTGCCGGACGAGTTGCGTCTGCGACAGGGCTTCCCGACGCGGTACGCTGCGCTCCACGCGACCCATTTCCCCCCAGCGGACGCGAACCTCGACGAGCTGAATCGCTTCGCGACTGCTCCGCAGCGGCGGTTGATTTTCGAGGAAGCGTTTCTCTTCCAGATGGGCGTGATGGCGCGGCGCCGTGCGGCTCTCGCCGAGCCGAAGGCCGGCCAGATCGTCGTCGACGATCGCATCCGCGAGTCTGCACGGCAGGTGCTCCCGTTCAAGCTGACGATGGGGCAGCGACTGCGCTCAAGGAGAGTCGTGGACGATCTCCAGCGGCCGCACCCGATGAACCGCCTGCTGCAAGGCGACGTCGGCGCCGGCAAGACGATCGTCGCGCTGCTCGCAGCCGTCGTCGCCATGGAGAACGGGCTGCAGGTTGCGTTCATGGCTCCGACCGAGATTCTCGCCGAGCAGCACTTCGGGACAATCGCCAGGCTGCTGCACGCCTCGCGTTTCCGCGTCGCGCTGCTGACGGGCTCGACCGGCACGGCGGCCAGGCGGCAGCAGCTCGCCGAGATTCAGAGCGGCGCGCATGCATCTCGTCGTCGGCACGCACGCGCTCGTGCAGGGGGACGTGCTGTTCCATCGGCTCGGCCTCGTCATCATCGACGAGCAGCATCGATTCGGCGTGCTGCAGCGCGCGACGCTTCGCGCCAAGGGACTGCATCCGGACGCGCTGGTGATGACCGCCACGCCGATCCCGCGCACGCTCGCGCTCACGATCTACGGCGATCTGGACTCGTCGGCCATTCGCGATCGCCCGCCCGGGCCGCATACCGATCAGGACGACGATGCTGCCCGACGCGCGACGCGATGAGATGCACGCGGTCGTGCGGCGCGAACTCGAGGCGGGACGGCAGGCGTATGTGATCTATCCGCTCGTCGAGGAGTCCGAGAAGATCGATCTCAAGGCGGCGACCGAAATGGCCGACACGCTGTCGCAGCAGGTGCTTCCCGGAGTTCACGCGTCGGGCTGCTGCACGGTCGCATGAAGGCGAGACGCGAAGGACCGGGTCATGAAGTCGTTCGCGGCAGGGGAGATCCAGCTGCTGGTGTCGACGACCGTCGTCGAGGTTGGCATCGACGTGCCGAATGCCACGGTGATGGTCGTCGAGCATGCCGAGCGGTTCGGTCTGTCGCAGCTGCATCAGCTGCGCGGCCGCGTCGGCCGCGGTGTCCACCAGTCATTCTGCGTGCTCGTCTACCAGACGCCGATGTCGCCCGACGCCCGCGAGCGGCTGACCGCGATGGTCGAGACCTCCGACGGCTTCGAGATCGCCGAGCGCGACCTCAGGCTGCGCGGCGCGGGCGACTTCTTCGGCACGCGCCAGGCGGGAATGCCGACGTTCCGGCTGATCGATCTCGTACGCGATCGCGAACTGCTGGATCTCGGCGCAGCGTGAAGCCGACCGCTGGTTCCAGGACGCTGCGCCGACGCTGACGCAATGGCCGACCTCCTGCGCTCGTGGTCGACGCGGTTCAAGTTGATGGACGTGGGGTAGGGGCAATCCATGCGAATGCACGAATGCACGAATGCACGAAGCGCGCGAAGGCGTGCGAATGCACGAAGGCGCAAGGCGAATGCGCCGGTCACCTGAGTTCATGTGCTTCTGCATTCCGCTTCGCCATATCGACCGGCCCGTGCGCGTGATCGCGGCACGCGAGGGCCGCGTCCTGAAGGCGCCGACGCTGGGATGGCCTGCGTCCGACCTCCGACCGCCTGCGCGAAACGCTGTTCAACGTGCTCGCGCCGCGTATCCAGGGGGCGCGCGTGCTGGACGTCTATGCGGGAACCGGCGCCGTGGGCATCGAGGCGCTGAGCCGCGGGGCGGCCACGTCACCTTTGTCGACGCGGACCGGCGCGCGCAGGCGCTGATCGCGGAGAACCTGGCGCGGTGCGGGATCGTCGACGGCTATGCTATTATCCGCGCGTCTGCCGGCCGGGCTTTGGAGACGCTTCGGCAGTAGCCCCTCGTTCGTGCCGTTCGACATCATTCTGCTCGACCCGCCGTACGAGCATCCGGCTGCGCAGGCACTCGCCGGTGTCGACGCGCTTGTTGCGCCAGACGGCCTGGTCGTGTCTCGAACACGCCAGGCGCGCGACGGTTCCGGAGGCAATCGGACGCCTGGTGCTCACGCGCGACCTCGTGTCGGGCGACAGCGCGCTGGCCTTTTACGCATGCCAACCCTAGCCGTCTATCCTGGTTCCTTCGACCCGCTCACCAACGGGCACGTCGACATCATCACGCGCGGCGCCCGGCTCTTCGATCGCATCATCGTCGCGATCCTGGTCAACGCGGAGAAGTCGCCGCTGTTCACGATGGAGGAGCGGGTGGAGATCGCCCGCGCAGGTGTTCAAGGACCTGCCCAACGTCGAAGTCGACACCTTCGACGGGCTGCTCGTCGACTACGTGGAGCGGCGCAAGGCGCAGGTGATCGTGCGTGGGCTGCGGGCCGTCTCCGACTTCGAGTTCGAGTTCCAGATGGCCCTGATGAATCAGCGGCTGAATGGTAAGATCGAGACGATCTTCATGATGCCGGCGGAGCAGTACACCTACACCAGCTCCCGGCTGATCAAGGAAGTCTTCAGGTTGGGCGGGCGGGTTCACGGGCTGGTCCCGGACATGGTCGAAGAGCGTCTCCGCCGCAAGATTGCCGCGCGCACGCCGGCCTGACGACACTCACACGACATCCGCATGACCCAGCTCGCTCGACGCACCTCGCGCATTGCCTCGTCACCGACCATGAAGGTGACGGCCGCGGTCGATCGCCTGCGCCGCGAAGGCGTGGAGGTGCTCGACTTCGGCGCGGGCGAGCCGGATTTCCCGACGCCGGCGCACATCAACGCAGCGGCGCACGCGGCGATCGACGCCGACTTCACGAAGTACACGCCGGTCGGCGGCACCGCCGAACTGAAGCGCGCGATCATCGAGCGGTACAAGGCCGACTACGGCGTCGAGTATCGGCGAGAACGAAGTCATCACCTCGGCGGGCGGCAAGCAGGCGCTTTACAACACGGCGCTGACGCTGTTCGATGCCGGCGACGAGGTCATCACGCACGCGCCCGGATTGGCCGACGCTGACCGAGCAGGTGAAGCTGGCCGATGCCACCCCGGTGGTCGTGCGCACGTCGGCTGACGACGGCTTCGCGCTCACCGCGCCAGCCTGTTCATCGACGCGATCACCCCGCGGACCCGGGGCATCGTCCTCAACTCGCCGTGCAATCCGACCGGCGCGCTGATGACGGAGGACGAGCTGATCGCCCTCGCGAGGGAGACGTCGCGTCGGGGCATCTGGCTGGTGGTCGACCTCTGTTACGAGAAGCTGATCTACGACCCGACGCCGCACAACCTGCCGGCCGTCATCGAGCGGCACTGCAAGGACCTCGGCGTCATCTGCGGGTCGGCGTCGAAGGCCTACGCGATGACCGGCTGGCGCTGCGGCTGGTCGCTCGGCCCGGCGCGCGGCGATCGGCGCGCAGCAGGCGCTGCAGAGCCACTCGACGTCCAACGTGTCGTCGATCACGCAGAAGGCGGTCGTCGCGGCGCTGACCGGGTCGCAGGCACCCGTGTCGCAGATGCTTGGCGGAATACAGACGGCGTCGCGATGCGCTGCACGCGCTGGCTCTCGGTCGATGCGCGGCATCCGCATTGTCCGGCCGTCCGGCGCGTTCTACCTGTTTCCCGATATGAGCGGCGTTCTTGCAGAGGCCGGGTTCGCCTCGACGACCGAGTTCGCCGAAGCGCTGCTCGACGAGGCGCGGGTGGCCGTCACGCCGGGCGAAGCGTTCGATGCGCCCGGGTTCATCCGGCTGTCGTACGCGACGTCGATGGAGACGCTTCGCGAAGGCAGTGCGCGCCTGCTCGAGTTCGTGCGCGGCGCACCGCGACGTCAGTTCGCGCATGACGAACGGAAGCCGTACTGTCCGGATTCGCGGGATGACGAGGGCGTCACACTGAATAGACATGTCGAAGGTCGTCGCCGTCATCGGCGCGTCGAACAATCGACAGAAATTCGGCAACAAGGCGGTGCGGGCGTTCGTGCGCCAAGGATACACCGTCGTGCCGATCAACCCGGACGAGCACGAAGTCGAAGGGCTCAAGGCCTACGCCTCGGTGCTCGACGTGCCCGGCCCGATCGACATGGCGTCATTCTATGTGCCGCCGGAGGTCGGCGAGCAGGTGATCGAAGAGGTCGCCCGCAAGCAGATTCCGGAAGTCTGGCTGAACCCGGGTGCCGAGAGTGACGCGCTCGTCGCCAGGGCCCGCAGCCTGTCCATCAAACCCATCGTCGCGTGCAGTATCGTCGCCGTCGGGCAGAATCCCTACGCCCTCTAGTCAACCTCTAACTCCGACCGGAACGTCATGCCTACTCACCAGAAGCGCCAGCCCGCTGGGCGCCCCGCAAACGGATCCTCCACGTCTGAGACACCGTCGGCACCGCGCCGGAGACTCCCGCCGAAACCGCTGCCGCCGACACCGCCGCCGCGCCGCAGAAGCCGGCCGCGCCCCCGCAGCCGCACCGAAGTCCGGCGGCGACACGCTGAAGATCACCGACCTGAAGGACCTCAGCATCCAGAAGCTCACCCAGATCGCCAAGGACAAGAACGTCGTCGGTGCGACGGGCATGCGCAAGCAGGATCTGATCTTCCAGATCCTCAAGGCGCAGACCGAGCAGAGCGGGTTCATCTTCTCCGAAGGTGTCCTCGAGGTGCTGCCCGACGGCTTCGGCTTCCTCCGCGCGCCCGACTACAACTACCTGCCCGGGCCGGACGACATCTACGTGTCGCCGTCGCAGATCCGGCGCTTCGATCTGCAGACCGGCGACACGGTCTCGGGCCAGATCCGTCCGCCGAAGGAAGGCGAGCGCTACTTCGCGCTCATCAAGGTGGAGGCGGTCAACTTCGAGGCGCCGGACCAGGCGCGCGACAAGCTGTTCTTCGAGAACCTCACGCCGCTCTATCCGCAGGAGCGGCTGAAGCTCGAGACCGCAGGCGAGAACCTCGCCGGCCGCGTCATGGACCTGATGACGCCGATCGGCAAGGGGCAGCGCGGCCTCATCGTCGCGCCGCCGCGCACCGGCAAGACGATGCTGCTGCAGAGCATCGCGCAGTCGATCACGGCGAATCACCCCGAGGTGTACCTGATCGTGCTGCTCATCGACGAACGGCCCGAAGAAGTGACCGACATGCAGCGATCGGTCGACGGCGAGGTGATCTCGTCGACGTTCGACGAGCCGGCGCAGCGCCACGTGCAGGTGGCCGAGATGGTGATCGAGAAGGCCAAGCGCCTCGTCGAGCACAAGAAGGACGTGGTCATCCTGCTCGACTCGATCACGCGTCTGGCGCGCGCCTACAACACGGTGATCCCGCCGTCGGGCAAGGTGCTCTCGGGCGGCCTCGACAGCAACGCGCTGCAGAAGCCGAAGCGCTTCTTCGGCGCTGCGCGCAACATCGAAGAGGGCGGCTCGCTGACGATCATGGCGACGGCGCTGGTCGACACCGGCTCGCGCATGGACGACATCATCTTCGAAGAGTTCAAGGGCACCGGCAACATGGAGATCCACCTCGATCGCAAGCTGGTGGACAAGCGCGTGTTCCCGGCGATCGACATCCAGAAGAGCGGCACGCGCAAGGAGGAACTGCTCATCGCGCGCGAGGATCTCGAATCGCATCTGGGTCCTGCGCAAGGTGCTCAACCCGCTGTCGCAGGTCGAAGCGATGGAACTGCTGCTCGACAAGATGGGCAAGACGAAGTCGAACGCCGACTTCCTCTCGTCGATGCAGAAGATGGGGTAAGGGCGGAGTCTGTGAGTTGGTGAAGTTGGTGAGTTGGTGAATTGGTGAGTTGGTGAGTTGGTGAGCGGACAGCAACTCGACTCACCAGTTCACGAACTCGCCAACTCGCCACCTGCGCGAATCACGCTTCCGCCTCCCGTGTTCCCGGTCGTCCTGGCCGGCTTCACGGCCTTTCTCGATCTCTACGCCACGCAGCCGCTTCTCCCGCTGCTGATGCGGGTATTCGACGCCAGTCACTTCACGGTGAGCCTGACCATGACCGCATCGACGCTGGCCGTCGCGATTGCGGCGCCGGTCGTGGGCCGCGTCGCCGATCTCGCCGGGCGCAAGCGGGTGATTGTCGGCTCGGCGTTCATTCTGGCGGTGGCGACCGCGCTGGCGGCGACGTCCGCCAATCTCATGCAGTTCATCGGCTGGCGCTTCGTGCAGGGGCTGGTGACGCCGGGCATCTTTGCGATCACCATCGCCTACATCCACGAGGAATACCCCGCCTGGTACGCCGGCCGCGCCACGGCCGCTTACGTGTCGGGCACCGTGATGGGCGGCTTCTGCGGGCGCGTGCTCGTCGGATTGATGGCGGCGTCGGTCAGTTGGCAGCTGGCATTCGCGACGCTGGCGGCGGTCAACGTCGCCGCGGCAGCCGCCATCGCGCTGTGGCTTCCGCGCGAGCGTCTGGTGGCCAGCCGTCCGGCGGAGAGGCGGGCACGGCACGTCGCTGCTGCGGCTGCTCACAACCGCCGCCTGTTCGCCACGAACGTCGTCGGCTTCTGCGTGCTGTTCTCGCAGGTCGCGATGTTCACCTATGTCACATTTCACCTCGAGGCGCCACCGTACGGGCTGAGCACCGCGGCGCTCGGATACCTGTTCATCGTCTACCTGTTCGGAGCGGCGGTGACGCCGATCGCCGGGTCGATGCGTCGACCCTACGGTCACCGCACCGGACTCGCGATCGGCATGGGCGTCGGGAGCCTCGGTGCGGCGCTGACGCTCGCGTCGCCGCTGGCAGCTGATTGTCGTCGGGCTCGCCCTGGTCGGCAGCGGCGTGTTCATCGCGCAGGCCACCGCGAGCAGCTACATCGGCGTCGTGACCAGCGAGGATCGCGGGCTTGCCGTGGGTCTCTATTCGTCGGCGTACTATCTCGGCGGCACCGCTGGCGGCGCGCTGCCATCGCTGTTCTGGGGCAGCGGGGGTTGGACGGCCTGCGTGCTGCTGGTCATCGCGGTGCAGGCCGCGACACTGGTCATCGCACTCAACTTCTGGCGTCCGGCTGCACGGGCCTGAGACAGGGACGCCAGCCATGCTCCCAACGTTCATTGACTTCATCCGCGCCGTCGTCGACGGAGACATCGAACGGGTCTCCTGGTGCCTCGGTCGTCATCCGGCCCTGGCCACAACGTCAGCCGACGTAGGCGCGACACGCGGCGATAGCGCCACCTTCTTCTTTCCCGACATTGCTCATCACCTCTATGGAGGCGACACGGCTCTGCACATGGCCGCGGCGGCATTTCGGTATCAGATTGTGGCGTTTCTGATAGGGCATGAGGCAGACTGTCGTGCGAAGAACCGTCGTGGAGCGGAGCCGCTTCATTACGCGGCAGATGCGAACCGATGGGATCCGATGGCTCAGGCTCAGACGATCGCCTACCTCATCTCCGTCGGTGCGGACCCCAATGCCCTGGATCGGTCCGGCGTGTCGCCCCTGCACAGGGCAGTGCGAACGCGGTCGTTGGCGGCCTGTACCGAGCACTGCTCGATGGCGGGGCAGATCCGCGACGAGGAAACAAGGCCGGTTCGACCCCGCTGCATCTTGCGGTTCAAACCACGGGCCGCGGTGGGAGCGGCTCTCCGCGAGCACGAGAACAACAGGCTGCCATCATCAAGCTGTTGCTGGAACGGGGCGCCCGGGTATCGGACAGGGACCGACGAGGCAGAGACGTGCATTACGCTGCGACGGGCGAGTGGACGAGAGCCTTGCTTCGAGATGAGTGATGGTTGACATCGCGCGGCTCCACATGTCGAGAAGGGAATTGCCAACGATGCGCGATCGCCTGGGTGCCGTCATCTTCTACATCATCAACGTCGTGCTGTTTCCCGTCTCGCTGACCGGGTACATCATCTGGTTCGGCAAGGGGTTGCTCACTGGTCGAGGGTCCGGCGTGTCGGGAACAGCGCAGGGGCCGCTCTCGGCCCGCGTCTTCCAGCACATGCTGGGGACAAGAGAGGACCAGCCAGCAAGCCGGCTGATGATGGTATTGCCGGCCGTTCCCGCTGCGGGGGTGCGTTTGTTCGCCGCGCCGCTGCTGTGTGCGCACCGGCTCACAGGCTATGTGCCGAAGGCGTTCAGGTACCCGTTCGAGGGCGAAATTCTGCCGCAACACCAGGCGTCGGCGCGCGTGACCTTTTTCGATGGCGTCGTCGAACGCAGCATCCCCGGTCTCACCCAGTTCGTGATCCTCGGCGCGGGCTTCGATACACGCGCATTCAGGCATCCGGTGAATGATGCGATCCGATCGTTCGAAGTCGACACGTCAAGGACACAGGCTGTCAAACGCGCGAGCCTGCAGAAAGCCGGCATCAACCCCGGCGCCGTGACGTTCGTGTCAGCCGACTTCGAGACAGAGGATTGGCTGGGGAAACTCGTTGACGCGGGGTTCGACCCTGCCACGCCAGCCCTCTTTCTGTGGGAAGGCGTCATGATGTACCTGGATGCCGAGGCTGTCGAAGCCACCCTCCGCAAAATTGCCAGTACAGCCAGGGGCAGCATCGTCGCGTTCGACTACATCACGACCGAACCGCTGGCATCGGGGGCGCTGTACTGGCGTTTGGCCAGAGCAGGAACACGGGCTGCCGGTGAGCCGGTCAAGTTTGGAGTCGACAGCACGCCGCCGTCCCGCGAGCAACTGGCTGCGCTGCTCCGGTCGTGCGGACTGTCACTGGTCACGCACCACACGCTCGGCCAGGAAACCGACGGGAGCCGCGCCTGGGGCGGCTTTGCAACCGCGACCGTGAGCTAAGTCCGGTGACGAACTGCGGCTTCACACCGGGCGTGTGGCACAATCCGCGGCATGGGTTTCAAGCCTGAAAACTACAACAGCGTGTCGCCCGTACCTCATTGTCAGCGACGCCGGCGGCACGATCGCGTTCCTGGAGCAAGCGTTCGGCGCAACGGTGCTTCGCACGTTTCGCGGAGAGGACGGCCGCCTCATGCACGGCGAGGTCCGCCTCGACGACACCGTGATCATGCTCGCGGACTCCGCCCCCGAATGGCCGCCTGTTCCTGCCTATGTGCATGTCTACGTCGCCGATGTGGACGCCGCCTACGGGCGAGCGTTGCGCGCCGGGGCGTCATCCGTACAGGAACCCGTCAAGAAGCAGGACGACGACAAGCGAGGTGGCGTGAAGGATGTGGGTGGCACCACCTGGTGGATTGCCACGTTACAGGAGAGTCATTCATGAAGGTCACATCGGCACTGGTGGTCAGCCTTGTGCTGGCGTTGGGTTCGGCGGGCGCTGCTGCCGGCGGTACGAGCCTGCTGTTCATCGGCAACAGCTTCATCTTCGGATCTGGTTCGGCCGTCCGCTTCTATCGCGCTGACACCGTCACCGATCTCAACAATGAAGGCATCGGCGGCGTGCCTGCGCTCTTCAAGTCATTCACCCAGCAGGCCGGGCTCGATTACGACGTCGCGCTCGAGACGCGCGGCGGCATGGGTCTCGACTTCCACCTGGAGGAGAAGCTCGGCGTCATCGGTCGTCGCGGCTGGGACAAGGTCGTGATGCACGGCTACAGCACGCTTGATGCTGACAAGCCACGCGATCCGGCGAAGCTCATTGCCACGACCAGGCAGATGGCGGAGTTCCTCCGCACGCGCAATCCGGCCGTCGACGTGTACACGATGGCGACCTGGTCGCGCGCCGACCAGACCTACCCGGCGAAAGGCGCCTGGGCCGGACAGCCGATCGAGGCGATGGGCCGCGACGTCCGGGCGGCGTACGACAAGGCTGCAGGCCCCGCCGGCATCAAGGCCGTCATCCCTGTCGGCGACGCGTTCAACCGCGCCATCCAGGCCGGCGTGGCCGACCCCAATCCCTACGACGGCATCGAGGCTGGGAAGCTCAACCTGTGGACGTACGACAACTACCACGCCAGCACGCACGGCTACTATCTCGAGGCCCTGGTCATCTTCGGCAGCGTCACCGGGCGTGACCCGCGTTCGCTGGGAGACAACGAGTGCTCGGCGTACGAGCTCGGACTGTCGCGATCCGAAGTCAAGGCGCTGCAGCAGGTCGCGTTCGATCAGCTGGGTAGCGCGGTCACTCCGTCTCCGCTCGTGCTGCCCAAGGGCGTCAATCCTGAGCGTTGTGTCACCGGGCGATAGCAGGGCGTGTAGCCGCGGACCTTCAGGTCCGCATCGTCACGCCGGCGCACGGGCCACTGCGCCGGACAGGAAGGGCAGCCGCCGGTGACACGCATCGAGCAGCTGGATCAGTGGCTCGCGACCGGAAGGCTGCGCCCTGAGCAGCACGCCGCGCTCGCGTCGTTGACGCGGCGCGAGCGGTTGTCGGTGTTCGTCGAGTTGAACGCGCTCCTCTACCTCGGCGTCCTGGCATTCGTCGCCGGACTCGCGTGGACGGCCAGCACGCACTCGGAACAGTGGGGCGACGTCGCGATCCTCGTTTCCTCGACCAGCCTGCTGATCGGCTGCTGCTACTACGCGTTCAGGCGTGTCCCCCCGTACTCGCCCGATCAGGTAGCGGCTCCGAGCCTCGCGTTCGACTACGTGCTGTATCTGGCCTGCCTGATCTTCGCCGTCGAGCTCGGCTACATCGAGTATCGCTTTCACCTGCTGCCGCGATCAGTGGGACACGTGGCTGCTGATCTCGGCGATGACTTCCTTGCGGTGGCGTACCGCTTCGACAACCGCTTCGTGCTGTCGCTGGGGATCGCCACCCTCGGCGGGTGGTTCGGCGTGCGGTTCTCGCATCTGGTGGTGGTCGTCACGAACCGTTCCGCGCGCCGGCACTCATCTACGGCGGAGCTGTCGCCGCGATGGGCACAGGGCTGTACAGGCTCCATATCAAGAGGCACTTCCTCGAGACGCACCTGCATGTGGCTGCCAACGTCGTCCTGTCCACACTCGTCTCCGGCGTGATCGCCAGCCCCGCCCCGTCCCTCTGGACGGTCGCGCTCCTCGCCGTCGGCGGCGGCGCGGCCGTGGGCGGCGTTCGTTTCAGGCGCTTCGCGTTCGTGGTCTACGGCGTCGTCTACGGCTACATCGGTATCAGTCGCGAGATCCTGCGTGGCGCGGACGGAGCGACGGCAACCCTCGCCTATCTTCTGGTATCTGCTGGAGTCGTGATCGTTGGCCTGGTCGTGCTCTCGCGGCGGTTCGGGAGGGAGGCGTGAGGATCTACTCCGCGACCGAGGAACAGCGGGTCCGGCTACGCGAACAGGTTCGCGACTGGACCCGCGCCGGTCTGATCGATGCAGCGCAGAGCGCGCAGTTCGACGCCGAACTGCGGGTGGATCTGCGGCGCACGGGAACCATGCTCCGCCTCGGTCTGGCGTTGTTCACTGCCATCGTCGTTGCGGCGGCGGCGGGTCTGGTATTCGTCGTGCTCGACCTGCGCGAGTGAGGGAGCCGTTGGTGCCGTCGGCGGCGGTCATGGCAGTGGCGTGCACTGCCGCTGCGGAGACACTGGTGCGACGCTATCGTCTGTACCGGCACGGTGTCGAGGAGATACTCGCGGTCGCGGCGGTGATCCTGTGCGGAACCAGCGCGGCGATGCTGACGGCGACTGCGGTCGGCCGGTTCGAGGAGGATGTCGCGCTGATGGCCGGACTGGCGGCTGCGGCAGCTGCCGCGATTCGCCGTGTATCGGAGGTTCGGCTACGAATACGCCGCGGTCGGTGCGATGGCGTGCGCGGCGCTCATCGCCGTTTCCGATGGCAGTTGCCGATTCGGTGAAGCGACTGCTGGCGGCTACCGTGCTGGCCGCGTCCTTCGCGGCGGCGCGTGCCCTGCGGCGTCGGCACGGCGACGAGTTCCCGGGCGACGAAGGAGCGAATCTGCAGGCTGCAGCGTTCATCGGCGTCTATCTCGCCCTGAACCTGCACGCGTCCTCCGTTGTGTTCGCCTGGACTCGAGCCGGTCAGGAGCGGTGGTTCTGGTGGGCGTCCTACGCGGCGACGTGGGGGCTGCCTGCCATCGGCCTGTGGGCCGGCATTCGCGAGCGGGAGCGTCGAATGATTGATGCCGCCTTGATCGCAGCCATTGCCACGTTGCTCACCAACAAACTCTATCTGGACTGGCCGCTGCAGACCTGGGATCCGATGCTGCTCGGAGCGCTCCTCGTCGCGGTCGCTGTGACGGTCCGCCGATGGCTGGGCAGCGGCGACGGTGGTGAACGCCATGGCTTCACGGCCAGTCCGCCTGGTGGAGAGCGAGGCCCACGACGATCCGTCTGCTCGGCCTCGTTTCGATAGGCGTGCAGCCATCACGAGAGGCGCCGACCTCAGCCGCCGAACCTTCGGCGTTCCGCGGTGGCCGTTCCGGCGGGGCTGGGGGCGGTGATGAATTCTGAGACCGAGCCGACCCGCTCCCTCAATCGTCAGGCGATCGGCGACTTCCTGCGTGCGCAGAAATGGGCCGTCGTGAGCACGGTGTCCGCCGACGGCGTGCCGCAGTCCGCGGTGGTTGGCATTGCGGTGAACGGCGCGCTCCAAGTGGTGTTCGACACGCTCTCATCGAGTCGAAAGGCCGCGAACCTGCGAGCGAACCCACGGATCGCGCTGGTCGCCGGCGGTCTTGACGGGAGCGATCGCACCGTGCAGTACCGAGGGAGTCGCGGACTTTCCGGCCGGAGACGCACTCGAGGACATGCAGCGCACCTACTACGCCGCGTTTCCTGACGGCCGCGATCGGCTCCGCTGGCCGGGACTTGTTTACGTGCGCGTTACGCCGCGGTGGATTCGCTTCAGCGACTTTTCAGTCCAGCCGCCGGCCATCGTGGAACTCTTCGTCGGCGACGAGCCCTGAACCGCCCGCGCGGACGTCCGTCGGCCGAACTCGCTGAGCACCGTCTCGAGGACGGGTAGCATCAGCGCCGTGCGCTTCGCGCGGATCACCAGGTCCCACAGCGGCTCGAACTTCTTCCACCCCGCCGCATACGCCGCGTGGCGCAGCCCGCCAGACAGCGTCGTCATGTGCCGTGGCGCCGCGCACGATCGAGGCCCAGCGATAGAACTCACGATAGGCCCAGTCGTAACCGCGCTCGAGTTCCTCGCCTGACATGCGCGCCGGCCGGAATACGGCATGGCGGGTGTCGTAGAGATCCCAGATCCTGTGTCGTGATGCGACCCTGGTCGGTCATCCGGCGATGGAGCGCCGTTCCGGGATAGGGTGTCAGGATGTGGAACGTGGCGGTCTCGATTCCGTGCTCGATCGCCCACGCGACCGTGCGCTCGAACACAGAACTGTCGTCGCCATCGAGGCCGAATACGAAGCTGGCGTTGACCATCACGCCGTGATCGTGCAGGCGCCGAATCACGCGCGCCGTAATCGCGCCGCATGTTCTGAAACTTCCGCTGTTCGGCGAGATTCGCGACATCGAGCGTTTCGAAACCAACGAAGAGGCTGCGCAGCCCTGCGTCCACCGCCCGCTCCAGCAGGCCCGGTACGAGCAGCGAGTTCACGGTGCCGGCCGCCTGCCAGAGGCGCCCCATCCCGCGCATGCCCTCGAAGAGCGCGGACGCGAAGCGGCGATCGCCGAAAAGATGATCGTCGAGGAAATACAGGTGACGCCCGGGCAGCCGCTCGATCTCGGCCAGGGCCTGCGTCCACGGTCTGCGTGTAGAAGCCGCTGCCACCTTCGAAGAAGGCCTCCTTGTAGCAGAAGTCGCAGACATGAGGGCAGCCGCGCGATACCACGATCGAGTTCGGCACCAGGTATAGCCGCCGCTTGATCAAGTCGCGGCGCACCGGCGGCAGTCCAGCGAGCGTGCGCACCGTGGATTGGTACAGACGCTCCGGGCAGCCTCGCGCAAGGTCGCGGAGAAATCGCGGCCACGTGTCCTCGCCAGGGCCCAGGAAGATCGTGTCCGCGTGACGTGCCGCCTCCTCAGGCAGCGACGTGACATGCAGGCCGCCGAGCACGACATAGACCCCGCGCCTGCGGTAGTGGTCCGCAATCGCATACGCGCGCCGCGCCGACGTAATGTAGACCTGGATGACAACGAGATCCGGTGCGTCCTCGAGATCAAGCGTTTCAACGTGCTCATCCCGGATCTCCACCTCGGCGTCGTCATCAAGACAGGCGGCCAGGGTCGCCAGGCCGAGCGGCGGAAAGAGCGAGTACTTGATCGGCCGCCAGAACGGGCTGGTCGCCTCGGTCAGCGCTGGCAGAATCATCTTCACCTTCACAGCGCCGCCTCGCCAACCGCCACGACCGACACCTCACGCTCGCGTGGCCCGTCGAGTTCAACCAGGAACACCCGCTGCCATCGGCCGAGCGCGATCCGTCCCCCGATGACGTTGAGTGTCGTCGACGAGGGAAGCAGCAAGGCGCGGCAATGCGCATGACCGTTCCGTGGCTCATCGGCAGGGATGCCGGTGCGCAACTGCAGGTCGTCGTGCGCGTAGGTGGCGCCGCGCGGTGCGGCCTGCTCGAGGAGGCGCTCGAAGTCAGCGAGCAGCAGCGGTTCATGCTCGTTGACCACGATGGCGGTGGTGGTGTGACGGGTCTGGACGTTCAGCGTTCCTGCACTGATTCCCATTTCGGCGACGAAATGCTCGAGGCAGGCGGTGAGATCCAGGAATTCCGTTCCCCGGCTGGTAGCCAGCCGAAGTTCAGTGGAGTGGCAGATGCGAGCCGACGAGAGCGTATCCATCAGGGGCCTCCGACCCGAAGGATGTGCGCTGGGCTGTCGGAAGTCTTCAGTGCGATGTGAGCAGGTGGTGAGATGTTGGTGAGATAGCCCTTTTTCGTGCAGAACACGCGTGATCAGGGACGTCGGGTCAGTCCGAGGGTGAGGCCAAACCCGAATGTCGCCCCTTCGCCCATGGCAATCAGCGCGGCGGTCACAGGCCCGAAGTCCGGCTCACCGATGAGACGTCCGAGCGGCGTCAGCAGTCCCTGCCCGGTGGACGACACCCGCGCGACGATGTGGATCGTGCCGCCGACCAGCGGGCGCCCGGACAGCGACAGGATCAGCGCGGCCGCCGCGCAGGTGCCGGCCACAATGAATGCGGCACGCCACCGATTGTGACCGCGCGGCGCGGCGAGGCCGCCGTTGGCGTGTGCGGTGCCGTGTGCGGTGGCGAGCGCGTACCCGATGCCCGCCGCGCCGCCGATGACCACGCCTTCGAGACCGCCGCCCACGGAAGAGGCGAGGCCCACGAGCACCTGAAGGGTCGAGCGTGCCAGCATTTGAACGGCCAACCCGACCAGGCCTCCACCGAGCGCGGTTCCGGCACCGATCGCGAGCGTCCGACGCGAGCGCATGGCCGACTCGGCGGCCAGCAGGCCTGCGCCGACGCCCCCGCCGGCCAGGGCCCCGCACACGGTACCGATGGTCGCCATGACCGGGACCACCGCCGGAGGAGCGGTGCTGCCGGGCGCGAGCGCCAGCAGCAGGCCACCCACGGCGCCACCCACCGCGCCCGCGCTGCCGCCGCCGACACACGCGCCAACCAACCGGGGCGCGACGATTTCGGCTGCGCGGTGCAGCCTGAGGCGCACCAGATGCCATGCGACACGAACTGCCCCTGGCTCGCCCAGGATCGGCACCGCCCCCGCTTCGGGCGTGTCCCACCGCGTTTCGCGGAGCAGCGCACGGGCGAACGCGTGGTCCCCGCCGCTCCCGAGGCGCTTCAACGCTTCTGCGGTGCCAAGCGCGTGCAGGCGTTCCGCAGCGTCACGTTGGTCTTCTTCGTCGAGAGGCGTGGCCGGGGTATGAGCGATGCGTTCCAGAAGCGGCGGGTAGGGATCGACGGATTCCGGGTCGGTCGCTGACCCGGAGGGAGAGGTCTCCGCAAGAATGTCGGCCTGGTCCTCCTCCTCGATGACCCTGGCATGGACGAACTGGTATCCGTGACGCGACACCGTCCGCACGAACCTCGGCTCGCGCGGGTCGTCACCGAGCACGCGGCGGATGGTGCGGATCGCCTGGCTGAGCGCGCTGTCCGAGACGATGACATCCGTCCAGACCGCATCGAAGATATCGCGGCGATGGACCGCGTCGCCGCGCCGCTCGACGAGGAACACCAGCAGATCGAAATAGCGGGGAATCAGCGGCTGGGCCCGGCCGGCGCGCAGGAGGACGCGTCGGCGTGGCGACAGGATGAAGTCGTCGAACCGGTACTGAGGCACAGGCAGGAGGGACACTGTACCACCCGGCGCGCGGCCGCGGACACGCCGGGCTCCACCCCCGAAATCGGCAGCCAGACTTCTGCGCCGACGTGGTTGGGGCGTATCATCCCGCTGCGACACCAGAGGCGCGGACTGCGCAGGAGGCCACATGCGACGTATTCTGTTCACCTTCGCGGCCGTGATCTCGCTGGCCTCGCCGACCATCACCCAGGCGCCTCCGTCCCGGACGCCGACGACCCAACCGCCGAGCACCCAGGCGCCGATTGCGGCCGCCGTTCTCGACGCCTCCGCGGCGTCCGACAGCGTCTTTCTCGAGGATCTCACCTGGGTCGAAGTACGCGACGCCATCGCCAAGGGCAAGACGACCATCATCATCCCGACAGGTGGCACTGAACAGAACGGCCCGCACATGGCGCTCGGCAAGCACAACTACCTGGTCAAGTACAAGGCGGGCGAGATCGCGAAGCAGCTTGGCAACGCCCTGGTCGCGCCAGTGGTTGCCTACGTTCCCGAAGGAGAGATCACACCTCCGACGGGCCATATGCGATTTGCCGGAACGATCACGACACCTGAGGACGTGTTCGCCAGGGTGCTCGAATACGCCGCACGGAGCTTCAGGCAGCACGGCTTTCTCGACATCGCCCTGATTGGAGACAGCGGCGGCAATCAATCGGGTCAGGCGCTCGTGGCCGCGGCCCTGAACACGGAGTGGTCGGCGACGAACGTGCGCGTCCATCACATCACTGCGTACTATCCAGGGCGAGGCGACGACTGGGTCGTCAGTCAGGGCGTGAGCGCTGCGGATGTCGGGTCGCACGCGGGGACCCACGACACGTCGAGCCTGTTGTACCTCAACCCGGCGATGTTGCGCGTCGACAGGATGGGCCCGGGCAGGGCAGGCGACGGTCAGGGCCATGTCGGGAACCCGGCGAAGGCGACCGCTCTGTTCGGCAAGCACATTCTTGAAATGCAGATCGCTGACGCCGTTGCGCAGATCCGCGACCTGCGCGTGAGCAGTCGGCGCCGGTGATGTCTGCGATGGAGGCGAGATGACTGTCAGGTGCAGCGCCATCGTGCTCGTGCTGCTCGTCTCAGTGCTTCACGCCGGCCGCCTCGAGTCGGCGACCTCCTGTGCGGAACTCCAGACGCTGTCATTGGCTGACGCCCGCGTGATGACGACGCAGAGTGTCGCGGCGGGAGCGTTTGTGCCGCCCTCGGCGTCTGGACGCGACATCAACCTGGCGCAGCAGCAGGCGTACGCCAGGCTTCCGGCGTTCTGCCGCGTCGCGATTGTCTCCAGGCCTTCGACGGACTCCGATATCACCATCGAGGTGTGGCTCCCGGCGGCGGGCTGGACCGGCAGACTTCAGGCGGTAGGCGACGGAGGGCTTGCCGGCATCGTCCCGTACGCGCTCATGGCGCAGGCGCTGGCAGACGGGTATGTGACTTCCGGCACCGACACCGGACATGTGGGCGCGACCGCCGGCTTCATGCCTGCGCATCCCGAAAAGCTGATCGACTTCGCGTACCGCTCGACCCACCAGATGGCTGTGGCGGCGAAGGCTGTAGCGGCGGCGTTCTACGGCACGCCGCCGACGTGGTCGTACTACAACGCCTGCTCCGGAGGCGGTCGGCATGCGCTGACGAGCGCTCAGCGATATCCGGCAGATTTCCAGGGGATCGTTGCGGGTGCCGCATCGTGGGATCAGGCGCGCCTGGATACAGCGCGGATAGGGATCAACCTCACCGTGAATCAGACGCCGGCCCACCGGATCCCGCCCGCGAAATACCCGATGATTCACGACGCCGTGCTTCAGGCGTGTGACGCCATCGACGGCGTGCGCGACGGCGTCCTCGAGGATCCCAGGCAGTGCCCGTTCGACTACGCCGCGCTCGGATGTAAGGGCGCAGCGGATGGTCCACTCTGCCTGACCGAACCGCAGGTAGCAGTCCGCGAAGGTCCTGACGTCGCCGTTCAAGGATCCATCCACTGGCCGCATGCTGCTGGAGTCGCACCTCTGGCCTGGCGCCGAATTGCAGTGGGGCACGCTTGGCGGCGTGCAACCGCAGGCGCAACTCAGTTGAGCGTGTTCGCAACTTCCACCTGAAGGACACGTCTCACGAGTTTCGGTTGGCGACCATCGGTGTCGACCTTGACCGTGCGGTTCGCCTGGACGATGGGCTGATGGCATCCAATGACTTCAACCTCGAGCCGTTCTTCACTCGCGGGGGAAAGCTTCTGATGTGGCATGGGTGGTCAGACCCGCAGGTGCCGGCGGCGCACAGCGTGCTGTTTTTCGAGAACGTCATGCGAACCGTCGGCACAGCTGCGGAACGCTCACTCTCGCTGTTCATGCTGCCAGGCGTGGGGCACTGCGGCGGCGGGCCTGGCCCCGATACGTTCGACAAGATGGCCGCGATCACCGCGTGGGTCGAGCAGCGGCGCATCAGCCGCAACGCATCGTCGCGTCCCATTCAACGGAGGGGAAGGTCGACCGCTCGCGTCCGCTGTGTCCGTTCGGACAGGTTGCTCGCTACAAGGGACAGGGATCGTCGAACGAGGCGGCGAACTTCACGTGCGAGCCCTCGTCGGTGAAGACCGCGCCGCGCTGACCGTGCGCTCCTGGCCAGTCACGTGTCGAAAGCACTGTTTCTCAGTCTGCCGCTATCCGGCCACGTCCATCCATCGCTCCCGGTGGTGCGCGAACTCACGCGCCGCGGCGACGCCGTCACCGTCTATTCGACCGAACGCTACGCGACGGAGTTCGAGCAGGCGGGGGCCACGTTCCGGCCGTACCGCGAGCCGTTCCTCAATGATTTGAGCCAGTTGCCGGCGCAGACCCACGAACTCTCCTGGCTGCTCATGCGCACCGCGGCGAATGTCCTCGATCAGGAACTGGACGCGTTTCGCGACGAGCGTCCCGACTACGTCATCGCCGACTCGGTCGCGCCGTGGGGTCAGTGGGTGGGCCGCATGCTCGACGTGCCGGTGGTGACCTCCGTCAGCACGTTCGCGTTCAACCGGCACGTGATGGCGTTCGGCGTCGCGCACGGAGTCAGGCCAAAGAGCGCACGGCTGGTGCTCTCCAAGCTGCGCCACATCGGCAAGGGCATCCATGCTCCACCGCCGCCTGTGTCGTCATGCATGGCGTGAAAGGTCCGGGCGTGTTCGGCATCGGTGATCGGCAACTCCGCGCTGAACCTCGTCTACACCTCGCGACATTTCCAGCCCTGCGCCGAGCACCTTCGACGAACGCTTCAGGTTCGTGGGGCCGATGACGATCGCGGACCGAGACGGCGCCGTTCGACTGGGAGCGACTGCGCCATCCGAGCGTCATGTACGTCTCGCTCGGCACCCTTTCAACACGGACTCCGGCGTTCTACGCGAGGTGCTTCGAGGCTTTTGCCGGACGAGGATCTCCAGGTGGTGCTGTCTACCGGCATCAACGTCTCCGTGAGAGCAGACTGGGCGCCGCGCCGGCGAACTTCATCGTCATGCCCCACGTGCCGCAACTGGCGGTGCTGCAGCGCGCCAGGGCGTTCGTGACGCACGGCGGCATGAACAGCGTCAGCGAGAGTCTCGCCTGCGGCGTGCCGGTGGTCGTGATCCCGCAGATGGGCGAGCAGGCGATCGTCGGCACGCCAGGTGCAGCACCTCGGCGTCGGGCTCTGTCTGACGAAGGAAGCGACAGCCGGCGGAACTGCGCGGGTCCGTGCGGCGGTTGCTGGCGGACGATCGGTTCCGGCACCAGGCCGCGATCGTTCGCCAGTCGTTTCAGGACGCCGGCGGCGTCGATGAGGCCGTCGATGCGATCTTCGCGTTCACGCGACCAGCGCGTGGACCGTTGACGTAGCGTCGGGTCTTCAGACCCGACGGCCGGCGGGCTGCAGACCCGACGCTACGTTCGTTAGGCGCCCACGTTCTTAGCTGCGGAGTTCGGGCGTTCCCTCGACCAGCTGCTCGGTGGCCTTGGGCAGGACCGGCAGGCCGAGAATCTGGCGCAGTTCGTCGCCTTCCATCACTTCAACCGCCAGCAGACGTCTGGCAATCGTGTCCACCTGCTCCAGGCGCTCGAGCAGAATCTGATGGGCACTGGCGTGGGCTTCGGAAATGATGCGCGCGATCTCTCCGTCGATCTTGAGGGCCGTCTCTTCCGAATACAGCCCGCGCTCCTGCGGCATGCCGATGTCGAGGAACTTCGGGCGCTTGTTGCCCTCGTAGTTGATCAAGCCGAGCATCTCGCTCATGCCGTACTCGGTCACCATCGAGCGTGCGATGTCGGTGGCGCGGAGCAGGTCGTTCTGGGCGCCGGTCGTGATCTCGCCGAACTTGATCTCCTCGGCTGTCCGCCCGCCCAGCAGCACCGCAAGTTCGCCCTGCAACTGCTTCCGCGTCGACAGGTATCGCTCCTCGGTGGGGAGGTGCAGGGTGTAACCAAGGACGCCGAAGCCGCGCCCGACGATCGAGATCTTGTGCACCGGATACTGCCCTTCGAGCACCGAGGCGACGACGGCGTGGCCGGTCTCGTGGTAGGCAATCGTCTCGCGGTCCTTGTCGCTCATCACCCGCTTGCGCTCGAGCCCGGCGACCAGGCGCTCGATGGCGGCTTCGAACTCCTGCGGGCCGACTTCGGTCTTGTCGCCACGTGCGGCAAGCAGGGCCGCCTCGTTCACCAGGTTGGCGAGATCGGCTCCTGCGAAACCGGCGGTGCGTGCGGCGACGAGCTTGATGTCCACGTCGGGCGCAATCTTCACGCCCTTGACGTGAATGCGCAGGATCTCCTCGCGCCCCTTCACGTCCGGTTTGTCCACCAGCACCTGCCTGTCGAAACGGCCGGGGCGCAGCAGGGCCGGGTCGAGCACCTCGGGGCGGTTGGTCGCGCCCATGATGATGACGCCCTTGCGCGAGTCGAACCCGTCCATCTCGGCAAGCAGCTGATTCAGCGTCTGCTCGCGCTCCTCGTGGCTGCCCACCGGGCTCTGCACGCGGGCCTTGCCCAGCGCGTCGAGTTCATCGATGAAGACGATGCATGGCGCCTTGGCTTCGGCCTGCTGAAACAGGTCGCGGATACGTGCGGCGCCGACACCGACGAACATCTCGACGAACTCGGATCCGCTCAGGCTGAAGAACGGCACGTGCGCCTCTCCGGCCACGGCGCGGGCCAGCAGCGTCTTGCCGGTTCCGGGAGGGCCGACCAGCAGCACCCCCTTGGGGATGCGGCCGCCGAGGTTCGTGTATTTCTTCGGGGTCTTCAGGAACTCGACCACCTCGCGCAGTTCCTCGCGCGCCTCGTCCACACCTGCCACGTCCGCGAACCGGACCTTCACCTCATCGTCGGCAAAGACCTTGGCCTTGCTGCGGGCGAATGACATCACTCCGCCCTACCTTCGGGATCGTGCACCGGTCGGGCGCGACCCTGTCAAAGGCCGCCCGACTGATGATCGAGCTGGCGACGACGCGCAGTTCAGTCGATCGCCGAACCGATGTGAATGACCGACAGGTGGAGAGGTGACGCACTTTGGAGCGTCGCCGATTGGCGGCGGAATGCAGCGCCTCCCAACTGAGTGGTTTCTCTACGCCGTCGATGTCCCGTACCTGAGCCGAGCCCGGTCAGGCGCCGTCCTCGGTCAGGGTCGTGATGGGCAGCCAATCGGCTCCGAGGAGCTGGGCGAGGTCGGCGAGGCCGGTGGTGTCGCCGCCCACAGTGTCGGAGGCCGCGGCGATCCGCTCCACCATCACCTTGCCGACCTGCTCCTCAACGGTGCCCTCGGCATACGCGATGTGCCACGGTGAGACTTGGTGGTCGCGGTGGGTGCGGCCGGTCACCTGCCGTCCGGCGATGCCCGAGAAGCGGGCCTGGTGGAAGACACCGACCCGCGGCTCCGTGCTCGCACGGCGGACCTCGGCGAGGGTCTCGCCGGCGTGCAGGCTGATCGAGGCGACCGTGGTGAAGACGCAGACCTTCGCCTGCCCGGTTTGGAACCGTAGCCGCTCGGCCTCTGAATCGAACCGGTCGCGGCCGTAGATCGTGGCGACTTCGATGCCGGAGTCACGCAGCCGGTCGGCAATCGGGTCGGCGGCGGTCGCGACGAACTCGACCGAGCACGCCACCTGTCGCTCGCCTTGGACCTGCTGGGCGATCCATGCGACCGTCGAGTCGACGCGAATGAGTCCGGCCTTCTGCCGGAAGCGCAGGAGCGCGGCCCGACCCTTCGCGACATTGCGGCCGCGCCGGGCGATGTCCATCTCATGACAGAACTCTCCCCATTCGGCCTCGTACGCCGTTCGCTCCGCTGGCGTGAGCGCCACGGGCATGCCGGAGATCGGCACCGGCCCCCACGGCGCGGCGCGGTGCAGCATCGCGGGGGGCCGCTCCTCGTCGAGCCAGCCCCGCACGAGCTTGAGGTCCGCGGCGCGCCGCGCGGGATCGGTGGTCCACGTCGCGCCGTACCGTCCCTGCTCGACCCCGACGCCGTGGCGCTCGAGCGCGGTAGCGAACGCGTCCGCCGGGTGCGTCGCCGAGGTCCACTCCTTCATCGACTCGCCCCAGCACCTGCGCGTATGCAGGCCCAAGGTAGGGCAGCTTCGAGCGGCGTGTGGCCGGGCGTCGCGGTGGTCGCAATGACGAACGGCGCTGTGTCGTGAGGCCGCCCGTGTCCCGAGATCCGCGCCCAGAGCTTCCACCGCTTCGTCGTCGTACGACGCAGGGCGTGGGCCTCGTCCACGATGATCACATCCCAGGTGTGGTCCTTGACCTTCTCCAGCCGGTCCCACGTGATCACGACCCACTCCAGACCGCCATGCCCCAGCGCCGTGATCGTGCGGCACCAGTGGCCGATCGTGATCGCGGCGGGCCGGTCGGCCACGACGAGCACCCGTCGCGCACCGCGGAGGTCGCCCACCGCCGTGGCCCCGAGGACCGCGGCGATCGTCTTGCCTACGCCGGGCTCGTCGGCGAGCAGGAACTGCCGTCCGCCCGCCGCGGCGCGCGCCGCGATCGCATCGGCTGCTTCGAACTGGATCCTCCGGGGCTCGAGCGCGTCGGTCGGCTCGGGGCTGGGCGTCGGATGGTCAGGATTGAGGGTGTTCTCGATGAACCGACCGAGCGTGTAGGGCCCCGGAGAGTAGGGCGCGAGGTGCGCGGGCAAGGCGCACCCGACATAAAGGTGGGTCTTGACGGCAGGGTGCCAGGTGGCGCCCTCGACCTGCGTCGCGCGCTGCCCTTCGCCGAGAGCGCCGCGAGCGAGCGAAGCTGCCGGATCGTCAGATGCCGGAGCTGGGCCGCTGCGTGGCCGGGGCCATTATAAGATAATTCTTTGGCGCTCATTATGAATAGAAATTTTCCTTATTAAGCCGCCCCTGTCAATCTCCTCGTTGTTGGGACCGACCGCACCGACCTCCAGCGAGGAGGGAACTGGATGCGGCGCCCGCAAGGGGATGGACGCAGATGACCGGGCAACTCAGGTTGGACGACCACCTTCAACGGTATTCCGAGACGGCGCCGCATGCGCTGGCCGTGGCAGCCGCGGTCGACGCCATCGCGGCGGCGGCGATCGAGATCGCCGACCTCATCGCCACCGGCGACCTTGCGGACGCATCGGGCCTGACCACCGGCCGCAACAGCGACGGTGATCGTCCAGCGCGATCTCGACGTCCAGGCCGATGCGATCCTGCGCCGCTGTCTCGGCAGGCTGCCGATCGCGGCACTGGCGTCGGAGGAGATGCGCGAGCCGCAAATCGGCGACCGCGAGGCGAAGATCTGCGTCGCGATCGATCCGCTCGACGGCTCCTCCAACATCGACATCAACATGACCGTCGGCACGATCTTCTCGATCCTGCCCGCGCCCGGATGACCTGGCTCTCGCCTTCCATCAGCGCGGCTCGGCGCAGCTTGCGGCGGGGTTCGTCACCTATGGGCCGCAGACCTCACTGGTGCTGACGCTCGGCGACGGCGTCGACATCTTCACGCTCGACCGCAGGTCGGGCTGCTTCCGCCTCGCGCGCAGCGCCGTGCAGATCTCCGAGACGTGCGAAGAATTCGCGATCAATGCGTCGAACCGCCGCCACTGGGATACAGCCGGTCCGCGCCTTCGTCGACGAATGTCTTGCCGGCGTCGAAGGGCCGCGCCAACCACAATTTCAACATGCGCTGGATCGGCTCGCTGGTTGCCGAGGCCTATCGAATCCTCACCCGCGGCGGCGTGTTCCTCTATCCCTCCGACGCGCGCCCCGGCTATGGCGACGGCCGCCTGCGCCTCACCTACGAGGCGCACCCGATGGCCATGCATCATCGAACAGGCCGGCGGCTCCGCCTCGACCGGGCGCGAGCGCATCCTCGAGCTATCGGCGCAGAGCCTGCACCAGCGCGTGCCGCTGATCATGGGCTCGAGCAACGAGGTGCAGCGCGTCGAGGAACTGCATTGCGATCCGCTGCTGGTCGCCAGCATCTCCGCACCGCTGTTCGCGCGGCGCGGCTTCTTCCGGCTGTGAGCGAGGCGACCCATGTCCAGGAAGCATCCGATCATCTCCATCACCGGCTCCTCCGGCGCCGGCACCACCTCGGTCAAGAAGACGTTCGAGCAGATCTTCTTCCGCGAGAAGGTCAACGCCGTCTACATCGAGGGCGACGCCTTCCATCGCTACGATCGCGCGGAAATGCGCACGCAGATGGCGAAGGAGGCCGAACGCGGCAACAGGCATTTCAGCCATTTCAGCCCCGAGACCAACCTGTTCGAGGAGCTGGAGCGGGCGTTCCGCGACTATGGCGAGACCGGCACGGCGACGACGCGGCACTATGTCCACGATGCCGAGGAATCCGCGCTGCATGGTGCCGCACCCGGCACCTTCACCGAATGGAAACGGCTGCCGGAGAACTCCGACCTGTTGTTCTACGAGGGCCTGCACGGCGCCGTCGTCACCGACAAGGTCAATGTCGCGCGCTACGCCGACCTCAAGATCGGCGTCGTGCCCGTCATCAATCTCGAATGGATCCAGAAGCTGCACCGCGACCGCAGTGCGCGAGGCTATTCGACCGAGGCCGTCACCGACACCGTTCTGCGGCGGATGCCCGACTACATCCACTACATCTGCCCGCAATTCTCCGAGACCGACATCAACTTCCAGCGCGTGCCGACGGTGGACACCTCCAATCCGTTCATCGCGCGCTGGATCCCGACGCCGGACGAATCGATGGTCGTGATCCGCTTCAAGAACCCGCGCGGCATCGACTTCCCCTATCTGCTCTCGATGCTGCCGCAAAGCTGGATGTCGCGCGCCAATTCGATCGTGTGCCCCGGCGCGAAGCTCGATCTTGCGATGCAGCTGATCCTGACGCCGCTGATCATGCAGCTGATCGAGCGCAAGCGAAACCTGAAGTGAACAGGGAGAGAATCCGATGAACATCTCCGTCCACGCCGACGCCGACCTCACGGCGGTCTCGCACAACGATCTCGCCAACGCCGTCCGCTTCCTCGCGGTCGACGCCATCGAGACCTCGCAGTCCGGCCATCCCGGCCTGCCCATGGGCATGGCCGATGTCGCGACCGTGCTGTTCTCGCGGTTCCTGAAATTCGACTCCGCGCACCCCAACTGGCCGGATCGCGACCGCTTCGTGCTGTCGGCGGGCCACGGCTCGATGCTGCTCTATGCATTGCTCCATCTCACCGGCGGCGACGTCAGCCTCGACGACATCAAGGCGCTTCCGGCAATGGGGCTCGAAGACGCCGGGCCATCCGGAATACGGCCACACGCCGGGCGTCGAGACCACGACCGGTCCGCTGGGGCAGGGGATCGCGACCGCGGTCGGCATGGCGCTCGCCGAGCGCATGGCCAATGCGCGGCACGGCGACGGCCTCGTCGATCACTTTACGTATGTGATCGCCGGCGACGGCTGCCTGATGGAAGGCATCAGCCAGGAAGCGATCTCGCTCGCCGGCCATCTCGAGCTCGGCCGGCCTGATCGTGCTGTTCGACGACAACGGCATCTCCATCGACGGCCCGACCTCGCTTGCGACCTCCGACGACCAGCTCGCGCGCTTCGCTGCCTCCGGCTGGTCGGTGCGCCGTGTCGACGGGCACGATCCCGAAGCGGTTGCGCAGGCGATTGCCGAGGAGCGTGAGAGCGCAAGACCGTCGCTGATCGCCTGCCGCACCATCATCGGCTATGGCGCGCCGGATCGTCAGGGCACCGAGAAGGCGCATGGCGCGCCGCTCGGCACCGAGCAGACGGCAGCGGCGCGGCGAGACGCTCGGCTGGGACTATCAGCCCTTCGTGGTGCCGATCCCGATCCTCAAGGCATGGCGGATGATCGGACAGCGCGGGCAGGTCGAGCGTCTTGCCTGGCTCGACCGCTACGAATGCGCGACGGCCGCGCAGCGCGAGCTGTTCATCGAGGGCAAGGCCGTTGCCCTGCCGAACGCCTATGCCCAGGCCTCGGCGAAATTGCGCGAGCGCTTTGCCAGCGAGCGTCCGAAGCTGGCGACGCGGCAAGCCTCGCAACAGGTGCTCGACGGCATCGCCGGGACAATTCCCGGACTGGTCGGCGGCTCGGCGGACCTGACGCATTCGAACCTCACGCATGCCAAAGCGCAGACCCCGGTGACGCGTGGTGCGTTCGCCGGCGGCTACATCCACTACGGCATTCGCGAGCACGGCATGGCCGCCGCGATGAATGGCCTCGCGTTGCATGGCGGACTTCATTCCCTATGGCGGCACCTTCCTCGCCTTCTCCGACTACAGCCGGCCGGCGATCCGCCTTGCGGCCTTGATGCGGCTGCGCGTCATCCATGTGATGACCCACGACTCCATCGGTCTTGGCGAGGACGGTCCCACGCACCAGCCCGTCGAGCATCTCGCGGCGCTGCGCGTCATTCCGAACCTGCTGGTGTTCCGCCCCGCCGACGCGGTCGAGACGCTGGAAGCATGGGACTGCGCGCTCGAGGCGGAAGATCGCCCCTCCGTGCTGTGTCTGTCGCGTCAGGCGCTGCCGACCTTCCGCAGCGACGTCCGCGGCAGGAACCGTGTCGCGCGCGGCGCCTACCTCATCGTCTCGCCGGACGGCGGTCGCGACGTCACGTTGATGGCGACCGGCTCCGAAGTCTCGATCGCGCTGGAAGCCGCTCGCCTGCTCGCGACGGAACACATCCGCGCCGCCGTGGTCTCCGCGCCCTGCTTCGCGCTGTTCGAGGAACAGCCGGAGGACTACCGCGCCTGCGTGCTCGGCACCGCCCCGCGCGTCGGCATCGAGGCCGCCGTAGTCGGCGATTGGCATCGCTGGATCGGCACTGACGGCGAGTTCGTCGGCATGCGGGGCTTCGGCGCCTCTGCGCCGGCGCCCGTGCTCTACCGCGAATTCGGCATCACGCCGCAAAGCATTGCCGAAGCCGCCCGGCGGGCGATCACCCGCGCCGGCAAGCCATAACAGGAGGAATCTTCGTGGCCCGTATCACCCTTCGTCAGCTGCTCGATCACGCCGCCAACCACGGCTACGCGGTGCCGGCGTTCAACATCAACAACATGGAGCAGGGTATTGCGATCATGCAGGCCGCGGCCGAGGTCGATGCGCCCGTGATCATCCAGGCCTCGCGCGGCGCGCGCAGCTATGCCGGCGATCTCATGCTCTCGCACATGATCGACGCGCTGGAGCGGACCTATCCGGACATTCCGCTCTGCATGCACCAGGACCACGGCAATGACGAGGCGACCTGCGCCTCCGCCATCGCCCACGGCTTCACCTCGGTCATGATGGACGGCTCGCTCAAGGCCGACGCCAAGACCGCCGCCGATTACGACTACAATGTCGACATCACCCGCCGCGTCGTCGATCTCGCGCATTGGGTGGGCGCCTCCGTCGAAGGCGAGCTCGGCGTGCTCGGCTCGCTCGAGCATGGCGGCGGCGAGCAGGAGGACGGCCACGGCGTCGAGGGCAAGGTCAGCCACGACCAGCTCCTCACCGATCCCGACCAGGCCGTCGACTTCGTCCGCGCCACCAAGGTCGATGCGCTCGCGATCGCGATGGGCACGTCTCACGGCGCCTACAAGTTCAGCCGCAAGCCTGATGGCGACATCCTGGCGATGCGGGTGGTCGAGGAGATTCACCGCCGCCTGCCGAACACGCATCTCGTGATGCACGGCTCCTCCTCGGTGCCGCAGCCGCTCCAGGACATGTTCAACCAGTTCGGCGGCGAGATGCCGCAGACCTGGGGCGTGCCGGTCGAGGAGATCGTCCGCGGCATCAAGAGCGGCGTACGAAAGGTCAACATCGACACCGACTGTCGCCTGGCGATGACCGCGGTGTTCCGCAAGGTCGCCGCGCAAACGCGCTCCGAGTTCGATCCGCGCAAATTCCTCAAGCCTGCGATGGATGCGATGCGCGAGCTCTGCCGCGATCGCTTCGAGCAGTTCGGCACCGCGGGCCACGCCAGCAAGATCAAGGTCATTCCCTTGAGCGAGATGGCGCGGCGCTATCGCGCCGGCGAGCTCGACCCGCGCATCGGCGCCCGCGAGTCGGTCGCCGCCTAATCATTCAGAGAGAGAAGAGCAGGAGAGAGCCATGAATGCACACGCAGGAACCGTCCGGGGCAAAGAGCGCTATCGATCGGGCACGATGGAATACGCGCGCATGGGCTATTGGGAGCCCGACTACACGCCGAAGGACACCGATGTCATCGCGCTGTTCCGCGTGACGCCGCAGGAGGGCGTGGACCCCATCGAGGCGTCAGCGGCGGTTGCCGGCGAATCCTCGACCGCGACCTGGACGGTGGTGTGGACCGATCGCCTGACCGCTGCGGAGAAGTATCGCGCAAAGTGCTACCGTGTCGATCCGGTGCCCGGCACGCCGGGCTCGTACTTCGCCTACATCGCCTACGACCTCGACCTGTTCGAGCCCGGCTCGATCGCCAACCTGTCGGCCTCGATCATCGGCAACGTGTTCGGCTTCAAGCCGCTGAAGGCGCTGCGTCTGGAGGACATGCGCTTCCCGGTCGCCTATGTGAAGACGTTCCAGGGGCCGGCGACCGGCATCGTGGTCGAGCGTGAGCGGCTCGACAAGTTCGGCCGGCCGTTGCTGGGCGCGACGGTGAAGCCGAAGCTCGGCTTGTCCGGGCGCAACTATGGCCGCGTGGTCTACGAGGCGCTCAAGGGCGGGCTCGACTTCACCAAGGACGACGAGAACATCAACTCGCAGCCCTTCATGCATTGGCGTGACCGCTTCCTCTATTGCATGGAGGCCGTGAATCGCGCGCAGGCGGCGTCCGGCGAGGTGAAGGGCACCTACCTAAACATCACCGCGGGGACGATGGAGGACATGTACGAGCGCGCAGAGTTCGCGAAAGAGCTCGGGTCGTGCATCGTCATGATCGATCTCGTGATCGGCTACACCGCGATCCAGTCCATGGCGAAATGGGCACGGCGCAACGACATGATCCTGCATCTGCATCGCGCCGGTCACTCGACCTATACGCGGCAGAAGAGCCACGGCGTGTCGTTCCGCGTCATCGCGAAGTGGATGCGGCTCGCCGGCGTCGACCACATCCACGCCGGCACGGTGGTCGGCAAGCTCGAGGGCGATCCCAACACCACGCGCGGCTATTACGACGTCTGCCGCGAAGACTTCAACCCGACCAAGCTCGAGCACGGCCTGTTCTTCGACCAGTCCTGGGCGAGCCTGAACAAGATGATGCCGGTCGCCTCCGGCGGCATCCATGCCGGCCAGATGCACCAGCTGCTCGATCTCCTTGGCGAGGACGTCGTGCTGCAATTCGGCGGCGGCACCATCGGCCATCCCATGGGCATTGCGGCTGGCGCGATCGCCAACCGCGTGGCGCTCGAAGCGATGATCCTCGCCCGCAACGAGGGGCGCGACTACGTCCATGAAGGTCCGGAGATCCTGGCCAGGGCGGCCGAGACCTGCACGCCGCTGAAGGCTGCGCTCGAGGTCTGGAAGGACGTCAGCTTCAACTATCAATCCACCGACACGCCGGACTTCGTGCCGACCGCGTTCGAAACCGTTTGAGGAGATGAGATATGAAACTGACCCAGGGCTGCTTCTCGTTCCTGCCTGATCTGACCGACGACCAGATCACCAAGCAGGTGCAGTATTGCCTGGCCAATGGCTGGGCGGTGAATATCGAGTTCACCGACGATCCGCATCCCCGCAACACCTATTGGGAGATGTGGGGCCTGCCGATGTTCGACCTCCAGGACGCCGCCGGCGTGATGATGGAGCTCGCCGAATGCCGCAGGGTGTACGGCGACCGCTACATCCGCATCAGTGGATTCGACTCCAGCCATGGCTGGGAATCGGTGCGGATCTCGTTCCTCGTCAACCGCCCGCCGCAGGAAGCCGAGTTCGACCTGGTGCGGCAGGAGGTGGGCGGACGTGCGATCCGCTACACCACCGTGCGCCGGCCGGCCGCGCACGCGTCGACCTAGTCATTCCTCCTCCGCGCGGAGCACTCCCTGCTCCGTTTCCTTGGCGGACCACTGCTTCGCCGCTCCCCCCGCGGCGAAGCTCTTTTCTTCGAGGTGCCGATGCTTGATGTCCCTCATGCGACGACCGCTGAAACCAGCGAGACCAGTTTCGATCTCCGCAAGGAGGCCGAGGCGGCCGGGATCACCGACACGCTGCAACAGCTCGAGCAGGAGCTGATCGGCCTCCGGCCGGTCAAGAACCGCGTGCGCCAGATCGCGTCACTGCTGCTGATCGAGCGCATCCGCCAGCGTGCGGGACTGGCATCGTCGCCACCGACACTGCACATGTCGTTCACCGGTAATCCGGGCACGGGCAAGACCACGGTGGCGCTGCGCATGGCAAAGATCCTGCACGGCCTCGGTTTCGTGCGGCGCGGGCAGGTGATCTCGGTGACGCGCGACGATCTCGTCGGCCAGTATATCGGCCATACCGCGCCGAAGACGAAGGAGATCTTGAAGAAGGCGATGGGCGGCGTGTTGTTCATCGACGAGGCCTATTATCTGCACCGGCCTGACAACGAGCGCGATTACGGCCAGGAGGCGATCGAGATCCTGCTCCAGGTGATGGAGAACCAGCGCGAGGACCTCGTCGTGATCCTCGCCGGCTATGGCGAGCGGATGACGAGCTTCTTCGCCTCCAACCCGGGCTTCCGTTCGCGCATCGCCCATCACATCGACTTCCCGGACTATGCGGAAGCCGAGCTTCTCGTCATCGCCGAGCTGATGCTGAAGGAGCGTGGATACCGCTTCTCGGCGGCGGCGCGCGGGGCCTTCGAAAAATACATCGCGCTGCGCCGGACCCAGCCGTTCTTCTCCAATGCGCGCTCGATCCGCAACGCGGTCGATCGCATCCGCCTGCGGCAGGCCGATCGCCTCGTCTCCGATCTCGACCGCATGCTCGATGTCGCCGATCTCGAAACGATCGATCCGACGGATGTCCTTGCGAGCCGCGTTTTCAGCGGTGGTGCGGACGCGCAGAGGAGTGCGAAGCCATGACGAGAGAAATCCTCATCGCGCCTTCGATCCTGGCCGCCGATTTCGCGCGCCTCGGCGAGGAGATCAGGGCTATTGATGCTGCCGGCGCCGACTGGATCCACTGCGACGTCATGGACGGACACTTCGTGCCGAACATCAGCTATGGCGCCGACGTCATCAAGGCGATCCGGCCGGCGACGGCGAAGATCTTTGACGTGCATCTGATGATCGCGCCGGTCGATCCCTATCTGGAGGCGTTCGCAAAGGCAGGCGCCGACGTCATCACGGTTCATGCCGAAGCCGGCCCGCATCTGGACCGCTCGCTCCAGGCCATCCGTGCGCTCGGCAAGAAGGCTGGCGTCAGCCTGTGTCCGGCTACACCGGAAGCCGCGATCGAATACGTGCTTGATCGTCTCGACCTCGTGCTGGTGATGACGGTCAATCCCGGCTTCGGCGGCCAGTCCTTCCTCGACTCCCAGATCGAGAAGATCAGGCGCATTCGAAGCATGATCGGCGACCGGCCGATCCGGCTCGAGGTCGATGGCGGCATCACGCGCGACAATGCCGCCGCCGTGGCTGCCGCGGGCGCCGACACCCTCGTGGCAGGATCGGCCGTGTTCCGCGGCAAGAGCAGCGCCGATTATGCGGGCAACATCGCCGCCATCCGCGCTGCTGCGGAGGCCGGCAGGGTTCCGAAGCTGCAACATGGTTCGGCGCAGACGATCCGGGCCGGCGAGACCGCGCTCACCCGGTAGAATACGGCATACAGGCGTGGCAGAGCCGGCGTCGCACTGGTTGTGCCATGGCGTGCCATTCCGTCCGAGGTTCTACAGGGCACGCTGCACGGCGCAGCGGGCCTTCCTCGCGCGAGAGTTCTGCGCAGAAATGCAGGGCAATCTCATCGGGTGGCCGGAATCGATCGAACGGTATCTTGATCTGATCGGCATCTCCGTCGCGCGCCAGCGCTACGCCTGGCCAATGAGTTCCACGTGGAGTTCTCCGATAGGAACCAATGGAGGCCTGCGCGTTTCCCAGACGTTAACCCAGGTTGCGCGGGGCGCCTCGCACGCAGTAAATGTTTTGCATAACCGCCATCGGCCTGACGTAAATCAGGGCAATAAGCTCAGTGAATGCGAGGGAGGGTCTCATGGAGAACGTACGTCGCTACCGGGCGCTGGCGTCTCTCTGTCGTCAGCAGGCGGCCTATCGGCCGCTCCAGAACTGGCAACTCCTTGGCCAAGCCGAACATTTCGAATACCTCGCCGAGATTGCGCTGAAGGCGCATTTCGACGCGTGCAATGCGCAACCCGAGGACGACGCCATCGCCACCGCGCCATTTGAGACCCCCGCCGCGGCGTGAGGGCGTCGGTCCGTTGCGGATCATCTCTCGATCAATGCGACATCAGCGTCGGGACCGTCATGGCTTCCAGCATGGCGCGGGTGACGCCGCCGAGGAAGCGTTCCTGCAATCGCGAGTGGCCGTAGCCGCCCATGACCAGGAGATCGAGGCTCTCGTCGGCGGCCAGCGACAGGATGGTCGGCTGGATGTCGGAGCGCGCCGCCGACAGGCTGACCGTGCGGGTCGACAATCCGCGCCGGCCGAGGTGTCTTGCCAGATGGCTTGCCGAGACTTCGTCGGGAACCGCGTCGGCTTCGTTGATCGTGATGATCACGATCTCCTCGGCGCGGGCCAGGAAGGGAGCGGCGTCGCGCATCGCGCGGGCGGCGAGGCGGCTGCCATCCCAGCAGATGCCGATCCGGTTCGCCCTGAATGACCCACGAAAGGTGTAGGGCAGGAACAGCACCGGTCCGCCCGCCTGGAACAGGATCTCGCCGGGCATATCATTGTCGAATGAGCCTTGCGCCGGATCGGGCTGCAGCACGATGCTGAGATCGTGGAGCCGCGCCATCTCGCCGAGCGAGCCGGCTGCGTCCGCCGGGATTGCGCCGAGCGGGTGGCAGGTGCAGGAGATGCCGGCGTTCGTGGCTTCGCTCCGAAATATCGCCAACGCGGCCTCGGCACGCTCCACCGCGCGCTCGCGCTCCATCTCGAACACCGCCGCTACGGCGGCACCGCCATCCAGGACGTAGGCAGTGCTGCTCGCGACGTACCCGACGGCGACCGCGTCGACGTGTGCGTTGAGTCTCGCCGCGAGCGAGATCGAGCCGTCGATCACCGCGCTCATCGGGCGCTCGGTCGGGATGTGGACGAGAATGTCTTTGTACATGGCGCGCCTCCGATGGACATCATCCAGTGGCCGCAGTCTATCACGGCGCACGGGGCCTGCGTTGAGCCGCATCAAATGTGCAGCCCTGATTTTCGCGGCACCTTTGCCAAGATTTAATCGGACGGACGGGACGCCGTAAGGTGACGATGTCCATGTTGGTTGCAAGGCGACTTACCCAACATGGACATTTCGACATGAACGATCACGTCAATTCCGACACCACCACGTCCCGCAAGATCTTGAAGCCGCGCCGGCTTGCGCTGCTCGGCACCGTGGCCGCGCTTGGCGTGGCCGTGCTCGCTGCCTCTCCCGCCTCTTCGCAGTTCGGTCTGAATTCCTTCATCGGGCCGGCCCAGGCGGCGGAAGCCGCCGCGACGCCGCCGGGCTTCGGCGATCTCGTCAGCAAGGTCAAACCCGCCGTCATCTCGGTGCGGGTCAGGATCGACCAGGACAATGACAAGAGCGCGATGCTGCAACAGAACCGGATGGATTCGGACGAGGATTCGCCGTTCGACCAGTTTTCGCGGCAGTTCGGCTTCCGCGGCCCGGGTGGCATGAACGGCATGCCGCGCCAGCGCCACCAGATGATCACGGGCGAGGGCTCCGGCTTCTTCATCTCCGCCGACGGCTATGCCGTGACCAACAACCACGTCGTCGATCACGCCGAGTTGGTGCAGGTGACGATGGACGACGGCACGAGCTACACCGCGAAGGTGGTCGGCACCGATCCGAAGACCGATCTCGCGCTGATCAAGGTCGATGGCAAGAGGGACTTTCCGTTCGTCAAATTCTCCGACCAGAAGCCGCGCATCGGCGACTGGGTGGTCGCGGTCGGCAATCCCTTCGGCCTCGGCGGCACCGTGACCGCCGGCATCGTCTCGGCCAACGGTCGCGACATCGGCAACGGTCCCTATGACGACTTCATCCAGATCGACGCGCCGATCAACAAGGGCAATTCCGGCGGTCCGGCCTTCGACATGAACGGCAACGTGATCGGCGTGAACACCGCGATCTTCTCGCCCTCCGGCGGTTCGGTCGGTATCGGCTTCGACATTCCGGCTTCGACCGCGAAGCTCGTCGTCGCGCAGCTGAAGGACAAGGGCTCGGTCACCCGCGGCTGGCTCGGCGTGCAGGTGCAGCCGGTGAGCGCCGGAGATCGCCGACAGCCTCGGCCTCAAGGAGGCGCGCGGCGCGATCGTGGACAATCCGCAGGACGGCAGCCCGGCGGCGAAGGCCGGCATCGAGGCGGGCGACGTCATCACCGCCGTCAACGGTACCGCGATCAAGGACTCCCGCGATCTCGCCCGCACCATTGCCACCCTGGCGCCGGGCACGTCCGTGAAGCTCGACGTCTTCCACAAAGGCGCGAGCAAGACGGTGACACTCGCCCTCGGCGAGTTGCCGAACGAGCGGCAGGCCAAGGCCGGCGAGGGCAAGGCGCAGCCGAACGCCGGCACGCCGCGCCTCGGTCTCAGCCTGGCGCCGGCCGGCGACGTCCAGGGCGCGGGCCAGAAGGGCGTCGTCGTGACCGAGGTCGATCCGCAGGGACCCGCCGCGCAGCGCGGCATCCAGACCGGCGACGTCATTCTCAATGTCGGCGGCAAGGCCGTTGCCAATGTCGGTGATGTCCGCTCCGAGCTGGCGCAGGCCAAATCGTCCGGCAAGAACAGCGTGCTGTTGCAGGTGAAGAGCCAGGAAGCGACGCGGTTCGTCGCGGTGCCGCTGGCCTAAGCCTCGCGCTTCCTGCGGCAAACTCAAAAGGCGGCCTGCGGGCCGCCTTTTTCGTGCGCGTCTGGAAGATTCCCACAGGTGCCGATAACATTCTCGTTAACGGCAGCGTTGATGACGGGTTCGTCCGAAAAAGCCGCGTTCGCTCGTCACAGTTCGGAATCACGTGTTGGGCTTTGGCGTCAATGAAGACGCCCAGGCGAATTGCAGGAGTGGAACTTCGAACGCCCGGCCTTCTTGTCGGAACCGGTGGTTCGCATTTGATCGGTGCCGACATGGATCGATTGAAGCTCTCGCTGAGGTGTGCGCTGCTTGTGGCGCCGCTTGTCCTGACGACCGGAAGCGCCCTGGGGCGCGACGATGGCCGCTACGCCAACTCGCCCCTGAAACCCTGGTTCGACAGCTTGCGCAGCCATCTCGGGCCCTGCTGCTCGGATGCAGATGGCTTTGCTGTATCCGACCCCGATTGGGAATCGCACGATGGGCACTATCGCGTGCGGCTCGACGGGCAGTGGGTGGACGTGCCTGATGAGGCCGTCATCACCGAGCCAAACCGGGCTGGCCACACCATGGTGTGGCCGGTGAAGACTGCGTTCGGCGATTTCGATCCGCTGCTTCATGCCGGGCAGCATGATCTGACAGGGTCAGCGTTACCGTTTGCTGGATTTGCGCTTCGACGGTCTTCTTCGAAGTCTTCTTGGTGTTTTCCGGATGTCTTCTTTGACGTCTTCTTCTTCTTGGACGTCTTCCGCTTCGCGCCTTCTTCGGGACCTTCTTGCCCTTCTTGCGCGCTTTCGACAGGCCGATCGCGATCGCCTGCTTGCGGCTCTTCACGCGTCCGCCACGACCGCCGGGTCCGCTTTTCGCGGTGCCCTTCTTGTAGCGGCGCATCTCGCGCTCGACATCACTGCCGGCGCTGCGTGAGTAGCGGCGCTTCTTTGCCTTGCGTGCCATCGACTGTTCTCCCTTGGCCCGGGAAAGAACCGCATCCTGACCGCATACGTTCCGAAAGCGCAGGCCCGCGCCTCCTCAGAACGAATTCGCCAACTCGATCTCGGCTTCCAGCACCTCGAATGCGCCGCGCTGCCTCGCTGGAGGACAGATCCCGATCGTATTGCGTGGGCTGATACGCCTCCTCGCTCAGACGCTTCAGCCGCAGGCCCTGCGCTCGCGTCATCTGCTCCGTGAGGAAAACCTTGGCGTCGTATTTACCCTGAACCTGCATGTGGCTTCTCCGTTCTGAAATCGTGACTTGACTATATGTTCTTATTTTGTTCTAACAAGCCATGGACAACAGAATTAATGAAATTCGACGCAAAATCAGCGCCTTGAGGCTGGAGATGGCCGACATCGAGGTGTCCGTGCGCGACCTCGTCGATCGCGACCGCGACTGCACAGAGAAGGCCCTGGCGCAGATGGATCTGCGCCGGAAAATCAACCTGCTGATCGGCGAATGGAAGGCGGCCGGTGGCGGCGATGTCCTGCCGGACGTCCGCGAGCGGGTGCGCCTTCGTTCCGCGAACGACATCCGGTAGTCCGCTGCGCGTGATCGCGCGCCGCTGAGAGCTTTGGGAGCGTACGGTGGAGGAAGACCCGGACGCGTACCGGATTCTAAAGCTGCGCGCCGAAATTCTCGAACTCGGCTCCGCCATCCGGCAACTGCAGCGCGAGGGTCTCGACGATGCCGCGGCCCAGCTCCTGATCGCGCGCAAGCGTGCACGAGCTCGATCATCTCGTGAAGGCAGATCCTGCAGGCGTTCAACCTGGCATCCTGGCGGCCATCGTAGCTGAAGCGTGCGCGCAGCGCGAAGCGATCGTCGTCCAATCTACAGCGGCCAGAAGAGTTCTTCGAGCTCCCAAAGCGAAAGGCCCCGCGATCGCCGCGAGGCCTTTGATTTCGGCCGAACCTCACTTGGTGTTGCTCATGCCGCTCTTGTTGTTCGTCATGGTGCCGCCTTGGTCGGAGCCGGGGCCAGAGCCACCCTGACCGGAGGGATCAGCGCCCTTGGAGGACTTGGTGTTGGCGCCCGTGGTGTCTGCGACGATGACATCGAGGATCCATGTTTCGCCTTGTGCGACTTGGCCTGCACGGCGAACGGCGCGGCGGCGAGGCCGGTTGCCAACATCACGGCAAGAGCGAGCTTGGTGGTCTTCATGCGCGGGAACTCCCTGAGTTGAATTGACGCAGGCAGCCAACCGCCATTCGTCGCAGGAGTTCCGAACAAAGGCGTCCCGGTGCGCATCACGCGCGCTTCAAGATTCCTTGTCCTCGGCGAGGATGAACACGAGGCCCGTCAGTGTCGCGCCGATCGCGAACGTCGTCACCAATGTGAGGATGAAGACGACAACGGCCGACTGTCCGCCGTGGTTCAGCAAATTTGCGACGGCCGGATTGGACAGCACGAGCGCGAGGCTGAAGGCGAGGCCGAGGGCTGCGCCCATCATCGCATGCGTCATCAGCTTGATGAGCCGGTCGGAGAGATCAGGCTCCGACGACTTTTTCGCGCGCATGGAACTGCCATCCCGATCTGGCATGCAAACGCGTGCGACGATCGCGGGTTCCATCGCGCATGAAGCGATTTGTCATCCCCCGCTTCATCCGACGTTCATGCCGGTCTTGCGAGAATGAATGCCATCAACACGGGAACATTCGATATGGGTAAGGTGGTCTTTCTCTATCGCTCGCTGGCCTATCGCAACGCGGCTGCGGACATGCTGCGCAAGGCGCGCAAGCTGCCGCGCGGCGCCGGAGCGAAGCGCAGCCCGCCGTTACGCGCAGGCGCTGCGCGATCTCGCGCAAACGGAAGCCTGGCTCGAAGGACGTGTCGCCGACGAACCGCAGGCGATGCAGAGCATGAGGGTCGCCGCGACGCGCTGACATGATCGGTGCGGCCTGCCGGTCTAATCCGCGACGCGCGCTGGAGCCAACTTCGCCGCAGACGGCTGGCCTGAGGCCTCTGAAGTTCGCCGGGCCGCGCGACTTGCTCGCGGCCCCCACGTCTTGCGCGTCAGCGGCACCTCGAGGCGGCACAACAGGCCCTCGGCACGCCAATCGAATTGCGCCTGTCCGCCGAGCTGGGATTCGACACTGGCAAGCAGGCTCCGCGTGCCGAAGCCACGGGATTTCGGCGTCCTGACCAGCGGGCCGCCGGTTTCCTCCCAGGTCAGCGTGAGGAGATCGTCCTCGACCTGCCAGCCGATCGCGAGCCGTCCCGACCGCGTCGAGAGCGCGCCATACTTCGCCGAGTTGGTGAAAAGCTCATGCAGCGCCAGCGCCAGCGTCTGGGCTGTCGCCGGCAGCAACTGAACTTCCGGACCCGGCCAGCTTGATCTGGCCGCCGAGCGAGTAGGGCGCAAGCTCCTCGTCGATCAGCTTCGAGAGTTCGGCGCCCTGCCAGCTCGACAGCGACAGGATCGTGTGCACGCGCGCCAGTGCATTGATGCGCCCCTCGACGGCGCTGACGTAGGCCTTGACCTCGTCGGCGCGGGTGAGGCGCACGATCGATTGCGCCAGCGCCAGCGCATTCTTGGCGCGATGATCGACTTCGCGCGCCAGCAGGTTCTGCCGTTCCTCGGCGCGCTTGCGTTCGGTGATGTCCACCGTCACGCCGCTGACGCGCACCACGCGACCGCCATCGTCCACCGTGGCGGCGGCCGTGCCGACACACCAGCGCACCTCGCCATCGGGCCGGCAGATGCGAAACTCCGTCTTCATAGGAGTGTGTGCCCTTGTTGAACTCGGCGATCGCCTTGCGCGAACTGGTCGACGTCATCCGGATGCAACAGCGCCTGGACGTTGGCCGGAGGTGACCTCGAAGGTCTCCGGCGTCACGCCAAAGATGCGGTACTGGCCCTCGTCCCACATCCAGTCGCCGTTGACCCAGTCCCAGTCCCAGGAGCCCATCTTGCCGGCGGCGATCGCCATGCTGCGCCGCTCTTCGCTCTCGCGCAGCTTTGCGGTGGAATTCTCCAGCTCGGCCGTGCGTGCGCGCACGCGGTCCTCGAGATCCTGGTTCAGCCGTTCGAGCTCGCGCGTCTTGCGATAGAGCTCGGCAAACACCTTGACCTTGGCGCGCAGCACCTCCGGCACGACCGGCACCGGGACGTAGTCGACCGCGCCCATCTCGTAGCCGCGCAGGCGGTCGATGTCGCTGACCTGAATGGCCGAGATGAAGATCATCGCGGTCTTCTGGAAGCGCGGATGCTCGCGGATCATCGCGGCGAGCTCGAAGCCGTCGAGCTCGGGCATGCAGACGTCGACCAGGATCACCGCGATCTCGGTCTTGAGCAGCACCTCCAGAGCCTCGCGACCGGACGAGGCGATCACGAGGTTCTCGCCGAGTTCCTTCAGGATCACCTCATAGGCGAGCAGCTTGGCCGGCTGGTCGTCGACGAGGAGGATGTTGACCTTTTCGTGGTCCATTCGGGCATCCAACTCAGCGGTGCAGCCACATGCGGATTGCAAGCAGCAATTGATCGGTGTTGACGGGTTTGGCGAGGTAGTCGGACGCGCCGGCCTCCAGGCATTTCTCGCGGTCGCCCTTCATCGCCTTGGCCGTCAGCGCGATGATCGGAAGACGGGCGAAGGTCGGATTTTCGCGAATGACGCCGATGGTCTGATAGCCATCCATCTGCGGCATCATGATGTCCATCAGCACGATGGCGATCTCCGGGTTGGATTCGACCAGCGTCACCGCCTCGCTGCCGGTCGTGGCCGTCAGCACCTTCATGCCGCGCCGCTCCAGCACGCTCGACAGCGCGAAGATGTTGCGGGCGTCGTCGTCGACGAGCAGGGCGGTCTTGCCGATCAGGTCCTCGTCGGAACTGTTCAGCTTCTCCAGCATGCGCTGCTTCTCGACCGGCAGTTCCGTGATCACGCGATGCAGGAACAACGCGGTCTCGTCAAGCAGGCGCTCCGGCGATTCCACGCCCTTGACCACGATGCTGCGCGCCATGGTGTGGAGTTCCGCATCTTCCTCCGCCGACAGCTCGCGGCCGGTGAAGACGACGACCGGAACGTTCGACAGCGCCTCGTCGTTGCGGATCTGGTCCAGCACCTCGAAGCCGGTCATGTCGGGCAGCCGCAGGTCGAGCACGACGCAATCGCAGGGGCTCTCGCGCAGCGTCGAGAGCGCGTCGGCGCCGGTGCCGGTCGTCACGATCTCGATGTCGTCGTGATGCAGCAGCTCGCGGATCGAGAGCTGCTCGGCCTCGTTGTCCTCGACGATCAGCAGCCGCTTGCGCCGCGGCCGCGCATATTCCTTGATCTGCGTCAGCGCGGCCGAGACGCCCTCGGTCGTCGTCGGCTTGTTGACGAAGGAGAAGGCGCCGCGCGCCAGCGCATGCTGGCGGTCCTCGTCGAGCGTGATGATCTGCACGGGGATGTGGCGGGTCAGCGGATTGTGCTTGAGCTGGCTCAGCACCGTCCAGCCGAGCATATCAGGCAGGAACACGTCGAGCGAGACGGCCCTCGGCTGGTACTGCTTTGCAAGCTCCAGCGCCTCCGCGCCGCGGGCGGCGACCAGCACCTTGAAGCCCTTGTCGCGCGCGAGATCGACCAGCACGCGCGCGTAATGCGGATCGTCCTCGACGATCAGCAGGATGCTGTCGCCGGGTTCGAGGTTGAGGCGGTCGTCGGGAAGCTGCTCGATGACGCGCTGCGGTTCGGCTGTCGCGGGCTGCAGCGCCGGCGGCTGGCTGTACTGTTGCGGCGCCGGTCGCGCGCGGCGCGAGCGTCGGGCCGGAATATTTCAGCGGCAGGTAAAGCGTGAAGGACGAGCCCTTGCCCGGCGAGCTGCGCAGATGGATCTCGCCGCCGAGCAGGCTTGCGAGCTCGCGGCTGATCGCAAGGCCGAGACCGGTGCCGCCATATTTGCGGCTGGTGCCGGCATCCGCCTGCTGGAACGCCTCGAAGATCAGCTTCTGCTTCTCGAGGGGAATGCCGATGCCGGTGTCGGACACTTCGAATGCGATCACCGCCGGCGCCGAGTTCAGCACCGGATGATCCGTGCCCCAGCCGCCGACCGCGGCGGCGACCTTCAGGCGCACCTCGCCTTCGGCGGTGAACTTGAAGGCGTTGGAGAGCAGGTTCTTCAGAACCTGCTGCAGGCGCTTGGAGTCGGTGACGATGCTGCGCGCGAGGTTCGGATCGACGTCGATCTTGAACGACAGGTTGCGGTTCTCCGCCTCGTGACGGAACGGCCGCCCGACCGTCTCGAGCAGGTTCGCGGTCAGGATCTCCTCGGCGTCGACCGTCACCGTGCCGGACTCGATCTTGGAGAGATCGAGAATGTCGCTGATGAGATTGAGCAGGTCGGTGCCGGCGCCATGGATGGTGCGGGCGAATTCGACCTGCTTGCCGGTCAGGTTGCCGTCCGGATTGTCGGTGAGCTGCTGGCCGAGGATCAGGATCGAGTTCAGCGGCGTGCGCAGCTCGTGGCTCATATTGGCCAGGAATTCGGACTTGTACTTCGAGGTCAGCGCCAGCTCGGTCGCCTTTTCCTCCAGTGCGCGGCGGGCCTGCTCGATCTCCTGGTTCTTGCGCTCGACCTCGACGTTGCGCTCGGCGAGCTGCTGCGCCTTCTGCTCGAGCTGGTCGTTGGTCTGCTGCAATTCGCGCTGCTGGGTCTGGAGTTCGCCGGCGAGCTGCTGCGACTGCTTGAGCAGGCCTTCGGTCTGCATCGTCGCCTCGATCGAGTTGAGCACGATGCCGATGGAGTCCGTGAGCTGCTCCAGGAAGGTCATCTGCGAGGTCGTGAACGAGGTGAGCGAGGCGAGCTCGATCACCGCCTTGACCTGGCCTTCGAACAGCACCGGCAGCACGACGAGGTTCTTCGGCGCGACGCGAAGCAGCGCCGAGTTGATCGGCACCACGTCGGGCGGAATGTCCGCAATCACGCGCGGGCGCCGGTCGAGCGCGCATTGGCCGATCAGGCCGTCGCCGAACGGCAGCACGCGCGGATACGGATAGACGCCGTCGCCGGCATAGGAGGCAAGCAGCAGGAGCCGCGGACTGTCTTCGTTCTCGACCTGATAGATCACGCCGGTATGCGCGTTCACCAGCGGCGACAATTCGGTCAGCAGCAGCCGGCCGACGGTGGTGAGATCGCGCTGGCCCTGAAGCATGTTGGTGAATTTCGCCAGATTGGTCTTCAGCCAGTCCTGCTCGGTGTTCACGTCCGTCGTGAGACGGAGGTTCGTGATCATCGTGTTGATGTTGTCTTTCAGCTCCGCGACCTCGCCGCGGGCGTCGACCTGGATCGACCGCGTCAGGTCGCCCTTGGTCACGGCGGTCGCGACTTCCGCGATCGCGCGCACCTGCGAGGTGAGGTTGGCCGCCAGCAGGTTGACGTTGCCGGTGAGATCCTTCCAGGTGCCGGCGGCGCCGGGCACGTCGGCCTGACCGCCGAGCCGGCCCTCGACGCCGACCTCGCGCGCCACCGACGTCACCTGATCGGCGAAGGTCGCGAGCGTCTCGGTCATGTTGTTGATGGTGTCGGCGAGCGCCGCGACCTCGCCCTTCGATTTCACGGTGAGGTTCTGCTTGAGGTCGCCGTTCGCGACCGCGGTCACCACCTTGACGATGCCGCGGACCTGCTCGGTCAGGTTCGCCGCCATGAAGTTGACGGTGTCGGTGAGATCCTTCCAGGTGCCGGCGACGCCGGGCACCTGGGCCTGGCCGCCGAGCTCGCCTTCGGTGCCGACCTCGCGCGCGACGCGCGTCACTTCGCCGGCGAACGCGTTGAGCTGGTCCACCATGGTGTTGATGGTGTTCTTCAGCTCGAGGATTTCGCCCTTCACGTCGACGGTGATCTTGCGCGACAGGTCGCCGCGCGCGACGGCGGTGGTGACTTCGGCGATGTTGCGGACCTGGGTGGTGAGGTTCGCGGCCAGCAGGTTGACGTTGTCGGTGAGGTCCTTCCAGGTGCCGCCGACGCCGGGCACGACGGCCTGACCGCCGAGCCGGCCCTCGGTGCCGACCTCGCGCGCGACGCGCGTCACTTCGGCGGCGAAGGAGCGGAGCTGCTCGACCATCGTGTTCAAGGTGTCCTTGAGCAGCAGGATCTCGCCGCGCACGTCCACCGTGATCTTCTTCGACAGGTCGCCGCCGGCGATCGCGGTCGCGACCTCGGCGATGTTGCGGACCTGCGCCGTCAGGTTCGACGGCCATGAAGTTGACGTTGTCGGTGAGGTCCTTCCAGGTGCCGGCGACGCCGGGCACCTCGGCCTGGCCGCCGAGCTTGCCTTCGGTGCCGACCTCGCGCGCCACGCGCGTCACTTCGCCGGCGAAGGCGTTGAGCTGGTCGACCATGGTGTTGATGGTGTTCTTCAGCTCGAGGATTTCGCCCTTGACGTCCACGGTGATCTTGCGCGACAGGTCGCCGCGCGCCACGGCGGTGGTCACTTCGGCGATGTTGCGGACCTGGGCGGTGAGGTTGCCCGCCATCGAGTTGACGCTGTCGGTCAGATCCTTCCAGGTGCCGGCGACGCCGGGCACGTTGGCCTGACCGCCGAGCCGGCCTTCGGTGCCGACCTCGCGCGCCACGCGCGTCACCTCGCCCGCGAAGCGGTTGAGCTGGTCGACCATCGTGTTCAGCGTGTCCTTGAGCTGAAGGATCTCGCCGCGCACGTCCACCGTGATCTTGCGCGACAGGTCGCCGCCGGCGATCGCGGTCGCGACCTCGGCGATGTTGCGGACCTGGGCGGTGAGGTTGCCCGCCATCGAGTTGACGCTGTCGGTCAGGTCCTTCCAGGTGCCGGCGACGCCGGGCACGTCGGCCTGGCCGCCGAGCTTGCCTTCGGTGCCGACCTCGCGCGCGACGCGCGTGACCTCGCCGGCGAAGGCGTTGAGCTGGTCCACCATGGTGTTGATCGTTTCCTTCAGCTGAAGGATTTCGCCCGACACGTTGACCGTGATCTTCTTCGACAGGTCGCCCTTGGCGACCGCGGTCGCGACTTCGGCGATGTTGCGGACCTGACCGGTCAGGTTCGAGGCCATCGAGTTGACGCTGTCGGTCAGGTCCTTCCAGGTGCCGGCGACGCCGCGCACCTGGGCCTGGCCGCCGAGCTTGCCTTCGGTGCCGACCTCGCGCGCGACGCGCGTGACTTCGCCGGCGAAGGCGTTGAGCTGGTCCACCATGGTGTTGATGGTGTCCTTCAGCTCGAGGATTTCGCCGCGCACGTCGACGGTGATCTTCTTCGACAGGTCGCCGCCGGCGACCGCCGTCGTCACCTCGGCGATGTTGCGGACCTGCGCGGTCAGGTTCGACGCCATCGAGTTGACGCTGTCGGTCAGGTCCTTCCAGGTGCCGGCGACGCCGAGCACGTTGGCCTGGCCGCCGAGCCGTCCCTCGGTGCCGACCTCGCGCGCGACGCGCGTGACTTCGCCGGCGAAGGCATTGAGCTGGTCCACCATGGTGTTGAGCGTTTCCTTCAGCTGAAGGATCTCGCCCGAGACGTTCACCGTGATCTTCTTCGACAGGTCGCCGCCCGCGATCGCGGTGGCGACGTCGGCGATGTTGCGGACCTGCGCGGTCAGGTTCGACGCCATGAAGTTGACGTTGTCGGTGAGGTCCTTCCAGGTGCCGGCGACGCCGGGCACCTGGGCCTGGCCGCCGAGCTTGCCTTCGGTGCCGACCTCGCGCGCCACGCGCGTCACTTCGGAGGCGAACGAGTTGAGCTGGTCCACCATGGTGTTGATGGTGTCCTTCAGCTCCAGGATCTCGCCGCGCACGTCCACCGTGATCTTGCGCGACAGGTCGCCGCGCGCCACGGCGGTGGTGACGTTGGCGATGTTGCGGACCTGCGCGGTGAGGTTGCCGCACATCGCGTTGACGCTAGTCGGTGAGGTCCTTCCAGGTGCCGGCGACGCCGGGCACGATCGCCTGGCCGCCGAGCTTGCCGTCGGTGCCGACCTCGCGCGCCACGCGCGTCACTTCGGAGGCGAAGGAGCGCAGCTGGTCCACCATCGTGTTGATGGCTTCCTTGAGCTGAAGGATCTCGCCGCGGACGTCGACCGTGATCTTCTTCGACAGGTCGCCGTTGGCGACCGCGATCGTCACCTCGGCGATGTTGCGAACCTGGTTGGTCAGGTTGTTCGCCATCGAGTTGACGCTCTCGGTCAGATCCTTCCAGACGCCGGTCACCTCCGGCACCTGGGCCTGGCCGCCGAGCTTGCCTTCGGTGCCGACCTCGCGCGCCACGCGCGTCACCTCGGAGGTGAACACGCCGAGCTGCTTGATCATGGTGTTGACGATGGTCGCCGACTGCAGGAATTCGCCGCGCAGCGGACGGCCATCGACGTCGAGCTTGCACGGTCTGGAGCAGGTCGCCTTGCGCCACGGCCGCGACCGCGCGCGTCACCTCGCGCGTCGGCCACAGCAGATCGTCGATCAGCGTGTTGACCGAGCCTTCCATGTCGGCCCAGGAGCCGCTGGCGAGGCCGAACTTCACGCGCTGGCGCGTCTTGCCCTCGCGGCCGACGACCTGGCCGACCAGCTCGAGCTGCTGCGCCATGCGCTGATTGGCGGCGATGATGTCATTGAAAGTGTCGGCGATCTTGCCGTCGATGCCGAGATAGTCGCCGCTCATGCGCACCGAGAAATCGCCGCTGCGCATGGCCTGCAGGGCGAGCAGCAATTCCGGCCGCGAATCCGGGTCCGACATACCGTTGGTTTTTGGCTTTGGAACGCGACGACCGGAGCGTGATGCAGTTCCGGGATCGAGGTCGCTCATACTGATTCCCCCGCGGCGTCGGCCGAATTCCAAGGCGAGACGCAGTTGTCAAAATAGAGCGTCAGCCAAATTCGAAATCAAGCGCCAACGTTGCGGCGCTTGGAATTGGAACCTGCCGTGCTCAGCCCGGCCAAAATAACGGTGAGGAGTGACGATGGTTCCATCCCGCTTCAGGAAAAAGCCGGCCGGCCGCTGCACCAGAGCTCACGAGCCGTCCTAGGAGAGGCGGGCTGGCGCGCCCAGCGGGCGCGGGGCTGTGACTGGCGACCCCGCCGCAAGCTCCGCCACGTCACGCGCTGATTCGCAGCCACGGGACGCGACCCGATCGAACCCCAGCGGCAGCGGCGCCTCGAGCTCGGGCGGCAGGGATGACAACGGCGATGCCGGCCCCGAGAGAACCGTACGGTCGGCCGGAGAGCCAGCAGCATCATCCGGAAGACAAATAGGGCTGCTATTTGTCCGCCATGGTGCGCTCCGCGTCTTTCACCTGCGTGCGCAGCATCGGCAATTGCTCGCGCGCGAAGGCGGCGAGCGCAGGATTGTCGGGCGCTTTCAGATAGCGCTCGAGCAGGTCGATGGCGGATTCATATTCGGGGATTTGCGCGGCATAGAAGCTTCTGACGTAAGTCGGTCCATCCGCATTTTCGGGCTCGACGAGGCTTGCGCTCACTGACGTCGTCTTGCCGGCGTGCGGCTCCGCACCGATCGCGTCCTGAATCTGCTTCAGGGTCTTGTCGCGCTTGCCCGCCTCCTCGGCGCGCAGGGCCGCGAGATTCTTCACCTCCGCATTGCCTTTCAGGTCGGTGCTCTCCAGCAGGCCCTGCTGGAAACGGCTGAAGCTATAGAGGCCGGTGATGACATCGGTTGCGGTCGGCACGCGGTCGCCGGCCGTTCGCTCGCCCATATTGTCGGCGAACGCCGAGGTGCTGATGAAAGCCAGGATGATCGCGACGAGAATCCGCATGCATCTCCAATGACCGATGGCGTGCGAAGTTCCCCCGGCGTTACGATCCGGTAAGGGCGATTGCGGAGCGAGAGTTCCGTTCCCACATCTTCTGTATGAAACAGTCTGACATCTTCAGGGATAACGCCGACAACTGCCTTCAGCTCGCCGAGCGCGCGGAAGGGCAGCCCACCCACAAACGCTATTTGCGCATGGCGGATGCCTGGACGGCATTGGCGAACGAGCAGGACTGGCTGGACGGTGAAATCCCGCCCGTAAAGGTCCGCGTCCTTCGAACGCAGGATGCGTAAGCGCTCTCATTTTCGTGAATCTGCGTGTGAGACTGCTCACGGAATGCAAGCAACCAATCCAGGATCATCCACGAACAGTCGATCGCGTTGATTTTCGATTCCAGAAGGAGGTTTTGCGATGGCTCCACGTCTGGCTCTTCTCTCGCTCATTCTCGCCTTTGGCGTCTCGGTCGCGTTCGCGACAGTGACGACGGTGCGGCAGGTGCATCTGGAGAATGCATCGGCGGCGATCCACGCCACGCATAGTTAGCGCTGCGGGCCTCGCGCGCCGGAACATTCGTTGTGCCGGCGCGTAAGCGCTTCAGGACATCTGGAGAGGCGAGAGGACATCATGGCGCATTCCGACCACGGCATCGTCAAGGACAAGCGGGCGGAAGATCAACCGCGCGACAAGCAGCGCGCGCAAACCGTGCACAAGACGGATTCGAAGGGCTCGCCGTCGCGCGAAGCGACGCGCGATCCCAAGCTCAACGACAACACCAAGACACCGGGCTCCGGCGTGATGCCGGACGATTCCGGCGACGCGCCGACCGGCTAGTTCTCGCGAGGAACGAATCCCTTCGCGACGAGTCGACGGATTGCTTCCGGCTGTCATGCCCCCGGTGCGCCGGAAGCAATCTCCAAGGACGGCCCTGGCACCCCACTGTGCCGGGGTCGTTTTTGCTTGGGAGAGACTCAATCCTCGGTGTCGCCCTCGGGCTTCGCGGGCGCGTGTCCTTCGGGACCGCGACCAAAGACACCAAACTCGCTTGATTTGATGCCTGCCGACGGGTCGATGCTCGTCTCGATGCCCGCGGCTGCGAGCCCGAACTTGAGAAGCTCTCGGACCGCCGCAGCGCGCGTCGGCATGCGGTGCTTGAATCGGAAATCATCGACGGCGGCCAGCTCTTCCGGCGAGAGCATGACCTGGAGGCGCTCGGCGCGAAGGTCATTCATGGTCGATCACGCAAAGTGAGTAAGTTGAGTAGTTTGCTCAACGAACGAGTTTGGCGCGAGTTCCACAAGAGTCGGAAAAATCGTCAGATGAGTAAAAATAGTCAGTAAAATCAATAAGTTATTATTGAAACAACTCTGGCGGTGGCGCATTCTTTCGGAAGAGAGGGAGAAGAGGCCATGACGGAGGAAGTCAGGTTACCCCGCAAGCTTTCCGAAGAGCCCGAGGCGCCCAAACCGGTGCGTCCGAGCCATCAGAAGGTCATCGAGCAAGTCGAGCGCTGGGCCAACAGCTCGGGGCTGCAACCACCGAGGACGGAAGATGCGAAGACGATCTGAGCCCCACACGTTCGAACAACGTCTCAAGGCAGAGCAGCTGCGGCTCGAGCACGAACTGTCGGGCTTGCCGGATGGACAGCAGCGCGATTTTGTTATGGCGCGCATCGATCAGCTTCAGACTGCTGCCGCGATGCATGATTTCCTGATGCTACCGGAGGCCGCGGCCGCTCGCTGATCGCCCCTGGCGACCGTGCTCCGTGTCTGATGCGACCACCAGAACATGCGCCGGAACGTTCGCTCGCCGACCCGGTTGGTCCACACGTTGGCTGAGTGGAGAATTGGAATGCTGAAACAAGGCGAGTTGGACCGCAGCGAGATGGGCAGGTTGATCGGCAGCGACAAGGTCGAGGGAACATCGGTCTATGGCGCCGATCGCAACAAGATCGGTTCGATCGAACGCGTGATGATCGACAAGGTCAGCGGCAAGGTGTCCTACGCCGTGCTCGGCTTCGGCGGTTTCCTGGGCCTCGGCAACGACCACTATCCGCTGCCCTGGCAGTCGCTGAAATACGATACGGAGCTCGGCGGCTATGTCACCGGGATCACCGCCAAGACGCTCGAAGGCGCGCCGAAATACGACGAACGAAGCGACTGGAACTGGGGTGACGACGCGGCAGTCCGCGGCATCAACTCGTACTACGGCGTTCCCTTCGCGTAAGCTCCCATGGAAAGCGAGCTCCGATGAGCAAGGAACGGCCCACCGACTGGATGCCCCGGTCAAGCCGGGGCACGACACCTTTGCTTGGCGCCACTCTACCCCACCGCCTCCTTCCGCCCCGGCCCCGCATGCACATGCACCTGTTTCGCATGCAGCGGCTCACCGCATTCCGAGCAGACCATCACGGGGTCGAACTCCTTGCCGCAAGTCTTGTGCTGGTGCAGCAGCGGGCGGCCGCGCTCGTCGCCCATGTGGGTGTCGCCCCAATGCACCATCGCCATGATGATCGGGTAGAGGTCGAGGCCCTTCTGCGTCAGGATGTATTCGTAGCGCTTGGGCGCCTCGGAATAGGGGACGCGGCGCAGGATGCCGAACCGCACCAGCTTCTTCAGACGCTCCGAGAGCAGGTGCCGCGTGATCTGGAGCGAGGACTGAAATCGCCTCGAACCGGCGCACGCGTAAAAAACATTCGCGCAGGATCAGCAGCGTCCAGCGGTCGCCGACCACGGCGACGGTGCGGGAGAGCGAGCAGGGCTCTTCATCCAGCGTGTCCCACTTCATGTAGCGATCTCCGGCAAAGGGTAGTAAGTCAGAAAAAGGAACTGACTTGAATGATCAGCGCTATTTCTAATACAGACTACCATTCACCCCTGTAGTTTGACAGTTCTATTTTAGAACTATAGCCTCCGGCCCAATCACATGCCGTTCTCACCGGAGGAGGTGACCTTGCCCAAGCGAAACGCGACAGCCGCCGTGATCGGGGCCGGCGATTTCATCGGCTCCGAGATCGCCAAGAAATTTGCCGCGGAAGGTTTCACGGTCTTTGCCGGGCGCCGCAACGGCGACAAGCTGGCGCCGCTGGTGAAGGACATCGAGGCCGCCGGCGGCGAGATTCACGCGCGCTCGCTCGATGCACGCAAAGAGGAGGAGGTCATCTCCTTCCTCAATGACGCCGACCAGCATGCGCCGCTCGAAGTCTGCATCTTCAACGTCGGTGCCAACGTCAATTTCCCGATCCTCGACACCACCGAGCGCGTGTTCCGGAAGGTGTGGGAGATGGCCTGCTATTCCGGCTTCCTGGCCGGCAGAGAAGCGGCGCGGCTGATGCTGCCGCGCGGTGGCGGCAACATCTTCTTCACCGGTGCGACGGCGAGCTTGCGCGGCGGCAGCGGCTTTGCTGCCTTTGCCAGCGCAAAATTCGGACTGCGCGCAGTGGCGCAGGCGATGGCGCGCGAGCTCGGGCCGAACAACATCCACGTCGCCCATCTCATCATCGATTCCGGCGTCGACACCGAGTGGGTGCGGCAGCGCCGGCTCGAAGCGCTCGGGGCGAATGCGATTGATAATCCCGATCTTCTGATGCCGCCGTCATCTGTCGCGGATGCCTATTGGCAGCTCTATCAGCAGCCGAAGAGCGCCTGGACCTTCGAGATGGAGATCCGTCCCTTCGGAGAGAAATGGTGACCGCGGAGCAAGACTGCGGCTAGACTGATCCCAATACAAACTGAAATCCGGGAGGCCCCTACGTGAAGACCGCGATCACCGAACTGTTCGGCATCGAGCACCCGATCATCCAGGGTGGCATGCATTTCGTCGGCTTTGCCGAACTCGCCGCTGCCGTCTCCAATGCCGGCGGGCTCGGCATCATCACGGGTCTCACGCAGAAGACGCCGGAATTGCTCGCGAAGGAAATCGCGCGCTGCCGCGACATGACGGACAAGCCGTTCGGCGTGAACCTCACCTTCCTGCCGACCTTCGCGGCGCCGCCTTATCCGGAATACATCGCGGCCATCGTCGAAGGCGGCATCAAGGCGGTGGAGACGGCGGGCCGCAGCCCGGAAGCAATACATGCCTGCGCTGAAGGCCGCCGGCATCAAGGTGATCCACAAATGCACCTCCGTGCGCCACTCCCTGAAGGCCGAGCGCATCGGCTGCGACGCCGTCAGCGTCGACGGCTTTGAGTGCGGCGGCCATCCCGGCGAGGACGACATTCCCAACATGATCCTGCTGCCGCGCGCGGCGGAGGAATTGAAGATCCCGTTCGTCGCCTCCGGCGGCATGGCCGACGGGCGCAGCCTCGTCGCGGCGCTGTCGCTGGGTGCGGCCGGCATGAACATGGGCACGCGCTTCATCGCCACCAAGGAAGCACCGGTGCATCAGAACGTGAAGAACGCGCTTGTCGCGGCAACCGAGCTCGACACCCGCCTGATCATGCGCGCTCTGCGCAACACCGAGCGCGTGCTGAAGAACGCCAACGTCGATCGTCTGCTCGAGATCGAGCGCGAGAAGGGCGCCAAGCTGAGCATCGACGACATCCACGACCAGGTCGCGGGCGTCTATCCGAAGATCATGCTGGACGGCCAGATGGACGCGGGTGCCTGGAGCTGCGGCATGGTCGCAGGGCTGATCCACGACATCCCCACCTGCAAGGAGCTCGTCGATCGCATCATGGCTGAGGCGGAAGAGATCATCCGCAGCCGCCTGATGGGGTTCCTGGACGGGACGGGTGCGGCGCGAAAGGTCGCCTGACACCGCCAAACTTCTTAACCACGGCGGCACTTGGCCGCTGGAATTGCGCGTGACGCCTCCTAAATAGAGGTAAATTACCCCTTGAAATAAGTCAATTTCAGGAGGCGTCCGTGGTCCTGAAGAGCGTTCCTTTTGCAGTTGCCGTTGCCCTCGTGCTCGCATGGGGCGGCATTGCGCGCGCTGACGACTACAAGCCCGACGAATATCTCGGTCTCGATCTCTCCAAGGCGGTGCTGTCGCCGAAGCGGCTCGGGCCCGAGACGCAGTTCGCCCCGGTCGCGTTGGAGGCGAAGGGCGGCAACGAGGCGCAGGCGCGCGGCCGAACCCATCGACGTGCCGAAGAAAGTTGCCGCCGAGCGCGTGCACGTGACCGGAGCCGAAGGTTGCTCATGCCAAGAGCGCCCAGCCACGCGGCGCAGCGCGCACCAAGCTTGCACATCGTCACGGCAATCCGCTGGACGCGCAGGCGATGGACACCCGCATCCAGACCTGGCCGTGCCGCACCGGCGGCATCTGCAACTGGAAGCACTAGCCGGATCTCGTCGCGTCATCCGGGCGTCGCAAAACCGTAGGCGCGGAGTCAAGAAACCGTCAGGATAGGAGTCAAAGAGCGCAGGCACCTTCCGTCGCGATTCGACGAAGGTTTCCTGAATGGCAACGCTCCGCGCCTCGCGCGCATGGACCCGGCGGCAGTTCCTGGTCCGCTCCACTTCAAGCCTCGCCGTTGCCGCGCTCGGCACACTCGCAAAGCCATCCATCAGCCGCGCCGCCGATCGCCCGCAGATCGCGGGTGGCATTCAGTCCGGCGACGTCTCGGATGGCTCCGCCGTGATCTGGGCGCGCGCCGACCGGCCCGCGCGGATGCAGGTGGAATGCGCGACCGTCGAGAGTTTCAAGACGATCATCGCGTCAGCTTCGCGCGACGCGCTGCCCGATGCCGACTTCACCGCAAAACTGCTGCTGAACGATCTGCCGTCCGGGCAGGACATCTTCTATCGCGTGCGCTTCGACGACATCGCGACCGGCATTGCCGGCGAAAGCCGCGTCGGCCATTTCCGCACAGCGCCGGCCGCAGGGCAATCGATCTCGTTCGTGTGGTCAGGCGACGTCGCGGGGCAGGGCTGGGGCATCGACATCTCGCGCGGCGGCTATCGCAGCTATCGCACCATGCTCGACAATCGCCCGGACTTCTTCATCCACTCCGGCGATCACATCTACGCCGACTGCACGATTCCCTCCGAGCAGAAGCTGCCGAACGGCGAGACCTGGCGCAATCTGGTGACCGAGGAGAAAGCCGAGGCCGCGCACACGCTGGCGCAATTCCGCGGCAACTACAAATACAACCATCTCGACGAGCATTTTCGCGCGTTCCATGCGGAGGTGCCGATGTTCGCACAGTGGGACGACCACGAGGTCACCAACGACTGGTCGCCGACCGGCAGCTATGACGACGCCGGCTATGAGGACGACGGCACGCCGCGCCTGGTCGCGCGCGCCCGCCGTGCCTTCTTCGATTTCATGCCGATCCGCGACGTCGGCGCGCGACAGGGCCGCGTCTATCGCAAGATCGCTTACGGTCCGCTGCTCGACGTCTTCATGATCGACATGCGCAGCTACCGTGACGACAGCTGGAACAAGGGCGAGGACCATCGCGGCTGGATTCTCGGTGCCGAGCAGCTCGCCTGGCTGAAGCGGGAGCTCGCCGCTTCGCGTGCGACCTGGAAGGTGATCGCGGCCGACCTGCCGATCGGCCTCGTCAGTCTCGATGCCGTCGCGCTCGGCAATGGAGCGCCCGATCGGCGTGAGCATGAAATCGCCGATCTCCTCAGCTCCATCAAGCGCGCCGGCATCCGCAACATCGTCTGGCTCACCGCCGACATGCACTACACCGCCGCGCATTATTACGATCCGAACAAGGCGCAATTCCAGGATTTTGAGCCGTTCTGGGAGTTCGTCTCCGGCCCGCTCCATGCCGGCACCTGGGGTCCGGGCGAGCTCGACAATACGTTTGGCCCGGTCGCGATGTACCAGAACGGCTGCAGCGAGGCGCAGGGGGAGAACCTCGCGCCGTGCTTCGGCCTGCAGTTCTTCGGCAGGGTCGATATCGACGGTGCGAGCGGCGTGATGACCGTGACCTTGAAAGACGTCGACAACCGCGACCTCTGGTCGGTCGACATCGTGCCGCAGCCGCAGGCGCGCCCGGCCGTGGTCGCGCAGCATTCGTGAGTGGGCAACTCTCTCCGTCGTCATGGCCGGGCTTGACCCGGCCATCCACGCCCTGCTGCTCGGCCCTGAGAACGTCGATGCCCGGGCATAGGCGAGCGGAAGCGACGCCGTCCTTCGGACGGCTATGCCCGGGCATGACGGTGGGGACGGATCGCGCATCCCAGCACTAACCCGATCTTGATTGGCCGCCTCGCGTCTCCTGCGCTATAGTCTCCATTCCCGCCACTTCTTTTCCATCACCGAAGAGTTTGCCCTTGCGGCCCCACCGCGTGTTCGGCGGCTGAAATACGTCAGGAGTTAGCTCATGGATCATCTGAAGACACAGGGCATCAGCATGCCCAAGCTCGGCCTCGGCACTTTCCGCATGCAGGGCGATGCCTGCCGCGCGGCGGTCGAGAGCGCGCTGTCGATCGGCTATCGCCACATCGACACCGCCGAGATGTACGCCAACGAAGAGCCGATCGGTGCCGCGCTCGCCGCGGCCCGGCTGCCGCGCGGCGAGCTGCATGTCACGACCAAGGTCTGGCACGAGAATCTCAGCCCCGATGCGATCCGCCGCGCCTTCGACGCCAGCCTGACCAAGCTCCGGCTCGACCATGTCGATCTCTACCTCGTGCACTGGCCGTCGAAATCCGCGAACTGGGGCGCGGTGTTCGAGACCCTGATGAAGCTGAAGGAGGAAGGGCGTACGCGGGCGATCGGCGTTGCCAATTTCACCACGGCGCTGCTCAAGATCGCGGTCGAGGACATCAAGGCGCCGATCGCCTGCAACCAGATCGAATATCACGCCATGCTCGATCAATCGAAGGTGCTGGCCTATCTCAACGCCAAATCGATCCCGCTGGTCGCCTATTGCCCGCTCGCGCAAGGACGCATCGCGTCAGATCCGGCGTTGGCCGAGATCGGCGCCAGGCACAACGCGACCGCCGCGCAGGTCGCGCTGAAATGGCTGCTCGACCAGAACGGTGTCGCTGCGATCCCGAAGGCCTCGCGCCGCGAGAGCCAGCAGGCCAATCTCGATGCGCTGAAGATCACGCTCGACGATGCCGACCGCAAGAAGATCGCGGCGTTGCCCAAGGACAGGCGTTGCGTCAATCCAGGCTTTGCGCCGGTGTGGGATTAAAACTCGACGCTGAACGTACCGCCCTTACCCTCTCCCCTTGCGGGAGAGGGTGGCTCGCCGCGTAGCGGCGAGACGGGTGAGGGGTCTCCATCCGCGAGTCCAATTCTCATTGAATGCGCTGAAGCAACCCCTCATCCGGCGCTTCGCGCCACCTTCTCCCACAAGGGGAGAAGGAAGAAAGAGCGCAAAGAAATGGCCCCGCGAGGGGCCATTTCCATAATGCGTTACGCATTAATCCCAATGGTGACGGTGACCGCGCTTGACCACGACGACCCGGTCGTGATGGTGCCAGCCGCGATGCCAGCCGTGGTCGCGATGCTCGCGCATTTCGGCGCGGGCGCCGTAGCCATGATGGTAGCCGTTCTTGATCACCACCGTTTCGGCATTCGCCATCGTCGGTGCAACGATCGCGAGCGCGCCGAGAGCCGCAACCACATAACCAAGCTTCTTCATGATGTCCTCCTCCAATGCAATGCACATGAGAACGGCGCATGTGTGCGAACGTTCCGGAGGAACTGGAAGAGAATTCTGAATGGATGTTCAGACAGAGCACGATCCGGAAAAGTGCGAAGCGGCTTTCCGAACGATCATGCTCAAACGTGATGCTCAATCGCAGCGTTGCTGTGAAGGTGTCGGCGCGCCTGTCGCGACGTATTTGCCGTCCCTGATCGTGTACACACCGCGCTCGCTGCGATTGTAGATCGCGCGCAAGCTGCCATCCTTCGCCAGCAGCAGCCCGAACTCACGCGTCTGGTGCAGCGAGGGGAAGTAAACCATCACATTGAGCAGGCCCTCGGCTTCGACCGTGGCGGACACCACTTCGTTCTCGTCCCTGGCCTCGCCGAAATCGCGCCGGTACATCACCCGGCCGTCCTTCCTGATCTCGTAAGTCAACAGCGAGCCCTTGTCGCGGTCCGGCCGGGCCGCGCAATCGACCGCCCATGAGCCGAGCAGGCCCCATTGCTCGACCGTCGCCGCAAGCGTCTCGGCGCCGGCCGCTGGCGTGAACGCAATCCACAGCATCGCCGCCGCGATCCAGCAGCCCAGACAACGCGTCATGTCCTGAAAAACCCCGCCTCGAACAAGTCCAAGTGTAGCATCCCGCGCGCGATCGTCCACGCGAGCTGGCAATCGCGCGCGAATTTGATCCGCGTCAATGAGGCCGGTCGTATCAAGGGTAGGATGGCGCTCCCGAAGGCGAAGTTGGTGAGACCGATGCTGAATCAAGTCGTGGATTTCGCGGGCGAGGTACTGCCGGGGAGCTGTGCCGTGCCGCCTTATTCCGAGACCGCGTTCCTGGCCGAGCTGGGCGAGCGCTTGAGGTCCTCGCGCGCGCGGTGCGAGCTGTCGCGCCGGGAGCTGGCCCGCCGCTCCGGGATTTCCGAGCGCTACATCGCCCAGATCGAGGCCGGCAAGGGCAACGTCTCGATCGTGCTGCTGCTGCGGCTGGCCTCCGCGATCCACGGCAGCCAGCCTCAGGTGGCCTAGAGCGAGCCTTAGGCGCGCTTCTCCACGTTGGCGCTGCGGGCCGGCACGCCGAACTCCTTGCGGCAGACCTCGGCCAGCACGGCGACGCCCTCACGGATCTGCTGATGCGAGGGGCTCGCAAAGCACAGCCTGAGCCGCGAGGTGGAATGGGGCTTGTTGGTCGACCATTCCGGCCCCGGATTGATCGAGACTCCGGCGGCGAGCGCGGCCTGATAGAGTTTCAGCGTATCGACCTGGTCGGGCAGCTTGACCCACAGGAAGATGCCGCCCTTGGGCTCCTCGAACTCGGCCGCCGTCCCGAACTGCTCGTTCAGCGCCTCCATCAGCGTATCGAGCTTGGTGCGCAGCGCCTTCGTCAGTGCCGGTACGTGGGTCGAAAAGTGCGGCTTGCAATAGGCGGCCAGCACCATCTGCTCCAGCGCGCCGGAGCCTGCATCCGTCTTCAGCGCCAGCATCCGCGACATCACATCCCAGGGCGCGACGATGAAGCCGACGCGCAGCGCCGGTGCGATCGATTTCGAGAACGAGCCGATATGGATCACGCCGCCGTTCGGGCTCATCGCGTGGATCGCCGGCGGTCGCTGTCCCGACCAGACGAGATCGGCGTAGCAATCGTCCTCGAAGATGGGCACGCCATATTCGGCCGCGAGCCGTACCAGTTCAGCGCGGCGGCTCTCCGGCATGATGCTGCCGGTGGGATTCTGCACGGTCGGGATGGTGTAAATGTACTTGGGCCGGATGCCGCGGCTCTTCAAATCGGCCAGCGTCGAGGCCAGCACATCCATACGCATGCCGTCCTTGTCGAGGGGGATGCCGACGACGTTGACCCCGAGCCGCGCCAGGCGGGTCAACGAGCCCTGATAGCTGTCCTGCTCGAAGATCACGGTATCGCCGCGTGTCAGCAGCGTTGCGTTGACGAGGTCGAGCGCCTGGAGCGAGCCGGAGACGATCAGGAGGTCGTCGACGGTGCAGTTGATGCCGGCGTCGCGCTTCAGTTTTGTCACCAGGAATTCGCGCAAGGGCAAATAGCCCTGCGGCCCGTGCGCCAGGCCGTAGGTCGCGAGCGAGCGGCCTTCCTTTTGCAAGGCGGAATTGGTCGCCTCGATCAGGCCGTCGAGCGGCAACTGCTCGGAGTTGTTGTTGCCACCGACAAA